>NZ_ATHR01000001.1:0-207500 GCF_000523295.1 Lebetimonas sp. JS085
TGTAGTTCATCAGATAAGAAACTCTTTAAAATTTGTCTCTTACAAAGACAGAAAAGAAATTGCAAAGGATTTAAAATCAGTATATCAAGCTGATACTGAGGATTTAGCCATTCAAAATCTTGAATATTTCAATGAAAAATGGGGCAAAAGATACCCTCATATTTATGATTTATGGAAAAGAAACTGGGATGAGCTTGCTACTTTTTTTAAGTATCCAAAAGAACTTAGAAAGCTTATTTATACAACAAATCCAATTGAATCTTTAAATTCTATCATAAAAAGCAAAACAAAATCTAAAGGCTCATTCCCTTCAAAAGAAGCAGCTTTTAAAGTCCTTTTTACTTCAACACAGGAGGTTATGCAAAAATGGAAAAACAGTAGGATTAGAAACTGGTCGGAAATTTATCCTCAACTTGTGATATATTTCCAAGATATTTTAGTAAAATATCTTTAAAGTTTTAGTCTTTGGTTTTTATTTACACAGTTAATTTGATGGGCTCAAAAACTCCGCTTTTAAATATACCTGTCCGATTCCATCAACTCTGCAAGATACATGCCCAGGTACATCACACATTCTTATATTTTTTATAACTGTTCCTCTTTTTATAGTTTTTCCAGCGCCTTTTACATCCAAATCTTTTATAACTGTTACATTATCTCCATTTTTTAATTCATTTCCATTTGCATCTAAAATTTTTTCTTCTTTTTTATTAGCAATTGCCATTTCTTCATCTGTTAGATACATCATATCTGTTAAATCGTTTCTTCCAAGTATATTTAAAATTTTGTAACTCAAAATTTTTACAGCTGGAACTTCACTCCACATTGCATTATTTAAACAATTGAAGTGACTTTCATCATAATTTTCTGATTCTATTTGATTTCTACAGGTTTCGCAAAGTACAACATATCCGTCATTATTATCACTTTTAAAGACTTCGTATATAGAAAGGTTATTATCACTTTCACATAATTCACATTTATTGTTAGCTCTATTAAAGATTTCTTTTTCGTTCATTTATTTCCTTTTTTAAGCAAAATTATATCAAATCAGAACTAAATTAAATTATAAAACATAATTAGACTTAAAATTATTGTTACTACTAAAGTAAACAGGGTAAAAGCATTATTAAAAAACGTATTTTTATATTCTCCCATTATTTCTTTATTATTAGAAAGCATTAAAATTATTATAAGTAAAATCGGCAATAAAACACCGTCTAAAACCTGTGAATAATAAAGGGCGTCAACTACTGATAAAGGTGAAATAACAATAATATCTCCAAAAAGCATAGCACCTAAAAACACAATATAAAATCCTTTTGCGTCACTTACTTTATAATCCATTCCTTCACGCCATCCGAAAGCATCTGCTACAGCATAAGCAGTAGAACCTGCTAAAACCGGAATGGCAAGAAGTCCTGAGACAATTACGCCAATAGAAAATAGGGCAAAAGCATATTTCCCGGCTACCGGTTTTAAAGCTTCAGCTATACTTTGAATTGTATCTATATTGTTATGACCAAAAAGCATTACCGCTCCACTAATTATCATTGCATACGATAAAAGATTAGAATATATCATCCCAATAATTGTATCTATTGTAGCAGTTTTTGCTTGAACGACTGTTTTATGTTCTTCTTTTTCTTCTGCAGCTTGCCAAAATAATAAATAAGGGGAAATTGTAGTTCCTAAAAGCCCAAGTGCCGCTATAATCCAAGCTGTTTTCATTTCAATATGAGGAATAAAAGTATTTAAAAGAACTTCTTTAATGTTTGGATGGGCAATAATAGCATTTATAATATATACCGATAATATTAAAGTAAAACCAATAAGAACTTTTTTAATAGTTTTATACGAATGATAAATTACAAGATATCCAATAAATGCCGTTATTGGAATAAGAAAATAAAGTTGATTTTTACCTGTAATAATGCCTAAAATAGCAGCTAATGCGTCTAAATCTGCCCCTATTGTTAAAATATTAGCAACAGATAATATCAAAATCATAAATATTGTAACTTTTTTATTATAAAACGCATTTGTAAGTTCAGGTAAACTTTTACCCGTTACAAGAGCAATTCTTACAATTGTATTTTGAACACCAATCATCATAGGAGTTGATAATAAAAGTAGCCACAGCTGAGAAAATCCGGTAGTAGCTCCCACCATCGTATAAGTTACAATACCCGCAGGATCATCACCTGCGCCTCCTGTAATAATGCCAGGGCCTAATTCTTTAATTCTTTCACGGTTTTTTGCTATATCCGATTTGATTTTTTCTTTAAAATTTTCAAATTTAGACATATAGTTTTCCTAATTTTCAATATCTTTGTAATAATATTAGCATAGTTTTGTATATTTGTTTTGTATCTTTTACAAAAATAATAAAAAATTTAGAATAATTAAATATTTATAATTTTTATGTACTTTTATAGAAATAAAAATTTAATTTATTATTTAGTTAACATAATGTATATTCTCTTAAAAATTATTTTACAGCTTAATAAACCTCTGTGCATCTTTAAATGCACTGTTATCATCAGTGTTATTAAAATAAACAAAAGATTCATCTAAAAGTTTTAATTTAATACTTTTTAAAATATCATCAGGATAAGAGCCTACATATTTTCCGCTAAATCCGTGAAATCTTACATAATTAAAATCAGCAGTATACTCAAAAATAAAATCCTGATTAAAATCGTGCCAAACCAAACAAATATTAGCGTTCTTCATAATTTCATATACTTCATCGTTATACCAGGTTTTATTTCTGCATTCTATTGCATATTTTAAATTTTTATCCAAAGCATTTACAAAATTTAACAAAAGTTCTTTTTTATATTTTAAGCTCGGAGGAAGCTGAAAGAGAATCACCCCTAATTTATTTTCCAAAACAGAAACAACATCTAAAAACCCTTTTAATTTATCCGTATTTTTTAATCTTGATGTATGGGTTATTGTTTTATTTGCTTTAATCGAAATTTTAAAATCATTTTTTATTTTATATTTCCAGTTTTTTATTGTTGTAGTTTTAGGAAACCTGTAAAAAGTTGAATTAAGTTCAAGTGAATTAAAAAACTGTTTATAATAATCAAACCATTTAGAAGTTGGAAGCTCAGGGGGATAAAAATCCCCCTGCCAGTTACGGTAAAAATAACCGCTTGTTCCTGTATATACCATTACTTAACCATTATATGTACCAAATGCGGATAAAAAATCAGTATCAAAAGGGCAATAACCTGAAAAATAATAAAAGGAATTACACCTATATATAAATCCTTTGTCTGAATTTTATCCCCGGCTGCCCCTTTCAAATAAAACAGGCTGAATCCGAAAGGCGGTGTTAAAAAGGATGTCTGTAAGTTGACAGCTATAAGCAGTGCAAACCAAAGAGGGTCTATTCCAAACTGTTGAACAATAGGAATTAAGATAGGAATAACAATAAATGTAATTTCAACAAAATCTACAAAAAATCCTAAAATAAAAATAACCAGCATTGTAATTGCGACAAATATATCCGGATTTGAAATGTCCTGGGTAAAAAACTGTGTAATTAAATCCCCTGCCCCGCTTTCGTTAAATACCAATGAAAATGCCCTTGCGCCGATTAATATCATAAATACCATAGCGGTGGTTTTTACTGTTTCAACGCTTGAATATCTCAAAAGTTGCCAATTAAATGTTTTATATACAATTGCCAAAATAATTGAACCAAGAGCACCTATTGCCGCTGATTCCGTAGGTGTTGCAAAACCTGCAAATATGCTTCCCAATACTAAAATAATCAAAATAGAAGGGGCGATTAATGATTTTAGAGCATTAATTATTACTTTTGAATATTTTTCGTCTGTCTCAATGGCCGGAGCAATTTCAGGTTTTATAAAAGCCAGAATTAAAACATATATAATATAAAGTCCGACTATAATTAATCCCGGAATTACGGCCGCTTTAAATAAATCACCCACACTTATCTGCATAACCGCCCCTAAAATAATTAAAACAATGCTTGGAGGAATAATCTGACCAAGAGTACCGCTTGCCGCAATTACACCGCTTGCAAGACGTGGAGAATATCCGTGTCTAATCATTAAAGGAAGTGATATAACCGTCATCATCACGACGCTTGCACCTACAATTCCCGTAGATGCGGCTAAAATTGCACCGACCACGACAATTGCTATTGCAAGCCCTCCCCTTACGGGTCCAAATAATTTTCCAATTGATTCAAGCATATTTTCGGCAATTTTGCTTTTTTCCAAAATAAATCCCATAAAAATAAACAAAGGAACGGCCATAAGTGTAAAATTCTGCATAACACCGTATATTCTATAAGGCAAAAGTCCAAAAACGTCAAGTCCTATGTTTGGATCGATAAATGCAACAAAAATCGCACTTGCGCCAAAAGCAAAAGCAACTGGAATACCGAGCATTAATAAAACAAATGCCGCTGCAAAAAGAATTATACCTGTCATTTTACACCTTTTAATTTATAATATGCTTTTCTAAGTTCGGCTACACATTGTATTATTACCACTAAAAAAGCCCATATTATCGCCGATTTAATAATCCATCTGCAGCAAAGCCCGCCCGGGTCACCTGATTGTTCATGCATAGAATAACTCATTTGAACAAAAGGAATAGCTTCAATCACTATTAAAGTAGATAGGGGGATTACAAAAAAAATAATTGTAATTATTTGAATTACCGCCTTAATTTTTATCGGAAACTTGTCATAAAATATATCTACCCTTACGTGCTTATCTCTAGCTAAAGTATAAGCTATGGAAAAAAGAAATGTTATATCAAACAGATGCCATTCAAGCTCCTGCATAGCAATGCTTCCGCCATGCCACAATTTCCTTGCAATTACATCATAACTTACGATTAGAGCCATCGCTATAAGAGCAATTATAGAAATAATCATAAAAAATTTGCTTAAATTTTCAGCCATTAAATCAATTTTGGGAACAAAAGAAAGAATAATTACAGCTGTTGCTACACCGATAATACTTAAATCGATGTGATTACTTAAATTTAATAAAAAATCCATTTTTTTCCTTTAACTTTTAACTTTTCATTTTTAACTTTTAACTTTTATAGGTATTCGGGCAAATCATTGCTAAAAAGAATTAAATCCCCCGTTTTTGTAACATCAGCCAATATTTTTTCAAGATTATTTTTATCTTTAAGAATTATTTTTTTTATTGTTAAATTTTCACAAAGCGTTTTTCTGTTAGCTTCTCCCGTAATAATTGCAATATCAAAAACCTGATTAATTTTTTTTGCAATTTTTTCATTCATCTCTTTTGTGCCCTCTATAATTCCGGGGGTCACAATAATTTTTCTGCCTTTAAATTCTTTTACCAAATCATATGAGCTCAACATTCCTTCGATATTACCGTTAAAACTGTCATCAATAATAATTTTTCCACTTACTTCTATTTTTTGAAGTCTGTGGGGTACGCTTTCTAATTTTAGCACTTTGTTTTTTATTTTTTCAATATTTTTTATAAAATCCAATGCACAAAAAACAGCAAGTGTTACATTTACGGCATTGAATTCACCTAAAATTTGTGATTTAAAATGATGAAGTTCTCCGTTTATTTCAATATCCCATTCTATTCCATTTAGAGAGGATTTCACATTTTTAATTTTATTTTTTATTACGATTACTTTTTTATTGTTTACTTCTTCGTACGAAAAACCTTTTTTTAATTTTGGGGATTCAAATATTTCAAGTTTTGTTTTTTTAATATTTTCCATTGTTTTAAAATATTCTATATGCTGAGGCCCTATTTTTCCAAGAATCGAATATTCATTTTCCAAAAATGTCACTATCTCTTTAATATCTCCTTTTTCCCTTGCCCCGGCTTCAGCTATATAAATTCCCGTATTTTCAGGCAGATCTCTGTTTATATCTAAAACAATACCTTTTATTGTATTTACACTTCTCGGAGTTTTATAAGTTTTATAATCATTTTTTAATAACTGATATAAAAAATTTTTTATTGAAGTTTTTCCGTAACTTGCAGTTATTGTAATAATTGCCGGATTTATTTTATTTAATTTTTCTTTTGCCTTTCTTTTGTATGCTAAAAAAAGAATATATTCAATCAATTCAGAAAACATTACACTTAATATTAAAACACACAAAACACCGATACCCGGATTTATTTTAAGTTTATATATAAAAAGCAGATTTATTGTTTCAAGCAGCCCTAAAATTAAAAAAAATCTTTTTGCCCTTTTTGTAACATTTAAACCTTTGGTTCTTCTGGTCCATAAAAATACTGCGGGAATTAAACCGAAAAAAAGATATATCCAAAAAAATTTATAAGCTGCAATATAAGTAACAACAGGAACAATAAAATATATCAAATGCCAAAGAGGTTTATGAAAATGAAATATAATTCTTTTAACTTTATAGTTATACCATTGAAGCGTGGTAATTAAATAAAATCCCAAAACATAAGCAGTTATAAAATTAACAATCAATTCAAACATAGATTTCCTTAATATCTGATTTCAAAATCACTAAATTTAATTTCAGGTATTTCCTGATATTCGATATTCTCTACAATAGAATAAGGAGAGCCTTCCTTTAATATTTCTAAAAATTCTTTTAAACTTTTCTCATTTTCAATATTTGCAACTGCTTCAACCATTCCGTCAGGAAGATTTTTCACATATCCTTTAAATCCTCTCTTTCTTGCCCTCTCACTTACAAATTTTCTATACCAGACACCCTGAACCCTGCCTGAAATTAAAAATTTATAAGTCATTTATTTTCCTTTTGCCATTTGAATTTTGTTAATATACTGATAATCAATTATTATTTTTTCTTCCAAAGTTACACTTTTTGCAAGCATTTCCAATTTGTTTTCAAAATTGTCAAACAGATAATTAGCCATACTTCCAGGAATTGGATTTATTTCATTTAAATATATAATTCCGTCTTTCTCAAAAAAGTCACATCTAATCAGTGCGTTTTTAAAGGTGCTGTTGTAAATTTTTGTAAATTTTTCTTTTATTTTTATTTCGAAGTTTTGTTCAATATTACTTAACATAATATTTTTTCTACTGAAATCTAAATATTTTTTTTCAAAATCAAGATATTCTTTTTTTTCAACTTTTTCTATTTTTGAGAATATAAATTCTTCATCTGACAAAAAACCGGCAAGATTATATTCATTAATCCCTTCTATAAACGGCTCTGCTATAATTAAATCATCAAATTCCCTTGCAACATCGAACGCATAATCAAGTTCATTCTGATTTTTTGCAACGCCGACCCCTATGCTGCTGCCAAGTCTTGCCGGTTTTACAATTACAGGAAAATTAAACTTTGTCTTTGGCGAATTTATTATTTCATATTCAATTACTTCGACACCTATTTCTTTAGCATAAGCTTTAGTTAAAACTTTGTTATAACTTATTGCACTTGCCTCAATATTCGGAGATATGGCTTTTATACCAAAGAATTCAAGCATTGCCGGTATTTTCCCGTCTTCACCGTCTCGCCCGTGTACAAGATTAATCACAATATCAAAACTCAATTTTTCTTCTTTTTTCAAAAATCCTTTTTTGTAAAAAAATCCGCCCTTTTTTATTTCCAATTTTTGTGATTTTTTATATTCACCGCTTGCAAAAAACTTACTTTTCATATTTTCTTTTTCTATTAAGTAAAAATCTCTTGTCTGATCTATAAAAACGAATTTTAGATTATTGTTTTTTATTTTCTCTTTCAGTGTTATTGCACTTACAATTGAAATTTCATGTTCAAAACTCTGCCCTCCGAATATAATAAGAAAAGTCATTTATTTTACTCCTTTGCTAAGTCTTTTAAGTCCTTCTTTAATCATTTCTTCAACACTGCCGCCTTCTATCCCGTTAAGTGCTTTTAAAATATCTTTTTTATTAAAGCCCAAATTTTCAAGGGCTGTTAAAGCCTGATTAAAAACGGGATTTACATTTTCTATTTCAAATTCGCTCATTTCCATTAATATTCTTTTAGCACTCTTAGGGCCTATTCCAGGGACTTTTTTAAGTGCTTCGATATTTTTGGTTGAAATTATATCCATAAAAGTTTCGGGAGTGTAGGTTGAGCAGATTGCAAGAGCTACTTTTGGGCCGACTCCGTTTAATTTTATAAGCCGCTCAAAAAGTTTTTTTTCATTTTTATCTGAAAACCCATATAAGCTGTATTCGTTTTCTTTGATAATTTCAGTAATATAATATATTCCGTCTGATGCATTTGAAAAAGTCAGCATACTGACATTCAGTTCATAAATTACCCCGTTTACTTCCAAAAAAATTTTACCGCCCTCTTTTTCAAAAATCCTGCCCTTAAGAGCCGCTATCATTATTTTCCTTTATTTTTATTTTTACTATTTTTTTTATATTTCCAAAATCTTTAAGTTTAAATCCGCAAACTCCTTCGTTGCCTTTAGTGTCATATGTCAGTTTTATCGGGGGTTCTACAAAATCAAATTCTATTCTGTTATAAGGTGTCCACGGGCTTAAAGAAATAATTTTTGCATATATTATGGCATTTTGTAATTTATCGATTGTTTCTTCCATCTCTTTTATTTCCTGTTTTAATCCCTCGATTTTTTCTTTTAATTCAACCGTTTTTTGTTTAAAAGAATTAAATTCTTTTAATTTTTTTATTATAGCGGGTGAAGTTTTTATACCTTTTGTTTTATTTTGTAAGTATAATTTTTTCAGTTCATCAACAGAACTTTTATTTTCTTTCAAAACCCTTAATCTTTTATTATATACTTCTATATTTATTCTTAAATCCCTTTTTATTTCTTCCAGTTTTTTTTGTAATTTGTCTGTATCAATGTTTTCACCCAATACCTCGGCAGGAGAAATAATTAATTTATTTTCACTTCCTTTTAAAGTATGTATTTTAATCTCTTCCAATGCATAACATTTTAAATGGGAACCCAAAATTTCTATTTCTACTTTTTTAGCAAAAATTTCCCCTCCCACCACCTGGGAAATTACCGCCTTATTGGCTCTTACTATTCCGTTTTCAAGCCTTGTTATTTTTATTTCATCTGCTTCAACATATCCTTTATGAATATTTATTTCACCTTTTTGGGTATAAATTTTACTCTTTTGATGAGTCTGCCCCATTATTTTTAAATCTTTACATTTAATCAATGCGGAATTTCCGACGTTTCCCCTTACAATTAATGTTGTTGTTTCAACCGTGGTGTTGTCCCCTATGGCCTCTTTGAGCGCATCAGATTCTTTTACGTCAATTTTAATATCACTTTCTTTGGCACCTGTAACATCACCTGTTTTTATATTAATCTGTTTTATCTCCATTTCATCTTTTATTATGAACACTCCGGAATCATTATACAAATATCCGTTTTTTAATGCTATAAAAACTATTTTTTCATTATCTTCCTCTTTTTTTATTGTTTTTTGATCATATCCAATACTCGGAATTTCAAAATCTTTAACTTTTTCGGCCAAAATTATTTTTCCCCTGCAGTTTCTGCCGTTTTTACCAGGTTTGGGTTTTTTTATCTCTATTAAAACCTCTCCTTCTTTTACTGGATAAATAAGCTCTTTTTTTACAGCAGTTTCATTCTTTTTATAATGATAAACCACTTCTCCCTGAACAGTGGGAATTTCATCTATCCCTTTACATAACAATATTTCTTCTTCACTTTCCAAAGAACCTATTATCCTTAATTTTGCAACTATTTTTTCAACCGATTCATCCATTTTTTCATCAAACAAATCTATTAATAAAGAGTTTTTTATTTTTTTCTTGTTAAGTTCGGCTTTAAATTTTTCAAGCAGAATGTCACTGTATACAATAAGTGATTTTGGCGAAAGAATAAATTTTGCTTCGGTAAATTTTTCATTTATTTCCATTTTCCCTGTTAATTCAAAGTCACTTACTTCATATTTTATTATTTTTATCTCATACACCTGCTTTATCTCGTTTTTTTCATTTCTCAAAAAGTTTTCGTTTTTAAGTAACATTTTTGAATTTTCATCAATTTCTATAAACTCATGGTCGTTTTCTGTTTTTATAAAAGTTTTAACTTCCATTACTTCAAAATCAAGATTTGAAAGAGGAATATTGTATTTGGAGGAAATTTTGGCAAGAGTGTCATTAACATTTTCAGTTCTTACAACCAGAGGCAAAACTTGTATCTCTTTTTTTCCCACATTTTCTTTTTTAAAAAAATCAAACAGACCCACATTAGACCTTTTTTGATATAATACCGCTTATGATTAAAGCAATAATTATAAATTTTTTAGGTATTTTCAATTCGAGAATTCTCGGATTTATCAGGGATTTGCTGAGTGCCTCTATACTCGGGGCAAATATGTATTCCGATATCTTTTTTGTCGCTTTCAAATTTCCCAACCTTTTTAGAAGAATTTTTGCCGAAGGAGCCTTCAGCCAAAGTTTTCTGCCGACATTTGCAAAAACTAAAAACAAAGCACGGTTTGCATATGTAATTTTTATCAAGTTTTTTATAATTATACTTATTTTAAGCCTGTTTGTAACTATTTTCAGAGATTTTGTCACCGATATTTTAGCATACGGTTTTAGCAATGAGGCAAAAAAAATAGCTTCCCCTCTTATTGCCGTTAATTTTTGGTATTTGGATTTTATATTTGTAGTAACTTTTCTTGCGAGTTTACTTCAATATAAAAATCATTTTGCGGTTAGTGCTTTTTCAACCGCTCTTCTTAATATTTCGTTGATAGCGGCTTTAATCATTTCAAAAAATCTGCCTAAAAAAGAGATTATCTGGTATTTAAGTTTCGGAGTTTTAATAGGAGGATTTGCCCAGTTAATAGCTCATTTGATAATGGCCAAAAAGAAAAAAATTTTAAGACTGCTTCTTATCGGATGTAAAAGAGAGGAAAAAATTGACATAAGTGAATTCAAAAGACATTTTTTACCTTCTGTATTTGGAAATTCCACCGCACATATTTCAGCATTTTTGGATACATGGCTTGCCACTTTTTTAGTATCCGGAAGTATAAGTTATTTATATTATGCAAACAGACTTTTTCAGCTTCCTTTTGCTCTGTTTGTTATTGCAACTTCAACTGTGTTTTTCCCAAAAATCACTAAACTTTTACATAGTAAAAAAGAGGATAAAGCAATTGCGATGATGAAAAAAATATTTTGGATACTTCTTTATTTACTAATACTCGCAACAATTGTGGGAATAATGGATTCAAAAGATATTGTTAAAGTTTTATTTGAAAGAGGTGCATTTACAAGTAAAGATACTTTTTTTACAGCAAATGTTTTAATTATGTATTTAATAGGACTTATTCCTTATGGAATTAGCAAACTTTTTTCAAGTTATCTATATGCTGTGCATAAACATTTAAAAGCGGCAAAAATTTCTGCTATTGCACTTGGAGGAAATATTATTTTTTCAATTATTTTAATTTTTCCACTTAAAGTTTACGGCTTAGCTCTTGCAAGTTCATTATCCGGGTTTATTATGCTTTATTTATACATAAAAGAGTTTTCATTTAAACTTTTTTTTAAGTTTTTTGAAAAAAAGTATTTGCTTTATTTGATATTATCTGTAATAGCAAGTATAATTGCTGCTATAATTTTTAAAAAAATTCTTTTATTATTTTAAAGGAGCAAAATGAAAATATATGATTCACATTTAAAAGAAAAAGTTGAATTTAAACCAATAAAAAATAATGAAGTTAGAATTTATGTATGTGGTCCCACAGTATATGATGATGCACACTTAGGACATGCTAGAAGTTCCATCAGTTTTGATTTATTAAGAAGAACTCTTTTAACACTTGGATACAAAGTAACTTTTGTAAAAAATTTTACTGATATTGACGATAAAATCATAAATAAAATGAAAGCCACTTCTAAGAGTTTAAAAGAATTAACCGAATATTACATAAATTCTTATTTGAGAGACATGGATGAGCTTAATATACTAAGAGCGGATATAGAGCCAAAAGCGACCGAAACACTTGAAGAAATGTTTGATTTGATTGAAAAGCTTGTAAAAAACGGATGTACCTATACACTTCCTAACGGGGATATATATTTTGATACATCCAAAGACCCCCAATACTGTTCTCTTTCGAACAAATGCCAGGACAGTGAAGAAAATATTCAAAGAATAAAAACCGAAGGCAAAAAAAACCCAAGAGATTTTGCCCTGTGGAAAGCATGCAAAGGAGAAGATGATGTCTGTTTTGATTCTCCTTTCGGTAAAGGAAGACCCGGATGGCATTTGGAATGCTCCGCTATGATTAAAAAACATATTGCTTATCCTGAGGGTGAATATCAGATTGATTTACACGGAGGGGGAGCGGATCTGTTTTTTCCCCATCATGAAAACGAAGAAGCGCAGAGCTGGTGCGCATACAATCAGCATTTGGCAAAATACTGGATGCACAACGGTTTTGTAACAATTAACGGTGAAAAAATGAGCAAATCTCTTGGAAACAGTTTCTTTGTAAAAGACGCCCTAAAGCATTATCCCGGGGAAGTTTTAAGATTTTATTTGATGAGTACTCACTACAGGGCACCTCTTAATTTCTCTGAAGAGGATTTAATTGCCAGCAAAAAAAGACTGGATAAATTATACAGACTTAAAAAAAGGGTTTACGCAATAGTTAAAAAACAAAAAGATGAAGAGTTTGAAAAAAATCTGCTTCTTGCAATGGAGGACGATTTAAATATTTCAAAAGCCCTGGCTGCTATAGACGAATTTGTTAAGCTCTCAAATGAAAAACTGGATAAAAATCCAAAAGATAAAACATTAAAACAAAAAATTATAAGCAATATTGATTTTATTGATAAACTCCTCGGTGTCGGCGGAAGCGATGCTTATAAATATTTTCAAAGTGGCATAGATGAAAATTTAAAAACAAAAATTGAAGAATTAATTCAAAAAAGGGAATATGCCAGAAAAAACAGAGATTTTACCCTTGCCGATAAAATAAGAGATCAACTAAATAAATTGGATATTCAAATCCAGGATACTCCAAACGGAACTGTCTGGGAAAAAAATTAACAATGGAGAATGGATAATGGAAAATGGAAAATTATTTGATATGATAAAGCCTTTAATTTATAGAACCGACCCGGAATTTGCACATGATGCAGTTGAGGCAATTTTCAAAACTGCAAGACGCTGCCCTCTTTTTTTTAATCCTTTAACAAAAAGAAATTTTATTGATAACCCTATATTAAATCAAAAAATATGGGATTTGGAATTTAAAAACCCCGTAGGTGTTGCGGCGGGATTTGACAAAAATGCAACTATGGTTTCAGCCTGGCCCGCACTTGGTTTCGGATGGGGAGAAATCGGTGCTGTAACACCTCTGCCACAGCCTGGCAATGAAAAACCCCGTTCATGGAGGCATGTCGAACATGAGGCGGTTCAAAACGCTTTCGGATTTAACAACGAAGGAGTTGAAGTTATAAAAAAAAGACTTTCCAAGATATATCCTTTTATTTTACCGATAGCGGCAAATATAGGCAAAAATAAAACCACACCTGAAGATAAGGCGATAGAGGATTATAAAATTTTGGTAAAAGAACTTAAAGATGTAGTCGATTTTTTTGTAATCAATATTTCATCTCCAAACACGCCAAATCTCAGGAATTTATTAAACGAAGAATTTATAAATAATATTTTTAATGAATTAAAACCGCTTACTAAAAAACCGATTCTTATTAAATTTTCTCCGGATATGGAAGATGCTGATATTGTAAATCTGGCAAACATAAGCGTGGAAGCCGGGGCTGATGGTATAATTGCCACAAACACCACAATAAATTACGATATTATAAATTCCCCTATAAAAAGAGGTGGAATTTCTGGAAAACCGCTGGCAAAAAGAAGTTTTGAGGTTTTAAGAATTATTGCAAACGAAGTTTTTGGAAAAGTACCAATTATCAGTGTGGGAGGCATAGACAGTGCCGAAGAAGCCTATAAAAGAATAAGAATGGGAGCAAGTCTTCTTCAGATTTATACGGCAATAATTTACAAAGGCCCCGGAATTGTAAGGGAAATAAATAAAGGATTGATTGAACTTTTGAAAAAAGACGGGTTCAATCATATTTCTGAAGCAACAGGTATAGATATTCCAAAAAAAATTAAAGGATAAAAATGCTTCCAAAATTTTATTCTCATAAATTAAAAAACGATTTGGAAATTATAGCAATACCTTGCAACAAAGGAAGTAATGTAATTACAAGCAATATATTTTATAAAGTCGGAAGCAGAAACGAAGTTTTGGGAAAAACGGGAATAGCCCATATGTTGGAACATATGAATTTTAAATCAAGCAAAAATTTAAAAGAAGGCGAATTTGATAAAATTGTAAAATCCATAGGAGGTGTAGATAACGCTTCGACAGGTTTTGATTATACACATTATTATATTAAAACGTCTTCAAATTATCTTGACAAAACATTTTTCCTTTTCAGTGAAGTCATGCAAAATTTGAATTTAAATGATGATGAATTTCAAAGAGAAAGAAAAGTTGTTTATGAAGAAAGACTCTGGAGGGTCGATAATAATCCGGTGGGATATCTTTATTTCAGACTTTTTAACAATGCATTTGTTTATCATCCGTATCACTGGACACCTATCGGTTTTAAAGAAGATATATTAAGCTGGACAATAGACGATATAAGAGATTTTCATTCAACATATTACCAGCCTAAAAACGCTGTTTTACTTGTTGCGGGAGACATTACACCAAAAAGCGTATTTAAAGAAGCGCAAAAATATTTTTCAAAAATAGAAAATACAAAAGAAATTCCAAGTTTTCATTATAAAGAACCGGAACTTGACGGAGACAAATTTATTGAAATAAAAAGACAAACCGAAGTAAATATCGTAGCCCTTGCTTTTCATATACCTGAATTTAATCATAAAGACCAGATAATTTTAAGTGCATATTCAGAAATATTAAGCGGGGGGAAAAGTGCTGTTTTAAAAGAAAAACTTCAATATAAAAAAGAATTGGTCAGTGAAATATATGCATATAATATGGAGCTGATTGATAAAGGCATATTTTTAACCCTGGCTGTCTGTAACCCTGGGGTTAATCCTCAAAAGGTCGTTAAAGAAATTAAAAAAATTTTATTAAATACAAAACCGACTAAAAAACTCTTAAACAAAATAAAAAACGCCACAAAACTCGATTTTATAACATCTATGGAAAGCAGCGGCGGAATTAGTAATATATTTGGAGATTATTTTGCAAAAGGGGACATCAATCCTCTTCTTAATTATGAAGAAAATATATCCAAATTAAATATTAAAGATTTCGAAGAAATAAAAAAATATTTTGAAAAAGGGGTTAGTGTTATTTTACATTCTTAATTATCAATATATTTATCAACTATAACTCTATTTTTCCCACTCTTTTTTGCCATATACATTAATTTATCTGCTTTTTCTATTAAATTTTTTACAGGCACTCTATTTTTTAATTTTACAAAAAGGCCTCCAATGCTAATTGTTACGTTTATTGTAAAATTTTCAAAATTAATTTCTTTAGAAGCTACAGCTTCTCTAATTTCTTCCAATTTATTTTTTAAAGTATTGATATCTTTTATTGCGGAAAAAACAATAACAAATTCTTCTCCTCCATATCTGAATAAATAATCTGAAAGTCTTATTTTGTTTTTAACAGTATTTGCAACATTTTTTAATACTTCATCACCAGCTAAATGGCCATAAGTATCATTTACTTTTTTAAAATTATCAATATCAATAAA
The DNA here is from genome assembly GCF_000523295.1 of Lebetimonas sp. JS085. Classification (NCBI taxonomy): domain Bacteria; kingdom Pseudomonadati; phylum Campylobacterota; class Epsilonproteobacteria; order Nautiliales; family Nautiliaceae; genus Lebetimonas; species Lebetimonas sp. JS085. The sequence goes on from NZ_ATHR01000001.1 coordinate 15,785, forward strand.
AGCTATTGCAAAGGGTTTTTGTGATACAATAGAGACATCTTCGATACCTAAAATTAAATTTTCCAAACTTGCTCTTGTTAACGTTTTTGTAAGAGGGTCTAATTTTAATTTTTTAATTTCCATTGCAGTTATATTTGTTATCAAAAAAGATAAAAACATTAAAGAATTTTTTATAAATTCGTTATATTTTTCAATTAATAACAAATAATTTTCTTCCTCTTTTAAAACAACTATTTGTTCAATTATTTCATTTAAATCATTTAAAAGTTTTAAAATTTTTTCTTTTTTATATTTTTTATCAATTGTTTCTATTCTGTTTTCAATATTTGCCAAAAAAACTTTTTCCTGGAATTTATTATCACTGTCAGTTAAATAGTTTAAAAAGTTTTCAGTCAAATTTAAAAAATAATTTACATATTTAAAAAGTTCCCTATCACTGTTTTTTAATGTATTTAAAATATAATCACTAAACAAAATTTTTTCTCTGTCAATATAATCTTGCAAATAACTAAGTGCCGAATAATTCCTAAGTAAATTAAAAAAATTGTTTGTTTGTATAAAAAGTTTTTCAATATCACAAAAATCAAATTTATCTCTATTTTTAAAAATATTTTTTAAAAAAGAAAGCTCCAAAAAATTTACATTTTCTAAATATGTATAATAATCTATTCCAAAACGGTCCAGTTTTTTTACGAATGTTTTTATTCTATCTTTTATTTCTTCATTTTTTTCATTTAAAAAAAACTCAAAATTTATTTCTAAATTATTTTTATATTCCTCTATCAAAAGCAAAAAATCTTTATTATTAAAAAATCTTTTAGTGTAATAGTCACTTTTTAATTTTTCAATTAAATTATCATAAGCTTTTTCTAATAATTGATTAAAATAAATTTTTAGATTGTTCTTATCCATATCAGTACTTATAAATAGCTGTTTAACAAAGCGCTTCCGACCCTTATCATATTGCTCCCCTCTTCTATTGCTATTTCGAAATCATTGCTCATACCCATTGAGCATATTTTTGCCCCGTATGGCATTAATTTTTCAAAAATATTATAAGTCAGTTTAAAACTTTTTCTAATCTCTTTTTCATCATCGCTGTGAGCACCTATTGTCATAATGCCTTTAAGCTCTATATTTTTTAAATTTTCTTTAATTTTTAAATATGTTTCAATTGCTTTTTCAGGTTCTAAGCCGTGTTTTGTAGGCTCCCCTGAAGAATTAATTTCAAGCAGGCACTTAACAGGTTTTTCAGCTCTTTTATCAATTGCTTCGGCTAATTCATAAGAATTAATTGACTGAATCATAAAAGGGTCAAGTGAAAGTAGTTTATTAATTTTATTTTTTTGTAAATTACCTATAAAATGCCATTCAATTGGGTATTCTTCTAAAGCTTTTACTTTTTTTTCCATATCCTGTACTCTATTTTCTCCAAACGCTCTTTGTCCTTCGTTATATAATTTAAGAAGTGGTTCAATTTTATCCGTATATTTTGTAACGGCTACAATCTGAACAATTAAATGCTCGCTTCTTTTGAGCCTTGCAGCTTCAACTTTTTGTATCAATTCATCCAATGTCATTATTTCTCCTTAATGAACTATTCTCATAATATCGTTAAATATTCCAATTATCATAAGAGCGCCTAAAACAGCCCAGCCTCCTATTGTGAGTTTTATCATAATTTCTTCGCTTATTTCTTTTTTAAACAAGGCCTCATATAAATTGAACATAATATGACCACCGTCAAGTGCCGGAATAGGCAGCAAATTTAAAACTCCCAGATTCACACTCAAAAGCGCCGTTAAAAACAGAAGGGGAATTATTCCCATATTTGCAACTTTAGCCGTCACATCCACTATTCCTATCGGTCCGCTTATTGTATTTAACCCTATCGCACCGGTTATCAGTTTTTCAATACTTTTGAAAATAAGCCCTGCATCATTTAAAAATTTTTGCCATGCAACAACAGGGGCTTTTATTATAGAATAATGAATTTTTATAATTTTCCCGCTGGGGGAGATTCCTATAATTTTTCTTTTTACAGGTTCGTTAAAAATATTTTTAGTAAAAATTATTTTGGGCTGAATAGTTAACATAATAATTTTACTATTTCTTTTTACTTCCAAATTAACTTTATCACTGTTTTGTATCAACACCGGAATTTCATCCCACGATTTTATTTTTACCCCGTTTACTTCAATAATTTTATCACCTTTTTTCAATACATAAAAAGCCGGTGTGTCTTTCATTACATTTCCAACCACAGGTGCAAGTTTTGGCCATCCTGCAACTGCAACAGACAAATAAATCAAATAAGCAAGCAGAAAATTAAACCCAGGCCCGCCCAAAAGAATTAAAATTCTCTGCCATGGATTTTTAGAAGTGTATGAATCCGGATCATTTGATTTCAAAGCCGGATTTGAATCATCCTGACCTTTCATCTGAACATAACCGCCCAAAGGAACAGCACTTAAACACCAGTTGGTTTCCCCTATTTTTTTACAAATCAGTTTTTTCCCAAATCCTATGGAAAAAACTTCAACTTTTACACCTACTAATTTTGCCATTAAAAAATGACCAAATTCATGAAAAAATATTAAAAAAGATAATATAAGTAAAGCACTAATCATTTTGATTCTTTATATATGCTAAAACATAATCCATTCCGCTGTATAATGTTAATATGACGGCAATCCAAAGCAATAAATTCGCAAAAGGCCAGTTCATAATTAAAAAGCCTATTGCAATCATTTGAAAAACTGTTTTTATTTTTCCAGCAAATGAGGCTTTTACACTCATCCCTTCTTCAACCATAGCAATTCTAAGACCTGTAATAAAAAATTCTCTAAGAAGTATTAAATATATTGCCCAGGAATTTGCCCTGTGTAAAAACAACAAGCCTAAAAAAGCACCCAAAACAAGCATTTTATCGGCAAGAGGGTCTAATATTTCACCAAGTTTGCTGACCGCATTAAAATTTCTTGCAATAAAACCGTCAAAAAAATCGGTTATGGAAGCGACAACAAACAAAAGAGCTGCAAAATAATCAAACCAGCTTGAATCAATTTCACTGAATAAATTTCTGTTTACTAAAAAGAAATACATTAAAAGAGCTAAAAAAACTCTTGAAAAAGCCAGTAAATTCGGGATATGTTTAAATTTTTTTTCCCATCTCAGATTTTTTTGAAAATTTATATTATCTTCCGTAATCAACCTATTTTCCCTCCAAACGTTGTGCCTCCGTCAACAATAACGGTTTCTCCTGTTATCCAGCTTGCCTCATCACTGCATAAGAAATAGACAATTCCGGCCAAATCTTCGGGTGTTCCCATTCTGTTAAGAGGACTTCTTATTTCTACCGCTTTTTTTACCTCTTCATAATTCGGAAATGCCCTAAGAGCATCTGTATCAATCGGTCCGCCGCTAACGGCATTTACTCTTATGCCCCATTCTCCAAGCTCTGCGGCAGCGTATTTTACCATGGTTTCAACCGCCGCTTTGCTCGAACCGTGTCCTGCATAATTGGGGGTATAAACCAAATTTCCGGTTGAACTGAGAGTTATTATACTCCCCCCTCTTTCTTTCATTCTTTTTGCCGCTTCCTGGGCACCGACCACAAAAGCGTTAACAGTTGCAGTAAAAATATTACAAATTCCTTTTGGCTTTAATCTCATAAAAGGTCCGAAACCTCCGACAACCGCCCTTCCGCTGATAATCGCATTTGATACAAAGAAATCCACTCTATCAAAATCTTCATCAATTTCTTTAAATAAATCCTTATATGTCTCAGGTTCAAGTATATTTAATTTATATGCTTTAGCTTTAATTTTATATTTTTCACTCCACTCATTCGCTAAATTCTCTGCAATTTCTTTATTTGAATTGTATGTAAAAGCTATATTTATATTTTCTTTAGCAAACCTTTCGGCAATAGCTTTTCCTATACCCCTTGTTCCTCCACTAATTACTAAAGTTTTTTTATTCAAATCATCTCCTTAACATAATATTTTTACTATAAATACTTTTTAATTACTTCTTTAATTTTTGCCTGTGATTCTTTAGAAGGTGATGTTAAAGGCAGTCTGTATTCAAGAGATGGAATAAGCCCTGCTTCATACATTGCAAATTTTATAGGAATTGGATTACTTTCAATAAATAAAACCTTGTTAAGTTCGTAAAGTTCCTCATTTATTTCTCTGGATTTTTCATATTCATCTTTTAAGGCAAGATGGATAAGTTTTGAAATTTTATCAGGAAGCAAATTTGATGTTACAGATATGCATCCGCTTCCCCCTGTTGCCATAATGGGATAATTTATTGCATCTTCCCCGCTTATTACGCTTATACCTGATTTCGTTTTCAAGGCCACTACATTTTCAATTTTTCCAGTTGCCTCTTTAATTGCCACAATGTTTTCAACATCATTAAACAGTTTTACAGCCGTGTCAACTTCGATATTAGAGCAGGTTCTGCCCGGAACATTATATAAAATCACAGGAATAGAAATACTGTTTGCCAGTTCTTTATAATGCTCATAAAGACCTTTTTGGGTAGGCTTGTTATAATAAGGGGCTACACTCAAAATTGCATCAGCTCCTTTACTTTCAGCAAATTTAGCTAAATCTATCGCTTCATGAGTGGAATTGCTTCCCGCCCCTGCTATTACTTTTGCCCTACCTTTACACACTTCAACCGCTATTTCAATACATCTTTTGTGTTCATCATGTGTTAAAGTGGCACTCTCCCCTGTGGTACCCACAGGTACAACACAGTCTATTCCGTTAACTATCTGCCTTTCAATCAGTTTTGCATAAGTTTCTTCATCAACTTTTCCGTTTTTTAACGGAGTGATTAAAGCAGTCATTGCGCCTTGCATTTTATTCCTTTTTTTTGCAATTATATCAAACTTTATCAATGACTAAATGGTAAAATATATAAGAATAACTACAAAGCTAAAAATATAACAGCTTCAGAGCTTCATTTTGCTAATGCACCGCTCAAATTTTGCTAAAAATTGCAAACGCAAGCGCCCTTACGGGTTGAGTGCAATTTTTTAAACGCAAAATTTTCGCTAAATTCCGCTACGCTGTCATATTTTTATTTTTTCGTTATTTAGTCAGTGCCCAAACTTTATTCATATCTTAATGTTTCAAGCACATCGGTTTTACTGGCCTTAAGCGCAGGATAAAATGATGCAAAAAGGACAATTACAAAAGCTCCAAAAATAATCAAATTAAAATCTGTAAAACTGAGATTAATCGGTAATTTACTGACCCCGTAAACATCTGCCGGAAGTTTGATTATATCAAATGTCTTCAAAACCCAAATACCAACTCCTCCTACCAAAGCCCCGCTTATTATACCTATAAGCCCTACAATAAGTCCAAGTCTTAAAAAAACAGCTTTAATCTCTTTTTTTCCGGCACCCAGACTCATCATTAAAGCAATTTCTTTTCTTTTACTCATAATCATCATAAGAAGTGAACTGATAATATTAAGTGAAGCCACAATAATTATAAGCATTAACACTAAAAACAAAGCTCTTTTTTCCATTTTTAAAGCTGCAAAAAAATTCCCATTTTGTTGCCACCAACCTATTATACCGATTCCGGGAGGCAAGATTTTTTTTATTTTCTCTATATCCTTAAAAGGGTTTGGAGAATAAATATGAATGCCACTGTAAAAATTCTGATGTAATATTCTTTTAAGACCTTCTATATTCATATAAGCAATTCCTTTGTCATATGCCACAAGGCCGCTGTTAAAATAAGATATTACTTTAACTTTTTTTATAATCGGAGATATTCCAAAACCCATAGGAGTTATTTTTGAAAAAATCATTATAATTTTTTCACCTTTACTTATACCAAGGTCAGAAAAAAGCCTTTTTCCAAGTACTACATCAAAAAGTCCTGTTTTATCAATTCCATTTATAGCATTTTTAAAAATATAATTAATATTTGCTTCTTTTTTAAAATCCACACCATAAAGAAGCACCCCGTTTAAATTGCTACCGTTTTGAACAACTGCCGATGTTTCGATATATGGGGAATATTTAAACTCAGGAAAGTGTTTTTTTAAAAGTTTTAATGTTGAATCATCAACATTCACTAATGATGAATAAACGGTTATGGGATAATTCATAACTTTCAGTTTTTTTTCAAACTCCCTGTCCATTCCGTTCATAATCCCCATAGCTATCATTAAAGTCGCAACACCTGTTAAAATCCCAAGAAAAGCTAAAATAAAACTTATATATATAAAAGGATGCTTTTTATCAAATCTTAAATATCTTTTAATTATAAAATTAACAAATTTTTTATTCACTTTCTCTCACCACTCACTACTCACCACTCACTACTCACTATTTAAAATCTCGGGCTTTTTCCACAGCAGTCTTTATATTTTTTACCGCTTCCGCAGGGGCAGGGGTCATTTCTTTTTACCTTTTTTTTAGCCTGTTTGGCCTCAAATTCAGCTTTAAGTTTTTTGGTCTCTTCATCTAATTCGTTTAATATTTCATCAACATCTTTTTCTTCCATATTTTCAGGTATTTCAGGTATTTTATTTAAAATATCTTCAACCTTTTTACCTTCCACTGCTTTTATAAATTCTGCGATATCAGGGTCAATTTCAGGCATTTGGTATTCAATTTGAAGATTGTGCAGTAATTTGGAACTTTCAACTTTTATTCTTTGAATTAATTCTTCAAACAAGGTAAAACTCTCTTTTTTATATTCAACAAGAGGATCTTTTTGATTATATCCTCTAAGCCCTATTCCTGTTTTTAATATATCCATCATATATAAATGGTCTCTCCAGCTTTCATCAAGTACCTGAAGTAATACCTGTCTTAAAATCCTTTGCCTGTCTTCTTTGCTTGCTTCTTTAAATTTTTCTTCGAATTTGTTTTGTAGTTTTTCTGTTATATAATTTTTTAATGAATCATAATCTTTATTTTTAAGCTCTTCCAAAGAAAAATCAATTCCCGTATATTCTTTCAAATGAGAAATCAAATTTTCATAATTGATGTCGTCTTCCTGCATTTCCGGAAAAACTTCACTCTCATTTAAAATATATTCTACAAAATCCTCTCTCATTTCTTTTATTTTATTTTCAATATCAAAATTTGTATCAAGTATCTGGTCTCTGAATTTATAAATAACTTTTCTCTGTTCATTTGCGACATCATCATATTTTAAAATGTGCTTTCTTGCTTCAAAATGCATACTTTCAACTTTTTTCTGAGCATTTTCTATGGCACGGGAGACTAATTTGCTGTCAATATGCTCACCTCTCTCAATACCGAGTCTTTCCATAATTCTTTTTATTCTGTCACTTCCGAAAATTCTAAGTAAATCATCTTCAAGTGAAAGATAAAACTGGCTTGCCCCCGGGTCTCCCTGACGTCCTGAACGGCCTCTGAGCTGATTGTCAATTCTTCTGCTTTCATGTCTTTCGGTGCCTATAATATATAATCCTCCGAGTTTTTTCACCTCATCGTCTATTTTGATATCAACTCCCCTACCTGCCATATTTGTAGCAACGGTAACGGCCCCCTTTCTACCTGCCTGTGCAATAATTTCAGCTTCTTTTTCATGATGTTTTGCATTAAGCACAGTATGAGGTATTTTTTCTTTTTTCAAGAGCCTGCTTAAATATTCGCTCTTTTCTACGCTTGTAGTTCCTACAAGTACGGGCTGACCTTTTGTATGAAGTTTTTTTATTGTTTTTACAACGGATTCAAATTTTTCTTCTGCCGTTTTATAAACCAAATCGTTTAAATCTTTTCTGATTACCGGCATATTAGTCGGTATTGAAATAACCTCAAGTCCGTAAATTTCTATAAACTCGGTGGCTTCTGTCTGGGCTGTTCCTGTCATGCCTGCCAGTTTTTCATAAAGCCTGAAATAATTTTGATATGTGGTTTCCGCAAATGTTTGTGATTCTTCCTGTATTTCCACACCCTCTTTTGCTTCAAGAGCCTGATGAAGCCCTTCGCTAAATCTTCTGCCTTCGGCAATTCTTCCTGTAAATTCGTCAACTATTAACACCTCGCCTTTTCTTACAATATAATCTTTTCCGTTTTGAAAAAGATAATTAGCCTTTAGGGCCTGGTCAAGATGATGGGCCAGAATGGCATTCTCAGGAGTATATAAATTTTCCACTCCGAAAAGTCTCTCAGCTTCCCTTATTCCCTCTTCCGTAAGTAATACAACCTTGTCTTTTTCATCAACTTTAAAATGCTTATCTTTTACCATTTTTTTGGCAACCTCGTCTGCTTTTAAATAATCTTCAACCCTTTTATTAGCCGGTCCTGAAATAATAAGAGGGGTTCTTGCCTCATCGATTAAAATGGAATCAACCTCATCCACTATGGCATAAAAATGTCCTCTTTGGACTTTATCGTTTATATCAAAAGCCATATTGTCTCTTAAATAATCAAATCCGAATTCCGAATTGGTGCCGTAAGTAACATCACATTCATAGGCCTTTTTTCTTTCACTTTCCTCCATTCCTGAAATTACAACACCTGTAGTTAATCCGAAAAATGAATAAAGCTCTCCCATCTGGGTGGCGTCCCTTTTTGCCAGATAATCATTTACGGTTACCACATGAACTCCCCTTCCAAGCATTGCATTAAGCACAACGGGAAGAGTGGCCACAAGGGTTTTACCCTCCCCTGTTTTCATTTCGGCAATTCTTCCTTCATGCAATACCATTCCCCCTACAAGCTGCACATCGAAATGTCTCATATTAAGTACTCTTTTACTTGCCTCCCGCACCATTGCAAATACATCATTTAAATATTTATCAAGCACAATATTTTTATCTTCTTTTTCCACCTCTTTTAACGCATTTTCTCTTATTTTATTAAATTCGTTTTTTATTTCTTCATCACTCATCTTTTGATATTTATCTTCTAATGCATTTATATCTTTTACTCTTTTAAAATATTTTTTTAGTTCCCTGTCGTTTTTTGTACCGAATATTTTCCTGAACACATGTTTTACCATTAAAAAAGCCTTTGCAAAGTTTTTTGTTATAATAACATATTCTTAAGTGAAAAGTTAAAAATGAAAAGTGAAAAATTAAAGGTGTTTTTATGAAATACATTTTTATCTCTTTTTTATTAATTTGTAATTTATTTTCCTTAAATTTACCAAAAGAATTTAAAGCCAAATTCACCCAGTATATATATTCTAAAGACAAAAAACTGACTTATAAAGGAATAGTTATACTTAAAAACAATGAAATTTACTGGAAATACACATATCCTAATATTAAAGAGATATGGATTAAAGATAAAGTTTATATTTATGAGCCTGATTTAATGCAGGTTACTATTTCAAAAAAAGCGAAATTAAATCTTTTTAAGATATTAAAAAATGCTAAAAAACTTGATAAAAATTTATATGTTGCAATTAATAACAAAAAAGAGATATATTTTATTTATGATAAAACTCTTAAAAAAGCATGGTATACGGATGATATCGGAAACAAGGTTGAAATTTATTTTAAAAAAACAAATAAAAACATTTCTATTCCACCGCTTAATTTTCCAAAAGATATTGATTTTATTTATCAGAATTAAGAAGCATTATATTCCTAAGCGATTTAATGTAACTTTTGGATAAATGCAGCATATTTATCATTATTGCGTTAATTTCGGCACTTACTTTTGAAGTTTTGGAAATCAGTTTGATTATATCGCTTGCCCTTTTATATGATTTGGCAATCTGGTCATATATATTTTCTATTTCCTCATACACATTTTCCCCGTTTAAATATTTTCTGAATAAAATTGTGGCTTTTAAAATCTGATATCTAATATTTTGTAAAAATTCTTCAAGCCCTTCTTCTTCATAAATTTTTTCAATATCTCCCAGCATATCTTTTATGGATTTTACAGCGGTAGCTAGATACATTGTTTTTTTAAACAGTTTTACAATATTTTCATCCTGATTCAGCTGTGATATAAATTTATAAATTTCCCCTTCTATTTCCCTGATTTCATTATACAGTTTATTAAAATCGACATCAATTAATTCGCTGTTTTCTTCTAAAATTTTATCTATAGACTTATCTGTTTTAGAAGGAGGGACAAATATCGCAAGAAGAGCGAAATTGCTGACTTTTTTGGCAAGCCTGTTTATTTCTTTGTTCAAAGCGTCGAGAGCTAAATTTAAAATATTAATGTCAACTGCATTTATATACTTAACAACACTTCTTTTTTTATCTTTTATTATTTTTTTAAGTAATTTTGAATAAAAATCAATAAAAGGAAACCATATAATTACGCCCAAAACATTAAATAACGTATGAAAAAATGCTATTTTTAAAACATTGTCCAGCCCGTTCGTAAAATAAAGGGTAATTTCAACCAGATATTTAATAAAAATAAAAGCAACCACCCCTACACTTATATTAAATAAAACATGAGCTAAAGCAAGCCTTTTTTTATCTGAATTTCCTTCAATAGAACCTATTACAGCGGTAACAGTAGTACCAATATTCGCACCTATTACAAAAGCGGCTGCCATTTTAAAATCAACCACACCGCTAAAAAGCGCACTCTGGATTATTGCAATAGAAGCAGAACTTGATTGAATAATTCCTGTTATTATAAAACCGACCAGTAAAAAAACAATTAAAGGATAATTCTTAAATTCGTTTATATCAATATTTTTAGAAAAACCCTCCATTGCATCTTTCATAATTTCAAGTCCGTAAAACAAAAGTCCTACAGCAAACACTAAAAGCAAAATTCTTTTTATTTTTTCATTTTCTATCAAAATACTAAATCCGCCAAGACCAATAAAAAAATAAAAAAGAGGTGTTAAATTAACTTCAAATCCAAAAACAGCAACTATCCATGCTGTAAATGTCGTCCCTATATTCGCCCCGAAAATCACTGCAACAGCATTTTCCAGATTAATTAACCCGACACCGATTAAAGAAAGAATTATTAAAGTTATAAAAGACGAGCTTTGAAAAAGAGCTGTAAAAAATATTGAAGAAAAAAACGCTTTTATTTTACCGCCTGTGAGTTTATTAATAATTTCTTTAAAGGATTTTGATGAAAGTTTTCTTAAAATATCTTCAAACAGATATATTCCGAATAAAAAAAGTCCAAGACCTGCCAGAGCCTGAAGCATCAGAAATACTTTAAAAATTTTATATGAATAATTCCATTACTTGCAATTATGCATTTATCTTCAAACATATTATATTCGCTTCCTTTTTCATTACTAACCTTGCCTCCGGCTTCACTTAAAATAATAATCCCTGCACTTACATCCCAGGGCTTCAGATTTGTTTCATAATATCCGTCAAATTTCCCTTCAGCCACATAACATAAATCTAAAGCCGCACTTCCAAATCGTCTAATATCCTGGCATTTTGGCAAAATTTTTGAGAGTTTTTCAATCACCCAGTTTAAATCATCCCTGTTTTCAGCACCCGAATATGGAAAACCTGTTGCAATCAATGCCCTCCCAAAATCACTGAATTTACTGACTTCTATTTTTTTACCGTTTTTATATGCGCCGCCTCCAGCCTCGGCATAAAAAAGTTCATCCAAAACAGGATTATAAACAATACCGAATCTTGGTTTTTTTTCTTCATAAACGCCCACACTTATTGCACAGTGAGGAATTTGATGAAAAAAATTGGTAGTTCCGTCAATCGGATCTATTATTATTGAATTGTTAAACTCTTCTTTTGTCGATTCTTCCGCAATAATGGAATAATTAAATTTTGAAAATTTTTCTTTTAAAAACTCTTCTATTTTTATATCGTAATTTGTAACTAAATCTTTTTTACCTTTTAGACTTACTTCTTTAGCCGAATAAAACCCTTTTTTAAATATCTCTCCCGCCTCTTTTATTATTTGAATAAATTTTTCCATAAGAAACCTTTTTAAGAAATTATACAGTTTTTACTATAAAACTTAAAAATATTACTTATTTTAATTTATTCATTACCAATTTAAAAACCATTGCCATTAAACTGACCCAAAAAAGCCCAAGTCCAATTCCTGCTATTACATCACTTAGATAATGAACATTTAAATAAACTCTTGTAAATGAAATTAACAGAGGATAAATTATACACAAAATAAGCAGTATTTTTTTATTCACTTTATCTTTAAAAATTAAATATAAACTAAAAGCAAGTGCTGTACTTAATGTGGCGTGACCTGATGGGAAAGAATAACCTCCTACTTCTATTAAATAATGCGGGGGCCTCGGTCTTTTTACTATATTTTTAATAATTTCAAATAATACCGCCGCACCTGAAACTGACGAAATAAAGAACAAAGCTTTATAATATAATTTTTTAAAAATTAAAAATAAAACTATTAAAATTATAATCATCGTAACTTCCAAAGGATTATCAAGAGATGTTATAAAAATCATTATTTTATTAAGTAAAGGATTGTAAATTTCATGAATATGTGAACTTATGTAAAAATCCCATTTTGTAATTAATTCCAAATCGGTTACATCTTCAAGCATTTTAAAAAAAAGATAAAGCCCGAAAATGTTTAAAATTAAAAGTTTTGTATCTTCTTTTTGAAAAAATTTTTGATAATGTTTGTAAAATTTATATATAAAATAAGCAATAATTGTGGCGGCTAAAACCCCAAGACCGAAATATTTTCCATAAATTTCAAATATATCGCCTAAGAAATATCCGCCCAAAATAAAAACAGACGCCCAGAAAACTCCTGTTAAAATATTTGCAAGAACAAATTTTTTAAAATTAGCCTTATTTGCACCGGCTAAAAATGGGACAATCCAGCGGGTTATACTGGTAGTCCTTCCTATAAAGAGGGCTTTAATTAAATTATCGTTTATTAAAAATTTTATTTTGTTATATTTTTGGGGTGTAATTTTTAATTTTTTAGCATGACTTTTTATATATTCTTCTCCTAATTTCCTGCCTAAATAAAACCCTATTATATCACCTATAAGCAAGCCTAAAAATGCAGTTAAAATAGCTATTTTTAAATCTACAATCCCTTTGTATGCGAAAATCCCTAAAATAACAGTATAAGTTTCCATTGGAAAAAACATTCCCAAAACCGGCAGGGATTCAATAATTGAACCGACAAATAAAACACTAAGCAGTATTAAATTAACTGTATCTTTTGGGAAAACAGACATGTAATTAAAAAATTGTTCAATAAGCTGATGCAGATTCATTTCTGATTTCCTTTAATTTATTTAAATTGAAATGTGTAAATAAAATTAATTGGATAATATAAACAAAAACACCAAAAAGGGGAATTAAAAATAAAGCAGCCAAAATAAATGATAAAACCAAAATAGAAAATTTATATCTTTTTTTAATAGTAAAATATTCTTTTTTATCAGCTATCATCGCTAGTGAATCATAAAAAAGGGGTTCTTTAATTAAAATTACCCATAAAATAAGATGTACCAACATATTTAATCCAGGTACAAACATTAAAGGCAGTGCAATAATAAACAATATAATAAATATAATATTATATTTTAATGAAACAACAACACTTCCTATAAATCTTCCAAAGCCGTTTGTTTTTAGATGATAATATTTTTCATTTATTCTCTCAACAATTTTATCTGCTATAATACCTGCAATCATAACAGATGTTATAATTAAAAGCTCATAATAAAGCAGTATTCCACCTATTGCTTCAACCAAATTGGCTATAAAATTATTAGTTCCTATAAAAGGAATATGAGAAATTATAAAAAGTATAAAATTATGTATTTGAGTGTGAAACACAAAAAACACAACTCCCCAAAAAAATGCCGCAATAATTATTGGAATAAGCGAAGTTAATAATATTTTTTTATCAAACAAATCTTTTATAGATTTTATAAATATTTCAATCATAAATCTCCTTTGTACCTTATTTTTAAAATATTAATAGTTTATACTGAAATGAAAATGAAATTTTTTTCATTATCATTTCATTGGCTCTATTTATAATAAACAAAAAAAAGGTAAAAAATGAAAAAAGCGCTTTTTGCAATAAGTTCACTTGGACTTGGACATGCAACAAGAACACTTCCTGTTATAAAACATTTTGCAAAAGAGTATAAAATTGATATTATAAGCTATGCAAATGCTTTGAATTTCTTAAAAGAGGAACTAAAAGAATATAATAATATTAATTTTATTGAAATTGAGGATTACCCTCCGCTTGAAAGAGGTGATGGAATTTGTTATTACCTTTATTTAATACAAGATTTGATAAAAACAAATTTAATAATAAAAAAAGAAAACAATTTTGTAAAAACCTCTTCGCAAAATTATGATTTTATTTTCAGTGACGGAAGATACGGAATTTATTCAAAAGAAATACCATCGTTTTTACTTTCTCATCAAATATCATTTGCAGTTGATAATTTTTTTAAATATTTTAAATTTTTAAGTGATATAGGTAATATTTTATATTTCAGGAATTTTAATACAGTTTTTATACCTGATTTTGAAGATATCAAATTTTCATTAGCCGGCAGACTTTCCCACAATTATCTAACCAAATTTTTTAATCATAAATACATAGGTATACTCTCTTCTTATAAAAAAATGGACTTGGAAAAAGACATAGACTATCTGTTTGTTATAAGCGGATATCTGTTAGAGAAAAAAGAACATTTTATATCAAAACTTATTGAAGAAGCTAAAAAACTTGAAGGTAAAAAGGTTTTTGTTTTAGGTGATCTTAGAAAAAATCAAATTAGGCAAATAAAAGAGCATAATATAACAATTTATCCAAATGTAACTAAAGAACTTAGACTTGAACTTTTCAACAGAGCTAAAAAAATAATTTCAAGAACAGGCTATACAACTATTATGGATTTGGTTGAAATTGAAAAAAAAGCAATTCTGTTTCCTACAAAAAACTCATCCGAACAGGAATATCTGGCCAGATATCATAAACATAAAGGATATTTTGTTATTGGAGATGAAGATAATTTTGATTTAACAGAACTTGACGCACAGACTCAAAACATAAAACCTTTTGATTTTCCATCAAAAACAAAAGAAGCCATTAATTTAATAGATAAAACCGTTAAATCGTATTTTAAAAAAAATTTTTTTTCAATTATTATCCCAGTGCATAATGAAGAAAAATATCTGCCAAAAGTTTTTGAAAAATTATCAGAAATTGAATATGAAAATTACGAAATTATTGCAGTTGAAAACGGCTCAACAGATAACAGCTATAAACTTTTAAAAGAATACGAACAAAAAAATAATAAATTTAAAGTTTATAAAAGCAAAAAAGGCATATCTATTGCAAAAAACGAAGGTTTGAAACATATTTCTCAAAACAGCGATTATGTTATTTTTTTAGACTGCGACACATATTTTGAAAAAGATTTTTTAAATGAGCTTAATAATTTTTTAAATAAAAACAGTAATAAACCTTATTATATAGGAACCACTTCAATAAAACCGTCTGATAGTAATTCAATTTATGATAAATTATGGTTTAAAATTTTTGACATTTTTCATAAATTTACTAAAACTTCATATTCTATTCAAATTGCAAAAAGCGATATTGCTAAAAAAATCGGGTTTGATGAAGAACTTAATTTTTCCGAAGATTTAAAATTTATAAAATATTTATTGATCTACGGTGATTTTTTCTTTGTAAATACAGATAAAGTTTATTCATCAACAAGACGTTTTATAAAAAACGGATATTTTAAAACTGTTTTTGAATGGATTTTACAGGCAGTTATGCCTAAAAGCAAAAAAAGAAATAAAGAATATACAATTTACAGATGAGCGAATTAATAAATCATTTTATAAAAATATTAATTGAATACAAAGAAATAGCGTATTTTATTTTATTTTTCGGTTCTATGCTTGAGACCGTTATAGGTTTTTCGTTTTTTATTTACGGAGAAATTGTTTTTTTAAGCGGCGCAATTTTGGCCGGAATGGGAATACTAAATATCTGGATTGTAACATTTGTTTTATATCTTGGAGGGATAGTTGGAGATAATATAAGCTATTTTTTAGGCAGAAAATATGGAATGCAGTTATACTTTTTAAATATTTTATAAACAAAAAAATTATAAAAAAGGTCTCAAAATATTTAGGCGTTATGGAGCTTTCAGTGCATTTATAGGAAGGCTTTTAGGACCTCTTTCATGGGTGACGCCTTTTATTTTAGGTGTTTATAAACTTGATTATAAAAAATTTCTTCCTTTTGAAACAGCAGGAGTGATAATAGGTATAGGCCAGTTTATTATAATAGGCTATCTTTTCGGCAGACATTTTGAAAAAATTCTGAGCTTTGTTTCAGGATATTTTATATTTGTTGTTTTTATCTTATTGATTTGTCTGTTATTATTTTATTATTTAAAAAAAATTTTTTCATAATTTAAAAAAACATAAAAATATTTAATCAAATATTTAACAACACATTCTACAGTTTTTTTAATTATTTCCACAATAATTTATTTTTCTTTTCTCTTTTTTATATTTTTTATTAACCAGCCGCATAAAACACATTACAACCCCCATCCGTATAATACTAAATTACTTAAAAAAATAAAATCTTGCAAAAATCTCGGTACATATTACATTGATAATCCAAAACATATAATACAGCCTATAAATATTATTTTAATCTCTAAATTATCTTTAAGTGAAATTCTAAATCATGACTGGATAAAAAACGATATTTTCGGTCATAATCATATCTCTTTTAGAGAATATATTAATCTTTTAAAAGATAAAGTACCGCCAGTAAGTTCATTATATTTTTTAGGTGTGTCTCAAAATTTTGCTTATCAGTATAAAAGTAATTCACTTTCTAAAAGAGAGCATATAAGATTTTGGATTTTTAAAGATAAAAACAGTTCATTTAAAAAATATTATGCAACAATTTCATTTGATAACGGATATGATTTTACTTTTTATCATTATTTTTTCACTCCTATTCATAAAATATCTAAAAATATCGATAAAAGCAGGGATTTTTTCTATAAATATCTAAAATCAAGAAAAGATTTAAATGTTAGTTGTAAATATATTCAGACAAAATGCAAAATAAAAGAGATAAAAGGCGACAATGAAGCAAGTGAAGAGCAGATGTTTTATACAGACGGTAAAATTTTGGAGTGTAATATAAAATGAAACAGATATTTATCCACGCAGATGACTATGGCAATACAAAACATATATCAGAAGTTATATGTAAATGTATAGATGAGGGGGTATTAAATTCTGTAAGTATTATTGTAAACAGTGATGCATTAGATTATTCACTGCAATTAATTAAAAATAAAAACATCAGAAAAGTGCTTCATCTAAACATCACAGAAGGCAAACAGCTTTCAAAACAAAATTTTCATTATTTAACCGATAACAAAGGATGTTTTTTTAGAAGTTGGCAAAGACTTTTTTTTGAATACTATTTTTTATGGAATGAAGATAAAAGAAAAGCTATAAAAGAGGAGATAAAAGAAGAGTTTAAAAATCAGATAATATTGTATTGTCAAAAGCTAAATACAAAAGATATAAATATTGATTCTCATCAGCATTTTCACACAATCCCTTTTATTACAGATATTTTAATTGAATTAAAAAATGAAATGGATATAAAGATTTTAAATATAAGAGTTCCCAAAAGTGATTTCGTAATATCTATTAGTTCATTTGATGATTTGGTAAAATATTTGGGAATACCTGTTTTTGTATTTTTGTTATTAAATAAATTATCAAACAAAATGATTAAAAAATTTCAAAAAGAAAATATAAAACATAATGATAAATTCGTTAATACCCTGTTTTGTGGAGATATGAAACTGAAAACTATCAAAAAAGAGATAAATAATGCAAAAAATTCCAATAATATAGAAATATTACTTCATCCCGGATATATTTCAGAAGAAGAAGCGAAAGAATTTGAAGAGAATCAGTTCAAAAAATGGTATCTGCATAAAAACAGAAAAAAAGAGAAAAATTTATTGTTGTCTAAAGAGTTACAAATTTTTGTAAATAGCTTTAGATACAATTTATAATTTATTTACTTTTAGAAAATTTTTTACAATTTCTTCACAAATAATTACTCCTTTTTCATCTTTTTTAACGTTTTTTATTACAAAATTTATATTTAATTTATTTTGCAACTATAAAATTTTATAAAAAATTTTTGTTTAAATGATAGCAAAATGAATTTAATTAACAAAAATAATTCATTAAAATTTACCTTTATTAAAACGCTTTTTATACCGGCTTTTACGTTTAATAACTTGCATGCATTTAATTACTCACAAACAATGTCAAAACATTATAAAGTCAAAGATTATGTAGTAGAAAAATTTTTATCGCCTGTTTTAATGGATAAAAGTATTTTAAAAATAAGAACATATTATACAAAAAAAGCTCCTTATTTACATATTCACACTATTTTTGTAAAAGAAAACTTTCATAATTTAGGACTATATAATTGGAATAATAGATTTCATTCTTATATAAATATATTAGATAATAAACCATTAATTCTAAAACCCAAAACAATATACTTGATATCAAAAATTAATTTTACAAATAAAAATGATGACATTCCTGATTTAAGAAATTTTACAACCAAAAAATTAAAAAATTATTTGATTCATTCTAAATTTTTATATCATTCTATATCTTATAAAAATTTTCTTTTTTATAGAAATATAATTAGAAAATTAATCAATGATAGATTAATATACCTAAAAAACAAAGAGTTTATATTTTTGGTAGATAGAGGAATTCAAAAAGCCTTTATTTTTAATTATAACAAAAAATATAATAATATTAGCTATATAGGCTCTTCAAAAGTATCAACAGGAAATCCGAGATTAAACAGCAGAAATGACAGATATTTTCAAACACCCATTATGATTATCAATAGAAAAAAATATCTCAGAGGTGACTGGAAGACAGATAAAACAAATTTTCAAGAATATGGAGCAAAAAATAATAGAATTTTTTATTTGGGAAAACACAATATACCTATAGATGATAATTCGCATATTTTTAGAGAAGTGCATTTGGCAATACATTCTACAAATCCTATAGATACTAAATTATTGGGTCACAAAGCTTCAAGGGGATGTATTAGAATTAGTTCTAATTTGGACAAAATATTAAATAAAAGCGGTATTATTGATGGTAAAAAAGGTAAATATGTAATTGTGATAGATTCTTCATTGAAATTAAAAGATAATATCAAACTGATTAAAAAATTTAGATAATATTTATTTCGTTTCTCTTTGAGAATGATTTATTCATCAAAGAGAAACGATTTTTGAAAATGCTTTTAATGCAGTTATTTGATTTTGCGTCTGCGCCACCACAATATTATCATAACAAAAATAATAATAAAAGGAACACCTATAGCTACAGGTAATATTCTTGATGGGACAACTGTTTTTTTAGGTGCTACATAAAAATGCACAATACTACTTGTTAATGGTTTGTTGCTATCAGGCAAAACAGCTGTAACAAAAAGTCCGTAATGACCTGAATTAATCAAACGAATAGTCCAGTTAGTTTGATATACCCCTTTAATAGGTAAACTGGAGATATGAACAGCCTTTTGTGCAGCCCAATCTTCCAAATCTACAGGATGTTCTTTCCCTTTATCTAAATTTACCAATGATAAATAAAGAACCACACCTTTTAGCTCACTTTTTGAGTTATTTGTAATAGTGGAATAAAATGTTGGTTTATCCCCCATTTGTAATGTTTTAGACAATTTTTCCGCTTTAAAATCAATAGAAACACTTTGAGCATACAGGGAAAATGACATAATTAAAAGAAATAAAATAATTTTTTTCATAATAATCTCTCCTTTTTAGTGGTTTTAACGACAATAACAATAGATACAATTGCATATATTAGAATAATTCCCATTCGGATTGCCTGAACAGAAAATGGTTCACTATCAATAATTACAGAATCTAATATATTTATCGCATCACCAAACGGATTTACATAATCCATAATTTTACCAAGCCCTGCTTTTCTCATTACCGGGGAAATAAGTAACGGAGTAGATGAAATAAGCACTATAGCAAGCATAATCATCAAACTGTTTTTCATACTGTTTATAAATTGAGATATTAAAATAGCAACAGATGTATAAATAATACTAAGCATCCAACCAATAAAAAAAGATATACAAGTCCAACCACAACATTTTGCCCGCTACTTCCAACAGCTACAAAATATGGTAATCCTATAAAAAACAGTAAAAAGTAAAGAAATGATGAAAAAGCAAGCTTAGAAAGAATAATCTGTTTAGCGTCAATAGGGGTTATTAGTAATGTTTCAAGTGTTCTGCGCTCTCTTTCACCTGCAATAGCATCACTGCCGTAAACGGAAGATATAAGCATCATTAAAGCCAGTACAATTCCGCTTATCATATATAATGCCTGTGCATTGTCTAAAAGACTCAATTCCGTATTGGTAACCAAAAGTATAGAAAAGAGAGACAGTATAACAGATACCGCTAAGAAATAAAAAAGACCCTTTACTGAAAAAAACAGTTCCCCAAACTCTTTTTTAATTAAAGTTTTTGAAAAAGACATCATTTTACACCCCCTGTTACTTTAAAATAAAGATACTCCAAAGAACCTTCCAAAGCAATTGCTTGATTGATTTTTATACCTTTACTTAATAAATTTTTTAAAGCGGTATCAGGAGTAATATTGTTAATTTCACATTCTATCCATGACTCTTTTTTATTTATAAAATGAATATTTTCACTTTCACACTCTTTGGGGTTAAAATCCGCATCCGATATTTCATAACGAAATCTATAGTGCTTCTGTTGTGTGCGCTCATGTAAAGCACCCTCATATTGTAAAACACCATTAGCCAAAATTCCTATACGATTACATAAACGCTCAACATCATCCAATATATGTGTTGAAAGTATAACAGTAGTCTTGTTGTTACAATTAATCTTTAAAAGCAGATTATGAATTTCTCTGCGGCCTTTTGGGTCAAGTCCATTGGTCGGTTCATCAAGAATAAGAAGTTTAGGATTGTTTACTAAAGCCCTGGCAAGCCCCAGCCTTTTACGCATTCCCTGAGAATATTCACCAACAATTTTATTATCTTCAGGATCAAGACCGACACTTTCGAGTAAGCTCTTTATTTTTTGAGTGCTTGTATCAACACCATATAAATCTGCAAAAAACTGAAGATACTCTACATTTTTCATCCAGTTATATGCTTCAAAAAACTCAGGTAATGCATTAATCTCCTTACTTAACTTATGTATATTTTTTTCTAATGTTTCTCCATAAAGAGACACCTCTCCTTTTTCATATGGAAGCAAGCCAAGAATTACTCGAATGAGTGTACTTTTACCTGCTCCGTTTGGTCCAAGAAGACCATAAATTTCACCCTGCTTGATACTCATATTTAAACCTTTTAGAACTTCACTGATTCCGTAAGATTTATGTAAGTTTCTAATATTGATTGCATCCATAATATTTCCTTTTATATTTTAATCCTCAGCCGGTATTACATCCACTTTGCTAACAGTTAAATAAGCAACTACTGCTATGATAATGCTTAAGAATATAGTATTTACAACTCCTGCACTAATACCAAAACCTCCATCTACCGGTGCTTGAATTAATAAATCACCTAATGATGCTCCAACTGGTCTTGTAACTATAAATGCAAGCCAAAATGCTGTAACACCGTCTAACATTTTCATATAAAATAAAATACCAGCCAATACAAAAATACCGCCAAATAACATTAAAGAATTTAAGTAACCAAAATTTAAATGTTCAGATACAGTATCGCCTACAGCAGTTCCAAGTGCAAAAGTTATAAGAACTATAAGCCAGTAAAAAATCTCTCTTCTGTCATTTGTGATTTTATGAATAGAAAGAGTTCCTTCTTCTTTGTACCACAAATAAAATCCTGCCAACATAGCAATAGTAAATACCACATCAAGCGTAATTAAACTAACGCCTAATCCATCAACAAGTAAATCTGAGATTAAAGTCCCTTCAATACTCATCATAACTATCAAAAACCAGTATGCAGGTGCATAATATTTTTTTAATTTCAAATCCCAAATAACAGAACCTATTGTAATAACACCCATTAAAATAGTCGTTCCTACCAGTCCAACACCTAAATCCACATTAACAAAATCAGCAACAGTCTCTCCAACTGTTGTAGATAGTATTTTAACTATCCAGAAAAATACCGTTAAACCGGCAACTCTGTTAATTGTTGTACTTGCATTATTCATTTATTCACTCCTTGATTAGATTATTTTCAATAAAAGTTTACAAGGGTAAAATAAATCAAAAATAAATAATAATTTTTTTCATAAAATTACTGTTACTATAGTGCCTTTATTGAGTTGTGAAACAATTTGAAGATTACCGTCAATTAAATTTAAGAAGTTTTTAACAATAGAAAGCCCGAGTCCATAACCTTCTATTTTTTTATTTCTGCTTTCATCAGTTCTGTAAAATCTTTCTGTTATTTTATCTATTTTATCACCAGGTATTCCAATCCCTTCATCCTTAACAATAAAATATACTTTTTTAGTTTTTAAATATAATGAAATGTAAATATTTTTCCCACTTGGAGTATATTTAACAGCATTATCAATAATATTTTTAAAAATAGTTTTAATTAAAAAGCAATTTGTTTCTTTTTCAATTTTTTCAAACTTCAATAATTCAATATTTATATTTTTTCTTTGAGCTGTTGAAGCATATTTTTCTATTACATCAAGTAAAATACTGTTAAAATCGCATATTGAAAATGTTTTTTTTACACTATATTTGTCATATTTTGTTATTAACAATAATTCGTTAATTATCGTTTCAATTTTTTGTATTTCAGTTTGTAATGTTTTTAAAGTATTTTTATAATATTCAATGTTTCTTTCTTTTTTTAACGCTAATTCAATGCTCATATCAATTACAGTTAAAGGAGTTTTAAGCTCATGAGAAACATCGCTATTGAATTTTTCAATTCTTTCAATACCGTTTTTTAATCTTTCTATCATATTATTAAAATTATCAACAAGTTCATCTATTTCTTTACCGTTATTTGAAAAATTTATATAAGAATTCAAATTATTTATATTTATTTTTCTTACTGTTTTATTAATTTGTTTTATAGGATTTAAAATTTTATTTAAAATATTATTTGCTAAAAAAATAAAAAGAATTAATAATAACACTTCAAGAAAAATTAAAATAGAGATAAAGCTTTCCATATTATCATCAAAATTATTCTTAGCAATTAAAATATAACGGTTATCATCTTTTAAAGCATAAAACACATCTTCATGACCATTTGTATGCAGGGCAAAAAAATTTTTTTTATTTTTTATACGAGTTAACAAAATTTTATCTTTTATTTCAAACTTCCCAAATTTATAAATTACTTTATTGTTTTTTACAATTAAAAAAGGATATTTAAATTTTCTGTTTTGATAGTTTTCAGAGTTTTCAATTTTTGATGCTTGTGTATATAATTCATTTTTGATATTTGAAATATTTTTTTGTTTTAAAAGGATATAAAAAGAAATTGTAAATATTGTAAATAATATAAATGAAACTAATCCAAAATACAACAGTATTTTTATTTTTATACTTTTATGTTTCAATTTTATAACCTAAACCTTTTATACTTTTTATAAAATTTTTACCAAGTTTTTTCTTAAATGGTAAATTATTACAGGTACTAAATTACTTTCATTAATTTTTTCATTATTCCATAAATATTCTTCTATCATCATTTTAGAAACATAAGAGTTTTTTCTTTTTACAAGTAACATTAAAAGTTCGTATTCCTGTGCCGTCAAATCAATAATTGAAGATTTTTTTTTAACAATTTTCTTATCTGTATCAATAACAATATCTTTTATGCTAATAATATTTTGTCCGTTTAAAACCATTCTTCTATAAATAGCTTCTATTCTTGCCTGCAATTCCTGAAGGCTAAAAGGTTTGGGCAAATAATCATCAGCACCTGTTTTCAATCCTTTTATTTTATCTTCAATATCACCTTTTGCCGTAAGCATTATAACGGGTGTTGTAATATTTTTTTCTCTTAATGTTTTTAAAACATCAATACCGCTCTTTTCAGGCAGCATCCAATCTAAAATAATAACATCATATTGATTTAGTATTGCCAAATATTCACCATCTGCTCCATTTTGCGCAATATCAATAATAAAGCCTTCCTCCTTTAAATGTTCTTTTAATAAAGAGAGGATGTTTAAATCATCCTCTACAATTAAAATTTTCATTATTGTTTCCTAATTGTCATTATTGTCATTTCCGTTATCATTTTCACTTTCGTCACTGTTGTTGATATTTTCTTTATTGTCCATTTGATCAGAATCATCAACTTTATCAGAAACAACACTTAGTATTTTACCATTACCTGAGTCCACATATATATCTGTAGTTTTATTATTACTAAAAACTTCTGCTTTATACACTAAGTTTCCATCTATATCCTCAAGCTTAATACCAGTTATTTTACCGTTATGAAAACTGTTTTTAATTTTTTTAGCTACATCTAAAGCACCTATTTTTGCATCTTTTTTTTCACTGATTTCTGAACCTGCAATTTGAATGGAACTTTTTATTACTACATCTTTTCCACCATCATCATTTGTTTCAATGTCTCCCGCCATTGCTACACTTCCAACTAAACCTAATATTACCATACTTTTAACAAAATATGAATTTTTTTTCATGTCAAATCCTTTAATGTTTTTTTTATTGCAGCCAAATTATATATCTTCTAAATAAATCAAAAATAAAAAATAATTTTTATTTGAGTTTTTCTTATAAACAAGAATCATTTAGCACTAATTTAATAGAATCTTTAAATTTCGTTAAAAAAAACAGAATATGAAGGCTTATTCCATTCAAAGTAGTAGCTTTTAAAATATTTTCCTTCAGTAGAGGAGGTTATTCAAAAATTTAAAAGCCCCAGAGCAAGAAATTATTATAATGAATGCTATTAGTATGAAGTTGATTGTCTGCTTTTAATATCATAAAAACAGACAATCGGAAAGTTTTAGAAATTATAAGTCAAATATAATCTATAGTTTTTAACTGGATTTTTATCATATTCAACATCTTCAAAGTGGAATTTTACTCCAAGACCTTTTAGAACATTTTTAAATTTATATGAAGCAATTAAATCATAAGCATTTAGATCTTTTCCACCGTTTAATGTTCCGTTTGAACCTACCATGTAATCAGTATATCTTCCCAAAAGCATTATTTTTTTAGCAAATTTATATTTTAAATTTAAAGATAAAGCATTTACATCTTTTTGATAATTTTCAAGACCTATGATGTCACCTGCGTATGCCCAATTTGATGAAATACCTACACCTGAGACCATACCTTTGTCCTTATTGGCTATCGTATAGCCTAAACTTGTAATAAAACCATTGTATTTTGTCGCCAATTTAAATCCTAAAAGATCTCCACTTACACTGTTATCATTGTCAACATTACTTGAGCCGTATTGGATTCCTGCAAGCATACCAAGACCGGCTGCTTTAAATTTATATTCAGCTTGAGCAAGAGCTACGGAGATATCACCCATATTATCACCTGTTTTGGCTATGGTTGCATTTTTTATTTTTAAATATTGTCCTGTTAGTTTTAAACCTTTTATAGTTTGATTTTGTACTAATGCAGTCCATATACCATCACCCAAAGTATACTTATATTTTGCTCCGTACATAAAAATCTTTTTATCGAATTTACCTACACCTCCCCCATTTGCACCTTTAAAGTTTGTTCTTGTTAAATATTTATCAACGTAACCGACAAATATTTTAGTTTTCGGCAACTCTTTTGTAGTAGCAGTATAACCTTCAAAAGATTCGTGGATTATTCTTGAACCGTTACCTGCAAGAAGAGGAGTTTGAATAAATTGTCTTCCTATTTTAAGCGAACTTTTTTTATATTTATATTTCAAATAAGCCTCTTCCAAGACAGCTCCCGGACCATAAAGATCTGCCTTATAAAAGTTTTTTGCTTCTGAGCTAGCCCAAGGGGAATCACTGCTTTGAAATCTAAAGCCGGCACTAAATCCATAAAAATCACCAGTTACATAATTTAGCATAACACCAAGACTCAAAATACTTTCTTTACCTTTTGAGCCTTTATCTACATTATAATTTATAGCTTTTAACTGGCCTTTAATTTTTCCATTTTTAAACGCATCACTTAAAGAGTCTCCCGCATTTGCACTCATAGCCAATGTTGCCAAAACCACTAAGCTTAAACTTATATTTTTTAATTTCATTTTTATACTCCTTTTACTTTTTTATTTTTACTGGAATCGCATGTCTTGCATTTGAACCGCATACAAAGTCGCTTGCAGTTTGCATACCAGCAGTCGGATCTAAAAGACCAATCTTGTTTATGTCTACACCGCTTTTTCTTCTTATTATAGCTTTTATCGTTTTGCCATTTATAACAATATTTTCAGCTCCGCTAGCATCTCTTCCAAGGCCATGTTCAACACCTATGCATCCAGGCATTACCCCATTTCTGTATCTCAGATATCCCTTTACTTTTCCATATTCTGATGCAACTTCTACCAAATCACCAAGATTCAGACCAAACTCTTTGGCAGTTTTTGGATTTAGATCTATATATGTTGTAAATCTTATTTCGGCCAGATTATTGCTGTTTGCATCAGGAGTTGCCAACACATTTGATTTAAAAGAAAAAGCTGTTAACGGATACTTGTCTTTAGGATATATTTCGTCATATGTTTTTCCCCCAACTTGTCTTTGCTTAAAAAATTTGATAGTTCCGCTATATCTTTCACCTGTTAGTGAATTTCTTGTAGTACCAACTGTTTCATTATATATTTGTACAGGTTTTTTATATTGATGAGCGAGAAATTCACCTTTATAACTGTCTTCTACATCTTCATATCTTCCCCCTCTAGCCATCACATATGCTGTTTTTCTCCAGTTTTTTCCACAGATTCTTTTAAGTGAAGGGACATAATCTTCTATACCACTGAGCTTTATATCCTCATCAGTTGCATCTGGTACTGGTGTACCATCCATTGCAATATTTTCAAACGCCCTTAAATATATATCCTCAGCTTTATTTAACGGATACCAGTTACCATCATTTCCTTTTATGGCTTTTTCTCCAAAACCGGGAAGTTTTAACTTTTTACCAAGAGCTATCATAAAGCTAATCATTTCTATTGGTTCCCCGTTTTTAAAAGTAGCTTGTTTTGGCTTTACAACAGGAAACCTCAACGTATTACATTTAGTTAAATAACCATTCCATACATGCACAATTCCCCAAGTCTCATAAAGGACAGAATCCGGCACGATATAATCAGCATATTTGGATGTGTCATTTATAAATGGGTCAACTGCAATAAAAAGAGGAATAGATTTTTTTGGATCAGCTAAAAGCTCTTTCATTTTACTTTCTGAACCACTTGTCCCATATAAAAAGTCAGAACTATTAGTTATTAATACATCCAACTTATAAGGATAACCTTCGGCACTATTATTTAATATATGATGTGAAAGCTGGCTTGTAAATGGAAACCAATTCCCTTTTGCAGGATATGGATTTTCACCTTTGGCTAATTTATTTTTATACTCATTTGTTTTTTCATATGACATTCTTGCTCTATCTATTCTTGTAGCTTTTATATTCGGTTTTCCTTTATATGCAAAAAGATTATATTTTTTACCTATAAAATCTTTATAAGCTCCTCCGCCTGCACTCATTCCGCCTTTATAGTTTAAGCTTCCCACCATTGCACCTAACAACATTACAGCATAAGCTGTATAAAAACCTGTAGTATGCATTGTGCCTCCATGACAGTCAACACTTGCTTTTCTGCCATGAGTAACAAGTTTTTTCGCTACTTCCTGCATAGTTTCTATACTAACTCCGCACTCTTTGGAATACTCTTGCAAACTTAATTCATTTACATTTTCTTTTAACTCATTAAAAGAAGTTCTTACACTGTATGTTTTTCCTTTGTATTCAACACTGCCTTTAAAATCAAGCACTGCCTGAATCACATCATTTGAAGATTTTAAAGTATTGTCAGTTGCATCTAAAACCAAAGGAATTTTGCCATCTTTTAGTATTTTTCCAAACCCATCTTTATCTTGAATTATTAAATGTGCAGCATTTGTCCAGGAAACATCATTCAATGCTTTCATAGCTTTTGCTGAAGGCATAGATAGATATTTTTTATTATACATTTTATTATTTATAATAATTTGTAAAACTCCCATTACAAATGCCAAATCAGTTCCGGGCTTTATAGGTATCCAATGACTTCTTGATCCGGCTGATATCATATCACTATTGCCTTGCATCGGAGATACTATAGTATAGTCTATATTGCCTTCACTTCTAGCACGAGCTAAAAGCTTACCTTGTCTTTTAAAAGGATTGCCTGCTTGCCCCGGAGGTGTTCCAATACTAAGCAGATACTCGGTATTTTCAAAATCAGGCTTTAAATGTGGATATTTTTTAAAATTACCAAGATATGCTGCTTCTCCGGCTCTCATGGATAAACCGCAAGTTGCACCATGACCCGCCCAATTACAGGTACCGAAAGATTTTAAAAATCTATTTACAACTACTTTAAATCTTCCTTCATGAGTAGTGCCAATAAAACATAACCCGTTTGATTTGGGTCCAAATACAGGCTCATCAGGATTGATAGGAGTTTTAATGTCTCTTACATCTTTCAATCCCTTCACATGTCCTTCTCCAAAAAGATTACCACCATTTACTATTTCATCTATAAGTTGCTCAATTTCAATCTCTTTCCATTTGTTTTCACCCCTTTTTCCAACTCTTTTTAAGGGTTTTAAAACTCTAAATTTATCATCTATTTTATCAAAGACTGCATTACCTCTGGCGCATACATTGGATCTATATTTTTCAAATTTACCATTTTGGGACAATATTTCATAACTTTCTTTTATACTTGTATTATACGGTAACCAAGGATCACTTGAGAGAAGATTATAAGGGTTGCCAAAAACTCTGAGTACTTTATCAGTTTTTTTATCTATTTTTACTCTAACACCGCACTGAGTTACACAACCTATACAAGTCGTGGAACAGATTTTAAAATCATCATTAGGCACGAACTGATCATTTACATAACTGTACTCTGGCTTGTAAGAATTTCCATAAATAGGATCTTTTGCTTTTTCACCATCCGTTGACATTGTCACAGCTTGTTTTAAAGTCTTTTTATAGCCCACAATAGAAGCAGAAGCTGCTACAGCAGATGTTCCAATTAAAAAATTTCTTCTTTTTTTATCCATTTTGCACTCCTTTATAACTATCTCTCATTTCTTCATCCCATGGAAAAATCACTGCAAATATTGAAATCGCTGCAATAACAAATGCAAAATTTGATGCAACTGACATTATGCTATCCGGTCCAAAAACTGGAGATATATACTCCATAAATCCGGGCACTGTTTTTGGTAGCTCTTGTCCTCCTATGACTAAAGTTTCCCTAAACATCCATCCTCCAACAGCTGAAGCAATTGCTGCTAATGAAACTAAAAATAGTGACTTTCTTAATAAAGTTAATCCTATAATTGCAGGTATAATATAACATATAATATATTCGCCAACTACCTTGCTTAAATGTAAATCAAAATATTTAAAAAGTATATATTTGTTTGATCCATTAAACGGCATTGCAAAACTTAACCAAAATACGTGTACAAGAAGTTCTATTAAAATAAACCAGGCTAAAAGGTTGGCAAGACTTTCGATCATCTTTCTGTCAACTTTCATTTTCTCTGAAAAGAATTTTTGAAAAATTATTAACAAAATAATCAAAACGCCTATACCTTCTACCAGCGCAGAAGTAAGAAATAAAACAGGCATCAATGGCGTATGCCATAATGGAACAGCATGAACAACTCCTATAATATAGCCGGTATAAATTTCCAAAGCCATAGCTAATGGAATACCCGCAGCAGCAAGAAAATATAAAATCTTATTATCCTTATTATCTATGTTTTGTGAAACTCTGCCCAAAGTTAAAATTTTATAAAACATTCTGCCTGCTGCACCAGAGTTTTCCATTCTTTTAAGAAAATATGGACGATAAAATGTCAGTATTGTTAAAATAATGAGTCCAGTATAAGACATAAGTATCAATACTCCCCATTTCATTGGTGATGTAGGAAAGTGTCCCCATCCATAAAGGAAAAAATTTATCAAACGGCCGGGTTGCTTTAAATCATCAATAAGATTCAATGGAGCCGCCACAATAAATGCAAATGCTATCAACAATGAAAATCCGGCAATGGGACGATACTTTTTTATACCAAATACAATAGCCAAGCTAAAAATAATAAAAGCAGCGGCTGAAGTACTCGTAAACCAAAAATAGTTAGGAATATCAAACCCCCAAGCTCTGTCAGGAGTAACTGAAGCTAATGTGGTTATTATTTGTGTTTCCATTTTACACTCCTTTTTCTGGATAAATAACCCATTCTTTTTCTAAAATTTTTAATTTAGAACGCACCCAATCATCAAGGACAGGCGTCGCATCCAAAACTTCTACAAGTCGATCATCCAAACCAATATAAAACACCTGGGGTTTATTGCCTTGTTCAGGTTTTAAAACATCGTGTGAATAAGTATTAAAAAGCTTTGAAACTTCTGAATTTTTATCATTCAAATCACCAAAAATTCTTGCTCCCCCCACACATGTTTCAACACATGCCGGTAATAGCCCTTTATCAACTCTTTGTGCACAAAAATTACATTTATCTACTACTTTTGTCTCTGTATTGATAAATCGTTTATCATAAGGACAAGCTTCTACACAGTATCCGCACCCCCAACAAACAGTATTATCAACGACAACAATTCCATCTTCTCGTTTAAATGTTGCTCCTGTTGGGCAAACACTTACACAAGAAGGCTCATCGCAATGATTACATAGTTGAGGCAAAAATCCTTTCCTAACATCTGGAAATTCTCCAATCTCCATCTCGGGAACATACGTTCTATGCTGTCCTTTAGGAACTTGATTTTCCACCATACATGCTGCTGTACAAGCTTGACAACCTATGCATTTTCTAAGATCTATAACCATTACAAAATGTTTACCTTTTTGACCAATATATTTTGGGTCATCTTTATCTCTACCAGGGATTTTTAAAGAAAAAGCATTTGCGTCAGATGCTGCTACCATAGCAACCGCTGTTGAAGCAATTCCTTTTTTAATAAAATCCCTTCTTGATTTTTCTTTAGGCATATTTACTCCTTTTTAAGAATTCAAACAATTATAAAACAAAAAAGGGGGAAAACAGGGGGAAAAATTAAATCATTATTAAAAAATTATAGTAAAAACTGCTCCCTTATCTTCATTTTTAACTTCAAGTTTTCCATTATTGTTTTTCTCAATAATAGTCTTTGTCATATATAATCCTATACCAATACCGCTTTTAGCGTGCTTTGTACTAAAGTATGGTTCAAAAATTTTATCTATAGGAATAACTTTTATTCCTCCTGCGTTATCCGAAATAAGAATTATTTTGTTTGAATTTTCTGTGAAAGTTTTTACATGTATTTTACCATTTCGTATACCTCTTTGAACAATTACATCTTTAGCATTAACAATGATATTTAAAACCGCTTGAGCCATTTCATTTGGATAACCGTTTAATGTAAAATCATCTTTTATTTCTATATCAAGCTTAATATTATTATTTTTCAGTGAAGCTATTATAAGTTTTTTTATTTTTCTATAAGATTTGATACAAAAAAATTTCTAAAATCATCTATTGTTTTAGACATAAATGCAATTGCTTCATTTGCTTCTTGTATTTTTAACTTAAATTTTTCTTTTGTAAGATTGTTTCTTTCAGAATGAAGTTCCATACTTATTAGAATTAAAGACAGTTCAGTTAAAGGCTGCCTCCATTGGTGAGCTATATTTCCTATCATTTCACCCATACTGGCTAATTTACTTTGATGAAGTAATATTCTCTCTTTTTCATTTACTTCTCTCTCTTTTTTTAGCCTCTCTTTTATCTCCTTTTCCACTCTAATCTGTAAATTTTTATTTAACTTTTGCAACTCTTTTTGACTATTTACAAGTTTTGTATTTACTTCATCGAGTTGCCTTAAAATGATATCAAAACCATAATTTATAACTACAGCAGTAACTATAATAAATAATATTATTCCTATAACACCTTGTAAAATCGCTTTATTTAATATCATTCTCCAATTGGAAATATCCTGAAAAAAAATGATCTTAAAATCATTTTTTTTATTTATACCTCTTCCTTTAATGATATAAGTCAGATAATCTCTCTTTTTAAACTTAATCTCTTTAAAATTGGATAGTTTCTTATTTTTTATCAATTTTTTAACATAATCGTTTCCATGTAATGAAAAAATGAGGTTTTGCCCGTAACCGTCATAATATATATATGCATCCATATCTATAAGTTTTCTAATTTGAGATAGAAAATATCTGGGATCTATTACAAAAACAACATATCCTATTATATTGGAGTTTTTATCTCTTGCCTCAGACACGGTATGATAAAAAAACTTTCCCTCCCCATACCAAAAGCCGTCATATGGAAATTTTTTACCTTTGATATAAGGAAGTTTTAACTGTGCTTTTTGACCAAAATATGTCAAAAGTTTTCCATTATTATCATAAAAAGCAAAAGTTGTTAAGTATCTGTTCTCTTTTGTTATAATTTTCCATCTTGGAAGACTTAAATCATGCAACGCTTTTATATCTTTTTTTTCAAATGCTTTTTTTATCCCGTAAGAATTTATGTTGGCATATCCTCTTGTCGTATAAAACTTTCTTACTCTTTTTAATATTTCATTATAAACGTGCGTTACTTTTTTAAGCTCCATTTGCTGGTTGGCTTTGGCAAAATTCTTTATATCTATATATCGTATGGAAAAAAATATGACGGACAGGGTAATGATAACGAACAGGACAAGTATAATGGTTTTTGTTTTTACCGATACGGAGCTTGATAAATTTTTAAATTTCAAATATATATCCTATGCTGTATATATTTTTTATATTTTGGGAACCTATCTTTCTTCTAATCTCTTTAACAAGAGATTTGACAGCTTCTTTGCTTGGATATTCATATTCCCAAACATAATTGGAAATTTCATCAAAAGACACAACTTTATTTGCATTTTGAATCAAAAACTCCAAAAGTCTGCTTTCTTTTTTAGATAAGTTTATGTTTTTATTACCATAAGATACTGTTTTTTTTGCAGGATTATAAATACAGCCATTTTTTAATTTTATGTTCATATTGTAATCAACTAGTTCTAAAGCTACTTTTTCCAATGCTTTTAAGAAATTATTTTTATCGAAAGGTTTTATTAAAAATTTTGTAATTTTAAGTTCAATTGCTCTCCACAAATAATTTTGTTCAGTATGAGCAGATAATATAATGACAGGAATTTTTTTGTTTTTTTTTCTTATTTTTTTAACAGCATCTAATCCATCCATATTTGGCATACAAATATCAAATATTAAAACATCATAATTTCCAAAACTCATTTCCTCGACAGCTTCTTTGCCATTACAAACAGCTACCACCCTTTCAAAAAATATCTCTAAAATATCAATAACTTTATTTCGTATTCCATCTTCATCTTCCGCATATAAAACTTTTTTATCAGACAATATATTTAATATGTCAATATTATTTATTTTCATCTTTTAGCCCTCTAATGTATAATTTTATTTTTGATATAATTATACATAAAATTTAATAAAGAACTTCTGTATTTCTTTACTAAAAAACATCTTCTTCTGTACAATAAATCATTAAGTAAAATTAATATTTTTTTATAAAACATTAAATAAAACTTAGATGTTTGTTAGCTTTATAATATTCTCAATAAAAATTCCTATACCCATAATAATTGTAAAAACTGCAAAAATAAAACGCAATCTATTCTGATTGATTTTTTTAGCAAAATATGCACCGATAAATCCGCCTAAAGCACCTCCTATTGCAAAAACTGCACTTATATTATAATCAATTTCTCTGCCTTGAATTAAATAACTTAATAATCCAAAAACTCCAAACAAAAATATAATAAACAATGAAGTTGCAATAGCTTCTTTTATTTTTAAATTAGCTCCCATATATAATGCCGGTACAAGTAAAAATCCTCCTCCTACACCAAAAAAACCACTGGCAAAACCGGTTATAAAACCAAGAATTAATATCTTTTTATAATCAATTCCTGTTGTTTTTTATTTATCTTTTGATTTTTTGGTTTGGTCATTTTAAAACCTATAAAAATCATTAATATTGCAAAACTAATTAAAAGATCAGGTCCTTTTAGAACTTTATTTGCCAATGAACCAAGATATATACTGATAATTCCTGGTGTTGCCATTAAAAATGCTATTTTAAAATTTACAAGAAACTCTTTAATATAAGAAAAAGAAGCAATAAGAGAGGTTATACCTACAGCTATAAGCGAAGTAATAATGGCTAAATGAATATCTTCCCCTACTAAATATACAAGTAAAGGAACAGCAATTATAGACCCTCCTCCACCTGTTAAACCTAAAGCAACTCCTGAGATTAAACCTCCTATTAATGCTAAAATAATATCAGTCATAAAGATTTCTTGATTTTATGCCACTACAAAATAAGTATAACCGGCTTTTCTATAAGCATTAATGGCTTGTAGTCCGCCTTCACTTGCAATTGATGTCCCTTCAGGCAAATCTTTACTATCTAATCCGAGTAAATGCATACTGTTTATACAAAAATTAAAATCTACTCCCTTAGCTGCAAATTCTTCAATTTTTTCTTTTAAATGCCCGTGTGCAAATGCAGGTAACACTGCCCCGCCAACAACTACAACCTTAATATCAACTTCTTCCATATTTGCATGTAACATATTGAATAAATGCACATAATGACTCGGTTCCAATAATTGCATTACCCATTTTTCTTGTTTCATAGTATTATCCTTTTTATGTATATTTTTTTTATTTTGTTCAAACTTTTTACACTCCTCTTCTTCTTTTGGCAATCCGGTTTCAGGAGATAAACAAGGAGCATGGAATAGATATCCGCTCCACATTCCTTTTATAGTTTTTACAAATATAATTAACCAAAACACCATTAACTGTACGCTTAAAAGCATTCCGAAATATTCAAATGCATTTATGCCTGTTTCTTTCCAAAGTTGAAAAGTT
This sequence comes from Lebetimonas sp. JS085, assembly GCF_000523295.1. Lineage (NCBI taxonomy): Bacteria > Pseudomonadati > Campylobacterota > Epsilonproteobacteria > Nautiliales > Nautiliaceae > Lebetimonas > Lebetimonas sp. JS085. Next base: position 51,080 of record NZ_ATHR01000001.1, read on the forward strand.
GACGCTGTAAAAACTCCTACCGGGAAAGTAAATCCCCACCATCCCATATTAAAAGGCAGTCCTTCTTTGAAAAACTTTAATGTTATAAACCAAGCCATAAAAAACCACCATAATGCATATCCCCATATTAACAATCCCATAATTAATCCAAAATCGTATAAAAATGAAGATATTCCTTCTAAGCCTGTACCAGCTAATGCACTTTTAGCACTGTTTCCAAGTAATAAAAGTCCAAGTGCACCTGTTCCTAATGGTCCCAACGTCAGCCAGCTGGTAACAGCCATTGCTTTATCAGGAAGTTTATGAGTTGCAAGCCTTAAAAATAAAATCACCAATATTGAAAATGCCAATGGTACAGAAAATGTCCATAAAATGTAACTTAATATAAGCATAGTCTCACCCATAGAATTTGGAAAATATGGAGCCAACATTCCACCTGCAGATGCGGTAACTTCAGAAGCTACAATTGGTAAAAGCCATACAGCTGTCATATTTTCCAATTTATGTTCTTTTTGAACTGTAAACATTAAATAAGGCACTAACCATCCTACACCTACTGCTAAAATAACATCAATCCACCATAAATATAATGCTATATCCAAAGCTTTATCACCCATTATTGGTGGACCAAATATAGCAAATCCTTCTAATATTGGGACTAATGCCATAGGTATAGCTCCTAAAAACATAGATTGAACGGGGTGCTTTAACATAAGAGCAATAGCTTCAGGATATAAAATTATCCTGGCAATCATTAAAAATGAAAACAGTAAAAAGAAAAGAATATCGACTATCCAAAATCCAATACCAATTTGTGTTTGGCCGTAAAATATATTTGTATTTATATTATGTAATGTCAAAAAAGCAATACCGGTACCCATATTAAGAGTAAACCAGTTTGGTGTGAAGTCTCTAATTACTTCTGATAAGCCTTTATTTTGTAAAGGTTTTAAATTCATTTTCATATCCTTTTTTTTGTAATAATATATAAAATTTAATAATTAGTAAAATTAATTAAATTAATGAAAAAATTATTGTTTTTAATAAATAAGATATTTTAATTTTATATTTTAAAAAACAACCTCTACTTTGGTGTCTTTATTTACTTCAGAGCTGATAATAATTTTTCCGTTATAAAATTCAACAATTTTTTTGACAATCGAAAGCCCGAGTCCAAAACCTTCTGTTTTTTTGTTTCTGCTTTTTTCAATTCTGTAAAATTCATCTGTTATTTTTGAAATTTCTTCTTTTTTTATGCCTATTCCTTCATCTTCAACAATAAAATGAATGTTTGAATCTTGGTATAAAGATACATAAATATTTTTATTTTCAGGTGTATATTTAATTGCATTTTCTATAAGGTTTGAAAAAACTACATATATTAAATTTTTATCACCCGTAAAAAGCACTTTTTCAAAATTTTCAATATGAAGTTTTAAATTTTTCTCTTTTAATTTACCCTCAAATCTTTCTAATACCTGCAATAACACATCATCAAGTTCTATTAACTTATTATTTTGATTATTTAAATTTTTTGTAAGTAAAAGTAACGAATTTATTATTTTTTGCAAATTTGAAATTTCATTATTTATTTTTTTAATGCATTTTTATAATAATCAATATTTCTTTCTTTTCTTAAAGCTAAATCAATTTCACCTTTTATTATTGTCAAAGGAGTTTTAAGTTCATGTGAAACGTCGGAATTAAACCTTTCTATTTTTTTAGCTCCTTCATTTAATCTTTTTATCATTTCATTGAACGCAAGGGCTAAATTTTGAAGTTCTGTATAATTTTTAGGTATAGGCAGAGTTTCATTTAAATTTTGAATAGTGATTTTTTTTGCAAGTTCGGTTGTTTTTTCAACGGGCTCTAATATTTTATTAATCATTTTATTTGCAAAAAACAAAAGAATTATAATTAAAAGAGGGTCTAATACTAAAAGTGTATCTTCTAAATTTTCAACTTTATCAATAATATTCTTTTTTATTAAAATAATTTTATCCTCACCGTTTTTATAGACAAAAACAGCTCTTAATTTTTCTCCCTCATCTATAACTTGAAAAGTTTTATTAAAATCAATATTTTTATCAAAATTTTTGCTTTTAAAAATAATTTTGTTATTTTGATAAATTAAAACTTCAAGATTTGTAAGCTTTTCGTTATAAGAAAAATTTTTTAAGTGATTTTCAATATAAACTGCTTCTTTATAAAGCCTGTTTTTAATTGATTCTTTAATGGATTTATTAAAAAAATATACAGCCAAAAAGCTGAAAATAAAAATAATAATAATTAAAACTGCCCCAAACCATAACAGTATTTTTATTTTTAAAGAATTAAACTTCAAGCCTGTATCCTAAACCTCTGTAATTTTTGATAATATCCCCTACTTTTTTTCTAAGATGATACATTGTAACGGCAATTACATTATTATCAATATATTCTTTTTCTCTCCATAGTTCATCTTTTATTTTTTCATTTGATATATAAGCATTTTTGTTTTTTATCATAAATAAAAGAAGTTCATACTCTTTTGCGGTAAGCTTAATAATTTTATTGTCTTTTTTAACTTCCTTAGTATTTAAATCTATTTCCAAATCTTTAATTTTTAATATATTTTGATATGTTTTTAAATTTCTTCTGATAAGTGCTTCTATTCTGACTAATAATTCTTCAAATTCAAAAGGCTTTGTTAAATAATCATCTGCCCCGCTTTTAAAACCTTTTATTTTATCACTGAGTTCACCTTTAGCAGTAAGCATTAAAATCGGGGTATTTATTTTTTCTTTTCTCAAATGCTCAATTATTTCAATTCCTGACATTTTAGGCAACATCCAGTCTATAATAATCAAATCATAATTATTAATTTCTGCCAAATATTCCCCTTCTTCCCCGTCAAGGGCAAAATCTACTTTTTTACCTTCTTCTTCAAGCCCCCTTTTTAAAAAAGAAACAATTTTTTCATCATCTTCAACCAAAAGAATTTTCATTTTTAGCCTTTTGATATTTATAATAAATAAAAATAATTACTGCTAATATTACCAGTGTAATGGCAGTGATTTCTCTTAAATATTTATGAATAAGCTCCTGGTTTTGACCTATAAAATATCCAAGTCCCACTAAAACCAAAATCCAAATAAGACTTCCTAGTGCTGTAAAAAAACTAAAAATAATTCCGTTCATATTAGCAAGTCCTGCAGGAAAAGAAATATACTGCCTCACACCCGGTATCAGTCTTCCGGAAAAAGTGGAAATATGACCGTGTTTTTCAAAAAAATAATCAAGTTTATTTAGTTTTTCTTTGCTTATGAATTTTTCTAAAAATTTTCTGCCAAACTTACTTGCCAATAAATAATTAAACCACGCTCCGCTGAGCGAGCCTAAAACTCCTGAAATAATAACCAAAAACAGATTCATATCCCCCTTGTAAGCCAGATACCCGGCAGGTATCATAACAACTTCACTTGGAAAGGGAAAAAAAGAGCTCTCTAAAAACATTAATATAAAAATTCCAATATATCCCCAATTTCCGATGGTTGTAACTAAAAAATGAACTATTGCTTCCACATTTTCCTCCAAAAACTTTTAAATTTTTCTTTATAAGGTTTTATAAAAAAAGCAATTTTTTCTTTAAGCTGTTTGAATTTTTCTTTTAATTCTAAAAACAGAGGATTTTTTTCTATCTTTTCATACAGAAAATATCCAAACTGAATAATTTTATATTTCATAAGCCTGTCTTTATTTCTTTTAAAAATATCAACACTCGGAATATAAATAATTATTTTTAAAATATAAAACAGACTTCCTGTAATTACAAAGCCCTTGGCAGCTAAAAAAACACCTATTGTAGCCGAGGTTTCAGCAAGAATTACTATAAATACAAAAGAAAAAAGCAAAACCAAATCATTGCTGTTTTCAATAAATCGCATTATTCTTTCATAAAAATGAAAATTTTTTATAAATAAAAGAAGCTTTTTTGCCGAATTTACAACTACTTCTTCAAATAAAAACCATAAAAAGAAAAAAGATATTCTAAAAATTTTTTTATTTTCTTAATTTTTAACTCCTAAAATTTTATTCCATATAAACATAGCAATATCATTTAATTTCTGCAGTTTGTCTTTTAATGAATAAATTATTACTGCAGAAATTAATCCTACAAAAAATCCCCCAATTATATCAAAAGGCCAGTGAACACCGACATATACCCTTGCAATTCCACAAAGAAAAGCCATTAAAAAAGCAAAAATTCCTATAATTCTTGTAGATTTGAACATTAAAAGCATAAATGCAATTGAAAAAGTTAGTGTTGCATGGTCTGATGGAAAAGAATTTTCAGGTTTATGATGTATAAGCATAGTACCTAAATGCACCATAAAAGGTCTTGGATGAAAATAAACAAGACTTATAAGCCAATTTATAAAAAGTCCAAGCATTCCTGCATAAAAACCAAACAAAGCTTCGTTTTTTCTTTTACTAAACCATAGATAAATTAAAATAAGTGCAAAAATAAATGGTGTGATTTTAGCACTTAAAATCATAATTTCATCTAACAGATGATTATGTCCCGCCAATGAATTAATATCTAAAAACCACTCTTTGTTAATACCCATTAAATTCCCTTTTTAAGGAATTTTAACGGGGGGAATGAAAAGAAAATGAAAATATATTTTAATTCATAACTAAAACTCTATAATAAAAATATTTTGTCCATTTTCATATCTGTAATCTAATTTCATATTATGAAACTTCAAAATTGAAAAAACTATATACAACCCTAACCCCATTCCGTGATTATGCGTTTTTATATCATTATGAAAGGGATTAAAATAACTTTTTAAAGGTTTTGGAAGTCTATTCCCTTTTGAAATAAACAATAGCCGGTTTTTAACCTGTTTAATAATTATTTTATGGTCTTTTGAATATTTTAAACCGTTATCAATAAGATTCTTTAAAGCCAAAGACAAAAGTTCTATATCTCCTTCTATTTTAGTATTCTCATCTATTGAAACTGTTATATTTTCAATCTCTTTTTTTTCAAGTAGATATACCGAAAAAGCTTTTTCTGATAACTCTTTTAATGTAAAATTAGTTTTATTTAAATGATAATTTTTTGAAATAACCTGTTCCGCTTTTGCAAAATCGTTAATTAAATAATTTAATTTGTCAAATATTTTAATTAAACGTTTTTTCTGTTTTTCATCATTTACCAACTCGCTTACTATTTTTCCTTTTGCAATAGGGGTTTTAAGCTCATGCATTATTGTTCTCAAAAACAGATTGCGCGAATTAAGCAATAACTCTTTTTCTCTTATATTTTTAATTATTAAAAAATATATAAAAATTAATATAATTAAAAACATAAAAAAACCGCATATAAAAAATAACCCGTTTTTCGTATATTAGAAGGTTTTTGTACACAAATTTCAAAAAAAGGTGTTCTAATAAAAAGATAAATTTTATCTTTATAAAAAAAGAGATTAAAATTTCTTCTGTGAATTTTAAAATTATATTTTTTTAAAAATTTTCTACAATTTTTTACCTGTTTAAATCCAATACTGTTCAATAATTCCAGACTTTCTTTATAATTTAATCTATTCTTGTGTATATATTTTATTATGGGTGTATATCGCCTGATAGTTTTTATATAGTTTTTATGCTTTATCTCTTTTTGAATAAAAAAAAGCCTGTTGATATAACAATTAAAATTATTATAAAAAAATATGTAATTTATTTTCTAAAGAAAGATTAATTTTCATTCGCTAAGCCTGTATCCCATACCTCTTATTGAAAAGATATATTTGGGATTTTTTGCATTGTCATTTAATTTTTTTCTAAGTCTTCCTATAATAACATCCAAACTTTTACCGCAAGGGTCGTTTAAAGTTTCACAATTTTCAATGATATATTCTCTTGAGAGTGTGGTGTTTTTGTTTTTAATTAAAACGAGTAATATTTCATATTCCGCATATGTTAAATTCAGTATTTTATCTTTAAATTTTATAATCTGTTTTTTTTCATCGTAATCAAAGAGACTTTTTTTAATAATTTCTTTCTTTTCGCTTCTCCTTAAAAGACTCATGATAACGGCATACATTTCTTTTGGGTCGTACGGTTTTGGAAGATAATAATCAGCTCCTCTCTCCAGCCCCAAAACTTTATCGGCAACATCGCTTCTTGCACTTGAAATAATTATAGGAATATCACTTTTTTTCCTTATTTCTTTACAAACTTCCAAACCGTCCATTCCGGGAAGAGTCAAATCCAAAATCACTAAATCATAATTTGAAAAATTAGTAACAAGGCCCATATAAGGGTCTTGGTAATTTGTTATTTTAATATTGTATTTTTCTAAAAACTCCCCTAAAAATTCTGCAAATTCAGGGTCGTCTTCTATCATTAAAACATTTATCATTTTTATCTGCACTGTTTTAATTTTCTCATTTCAAGCATAAGTTTTAACTGCTCTTTTTGATTATCGTTTAACACGTTATAAATTTTTTCAATAAGTTCTGCATATTGTTTTATTCCATTTTGTTTTTTATTTTCCAAAATCTGAATAAATTTGCTTTTATTAAAAGATGTTTTTGTAAATGCATCACTTACATTTTCACTGTTGCATCTTGCATTTTTTATAATATCTCTTATTTTCGTTCTTTGCTCTTTTGATAAATCGAGTTTCATAACCATTGCTATAACAGAATTGCCTCTTTTATGTTTTTTACCGTCTTTTATATTATGTTTTGGAGGCATCGGTTGCATTTGATTTTGCATACTTTGAGGTCCAAATGCAAAAGCTGATGAGGTAATTAAAGCGGCTGCCAACACTGAAATTAGTTTTTTTGTTTTCATTGAAAACTCCTTTTTATTTTTTTACAAAAAAATTATAACCCTTTAAAGTAAATAAAAAATAAATAGAAAGTAAATGAAAGTAAACAAGAGAAAAATTATACGTTATAACCGAGTTCCCTTGCCACCCTTTTTATATTCTCAAGCCTTTTCACAATCGGGGGATGAGAAGCAAAAAGTTCTCCTAAAAACCCAACAATTCCAAAAGCTTTCATTTCGGCAGGAAGCGCAACTTTTTCTTTTGGAATTTCACCGAGTTTTGCTAAGGCATAATAAATTCCCTCCGGCCCGTCTATTTTTACTGCCCCGGCATCGGCTTTATATTCCCTGTATCTGCTAAACCACATGGCAATCATTGTGGCAAATATGCTTAAAACCATCTCGAGTGCAAAAGAAATCACCATGTATGTAAAAGGATTTACATTCCCTTCCTCATCTTTAGGTGCAACAATATTTGCTATCAGGCGTGAAATGAAAAATACAATTGAGTTTAAAACACCCTGGACTATCGTCATAGTAACCATATCACCGTTTTTTATATGATTGATTTCGTGTGCTAATACACCTTCAATCTCTTTTGTATCCATCATATCAAATAGACTTGTAGAAACTGCTACTAAAGCATTACTTTTAGAGGGTCCCGTTGCAAATGCATTTGGAGGTCCATCAAATACACCAACTTCCGGCATCGGAATTCCTGCTTTATTTGCTAATTTTGCTACAGTGCTAATTAGCCACTGCTCTGCTTCATTTGAAGGAGATTCAATCACCCTAACACCAGCACTCATTTTAGCAAGCCATTTAGATAGCATTAGTGAAATTATACTACCGCTAAATCCAACAATTACCGCCAAAACTGCGAGTCCGCTCACAGTTCCCGGGTCTAACCTGATATGAAAAACAGCTTCTATGATAAATATTGTTAAATATATTGAAGCCATAACGGCAAGGTTCATAATAATAAGCATTAAAATTGCCATTTCTCCTCCTTAATTTTTTAAATTATACAAAAATTCAGTTAATTTTGAATGATTTTCTAATCATCAAATAATAGATAGTAACTGTAGGAATTGTAACATTTAAAACTGTTACTATTATCATTAAAATTCCAAGCTGCGAATAATCTTGCGGCACTATGACTTTACCGTTTTGAATTACTTCCCTGCTTACGACAAAAATTTGATTCAAATACTTCGTGAGTATTCCCCCAGCCGTTAAAGCTAAATTCATAAGACTTGCCATAAGCGCAAACCATGTTGCCCTTTTCCCTTCGGGTGCATGTATTGCAATCAGTGTCAAAAGGGGTATCATACTAAGCTGATCAAACGGAGATTCAACAGCGGTATCTATAATTGCAACAGTTTTTGGAGCCAATCCCATTGCCTGGGGAATTCCATAATAAAGTCCGATTATAGGTAAAAACAGTATGGTGGTTACAATTGTAAGCCACAAAAGCGTGTAATGGGCAGGTTTTTTAGCAATAAAATCGCTGAAAAGCCACATTCCCAATATTGAAAGTATTGCGCCTATTTGCGCAAGTGTACCAAAAAAAGCCTTATCAAAATGTAATACGTCAATTTCCCACCACTGAAGCCCCGGACCGACACTCGGCATTGCACGGTAAATAAAAATAACAATTGCCGTTTTTATAATAAATTTTCTTTTTATTTCATCTATGTCTTTTAAAACCAGACTCAGCATATAACTTATAACAGCCAAACTTACAATAAAAATAATATCCTGGGAATGTTTAAAAAGAAAAGCCAATACTTTATTATCCCATTTTTGATATTCGGCATATCCCATTAAAACAACAAACACCGCAAAAATAAGCCCCCCGCATAAAATTTTACAGTTAACCGGACTCGGTTTTGCAACATCAAGTTTGACCAATGTAACTCCTGTAACCGAAATTAAAGGTATTAAAAGAGCAATTTCAAACACTTTTTCATAAGGAAGAATCTCGGCAAGCCATCCGCTTAATCCCGCTACCAAAACTGCAGCCAAAGATATTGCAAGCCTTCCTAAAATCTGAACATATGCGAGCTCTTCCTCCACTTTTTCTTCAGGCTGGTTTCTGTCCACAACCTCGGTGCTCATTGTATCCGCCACAACATCCTGAAGGACAAATCCTATAACGCTTAAAAATGAAGCTATAATATACACATTGTCTTTAGAGCTAAATTGTGCCCAGCTGTGATTTCCCGCAAGGCCTATTAACAAAACAGTACCCATTGCAATAAAACCGGCGCCGATATACACATAAGCCCTTCTTTGTGAGCCGAAAATCGAAATACTGTCCACAAGCTGCCCGAAAACCATTTTTATAGTCCAGGGAATACTGAGCCAAACACCAAGGGAAATTAAGGAAGCGGCTGAAAGATGCAGCTGCTCTTTTACCCAGAAAGTTTCGGCAACCCCGCTTATTCCGCTAGCCCCGTATGCAAAATAAACCATAAGCAAAGGAAGATATTTAATTCTAAAATGTCTGATAGGATTTAAAAGGGATTTTTTTATTGCATTTTTAATATTTATCAATATCGGCCTTTTTAAATATAATTATAATAAAAAAGGTTGAAAATGGTTGAAATAATCCAAGGGGATATAATAAATTTCAAAGGTGATTATATAATTGTAATCAGATAATTTTAATCAGATAACCGTTTTTGCCTGTTTTTTTGACCTCGTACATAATTTTATCCGCAGTTTTAATAAAATTTTCAAGTTTTAAATTTTTTGCAGGTTTCCTTACATAAACGGCTCCTATACTTGCTCCTATTTTAAAATTATCTTTTATCTTAATATTGTTGATTTTTTCTAAAAGAATATTTAAAAATTTTTCAAAATATTCAAAATTAGACGGTATTGTAAAAATTAAAAATTCATCCCCTCCCAATCTGCAGTATGCATCGTTTGATCGTAAAAAGGTCTGTTTTACAATATCAGCAACTTTTTTTAATATTTCATCACCATATTTATGCCCAAAAGTGTCATTAATATTTTTAAAACCGTCTAAATCAAAAAAAATTAAAGCGAATGATAATTTTCCTCTTTTAGCAACGGAAAACAATTTTTCCACATCATACATAAATTTATATCTGTTAGGCAGCATGGTTAACATATCATAATGGGCAAGACCGGAAAGTTGCTTAGTGAATTTCAAGCCTATAAAATGATGAATTATAATAATAAACACAACAGACAATTGTATAAAAAAAGAAATTCTGTTATGTGTAAAAACAAAAGCGTTTATTAATAAAACAGTAATTAAAAAAAAGTGTTCGGCAATAATTCTATATTCAGATATTTTTATATTGAAATTCATTGAAAATTTGAGCCCCCTCTTTTTCATAAAATAAAAACAGTATTACCATATTAAAATTAAAATAATATTAAAAATTAAAGTTTATAAAAACAACATTAAAGACTTATTTTAACATAATAATATTACTCTAAATTTTTTATCCCTTCATAAGCGGTTTTTATTATTTTGTCTATTTCCTCTTTTTTTATAATATAAGGCGGCATAAAATATATTACATTTCCAAGAGGTCTGAGTAAAACTCCGTTTTTTAACCCGTATTCATATACTTTAAGGCCCATTCTCCTCTCCCATGGATAATCAATCATTTCTATTGCGCCAATCATCCCGGTCTGACGGATTTCTTTTACATTTTTTAATTTTTTAAATTCCTGCATTCTATCCCATATATATTTGCTTATCATTTCATTGTATTCTAAAATACTCAAATTTTCATTTTTCACTTTACACTTTTCACTTTTAACATCAAATTCCCATTTTTCATCATGGCAACTCTTCAAGTAGCCAGATGAGCAAAGCTCATTTTCCATTTTCCATTTTTCATTTTTCATTATAAGTTCCCATTCTCCATTACTTTCAATCCACTTTCCGTTCTCAAATATATCGAGTGTTGCATTGGCGGCCGCACACCCGAGGGCATTGGCAGTATACGAATGCGAATGTAAAAATGCTTTTAATTCCTGATAGTCACAATAAAAAGCCGAATATATTTTATCGGTAATAAGTACAACGCTTAAAGGCAGATAGCCACCTGTAAGCCCCTTGCTTAAGCACATAAAATCTGGCTTTATCCCGGCCTGCTCACAGGCAAACATGTTCCCGCTTCTTCCAAACCCGACTGCAATTTCATCGGCAATAAAATGAATATTAAATTCTTCACACAGTTTTTTAAGCCCTTTTACAAAAGAAGGAGAATGCATTTTCATATATCCGGCACACTGTATAAGAGGCTCTATAATTAAAGCACTTACTTTTTTATGATATTTTTCAAAAATTATTCTGGCTTTATCTAAAGCTTTTTTAGTTTCCTCTTCGCTTTTGTCTTTCGGAATCGGAACAGTCATGTTTTTTATTAAAATTTCTTTATATGTGTCTTTGTAAAGACCCACATCACCCACACTTAAAGCTCCTATTGTCTCACCGTGATAGGAATTCTCAAGAGAGAAAAAAAGAGGTCTGGTTTTACCTCTGTTTTTCCAGTAATGAAAGCTCATTTTTATGGCAACCTCCACGGCAGAGCTTCCGTTATCGGCATAAAAAACCTTATCAAACCCACTCAGTTTGCAAAGCCTTTCGCTGAGCCTTATGGCCTGGGGATGGGTAAATCCTGCAAAAATTACATGTTCAAGCGTTTCAAGCTGTTTTTGAATTTTTTTGTTAATATAATTATTGCTGTGGCCAAAAAGATTAACCCACCAGCTGCTTATGGCGTCAATATATCTGTTTCCTTCGAAATCCTCCAAATAAACACCCTCACCTTTTTTTATCGGTATTAACGGCAAAAATTCGTGATCTTTCATTTGAGTGCACGGATGCCAGTTGTATTTTAAGTCTTTTTTCATAATTTCTCTGTTTTTCATTAAAAATCCCTTTTTTCGGATGTTTTTTTTATTATAATATCAAAAAACAAAAGGCAGTTAATGATTGAATGGATGCAGACACACAGAAAATGGCTGGTAATTACCATCTGGATAGCCACCATTGCTTTTATAGGGGCCGGATTTGTAGGATGGGGACAGTTTAATTTAAGTTCAAAATCTTCTACGGTTGCGGAAATAAACGGAAATACCAAAGTTAACATTCAGGATGTCCAGGAAATTTACAATAATCTTTTTATGGATTTAAATAAACAGCTTGGGGGAAAACTTGATGATGCAACAGCCGAAAAATTGGGTCTGAAACAGCAGGCTTTTAAAATGGCGCTTGAGCAGGGAATTCTGAGGGCGTATGCAAAAAATCTGGGACTTTATGTAACAGATGAAGAAGTGGCAAAAGCGATAATTGATACCTTCAAAAACACCAACACTTATAAAAAATATCTTCAAATTAACGGATTGAAAGCAAAAGAATTTGAAAATAATTTGAGAAAAAAACTTTTAATCCGAAAGCTTATGAGTGCATTACATTTAAAACCTTCAGATACAGAACTGCTGACACTCGCAAGCGCACTTTATAATGCAGACAATATTTCAATACAAATAATAAATAAAAATAATATAAAAGTGGATATAAGTGAAGATGAGTTAAGAGCTTTTTAAAAAAACAAAGACAAATACAAAACACCCCCAATGTATAAAATTGCAATAGTCAAAACGCCTATCACCGGCGAAGTCAGCGAAAAAGAATTAAAAGATTATTATAAAAACAACAAAAATGATTTTAAAAACGAAAAAGGTGAAATATTGCCGTTTGAAAAAGCAAAAAGCCAGGTCAAACAGGCACTTTTGGCCCAAAAATCCAAAAGAGAAGCTATATTGGCTTATAAAAAACTTAAAGAAGGGGCAAACAATTATAAATTATACACATTGGGCATAAATAATAATTTAATTCCCCCGCAAAAAATGCAGGAACTTATTAAAACAGGATATTTAAAACCGTTTATAAAAAATAGTTTTTATATCAGCGCTTTATTAATAGAAGAAATAAAACCCTCCCCTATGCCGTATATAAAAGCAAGAGCTTATGTTTTAAAAGAATTATTGAACATAAAAACAAAAAAAGCACTTCTTCAAACAGCTAAAAACAGACTTAAAAACTTTAAAGGCAGGAATATAGGATATGTTACAAAATACGATGCCGTTAAAATAAAAGGTTTAAAACCGGATGAAGCTACAGAATTTTTATTTAATCTCTTTTTATCAAAAAAGCCTGAAGGATATTTTTTAATACCGTCCCAAAATCCTAAAAAAGCAGTTGTTTATAAAATTTTGGAACAAAAGTTGCTGGATAAAATTAAATTTGAAAAAAACAAAGCACAGGTTAAAATATTCGCGGATAATCTGATTAACACTCAGGCTATTCAGGATTTAATTAACGAATTAATGCAAAAATATCATATAAAAAGCTATGTAAAATAAAGGAATTAAATTGGCGATACTTGCTGTAGATGTGGGAAGTTCTAAAACAACGGCAATAATAGCTGAAAACAACGGTAATTTAACCGTCAGCGGTGTTGGAATATCTAAATCAAACGGTATAAAAAAAGGTATTATCACTAATATTGAAGAAGCCAGTAAAGCAATTAAAAATGCGGTAAACGATGCAAAAAGAGTTGCCGGCATAGAGCTTTCAAGTGCTGTAATATCTATATCCGGAGCATACACAAAAAGCATAAAAAGTTACGGCATAGTCAATGTTCCAAATAAAGAAGTAACATTAAAAGAAATTAACAGGGCAATCAACAGCGCAATGATAAATGCAGCTGTTCCGAGTGATTATGTTCCTATTCAGGCTATTCCGTATAATTTTAAATTGGACGATTCAAGTGAAATAGAAGATCCTATAGGAATGAGCGGAAGCAGGCTTGAAGTAACCCTTCATATTATAATAGCACAAAAAAGCGGACTTGATAATCTTAAAAAAACATTTAAATTGGCCGGTTTAAAAATTGATAAAATTGTTAATTCCGCTTATGCAAGCTCTCTTGCAGTTTTGAAAGAAGACGAAAAAGAACTGGGTGTGGGAGTTATAGATATAGGGGCTGCAACATGTGATATAGCCGTATTTGTAAATAAGGCGTTAAGTTACACCGATTATCTTCCGATAGGAAGCCATCATATAACCCACGATTTATCCATCGCACTTCATACAACACTAAAAGATGCGGAAAAAATTAAACTTGATTTTGAAGATTATGTAAATAATTCGGAGGATTTAATAGAAATATCTGTAATAGGAAACGAAAACGAAAAACAAAAAGCCTCTATTTCAACCATAACCCAGGTTATTTCCGCAAGGGTTGAAGAAACATTTCTTTTATTAAATAAAAAAATTGATGATTCGAAACTCAAGGACAAAATCGGTACAGGTATTGTTTTAACCGGGGGGTTTACAAATTTTTACAATGTAAAAGAAATTGCTTCAAACTTTTTTGACGGTTTGCCTGTAAGAATAGGATATCCCAAAGAAATAGAAGGTCTTGTAAAAAATTTAAAAACACCAGAATTTTCTACGGCAATCGGACTGCTGTTATATGCCAACGGGGGAAATAACAAATATGAAAAAGATTCAAATCAAAATTTCAACTCCCTGGATCTCGAAAAAACAAATAAAGTAGAAAGTGAAGAATTGTTTAACAAAAAAAATGAAAAAGATGAAAAACAAGAATTAGCCGATATTGTTAAAAAAGTAAACAAAAAACAAATCCATTCAAAAAATTTATCAACTGGATAAATAATCTATTTTAAAGGGGAAAAAATGGAAAATGCGACTACCAATCTTTTCACAATAAAAGAAGAAATCGACGGACCAAAAATTAAAGTAATCGGTGTCGGCGGCGGTGGAAACAATATGATAAACTATATGGCGAACAGAGGGATAAAAGATGTTGAATTAATAGCTGCCAATACCGATATTCAGGCTTTAAAAACAAGCAAAGCCCATAAAAAAATACAGCTTGGTGTAAAACTTACAAACGGGCTGGGTGCTGGAATGAGGCCTGAAATAGGAGCAAAAGCTGCCGAAGAGAGTTTTGATGAAATAAAAGAAAGCCTTGAAGGGGCAGATTTAGTATTTATTTCAGCAGGAATGGGAGGCGGAACTGGTACAGGAGCGGCAAGTATCATTGCTAAAGCGGCAAAGGAATTAGGCGCCTTAACAGTAGGAGTTGTTACCAAACCTTTCAGATTTGAAGGCAACAGAAGAGGTAAATTGGCTGAAATCGGTACAAATGAGCTTAAAAAAGAGGCAAATTCAATAGTTGTAATACCCAATGACAAACTTTTAACAATAATAGACAGAAAAGTAGGAAGAAGAGAAGCATTCTCTCTTGTGGACGATGTATTGTTTAAAGCTGTTCATGGAATTTCAAATATGGTAATTTCATATGGTGAAAATGACATAAACGTTGACTTTAACGATTTAAAAACAGTAATGTCACATCAGGGATTGGCCCTTATGGGTGTGGGTGAGGACAAAGGTGAATCAGCCGCATTTAATTCCATAAAAAAAGCAATTGAATCTCCTTTACTTGATAACATTTCAATTGAAGGGGCTATGGGTGTGCTTGTTCATTTTACTATGCATGAGGATTATTCTCTTGATGAAATTTATGAGGGTATGAATATAATTGAAGAAAAAGCCCATGATGATGCCGATATAATTTTCGGTACTTCAACAGATAACTCATTGGCACCTGACGAAATAAAAGTGACTATTGTCGCAACAGGCTTTGAAAAAAATGATGCGGCAAATAAAGAAGATATCAAAAAAAATATTGAAACAATGTTGGTAGGAAAAGAAAAAGTAGTCGGCGGAATAGAACTTGATGTGGATGAGCTTGATATTCCGGCATATATGAGAAGAATGAAAGATTAAAAAATTAAATAAAAGGCTGATATCACATAATCAGCCGCAAATACCACAACAGAAGAAACAACAACAGCCCTTGTGGTACTGATCCCCACTCCTTTGGCACCCCCTCTTGTATGATAACCTATATATGTTGAAATTGCACTTATCAAATAGCCAAATACAATTCCCTTTGTAATACCTTCGTTAAAATCGCTTAATTCTCCAAACTGTCTTATTTTATCCAGATACGCATAACCGTTTACATCAAGAGAATATATGGAAATCAAATAAGACCCCACATTGGCCACCGCATCAAAAAACAAAATCAATAAAGGAAGTGAAATAATTGTAGCAATAATTCTTGGAACTATCAGGAAATGTCTGGAATCCACAGCCATTACATCAAGCGCGTCTATCTGCTCGGTTACTCTCATACTTCCAAGTTCCGCTGCATAAGCACTCATTCCCCTGCTTACCACCATTAATGCGGCAAATACAGGACCGAGTTCTTTAATTACAGATATAAATATTGTATAACCCATAAAATCATCTATCCCGAATTTATGAAACGCATCGTATAAATTTACAGCTTCAACAAGACCTGTAAAAAAACCGGTTAAAAAGATAACACCGATTGAGCCGTAACCGATAAATGTAATCTGATCCAACAAATTTTTAATTCTATACGGAGGTTTAAAAAAATATTTTTATTTGGAAAATAAAAAAATCGCCCAATATATTGATAAAATTTATTGTGTTTTTCCCGATATTATAAAAGAAGCGGTTTATCAATTAAGCCCTTTTTTGATAAAATTATAACAAAAAAGGAATAAAATGGCGGAAGAAAAAGAAAATCAGGAAATTGGGGAAGAAAAAAAAGAAAAAAGCGGAAGTAAATTATTATTAATTATTATTATTGCATTATTGCTGATATTATTGATTATAGGTGGATTGGTTGCATATTTTTTACTTACAAACACATCTGAGCAAAACACAAATCCGCAGACACAAGAAAAAACTCTAAAAAAGAAAGTCAGTGATATGGCTCAAATTGGTCCGATTTATCCGCTTGATCAGTTTATAGTAAATTTAGTAAGCAACAATGCAGACAGATATTTAAAATGCAAGGTTTCCCTGGAACTGGATTCACCGGATCTTCAAAACGAAATTGATAAAAAACTGCCCGCTGTAAGAGACACCATAATAAATATTCTTTCCAGTAAAACAGTAGAAGAAATTCAAACGGCAAAAGGAAAAGAAAAATTAAAAGAGGAAATTAAAAGAAAGCTGAATGAAATGCTTACAACAGGCGAAATCAGGCATGTTTATTTTACGGAGTTTGTTATTCAGTGATAGGCATAGATATTGTAGTAATTTCAAGAATTGAAAATATGATTGATAAATTCGGTAAAAAAGCAAAAGATAAATTTTTAAATGAAGAAGAACAGAAATTTTTTTTAACCCCCTCTTCCGTTGCGGGGGCATATGCGGCCAAAGAAGCATTTTCAAAGGCTATTGGAACGGGTATTGGAAAAGAGTGTAATTTCAAGGATATTATTATTCTAAAAAATTCAAAAAATAAGCCCTATTTTTCAGAAAAAACAATTAAAAAATTTAATTTAAAAAATGCCGACCTTTCAATTTCCCATGACGGAGGATTCGCCATCGCCGCTGTTATAATTTCCAGATAAATTTGATATAATTTCATTCCTGTCCCCGTAGCTCAGCCGGATAGAGCGCCACCCTGCGGAGGTGGAGGCCGTGCGTTCGAATCGCGCCGGGGACGCCAAGATTTTAGAATTTTACAAATAAATTATAATAATTAAATTTTTTTGCACAAAATACAAAATAATATTAAACTTTTATAATTTTCACAAAAATTTTTTAAAATATATCTCTCCTTCTTTTCCAATAAAATCATAATTTAAATTCATATAAAGTCTCCCGCTTAATGCTAAATGGGGTAATGGGATAAATTTTTTAGATTTTATAAATTTTTGATAAATTGGATCAGCAATTATATAATAAAATTCATCATTAAACTTTTTAAAACCCTCTTCAGTTTCTGTGAAACTGAAATTTTTATTTTCAAAAAAACAGCAGTTATTATTCAATAAATCATTTTTTATTGGGGAAGCGGCAAATGCTTCAATACCTAAATTTTTTTCAAAATATTCTTTTATACTCAAAGCTATAATTGGCTCGTGAATTATCAATACTTTTTTATTATTTACAGATTTTTTATTAATTAAATTTTTTATTGTTTCTCCCACAGGAAAACCTACAATATATGGGATATCAAAATTCTTATGCATATATTCAGCTAATTTTAATCCGCTTGAAGTAATTACAATATTCAGAGCTGCTTTTGAACTTTCAATTAAGTTTTCAAAATTTTTTTCCATTCCCCAGATACTGATGATTTTATAATTTAAATTTTTCAGTAAATTAATTAATGGATTTAAATGCGTATGATGCCCTATATCGAGATGTACAGCCCCGAGAATGTTTACAGTTTTTTCCTCTTTTTTTTGAGGTTTTAAAACAGTTTTAGCCAATTCTAAAAAAGCTCTTGAAGCGCCTTCACTATATGTTTCAGTTCCTTTTGTATTAATATAAAAAAGAGGGATATTTAATTCTTTTTGAATAGTTTCAGATAAACCGTTTAAATCAGTTCCTATAATTGCGGAAACAGGGGTGCCCATTAATACTAAAAATTTCGGTTTTAAGTTTTTTGCAACATTTATAATTCTATCGATAAATTTAGCATCATTTCCGAATACTGCATCCATTTCTAAAAGTCCCGCACCTACTAATTTTGTTTTATTTCTATACCATCTGTATTCATCTCCGATATTTATATGCCATGCACCTCCTGCCGGACCGTATGTAATCATCAATCCTCCAAGTTCATATAGTGCTGAAGCAACCCCAAAATATCCTGAAGCAAGAGGTAAAAGATTATCTATTAATTTCATATTTACTCCTATATAAGATAGTTATATTTATATATCCAATCATAATTGCTGATTGGATTTTTAATATTTTCTTGTATTGAATCTAATAAATTTTTTAAATTTTCATATCCGTAAAAAGAGTGTTGATATCTTGAAAGAGGGATATTGACAGCATTTTGGCAAAATATACCGGCATCAACCCCAAACGCTAATTCTATATCGTTAAAAAAATTTATATTTTCATTTAAATATGGATGTGAAACGTTATAAATATAGGTTTCAGGGGATATTTTAGACAATTCATTAATGTATTCTTTTTCATGAAGTTTTGGAGAATTTCTCAAAAAAACTGCTTTAACATTTCCTCCTAATTTTGTTAAAGCCAGTGCCAATTCCAAAGGATTGCCGTAAACACTGCTTCCAACAGCAATATTTTTATTTTTTATAAATTTGTTTTTACTTATTAAATTTTCATTATTTTTCTCTTTTATATTAATTTTTTTATTTGTTATTTCTTCAATTTTAGAATATTGTTTTTTTATTTCCAAAATATCGTAACTTACCGGTGCGAATATATAAGGAATATCTAACTCATTATACATTTTTTTTGCTAAAAGTAAGCCTAAAGGATGAATCACGATATTTAATGAAGCAGAAGATAATTTATACAAATCATGGACATTTTTAAGTGTAGGAATTTGATAGATATTTTCATAACCCAACTTTTTAAGAAAAACCAATAATTCTGAATCTTCTTTCAATGGTATAAAAGTTCCTAAAATATTAACACTGTTTTTATTTATTTCTGTTTTTTTATCTTTTAAAATATCAATTAAAGATTGATATGCCAATTCAAAAGGGGAAGGTTTTAATCCTATCGTTAAAGGTGCCATTACTGTATATATTATTTCAATATTTAATTTTTTTTTCATATTTTCAACTACATCTGTATAATCGCTTTCTAATAAATAATCGCAACATGTTCCCGCCAATATAAGTATTTCTGGCTTTTCTTTTTTTGAAATTTTTAAAATAGCTTCTTCCACTTTTGAAAAATGTTTTCCCATTATAATATCTATTTCGTCAATATTCAGCATATAAAAACGCCCGTAAAAGTTTCTTGCATGGGACATAAAAGAGGAGTGTCTAAGACAGGCCAAAGGTCCCACCATCAGGCAAATACTGTTAGGCAAAAGTAAAGTGGTTTCAACCACTCCCCATCCTGCAAGATTCGGACCCATGGACTCCAGGGGTGCAAAAGGAAAATTTTTTTCATTTAATTCAGAAATTTTAACTCTTGTCTGTTCAATAAGCATCTAAAATCCTTTTTGCAATTGAATAAAAATTTTTACTTATTTGAGCATTTTTGTCATATTCTATTACAGTTTTTCCTAAAAGTTCCGCCTTATTAATAGATTCATCCCTTGGTAAAACTCCCAATATATCAACATTCATTTCTTTTGCAAAATTTTGTACTTTTTCCAATTCATTAGGTATATTTCTTAAATTGACAATAATTCCCAATAAAGATGCATATCCTTTGTTTTTAAAATTTCTAACAGCTTTTATAATATTTTCTGCCGCAAAAAGAGACAGTTTTTCTCCGGATGTCACTACAATTACTTTTTCGGCATATCCTTTTCTCATTGGAACCGCAAAACCGCCGCATACAACGTCTCCCAAAACATCATAAAAAACAACTTCGGGTTTATATATTTCATAAGCATTCAATTCTTTTAAAAGTTCGAGTGCCGTTACAATACCTCTGCCCGCGCATCCTTGGCCGGGTGTTGGACCGCCAACTTCAAAAGTCACAGTATTTGCAAAACCTGTTTTTACTATTTCTTCGATTGATTTTGGCATACCATTTTCTTCAATATAACTAAGTATTGTTTTAGGAGGCACTCCTCCTAAAAGATTTATTGTAGAATCTGCTTTTGGATCGCAGCCTATTTGTATGACCCTTTTCCCCATTGTTGCAATAGCAGCGGATAAATTGGATGTAATTGTTGATTTTCCAATACCGCCTTTACCATATATTGCTATTTTTTTCATTGGTATTCCTTTATTTTTAATGAATTCCCTTTAGTTCTTGAAATTTTAATACCCGCTTTTGTAATTACATTTGTAGCTTCATTTATATCTACATAACGTTTTTTAGGTGCACATTGAAATTCAAATTCAATTTTTTTATTTTTACTTTCGAAAGAAGGGTTGCAATTTGGCATCAAAACGTTACATCCACCTTTAGTAAAACATAAAAATTGCCCATTTTCAGGATTAAGTGTTGCAACTGTATTTGCGGCTGCAATATGCGTGTTTTTAGTTACAATTCTTGTTAATGCAAAAACTCTCAACATAAGATTAAAATTTCCGGAAGAAAACTTTTTTAAAGGTGTTTGCGGATGCGGAATAAAAGGACCTATATTTATCATATCGGGTTGAAAATCCTGAAAAAACAGGATATCGTCTGCCAAATCATTGAAAGTTTGTTTTGGTAAACCCACAATATTGCCAGCTCCTACCTGGAAACCTGTTTTTCTTAAAAATTCTAACGCTTTTATTCTGTCTTTTAATTTTCTGCCGGGTCTCATTTTTTCATATAATTTTTCATTCATTGTTTCATGTTTCATTAAATACCTATCGGCTCCGGCATCTTTGAATGCTTTATAATCATCAAAAGACAACTCTCCCAAGCTCAATGTAATGGCTACATCATATTTTTTTTGATTTGTCGGATAATGCTGCAGATTTTTTCTCTTGTAAAAAAAGGGTCTTCCCCTGATTGTAAAACTATGGTTTTTATCCCTTTTTGGGCAATTTCACCGGCTATTTTAATTATAGTTTCTTCATCCATCCTAAAACGTTTCATTTCTTTATTACTTTTTCTTAAACCGCAATATAAACAATCACTGATACAATAATTGGAAAAATGTATAACTCCCCTTATATGAGCTTCATTACCACAGTGTTTATTTCTGATTTCTGTTGCTCTTTCAAAAATTTTATTATCGTTTTTTATTAACGATAGAATAATTTCAGTTTTATTTAACATCATTTTTCAACTTTTTTCTTTCATTTTCAAACATCATTAAAGCAGCGGGGAAAGGGCTCAAAGTTCTCTTAATAACTCCCTGTAAAAAAGAAATCGCCATACCATAATTTGTAATAGGAACGTTAACTTCTTTTGCCATTTGTATGCGTGAAAGCATTCCTCTTCTATTTAATACACATCCGCCGCAATGGATAATAAGTTTATAATCCGATACATTATCAGGGTAATCTTTTCCGGCATAAACATCAATTTGCAAATCCCCCCCTACATACTGTTTAAGCCATCTTGGAATTTTAACCCTTCCTATGTCATCCTCCAAAGCATGATGAGTGCATGCTTCAGCTATTAAAACTTTATCTCCCGGCTTAAGAGCATCTATATGTGCGGTGCCCCTGGCTTGTTCCAGTAAATCTCCTTTATAACGGGAGAAAAGTATCGAAAAGGTTGTCGCTTTTATATCTTTTGGAATATCCGCAACCATTTTTAATACCCCCTGTGAGTCACATACTACAATATCGGGTTTTTGATTTAAAATAGACATTGCATATGAAAGTTCTCTTTCTTTAACAATCAGTGCCATGGAATCGTTATCCAAAGTGTCTCTTATAGTTTGAACCTGGGGAAGTATCAATCTGCCTTTAGGAGCTTCTAAATCAATAGGAACAACCAAAACAGCCAATCCCCCTGAGGGGATTAAATCACCTATTAACGCCGGCGGTTGTAAAAAATCAGATGGGCAAATATCAATAATGTGTTTTTTTAAAGCATTAATATATTTTTCTTTATTATCACTGTCTAAACTTGAAACTTTAATAATGTTTTTTCCAAAAATTGATTCAAGTTTATTTATAAATTCATCCGAAGGCTTTTGTAAATCGATTTTATTAATAACAGCAATTAAAGGAATTTTTTTTCTTTTATTATCTGAATTATATTTTCTTCATAATCAGTCCATTTATCAGGCTCTAAAATTAATAAACAAATATCAGTTTTTTTAAGAACATTTAAAGTTTTTTCTATTCTTAAGTTTCCCAAAACTGAATTATCATCAAATCCAGCTGTATCTAAAAAAACAACCGGTCCTATTGGCAATAATTCCATTGTTTTTTCGACAATATCTGTTGTAGTTCCGGCAACAGGGGAAACAATCGAAATATTTTGTCCTGTAATCATATTTAAAAAAGACGATTTTCCGACATTTGTTCTTCCAAAAACACCGATATGTAATCTTAAACCTTTAGGTGTTGATATCATTAAACAGCTCCTTTAATTTATTCTTATCATATCCAAGAGAATTAAGATTTTCAGGAAAAAATAATTCAAGAATTTTTTCGCCAAATCTATTTTTTAAAAATTCTTTTATATTCGTTATGTTTTTATTTTGTATTTCTTTTACAATTTTTAATGTTTTCTCATAACCTATCAAAGGGAGTAAAACGGTTAAAATTGAAAAGCTTTCTTCAAAATATTTATTACATATTTTTTCATTTGCTTTAATTTCTTTAATATGTTCTTTCAAGTTTACAGTTATATTCAAAAGCAGTTTTAAAGATTCTATAAAACTAAATGCTATTAAAGGCATAAATTCAACAATTTGAAAAGATGACAAAGAAACACAGTCTCTTATTACATTAAAATCGGATTTAACTTTTATTGCTGTTTGTATTGCAGATTCAAGTATTACGGGATTTATTTTGCCAGGCATTATAGAAGAACCGGCTTGAACTGGCTTTAATTTTATTTCTTTTAAAAAATTCATAAGACGGATATCATTAGAAATTTTAAATAAATTTGAAGAATAAGCATCAAGAATACCTACAACTTCCACAATATCATCTGCAAAAGCGGTTACACTTACAGGATTTTCAGCACGGGAAATATTTAATCCAGTTAAATCTCTTAAAATTTCAATAACCAAAAAAATATATTCCCTAGGGGCGGTTAAACCCGTTCCTATTGCAGTAGAACCAATATTTAAGACCCTTATTCTCTCTTTGCATTTCCATATTCTCCATCTGTCTCTGGATATAGCTTCGGCAAAAGCCGAAAATTCCCTGCCGAGAGTAAAAGGGACTGCTTCTTGAAGTTCTGTCCTCCCGATTTTTAAAATGGAAGCAAATTCTTTTTCTTTTTTTTGTAGAATATTTTGAAAATCTGCTATAACTTCGCTTAATTTTTCCAATAAAAAAAGCGCCGCTATTTTTAATGCGCTTGGATATGTGTCATTGGTTGATTGATGAAGATTTACATGTTCAAGCGGATGTATCGGATAATGTTTACCTTTTGGATATCCTAATATTTCATTTGCCCTGTTAGCTATCACTTCATTTATATTCATATTTGTTGATGTGCCAGCGCCACCTTGCAATGCGTCCACTATAAAATCTTCCTGAAATTTTCCATCGATTATTTCGTCACAGGCATTACATATTGCATTAGCATATTCTTTGCTGAGATAATTTAATTTAGCATTTGTTGTTGCACAGGCTTTTTTAACCAATGCATATGCTTTAATCAACTCATTTGGCACTTTATATCCGGATATTTGAAAATTATTATAGGCTCTTGCGGTATTTATACCGTAATATCTATCAGATGGAATCTTTACTACACCTAAACTGTCTTTTTCTTCTCTAAACAACTAAGTAACCTCCGTGATTTTACTTGAAATAAAAAGAGCTGAACAGCTCTTTTTATTGTTTTATAGAGTTGATTTGAACTAAATCGTCTTCAACCCATTTAGGGGAATGATGTTCGGCGGCATCAAAAGGCATATAACCGCTGTCCAGTCTCCACATTGCTTTAAAATCTTCCATATTTATTATTGAAAGAGGCAAATGAACAAACGTTACAAGGGCTGTAGTTATTATAGAACCCCAAACATGGAAATAAAAGAAATAAAGCATAAGTTCTTTGCCAAGCCCTTGTTTTGCAAAATAAAGCGCCCATCCTGTTACTATCAATCCGAAAATCATAAATATAAAAATTAAATAAGCGACTTTTTGTCCAGCATTATATTTTCCTTGTGGAGCAGTTTTTTCAGGACCGAAAGGAATACCGAACATTCTGGGATATCCGCCTAAATTTTTAAACCATGCAAATGTGTCTTTATCCCATTGTAATAAATTTTTCATTATAATATAAAACCTGTCCGGTGCTATTAAAATAAAAGAAATAAAATTCAAAGTAAAAACAATTGCCGTCCAGATGTGAACTTCCATTAAAAACTTAGCACTTTCACCTGATGCCCATTTAAAATATACAGCCATTCCGGTAAAGGCCAATATATACCATGTAATTGCATTGATGTTATGAAACATTTTTTCATAAACAGGAAATCTCAATACCCTTTCATTTTCAGCAAGCATGTTTTCCTCCTTTTAAATTTAAGTTGGTTCTAACAACATATCCTTTTGTATGTAAAAGTTCTTCTGATATTTCACTCATCGGATGGTTCGCAAATTTTTTATAAAATTCCTGAACAGTAGGATTTTCGTGAGAAGCTGCCAATCCTTTTTGCTGTAATCTTATATCATCTTTATATAAACCTGTTTGCCTCATTTTTATATATTTATTCCTTTTTTTGAAAAGATCTGTAATTACATAACCTCCAACAGCGATAACCGATACTATAACCCCTGTAACTTTAAGAAAAGTTCTTCTGTCTATTAAAGTGGTGGCAGGTTTTTCTTCATATTGATAAGATAATTTTTCATTCATTTTATTCTCCTTTTTTATTTTAAGCATTTAATCTTAAAGGTAATAACGGGTCTATCCATGAAGTACCCATTGGATTAACAGGCTGTCCTCCTCCGTCAATACAACCTCCGGGACAATTCATTACTTCAATTATATGGTAAGGTGAAGTGCCTTTTATTACATCTTTAACAATTTTATCAAGATGATTTTTTATCCCGTTAACTACAGCGGCTTTTACCACAATTGTTTTTCCGGATTTAAGAGTAATAGGAATTTCTGCTTCTCTTAATCCGTCAGTATGTCCCCTTACTTCATAAAAATCCCATTTGGGCGGTTCTTTTCCAGAGAGAATATAATAAACTGTTCTAAGAGCAGCTTCCGTAACGCCTCCGCTGTTACCAAATATTGTGGCAGCTCCCGTGTAAATTTCCGTTTCCGTTTCATTTTCTTTTTCCGGTAACTCAAGAGGATTGATTCCTTTCATTTTAAGTAATGTGGCTAAATCCCTTGTTGTAAGCACTGCATCTGTATCAGGGAATGGAGGGGTGTCTTCTGGAATATAACCTTTTTCTTTTAAAAATTTCCAAGAAGAGTTGAATTCCGGTCTGCTTGCTTCAAATATTTTAGCGGTACACGGCATTATTCCGACAGTGTAAACGTTTCTCGGATCCACTTTCCAAATGTCTAAAGCAGCCCAAGTTTTTGCAGAAGGACCTGCCATTTGCATAGGGGATTTTGCACCGGATATGTGAGGGATTAGTTCTGGATAATATATTTCTGCATATCTAACCCAACCCGAACAGCAAGATGTAAAATGTGGTAAAGGATGATTTGCCATTTCATTTAATTTTTCGCTTCTTTCTCCTAACAGCCAGTATTTTACTTTTGCTATAAATTCGCTTCCTTCTTCCATAATTGTTTGATCGGCCGCTAAATTGTTTTCATAAATTTTAAAACCAGCTTTTTTTAATGCATTATGAAGTTTTCCAACTGTTAAAGTACCGGGAGGTGCTCCAAATTCTTCGGCTATTGCCACACGGACCGAAGGGGCTATTACCGCCACAACAGTTTTTTCTTTATTTTCCAGATTTTTCATTACCTCTTCTACAAAACTTAATTGTTCTATTGCACCGAATGGGCAGTTAATTAAACATTGACCACAAGCAATGCATTTCATTTCATCAATTGAGTGGGCAACACCAATAGCACCGTTTATCGCATCTGCTGGACATACATGTCTGCAGGTGTCGCAGCCTACACAGCTTTGAGAATTTATTTTAATAATACCTTTTAATTCTCCCGCTCTGTATGTACCGGTTGCTATATTTACATAATTTTTCTCTGTAGGAGAAAAAATTTTAACCTTGGCTGTTTTTTTCATTAAAAACTCCTTTCATAAAAATTTTTAAGATTAATTTTCGTTAAATTATAATATTAATTCTTAAAAATAACTTAAAATTTAATTTTTCTTATATAAATTTAGGACTAAATTAAATTTTAATAGATAAATTCATATATAAAATGTGATTACAGAATAAATTAATGACTTTTAATTAAGGATTTTTTATATTTTTTCATATGTAGAAAATTGTTTTTTATTTAAGAAGTTATAATATAAGATTATATTTAAAATATTAATAAAAATTATTATAAAAAAAATTAACAAATAAAATCAAAGCTAAAATAATCAATCTAAAAAATTTAGATTATTCTCAAAATTATGATTTATAAGTGTCTGTCACTTATTATACTAAAATTATTATTAATTGTAAATACTTTTTTCATTTATTCATTCTACATTATACATTTTAAATTTTTCATTATTTTGCCCGAGAGGGCGTTCACGTAGTGACTTTGGGCTCCGCCAAGTCACAGTGTGGGGATGGGAGCATCGGTTTAGGGGCGAGTCCATCTCGCCGCACACCCCGAAGCTACCGTCTCCCCTAAAAAAAAGGTTGTAGGGCCCCAAAATGTACGGGTAGCGCTCCTCCCAGGCATTAAAATTATAACAAAAACTTGAGCTTTTGTCAATCAAGATTTTTAAAGAGCACTTTATAAGCAATAAAGAAGTTATATTACAATTTTATCTTAATTTTACATTTTTTGCAAGCAGGACGCATTCTTTAATATAAGGATTTTGCGGAGTTAAAATAGAATTTTTGGTAAATTCCAAAAGAGCATTTTTCGTTTTATTTCCTATTGCAATCGGTAAAATATTTTCAAAATCATTGATTTTTGAAAAACATTTAACAGTGGAAGGCGAAGTAAAAATTACAATAGCCGGTTTTTTAATAAATTTATCAAGTTTAGCGCAAACAGTTTCATACACTATAATTTCTTTTAAAGAATTATCAGATTTATCAAAAATTTCTTTTATATTTGATATTATTTCTTTTGCCCTTAAAAAAAGAAATTTTTTATTTTTATATTTTTTATTTATTTCTTTTGCAAATTCATCCCCATAGGCATTAGATGAAACAAATTCAACAATTCCTCCTAATTTTTCTATTTCTTTTGCAGTTGCTTTTCCTATTGCCAGACTTGGAAAATTTTTCCATTTATCAGTTAATTTATTTATCGCCCTAACCCCGTTTTTAGAAGTAAAAATCAGATAATCAATTCCATCAAAAGAAATAGAAGAGGATAGAAAATTTATTTTTATAACAGGATAATTTATTACCCCTTCATATTTATCGTTATTTAATAAATAAATAGGTAACCTTAAATTTTTCACTTTTAACTTTTCATTTTTAATTTTTGATTTTACTCCCACTCAATTGTTGCAGGAGGTTTGCTTGAAATGTCATAAACCACTCTGTTGATACCGTCGACTTCATTGATAATTCTTGTTGAAACCTTTTCTAAAAATTCATGCGGCAAATGGGAAAAAGTTGCCGTCATACCGTCAGTTGAGCTGACACATCTTATTGCAACCGCATTGTCATATGTCCTGTTATCTCCCATTACCCCAACGCTTTTTACATTAAGAAGTACCGCAAAGGCCTGCCAAACTTCATTATAAAGCCCCCACGCTTTAAGCTCTTGAATTAAAATGTAATCAGCTTCTCTTAAAATATCTAAATCTTTTTCATTAACTTCACCCATTATTCTAATAGCAAGTCCCGGTCCTGGAAACGGATGACGGTATACCAAGTCTTTAGGCAGCCCAAGCTCTAACCCTAATTTTCTGACTTCATCTTTAAAAAGCTCTCTTAAGGGTTCAATAAGTTCAAATTTCATCCACTCGGGAAGTCCTCCTACATTATGATGTGATTTTATTGTTTTTGACGGCCCTTTTACAGAAACAGATTCAATTACATCAGGATACAGAGTCCCCTGCGCTAAAAATTTTGCGTCTTTATGTTTTTTGGCCGCTTCCTCAAAAACCTCAATAAAAGTATGCCCTATAATTTTTCTTTTTTCTTCCGGGTCAGTTACACCTTTTAACCTTCCTAAAAACTTTTCCCTTGCATCAACAGTAATTAAAGGCACGTGTAATACATTTTTAAAAGC
This sequence comes from Lebetimonas sp. JS085, assembly GCF_000523295.1. Lineage (NCBI taxonomy): Bacteria > Pseudomonadati > Campylobacterota > Epsilonproteobacteria > Nautiliales > Nautiliaceae > Lebetimonas > Lebetimonas sp. JS085. The sequence continues at coordinate 79,983 of NZ_ATHR01000001.1, forward strand.
ATGTTCAACTTCTTCTCTCTCATTTTTTCTAAGCAGACCTGTGTCCACAAAAATAGGAATTAATTTATCTTTAATGGCTTCATGTAAAAGTGCCGCTGTAACCGAACTGTCAACTCCACCGCTTAATGCACATATTACTTTGTTTTCCCCTACCTGTTCTTTAATTTTTTTGATTTGTTCTTTTGCAAAATGAGCCATATCCCATTTACTTGTTACAGAGCAGACTTCTTTTGCAAAATTTTTTAAAATTTTACTTCCTTCATCTGAATGGGCTACTTCCGGGTGAAACTGAATTGCATAAATTTCTTTTTCTTCATTTACAATTGCAGCATATGGAGCATTTGAGGTATGAGCTATTCTTTTAAATCCGTTAGGCAGTTTTTCAACCCTGTCTGAATGGCTCATCCAGACAACTGTGGGATTGCTGACATCTTTAAAAAGTTTATGAGGTTCATCTATAAACAGCTCTGCTTTACCATATTCGTGATGGTGAGCTCTTACTACCTCACCACCGAAATCAACGGTAATTAGCTGCATTCCATAACAAATTCCAAGAATCGGCAAACCTAAATCATATATTTCTTTATCTACTCTGTAAGCGTCTTTATCATAAACACTTGCGGGCCCGCCACTGAAAATTATTCCTTTTGGCTTTTTTTCTTTTGCTACTTTTAATCCGTCAAAATAAGGCACTATTTCGCTGTATATTCCGACTTCCCTTAATCTTCTGGCTATTAACTGGGTATATTGACTTCCAAAATCAAGTATTAGTATTTCTACTTGCATTTATATCCTTTTTAATGAAATTGTAACAAAAAGAAAGGGAAAATTAATACCAGTGAAGAATTTCGAACTGAACATACCAGATGGCACAGCTTAGGAGATATCCGATTAATACGGCCCAACCATATTTTATATGTGTATTAAATGTATAAATCCCTCTCATTCTACCCATAACTCCAACACCGGCGGCACTTCCAAAACTGATTAAGCTTCCACCGATCCCGGCTGTCATTGTAACAAGCATCCACTGGGCTGCATCCATTGGAGGGTCGGCTTTTAAGATAGCCGCCATTACAGGAACGTTATCTATAATAGAACTTATAAATCCAACACCGATATTTCCCCATGTTGGGCCTATTATTTCATAAAGTTTGGTAACATAAAAAAGCCATCCAAGAAAATACAGCGCGCCTACCGCCGAAAGAATACCGAAAAAGAAAAGCAGTGTATCATGTTCTATTTTGGTCATATTAACAAACACATCTATTTTTTCTTTATATTTCCTTTTATGATAAAAACTGTAAATTTCCAATAATGCCAAACCGAACATCATTCCCCACATTGCCGGAAAATGCATCACTATGTGGCCAAATACCGCAATGGCAATGGTAAGAGCGCCTAAAAATATAATAACTTTTCCACCGTTTTTTATTTCAGCTTTAGGGGTGGTCAAAGCATCAAAATGAGGCTTGCCTTTTGGTACAAAAAGACTTAAAAGCCAAGCACTTAAAAGCCATCCTATAAATACAGCCGGAAACAGTGCTAAAAAATCTATTATTTCGCCTTTTCCTGCAGTCCAAGCCATAAGTGTCGTAATATCCCCGAAAGGAGACCATGCACCCCCGGCATTTGCAGCCACCACTATATTTATGGCACCTGGAACCAAAAAATTGATATTATGTTTATCTATAGTAATCAGTACTGTTGAAAGAATAAGCGCTGTAGTTAAATTATCGGCAAAAGGGCTTATCCAAAATGAAAGTGTTCCCGTTATCCAAAATATTTTTTTATAAGTATAGCCTCTTGAAATCAAACGGTATTTCAAAGCGTCAAACACACCTCTTTCTATCAGGCTTTCTATATATGTCATGGCAACCATTAAGAAAAAGAAAATCTCCGCTATTTCTTCAATCAGATGTTTAAGCTCTTCGTGCAGCGGTGAAGGGTCAAGATGGTTTAACCAAAAATATGTACCTATAAGCAAAAAAGAAAAAGTACCTATAAAAAGTGCCGGTTTTGATTTATTTATTTCAAATTTTTCTTCTGTTGCAATAAAATAATATCCAACAACAAAAATAGCCAAAACAGCTATTCCTACCCATGTATGAGTGTAATTTACAATTTCTTCATGCATTTTAATCCTTTCTGTAATGAGCCCCGAGAGACTCTTTTCTTTTAATAGCCGCTTTTATTATTTCCCTTGCCGTTAGAAATCTCAACTTTGTAAGCCGCCCGAGCTTATCAATATGTTTTTCAACGAAATCCAACGCCTCACTTAAACCGTTTTTTGTTCTAATTATACCAACATTTTTCCACATTATTTCCCTTAACATATTTTTATATTTTTTATCATTTTCTTTAAATAATATTTCATCATTTATATCGAATATTCTTTCATCAGTTTTAAATCTGTTTTTTAATATATCCCTTGCGGCTTTTCTGCCGAATACAAAACATTCAAGCGTAGAATTGCTTGCAAGCCTGTTAGCACCGTGAACTCCCGTATTTGCCACTTCCCCGGCAGCATAAAGGTTTTTAAAATTTTTTATTTTAGCATTCACATCAACCACAATTCCACCCATAAAATAATGAAATGCAGGAGAAATAGGAATTTTTTCAAAAGGCACCTTTATATCATAATCCCTCAGTTTGTTAAAAATTGTAGGAAAACGGTTTTTAAAATATTCCTCCTCAAACATACTTACGTCCAAAAACACTTTATGGCCTTTTTGCTGATGCATAAAAATAGCTCTGCTTACAATATCTCTGCTTGCAAGCTCCCCTCTTTCATCATATTCAAATAAAAATCTCTCTCCTTTTTCATCAACAACATAAGCACCTTCTCCTCTTAAAGCTTCGGTTAAAAGAAGTTTTTGAGAAAATTTACTTTCTATGAAAACAGTAGGATGAAACTGTGTAAATTCCATATCGTTTATTTCCATTCCCTTTTCTATTGCAATTCCCTGAATATCCCCCGAAATAGTTCTTGCGTTTGTGTCATATTTATATAAAGCGCCTATTCCCCCGCTTGCAAGTATTATATTATTTGCATAAACATTATATTTTTTATTGTTTTTAAGCAGACTCACACCGTAACAGACACCACCTTCTATTAATAAATCAAAAACTACTGCATTATCTAATAAATAACTTTTGTCTTTTTTTATTAAAAACCTGTGAAGTTCCCTTCCTGTAGCGTCTCCTCCGGCATGATAAACCCTCGGGACTGAATGTGCCGCTTCTCTTGTAACACCTTCGAATTTAAAGCCGTAATTTTTTAAATCCTCTTTTAATTTAAGAGACGAACGCGATAAAATTTCAACCATTTCTTTATTGTTGTGAAAACTCCCCGCCCTAATAGTATCTTCTATATGAGCAGGCACATCCTCTTTATCAAGAGCCATTGTAACTCCGCCTTGTGCATAGAAACTGTTTGCATCCCACACTTCTTTTTTTGTAATTATTAAAGTTGACAAATCAGAATAGTCATTTATATATTTTGCTGCCCAAAGTCCGGCGATTCCGCTTCCTATTATAACTACGTCAAATTTCATTTTATCTCCATAGTATTGTTTATTTCTATAATTTTAAGTTCACTTGAATTAATTTCTTTGGTTATATTTTGTTCTTTACCTGGCCAAACAGGGTCTGCCTTATAGCCACATCCTAAAAAAACAGATATAATTATAATATGAAAAAAGCAAAAGATATACTTAAACATTTATTTAATCCCTTTAATGATAAATTACAAGAAAAACGTTGTTTAAAAAAAATTATAGCACTAATGCCCCGTAAATACAATAAATATATAACTTCTTATTCTTTAAAAGGAGAGATTTTGTATATAAAAGTATCACATCCCGCTTTAAGGCAGGAGATTTTTTATAATAAAAATATAATTTTTTCTATTATAAAAACACTCCACAAGGCAAATCAGTGCAACAGTATAAATCCAAAAAAAATAGTTACATTTTATAAATACCAAAAACCTTTAACACCTCCAAAAGAAATAAAATTTTATATTAAAGAGGCGGGAAAATTTAAAATAAAAGCAAAAAAAGAAAATTTAAGAAAAAAATTTGAAGAAATAAAAAATTTAATAAACTCTAAACCCGGTTAAAACTTTTTTCGCTTTGTTTATATCCGAAACTTTAAATGCAAAAGAACCTTTTCTATCCGAATTAACTGTATAACAATAATTTATATCAATACCGTTTTCATTTAATGTTGAAACAATTTTGTTTAGAGCCCCTATTTCATCATCAACTTCAACTATTAACACATCGCTAAGAGTTAGAGAAAAACCGCTTTTTTCTATTGCTTCGGTAGCTTTTACAACATCTTTTGTCAAAATTCTGAGTATTCCAAAATCACTTGCTTCAACCAGTGTAATAGCCTTAATACTGACATTCTCTTTTGCCAAAGCCTCGGTAATTTCTTTAAGCCTTCCTGTTTTCCTTTCCAAAAACACTGAAATCTGTTTCATTTTATTTCCTTTTATCTACTATTCTTTTTGCTTTACCCATACTTCTTTCTATGCTTTTTGGCTCAACCAGATGAACAATGGCATTAATGTATAAATTATTCAAAAGTGCCTGTTGGAGTTCTTTTTTAATTTTTTCAAGTTTTGCAACATCATCAAACATAATACGCTCATCAACTTCAACCATCAATTCCAACTTATCCAAATAACCTTTTTTATCCACAACTATCTGATAATTTAAACTGACCCCTTCAGTATTTGCTATTACATGCTCAACCTGGGAAGGAAACACATTTACGCCGTTTACTATCAGCATATCGTCTGCCCTTCCCCTTACACTCTCCATCCTTACAAACGTTCTGCCGCATGCACAAGGAGTTCTATCAAGTCTTGTAATATCGCCTGTTCTGTATCTTATTATCGGAAGTGCATGTTTGGTAAGAGTGGTTAAAACAAGTTCGCCCTCTTCACCCTCAGGTAAGACTTCCCCTGTTTTCGGGTCTATTATTTCAGGATAAAAATGGTCTTCGTTTATATGAAGCCCTTCTCCCATGTTACAGCTGCAGCTGACCCCGGGCCCGATTATTTCACTGAGTCCGTAAACCTCGTAATAATCTATCCGCCACGCTTTTGCAACTTCTTCCCTAAGTCCTTTGCTTGTCGGTTCCGCTCCGAAAAAACCGGCTCTAAGCTTATAATTTTTCCTAAATTCAGGCCCCTCTTTTTTGGCCTCTTCTGCCAAATGCAAAGCAAAACTAGGAGTTGCGCAAAGAATTGTAGCCCCAAAATCACGCATTAACATTAACTGTCTTTGGGTAAATCCACCGCTTGCAGGCACTATTGCAGCCCCGATTTTTTGAGCCGCTTCGTGAAATCCGAGTCCGCCTGTAAAAAGCCCGTATCCGTAAGCGTTATGAACTATATCTTTACTTGCGACATCCGCCATATAATAACATCTTATCATCACTTCGTTCCATACATCCATATCATGAGCTGTATATCCCACAACAGTAGGTTTTCCGGTAGTTCCGGAAGATGAATGAATTCTCACAACCTCACTCATCGGCACAGTAAAAAGTCCGAACGGATAATTGTCCCTTAAATCCTGTTTTTTAGTAAATGGAAGTTTTTGTATATCTTCAAGTGATTTTATATCATCAGGAGTTATGTTTAATTCATCAAATTTTTTCTTATAAAAAGGGCTTAAATGATAAACCCTGCTTACCACTTCTTTTAATCTTTTAAGCTGAACTTTTTCGATCTCTTCCCTGCCTGCACTTTCTATTTTATTATAAATCATTTTATCTCCTTTAAATCTTTTTTTGTTTTATAAACAGTTCCTTTAAAAAAAGCAATAATTTTATCTTTATTAGTTATTTTAACTTCATATGTGCCCAAACGGTTACTCTCGGCAATAAGTTTTGCCTCGGCAATTAATTCATCACCTTCTTTTGCAGCATTTATAAAAGATATGCTCGTATCGATTGCCAGGGCAATTTTCCCAAAAGAGTTGCTTGCCACGGCAAACGCAAAATCAGCCAGTGTAAAAATAGCACCTCCGTGACAAACACCTGCCAGATTCAAATGAAATGTGGATACTTTCATTTTTGCCTTTGCATATCCGTATTTTACATCTATTAGTCCAATGCCTATATTTTTGCCAAATTCGGCATTTTCATTAAAATATAATTTAATTTTCTCCATAATTCATCGCTTTATCCAATATTTCAAAATTAGCTTTGGCAAATTTTGGATTAATATCTTTTATGGCTTCTTTTACCTCATCAGCGCTGAAAGGAAAATTTTTAACATTTTTTAATGCAACTCCCAGCATAAACACATTAAGCCCTTTAGCATCAAACAGACCAACTTCCACCAGTCTGTTTGCATCAACTATATATTCATTTGCTTCTATTTCAGGAAAATCAGGCGCATTTACAACCAAGTCCCCGCCTTTTTTTAAATATGTAAGATTTATAAGTGCTTCATCCCGATCAAGCCCGATTAATAAATCAGCCTGTCCGTAATCAATCAACGGGTTATAAAATTCGCCTATTTTAATATGAGAACTCACACTTCCGCCTCTCTGACTCATTCCGTGATTTTCCGTCCCTAAAAATTTATACCCTTTTTTAGCGGCACAAATACTGAGTACCTTTACTAAAAATACAACGCCCTGCCCGCCAAATCCTGCTAAAAGTATCTGATATTTCATTTATCTCTCCTTATGAAGGCATCCGTAGGACAAACCCCGCTGATACACACACCGCATCCAACACATAAAAGCGGGTCTATTTCTATTTTTCCCCTTTCATTATATGCCATTGGAGGACATACAAACTGGGTGGTGCATACATCACAAGCAACACATTTATCTTCATCCACTGTAGCAAAAATGCCTTTTAAGTTTTCTTTTGCTTTTTCTTTATCCAACACACAGAATTGTCTGCTAATTACAACCAAAGGGACTTCAACATTTTCAAATTTTTTCTTTACATCTTTAAAAAAGTTTATGGTTTTATTAATATCAGGCTCGTAAAAATACTCCATTACCTCAGCACCGCACCCCTCAGCAACTTTTTTCAAATCAACTTTCCCGGGGGCAGCCCTCTCGGGTGTAGCCTGTCTTCCCGTCATTGCAACGGTTGAATTATCCAAAATCACAAGTATAAATTTAGCTTTTTGATAAACTGCATTAATAAGAGGTGCAACACCTGAGTGAAAAAACGTTGAATCACCTATTGTTGCAATTACCGTTTTTTCTTTATCGGCAATACTGAAGCCGTGCGCCATTGATACACTGGCCCCCATACATAAAACCGTATCGATTGCTTTTTGATTGATTCCAAGCGTATAACACCCTATGTCTGAAGGATATATCGATTTTTTAGGCCGAAAGACTTTTTTTATTGCAAAAAAGATATCTCTGTGAGGACATCCGGGACACAAATTCGGTTTTCTATGCTTCACTTCAAAATTCTGGGTAAATACAGGTTTATAAATATTTTCCCCATTATATAAACCTACATTTTTTAAAGCCTTTAAAACTCTCTCTTTTGTCATCTCGTCAATTGAATGCACATCATTTGTCATTTTTCCGTAAACATTATGGCTTCTAATTTCTTCTTCAATTACCGGATAGGTCTCTTCAATTACCAATACTTTTTCATATTTTTTAATTAAATCTTTAAGCTGATTTAGCGGCAGAGGATAAGGCATTTCAATTTTTAATATATCGATATCTAAATTTAATTCATCAATTACCTCTTTTACATATCCAAAAGCCGCTCCGCTAGAGATGATTAAATTTTTTGTACCTTTGAGCTTATTGATTTTTGGTTTTATAAATACCTCATAATTATATTTTTTAATTTTTTCTAATTTTTCTTCCCTCTCATATGCCTGAGCCAGTCTTCCAGCCCTTGGGACTGCAGCCCATCTCGGTATATCCCTTTGGAAATTTCCTTCCTTCGCTTCAAATTTATGCTCTTTCAGTTCCACTATTTCCCTTGAATGTGAAACCCTCATTACGCTTCTTAGCATCACAGGTATTTGAAATTTTTTTGATAATTCACCTGCCTTTATGGTAAATTCATATGCTTCGGCAGGGGTTGCCGGATCGATAACGGGAATTCTTGCAAACCTAGCAAATTCACGGCTGTCCTGTTCTGTCTGGGATGAATGAAAGCCGGGGTCGTCCGCAACAATTAAAACAAACCCGCCAATATTGCCTATAAAACTTGCGCTCATTAAGGCATCACTTGCCACATTAAGCCCTACCTGTTTCATTGTGGCAGCACTGTTCAGTCCTGCTATTGCACCGGAAAAAGCCACTTCAAATCCCACTTTTTCATTAGTCGCCCACTTTGCATAAACAGGCAGATTTTTAGAAATTTTTTCAAAAGTCGTTAATATTTCACTCGAGGGGGTACCGGGATACCCGCTTAGAATTTGAGTATTGCTGTGCATTAGTCCATATGCAATTGCCTCATTACCCATTAATGTCTGTTTCATTTTTTCCCTTTTATTTATCAATTTTTATAATAATATCAAAAAAGTTTAAATATCAATTAATTTTATATTAAAATTTAAAAAAAAGGAAAAAAATGAGCCATTTTGATATAGGCGTCTGCTCAGCTTTTTGGCTGACAATACTAAGTGCCCTGCTTTGTGTGATTTACGGTTTGATTAATTGGAACAAAGGTGATGAGGAAAGCAATGAAATGCTTCTAAAAAAATGGGCCGATGAAGAAAAAGAGCTTAACGAGGAGTTACTATGAGCTTTTGGGAAATTGCACTAATTATTCTTTATCTGTTCGCTTTGACATATCTTGGATGGATGGGATATTCAAAAACAAAAAATTCAACAGATTATCTTTTAGCGGGCCGTGAGGCACATCCGTTTGTAATGTCTCTTAGTTACGGTGCCACATTTATCTCAACTGCTGCAATTGTCGGATTCGGCGGAGTGGCGGCATGGCTTGGAAATTCGCTTTTGTGGCTTACTTTTTTAAATATTTTTGTCGGAATTTTTATTGCTTTTGTATTTATAGGAAACCCCACAAGAAAAATGGGCTTAAGGCTCGACGCCCACACTTTTCCTGAGTTTTTGGGCAAAAGATATGATTCAAAATTTATTCAGATTTTTGCCGCACTTATAATTTTATTTTTTATGCCGTTATATGCCACGGCTGTTCTAATCGGAGGTGTTCAGTTTATCAGTATCTATTTTCATGTGGATTATCACATAGCATTATTAATATTTTCACTGATAATCACTGCTTATGTTTTAGCCGGCGGGCTTAAAGGGGTTATGTATACCGATGCCCTTCAGGGTTCAATAATGTTTTTAGCTATGATTGTTTTAATAGTAATGGTGTTTTATTCACTGGGGGGAATAAACGAAGCATTCGCAAAACTTGATAACGTTTGGCAAATTACGGTAATAGACAAGCTTTCAAATACCGGTTTAAAAGATTTAGTTCCGGGAAGCGGCGATTTTATGATGAAATTATCTCAGATATGGGGATTTCAGGGCTGGAATAAAATGCCGTCATTTTTATCTCCTGGTTGGCTTTTTGTAATAACCACGATTACTCTTGGTGTCGGGATCGGAGTACTTGCCCAGCCACAGCTTATAGTGAGATTTATGACCGTAAAAAGCAAAAAAGAACTAAACAGGGCTGTATTAATAGGAGGGATTTTCATTTTGGCAATGACAGGTGTTATTTTTGTTGTGGGAAGTTTAAGCAATGCATGGTATTTTGAAAATTACGGAGGTAAAAACGCCCTTGAAGCGGCGGGGGCAATTGGAAAAGTAATCCCCCATTTTATAAATACGGCGATGCCGCACTGGTTTGGATTTATTTTCCTTTTTGCTCTTATCTCAGCAGCAATGTCCACTTTATCAAGTCAGTTTCACACAATGGGGACGGCTGTCGGCAGGGACATTTTTGAAACACTCGGGGCTGATAAAAACAAAACCACTTTATGGACAAAAATCGGAATTGTCATTGTTATTCTGTTTTCAGTATTTTTAGCTTTTAAATTTCAAAAGGCCCCGGCAATTATTGCGAGAAGTACGGCTATTTTCTTTGCGCTTTGTGCATCTGTATTTTTACCTTCTTTTATTTTTGGACTTTTTTCAAAAAGAATCACTAAAACAGCGGCAATTTCAAGTATGTTTGCCGGATTTTTTGTATCTTTATTCTGGCTGTTGTTTTGCCATTTCAAAGAAGCAAAAGCTTTGGGCATTGCCAAGGCGCTTTTTGGTGTAAATTCTATTTTGGGCCACAGCAAATGGGCTTTTGTAGATGCCATGGTTATCGCCCTTCCTCTTTCAACAATAACTTTGATAATAGTTACAATGATTACAAAACCTGACACAAAAACGATAAAAAAAGCTTTTGGCGTTAGAGGATAAAATCTTCCAGCTCTTCCTCTGTAATTTCACTCGGCATTCTTTTCATTAAAACAGAGGCGGCCAAAGATGTTGAAATTATAATTAATAACAGAGAAACATAAGTATTTACATCAATAATTTTAAATTCGAGTCCGAAAACACTCGCCACTATTCCAAATGTAAGTCTCATATTAAAAAAAAGCCCGGCAATTTTATAAACACTTTTTTTAAAAAACGGTTTTGTCGCAATTACGGTCGCCAGATATTTTGTGCCAAACGCTATAATTCCAAGTATTATACTCAAAAATAAAATCTTAAAATTAATAACGTCAAGTTTAATTGAATAACCCGCTTTAAAAAAGAAAAAAGGAGCCACGAATCCAAATATTATAGCCCTTAATTTTTTTTCTATCATTTCATGTTCTTTTAAAAATTCAGAAAAAAATATTCCCAGGGCAAACGCTAAAACAGCTTCGTTAATATGTATCTCTTTTGAGAGAAAACCGATTGAAATTAAAATTGCAATAATAAACCTTATAGGAAATTCTATATGATTGCCTGTGTATCTGGCAAATAATTTTTCACCGAATTTAGGCAAAACAAACATTACTATTAACAGTACGCCTAAAAAAATAATATTCTGATAATTTATTCCTTCAAACAAAAAGCTCAGTGAAAACATACTGATTATATCCACAATCATAGCCCCGGCCAGAAGCGTCTGACCGGAATTAAGATGAAGCATATTTTTATCTTTCAAAAGCGGATACACGAGTGCCAGAGAGGTGGTGGAAAGCGCTATGCTTATTAGCAAAGACGCTTTAAGGGAATAAAGTAAAATAAATTTGCTAATCAGAAATATTGAAACAAACGGCAATAAAAAAGAAGACACCCCTATAAAAACGGCTTTTATAAAATTTTTCTTAAGAAGTTTTAAATCGCTCTCAAGCCCCGCAAAAAACATAAGCCCCAAAAGTCCCACGTTTGCCAGAAATTCCGCCCATTTTAAATCGCTCATATGGAAAAAATTAGCGGCTATACTTCCCGCTATAATTTCAAAAATAGCGGGGGAAAAACTAATCTCAAGTGCAATAATTCCGGCAATTATTATTAATGCCACTACCACCAGACTCTCTATTTCAAGCTTCATTTTAACCTTTTTTAGTATAATTTTATCAAAAAGGAGAATATTGCAAAAAAAATAAAAAATTTACCGCCTAAACCGGGAGTTTATCAGTATTTTGATAAAAACGGCAAACTGTTATATGTGGGAAAAGCAAAAAACCTGAAAAAAAGAGTAAAAAGCTATTTTAGATTTAATCCTTTCAGAGCGGCGGATAATTTAGCCCCGAGAATATATAAAATGATAAATGAGGCAAAAGAGCTTAATTATATAGTCGTGGAAAGTGAAAGTGACGCACTTATACTTGAAAATTCTTTAATTAAACAGTTAAAACCCAAATATAATATTCTTTTAAGGGATGATAAAACATATCCTTATATTTATGTGGATATGGATGAGCTTTTCCCGAGACTTGAAATAACAAGAAAAATAATAAAAGGCAAAAATATAAAATATTTCGGACCGTTCAGCAGCGGTGCGGGTGCGATTTTAAAAACAATATATGAAGAAATTCCCCTTGTTCAGTCAAAAAGCTGTTTGAAAAATAAAAAAGCATGCCTTTATCATCAGATAGGAAAATGTCTGGCGCCATGCGTTGGTAAGATTAACCCGGAAGAATATAAAAAATATATAAATAAAGCAATTGAACTAATCCATGACAAAGAAAAAATTCTAAATATTCTTTATAAAAAAATGGAAAAATTTGCAAAAAAATTACAGTTTGAAGAAGCGGCTGAAATCAGAGACAGAATAAAATCTATAGAAAATGCCGAAATTTATTCTAATGTAGATTTGGCAAAACTTGAAGATTTGGACATTTTTGTTGTAGAAACATTTAATAATAAGGCTGTAATAATCAGAATATTTGTAAGGGAGGGAAAAGTAGTCTCCGGCACTCACAATATAATAAATGCTCAAACTGAAATAGATAAAAATGAAACCTATAAAAGAGCTATTTTAGAATTTTATAACAGAGAAACTCCTTTTACATCCTCAAAAATTTTAGTGGGTGAAGATTTTGAGGAAAGAACTGCTTTAAGCAAATTTTTAAGTGAAAAATTCAAAAAAAAAATTTCAATAGTTACACCGACCACAAAAGAGAGAAAAAATTTAATAAATTTGGCTAAAATTAATGCAAATGAAATTATGAAAAACCAAAAAGAAAACAATATTCTATTTGAAATAAAAAAGCTGTTTAATTTACAAAACATACCATATAAAATAGAAGTATTCGACACTTCCCATATGCATGGAGAGGCAACAGTCGGGGCAATGGTGGTTTGGGAAAATGAAAAATTCAAAAAGTCTGAATACAGACACTATCATTTAGAAGGAAAAGACGAATATTCCCAAATGAGAGAGCTTTTAACAAGAAGGGCAAAAAGTTTTGATAAAACACCCCCGCCGGAGCTTTGGCTCATTGACGGGGGGCCTGCCCAGATAAATATAACAAAGGAAATAATTGACTCAACTGGTGCAAACATTGATATTTTAGGAATTGCAAAAGAAAAAATTGACGCTAAAGCTCACAGAGCCAAAGGCAAGGCAAAGGATACACTCTATTTTCAATGGAAAATGGAAAACGGAAAATGGAAAATTGATAAAATTAATTTAAACGAAAATGACAAAAGGCTTATGTTTTTGCAGAATTTAAGGGATGAAGCGCACAGATTCGCAATAGAATTTCACAGAATTACCAAAAGAAAAAATGACACACAGATTGAACTTTTAAACATCAAAGGCATAGGAAAAGCAAAAATGACAAAACTGATAAACTATTTTGGAACATTTGAAAATATTAAAAACGCATCTTTAAAAGATTTGGAAAAGGTTTTAAATAAAAAAGATGCATTGATTATATATAATTTTTATAAAGAAAAAAATGAAAACAGTGGCAATTGGAGGTTTTGACGGAATGCACATCGCACATCAGAAAATTTTAAAAAAAGTGGATTTTTTTATTGTTATAGAAAAAGGAAGCTCAATCACACCGGGGTTTGACAGATGCGAATATACTAATTTAGGGTGTGAATTTATGTTTTTGGAAAAAATAAAACATTTAAAACCTGTTGAATTTATAAAAATATTAAAAAAAATGAATGTAAAAAAAATTGTGGTTGGTGATGATTTTAAATTCGGCAAAAACAGAAGTGGAGATATTAATTTATTAAAAAAATATTTTGAAGTTGAGGTAATAAAAGAGATTAAAATAGAAGAAATCGGGGTGCATGCCCATATCATCAGAAACTTTATAAAAAACGATATAAAAAAAGCAAATAAATTTTTAGGAAGAAGTTATAAAATCAAAGGAACACCAATAAAAGGTCAGGGGCTTGGAAAAAAAGAGTTGGTCCCAACAATTAATATAGAACTCTTTAAGCCGTATGTAATTCCTAAAGAAGGGGTTTACATAACCAAAACAAATAATTTTCAATCGCTTACTTTTATTGGAAAGCGCTCAACCGATGGAAATTTTTCAATTGAGACGCACATAATAAGTGACAATGTAAAAATGGTGAGTAGTGAAAATGGATTTATAGAAATTGAATTTATTGATTTTTTAAGGGAAAACAAAAAATTTGATACTTTATCTGATTTAAAAAGACAGATTTTAGAAGATATTGAAAATTTAAACGGCAGCTATTGCCAATGAAGTAGCAATAAGCAAAAATGTTGCTATTAACACCAAAATATCTACTTTCATTTTCACCTCCTTTGTTATTTTGCAATAAAAGGATAACAAGGTAAAATTACAAAAAGATAACAAAGGGCAAAATTGGCACTAATAGATTTATTAAATATAAGCAAAAAATTTGAAGCTCAAAAAATATTATGCAATATAGAATTTCATCTTGACGAGGGCGAAAGAGTAGCGCTTATAGGTAAAAACGGAAGCGGTAAATCTACTCTTATGAAAATAATTGACGCCACTGTAGAAGCCGATGAGGGAGAAATAATTACAAAAAACGGCATAAAAATAAAAAGATTAAAACAAACCCCAACATTTCCCACAGGTCTTAGTGTGAGAGAGGCCATCGAAAATGAACTTACCGAATTCAAAGAAGCTTATCAAAAATACATGCATTTTGCGCAAGCATTTGCAAAAAACCCGGATAACCCTCAAATTCAAATGGAAATGGACAAAATTTCAAAATTCCTTGATTTCCACAATGCATGGAATTTGGATGACAGGATTGAGCGAATTTTACAGGAATTTGATTTAAAAAAATATGAATTTAAAGATATATCACTTCTCAGCGGGGGCGAACAGAGGAGAGTGGCGCTTGCAAGTCTTTTGCTTCAAAAACCGGATGTTTTGCTTTTGGATGAACCGACCAACCATCTTGATGTGTATATGACTGAATTTTTGGAAGAAATGCTTCTTAAAGAAAAATATACCTTTTTAGTGGTAAGCCACGACAGATATTTTATAGACAGAGTCGCCACAAGGGTAATAGAACTTGAAAACTGCCGCCTCAGAAGTTTCAAAGGCGGATATGCAAGTTATTTAAAACAAAAAGAGGAACTTCTAAAAGCAAAAGAAAAAGAATTTGAAAACGAAATAAGACTTCTTAAAAGAGAAGAGGAATGGCTGAGCAGAGGCGTTAAAGCCAGACTTAAAAGAAACGAAGGGAGAAAAAAAAGGGTATTGGAACTTAAAGAGAAAGTAAAATATGACAAAATGGAAATAAGACAGATTGAAATGCAGCTAAAGCGGGAACTTTTGGCAAAAGAAGAAGACAAAATCAATAAAAAAAAGGTTATGTTCGAAATTGAAAATTTAAGCAAAAGCCTTGGAAATAAATTATTAATAAAAGATTTTGGCACAAGAATTTTACAAAAAGACAAAATTGCAATAGTCGGTAAAAACGGGAGCGGAAAATCTACGTTTTTAAAGCTTCTAACAAAAGAGGAAACACCCGATGAGGGAATAATAAAAATCGGGGAAAATATAAAAATAGGTTATCTGGACCAGAGAAAATCAATGCTTAACGACAGCAAAGATTTAATAGAAACTTTTTGCCCGAAAGGAGGAGACAGGGTAAATGTCAGAGGCAGAAATATGCATGTTTACGGATATTTAAGAGAATTTTTATTCCCGCCCGAATATCTAACAAAAAAAATAGGTGTTCTAAGCGGGGGTGAAAAAACAAGAGTTGCACTTGCACTTCTTTTTACCAAAGATTTTAATGTATTGATTTTAGACGAACCGACAAACGATTTGGATATTCCGACTATTAATATTTTGGAAGAATATCTGATGGATTATGAAGGAAGTGTAATTTTTGTAAGCCATGACAGATATTTTGTGGATAAAATTGCAAAAAAGCTGTTTATTTTCAAAGGAAACGGTATTGTGGAAGAGAGTTTCATACCTTATACGGATTTTCTCGAAATTGAAAAAGAGCTAAAATTAATCGAAAACGAAAAATTAAAAATAGAAAATGAAAAAAAAGAAAAGCCAAAAAGAAAACAGACAAAACTTTCTTACAAAGAACAGCGTGAGCTTGAAGAACTGCCTGTACTTTTAGAAGAGCTTGAAGCAAGCATTGCGGAAATTGAAGAATGTTTAAGCAATCCTGATTGTTATAATGAAAAAGGTCTTGTTAACCTAACCGGGGAATTGGAAGAGATTAAAAAACTTTATGATGAAAAAGTGGAAAGATATCTTGAACTCGAAGAAAAAAAAGAATCCCTTATACAAGGATAAAAAATGGATACAAAAAAATCTATCAAAAATTCTTATATTTTTCTTAAACATTTAAAAGAAGATATTTTGGATGAAATTACACTATATGCCGCAGCTATGAGTTTTTATACAATTTTTTCTCTTGTCCCTATTCTTCTTATCATTCTTTCTTTTATAGCAGGCTCTCCATTTTTTTCGGATATATATGATAAATTGGAAGGTTTTATATCTTCAAACCTGCTTCCTACAAATAAAGAAATAATCTCATCTTATCTTCAAAATTTTTTAACAAATTCATCCAAAATGGGAATAATCGGAGGTATTTATATAGTGGTAACATCCATTCTGTTTTTTAACAACTTCGAGGAAATAGTCTCAAAAATTTTTAAACAGAACAAAAAGAATATCTGGGAGAGAATAAAACTTTACTGGACAATGATTACGCTTTTTCCGATTCTTTTCGGAGTTGCTATGTATCTGTCTATAAAATTTCAGTTTTTTCTTGACAAATCCACTTTAACCTCATGGATAAAATTAGGGAAAATTCTTCCTTTTTTACTTATATGGATAACATTTTTTTTATCATATAAAATAGTTTTAATAAACGAAAAAACAACATCAACGCTAATTTCCTCATTTATTGTAACAATCGCCTTTTTTACAGCTAAAAACACATTTATTTATTATGTGTTAATCAATAAAACATATACATCTATTTACGGCTCCATTGCCACTTTAATGTTTGTGTTTTTATGGATTTATATTAACTGGATAATCTATATAGGCGGAATTTACTTAATTAAATATTTAGATATAATTACAGAAAAAAAGGAGAAATTATGGATATTTCAAAAATTAAACCAACCGAAGATGAAGCAGTAAATGCTGTTATAGAAATTCCACAAAGAAGCAATATAAAATATGAAATAGATAAAGTTAGCGGTGCCGTATGTTTAGACAGAATTCTTTACGGAAGCCAGTTTTATCCTGCAAATTACGGATTTATTCCCAATACTCTTGCAGATGACGGTGACCCGATTGATATATTGGTTCTCTCAACCGAAAGCGTTGTTCCGGGATGCGTTATTAAATCAAAGGTAATCGGTGTTTTAATAATGGAAGACGAAAACGGGCAGGATGAAAAAATAGTAGCCGTTCCTGTTACTAAACTGGACCCTCAAATGGCAAAAATTAATTCTTTGGAAGATTTGCCTGAAATTAAACTAAATCAAATCAAACATTTTTTTGAAACATATAAAGACCTTGAGCCTGGCAAATGGGTTAAAGTTACAGGCTTTGAAGGAAAAGAAAAAGCGATGGAGCTTATAAATAAAGCTATCCAAAACTATAACAAATAAACTCTTTTTCTCTTTTTTTGTTACCAATCTTCACAATATTTAATTGACTTGTCTATTCTTTTTTTTATTTTAACATCATTGATTTATATTTGCATTACAATAAATAAAAAAAGGAGTTTCAATGACAAGTGAAATTTATTATCCTCATAAAGAATTATTCAAAAACCCTGTTTTTAAAAGTATGGATGATTATAGAGAAATGGTGGAAAAATTTGAAAAAGATTTCGAAGGGACATGGGCAAAACTTGCAAAAGAAAAAATTACATGGTTTAAAGAGTTTGAACAGGTTCTGGATGAAAGCAACGCACCTTTTTACAAATGGTTTGTCGGAGGAAAATTAAATGTTACTTTTCAGTGCATAGACAGACACCTTGAAGATAAAAAAAACAAAGCCGCTATTATCTGGGAAGGCGACAACGGAGAAAATAAAACAATCACATATCTTCAGCTTTATAAAGAAGTTAATAAATTTGCTAATCTGTTAAAAAATTTCGGTGTTCAAAAAGGGGACAGGGTCGTAATTTATATGCCTATGATTCCGGAAGCCGCATATGCAATGCTTGCGTGTGCAAGAATAGGAGCAATTCACAGCGTAGTGTTCGGAGGATTTTCCGCAGAGGCATTGAAAGACAGAATCATAGATGCAAATGCCAAAATAGTGATAACAGCCGACGGGGCATTTAGAAAAGGGGCTCCTTATATGTTAAAACCTACCGTTGACAAAGCTCTTGAAGGAATAGATTTTGTAGAAAAAGTAATTGTAGTGGAAAGAAACAATGAAGATATAGATTGGATAGAGGGAAGAGATGTAAGCTATAATGAACTTATTCAAAATCAATCAAGCAAATGCGATCCGGAAGTGATGGACAGCGAAGATCCGTTGTTTTTACTTTATACATCAGGCTCAACTGGTAAACCGAAAGGTGTACAACACTCCCAGGCCGGATATATCCTCCACTCACAGCTTACAATGGAATGGGTATTTGACATCAAAGATAACGACACTTTCTGGTGTACAGCCGATATAGGATGGATTACAGGTCATACATACATAGTTTACGGACCTCTTGCGGCCGGGGCAACAACGGTTATGTTTGAGGGGGTTGCCACTTATCCGGATGCGGGAAGAGCCTGGAAAATGGTAGAAAATTATAAAATCAACCAATTTTACACAGCCCCTACGGCAATAAGACTTCTCCACAAAATCGGTGCGGATGAACCAAAAAAATACGATTTAAGCTCTCTTAGAATATTAGGAACCGTGGGAGAACCGATAGACCCTGCTGCATGGAAATGGTATTATGAAGTAGTAGGAAATAATAGATGTTCAATTGTTGATACATGGTGGCAGACGGAAACAGGAGGTCATATGATTTCCCCTCTTCCTGCGGCAACACCTATTAAACCGGGAAGTGCAACATTTCCTCTTCCTGGAATTTTTGCCGAAATTATAGATGAAAACGGTAATAAAATGCCTGAAAACGAAAAAGGTCTTTTATGTATAACCAAACCGTGGCCAAGTATGATAAGAACTATCTGGGGCGATCCTGAGAGATTTGTAAAAAGTTATTTCTCCACTGCCAAAAAGAACGGAAAAGCTGTATATTTCTCCGGAGACGGTGCAATTTATGATAAAGACGGTTATATCTGGATTACAGGAAGGGTGGACGATGTTATCAATGTCTCAGGACACAGACTCGGAACCGCAGAAATAGAAGATGCCGTTAAATTCCATCCTGAAGTTGCCGAAGTTGCGGTTGTAGGAAAACCCGACGAAATAAAAGGTGAAAGTGTATTCGCATATATTGTACTTAAAAATCCTGAAAATATTGCAGAAGAGCTTGAATTCATTAAAGAAGTAAATGAAATTATCAAAAGAGAAATCGGAGCAATTGCAACAGTTGACAATTTTGCATTTGTTCCGGGACTTCCAAAAACAAGAAGCGGTAAAGTTATGAGAAGAATACTCAGAGCCATTGCAAAAGGCGAAGAAATTACGCAGGATACTTCAACTCTTGAAAATCCTCAGGTTGTTGAAGAAATTATCGCAATAGTTAACACCTGCGAACTTTAATTAGCAGGTTTTCCTGCTTTCTCAGCAATAATCATGGCAACCTGTGAAAAATTAAACAATTTAACTTTTTCAACCTCAAAACCTGCTTTTTTTAATAAATCACTCAGTTCATTTACCGTATAAAAATTTTCAATGGATTTAGGCAGGTATTCATACGCCTCTTTGTTTTTAGTAATAATTCCCCCTATTTTAGGTAAAAATTTATTTGTATAAAAATCTATACATTTTCTAAATTTTTTTTCTTTATCCGATTTTACAAATTCCAAAATTAAAAGTTTGCCGTTTTCTTTTAAAATTCTGTTAAATTCTCTCAGGGCTTTTTCAATTTCAAGCACATTTCTTATACCAAAAGAAATGGAAATAACGTCAACGGAACTGTTTTCACAGGGAACATCGGTTGCATATGAGTTATAAAAATTAATTTCCGGAAACCTTTTTTTCGCTACTTCAAGCATTCCTTTGCTTGGGTCCAAACCGCATATTTTCAGTTTTTTATTTTTAATCGTATTTTTCCATATATCAATCATATCGCCCGTACCGCAGGCAACATCCAGTATTTTTAAATTTTTTTTGTCAATTTTACTAACAGCTTCCTTTACCGCTTCTTTTCTCCATTTTTTATCAATCCCCAAACTTAATATTCTGTTTGCAACATCATATTTGGGAGCGATGGAATCAAACATTTCAACTATTTTTTTCTGCACAATTTCTCCTTAACAAATTCTCGGCAGCAGTTCACCTTTTGGAAGTTCAATATATCTGCTTGAACCCCATGGTGATTTTAATACAACTTTATTTCCCTGTGTTACTTTTCCTATAACAGAAGCGTTCGGATTAAATTTTTTTAATATTTCCTCGGCTTTTTCGGCATCTTTTTCACTTACGGCTACAATAAAGGTTCCTTCATTTGCCAAATCCATAGGTTCAAATCCAAAAATTTCACAAAGACCCGCAACATCATTACTGACAGGGATTTTTTCCTCATTTATTTCAATACCAATGTTACTTGCATTTGCCCATTCGTTCAAAACAGCGCTTAATCCGCCTCTTGTTGCATCACGCAAAGCTTTTATATCTATACCTTCATTTATAAGAGATTCTATTTCATTCCATAATATTTTACAGTCGGTTTTTGCTTCGGTATCCACACCGTATCTGTGGGCCATAATGATACTGCCGTGTTTTCCAATATCTCTGCTAACCAATACAATATCTCCGGGTGTAAGATTATGGGCTGAAATATTTTCTTTTTGTATATGCCCCACTCCGCTGGTGTTTATAAAAATTTTATCAACACTTCCGGCAGGAACGACTTTTGTATCACCGCAGACTATTTTCGCCCCTATTTTGTTCAACTCTTCACTCATTGTTTTAACAATTTTTTCGAGTGTTTCAAAATCTAAACCTTCTTCTATCATAAAACCGCAGCTTAAATATTCAGGTTTCGCACCCATCATAGCCAAGTCGTTACAGGTTCCGGCAACTGCAAGTTTTCCTATATTTCCTCCGTTAAAAAAAAGAGGGCTGACGGTAAAAGAATCTGTCGTAAAAGCTATTTTTCCGTCTGCATTTAAAACAGCGGCGTCTTCGGCGCTTGTCAGAATATCGTTATTGAAATATTTATAAAAAAGTTCATTTATGAGTTTATTGGTTTCTTCTCCTCCTCCGCCGTATGCAAGAGTTATTTTATTCATTTTTATCTCCTTTATACTAATATTACAACTCACTGCTCACCACTCACCACTCACTACTCACCATTCACTATTTTCACCATTTTTAATTATCTTGCATATCTGTAATAAGCATTGCATGCGCCCTCATCACTTACCATACAGCTTCCGTAAGGGGTTGAAGGAGTACAGGCCTTGCCGAAAAGTTTACAGTCGGTCGGTTTTGCAAGACCTCTTAAAATTTTTCCACAGATACATAATTTATGGTCGTCAATAGGTTCATTTGGCAATACATTCGCATATATTTTTTCAGCATCAAACTCGGCATATTCATCTTTTAATTTAAGGGCGGAAAAAGGTATGTCTCCAAGCCCCCTCCATCTAAAAGTTTCCCTCACTTCCATAAACTCATCAATCATTTTTTGAGCCAGCACATTTCCATCCCAGGTAGTCGCTCTTTTATACTGATTTTCAACACGGGGTTTTTTTTCAAGTTTTTGTTTTAACAGCATTAAAATACTTTCCATTACATCAACCGGTTCAAACCCGGCAACAACAACAGGTGTATTATATTCATCCACTAAAAACTGATAACTTTTAGTCCCTATTATAACACTTACGTGACTGGGACCGATAAAAGCGTTAATTCTTGCTTCCCCGCTGTCCATAATGACCCTCATCGGAGGCGGAACCAAAACATGATTTATATGATAATAAATATTTTTAACTCCCTCATCAAAAGCTCTTTTCATAAGTGCGGCGGTCATAGGTGTTGTTGTCTCAAATCCTATTGCAAAAAAAACAACCTTTTTATCAGGATTTTCTTTTGCAATATTTAAAACATCAAAAGTGGAATGGAGTGCTCTTATATCATAACCCTCCGCCCTTGTTTTTGCAAGACTTGATTTGCTTCCCGGAACCCTTATCATATCCCCGAGAGTTGCAAGTATAACGTCCGGCTGTTTTGCCAAGGTGATTGCATGGTCTATTCTTTCTTTTGGCATTACACATACGGGGCATCCGGGACCGTGGATAAATTCTATATTTTCAGGCAAAAGCTGTTTTATTCCGTATTTCATGATGGTATGAGTATGTCCTCCGCAAATTTCCATAACCCTCATAGGCTCGTCAAGATCTTTGGCAAGCCTGTGGATTTCTTTACTTAAAGCTTTTATGGTGTTTGGGTCTCTGAATTTAAAATATAAATCTTTTAAACTGAGTTCACTCATTCTCAGCCTCCTCCGGTTTATATAAAAGCGGGCCTTCTTCTTTTACCAAATCTTCAGGTGCAATCGGATTTTCATCCCCCATCGAAGCTTCAGCCAGCTGTTTATACACTTCAATACTTTCAAGTGCAAATTTTTCATCAATTTTACTCATAGCATATCCGACATGAATTAATACATAGTCGCCCGGTTTTACCTCTTCCTGGATTAAATCAAGGCTTACTTTTCTTTTAACCCCCAATGTATCAACCTCAGCCATATTTTTTTCATCAACTTTTAAAACTTTACTCGGTATTGCCAAACACATATTTACTCCTCATTTTATATTTTTCTCATATTCAACATTCATAATTTAACATTCATAATTTACTTAAGTGCTCTTTTCTCTTTTCACTGATCCAGTTTATTATTTCATCAAGACCTTCACCTGTTTTATTGTTTAGCAGAACTACAGGCACTCCCGGTTTTAGTTTATCGGCGGCAACTTTTGCCTTCTCAATATCAAAATCAAAAAAATCAAGCATATCGCATTTTGTAATTACTACAATATCGGCCCTTCTGAACATAACAGGGTATTTTTCAATTTTATCGTCACCTTCCGGAACGCTGACAAACACCATATTATAATGTGCTCCCACATCATAACTCGCCGGACAGACCAAATTCCCCACATTTTCAATAAAAGCGATTTCTGTATCTTCATATGGAAAATGGGGCATAGCGTTTTTTACCATACCCGCGTCCAAATGGCAGGCTCTTCCTGTTTGTAATTGGAACGACCAGATACCTTTGTTTCTTATTCTGTCGGCATCCCTGCTTGTTTCCAAATCCCCTTCAATTACGGCAAATTTAAAAGGAAGTTTATCGGAAAGATTTTCAAGTGTCGTTGTTTTACCGCTTCCCGGGGAACTCATCATATTAAAACATGTAATTTTATGTTCATTGAATTTTTCCCTGATTTCATCAGCCATTGCATTATTTTTACTTAAAATTTTTTCTATAACTTTAACTTTATGATTCAACTGAGGATTGTTTTTAATATCTTCATTTATTAATTCCTCTTTATGATCATGCCTGTGTTCATGATGATGTTCATGCTCATGATTATGTTCATGCTCATGTGTTCCGCATCCGCATTCTGTACACATATTTACTCCTTTATAAATGATAATTCATTTTATTTTGTTGTATTATATCTTATATTTATTAAAAAAAAGTAAAAATAAACTTTTCTTATACAAAAAAAAGACTAAAAATGTAAATGATAATGAGAATGTGCAAAATTTTTGTGTTTATGTTTATGTTTGTGAATAAGATTGGCTTTTAATAAAACATCCAAATCTTTCATAAGTTCTTCCATATCTCCGTCATAAATAATTTTATGTTCCTCATTCATAACCACGGCCCTCTCGGTTGTTTCATAAGCCACACTCAAATCATGAGTAGCCAAAACAACGGTTTTATCAATTTCAAGCAAAAAATCTATAAACCAGCCTGTTGTTTTTGGATCCATGGCTGTTGTCGGCTCGTCCAAAAGTAAAATTTCAGGTTCGTAAGCTAAAATAGAAGCCAACATTACTTTTTGTTTTTCACCTCCGCTTAAATTAATCGGGGGTTTTTTAAGATATTTTTCTATTCCAAATTCTTTTGAAATATTAAACACCCTCTCTTCAATATCTTCAAATCCAAATTCTTTGAGTGAAAATGAAATTTCGTCAAATACAGTAGGGTTAAAAATCATCGAATCCGGATTTTGAAAAAGTATACCTATTTTTTTTCTTAATTGTTTGGATAATTTTTTATTTACTTTCTTACCTTCAAAAAAATAGTTTCCTTTTTTGGGGAAATAAAGAGCAGCCAAAATTCTAAGAAGTGTGGATTTGCCGCTTCCGTTGCATCCAAGTAAAGAAATTTTTTCATTTTTTTTAATTTTTAAATTTATATTATCAAGTACTTTTTCATCATAAAAAAATTCCACATTTTCAAGTTCAATAATATTTTCCATTTTACATTCTCCGTTATCCATTATCAAAAAATCCCCTTGCTTTCATAGCCAGCGTCCTTTCATTTGCATCATGTAATGCTTTATTTAAAAAAAATTCAAATGTTCTTGTTATAAATTTCGGATCTTTGTCTGTGAGTTTTAAAACCCTGCTTTTAAATGCCAATTTAAAATCTTCGAATGTTTTTTTATAAGAAAAAATCTGAGAGAGTGTAATTGTCGTTAAATATCCCAAATCTTTTGAAAAAGCCATAAACTGTACGGGAGAAATTATAGCAAAAAACCAGAAGACAAAATATGTAAGGGAATAAACTTTAAGATTGATATACAAAATATAGTGCCATGGAGAAAGATGTTTAATAAAAGCCATTATAATATAACCCAAACTGACACCTAAATTAAAAACAATAATTGATTTTATCACTCTTATATTAAGTTTTAAAATTTTTTTGAAAGAAACAATCCATAAGAACAGTATACCAACTGATATAAATTCAATATGCTTTAAACTAAGTAAAAGAAAAAAAGTCAGAATAAAAAATATTCTAACTATGAGTATTTTTTTTGGCAAAAAATTTTCCTATCAAATATAAGATTATAAAAACTACTGCGCTTCCAACTACCGCACTGACATAATATCCCAAAACATCATTTGTCCCCGGAAGAGAATAATCCGGAAGCAGAGGATGGGCCAACTGTGGAAAATTAGCCAGTCCTTTTGGAATAAATCCTAATACTTTTTGATAATAATCATTGTCCCATTCTCCAAAAGCGGGTGCACTTGTTAATAAGCCAACTGGAACAGCCGCAATCATAATAACCATTATAATCAAAGCAGTTTTAACTTTCTTATTCATGCCGCAACCTCCTGAGAATTTTTTTCTCTTCTTTTAAGAAAACTGTATACTATTTGAGTAAATACACCGTCAACTACACCGAAAACTCCCAAATGCGCAGCCATCATTGCAGGAATTGAAACACTAAGTCCAAATGGGAAATATAATGGATGTCCATTAGCAGTATGCCAGAAAATTGGCTGAATCCCAAGTATTATTGAATCTGACAAAGCAGCAACGTTAATTGATATATATCCAGCTAAAAACGGAGCAAATCTAGTTTTATCTTTTAACCATTGAAAAACATAATAACCAACAAATGCGGCAATAAAAGCCATATCAAACGAATTTACGGCCCAGGTGCTTATTCCCCCGTCCCCAAACACTACCGCCTGAGTCAACAAAACAAACGATACAGAAATAAAGGCAATCCACGGGTCAAACATAATAGCAATCAGGGCCGTTCCTATTGCGTGGCCGCTTGTTCCCCCCGGCACAGGAACATTAAACATCATAATTAAAAAGCTTAAAGCGCTTAATGTTCCAAGCAGAGGAAGAGTTTTTTCATCCAGTCTTTCTTTTAATTTTTTAAATCCGTATGCCCACAAAGGCACCATTACCGCATAACTCACAGCAACAGTTGTTGGTGAAAGATAACCATCAGGTATATGCATTTTAATCTCCTTTTAATTTTTTACAGTGAATTATAACTCATTATCTTAAAAAAAACTTAAATTATATTGGTTCTTGTATTGTTTCAGAACTAAAATTTATAAGCAATTTGTGCTTTTATGGCATTTGAATCTTCATCATTATTATCTGAGTTATATTTATCCAGACAAATTTCTGTGCTCATTGCTTTTGAAACATCATAATCTATATATAAATCAATTTCATTTGCTTTTTTATTTTGAAAATCAATATGGCCATAATTTGCTGATAAAGATAATTTGTCATTAACAGGGACTGAAATATTGGAATAAATTGTTTTTGCATCCTTATCAAAAATATGATTTCCCTCTTCTAATGGATTCATATTGTCATATACGTTTCTGTCTATTTTCATAGAGCCAAGCCCACCTTTTTTATCAGTTTTTATAAACCCTATATTTAAAGCAGCAACTTCAAAATCAACCCCGCCTTCAATATTAAAATAACTTCCGTTTGGTTTGTTTGTCATTTCGTTACTTTTGGAAAATACTAATTTGCCACTGTAAATATCTTTATCGGCATTTAAAGTAACGCCATACCAGTTAGCCAATGTAGGAGCATTGTAAAAATAAACATTTGTATTTAAAAAATCCTGTTTACATTCTACATCCAATAAATTCAACCCTTTTCCGTTATTTAAAGTGCTAAATGCTTTCAGTTCCTCATGATTGTTTGCCCTGCCGTGTCTGAATTCATGCAATATTGTATACTGAAAATTATCAATATTTCCGCTTAGTTTCAATTCTTCCTGAAACCCGTGTATCCATTGGTAAGTTTCTTTGTTTCTACCTGCTATAAATTTAAAATTTTTACCGTAATATGTAATATTTGCGGTATGAAGAATAGCTTTTGTAGAATTGTCAAAATCTCCGTCATGCAATTCGTTTATTTTGTCATTTGCCCTGAAACCTAAATTAATATTAAAATTATCAAATTTTGCGCTTCTATACATAAAACCAACTGAATACATACTGTAACCGCTGTCTTGCGCATTTTTATTATGATATCTTTCAAAATGCAAAGCAAAATCACCTTTAAACTTCCCGTTTTTAAGCGCATTATCAAATTCATTAGCGCATAATAATGTAGATAAAATCAGTGAACATGTTAAAATTTTTTTCACTAATACTCCTTTCATATTTGTAATATAAATACAAAATGAATTATAACTCACGTACTTAAGAGAAACTTAAATCACAATCATTCTTGTATATTTTTAAGACTGAATTTAATAAATAATCACAGGATAATCTTTATAAAAACAGATATCAATATTAATTTCATAAATATCTTTTAAAATATTTTTATTAATTTCATTCTTTTTACACTGATATTTAATTATTCCGTTTTTCATAAATATCAGCTTATCCGAATATTTCAAAGAAAGATTTATATCATGTATAATAATTATAGTTATTAATTCTTTTTCTTTTGTAATTTTTTTTATAAAATTAAGAATTTCCAACTGATTTTTTAAATCAAGATTATTTGTGGGCTCGTCAAGCAATAATATTTTGCTCTCCTGTACAATAGCTCTCGCTATTGCAATTTTTTGAAATTCCCCTCCGCTTATTTCATTTATCTGTTTATTTTTTAATTCATTTAAATTCAGTTTTTCTATTATTTCATTTACTTTATCAATATCTTCTTTTTTGGGAAAGAACTTAAAATAAGGCTTTCTTCCAAGCATTAAATAATCATATGTATTCAAATCGGTAATATCGTTTTTTTGTGATACATAACCGATTGTTTTGGCAAACTCGTTTATTTTTAATTTGTTTAAGTTTTTCTCATTTAAATAAACAGTGCCTTTTAAAGGTTTTAATATTTTTGCTATATTTTTAAGCAATGTGGATTTCCCTGCTCCGTTCTTTCCTGAAATAGAAACAATTTCCCCTTTTTTAGCCTCAAAAGTAATATCTTGTAATATTTTTGAACTTTTATAAGAAAATTCAAGATTATTTATTTTTAATTTCATTTTAACCCCTGTGAAGTTTAAAGAGCAAATATAAAAACATAGGGGCACCTATAAAAGAAGTAAAAATTCCCACCGGAATAATCACAGGAGAAAGAACTGTTCTTGAAACATCATCCGCAATAAGCAATAAAACAGCACCTATAACGGCACTCAAAGGAAAAATATATTTAAAATTCGAATTATTTAATATTATTTTTGAAATATGGGGAGCTATTAAACCTATAAAACCTATAATTCCAAAATATGCCACACATATTGAAGTCAAGATTGTTACCAAAATTAAAGAAACAAACAATATTTTATTTTTATTAACCCCTATATTTTCTGATTCTTTTATATTAAGAGCATTAAAATCCCACGATTTTAAATAAAAAAATATAAAAAAAATTAAAAACACAGTTCCTAAAACAATTAATTCTTGAAAATTAGCTCTTCCCAAATCCCCGAAACTCCAGTTAATTATTGCAGAAAGCTGGGTTTCATCGGAAAAATACTGCAAAAACATACTACCTGAAGAAAAAAGGGCACTAAAGGCAACACCGGCCAAAATAAGCGATTCGGCTGCAAAATTTTTCATTATTCCAAAAAGCAGTATAAAAACCATAACACTCAGTGCGCCCAAAAAAGCACTTTCAATTAAAAACATATTATTAAAGAAAACAACCGCTATACTAACCCCAAACAGCGCCCCGTGGGAAATACCCAAAGTAAACGGAGACGCCAAAGGGTTTTTTAAAACTGTTTGCATAACAGTACCGGCAATTCCCAAACTTGCACCGCAAAGCAAGGCACTTAAAATTCTCGGAAGTCTTATATTAAAAAGGATAAAATGATTTTGATTATTTAAGAATAAATCTTTTAAAGATATACTGAAATCTCCTATTTTCAGGGATATAAAAGCTATCCCCAATAAAAGGAGAAAAAAGAAAAAAATTTTACTTTTCATTCATCTCCAATTTTTTAAATCCGCCAAAAAATTTAGCCATTTGTTTGTAGCACGCTTTTCCAAGTAAAAATTTATATAATTCGTCTGCTTTTTTTACAGGATTTACATCTTTAAATTTATCCGGAAATACGACTTTTCCTATATAATAAGTATCTGCATATGCAGTTGCTATGTTTGTCATATATAAATTATACGGAAGTATGCCATAAACCTCGTTATTTTTTACAGCCTTTAAATTTTTAAAATTACTCATTTCTTTTTTTACAATTTTAAAACCTGATTCGTCTAAGAATATAATATCCGGATTTGCTTTATATAAAGCCTCTTTAGAAATAAAAACCTGAGATTTTGCATTGGATTTAATTACATTATTTATTCCGATTAACTCAAAAGGAGGAAATTTTGGCATTGTAGAGGTTATACCGTGAATTCCTTTAAATGCAACAGCTCCGATATAAATTTTTTTATCTGTTTTTGACGCCCTTTTTCTCAAATCTTTGTCTGTTTCAGTTAAAAATTCTTTTAACTTCTCGGCTCTTTTTTCATTATGAATAATTTTTCCGATAAGATTTAAAGAATAAAACAGTTTATCATTTGCGAATGTTCCTATTTTTCCGTAACTTAATACAACTACCGGAATATTTGTTTTGTTTTGAATGTTATCAGCCTGAGAAGCGTTAATATATCCTGCAAAAATAACATCGGGTTTTAAAGCAATAATTTTTTCCAAATCAGGATTAGGATTTGGCCCGCCCATTCCGATTACCGGAAGTTTTAAAAGATTAGGATGTGTTAACATATAAGGTTTTTTAGAATAAAAAGGAGATTTTTCTTTTTTTTCAATACCAACAACTTTATCTCCGCCCTGCATATAAACAACCAGTCTCAAAGCACCGGGGCCTATGGCAATAACCCTTTTCACATTATCTGAAACGTTTACAACCCTACCCAGTGAATCTTTAACACTCAAAGCAAAAACTGATACAAAACAAACAGCAATTAATAAAATTTTTTTTAACATAACAAATCCTTTAAATAAATTGAACCAAAAAAAAGGAGGAATTTTCTAAGATGGTCAAAGAAATTATATAATACAAACTTAAAAATTACTTAAAAAAACTTTTTTCTTGTATAATTATAGAACAGATTTTTAAAAAGAAGAAAAAGAAGGAACTTTCTAAAAGGTTCAAGTGAATTATAATTCATTTTTATTAAATAAGAGTTAAAAGGTCTAAAAAATGAGCTGCATCTATTGTAATCATTATATTTTATACAAATTAAAAAACGGATATTACAAATGCGCAAAATGCAAAAGAAAATTTTCACCGAAAAAAATTGAGCGGAAAGCAAAAATATTAAAAGGATTTTTAGATGAATTAAATCCCACGGAAATTGCTGAAAAATATAATATTTCATACGCAACGGTGGTAAAAGAAATACAAAACATAAGAAAAATAGTTGTAAATATTTGTGAAGAGGAATTTTTAAAAAAGCAGGATTTAAAAGAGTTTAATGAATATTTATATATACCCAAAACAAACAGAAAAAATAAAAATTCCATTTATAAAGCGCAAAATTTTTTAACTATCGATTATGGAGGGAAAATATACAATATACTGCTAAGCGATATGCAAAAATACAAAAATTTAAGTTATGAGGAAATTAAATCTCTTCTAAGGCAATCGCAGTTGATTAAAATACAAAAACAGATTTTAATATATCAGTTTTGGGAATATTTTGAAACATTTATTACCAAATATAAAGGTATCAAGGAAAAAAATTTTATATATTATTTAAAAGAAGCCGAATTCAGATTTAACAATTTTAAACTAAGCGTAAGTGAACTCGTAAATTATGAGATTCATCTATAAATTCCAAACTCCGTATGCTGCCTGCCCAACGCTGATACCCCCGTCGTTAACGGGAATTTTCTGATTAAAATAAAAACCATCTACTAAAGATAACATGGTTTTATTTTGAAAAACACCGCCTGTCAATAATACAGGCAGATTATAATTTTTTGAAATCTTTTTTATTAAATTGGCAAGGGAGTTTAAAAAAACAGAAGAGATTAATTCAAAATTTCCCCTGTTTTTTGCCACAAATTCAATTAAAGGATAAAAATTTATTTTTTTATTGATTTTTAAATCAATATATTCTTTTATTAAAGGATTGTAATATTTTTCAATCAGCATTCCGGAAAACCCCTCATATTCATTTCTTTCTATCATTCCGCCTAAAAATGCGACCATATCAAATATTCTTCCTACAGATGAAGTTAGAGGAAAATTTCCGTTTTTTAAGGAAGAGGCCAATTTATAATTTGAATATTTTTTTCCAATTTCATCATTTAAAAGACTGACCGCCATATTAGCAGGATATTTAACAGCTTTTTCTCCCCCTATTAATTTAAAATATTTAAAATGATGTACTCTTTCAAAATTTTTTCTGTTTGCTATAAAAACTTCACCTCCCCAAATAGCCCCGTCGTCTCCGTATCCGGTCCCGTCCCATGCAAACACCAAAGCTTCATTTAAATCAAATTCAAAAAGCCCGCTTAATGCATGTGCGAAGTGATGTTGAATTTGAATAATTTCTTTTTTTTGATTTTTTGCCCATTTTGTAGATTCATAATACGGATGTTTATCACAGATTATAATATCTTCTTTAAAATCATAAAGTCTTCTAAAAGTCTCAATTGTCCTTTCAAAATACTCAATACTGTCAATTGTGCCTAAATCCCCAATATGAGGCGATAGTATCATTTTATTATTAAAGGCAAGGGTTATAGTATTTTTCTGATTAGCTCCAACTGCAAGTATATTTGGTTTTATATTTTGTTTAATACTAAATGATTTTGGAGCATATCCACGTGAGAGTCTCATAGTGATAAACTTATTTTTAACACTTTGTACAACCGAATCATCGCATGCGTTTACAATATCCCTGTTATAATCAAGTATATAATCTACAACATTTCCAAGTTTTTTAATTAACTCATCACTATCTCTTATAATTGGATCGTTGCTTATATTTGCACTTGTTGCCACAATTGGAAAATCAATAAAATCAAAAAGTAAAAAATGCACGGGGGTATAAGGCAAAAACACACCGTATTTACCGATATCCGGGGCAATACCGGTTAGCTCTTTTTTCTTTTTTACAATTACTATAGGTTTTTCTTTTGAAATAATTAATTTTTCATCATTTTCATTTATTTCACAGTATTTTTTTATACATTCAATATTCTTAAACATAATGGCAAAAGGTTTGGAAGGTCTTCTTTTTCTTTCTCTCAATTCCAAAACCGCTTTTTCGTTTGTCGCATCACATACTAAATGAAAACCTCCAAGTCCTTTTATTGCAACAATTTTCCCTTCTTTTATTTTTTTAGCAATAAACTCGATTTTTTCTATTTCTTTATTAAACTCAATTTCTCTATATTTTTCATTTTTAACTTTACACTTTACACTTAATTTTGGTCCGCAGTCATAACAGCTTATCGGCTGGGCATGATATCTTCTGTCCATCGGATTTGTATATTCCCTGTAACATTTTTCACACATTTTAAATTTTTTCATGGAAGTGTTTTTTCTGTCATAAGGAATATTTTCTATAATCGTATATCTAGGACCGCAGTTTGTGCAGTTAATAAACGGATACAAAAACCTTCTGTTGTTTTTATCATACATTTCTTTCAAACACTCGTCACATACACAGATGTCCGGAGATATGGATGTGGTTTTTGTTGTTTCTTTTGATTCTTTTATTATAAAATTTTTATATCCTTGAATGGGTAAAATTTCTTTTTGAATAGAATCAATTCTTGCAAGAGGAGGTAGATTTTTTTGCAGGGTATCTATAAATTTATCTTTGTTATTACCCTCTATTTCAATAACAACACCGTCAGAACTGTTTAAAACATATCCTCTGAGATTTAATTTTTTAGCAATTTTATATACTGTGGGTCTAAACCCTACACCCTGTACTATTCCGTTTATTTTATATCTTATTCTCATAAAATACCTTATTTAAAGAAGAAAAAAGGAGAAAAAATGAAAAAAGCGACTTACAAATAAAATTATACAAAAATGTTATTAAACTATCGTTAAGATTTTGAATTAATAACTGCATTTCCGTATGCTTCTATTGCACCGCTCATAGGAAGCGCTTTTGGCACAAAAACAGGATAGTTTTTAGAAATATAAGTATAAATTTTATTTAAAAATTCACCTTCAAACATGTCACCCGCCAAAACAGCTCCGCTTAGTACCATTTCTTTATTTAGAGTTTCATAAATATTATTCAAAAATTCCGCAAAACTCTCAACCACACCATAACTTAACAAGTAATCGTCAACACCGGCAAGCCTGAAGCTCATAGCGGTTCTGATTGCCCAGAGAGGATTTAAATTCCTCTCATCCATTTTATAATCAATTCTTGGACCTTTTTTAGTCATAGCAGAACTTGAAAATTCCATTATTTTTTCGGCAGCTTCGTCAATATTATCACTAAATCCCAAAACTATACCTATAAGGCCCCACAAATAATAAACCCCTTTTTTATCGGTGTTTAAATTTGCTTTCATTGCATTTAAAAACAAATCATTTCTTTTTTCCGAAAAATTCTTTACAAGTTTTTTGCCTGTATCGTTCATTGCGGCAATTGATGCAAAAATTTCTTCAAAAGAATTAAATTTAAACTCAAACGAAATATATTCAACAAGTCCGAATTTTGGAGAATTTAATAAAATTTTACTTTCATCGCTTTTATACAAAATATATCCAAGCGTAATTTTATCTTCTAAATTCCACATATCTACAACACCGTAAAAACCGGCAAGATATTTAGGATTTTCTTTTGCCTTAATTTCCGGAAAATTTACTTTTAAATCTAAAACAGTTTTTTCTTCTGTGGAATAAGCGGCATATTTATCATTAATTCCTGCAGAATTACCAAGTGATTTTTCAAATTTGGGAATCAACCCCCTGTCCCCTCTTACAGGGATAATTACATGCTCTTTTGTATCTGTTACAACAGCCAATATTTCTTCATCTTTTTTAACATCAAAATTAAAAAATTCAGCTTCCTTCACAGCTTTTAATCCTATAAGTTTAATATCGTTTTTAATTTCTTCGCATAAAAGTTCAAGTATCATATCATCAGGCAGTTTTACATAATATGCAGGAGTTGAAAGTCCAAACGTTTTTTTAAAATCTATATTGGTTTTTAATTTAATAAAAGGCTTTTCAATACTTGCCAAAGCCTTCGCATCTCCATCAAAGCTCATAAAATAATTTGCAACAGCACTTAAATCAACCGCCAATATTGCATCAACATTTTCTAAATTTGTTGTTAATTTATATTTACCGTTAAACGTACCAACAGAAACTTCACCGTCTTTTTTCAGTTTCTCGGCAATTTCTTCAAAATATTTTTTTCTTTCGTTTTTATCATTTAATTTTTCATTATCAATTTTCAATTCTTCATTTAACTGATATCCGCATATTTCACAATGATGCATTGGATTATAATAATTTTTATTATTTACATCTTTTACCTCACTTAAACATCTCGGGCACGGAGGCAGGTTTCTTTTGGGAAATTCATTTGGTAAAAATTCACTAAATTCTTCTGTAACTTCCGCATTTAAAGAATTTAAAAAAATAGACATAGGAAGTTCATGGGCTAATTTTGAGGAATATTGCTCAATTTCTTTTTCACTACCTTTTACATATACATATAAATATTCATTTTCTTTTTTAATACCGATTGATAAATTTATCTCTTTTGCAACTCTTATAAAAAATCTCTCCAGCAAATCTCCACTCTGTTTTAAAATAAATTTTATAATCATATTTCATATCCTTTTAAAGCTTCCTCTGGCACTCCCTTTTTAAAAGATTCTTTTGCAATTTCTGTAAGTTTAATATTAGGATTTTTAATTTTTGCCTCAATTCCTAATTTATTGAGTTCAGTAATTAAAATCTTTTCCATTAATTTTGCGGCTTCCTGAACCTCGGGGGTTATACTAAAAGTGGTATCTTCACCGATTACATAAGGCACAACACCTATTATCTTTGTTTCAGGCAAATCACCCATTATATCAATCATTTGAAGGGTTTGAAGCATTTCAACCTCATGTGCGCTTCCCTGCCAGCTTACACATTCAGGAACAGCTCTGAAATCAAAGAAATAAACATCTCCTATTTTTGCCTCGTCAACATCCACACAGTCAAATACAAAAACCCTGTCATATTCAACAATTATAGGAATAAGCCTTTGTGCCAACGTTCCTCCGTCAATTATATCAATTTCATGAGGACCAATAAAATCATATTTTTCATCAATATAATTTGTAAGATGGACTCCGATTCCCTCATCACCGAATAATATATTACCTATTCCCAAAATTAATATTTTCATTTATTGCCTTTTGATTTTTAATATAGTAGGTAGAAAACAGGGCTCTGTTCACTACTTACTATATAAAAGAGAAAAAGAAGGTTATTCTTCTTCTTTTTCCCATTTCATACCTGAGAATATTGCATCCATTGAACCGTTTTTATTAAATACACCGTTAAATACTGCCATATAAATATGAATAGCTACAATAATAATAATTCCCCACATAAATATATGATGCCAAAGTCTTACATAAGCAAGTCCTCCAACTAATGTTTCAATCCATTTTGCAAATGGATACAACATTGCACCAAGTCCTTGATGATAAACTTCTGCATATAAAGCAAGCCCTGTAATTATAATACCGTAAAAAAACAGATAAAGTGCAAAATATGCCCAAAATTGCAATGGATTATAAACACCTTTTGTATGTGGATGTTTAGAAACCAATAAATAATATCCGACTTGTTGGAGAGCCACTTTTATATTAAACGCATCTTTTAATGAAGCTCTTTCATATTTTCCCTCTCTAAAAAAGAAGAAATAAAAAGTTTTATACAAAACTGCGCCAGTCATTGCAAAACCGAAAATAATATGTAATTCCCTAAAATATCCCTGTGTAAACCTGGTAGGATCTACTGAAGCATCAGCATAAGTTATATATGGATTAGCAATATAAAACCCGGTTGCAATAAGAACAAAAATAGAGATGGCTCTAATCCAGTGTTGCCATCTATAACCGGCGGAAAACTCTATTCCGCCTAAATAATTTCCCATTACTTTTAAAAATTTCATTTGTGCCTCCTTAGCATGCACCGTATTGCGGGTCTACTTTAAATTCACCTAATTTTTTACCTTTTACATCCATTACATGAACTGCACATGCAATACATGGGTCATAGCTGTGAATACTTCTTATGACTTCCAAAGGTTTGCTTGGATCAGCCAATTTCATACCAATTAAGTTTGCTTCGTAAGCGCCTTTTTTACCGTTTCCGTCTACAGGACCAGCATTCCAGGTTGATGGAACAACTGCCTGCCAGTTTTCGATTTTTCCGTCTTTAATTCTACACCAGTGACTTAACATTCCTCTTGGAACATCCCCGATGTATCTTCCTTTATATTTTTTATTAGTATCAATTTTATATGGTGTGATTGTTGATTTGTCAGATTTTAAATTTTCAACCAAATTATTAAATGCCGCAATTCCATAATCTGCAATAACTTTAGTCTGTAACATTCTTGCCGCTGTTCTTCCAAGAACAGTAAACAATGCTTTAGCAGGAAGTCCTGTTTGAGCTAAGAATTCATCTACTACTTTTTTAACCCTTGGATTTCCTTTTGCATAATTAACCACCATACATGCGAGAGGTCCCACTTCCATAGGTTCTCTGTTATATCTTGGAGATTTAACCCATGAATATTTTCCTTGTGGATT
Organism: Lebetimonas sp. JS085; assembly: GCF_000523295.1. Classification (NCBI taxonomy): domain Bacteria; kingdom Pseudomonadati; phylum Campylobacterota; class Epsilonproteobacteria; order Nautiliales; family Nautiliaceae; genus Lebetimonas; species Lebetimonas sp. JS085. Next base: position 116,828 of record NZ_ATHR01000001.1, read on the forward strand.
AACAACTTTTACATTAACTTCATTACCTTTACCGTCAACGGATTTACCGTCAACATATCCGGTATAATTAGGAACAGTTTCTCCGTTATATGGTTGTAAAAATCCTGTATCTTTATACCAGCTGTGAGTTACGTCTTCTGCTATTTTACTTTCGTCAATTTCATAAAATTTACTTAAATCATGGTTTTTAATATATCCGCTTGCATCAAACAGCCATTCATTTGCACCCACCTGATGTTCTCTGTATGTCAAAAAATTACCAAGATTAGTAGGTTGAACAACACTCGGTTCATTTCCAAAAGCAGCAGCGGCCATTACTATATCTGCATAATATGCCCTGTTTGCATAATCAGCCAAATCTTGGAATTTTTGCAAATATTCTCCAAGTCTGCTCGGATTTTCCAAATCCATAGCACATGTAACACCGCCGACTGTTAAACTTTGCGGATGTGGATTTTTACCGCCGAAAATTGCCATTGCCTGAGCTGCAATTCTTTGAATTTCAAGTGTTTTTAAATAATGGCTAAGTGCAATTAAATTTTGCTCAGGTGTAAACTTCATTGTAGGATGACCCCAATATCCGTTTTTAAATGGGCCCAAATCACCCCTCTCAGCAAATTTTTCTACTCTTTTTTGAACTTCTGCTAATTCATCAGCACCGGTAGCAATTGGCTCATATCCTTTTGGAACATATTTAAACGCTTCTTCACTTGCTTTTTTAGGATCTGCTTTAAGTGCACTTATAATATCCACCCAGTCAAGCCCGTGCAATTGATAGAAATGAACCATGTGGTCATGGAAAAAAAGTGCTATATTCATCAATTCTCTTGTAAGTTTTGCATTTAGAGGAGGTTCTATCCCCAACGCATCTTCTACAGCCATAATTCCGGCTTTATAATGAGAATATGTACAAACACCGCATATTCTTTGTGTCATAAATCCTGCATCTCTTGGATCTCTTCCTTTTAAAATAACTTCTATTCCCCTCCAAAGTGTTGCAGAAGAATAAGCATCTTTAATTACATTGTTATCATCCAATACTACTTCTACCCTTAAATGCCCTTCAATTCTTGTAATCGGGTCTATTACTACTCTTTTTGCCATTCTCTACTCCTTAGGATTTTTAATTGCACTAAGTGCTGCGTGAGCTACAATTGCGACACCTGCCACTACTAAAATAGTTGCACCGATTTTATCTGCTGTAGCATCTACTGTAGCTGAAGCAAATTTATGATTTGCAAGCGGTTCTTCATATGGAGCCATAGAATCCCAGAAATCTGGTTCAGAACATCCTATACAACCGTGCCCCGCCTGAACCGGCCAAGATGTATGTTGGTTAAATCTCTCACGAGAACAGTTATTAAATGTATAAGGTCCTTTACAACCTACTTTATATAAACAAAATCCGTTTTCTGCACCGTGATCACCGAACTCTTCAACAAATTCACCGGCATCAAAATGCCCTCTTCTTTCACATAAATCGTGAATTCTGAGTCCGTATGCAAATTTTGGTCTGTTGAAATTATCAACTGCCGGAAGCGCTCCGAATAATATTACATATAATATAGTTCCAACAATATTATTTGCACTTGGAGGACATCCAGGCACATTAATTACAGGTTTGTTGATTACCTGATAAACACCTTTTGCCCCTGTTGGATTCGGAGCGGCAGCCTGAATACCGCCAAAACTGCTACAAGTACCGACACTGATAATTGCAGCCGCTTTATCGGCAGTTCTTTTTAATTTTTCAAGCCCGGTTTCTGCAAATGGACCTATTGTTAAATCTTCTCCACCGCCTTTTGTAGGCACTCCGCCTTCAACGCATAATACAAATCTACCTGCAAATTTTTTCATAGCTTCTTCAAAATTTTCTTCTGCCTGCCATCCGGCTGCAGCCATGATTGTATCATGATATTCTAAATTTATATAATTAAAGATCAAATTATCAATTGTAGGTGAATCAGTTCTGATTAAACTTTCACTACATCCTGTACATTCAGCCAAATGAAGCCAAACAACAGGCAATCTGTCGCTAACTTCCGCCGCTTCGGCAATTAACGGAGAAAATTTTGTCGGAAGACCGAGCATTACAGCCATTGCTGCAGACCATTTTAGAAAATCCCTTCTTGTAAATCCATGTTCTTCCAAAACCTCAGCTACACTTTTTTGTCCAATTCCTGGAAGTTTTTTGAGAGTTGCTAATCTCTCTTTAATTTTTTGGATAGTTGCTTCATTCATTTTATCCCTCCAATTTTTTTGTTCAACATTATTATATACTAAATAAATGTTCATTTTCAATAGTTATAAGCAAAATTTATCAAATTTTATTAAAATTTTATTAATTTAATGGCTTACACATACGGCACAAATATCAAAACATTTAAATATGGAGTCAATATATTCTTTTTTTTCATTTATCATTGCAGACTGGGCGGCGGATAATTTATTTTTATCCTTTGAAGAGGAAAGGTTAAACTGTGTGGGAACTATAATATTGTAATAAGCGATTTTTCCGTTTTTTATTTCTATCTCATGAATCAGGCTTCCTCTGGGCGCTTCGACAGCGGCAATCCCTTTTGAATTACTCATTCCACATTTTATATATGAAGGCTCGCATATATCTATTTCTTTTATTTTATTAATTAAATATTCTAAAATGAGTAAACCTTCATATACCCTTGTAAGAATTCTCGTAAATATACTGTTTTTGTAATTATTATAAATTTTTCTTATATTTTCATTGTTTATATTTCTTGCAAGAGGACCTACTTCCACAAACTCCCCGTTATATAAAACATTTTTGCTTAAAGACGAATTTTCAACTTCTTTAACCAAATTGACATCACCGTTTTTTTTAAAAAAAAGATTATCTCCCAAAACCAAAAACCTGTTAATACTTTTACCAATATCTTTAGGCAGATTTTCAAAAAAAAGCTCAATATCCTCTGAATTTAAGTTCAAATCCATAATTTTCTCTTGATATTTTTCATAAATTTTATTTAATAAATCTTTTAATTTTATTATTTCCAAATTTGTGGGGTCTGAGGTAACACCTCCGGGAACCATATAGGAATTATGTGGATACTGCCCCGCAATAAGAGCTATTGCCTTTGAAATCAACGCGGCAAATTCGCCTGCTTTAAAAATATATTTTTTATCTTTTATCTGTGTTGGGAAAAGTGTAATATAAAACCATTTGATATGATTTTCCACAATTTCAAGCCCAACAGTAATATCTCTTAAAATTTCAGCTTTCTTTGAAACTTTTGCATTTACAGCATTCTCAATTGCTTTTACGGTGGCAAACAGATGGGAATGGCCGCAAATCCCACAAATTCTCGGGTTAATAACCAAAGCATCCATTACGGGCCTGTTTATTAAATAACTTTCAACACTCCTGTATTGCCAAAATTCTATTTCAACAAAATCCACTTTTTCTTCACCGTAAATTTTTAAGCTTGCTTCACCTTCTATTTTGTTAACAATTTTTTTTGTTATTTTCATTCTCACATCCGTCTATTAATTTTTTTGAAAGTCTTTCGTTTTTTAAACTTTTAGCCATTCCGCTGATAGTAAGATATGCCCTTTTACTGACTCCAAGAGGAATTTTTGCAGGAATTCCCATAAAAGTTTCTGTCTTAAAAAGCCCTGTTTTTGGAAAACTGTTTTCTGTACAGCCAAAACATGGAGTTCCGGCTCTCGGTTTTGAATTTACTTCATTCCATAAAATTTTATTACAGTTACTGTGTGTATACGGCCCCTGACATCCCTGTTCGTAAAAAAGACACCCTTCTTTTGTTCCGAAAGCATCAGCATCTATTTTCCATTCAAAATATTCATTCCTGCTGCATCCGCTATGGGAAGTGTATGAGAAAATTTCTTTTGGCCTGTTTTCTTCATCCAATAAAATTTTTTTATTTTCATACAGCATATTCAACACATAAGCAAGCCATTCGTAATGAGCGGGGCATCCGGGAATATTTATTATTTTGTCTCTGCATTTATAAAAAGCCCCTTTTTGTTCTTTATTAAACATCAGGCCTTCCCCAAATACTCCGCCGTATACGGCACAGGTTCCGAGTGCAATTATTTTGTCTGCTTTAAAAAAGAGTTTTCTTATTAAATCTTTAAGATTAAACCCGAGTCTTGAAAAATTATTTTTTAAAGCACCTTCTACAATTAATATGTCACTTTTTTGTAATTCAAACGGAGGAGAATCAAAAACAGGATGGTATAAAAAATCAAATTTTTTATAAATTTCATTTAAAAACGGATAATTTATAAAAGAATGTGTACAGCCGTTACACCCTACAGCGTCTATCCATATTATTTTAAGCTTTGAGCGCATTGTAAATATTCTCACTTACACTTTCAACATATTCTTTTAAAGGTTTGGGTAAAATTCTTTCTTTGCTTAAAAACACAAGACCGCCTAAATATCCCATAAAAAGACCGAATGCTGAGAAAAAATCCTGGTTTTTAAGTTCTTTTTTTCTTACACCCTCTTCTAAAAATATCATAATTTCCGTTACAAATGCACTAACACAAAGCATTCCTTCACACCCGTTTGCAAATATTTCTTTATTGGAAAGATAAACCCTCATAAAATAATCCACTAATTCCGGCTCACTTTCGGCCATGTCAAAATATAACTCGGTAATTTTTTTTATTTTTTCTTTGCCTGGAATATCCATTTCGTTAATTTCTTTTAATTTTTCTCCGAATCTGTTTGAGGTGTAAATAAGAAGCTCTTTTGCCAGCGATTCTTTAGAGGGAAAATAATTATACATATTCCCCACGCTCATCCCCATCTCTTTTGCAATATCTGCAATAGTTGTATTATAAAAACCGTGTTCAGCAAAAAGTTTTAAAGCTGTTTTCATTATTTGAGTTTTTTTAGTCTCTTTTGCCACTTTTTAGCCTTTTTTTATAATTATAATATAATTTCACAAAAAAGGTAAAAAAATGCACGAATATTCAATTGTAGATTCTCTTTTACAGCTTGCGGATGAACATGCAAGAAAAAACAATGCAAAAAAAGTTACAAAACTGGAAATAAAAATCGGAATACTCAGCGGAGTTGAACCGGATTTATTACAAACGGCATTTGAAACCTTTAAAGAAGGAACTATCTGTGAAGAAGCTGAATTTATAATGAAAATACAGCCTGTTGTTGTACGCTGCAAGAATTGTGGATATAAAACAGAGCTTAAAAAAGACGAATACCGCTGTCCAAAATGCAACAGTGGAAATCTGGAAATAATAGACGGGGAAGATATGTATTTAATGAGCCTTGAACTTGAAACAGATTAAATTTTCTCTTTTATTTCCTTAATAATTTCAAGCTGTTTTTGGGCAATAAAATGTGATAATTTTTCTTCTGCTTTCTTTTTATCTTCAAATTCCAAATATAATATAAATCCGTCAACAATTCTTTTTACAAATGTAATTTTAGATTTTAAATCAAATTTTTCATTTAAATCAAATTCGATATTTATTTCCATATCCTTTTCATAATCATATATAAAAGTAGTCTGAACTGTAGCATTTATTAATGAAATTTCTTTTATTATTGCTGGAATTTTTATATTATCCCATGTTAAAAAACTTTTTAACGGAGGGTTTAATTCTAAAGATATTAACTTTTTTTTATAAAAAACAACATCAAAATTTGTCAAAAATATAGTATTGTTTTCAATATCAAAATCTTTTACAACACCCCTTATTAAAATATTTTCAAATTCTATATCTATAAAATTTCCAATTTCAACTATTTTTATTATTTTTTCAGAGGTTTTAATTTCAATATTATTTTTTTCATAATCAATCTTATAAATGACCGCTTTGTCACTGATTGATAATTTATTATAATACGCCCTTATTGTTAATTTTTCTTTTACGGCGATAGAATTAAAAAATTTTCTTAAAATTTTTTCTCTCTTTTCTTCAAAATAAATATATTCGCTGTCATCTTCTATTTCATTAATATCTGCTTTTGCCAGAATATCCTCAATCCTCTGCATAATTTTTAAATAATTATCTTTTTCTCTTTTTTTTATTATTACAATTTTTTCTTTAAAAGAGATAAGTTCATTTTCATAAAAAAATTTATTGTTTTTTAAAATATTTTCTGCTAAATTTTTAATCTTTTCAAAATTATTTTCTTCAATAATCAAATAAAACTTATTTCCGTCCACCCTTGCGGCAAAAAAATTAAGTTCCTGTAAAAATTTCGCAAATTCTTTAATAGCAAAATCAACCTTGGACCTTCCGTAAATATAATTTAATAAGAGTAAATTTTCAAGTTCAACACAAACAATAAAAAATTTTTTATTCAAAGATATATATTCTTCTACTTTATTTTTAAATAATGTATCAGTATACAAATTGGTAAGAGCATCATAAAAATTATTTTCTTTAACTTTTTCAATGATTACAGGATAAAGTGAACCGGTTATTATATTCTCATCAATAATCTTTAAAACCAGATGAAAATCTTTATTATTTACTTTTATAATACATTCTAATATTTTATTATCTATTAATGCCTTAAACCACTCTTTTTTATCTTTTTTGAATAAATCCTCAAAACAATTAGCTTGGTCTATTTTCGCAAATAAATCATTTCCAAAAATCTTTTTAAACAGTTTATTTGAATATGTAATTTCAAAATCAACTATTTCAAAAATTGCAAATGTTTGATTATCTAATAACTGTTCATAAAAATTTGTTTTTCTTTTATATAATTCTTCGTAATATTCCAAAATTATTTTTGTAGGATAATCCAAAAGTTCCCTAAACCACAGATCTTTAACTGCCAATACATTAAGTACTGCATTTTTAAATTTTGAACACAAAAACATAATATCTTTTAATGTAAGCTTGTCTTTGGTTATTTCCATCAACCGGTGTAAATAAGAGCATTTTCTTACATCATTTTCTATTAAATCTATAAAATTGTTTACAAAACCTAATGCGAATCCTTTTTTAAATTTTGTTAAACTTAAATTGTTTTTATCAAAAAATTCTTTTACTTCTTTATCCTCAAGCCACAATTTAATTATTTCTTTTTTTGAATGTTTTAATTTTAATGCTATTTTTTTTCTAAGTTCCATATTATATCACCTCTCTTGGCTCTTCAATATAATATCCCTGAAAACCGTCTATTCCGAGTTCTACCAATACATCATAAACTTCCTTATTGTGTACAAACTCGGCTATAGTTTTTATGCCGAGGTCGTGTGCGAAATAATTCACATGTTTTACAATAGTATAGTATCTTTTGTTTTTATTAATCGTTTTTATCAAACTTCCGTCTATTTTTATGTAATCTGGATGAATATCTGCTAAATAACTAAAATTACTGTAACCTGTGCCAAAATCATCAATTGCTGTTTTAATACCATACGGTTTCATCTCTTTTATAAATTTGATAACTTCTTTGAAATCTTCCATTGCCTCTGTTTCAAGAAGTTCTATTATTACCCTGCCTTGCAGGTTATATTTTTCAATATGTTCTTTTAAATACCGTTTAATTTTATCGTTATGTAAATCTTTGTATGAAAAATTAATTGAAAAATCTTCTCTTCTGTTTTTAAAAACTTCGCAGCTTTTTCTTATCATTGTTTTAGTTATTTCAAAATATAATGCGGTATTTTTAACATTATCCAAAAAGAAAAACGGACTTATTAACCTATCTTTTTCTTTTATTCTAACCAGACATTCATAACTGATTTTATCAGGTTTAATTATTTTTTGAAATACTGGTATTATCCTGTCTTCAGTTAAAGCTTTTTTAACCATTTCTATTGATTCAAATTTTTTAATTACTTTTTCTTCAATATCCATTTTTTCATTATAAAAAACTATATTTAAATCATTTTTTTTAGCATATAATAAAGCTAAATGAAGTTTTTTAATTATATTTTCTTTGTTGCCATCCTTAATTATTGCCATAATTAATTCTATATTAATGGGGATTTCCTCATTTTTATATTTAATATCAATTATTTTATATTTAAAATAAGAAAATATTTTCTCAACCAATTCTTTACATAAAATCTCCCCAAAATTTAATACTATAAATTCGTCCGCGCTGTATCTGTATAATTTACAATTATCAGGCAGCAAATTTTTTAAATTTTTAGCTAAATTTTTTAATACCATATCACCAACTTCTATTGAATAATAATCGTTTATCAAAGAAAAATTTTTAATATCTACAATCATTGAACCTTTTGGATTTAGCTTCTTTAAATCTTTTTCAAGTTTAAGCTTGTTTGGAAGGGATGTTAATTCATCAAAATATGTTTTATATTCTATATTTTTTAATAATTTTGATTTTTCTTTTAAAAGTTTTATTATTTTAACTGCTAAATTTCTAAATTCTTCAAAATAGATTTTATTTTTATATATTTTTTCTTTTTTTACATATTTTTCAAAAACAGTTAAATCATTTTTCAATTTATTTTCAATATTTTTCAATAAAACATAAAAGAGAGCTGTTAATAATAAAATTAATAATAAAAACAGAACCATTGAATCTAAAAACTCATTTAAATAATAATTTTTTATTTCATTTTTTATTTTATTAATATCATTTAAAAATATCCCGGAGCCTATAAAATAGGGAGAATGTTTAATATGCCTTACATAAGAAATTTTTAATTCTTTTTTGCCTGTTTTTGGATTTATCCATTCATAAACAATAAAATGCTCTTTTGAATGGGAAGCTTTTATCAGCATCTCTTTTAATTTTCTTAATTTTTCATTATTTGATTTTAAAAGATTAATTCCCAAAAGTTTACTGTCTGGATAAACTAAAATCCCTCCTTTTTCACTGTCTATAAAAATATATTTGTCCAAATGATGTTTATTGTAATTTTCTATGATTTTCTTAAAAGCTTCTATTTTATGTTTTTTAGGGGCATTTACATTATTTAAAATATATTCAAACTGTTCGGCAAATAAATCTACTTTTTCTTTTAATTTACTTTTTTCGATTTGAATATATTTCTTTGTCTCTTTACTGACTTCCTCTTTGTATATATTAAATTGCTGAAAAATATTAACTATTAAAAAAACAAAAATAGTTACAAAAAAAATTCCATATGTCACTATTTTAAATTGTTTTGACAGTTTCATAAAAAACCTTTTTTCAGTAATATTAGCAAAAAAACTTTTTTTTACTAAGAGTGATTATTCATTTATTTAAAAATAAAATAAATCTAAATTTAATTAATCAAAATAATTCTTATTAAAATATTTTCCTAAATCAATCCCGTAAATTTTTTTATTTTTATACATTTTTTCAAGTTCTGTTATTGCAATTTCAAGCTCATGAGATTTTATACCATAATGAATACTCATATAACTTTCCACAAAAGCTCCGAAATGATCGGCCGCTTTAATAAAATTTCCGTCCACTGAATTTGCAATATTTTTAATTTCTTCAATATTTTCAACAATTTTATAACACCCATTTTTAATAATTTTATTTTTAAATTCATCTTTTAAATAGATATTCATTATTTTTTGCATATTTTTTGGAAGAAGCGGCAAAATTTTCTCATCTATTAAAAAATGCTCATAACTTTTAAGTATTTCATCAAGCCCTTTTACCTTGTGTTTAACAGGGGCAATAATATCTCTCGTAAGGGCTTCCGGCAGGTCATGAAAAAGGGCTGTAAAGAAATTGTTAATTATCTTTTCTTTAATAAGCCCGGCCTCTTTTGATAGAAAATATGTAACAACTGCCACAAAAAGCATATGCCCAAGAACTGAAGTTTCAGGAACCCTCGGAGTATTTGCCCATCTTTTTTGAAATCTCATATTTCCGCATAAAGAGATAAAATCATAACTTTTTCTTTTAAGACTAAGTATCCTCACACCCTCTAAGTCATAAAAATCCTCAAGTTCGTTTTCTATATTGTTTTTAATCTCATCCATTCCATATATAAAAGGGGCTGTGTTGTAAATAATGTCAAATTCCCATTTTGTGGCAATAAAACTTGAGGCTGAGTGAAGTCTGTTTTCTATTGAATCATCTTTTTTTAAAATTTTTATATATTCTATCAGTTCATCACTGATTTTTCCCCTAAGCTGATTTATTACAAACTCGTCAAGTTCTTTTCCTCTTTTTTTTCTTAAAAAATGATAAACGGGAGACTTTAAATCGGTAAGAACCGCCCTGTATAAAAGATTGGCAATTCCTAAATTTATAAATTTGTAATAATCTATATCTTTTTCAAAAAAACTGATTAAATAAGCTATTATAAATTTGTGTGCCTGTTTGTCAAGTTCAATAAATTTGACAGGACGTGGCAGGTCGTTCCATCTTTCAATTGTAAATGCGGTAAAAATAAGTCTAATAATTTCGGCATTCATTTTATGCCTTTATATCAAGCAGACTTTTAAACATTTCATCCTCTGTTTTTATGGGTTTACTTTGGGCTTCAAAAGCTTTTGCATTTACATTTTCTTCTATTAAATTTTTGGCTAAATCTTTATTTTTGGCAATATTTTCAGCATTTTTATTAAATTTATCTGCATAATAATTCATGGCACTTATATTTGCATTTATTCTCATAATATTCCTTTTTGTATTCAACATTCATAATTCATAATTTTATTATACCACTTTTGTTATAATTTCACAAAAAAGGTAAATAATGAAACTTTGGGGCGGAAGATTTTCCAAACAGGCTGCAAAAATACTTGATGAATTTAACGCATCACTTCCTTTTGATAAAAAGCTTTATCTCGAAGATATAGAAGGCTCAATAGCACATTCTCAAATGCTGGCAAGTCAGGGAATTATTACACAAGATGAAGCTGAAAAAATAAAAAAAGGTTTACTTCAGATAAAAAAAGAAATAGAAGAAGGTAAATTTCACTGGGATATATCCGATGAAGATATACATATGGCTATTGAAAAAAGACTTATTGAATTAATTGGTGATACAGGAAAAAAACTGCATACTGCAAGAAGCAGAAACGACCAGGTGGCGGTTGATTTTAGAAGATGGGTATTAAAAAGAAACATAGAATTTTCTGAAAAAATAAAAGAGCTTATTGAAGTTTTTATTAAATTAGCAAAAGAAAATATTGACACAATAATGCCCGGGATGACACACCTTCAACACGCTCAGCCAATTAGCTTTGCTTATCATATGCTGGCATACGCCTCTATGTTTAAAAGAGATTATGAAAGGTTTATTGAGAGTTACAAAAGAAATAATAAAAACCCGCTTGGATGTGCGGCACTTGCAGGTACGCCCCATCAAATTGACAGGTTTAATACAACAAAAGCTCTCGGGTTTGATGAACCTACAATTAACTGCTTAGACAGCGTAAGTGACAGGGATTTTGCGTTGGAAATATTGTTTAATATTTCAATGCTTATGATGCATGCAAGCAGAATAAGCGAAGAGATGGTTTTATGGTCAACAAGCGAATTTAGATTTATTACTCTGAGCGATGAATACTCAACCGGAAGTTCCATAATGCCACAGAAAAAAAATCCGGATGTGCCAGAACTTATAAGAGGAAAGACAGGAAGGGCTTATGGGAATTTAATGGCACTTTTAACTGTTATGAAAGGGCTTCCGCTTGCATATAATAAAGACACCCAGGAAGATAAAGAGGGAGTGTTCGACAGCGTAAAAAATGCATTAATTTCTATTGAAATATTAAAAGAAACACTAAAAACCATGAATGTAAATAAAGGAAATATGTATAAAGCGTGTAAAAAAGGTCATTTAACTGCCACTGATTTAGCAGATTATTTAGTAAAAAAAGGAATTCCGTTTAGAGAAGCACACCACATAACAGGAAAAGCAGTAGCATTAGCGGAGAGCAAGGGAGTTGATTTAAGCGATTTAAGTATTGAAGAATTAAAACAAATAGATGAAAGAATAGATAAAGATTTAGATTTAAGCCTTGAAAATTCAATGAATTCCAGAAAAAGTTTTGGAGGCACAGCCCCTGAGAGTGTAAAAAAACAAATTAAGTATTTTGAAAAGTTTTTAAAGGAGCATAATGATAAAAATTAGACATATAAATAATCATATTTACGAAGCCACAAATGGAAAAGATATAATAATAATTGATCCTAAAAAATACACCCCTGTAGATATGTTTGTAACAGGTCTTGCAAACTGTTCGGCATATGATGTTGTAGAACTTTCAAAAGCAAAAGGAGAAATAGAAAATTTTACTTTGGAAGTTGAATATAAAAGAAAAGAAACTTATCCCAAAATTTTTACCGAATTTCATTTTATTTACAGTTTTAATTCAAAAGCGGATAATATGACGGCAAGAAGATGGGTATTAAGTTCACTTGAAACATACTGTTCAACTATAAATACCGTTCGAAATACAAGTAAAATTTATTATACTATCAAACACAATGGAGAAACCATAGCTTTTAAAGAAAGCATATTGTCAGGACAGACACACGAAAACATTCGTGAAGAATTTGAAGACGACGACGGATTTGGCTGTATAGCCTGAGGAGGATAATCAGGGCTTCGTTGAAGCCAAAACATTTCACAAAATCAAATAAAAGGAAGAAAAATGAAAAAATTAATATTGGTTTTAATAGCTGTTTTTGCCTTCGCAAAACATGGCCAGACTAACGACCCTGCCCTTCAGGAAGCACTTCAGGGACATTACATAAAAGCATTTAGAATGTTTGATAAAAGATGCAGTGAAAATGACGGATATGCCTGCGGAATGGTTGCATATTTTTACGACAAAGGTTTGGGGGTAAAAAAAGACCTTAAAGCCGCAATTGATTATTATACAAAAGGATGTGCCCTAAACGACAATGACAGTTGCACTATTTTGGGATATTACTATTATAAAGGAATTGGTGTAAAAAAAGATTTAAACAAAGCTGTAACTTTACTTAAAAAAGCGTGCAACAACCATTCAAAAGACGCATGCAATTATTTAAAAGAAATTGCCAATATAAAATGAAATACGTCATTTACGGCGATATTCACGGATGTCTGGAAGAATGGGAAGAGCTTAGAAAAGAAACAGCAAAAGGGGCTTTTGAAATAAGTGTTGGAGACATACTTGATAAAGGTCCCTATCCTGTTGAAGCTTTGCGTTATGCTAAAAAAAACAAAATTTTTACAATTATGGGAAACCACGAATACAAACATTTAAGAAAATTTTGGGGGAGAAAAGTTCATTTGGATGAAGACCAGCAAAAAATTTATCCAAAGCTTAAACAAAAAGATTTTGATTTTATTTCTTCTATGCCGTTTTTTTTAAAATTAAATCATTTAACAATTCTTCATGCGGGCATTACAAACAGAATTTATCTAAACAATCCACCTTTAAATATTATGACACTGCTTTTATTTTTAAGGGAAGTGGATGAAAACGATAAATTTTTACCTTTAGACAATAATAATCCAAATGCAAGATACTGGGCAGATACATACAATGGACACGAAGGATTTGTGGTATATGGACACAATCCTTTTTTAAATCCAAAAATCAATAAACACGCCATTGGAATAGATACAGGCTGCGTCTATGGAAACAAGCTCACAGCAGCAATTATCGAAGATAGTGTAAAGATAAAATATTCAATTATTCAGGTAAATGCAAAACAAAAATATGCCGAGCCTCACGCACCTTTACAATAAATGGAAAATGTAAAATGGGTTTTGCCCATCTGGCTGCTTGAAAAGCAGCTATAATGATAAAAATGTTGAAATAATGTACATTTTAAATACTTTTAAAATTTGCTGTTAATTCAAAATTGATAAAATAATTTCAAAATCTTTTAAAGCAAACAAAAATAATTTTACTCCAAAAAAGAAAAATAATACAGCTGCTATTTTATTTATTATATTTAGCCATTTATCTTTTATTTTAATTTTAGAGCTTATTACTGCCCCAAAAACAAATGCAGCAATGATTCCTAAAAAAAGACTTCCACAACTTAACATAATATTTTTACTCATAAAAGGGGTAATAATAACCGCAAAAAATATCATAGCTTTCGGGTTTGAGAGATTAAGCAAAAGTGCTTCTTTATAGATATCTTTTGAATTTTTACAGACTAAATTTAAATGAACTTTTTCCTTAAAAATAATTATAGAGATTCTAAACAGATAAATACTACCTGATATTCCCACAATTATTTGGAAATATATATTTTTACCTATGCTGCTAAGCCCAACGGCCACAAGCGTTAAATAAACAATATTTCCTGTAAGTATTCCGGCAACCGCCGTTAGTGAACTTTTAAGACCATGACAGAGTCCCTGCCTTATTACATAAAATATATCCGGTCCGGGAGTTAATGCAGCAACAAATCCAATACTTGCTAAAATTAAATATTCCAACAAATTCCTTTTTGATAAAATTATATAAAAAAAGAGGTCAAATGAAACCGTTTATTGTAATGGATATTGTAAAAGAAGCCCAAAAATATGAGAATGTTATTCATTTGGAAATTGGAGAGCCTGATATACTGCCCTCACCTAAAATTAAAAATGCCGCATTGAAAGCTATCGAGGAGAACAAATTTTTTTATACAGAGTCTAAAGGATTAAAAAAATTAAGAGAAAAAATTGCAGACTATTATAAATATTTTTACAATGTTGAGGTAAATCCTGAAAATATAATTATTACCACCGGAACTTCCACCGCATTTTTAATTGCTTTTTATTTCAGCAAAATTATTGCAACCCCTACTCCCGGATATCCTTGCTATGAAAATTTTGCTAAGCTTGAAAATAAAAAATTTATAAAAATACCTACTAAATTTCCCAACTATGAAATTGATTTAAAAGCATTAAAAAATATGGGCTTTGACACATTAATGATTTCAAGCCCAAATAATCCTACAGGAAGCGTAATTGAATCTAAAAAACTAAAAGAAATCTGTGAATTTTGTGAAAATAACAACAAACTTTTAATAAGCGACGAACTATATCACGGACTTGTTTATGAGAAAGATTATACAACAGCCTTAAAATTCAATAAAAATGCAATTGTTATTAATGGATTCAGTAAATATTTCTGTATGCCAGGCTTTAGAATCGGATGGATAATTTTGCCTGATAATTTAGTAAGAACTGCCGAAATAATCGCCCAAAACATCCTGATTTCAGCCCCTACTGTTTCTCAGTATGCCGCACTTGAAGCTTTTAATTATGAATATCTTGAAAATACAAAAACTGAATTTAAAAAAAGAAGGGATTTTTTATATAATGAATTAAAAGATGTTTTTAAAATAGCAAAACCTGACGGGGCTTTTTATTTATGGTGCGATGTTTCAAAATATTCAGATAATTCTTTTGAATTTGCAAATGAACTTTTAAAAAAAGCAAAAGTAGCCGTTACACCTGGAATAGATTTCGGTGAATTTAAAAATTATATAAGAATAGCTTATACAAAAGATATAAAAGATTTAAAAAAAGCTCTAAAAAGAATTAAAAATTATCTAAAAATTTGATATAATTACACTCCACGCGGCGGTGGCGGAACTGGTAGACGCGCAAGATTGAGGGTCTTGTGGGCGAATAAGCCCGTGGGGGTCCGAGTCCCCCCCGCCGCACCACTTAATAGCCTAAAAACCCCATAAATCAATATTTATCAAAATATTTAATTAAAATTTACCCACTTGTTTACCCACTAAATTGATTAACAATAACTTTTTGAATCTGAATTAAACTATATGTATTTTATTATCAGTTTATATAATTTTTTAAGATTTATTTGTTTAGTTCTGTTTGGTTTTGGTTTGGAAATTTATTTTTTATTGAATATCTTGTAGCCTTATAAAGAGGAAAAATAGAAGTGAATTGAAGTAATAATTAGTCTTAATTATCAAATAAAAATTTAGCAAACTCATCTTCTTCTTTTTGCAGCCAATCTTTCATTTTTTCGCGGCTTTTTATGCTAAATCCCATTTCTTTTGCAATTTCAAACATTCTTTTAAAGGCATTATCTCTTATCCTTAGATAAGGATTTGCAATTGGATTTCCGCTTGAATTTTCAATAACTCTTCCTTGCTCTATTAAAGCAGCTTCTGCTTCATTCCATTCTTGAAAAGCAAGTGCATAAGCTCTTATCAATGCAAAATCAAAATCGCTCAATACGCCATTTTCTTCCAATAAATTAACAATTCTTTGCTCTTCTTTTTTACCAATTTTATTCAATTTAGCTAATCCATTAACTCTATTAAAAATCTTTTTTAATTTTGGGTCATTAACTTTTGCCCTTCCAGCTCCTGGTCTTGCTCCACCTCTCATTTATACTCCTTGCAAATTAATCAAAAGGTTTGAAATTAGTTTTTGTTTTTTTGCGACTTGGCCGCCGACTGACCGCTTTTGCCTAAAAAATTTCAAACCCGCCCCTCCCGTTATTAGATATACAGTTACATAATTACTGTAAAATATCTTGTATTTAAACTACTAAAAGCAATATCATCATTTAAATTTTTTATTGTCTCGCATAAAGTGATTATTTGATTTTCTATAATGTCAATTTCCTGTTTATCAAATCCATATATTTTTGATTTATCATATTTTTGTTTTGTTTTATTTAATAACTGTTCTAATTCTTTTATTTGTGCTTTCCAAGCCGCAATAGCTTTTTTATATTCATTCAAATAGTTTTCTTTTTGTTCTTTTTCTCTACTGACATAATAATTAATAAGAGTCTTTAAAGTATTATATTCATCTTCTGGATATTTCTCGCCAAGTATTCTATAAGCCGCTAATTTCAATAATATCCAATGGTCTACTTTTCCATTCATAAAAATAATATTATCAGCTTGAATTCCTCTTAAATTGAATTCTTTCATTAAAAATTCTCTAACTTTGAATAAACTGAAATAATAATCTTTATTGCTTAATTCTACACCATATAAGTAAAGATCAATAATATTTGTCGGAATATTTTTTGCAAATGAATCAAGTCCCAATTCCTCAAAAGTTTCTATTATTGGCCTAATTTCTTCTTTTATAGCCTTTTTACTTTTATTTGTGATTTGAGACATCATATTAACTGCTTGATATATATTCATTTTCTCTCCTTTATTAAATTGTGTTTTTTTAAATAATTTTTTAATTCTTCAAAATCTTTTTTTGTTTTTGCTTTGAAGTTTTCATCTTTTTTAATTCTACTTGTTATTTTTTGTTTCATTTCAATGTATCTTAATTTTGCAAGTGATAATGCTTCTTCTTTTTTCATTTCCACTCCTTTTTAAGCACTTGGGGCTTCTGTTTTCCAAGGCTCAAATTCTATTAATTTTTTTCTTATATTTTGGACTTCTTGGATAAATTCATCATTATCAATAACCTCAATATCTCTTTTAATCTTATTAATCAATTCATTTGCCTCATAAGAGATAATTTGTAAATCAGCTCTTGGGTTATCCCTAATTATTTTTTTCATTTCTTTCCAATAAGAGATATTTAGTGTAATTGGAAAATCAAATTTTGAATTAATCAATAGTTTATTTAATTTTGAAAAATATTGATATAACTCATTTAATTCATCACCAATCAAAATTCTTTTTAAATCAGCAATACTTTTTACTTTATTTTTCCCAAAATACCCATTAACCTCTTTTTTCTTTTTAGCAATAAACCCGTTATATTCCACAATAAAATTAAACAAATCAATAATTTCTGGGTGAATCATTAAAACTCCTTTTATAATTTTTATAAATTATCTCATTTTTAAAATCATTTTATAAGTCCTAAATAGGCCTTTTTTATGGTTTCTTTATCACAATCTTTATAAATTTCTTTAATTTTTAAAAATGTTTCTGATTCATATAATAATTTTTGCAAAATAGCCCCGTGAGATATACCTGTTGCTTCTTTTATTCTTTCTAATACAATCACATCGTCCATATCTAAATAAGGTCTGTATCTGATTTTATAACTCATTTCTGCTCCTTAAAAGTTTTAAAAAAAATTTTTTTTGTTTTTTTTGTCGATTTGTCGACAACCCTATTAAAAGCCCGTATTTATGGAGGTTTGAGTGTCGACAATTCTAAAAAGAAATGTCGTAAAAAAGTCGACAAAAAGTCGGCTCATTGACACTTTTTTTTATTTTTCCAATATTTCGGCATAAAAAATAGAAAAAATTATTTTTTTTCAATAAGAAAATACCAGTTTTTATCTTTTCTTTTTATATACCCTAATGCTTCAAGTCTTTTAGAAAATTCCCTTTTCCCTACTGGTCTAATACCACTTTCAAAACTCCACTCTTTATATTCATTATAAAAATCTTTAATATATTTTCTAAAATAGTCTGATTTTTTATAATTATTTTCATCTAAAAATTGTAAAACGCTGTCAATATCTTTTATAAATTGTTTTCTTGCTTCTTTGCATTCATTAGAAATAAAAACATCTTCATTTATTAATACTCTTTTAGCTCCGTCTATTATCCAGTTAAGCACGCCCGCTGGATTTTGCAAAATCTTTAAATGCAGCTTTTTATCTCTTTTTTCTCTTGGTATTGTCCTTTTAAAAGGAATGATTAAAAATCTTCTAAAAAAGCCGTCAGTATATTCAATTTCTTTAAGTTTCATTTGATTAACCGCAAATATTAACCTCGCATAATTTTCCATTGTGAATGGTTTGCCGTATTTTTGCCTTGCCCCAATCGGTTCTCCACTTGCTAATTTTTTAAATGTATCGCTTTGAAGTTTTTTAGTATTGTTTTCACTTCCAAAATTAAGCAATTTATCTTTTATCAGTGCTCTGTAATGCTCCTGCATTAAATCATCTAATGAATAAAAGCTGACATTCTCACGCCCCAATACTCCCGCAATTACTTCCATTACTACGCTTTTACCATTTGCACCGCTCCCATATAAAAAAGTTGCATACTCTAACTTTATGCCTTTTACAAAAATACTTCCAATTACTTCTTGCAGTGTTCTTTGCGTCTCTTTATCTGGTAATACTTCATCAAGGAATTGAAGCCATAATTCATTAACTGCTTTTTCATCATAAGCAAATGGTAACTGGTAGGTTAAAAAATCTTTATAATCAAATTTTTTTAACTGCATATTTTCAAGGTCTAATGTTCCATTTAAAAGATTAATCACACTTAAATTATTAGATTTCTTATAAAACGGCTCTATTTCGCTTAAAAATTGTTTATATAGTTTTTCTTTGAAAAGTTCGTCTTTTGCTTCAATAAGAGGTATTCCTGTTTTAATAATAAATTCTCTCAATAGATAAACAATATCATCTTTATAAAAAGGTATCCAATAAGCACCATTAAAAAGATAAATTGTCTCGCTTTTATCTTTTGTGATTTTCCAATTATTAGAATTTGCAATATCGTTGAAATATTCAATTAGTGCGACTTTTAAATGTTTTTGTTTAAGAGGCAATGGTTCTCCATCTTTATTATAACTTGGAATATATCCAAGTTTCTCTTTTGCATAATCAATAATATTAATTTTTTCTACATTTGCTAAAAGGCTGCTTATTAATTCTTTTTTTTCTTTGCTTATTTTGTCTTCTTTGCTTTTATGTTCCATTACTTCGTCTGCTGCATTAACATTTTCTAAATTTTCATTATTTTCCTTTTCATTTACTTGATTCACATCGCTTTCATATGGTATAATCTTTTTAAGGTTAACATCAAAATCGCTCATTTCATTTCGATAAATCATCATTTAAACTCCTTTCTTTATATCTTGTGTAGCTTCTTCATTTGATTGTAAAGCAATAAAGCAAGCTAATAAATGAAATACTTTTAAATAAACGCTGTCATATAAATCTGATATACTGCATAAATCACTTAAATCTTTAACTTTTTCTATATCTTTAAAATGTGAAAATTTTTTTCTCAAATCCCATACTGATATACTTCTTCCCACTGGCTCTAATTGCTGAATCAAATTAATGATATTTTGCTGCAGTTCTTTTTTTAATTTTTTATAACTTTCATCTTGTTCGTTTTTATAATCTAAATCTGGTAATACAATAAAATCCCATTTATTGCCCTTTAAAAGTGAGAGTTCATCCACTTTGAAGGTTTTGTAATTCTTACTTGGTAATGCAATAAAGTTTATTCCAAGCAATATTGCGGTTAAATAATCGTGTGTGCCTTCTATTATAAAAACTGGGTCACTCTCATCTGTGATTCTTATTTGGGAATATTTATTAGCTTGTGTTTTGGATAATGCTTTCCATTTTATACCTCCTTTTCTTCTGTGTCTGATTGATAAAATTTCGCCTTTTGGTGTTTTAGTGAGTGCAACTAATTCATCCAATTTTTTATCATATCTGACTACTTCTAAAAATTCATCTCTATCTTCCTCTCTTGCTGTTTTGAAATATTCAATCGGAATAATTCTTGATATAATTTCACTGGCTTTTTTACTATCTAACGCATAAAGAGGAATAAAAGAATCCCAAATTTTTCTTAATTCCTCTTGTGTTCTATATGCTGGCTCTTGAATTTTGATTTCAATCTTTGGTATTTTTACCTCGCTATCGCTTAACCCTAAATGATTCATTACAAAATTTTTGGCCTCTTTAATATTCATTCCCACATATTCAACTAACACATCAAACACATCTCCATTGAATCCAGTTCCAAAATCTTTGATTCTAATGCTCCCGTCTTTTGCCTGATATATACTTGCACTTGGATTTTTGTCATCATCTCTTAATCTGAAATTTCGATTAGTTTTTACCTCAAATCCAACTGCTTGAAGTATTGATATAACCTCTTCTTTGGTTAAATATTGTTTAATTGCTGCAATTTGCATTTTTCATCCTTTGCAAATGTTTTTTTATTTTTGCAATTTGCCTTTTAGAAATAATAGAGTTCCTTTTTTTTATTTTTAATTTGTAATTTTTAATCTGTTTAAGCATTGAAAAGTCTTTTTTGAAATAATTTGCTGCAATTAAGTCCAAGCAGTCTGCACGCTTTAACTTTTGCCTCAATTTCATCTTTTGCACTGATTACAATTCCAACTTTTCCAATGATAATTTGATATACCTTGTCTCTGATTTTTGTTATTTGTATTTCTCTTGCTTTCATTTTTTTTGCCTTTAAAGTGGAAGTATTAAGTTTAATGTTCCGCTTATGATTAAAATCTCAATCTGTGCTAAACCTTTTTGCAATACTTCCCAGCCTTTATCTGTAAGTTCTAAAATATTCACATCACTAAAAGTCAATTTATGCTCCTTTAAATAATCTTGAAGTCTTTTATTTTTTAATGCTTTTTCTCTTAATGGAATTAGTTTCTTTGTTTTCATTTGGTATCTCCTTTTTATCGTTTAGATATTAATTTCATTTAATTATATATCAAATACCAGTATTTGTCAAATATTTTGTATCATTTATAATTTTTGATATAATTAAAATTATTATTTTATTAAAGGTAAATTTATGAAAAAAGAAAAAGAAGAATTTAATAATTTGCTTCAAAAAATTGGTCTTAATAGAAAAGAATTTGCTGAACTTAGCAAAGTCCCTTATAATACTGTTAAAATGTGGGGTATAGATAGAAAAGTTCCCAGCTGGGTAAAACCTTTCATTGAAAATTACATAAAAGCCAAAAAGTTTGAAACTGCAAAAAAAGCTCTTTGTGAGAATAATTTTTCTGATACTACCAACGATTAAATTTTTATCTCTAATTCTTTTATATCTTAACGCTGTTGCATTTTTTTCTATTTTAAGTATAATCATATTGCTAAACCTTTTAAATGCTATTGAATCACTTTATTTTTATTGCCTTGTAAAAGAAGATGGACTTGTTTTTCTTTTATAAGGCTTTACCTCATTGGCTTCTTGAAAATTAATCTTTTTATCAGTTTTTAAAAATTCATCTTTTGCTTCTTTGAAATAATTAGTATTGTCAAATATCCATAACTGCACTAACTCGTAATAAGTCAATCCTGCTTTTAAAGGTAAAAGTTCTCTTTTTATACTTTTACCAAGCATTGACTTAATTTCCATTTTCAAGTTCTGCTGTTCTTTTTGCTAAATATTCCTCAAATGCTTTTTTGTTGATTAAAGTTATTTTCGGACTTGGTTTAAGTGGCTTTGGGAATTCTTTATCTTTTATCCATCTATAAAGAGTGGCTCTATCAATTCCAAATACTGCATAAATTTCATTTGGTCTTAGATATTCTTTTGTGTCTAAATTTTTTAATGCCTTTGTTTTTGCTTGTAAGTTTTGCATTGTGTTCCTCCTTTATTAATTGATTTAATTTGATACAATGCAATTATGAGGGGAAAAGAAAAAATTAAGGTAAAAATTTCTATCATAGATAGCTTTTTTTACCAAATAAAAAAGTAAGGAAAAATAACGATTTTATGGGTGTTTTATGTAGTCAAAATTTTTAAAAATTTCTTTAAAATTTTTATCAGGTTGAAAAATTTCTATTTGTTTTTTTGCATAATATATTTTTTGCTTTTGCTGCTTTACTAATAAATTTATAAAAAAATTTTTAAAAGTATCAAAATTAAGATTAAATTCATTTGTTATTAAATAAATTAAATTGTTAAATAATGTGTATTTTTTATAATTATATGCTGGAGTATTTTTTGTGATATAGAAAACTTTTTTTAATTCATCTTCATTTTTACATCTATAAACTATATCATTAAATTTAATATTTTTAATTTGCAGTGCAAAATCGTATATTTGATAAAATTTATCATAATAAAGTAAAAAATTAATTATTATTTTTTCTATTAAAATATAAGTCCTTTTTTCATCATCAATAAAATTTAATAAGTTATGCTCTAAATCTTCAAAAAATTTTTTTGGCTTTGTTATCCTAAAATCTTCTAAATTAATGCAATTCATAAAATCCAAATTGTAGTAAATAATATTAAGCAAATTTTTAGCTTTTTCAGTTTGAAGTTTATTTTCTAATTCCTCATAAATAGTTTTTGCTGTATTAAATAAAAAATTAATTTTTTCTTCTAAAGTTAAATTTTTATCAATTTTAAAAGTTTCTTTAATAAATGTATTTTTTACAGTTTCATATTTTGTTTTATTAATTTCTAACTTAGGCTCTTCTAATATTTCATTTGGAAAATATCTTTTTAAAAAATATGAAAAATCATTTTTTAAAAGTTTTTTTATAGATTTTGTATGAATATTTATCAAATTTTTAAGTTTTTCTTGGTGCTTTTTATTATATTCCGTTGCTAATTCTTTTAATCTCTGTTCTTGTGTTTTTATTCCTATACTATTTAAAAGATTTATAGTATTATCTAATGTTTTTTTCATATTATTTAATTTATCTTCAAATGTAATATTAATTGTTTTTAAATTATTATTTTTTAAGATTTTATTAATATTATTAATTTTCAAATGAAAATCTTCATTTAATATATTTTCGCTATAATTGCTTTGAATCTCTTTCATCCTTTTCCTTTTCCAAATCATTAAAAATAATTATACTAAATGATACTAAAATAAACGGATAAGAATAATTTTGCCTTTAAGAAATGGGGTCTTTATATCTGATGCAGGGATTATAAAAGAGGATTAATCAGTAATTAATTTTTCTAACTCTTCGCATTTAAAAAGATAATTTTTGCAATTTTTCTTATTTTTTAAAATTATTTCATATTCTCTGTGAGTTCCTATCCACCCAAAAATTGCTATTTTAGGATTACAAGTTAAATAACATAATATGCGGTATTGAGTATTTGGAATTGAGAGAGATATTATCTCATCTTTGCCGCATTTTATTTTATGTGGTCTTATAATATGATTTGAATAAATATCTTTTTTAACAATATTTTTAAGCTCTTGGTATCGTTCTTTTGTTATTGAAGAAGATTTTATAATATATTTAAGAAGTTTTTTAAATTTTTTGGTTTCTAATATCTTCAACTTCTTTTCTCATTTCAAGCATTGAAGTATTGAAGTCAAATGTAACTAAATCTTCATATAATAAATTAAGCTCTTTTTTAATATTTGCAGGTAAAGAAGTATTTAAAAGTTTTTCAATATAAAATTTAAGCTCGATTATTTCATCTTCTAATTTTTCAAAATTTTTATTTTTTATAAGTTCTTCTAAATTATCATTAAGTATTTTTATATTTTTTCTAATAGCTTTTATCCTTTTTTCAAGGTTATAATTATTTGCTTTTTGATAATTATCAATTACACTTTTTAAAAAATCTTTAAAAAGGTCTATTAAATTTATACTTTGATATGTAAAAAAACTATTATTCAATACTGCTTGCATTTTTTCACGCTCCTGTTTTTTAGTAATACAATTATAGCACATTGAGACTAAGTGAACTGGGTGCAAACTGGGTGTAAAATTTTGCACCCTTGAGAAAATTCCCATTTTACCGGTATTTTCTTTATATTTATATTATATTTTTTTATTTTTTAGGTGCAAAAAATTTAATAATTTTACACCTTAAAGAAATACCGTAATTTAGGGGTTTTAATTAATTTAGGGTGCAAAAGGTGCAAAAAATTTGCTAAAAAATTATTTTTGTAAAAATTTAATATTTATTTGCCTTTTAAAGGAAAAAGTTTAATTTTGATGTCAATGGGGTGTAAAAACTGGTGTAAAAAAGGTGTAAAATCTTGAAACATTTTACATCACTAAAAGTCCCATAAATAGGGGATTTTAATCTTAAAATGTAAAAATGTAAAAACTTTTAAAAAAAAAATTATTTTTTTCATAAATAAAAATATTCCTTTTAAAAGGCAAAAAAATAAAAATTATTAAATGTGTTTATAAATATTATCGTGATTGTCTATATCAAGCAGGTATATTTCATTATCTACTACTAAAAAGTATAAAAGTATCCTGTAATTCATTGTAATTGAAACTGAGTGATAGTCTGTTCCTTGAAGTTTATGAAGTCTTAAAGATGGGTGAAACGGATTTTCTTCTAAAATAGATAAAATCTTATAATACCTCTCTTTTAAATCTGGGTGCTTTTTTAAAAATTTAACACTCTTTTTTATAAATTTATCATCATATACTAACTTATAACTCATTCTCTATTCTCTTAATAAGCTCATCAGCATTAGATACAAAAGCCTCATTTTTTTCTTTTTTTGCTTTTAGTTCATTATAAGCTTTATCAAGCATAATTTTTTCATATTCTTCAATAGGTAGCATTACATAAGCTGGTTTGCCTTTAAAGGTAATAATAGCTTTGTTTTCTTTTTTTATCTCTTCTTCAACGGCTTTAATTCCTCTTTTTCTTAAATCAACTACATTTATCATAATATAACCTTTGATGTGTATTTAGATATACATATTATAACATATAATGCCTTTAAAAGAGAAAATGAATTTTTGAGAAATATTTTACAAATTTATACTTTTTTTATGAAAGCGTAATTTTGGTGTCAATGATGCGACAAAACTTACTACAAAAAGCCGACATTTTTTAAAAGAAATGTCGACACTAAAACATCGTATTTATGGGCTTTTTTTTCTTTTTCCGACAAATCGACATAAAAAAAATAAAAAAAATTATTTTTTTTCATAAATAAAAATATTCCTTTTAAAAGGCAAAATTAAAAATTAATTAAAAACTCTTCCCACCATTCAAGCAATTTTCTTCTCTCTTTTAAAAAATCGCTTCTCATATAAGCTCTTGTTACTTTGTTACCAACTTTATGATTTAATTGAAGTTCTATTGCTTCAACTGATATATTATGCAGTTTTTGATTTTCATAAGCAAGTGTTGAAAATGTAGCTCTCCATCCGTGGGGATTATGTTCTTTGGTTAAATATTCCCTGTAATATTTACTTAATTTACTTGAAAAACTGTCTTCTTGCAATTTTTCTTCTTTAAAGGTATATACTGGATAAATTTGTTTAAAATAAATAAGTATTTCAATTAAAGTATCAGTTAAAGGCATTCTAAATGGTTCTTGATTATCTTTATATGTTTTTGGAGGATATATTATAAGTTTTTTTTCAAAATCTACATAATCCCATTTTAGACGATAAAGTCCTACGTTTCTTAATCCTGTTAATGCTTGAAATTGCAAAAGTTTCTTTACTGTAGGTGTTTTGATATTTAAAATCTTTTTATATAATTCTCTTGCTTTATTAGGTTTTAAAATGGCTTTCATTTTTGTTTTTTCTTCTTTTGGTAATAAATGCTTAACATCAATAGTAAAAGCTGGATTATATTCAAGCAGTCCTAAATTAATAATATAGTCAAATATTTTTTTTATAACCTGTAATACTTCTTTTGCTTTATAAGTTTTATTTGTGCTTCTTGTTGCATTAGGTAATTTAATTTTAGGGACTTGTTTAATGATTTCAATAATATCAGTTCTTGTTATTTCATTAATTTTTTTATTGCCTATAAATGGTTGAATATAATGAATATATGTCCCTAAATAATTCCGTTTAAATCTTGATTCTGTAACTTCTTTTTTCTTTAATTCTAAAAATTGATTTGCAAAATGATTAAATGTTTTTGTTTC
The DNA here is from genome assembly GCF_000523295.1 of Lebetimonas sp. JS085. Lineage (NCBI taxonomy): Bacteria > Pseudomonadati > Campylobacterota > Epsilonproteobacteria > Nautiliales > Nautiliaceae > Lebetimonas > Lebetimonas sp. JS085. The sequence continues at coordinate 143,289 of NZ_ATHR01000001.1, forward strand.
TTGTTTTATTTTTAATTCTATTTGCTTTTGTCTTTTATATTCATTTGGATCAATGCCTTTTAAAAGAAGATTTCTTATTTCTTGTGCTATTTTCCTTGCTTCTGATAATCCAATAGTTGGATAATCTCCAATAGTATAATAACTGTCTTTTTTACCAAGTTTATACCTTAAACGCCATTTATAGCTTTGTCTGACTAACATTAAAGTTAAACCCTTAACATATCCATCGGTGATTTTTTTCTTTTGCTTTTTTATTGCAGCATTAATTGCTTTTTGAGTTAAAGGTGATATTATTTTCACGTTCGGTGCTCCTTTCAAAATTTACCCACTTGTTTACCCACTAAATTATGAGTTACAAGGATAACATAAGAGAAAGATTGAGACAATAAATTTTTATAAAAGCCCATAAATTCTTTATTTTGTGATACATACTGAAACACATTGAAATATATTGATTATGCTCCCCCGCCGCACCAGTATATTTTAATAAAATCCCTTAAATTCATAGCTTAAAATTAAGTTTCTTTGATAGTCCATCTAACAGTCCAAAAATTAAATTTTATTTTACATCGCTTTATTACTGATAAGCTTAATGCTTCTTGCCAATAAATACCAGGCAAAAAGAGGGCCGAACATTATTCCGTAAGCTAATCTTGAAGCAAGTCTAACTCCCTGTTTTTGAAATATTTTTTTCATTGCTTTTTCAAATTGAGAATATGTTATTTTGTTTTTGTGATATGCCATTAACAATGGCCAAACTAATGCAACTGAACTCATTGTAACTCCGGAAACTACTACTTCAGTTTCATTTACAGGCTCTATACTCTCTATTAGTTTATCTACATTTTCTTTTGTAATATTTTCAAGCATTTCATTTGATATATCAGTCCCAAATACTTTATGGGCATATTCAGGATTATGTTCAAAATAGTCTGAAATTTCTTTTGTAGTTAAGATGGGGGTATCTGGATAATTTAATAATGCATGTTCAATAATTTCTGGATTCTGTGTAGCTTTTAGGGAGAGTGCAATTTTTTCTCCTGTATCTGTATTTGTAAAAATTATATCAGAATCAGGATGAGATTCATTTGTAAACATATGGGCTTTAATATTATCATTATCACTGTTTTCTAAATCTGTTACTAAAATTTCAAACATTTTACCTTTTATTGTATTGATAGCCCCTTCTAACTGCTCTGGGGAATATTCGGAAAATTTTTTTGCAATTTCTTCAATTGGGGTATTTTCATCAAATTGAGAAGACCATCTAAGTCTTATAGCCTCTTCAAAAATTTTTCCCAAAGGCCCTTGTAATTTATCATAATGACCGCTTAAAAGATAAGCCATAGCAGCTGATGCAAAAATTTCGTCTCTTATTTCTTTAGTGTCGTAAATATCGCCATTAAGCCACATTTTAAGTCTATTGGCTACTTTTTTTAAGTTTTCAGTATTAAAAGTATTTTTTAAAATACTTAATTGATGAATATACAAATTTTTTGATTTATTAAAAATTTCAAACCACAATCTTTTAGGTATTTTAAAACTTCCGCTTTTTTTTACCTCTTCAAAACCCACCCAAAAGGCTATTCCAATAAGATTGGTAGTAAATATTTCTGCTAATATCAAAGGATTAAGACCTGGAATTATAGAAAAAAGAGAAAAAGAAAAACTGAGAATTGTTTTAAAAATAAATAATCCACTTCCTATAATTCCAATATATTTAAAAATTTCAGTAGGTCTTAAAATACTTATGCCTACATGTCTTGCTATAACATATCCCATCCAAGCCTCAAATGCAATAGATACATAAACCCCGACTCCGAGCTGTCCTGGAAGGCCTGCTAAAATTGCATTTATTATTGCCACTTGTGTAATTACATTATAAATATCTTTATTTAAAGTTTTATCAGGATAATAAAATACTTCTTTAAAAGGTTCAAATATAAAATCTCTTAATTTTACATCTTCAAACAGAGCTGAAATTTTATTTATATTATTAGAGAGCCACTCTTGTGCTTTTTGAATATTTATTTTGTTTTTGTAATTGTGGAATTTTGATTTTATGTAGTTATAGATGGTCATAGCATATCCTTGTTATTTAAATAAAAAAGAATTTCTTTCTTTAAAATTTTCAATTCGTTCTTTGCTCCTATCCCAAAATATAAGATTTTTATTTTTTTTGAAAAGATTTTTAATTGCTCTTGGTTCTTTGTTTATAATATCTTTGCAAGGTTTTAAATAAATATTTTTTAATAGAATTCATTTTTCAAGTTACATTATTGTTTCTATTTTTTCTTTAAATTTATATTAAAAATACCTTGCAATATTTCTTTTTTATTATTTGTGTCATAATTTTCAGTAAAGTAATATACTAAATTACTTAATTTTATATTGTGTATTTTATAAGCTTTTTTTAAAATTTTTACTACTTTTTCATATCCTTTATTTGAAAGTTTAGCTATAGGAGTATTATTATATATAATATTTTTATAGCTTAAAATTAATGATTTGTCTTTTAAATAAACTCCTTTTAATTTATCTTGAAAATCAAAAGAAGCACCTAGATTTATATCACTTAATCCTAGTTCCAAAATCATTTCATTCGGCTCTTTATATGAATTTTTATTGAATTTGTATAATTCATTATTTTTCGCAAACTTATTAAAAAAATAATCATGATTTGTATAAATAAATAGATTTTTTTTAGCCCTTGTTATTCCTACATAATATCTTCTTATCAATTTTTCATTTAAGATATTATTGTGATTATTTTCTTTGTCCATAATTATTACATTATCAAATTCTTTTCCTTTAGATTTATGAAAAGTACTTATAATAATTTTTGAATTAGATTGATTGCAAAACTCGTCATCTAAATCATCTAATAAGCTTCTCCAAGCTTCATAAGTAAAATTTTCTTTATTTCTTATATAATTTATCAATTCTTCTATACAATAAAAATTTTTTGATTTAGATAAATATGAAATTTTTTTATAAGCTTTATTAATAACATCCTTAGTTAAAATATCATCATCCTCTAATAAATTATTTAAAATTGCATTATCAAATTCTCGAATTTCAAATAAATCATACCATTTAAATTTTTTTATATCGAGTATTAGTTTTGATTCGATATCATATTTTTTTAATAAGGCTTTCAACGTTAATGCATCATCATTATTATGAGTTAAAACAGCAATTTCATTGTCAATTTCCCCAATTTCTATTATTTTTTTAATTACTGGATCATAAAGATTTGAAGAAGAAAATTTTATTATTTCAAGAATCCCTTTATCTTGTTTTACAGGAGTTATTTCTATTTGTTTTTTCCTTTTTTTTAATTGTTTAATAAATTCATTAGCAAAATAAACTATATTTTTAAAACTTCTAAAATTCTTACTTAAAGTAAAACTCACTTTTTCTTTTTCGTTTATACTTAACAAGTTCCAAAATTCATCAAAATAAATTAAATCTGAACCTGTAAATTCCATTATCATTTGGTCATCATCTCCAACAGCAACAATTTCTTTAATTTCTCCGTATTTTATTAGTTCTTTTATTATTTCAAAAGTTTTAGGAGTAATATCTTGATACTCATCTAAATATAATACTGTTTTTCTAGGAACAATTTCTTTTTTTATATGTTCATCTAAACTTAAAAATTTATCAAATATATAATCACTTTCTCTTTCTCTATTTTTAATCAAATCTTTATTATTTTCTCCTAAAATATAATACAAATAGGAATGAAATGTATGAATATCCAATTTGTAAATATCACTCCCTATTAAATTATATAATCTATCTTTAAACTCAATCATAGCTGTTCTTGTGTAGGTTAACATTAAAAACAATTCAGGATTAACTTTTTCGTTATTTAAAATTAGATTGGCTATTTTATTAACAAGGGTTTTTGTCTTTCCGCTTCCAGGACCAGCTAAAATTAAAATCTGTTTTTTCTTACTTTTAACAATTTCTTTTTGTTCTGAAGTTAAATTTTCAAATATTTCTTTATATTTTGTTTTTGTTATAAAATAATTTATATATTTTTTTACAAATTTAACATAATGTTTTATGAAATCATCTATTGGCATTATAAAATAAGTTTTTAAAAATTCTTCATTATTAGAATTAATTTGCCTTATTAAAAATTCATTCATTATATGTATTTTTTTTCTTTTATTTTCATAATATAATTTTTTACGCTTATTATACATCTCATTAGTATATTGATTTACAAATCTTTTAATTTTTAAAACATATTGAGGATAATAAATTATAACTCCATCAATTAAAGTAATAAATTTTGAATAATGCATATATACAAGATAATCATTTATTTCTTTTTCTTTCAGTTCGGGAATTGTATTTCGTATTTCCGATAATTTTATTTCATTTTTATCCTTTAAACATTCTTTATATATTTTATATGTATTATTTAATCTTTTATTAATTAAATCTTGAAAGGAAGTAAGGTTTTGTATTCTTATAGACCATAAACTTAATTTTTTATCTAATCTTTTAACTTCTACAAATTCTTTCCAATTATTTAAAATTCTTTCTAAAGTTTCAATAAGTTTTTTATTGTTTTGCTTATTATATCTTTGAAAATTTTTATTTGTAGATTGTTTAAATTTTTCAGCAATTTCACGAAGCTTTAATATTTCTTTCTCGTTATTGATAATTTCAGTAATTAAAAATCTCTCTAAAGTAAAATACATCCATTGAATTGGTTTATTAACTTGAAAATGAATTTTTTTATCTTCACTAATTATTCCTTTTTCTTTTAATTCTCTAATAGCTTGAATAATATCTTTTTCATTTTTACCTAATACATAAGCAGCTTCAGATATATCTAATGACTTTCTTGATTTCTTTTTTATAAATCTATAAACTTCAAAAGCTAAATTTATTTTTTCATCACTAATTTCTAATAATTCTTTAACTTTTTGAAGATCATTAATTTCTATAGAATTTGCATAAATAGTATAATTATTTGTTTCTCTTTCAATTAAACCTTCTTCGACTAATTCAGCAATAATATCATCAAGTTTATGCTTATATTCATTATTATTAACATCAATACTAAGTTTCGATTTTATAGCTAAATCTACTGGGGTTATATAAATTTTATCTTTTTTGAAATCTTTCAAAGCTTGATAAACAGCCTGAATTTCATCTCTAGTAATAATGCTATTTTTTAACTTATGCAAATATTTGTCAAAATCTCCTTCGTAATAAAGAGTTATACACTCTGCTTTTGGAACAATCTTTTCATCTCTTCCTGCCCTTCCAGATTCTTGCATATAATCTTCAATATTTTGAGAAGAAGTAAAATGAATAACACTTTCAATATCAGGCTTATCAACTCCCATACCAAATGCAGTAGTAGAAACAATAATATCAATATAATTATTAATAAAATTTTGCAAAATTTCTTCTCTATTTTCTTTTTTTGAATGAAAACTCTCAACCCTATAACCAGTTTCAATATTTAATTTATTAGCTACTTCATCACAATCTTTAATAGAATTGGGAATATAAATAATTTGTTTTGGTTTTACAAGATTTAAAAGTTTTTTATATTTTTCTTCAAATACATTATTTTTATTTGCATTTACTTTTATAACTTTATAAATTAAATTTTTTCTTTTATTATCCGCAATAAATTCTTTAAATTTGATCTTTAATTTATCATAAAAATATGTTTTAATATCTTCAATAACTTCTTTAGATGCTGTTGCACTAAATAAAGAAATTGGTGGTATATCATCTTGATACATTTCTTTTAAAAAATCTCCAATATATCTGTAATCAGGCCTAAAATCATGCCCCCACATGGATATACAGTGGGCTTCATCAATTACTACTCTTGATATGTCTCTATTTTTTAAAATATTTCTTATTGTTTTAAATCTCAAAGATTCAGGTGCTATATATAATAAACTAACTTTCCCATTTTTTGCATCTTCTATAAGTTTTATTCTTTCATTAGGAGTCAAAAAACCGCTCAAAGCTCCAGCTTTTATTGATGTATTGTATTTTGAATTAAATCCATCTATCTGGTCTTTCATTAAACTTCTTAAAGGAGAAATGATTAATGTTAACTGATTATAATGTTCTGCATCAAAGATTGCTGGTATTTGATAACAAAGACTTTTACCACCACCTGTAGGCAATATAGCTAATATATTTTCCCGGTCTAATGAATATTTTATAATGTCTTCTTGGGAAATATCATCATTAAATAAATCATCTTCTAAAGGCTTAAATTTTCTAAATTCAAATTCATCATTATTTGATAAGGTTTTTATATATGATTTCAATGAAATTTGTTTAGATTTTAAAATTAAATCATTTTTTACTTTTTTTAAATTTTCAATATTTTTATAAGCAAATAAGGGAACAGACTTGTTGAAATATTTTGATAAAAAAATAATTGCTATTTCAAGAGGATATTTATTTATATAATCTTTATCTAAATTAAAACATTGATTTATTGTGTTAAAAATTTCTGTTTCATTACAATAAATTAAATCTAAACCAATATATTTGAAAAAACCTTTATAATATTCATTATTTTTTAAAAGATAAAACAATGAGCATTTAATATTTTTAGGTAATACTTTAAAATTAGTACATAATTCTGAAAAAATAGTTAACGATTCTTCTGCATCTTTTATTGGATTATTTTGTTTTTCTTCTTTTTTATATTCTTTTTCTAAGGCATGAGATGATTTTCTATTTAATAAAATTGATAAATATAAAGTATCAATGAAGTTTATTTTTTTAATATATTCATATGTGTTGTTTCCTTGATTATATAGTAATTGAGGTATATCATAATTTACAATATTATGTCCACCTATAAAATTTATATTTTGATTTTTTAAAAATTCAGTAAATTTATCAAGAGTAAATAAATGACTTCCTGGCTGAACTCCTGCTCTTTTTTCACCATTAATTGTATCAATATCAAAAAAAATCAAATTATAATTCAATACATTTTGAATATATTTAATTAAATTTTTTTCATCTAAATTCAACTTTTCAAAATTTAAGCATTTAACAATAAGGTATTTATCAGATAATTCTTTTAAATCATTAATATCTTCTTTTAACCAATATTTTTTAGTAGGTAAATCATATTCATCCATATCATCATAATCTATAAATTCCCAATCTTTGCTATAAACAAAGTATCTATTTTTAATTAGATTATTTAGTTGTTTATAATTTACTTCTCCAATTTCTAATAATTTCAATTATTGCCTTCGTTATAAATTAATATAAATTTAAGTATTCTAACATATCTTTAATTAATTTTGAAAGTGGGCGTTTGTTTATTTCATCTTCACTGATATATCCACCGCTTATAAGCCTTGTCAAATCTTCTTTGTTTCTAAAAAATGTCCCTTCATATTTTTTGAAAAGTTCATCAAGATAACTTTCGTCATACATGTATGTTTTTTGGATGAGTTCTAAAATTATGTCTTTATGTTCATTATATAAATTTTCTAAATTAAAGACTTCTATATGATTTTGTGCTTTTAAAGACTTAGTCTCTATTTCAATATTAAATCCGTCTATCGAATGATAAAAACTTGTATCTTTTAATTTTAAAGAAAATTTTATTTCTTTATCTATATCATCAAAAAAAGGATGTAAATGATTTTTTTCAGAATTACTTTTTTTATGATTACAAGTATGACATGAAGGGACTAAATTATATAAATTTAAAGCTAAAAAAGGATATTTTTCTTTTGGATAATAATGGTCTAATTCGACAGTTGTTTCTTTTTCATTAAAATTTAAAGTAAAATTTCTATTACAATAAAGACATACATTAGCTTCAGCTAATTTAACAATTTTATAACCCCATTTTTTTCGTAATGAATTATAAGCTTTATTTACAATGTCAGTAAGTTTCTTTTTATCGTCTATGTTTTTAAAATATTTTGAATATTTTTTTATTATTTCATCCAAATTTGTAGACAATAAGATTTCTTTAAAATCTATAGAATCATTAATTTTATTTTGTAAATATTCAAAATATTCTTTTATATTCTTTAATAATTTGCACTTCTTTTCATGGAAGACAATTGTCTCATTATCAATTAAAATATTGGATATTGAGTAATTTTTGATTTTACATTTACCATCAATAAAACATTTTAGAAATTCTTTTTCAATCTTCTCAGTAATTTTAATTCTTTTCAAGAATTTTTCCTTAGTATTTCCAATCTATGTTTCAATAATTCCATTTCTTTTTTAATTTCATCTATTTCATTAACTTTTGATAATCTTTTACTGTCAAGCATATTTTGAAGCTGTTTTTTTATAATCGGCTCACCAATTATATTAATTATTTGCTGAGCTTTTTCATCTGAATCAATTTTTGATTTTTCATTATTAAGATATTTAATTACATCATCTATCTTTTCTTTTGCAAAATCGCCAATAAGTCCATCTTCCATAAAAAATGCATGCGAAAGTAAAGTATGAATATTTGAACCAAAAGTATTGATATTCACTTCATCACTAATATTCTTCCCATCTTTTAAAAAAATAATATTTTCTTTTGGGATGTCTGAAAGTAAAAAAGGTGAGTGTGTAAGAAAAAATAGATTTATCTTTTTATTGAAATTTGTATATTTTTTAAATTGTTCAAAAGTAAAAATTATATCTTTTAAATATTTTCTTTGCCACTCTGGATGAAGTCCTAATTCAATTTCATCTAAAAATATATTAACTGAATCATACTCTTTTGTATTTAAATTATTTAATTGATATAAAAGTCCTATTAAAAATTCAAATTTTATTTTTTCACCACTACTTAATGAATTTAATGATTTTTCCCCTTCAAAAAATTCAGCTTCAAGCCACCCAGGAAAATAATAGATAATATTTTCTGTATTATCTAATTTATTTAAAAAAATTTCATTTTTTTCATTATTAAAAATTTTTTTTAATTTATCGTAATATTTATTTTTATGAAATTCAAAAGCTATTTCAATTTTTATTAAATTATAATCTTTATCGTTAAAATTAAAATTTGTATCATTTATATAATCTTTAAATTCAGCTAATAAATTTTTAAATTCCTTTTCAATTTTAATATTTTTAATCTTATTTTCAAAATTTTCAATCTTATCAATTATCTCATTTCCTAAATTTTTTCTTTGTTTTATATATTCTCTTTTTTCAATAAGTTTAAATAATAAATAGAGTAAATTTAAGTTTTTATAATTATAGTTTTCATAATAATTATATATAGTATTGATAATATTCAAATGATCCAAATTTATTGCGTAATATATATCTTCTTTAAAAGCTAATTTTTCAAAAAAAATTATATATTTATGAATTATTTTATAATAATTAGTATTTAATTTTTCAATTATAGATTCATTTTTTGATGCATATTGTGCGGTATCCTTATCAGTCCATAAATCTTCATTTTCATACTTTAAATCATTCAAAATTTGTGTATTAATTAAATTTTTAGCATATTTTATTTTAATTCTATCTGGATTAAAAAATGAAGTGATTTTGTATTTATTTAATTTATTGTTTAACAAAGCATAAAAAAGCAAAATTCTTTGATTTGTTAGTGTTTTTATTAAATTTAAATCTAATTTATTATCTTTTTTATACGGTTCAATTAATAATGGAATATTATAATTATCTTTTCTGTGATAAATTTCGTTAACCCAAGGACTTTGCTCATCAAACCATGAATCCGTTGAAAAATTATAATAAATTGAAAATGATGTTATTTTATTCTCATAATTTGATATATTTTTTAATTTAAATTCATCCAATGAATGACCAGATTTTTTAATATTAATAAATTTAAATCCTTTTTTTTGGAACAATTTTTTTATATATTCACTATCAATTTTAAAAAATTCATTTTTATCTTTTATTATTAAAAAGAATTTATGATTTATATAATTATCAATAAATAATGTAGTTTTTTTATTTATAATATCATCTTCTTTTGCTTTATCATTTTCACACCAAACAGATTGTTCTTCCTTAAAAAAATACAAATAAATTAACTCAAAAATTACTTTTACAAGATTACTTTTCCCGCTTCCATTTTTTCCAATAATAGCCTTAACATTTATATTTTCAGGAAAGATATTTATATAGTTTGTTTTTTCTTTAATTGTTAATTCTTCTTTTTCAAAATTATAGTTACAGTTATATTTTGAGGAGAGATTAAAACCTTGATTTTTGATATTTTTATATTCTTCAATCCAAAAATAAATTATTTCCATTTATTCTGCTTTAAATTCCTTTTCTATTATTATATATTCTCTAAATGTTCTTAGAGATAAATTTTCATTGTAATGATTTTCTATTATTGTTTATTGTTTTTTCTATTTCTCATATAGTTTTTTCTGTCATTATGATTATTATATCAAGTATTTGTGTTAAAATATTATTAATATAAAAAATCTCTAATATATTTGCTAATAATAATCTCAAAAAAAAGGAAAAAAAGATGAAAAAACATAACCCAAAAATTGAAATTCTAAAACAATATTACGATAAATATAAAAGCTATGACAAAGCTACCCAAAAAATGTTAGAAGAAGGAATAATAGAAGATATAAGAGAAGTAAAAGGGCTTACCCTTGAAGAAATAGGCTATGTTTTAGGAATTACAAGAGAAAGAGTCAGACAGTTAGAAAGCAACGCTATTAAAAAATTAAAACAAATAGCTTTTAAAGAAAAAATAGATTTGAGGGATTTTGTTTAATCAAAACAAAAACCCAAACAGCCAAAGTGGAATTTCATCAAATCCTATTTCAATATCATCTTTTATAATATATGCATTTTCAAGGTTTTTTATTTGTCTTTTAGTTTTATTTTTCCCTCCTATTTCAAATACGTAATTTTCATCCACTATATAATCCCCCTGTTTTGAATATCTGATTGTATGTTTAAAAAGTTGTGATACAAAAAACGATTCTCTTATTGCTCCTTTATTTTGATTTGAACATAAAACATTAAAGAGATTTGGATTATCTAAAAGAATTTTATCCGGCTTTTGAAACAGAGCATTTCCTTTTTTATTGTAATAAAGAAGATGTATTAATTTTCCTCTTAATAAAGCTTCTATATAGTTTTAAATTTTATCTGTTGACTTTTTAAAAGCTGTTTAGTTTTGTTTAGTTTGTTAACTTTTGTTTACTTTTTAAATTACTTGTAAACTTTTAGAAACTTCAAAAAAGAAACTTTTAAGACTTGTTTCCTTTTGTTTCCTTTTCAATTTTCTCTATTAGCGTGATAAAAAAAATCAAGGTATTTTTTTAAAAAAAAGTGTTGCTTTTTTATTTTTACAAGTTCTTAAATCACCTGTAAAAGGGAGCTAATGAAGTTTTTTACCTGTTGCATAAATGTTGCTATTTAAAAAGCTGTGAGTGAGTTCCAATTCTAACGAGGATTAATTCTTCGTCTGTTTTGATGTATATAACTAATAAATCGCCTCCTATATGAAATTCTCTTGTATCACTCCATTCACCTGTTAATGAATGGTCTTTTGCTTCTGCTGGAAGTTCTTCATTATTTAATAGCAGAGAAATATAATTGATAAATTTTTGAAACTGAGTATCACTTATTTTAATTTTCTTCATATCTTTTATGAATTGCTTATGTCTTTTGAGTTTAAGCATTAGCAAATCTTTTAAGCTCATCTATACTTGTTTTTTCCACATTTTTACCAGTTCTTGCTTCTTTAATAGCTTTTTGAGTAGTTTCATTTGGAATTTTTACTTCAAAAGGAAGTCCCTTATGCTTTACTATCATTGCAGTGAAAATGTTAACTGCTTCTGAATAGCTCAAACCTACTTGTCTTAAAATCTCTTTTGCTTCTTCAAAATATTCTTTTTCAATTCTGATACTTGTTTGAGTTTTCATATCAATCCTTTTTTTTTGTTTATTATACACCATTTGGGATATAAAAGCAATCATACCCCCACCCCCCTGAAATTAGTTTTTGTTTTTTCGTGACTGGGCAGCCGACTGATACACCCTAACGCCCTGAAAAGCCCATAATTTCGGCATTTTCTTGGGGTGTAAACCCTTGAAATGCTTACACTTACTTACACCCTAATTATTTATTAAATACTCTAAAACTCTCATAAATAGGGGATTTTGATATGTTTATGTCTTTACACCCTGTAAAAATAGGTTTACCCCCTTTATTGATTTTTAAGCAGAATAAATTGATAAGAGTTTAAGGAAGGATAATATATTTAATGCCTTTAATAGTAAGTAAATTTTTATCGCTTAAAAACTCTGGGTCAATTGCTTTTAATTCCTCTAATAGTTTTTGAGCTATGATATTTTTTTGATACATTGCATTAAAAAGTCTTGTAACTAATGGTCTTTTTATTTTCCCCTCTTTAAAAGCTTATTTTCCTTATTCTGACATTCAGAAATGCACAGTTCATCTTTCAAGAAATATTTATAAACATATGAAAAAAGAAGATGCTTCTTTCGTTAATAAAAAAATCAAAGAAATTAAATATTCTTGTGATACTTTTGAAAAAGGATTATCTATTTTTCAGACTGAAATAATTGAAAAATTTAAAAATCACTATCCGACTTATATCAAATATCTTAATTCAAAAAAAGAAGAATTTTTAGCTTTTTTAAAATATCCCGAAACTATTAGAAAACTTATCAATTCAACAAATGCTGTGGAATCCGTTCATTCTACATTTGAAAAACAGAGACTTAAAAAAGGTGTTTTTTTTCAATCTATGGATATTTTAAATGTTGCTCTTTTTATTGTAACTGATAAATTACATAAAACTTGGAAAATTAACCCTTTAATTAAATCTAAAAGATATGAATTAAATCAAATGTTTGTTATGAATTTTGAACATGGAGTTGATGAATGAAAAATATTTGTTATAATATCACAGACACAAAATTAATGGTATGTCTCAATTTTTTTAAAGTATTGAAGTATATTAAGCAGTGTTATCCGTTAAAGGAAGTCTAAAAGGCTCTTTATTATCCTTATATGTATTTGGAGGATAAATAATAATCTTTCTTTTAAAATCAATATACTCCCACTTTAAGCGGTAAAGTCCTACATTTCTTAAAGCTGTAAGTGCTTGAAACTGCATTATGTAACGGCTTGCTTCATAATCGTAAGAGAGGATTTTTTGATATACTTCTTTGATTTTAGTTTCATTAATAACGGCTTTCATTTTCTCTTTTTGTTCTCTTGGTAATATTTTGCTTGGATCTATTCCGTAAGCTGGATTATATTCTATAAGTCCTAAATTTAACGCATAATCAAGGCAGTTTTTTACATAATTAAATACTTCTTTTGCTGTGTAGATTTTTCTCTTGTTCTGGTAGCATTTGGAAGATTTACTTTTGGTATCCATTTTATAAAGTCTATTAAATCATATCTTGTAATTTTGTCTATCTTCTTATAACCCATAAAAGGAATAGCATATTTTTCAAAAGCTCTTAAATAATTGCTCTTAAATCTTTTATTGCTAACACTTCCTTTTTTTAATTCTAAAAACTCATAAGCTATTGTCTTAAAAGTCTTTTTTTTCTTGCTCCCTTTTAACGGCTTCTTCTTTTTCTCTCTTATGCTCTACTGGGTCAATACCTTTTGCTAAAAGTTCCTTATAACCTCTTGCAATATCTCTGGCTGTCTTTAAAGTAATATCAGGATAATTTCCTATTTTAAGGCTTGTGTCTTTTTTAGTTCCAATCTTTTTATATCTAAACTCCCAAACTATACTTTTATTTTTTTTAACAAGTCTCAAACCTTTTACCATTCCATCTGATTACTTCTTTCTTTTATCATCTATTAAAAAAGAATTAATTGCTGTTTGAGTTAAAACTATACTCATATTAAACTCCTTTTTAATGAAATATGGTGCGGTTAAAAAACCGACCCCACTACTGACCCCACTTTTTTTTGTGCTAATATGATACAAACTAAAACTAATAAAAACAACAATATCCCGATTTTATGGTAATATTTCAAAAGAAGTGATACAATCTGAAACTGAGAAAAACTAAAAAACTACGCACCTCCGCCGCACCACTATCCTTCTATAAATTTTTCTCCAAAAGAATTTCATATTAAAATTTAATTTTAGTATGTGTAACTTTTTGTTACATTACAAAAATAAGACTATTTTTATCTTTTTTATTTTCATACTTTTTGATATACTCCAATAAAAAAAGGAGACAATATGCCTGTAACAACAAAATTAAAAGGAAATGATGTAGCACTTTATGGGAATCAAGTAAATGTTGGAGATAAAGCTCCTGTTGTAACCCTGCCAAATAACGCACTTGAAGAAATAACAATTGGTGGAGCTCAGGGAAAAGCTCAGTTAATTATTGCTGTACCAAGTCTTGATACACCTGTTTGCGCAACTGAAACTAGAAAATTCAATGAACAAGCTGCTGCAGTTGATGGAGCGGTAGTATGTGTAGTAAGTATGGATTTACCTTTTGCTGCAAAAAGATTTTGTTCAACTGAAGGAATTGAAAATCTTCAAGTATTAAGTGATTACAGAGAAAAATGTTTTAGTGTAAATTATGGAACTTTAATTGCTGAAGGTCCACTTAGAGGTCTTAGTGCTAGAGCAATATTTGTAGTAAACAAAGAAGGAAAAGTAACTTATAAAGAATTAGTTCCTGAAATCACTGAAGAACCAAACTATGAAGCAGCTCTAAATGCACTAAAAGAAGCCGCTAAATAGTTTTATAAATCCCTTCTTTTTTTATATATTCAATCAAATTTTTATAAGTTTTATTTATTCTTAATGTTTTAGCATCACCTATTATAACAAGTTTTCTTTTAGCCCGTGTTATTGATACATTCAGTCTTCTTATATCCTTTAAAAACCCGATTTCTTCATTTTCATTTGCCCTAACAAGACTTAAAATAATTATTTCTTTTTCCCTGCCCTGAAAACCGTCCACAGATTTCACTTCAACTGAGTTTTTCATTATTTTTTTTATATATTCTTCATGGTCTTTATAAGGGGTAATTACTCCGATATATTCTTCTTTAGCCCCGTTTTTTATTAATTTTTCAACTATTTTTTTTACATACTCGGCTTCAAGTGGATTATATTTTGAAAAACTTCCGCTTTTTGATTTTTCTATAAATTTACCCAATGTATCTATAAAAACAATCGGCGCATATCCCCCATACATTTCATTTTCTTTAATTTTTAAATCTTTTATAGTTATATTTTTAATTTTTTCATATGTTTTTACCCTGCATTCATAAAACTCCGAGCTTGAAAAATTATTTATTTTTTCATTCATTCTGTATTGAATACCCAGGGTATAATAAATATCTTTATACAAATATGTAAGTCTCTCAAAAAGTGAAACCATAAGCCTTTTATCATTACTTAAAATTGTTGGAGGCAACTGTTTATGGTCACCCGCAAAAACAGCCTGCTTTGCTTTTATTAAAGGAATAAGCGTTGATGGCTCCATTGCCTGGGCTGCTTCGTCTATAAAAACAACATCAAATTCTTTTGTTTCCAAAAATTCACCGCCGGTACCTGAATTGGTTGCAAAAATAATATCAGCATTATTTAAAATATCATTCATAATAATTTCTATTTTTTTATTTTTTTCGTCATATAACTTACTGATATTTTTTTGCAGTTTAAGCCATTCGGCCATCTCTTTTATCCACTCGGCCTTAATACCTCTTTTTGCTTTTCCTTCTTTTGCTAATTGTAAAATCTCCTCATCGCTCATCCCTCTTCTTCTGCCGGGAGTCGGTTTTTTGCATCTTTTTTCCTGCATATGTTTTAAATCATCTATTTTTTTATTAATTTTTTCAATTTCTTTATATCTTTTATCCCTTCTTATTCTTACATCCAGAGAAAATTTCATAAGTTTGGAATCAATTTTTGCAGGATGACCGATTCTTACAATATTAAATTCACCCATTTTTTCCATAACATTATCAACCGCCACGTTACTGTCTGCCGTAACTAAAATTCTTTTTCCTATGTGCTTTTTTATAACTTCAGCCAAAGTGGTAGTTTTTCCTGTTCCCGGAGGACCATGAATTAAAAAAACATCTGAGTTAATACACTTTCTAAGAGCTGCATTTTGACTTTCATTTAAAATATCGCTTCTTTCATCAACTTCAATAATTTTTGGGGCTTTTTTACCTATTAATACATCAATACAATTTTTCATTTTACATTTTCCATTTTTCATTTCATCTAACGCTTTTATCATTCTTTTAAATGTAATATCATTAACATACAAATCAAGTCTGTATAATTTACTTCTGAATATTGCTTCTTTTGAATAAACTTCTATAAAATTTTTGCCAACACTGCTAACGGTTGCTTCTTTGGAAAATTTTAAAGGCTCCCCCCTGCTCACTAATACAATATCCCCTACTTTAATTTGGTGTTCGGGCATATTATTTCTGTTGAACATGTATATTTTAAAATCTAAAAACTCTCCTATATATTTCATTTTAAGCCCGAGCAGTGCCCTGCCTTTTTTTTGTCTCTCTTGTGGCGTTAGTTTTTTTATTTCATTTAAATAAAATTCTTTTTCTGCTTTTCTTTCTTTTTCAATTAACTCACTAAAATATTTTTTATACTCTTCAATATTTTCAAATTTATACATTATTTTCATTTAATATAACCTTTTTAAATTTTTATTAAAATAACTATCAATGCAAATAAATTTATACCATAAAAAGCCCACTTTCTGTAATAAGCAAAAAAACTTAAAGATAAAAAAAATAAAAGTATCCAAAAATCTACATTAACATAATAATTTTTCTCTCCCATATTAAGATACCACTGTAAAACTTTATCAAACAATCCGCCAAACCCTGTTAAATGCAAAAATATACTTACAGGATAAAAAACAGAAAACAATATGTTTACAACAGGTGAAAAAAATGAATAAAAATTGAAATTATAAAAAAAATAATGCCCCAATATAAACATAACCAAATACATATAAAAGCTCAAAATCAAAGAATTGACAAAAGTCGGTTTAAAATATTTAAAAAATAAAAATATATAATATACACCCATAAAGCTTAAAAAATATCCGATACTGAAAACTTTTTCAAAAAATATTAAAACACTTATTAAAAATGTCCATATTAAAACACTCAAAGGCTCTTTTTCCAGATAAATAAGACTTATAAAAATAACCGTTTCCATAACAAAAGCCCTGACAAGCGATGAAGGAAAATTAGTAAAATAAAGATATAAAAATTCTGTTGTTAAAATAAAAATACCCAAATCAAAATATCTGTTTCTATACGGAAAAAAACGGCTTTGAAAAAATTTATAAACAGGATTTAACATAAAAAACAAAATTGCGCTTAAAAACCCCAGATGCAATCCGCTAAGGGCAAAAAGATGACTTATTCCAAGAGTCGAAAGGTCTTTTCTTGTGCTAAAATCAATAGATTTGCCAAAATACAAAGCTTTGTATAAATTTGTTATTTTTATATTTTTATGCTGATTTTCAACATATTTTTCAATTTTTGAAGGTTCTTTTAATTTCAAATCAAAACTTGGGGCAAAAAATCCGAAAAGATAATTTTTAAAAGAGATATGTTTGGTAAAAATTTTAACAGAGACATCTTCATTCAAAAGATTTTTTAAATCATCCCTGTTTATTGTATAAAAAGTTAAATTTTTTGATTTTATCTTCAATACATAGTAATTTTTCTTTTTATACTGATTTGCGACAAACCCGTCTATTTTAACCACTTTTTTTGAAATAAAATTTTTATATAAAATATAAGAAAAAGCCCCTCTTAAACACAATAAAAAACTAAATAGCAGGAATGTCAATATGAGCTTCTGTATGCTCAACTTCTTTAACCTTACTTAATTTATCGCTAAATTTGGTGTATTTTTTATGAAACAGCATTTCAACGGTGCCAGTCGGTCCGTTTCTCTGTTTTCCGATGATTATTTCCGCATCTTCTATTTCCTTTTCATTATATGTCACTTCCGCAGCTTTTCCTTTTTGAATTGCTTCTTTTTGTTTCTGTCTGGCTTCCAATGCTTTATATACGTCATCACGATAAATAAACATTATAATATCTGCGTCCTGTTCTATTGCGCCTGATTCTCTAAGATCACTCAGCATCGGTCTTTTGTTAGGCCTGCTTTCAAGTGCCCTGTTTAGCTGGGAAAGGGCAATTATGGGTATTTGAAGTTCGCGCGCTAAAAGTTTAAGACTTCTGCTAATTTCCGCAATAGCCAAATGCCTTTCTTTAATATCTGAATTTATCAACTGAAGATAATCTACAATTGCAAGGGAAATATCTCTGTTTTGAGCTTTTAATTTTCTGAGTTTTGCCCTTATTGTATGAATATTGACACTTCCCTCGTCATCCACAAAAAGAGGTTTTTCGCTTAAATAATCACTTACCTCGGTAAGTTTGGACCATTCTTCATCATTTAAATTCCCCCTTCTTAAATCCTGAAGGGGAATATCGCTTGCCGAACTTATCATTCTAAGCATCAGCTGCTCCGCCGGCATTTCAAGAGAAAAAATTGCCACCCCCCTATCCTGCCTTAATACATTAAATGCCAGGTTCAGTGCAAAAGCCGTTTTACCCATAGAAGGCCTTGCGGCAATTATTATCAAATCGCCTTCTCCGAATCCGCTTGTTTTTCTGTTAAGTTCAACAAATCCGGTATCAAGCCCTGTTACAATTTTATTTTGCTTTGATACCTGTTTTTTAATATAATCCAAAGTTTCGTTTATTATTTTGTTTGAATCTTTAAAATCCCCGGAAAGATTGGATGTTGCGATGCTGAAAAGTTTACTTTGAATCTCTTCAACCTCTTCAACAGCCCTTTTGTCTTCTTGCAAAACTGTTTTTTTAATTTCTGTTGAAAGATGTATAAGCTCTCTTTTTACCGATAAATCTTTTATCTCTTTTGCATAAATTTCTACCGCTTCTATCGGGGCGGTTCCCAAAATTTCTAAAAAAAGCTCTTCATCAAATTTGTTTTTTTTATTTAAAACATCCCTTAAAAAAATTTCATCAATAGGCATATCTTTATGATACAACTCTTCCATAGCTTCGAAAAGATATTGATGAAAAGGAAGGTAAAAATCTTTAGGGCTTAAAATAGCCGCCACATCTTCATATACTTTTCCGTCAAAAATAACAGCACTCAATATTCCCCTCTCAATATCCAAATTATATAAATCCAATTTTACTCCTTATGTTATAATTATAAAAAAGGTTATAAATGGTTGTAAAAATCACATATCCTTTCAAAGACACACCGGGTTCAATCCAGTTAAAAGATATTTATATACAAACCCACGATACAGATTTGGTTCATCAGTTAAAAACAACAAACAATCCTGTCGAAATTGGTATTATTTTATCTGAAAACGAAGAAAAATACAAAATTACAAATCCCCAAAAAGCAGATTTACATATTGAAATTGCCGATGTATTAATGGATCCGGAGCTTAGAAAAAAATTTAAACCTTAAAATGTTCTTTTACACCGTTTATAACATCTCTTACATCCTGAGATTCAAAAAGCGTTTTTAATTTCATTTTTGTTTTATTGTCCAAACTTCTTATAATTTCTTTCATTTCTTTTTCATTTTCAGCATTTTTTAGTTTTTCAATTATTTCTTTTTTCAATATTTTTTCAAGCTTTTCTTTAGTTACCTTATTTGGTTTAATTACCATAATCATAAAAATAACCGCCAAAGAAACAATAGTTAAAGCGACTGCATAAATTAAAGCGGGTGTATTCATTTGCATTCCTTTACATATTTATTTATCTCCTCCAAAAATTTAGGAAGCAGTTCTTTTTCTTTATATTTCCCTATTATTTCACCTTTTTTAAGTATAAGACCGTATCCTTTTCCGCAGGCTATTGCCAAATCAGCTTCTTTTGCCTCACCGAGAGCGTTTACAACACAGCCCATAACAGAGAGATTAAGAGGCACTTTTATATTTTTCGTTGCTTTTTCAACCTCTTCGACAATAGGAGGCAGGTCAACTTCTATTCTTCCGCACGTAGGACATGAAACTATATTAACTCCTTTAATAAGTCCCAAATCCTGTAAAATTGCACGGCCCACCCTAATCTCTTCTTCAAGTTCACCCGTAATGGAAACCCTTAATGTATCCCCTATTCCTTCAAGTAAAAGTGCTCCAAATGCCGCAGCGCTTTTAATAGTAGCATGGAATTTAGTCCCTGCTTCCGTCACTCCCAAATGAAAAGGATAATCCACTAAAGGTCTTAACATTCGATAAGCCTCGACCGTTCTTATAACATCGCTTGCTTTAAGTGAAACTTTTATATCAAAAAAATCCAAATCTTCCAAAAATTTAATATGCCAAAGCGCACTTTCAACCATTGCTTTAGGACTCTGTCCGTATTTTTTTTCCAGATGTTCTTCCAAAGAGCCGGAATTTACCCCTATTCTTATGGGCAGATTCCTTTGCTTACACGCTTTTACAATTTCTTTTATTTTTGTCTTTCCCCCTATATTTCCAGGATTAATCCTGAGAGCATCCACATATTCTGAGGCTATAAGACCTAATTTATAATTAAAATGTATATCGGCAATAACCGGAAGCGGTGATTTTTCCACAATAGTTTTAAGGGCTTTTGCATCTTCTTCATCAAGCACTGCAACCCTTACCAAATCGGCCCCTGCAAAATAGAGCCTGTTTATCTGCTCAAGTGTTGAGTTTATATCTTTTGTTTTTGAATAAGTCATTGACTGAACGCTAATCGGGGCACCTCCTCCTATTTCAACATCTCTTATTTTTATTTTTCTTGTGGGATATCTTTTAATCATTATTTTCCTTTATAAAATGGTAAATATATTCAATATTTCCTTCTTTTCCCCTAACGGAACTCTCTTCACTTCTTAATAATTTCCACCCTGTATTCTTACAATTGATTTCAAATTTTCTTCTTGCTTTTTCTATTGCAATTGTATCCAAAACAACACCTTTTTTATCTCTTTTTATTCCTATTCCAACTTCAAATTGGGGCTTAAATAACAAAATAATATCTTTTTTGGCATATTTATCTATTTTATCAATAAGTTTATTTAAAGAAATAAAACTTACATCGCTTACAATATAATCAAATTTTTCCGGATATTCAAAATTTCTGAAATCTGTTTTTTCATAACAAATAATTTTAGGATTTTGTTTTAATTTTTTATCAAGCTGATTGCTCCCGACATCAACCGCTACAATTTTTCGGGCACCTTTTTCCAAACTTACCTCACTAAACCCCCCGGTACTTGCCCCTATATCCAAAACTGTTTTTCCGTCAAACGTTATATTATATTTTTCCAAATAATTTTTAAGCTTCCGGGCTGCCCTGCTTACATAAATCTTTTCTTCCAAAATTTCAATTTTATCCTTTTCATCTACTTCAAAAGAAGTTTTATTTACTGTTTTACCATTTATTTTGATTTTATTGTTTTTGATTAACTCCCTTGCTTTGTTTCGTGAGGTTACAAATCCTTTTAAAACCAAAAATTTATCTGCTCTCACATAAAACCTTTTTGATAATTATATTAAATTTGTTATAATTTTTAAAACAAAAAAAGGAGACGTTATGGGATTCAGCGGATTTATGGCTTTAGTATTATGTGTAGTGGCAACAGGGGCTATGCTTTATATTGCATTAGATGCAGCAAAAAAAGCTAAATAAGCAAATCTTTTAAAGATTCCACCGGTTTTTTACCGGTATAAATTATTTTATAAACTTCATTCGCAATAGGTGTGTAAATATTATGTTTTTGGGCTAATTTATAAATGGCTTCGGTAGTGTAAACTCCTTCGGCTACTTCTCCGAGTTCATCCAAAATATCTTTAAGCAGTTTATTTTTAGCAAGATTAAGCCCTACCCTGTAGTTTCTGCTCATTGTGGAATTTGCACTCAAAAACAGATCCCCAGCCCCCGCAACGCCTAAAAAGGTGTCTTTTCTGGCCCCGAAAAACTCCCCAAATCTGTCCATTTCAACAAGACCCCTGCTGATTAATGCGGCTTTTGCATTGTTTCCGAGATTGAGCCCTTCGCAGATTCCTGCGGCAATTGCTATTACATTTTTATATGCACCTGCAACCTCAACGCCTTCAACATCATCATCAATATAAATTTTTAAAAAATCCGGAAAAAATTTTTTAAATTCATTTGCCAAATTTAAATTTTTAGAAGCAATAACAAGGGCGGTAGGTTTGTTTTCCTTTACCTCTTTTGCAAATGAGGGGCCTGATATAAACGCTAAATTTTCAGTTTCAATATATTGTTCGAAAATTTCATTCAAAAATTTAAGCTCATCTTTATCTATTCCCTTACTTGCAACTAAAATTTTTTTACCCCTCAAATCATATTTTTTTAAAAAATCTTTTATAGCCTGCGCTGCAATAACAATAATTATATATTCATTTTCTAAAACTTTTTCAATATTTACAAAGTTTTCTATATTTCTTTTTCTTCTCGAAGTAATTACAGCATCTTTATATTTTTGTTTTATGGCATGATACAAAGCGCTTCCCCAGCTTCCCGCTCCTATTATTCCTATCATTGTCTCCCTTTAAATATTTCCAAATCTCTTTTAAACCTATCTATTTCATCTGTATCACCCACAGCCACCAAAATATCGCCTTTGTTTAAAATATGATTTATACCTCTAACTATAAATATAACATTTTCACTTATTTCTTTATCCACTATTCCAATAATCAGTAAATTATATATGCTTGTTATCTCTTTATACACATCCTTTATTGCTTTACCTTCCAAAAAAGAATTTTCCGGAATTTCAATTTCTGCAAAAGAGAGCTTATTATCTTTAAAAATAATTTCTTCTATAACTTTTAATGTTAAAGGTTTTTTCAAAATAGTCATTATTCTGTTTGCTATAATATCAAAAGGGTTCAATAATTTATTTGCACCGGCCAATTTATATTTATATTCGTTTTCTTTATTGCTTATTTTAACAACAATTTTTAATTCAGGAAACAATTCTCTAAGAGACAACACCAAAAACAGATTTTTTTCCTCATCTTTTAATGTACAAATTGCATATTCTATATTTTCTATCTTTTGCAACTCTTCATCATTGATTTCGTTAAGTTTAATTACGTCAAAAAATTTTTCTTTTGCTTTTTGTTCTTCATTTTCATCAAAAACAACAATTATAACATTGGATTTTTTTAATGTGGCTGCGATTTTTTCCCCGTATTTGTCAAATCCGAAAATAGCTATTTTCATAAACTACTCTTTTCTATATGATATCTAAAATAATTTATACTTACACTGTATCCCATTACAACAATAATGTCTCCGGCTTCAAGTCTTAAATCAAAAGGCGGGTTAAAATAAAAATGGCCTTTAGTTAAAGAAAAAGTTTTTTCAAGCATTTGGGATTCTTTGTCTTTTAAAACGCCGAAAAGCAATATTTTATATTTGTCAAAATCAATCTCTCCTATCAGTTTTCCATCAAGTATTGAATTTTCTATAACCTTTATTTCATCAATAATTGCATTTTTCTTTTCACTTAAAATTGCATCAATTACGGCAAATGTAATGGGGCTCCCTATATAAACACTTGCAAGAAGTGCAGTGGCCTTGGTAGGGACAACAACATAATCAGCCCCGACTTTTTCCAATTTGGAAATATTTTTTTCATCATTGGCAAGGGCAATAATTTTTGCCCCTTTTGAATATGCCCTTAAAGTCAGGGTTATAAATGTGTTTGTAACATCCGAGTTTGTCAATACAAAAATTTTGGTAATTTTTTTAAAATGGAGATTTTTCAAAAAAATTTTTTGGGTAATATCTCCTTTAACTGCCTCATATCCTTTTAATGCAGCTTTTTCAACCCTGCTTTCATCAGTATCGACGATTAAAAAATCTTTTTTTTCTTTTATTAATTTTTCTCCTAAAATTTCTGCTTCATCCGAAAAACCGCAGATTAAATAAATTTCATTAAAATGCTCAATCTCCCTGAAAACTTTTTCACTTTTTAATTCATGTAATTTCTCGGTAAATGCACTTGCAATAATAGAAGTGGTAAATGAAATAATACCGACTCCAGTAATAATTAATAGCATTGTAAGAGTTTTACCTTCATTTGTTACCGGCGTTATGTCCCCGTAACCAACGGTAGATATAGTAATTAAAGCCCAATAATATGAATCAAACAGATTTTTTATTTCAGGATTTGTATGAGCTTCAAACACATAGATAACCGAGCCTCCGATAAAGACAATAAAAACAACAGCCAATAATACAATTAACAATTCAAATTTTTTACTTCTTAAAACATCTAAAAATATATTGACGTTTTTTGTATATCTTAATATTTTAATAAGTCTGAATATTACAAAAATTCTAAGGATTCTAAGGGTTCTGAAAGCAGGTAAAATGGCAAGTAAATCTATAATTGCAAAAGGTGTGCTCATATATTCAAGTTTTGTTTTAATAATTTTTATTAACACATTTTTTAAATGAAAATTTCTGCCTAAGAAATTAGATTCCTCATATTCTTCCAAAATTATTTTATGAATATCATTATAAACCCAGACCCTAAAAATATATTCAATTACAAAAATAGTGGTAATTACATAAAAATCAAATTTTTCAAAAAACGGATTTACATTGTGTTTTATATCATAAAGGAGTATGGCAACGCTTAAACTTACCATAATTAGCATAAAAATATCAAATATTCTGTTACCTATATAAGAAGTGTCATTAAGAAGCCTGTCAATTTTTCTTTTAAATTTTATATATTTTTCACTGCCATCTAAATAAAAAGCAAAAGCAACTAATGCTTTTACTATCTTAGATTCTTTCTTCAAGAAAGCTTACTTTTTAGTAATTTATTTACAACCTGAGGATTTGCTTTACCGCGACTTGCTTTCATAACCTGTCCCACAAAAAAGCCGAATAATTTTTCTTTTCCGCCTTTATATTCAGCAACTTTATCTTCATTGGCGCCCAAAACATCATCCACTATTTTTTCAATAGCGCCTTCGTCACTTACCTGTTTAAGTCCCAATTTTTCAATTGCCTCGTCAACTTCCAAATCTTCTTCCATTAACAAATCAAGCACTTTTTTACCCCCTGCCCCACTGATAACAGCTTCTTTTTCCCTAATGGCAATAAGTGAAAGTTTTTCGGCAGGCACAGGAGAATTTTCAATTGATATATTTAATTTATTAAGTCTTCCCAAAAGTTCAATTGCAAGCCATCTGTTTGCAGCATTTGGTTCAACCCCCCTTTGAACCATTTCTTCAAAAAATTTGGCAAGTTCAGGCTCACTTGTAAGTACTCCCGCATCATATTCTTTTAAGTTAAATTCTTTAATATAACGCTCTTTCTTTTCATCCGGAAGTTCTGGAATTTCAATATCAAAAAACTCATCAGGCACTTCAAGCGGAAGTAAATCAGGGTCTGGAAAATATCTGTAATCCGCACTTTCCTCTTTTCCTCTCATACTTCTTGTTTTACCAGTTTTAGAATCAAAAAGCCTGGTTTCCTGAACAACTTCTTTTTCATATTCATTATATTCATAAGCTTCTATTTGCCTATCAATTTCATATTCAATCGCCTGCTTTACAAATCTGAAAGAGTTTATATTTTTAAGTTCAACCCTTGTGCCGAATTCTTTTTGCCCAAAAGGTCTAACTGATACATTTGCATCACACCTGAAACTTCCCTCTTGCATATTGGCATCGCTGATTCCTAAATATTTAACAACAGAATGGAGTTTTTTAAGATATGCAATGGCTTCATCGCTGCTTCTCATATCCGGTTCGCTTACAATTTCAAGAAGAGGTGTGGAGCATCTGTTTAAATCTACTTTAGAATATTCGCCTTCATGGATGTTTTTACCTGCATCTTCTTCCAGGTGAGCCCTTGTTATTCCTATTCTTTTGGTTTTTCCGTCCGCTTCAATAAATAATTCGCCATGTTCAACAATGGGAATTTCAAACTGGCTTATTTGGTATCCTTTTGGCAAATCAGGGTAAAAATAATTTTTTCTTGCAAAAATACTTTTTTTATTAATAGTCGCATTAACAGCTTTACCAAACATTACAGCCTTTTTAACGGCTTCTTTGTTCATTACAGGCAAAGCCCCCGGAAGTCCGAGACATACGGGGCAAGTATTTATATTAGGTTCATCTCCGAAACTTGTTGCACAACTGCAGAAAATTTTGGTTTTTGTATTCAACTGCACGTGAACTTCCAATCCTATTACTACTTCATATTTCATTAATTCTCCTTATTGAATTACAAATTTATATTTATTTTTGTGAAGCGCCCTTTTAATGGCTTCCTGATGTTCAAATCCTCTTGTTTCAAGTGCTATTGTCACATTTGCATCACCAATTGCCAGATTTAAATCTGTTCTGTCGTATCCTATTTGAACAATATTTGCTTTTTGCTCGGTTAAGATTTCAGTCAGTTTCATAAGTGAACCCGGTTTATCTATTAAAGTAACTATCAATTTCATTTTTCTGTGTGATTTTAAAAGACCTTTTTCTATAATTAAGTTAACCATTGTTACATCAATATTTCCGCCGCTTATTACAACTCCGACTTTTTTTGGAGCACTAAAATTTATTTTATGATGTAACAATGCAGCCACACCGACTGCCCCCGCACCTTCCACAACTACTTTTTGTCTTTCCATCAAAAATAAAATTGCATTGGCTATTTCTTCATCATCCACTTCCACAATATCATCAACCACTTCTTTTATTATATTATAGGTTACAGGGGAAGTGTCTCTGACGGCTATGCCGTCTGCAATGGTTTTTACAAAAGCACTGTCCTGAACTGAACCGCTGAGAAAACTGAGCCTCATGGCAGGTGCACCCGCCGCTGTAACGCCTATTACTTTTATTTTAGGATTAATCTGTTTTGCCGCAGAGGCTATACCGCTGATTAACCCTCCTCCTCCTACAGGAACCAATATATAATCCAAATCCGGAATTTCTTCAAGCATTTCAAGGGCTATTGTCCCCTGACCCGCCATTACATCAAAATCTGCAAACGGGTGAATAAATTCAACTCCTTTTTCTTTTGCCAAATTTACGGCATATTCATATGCTTCATCATAATTGTTTCCGGCTAAAACAACCTCACCACCGTATTCTTTGACACCGCTGACTTTTGTAAGAGGGGTGGCTTCAGGCATTACTATAACCGAAGGAACATTAAAATAACTCGCCGAATACGCCACCCCTTGTGCATGATTCCCGGCACTGGCGGCAATTACTCCTTTTTTTCTCTTTTCATCCCCAAGTGCGGCAATTTTATTAAATGCGCCTCTTAACTTAAACGCACCTGTAATTTGCAGGTTTTCTTTTTTTAAATATATTTCGTTTCCCACTTTTTGTGAAAGAGTGGGGGCATAGGCAAAAGGCGTTTTGTAAATTACCTTATTCACCCTCTTTTGGGCTTCTTTTATTTTACCGAGTTCAATCATAATAATCCTTCATTTTTACATCTTTTGTGTTCAACCATAATACATTTATCTTCCACATAAAAAATTCCCGCATTCTCAGCTATTTTTTTTGAATTTTCATTTTTTATGCCTTCTTGTAAAAAAACACATTTTACTCCGGGAAGCTTGATGGCTTTTTCCACTATCGGCGGGGTGTCTTCACTTTTTCTGAAAATATCGACAATATCAATCTCAAAATCTATCTCTTCCAAACTTTTATAAACTTTTTCTCCCAATATTTCATCTTCTCTGGGATAAACAGGAATAATCTTATATCCGTTTTCCTGCATATATTTTGCCACCTGATTTGAAGCCCTGTGAGGCTTTGGAGAAAGACCGACCACAACAATAACCTTTGAATTTTTTAATACACTGCAAATAGATTTATCGGCATTTTTTGCCGTAGGTAACTCACAAGAGAGCATTTTTTACCTTTTTTTACAAAATTATATCAAAAAAAGCCCTAAACACTTGATTTTTAATAAAAAAAAAGAGTAAAATTTTTTTGTAGACTAATTTAAGGAGGAAAAATGAAAAAATCAGAACTTATCGCAGCTGTTGCTGAAAAAACAGGTTTGAGCAAAAAAGATACTAACGCAGTAATAGATTCAACTATTCAAACAATTGAAGAAGCGTTAAAAGCTGGAAAAAAAGTTAGTTTTATAGGATTTGGAAGCTTTGAGAGTGTCACAAGAGCTCCAAGAACAGCAAGGGTGCCGGGAACAGGAAAAGAAATCAAAATTCCTGAAACTAAATCTGTAAAATTCAAAGTAGGGAAAAAACTAAAAGAATTATTAAACAAATAATTCTTTTTTTTCTTTTTTTTGATATAATTTCACTCCAAGCCGGCGTGGCGGAACTGGTAGACGCGTCGGACTCAAAATCCGATGAGCTCTGCTCATGTGGGTTCGAGTCCCACCGCCGGTACCATTTTAATAATTTATACTTTTCAAAATTATTTTTGTTTTATAATGGCAAGAATCAGCAATACCCCCAAAACAAATGCAAAAACAAATCCTCCAAGCCCTAAAATAGAAATATGTCCCATCATAGGCGGAACATAAAAAGATAAAAGCATTGAAGAGCCTATTAAAATAGAAGCTATAATAACTGCTAAAGAGAGTCTGTTGAAAGAATTCTTCATACTCTCTTCTATTTCATCTAAACCGACATGTTCAAATTCTATTTTTAACTCGCCGTTTTTAATTTTATCTATTATTTCATTTATATTGGAAGGGGTTTTTTGGAAAAACTCCATTATAGAAAGATTTAATTCATGTGATTTTTTAAAAATATTAAAAACAGAAAAAATTTTTTTGTATGTTTTTATTACAAACGGCTTAATTTCCTCGGCGGCGTTAAATTCAGGATATAATTTTTTACCTACCCCCTCCATCGTCACCAAAGATTTTAAAAGTAAATAATTGTCTTCTTTTAAAAAAATTTTATATCTGTTCATAATTCTAAGCAAATCTTCCATTAAAGATTTTAATTCTATATTTTTCAAAGAAGAATAAAAATATGTGGATATTATGTCAGCCGCCTCTTTTTTAAAAGATGAGACATCAATTTCTTTTGGAACTTTAGAGAGTTTTAAAACATATTCAGCCGCTTTTTCTTCCTCATTTTTTATTACATAGTAAATAAGTTCTATAAAATATTTCCTGTCCTCAACGCTCAGCCTTCCCATAATTCCAAAATCTAAAAATACAATTTTATTCTTATACACCATTAAATTTCCCGGATGCGGGTCGGCATGAAAAAATCTGTGTAAAAAAATCTGCTCACATATTAAATCAAAACCTTTTTTTGTAATTTCTTTTAAATCATAACCGGATTCTTTTAATTTTTTTATATCTGAAATTTTAATTCCATCAATATATTCCATAACGAGTAGTTTTTTTGAAGAAAAATAGAGCTTTGGAATCTTTATATCATTATTGCCCTTAAAATTAGCGCTGAATCTTTTCATATTAAGAGATTCTAAATTAAAATCAAGTTCTTTTTTTATAGATTTTGCAAATTCTTCCACTATTCTGACACTGTCTATTCCATAAATTAAAAGCCGGCTTCTTATAATTTCAGCCAGTCTCTGCAAAATGGCAATATCTAATAAAATTTTATCCTCAATACCAGGTTTTAATACTTTTACAGCTACAATTTCACCTGTTCTTAAAGCAGCTTTATAAACCTGACCAATTGATGCACTGGCTAATAAAGTAAAATCTCCTATAAAATAATCTTCTATTTTTTTATTTAATGCCTCTTCAATAACACTTTTTATTTTTTCAAAAGGCATAGGAGAGACATTATCCTGAAGTTTTTCAAACTCTTTGGCTAAATCTATGGGTATTAAATCCGGGCGCAAAGAAAGAAGCTGGGCCATTTTTATAAAAGTAGGGCCCAGCTCTTCTATTGCTTTTCTGATTCTTTCATTTCTGGATAATTTCGACTTGTTTTTTTTGAAAGGGACAGGAACACCTAAACTCTCTATTATATCTCCAAATCCATACTTTGCAAGAACAAAAATTATATCTTTTGTTCTTTTTAATTCATAAATACTATTTTTTAACATTCAAATTATCAAGTTTTTCTTCAATTCTTTTAATATCCTCTTTTGTTGCAACTCCGATTTCGGATAATTCTTTTTTTACTTCTTCTTTTATCAATCTTTTTATTTCTTCCATTTTTTGCTCGGATTCTTTTTTCATCTCATTTATAAGTTCACTGGCTTCTTTTTCGCTAAGTTCTCCCCTCTTTTTAGCTTCTTCAATTAATTCTTCCATTTTCTCTTTTGCCAAAAAAACACTTCCTATACCAATTTTAACTAAATCCTGAATATTCATACATCCCTCCTTTTTTTTATTTATTATATTACATTTTTATTATACTACATTTTTTTAAAATTTCATTAGCAATAGAATTTTCATCCACACCTAAAAATTTCTCAACTTCTTTAACATTCCCATGAGGAATAAAAATATCCGGATATTCAAAACTTTCAATTTCAACATCCAAATTTTGTTCATTTACAAATTCACTGAGCATTTCGGCAATTCCGCCTTCTTTTGCATTATCACTGATTACATACCACTTTTTAGCTTCTAAACTTCTTAAAAGCTCTTTATCAAACGGTTTTACAAATCTTAAATCAACTATTCCACTGTCTATTCCTTTTTCTTTTAACAGTTTATAAACCCTATAAGCTTTCCCCACACCGTTTCCATAAGCAATCAGCATAATATTTTTACTGTCTATTAGAATTTCGCCTTTTCCAAGTTCAAAATCTTTCGGTTCAAATATCTTATCTTCAAGTTCAAACGCCCCCCTCGGATATCTAAACGCACAAGGAGAGCTGTTAAATTTATAGGCAAATTCCACGGCCTTTCTTAATGTATTAAAATCCCTCGGTGCAAAAAGGGTCATGTTTGGAATTATTCTTAAATACCCCACATCAAAAACACCCTGATGTGTTTCCCCGTCGGCTCCTACAATTCCCGCCCTGTCTATTGCGAACCTAACCGGATAATTATCAAGACAAACATCATGAATCACCTGATCATATCCTCTTTGTAAGAATGTTGAATAAATTGCAACAAAAGGAATAAAACCTTCTTTTGCCATAGGAGCCATTGAAGTTACCGCATGCTGCTCTGCAATTCCCACATCCCAAAACCTTTCGGGAAATTCTTTCATTAACTCTTTCATTCCTGTCCCACTCGGCATTGCGGCGGTAACACCGACCACTTTTTCATCATTTTTGGCTATTTCAAGCAAAGCATCGGCAAAAACCTTGGTAGCGTTAAGAGAGCTTTTTTTAAGAGGCTCCCCGGTCGCTATATCAAAAGGAGATACGCCGTGCCAGTGTTCATAATAGCCTTCAGCCTGTTTATAACCCTTGCCTTTTACCGTTTTGGCATGGACAACAACAGGTTTTTTAAGCTCTTTTGCAATTTTTAACGTTTCTATTATTTCTTCAATATTGTGCCCGTCAATAGGGCCGATATATTCAAGCCCCATTTCTTCAAAAAAGATACCGTTAACACTGAAAAACTCTTCCATTTTTTTAGCAGTAAATTTTACATCTTCGGGCATAAAATTGAGTATTTTTTTAAATTTGTCTTTAAAATTCTGATAATGTTTTTTAGCTTTTAACTTTGTCAGATATTTACTTACTGCCCCTATAGGTCTTCCTATGCTCATTTCATTGTCATTTAAAATAATAACAACAGGAAGTTTCAAATCGCCAAGTTCATTCATTGCTTCATACACCATTCCAGCACCCATAGCACCGTCGCCAATTAATACTACAGGAATTCTTTCTTCTTTTTTTAATTTTATGGCTTTTGCAGCTCCAAGTGCCACTGAAATAGATGTAGACGAATGCCCGGCACTGAAATAATCATATCTGCTTTCTCTTGGTTTTGTATACCCGCTTATTCCCCCAAACTGCCTTAAACTCTCAAATTCTTCCCATCTGCCGGTTAAAAGTTTATGTGCATATGCCTGATGTGAAACATCAAAAATAAAAGGGTCTTTTTCAACGTCAAAAACATAATGCATTCCTATAATTAAATCTACAGCCCCAAGTGTGGAGCTTAAATGACCCCCTTTTCTTGAAACAACATCAAGTATCCTCTCTCTTATTTTCTTGGCTAATTCATTCAATTCTTCTACACTCATTTTTTTAACATCAATTTTCACTGTTTCTCTCCTCTAAAATCGACTCTTTTATAGCTTTAAACCTGTTAATTATTTCTGCGTCAATATTTCCTATATCGCTTATTATAACAACCCCGCCTTCTTTTATAGCAGGGTCTTCAATAATTTCAACATTTTTTAAATCTTTGTTTTTTAGAAATTCGGCATCTTTTGGATTAACTTTTATTTTTATTTTTGTAGCATCTTTTACCTCATCCATTAAAGATTTGGCCAAGTTATATGCTATTTCTTTGGAATTTTCACTGATTTCTTTTTGGATTACCTCTTTTGCAATATCGAGTGCTACAGAAATAAGCTCTTTTTCAATAGACACTATTTTCTCTTCAAACGTTTCATTTATTTTGTCTATTTTTTCGATTGAAGTTTCCAATAATTTCATTTTTTCGCTAAAAGTATCTTCAATCTCTTTTTTACCCTCCTGGATTCCTTTTTTGTACCCTTCTTCAAAAGCTTTTTGTTTTTCAATATCTGTCTGTTTTTTACATTCATTTAACTGATTTTGAAAACTGTTTTCAATATTTACAATATTATTGCTCATCTCTTCAATTTTAGCGAGCAGTCTTTCTATCAATTCATTGCTTGATTCCGTGTTTTTTTGCATATTATTTTCTTCTTTTTCAATTTGCTCATCTTTTTTTTCAATTGTTGTTTTTTCAGATTCATTATTATTTAATTCTTTAAATTTATAAGGTTTGACAATATGTTTATTAGAATTTTCGTTAGAAATTATTTTACTCAATTACCTCCTCCTCGGCACCCACTGCTATTTTACCTTCTTCAGCAAGTTTTTGTACAATTTCAACTATTTTTCTTTGAGCTGCTTCAACATCTTTTACCTTGACTGGCCCCAAAAACTGCATCTCTTCTTCGAAAGCCTGGGAAGCACGTTGAGACATATTGGACAAAAATTTTTGCTTAAGCTCTTCAGGTGCACCTTTTAGGGCAATCATCAATGTATTTTTATCTGCCTCTTTTAAAATTTCCCTTATAGCGGTATTATCGAGTTTAAGTATATCTTCGAATGTAAACATTTTTTCTTTTATCTTTTCAGCCAGATCAGAATTAATCTGTTCAATATATTTTAATGTTTCTTTAGCCGCTTTCTGACCGAGCCTGTTGAATATTTCAGCAACAAACCTTACACCTCCGATTTCCACTTTGTATCCTGTAAGCGATTCAAGTTTGGTTTCAAGAATAGCACTTACTTTTTTAATTATCTGAGGAGAAATATCACCTAAATTACTCATTCTGATTAATACTTCTGCTCTTAATTCATCAGGGAAATAACTTAGAGTTTCAGCCGCACTGGTTGGATCCATATGAGCCAAAATCAAAGCAATCGTCTGAGGATGTTCATTTACAATAAAATCTGCAAGCTGCTGCGGTTTTACTTTTTGTAAAAAACCAAATGTCTGCTCACTTTGAAGGGATTTGGAAAGCTTATCCAAAACTTTTTTGGCTTCTTCAGGGCCTAAAGCTTTATAAAGAATTTCTTTTGCATACTCAAGACCGCCGCTTGCAATGTATTGATTGGATTGAAAGATTACATAAAATTCTTCTAAAACAGCGGCGGCAACTGCTTTATCAATAGCTTTCGCTGTTGCTATATATTTACTAATTTCAGTAATTGAATTAACATCCATATAAGAAAAAATCTGCGCTGTTAAATCTTCGCCCAGTTGAATCAATAAAATAGCTATTTTTTCTGGCATTGATAATTCATCTAAAATCGCCTGCTGCTGGGGTGTTAAAGCCATTTATATTCCTTTTTGATGTTCTTCCTCTTTTAATAAATTTTCAAGTACTTTAGCCACATCTTGCGTTTTATCCTCCACCATTTTTGTAATTCTTTCAAGCAAAACATCATATTTTAATTCTTCTTCATCAACATTTGAAGATATTCCAAGCTGTGTTTCAACTTTTTCTTTGAGTTCTTTTATTTTATCATATGTATTCTCTTCTTCCTCTTCTTCAATTTCAAGTGTTTTTTTAGGTTTTTTAATTTCTTCTCCCGATTTGACTTCTAACATTTTTTGGGAAAAAGGAGCAATGACCTTTTTATAAAAAACAAACAATATAATTAACAAAATTAAATATTTTATTATATTTTCAACGGGTCCTAAATATACTTGCACATTGTCCATTATATTTTCCACTGATGATTTTTTTTGAGAATTCAGATGATTAAACTGAAAACAGCTGACGCTTACACTATCCCCTCTTTTTGAATCAAAGCCTATAGTATTTTTAACCAGATTATTAATATTTGCCAGTTCTATTTTATCCAACGGTACAAACACAATTTTGCCGTTTTTGTCTTTTTTATAATTTCCGTCCACCACTACGGCTGCGGTAACCCTTTTTATCTTTGCAAGAGGTGCTATTGTGTCTTTTATAGTGGTTGATATTTCATAATTGGTTGTGTCTTCGCTTTTTGTATATTTATTTTTGATCTGATTGGATTTACTTCCCTGAACCGGCCCGATATTACTTACTGCCCCGGGAACTCCCCCTACTTTTTTTTCTCCGTATCCTGTTTTTTCTTCATCTACAGTCTGTTCGCTTCTTACAACATTGTCCGGGGAATAAATGGTCGAATGCGATTTTACTTTGGAAAAATCAATATCCAGATTGACTTTTGCCACAATTTTATCATCTCCTCCCACAATTGGGGCAAGAATGGAAGTTATTTTATCTTCAAGTTCTTTTTCAAGTCTTTTTTTATATAATATTTCTGTTCTCAAAAGCTCATTATTAGAGCTTAATTCATCATTTTCACCAAGTAAATTCCCGTATTGGTCTATAATTTTTACATTTTCAGGCTTTAGTTTAGGAACTGCGGCGGCAACTAAATATTTAATACCTTTAATCTGTTTAGGGGTTAATATCATATTCGGCTTTAATTTAATCATTACAGATGCACTCGGAGGAGTCTGTTTGGAAACAAAAACACTTTCTTTTGGAAGTGCAATATTTACTTTTGCCTCTTCCACCGCATCTATTGCTTCAACAGTATTGGCAAGCTCCCCTTCAAGGGCTCTCAAATATTTAATCTTTTCTTCAAAAGCAGTTGCCCCAAAACTGTTTTTATTAAACAGTTCAAAACCTACATTACTTGCCTTTGGAAGACCCTGGGCTGCAATTTCAATTCTTAGTTTTTCCACTTTGTCTTTCGGAACTTCTATAATTCCGTCGCTTGGAATAACATATGAAATTTTTTTCTTATCTAAATATTGGGCAATTAAAGCAGCGTCTTTTGGTTTTAAATTTTCAAAAAGAACACTGTAATTATCTTTTTTTAAAGAAGTCGAAGAATTATAAACAACCAAAAAAGAAATCAATAAAACAAAAGCGCCTATTGTTATACCGATAACAATTTTCTGTTTTTTATTTAAATTTTTGCTAAAAGCAATTATTTGTTTAAATAATTCTTCAAAATTCAATTAATCAAACCTTTTAATAAATTTAAAACTTTTTCATTTTCTTCTTTTTTACCTATCGTAATCCTTATTGCATCAAAGCCATAACTGACCATATCTCTTACAATTATACCTTTTTTTAGCAGATTATTTGCAACTGATGTAGAATTTTTTATAAATAAAACAATAAAGTTTGTATAACTTTCAATAAAATTCAAATTATTTTCTTTTGCGAAAATTTCATATCTTTTCATTTCTTCAAAATTAAGCTCAATTCCCATTTTCACAAATTCTTTATCTTTCAAAGCTTCTATGGCAGCTTTAAGCGAAAGCGTGGTAATATTAAAAGGGGGTCTTAATTTATGAAGATTTTTTATAATAAATTCATTGGCAATTCCGTATCCAACCCTCATACCGCCAAGTCCGTAGGCTTTTGAAAAAGTTCCGGTGTATAGTACATTTTTATATTTTAAAATTTCTTTTGGTTTTATTTCTTTGTTTTTATCTTTGAAAGAGGCATATTCCTGATATGCCCCGTCTATTATTATTAAAGTATCATCATCTATTTTTTCTATAAAACTAAAAACATCTTTGGCATCTATACATTCCCCCAAAGGATTATTAGGAATACATAGAAATATAATTTCCGGATTTTGTTGTTTATAGATTTCATAAAACTCTTCTAAATTATGTTTATCTGATTTTGTTTTTAATATTTCAGCCCCGAACTGTTTTGAATAAATTTCATACATCGCAAAAGTAATTCCCGCCATTAAAACTTTTTTTGGCAGTATCGCATGAATTGCAAATTCCAAGATTTGATCGCTTCCTGCCCCTATAATTATATTTTCATTTTTTATATCAAATCTTTCAGATAAAGCGTCTTTTAATTCATAATAACTGTCATCAGGATATCTGTGCATATTTTTAGCTGTCTTTTTTACAGCTTCTATCGCCATAGGGGGAGGACCGTACGGATTTTCATTACTTGCAAGTTTTATTATTTCCGAAGGCTTTATACCGTATTCCCTCACCACCAATTCTATAGGCTTTCCAGCTTCATATGTTTTTAAATTATTTAAATTTTCAAACATTTTCTTCCTTTATTATCAATATTTCCTATTCACAACTCACCACCCCGCCGCTTTGCAAGCGGCGGACAGGCTCACCACTCACTATTTTAGCATTCCTTAAGATAACTGCCAAGCCAAAGCATATTTTCCTCTTCTATTAATTTTTTAACAGCTTCGTCTTCTATATGCCCTTCAAAATCTATATAAAACCATGTATTAAATGTATCGTCTTTATTAGGTCTGCTTTCTATTTTTAAAAGGTTTATGTTCTTATCTTTAAATTTTTTAAGCAAATTAAACAAAGCCCCTGTTTTATGGGAAGTTTTTGCAATTACACTTGTTTTGTCATTTCCACTTTTTTGAGTTTTAAAATCGCTTATTATTATGAATCTTGTTCTGTTCGCCAGATTGTCTTCTATTTTTTCAAAAAGTAAAGGAACATTATAAAGTTTAGCCGCTATTTTTGAACATATAGCAGCACTTTTTTCATCTTTGCTTGCAAGTTCAGCAGCTTTTGCCGTTGACTCGGTTGGAATAAATTCAACATCCAAAAGTCCGTGCGTTTCAAGAAAATTAAGACACTGATTATAACCCTGCGGATGTGAATACACTCTTTTTATATTTGCAAGTTCGTCCTGAACAGAAGCAAAAGAGTGATGAATGTCAAGACAAACCTCTGAAACTATTTTTACATTATATTTTTTAAGTGAATCAAGAGTTATACCCACAACACCTTCTGTATTGTTTTCGATAGGCACAACCCCGTATTTAGCCTCTTTATTGTGAACGGCTTTAAATACGGCTTCTATATTAAGCAAAGGCAGGTATTTGGCGTTCGCCCCGAATTTATGTTCCGCCGCCTGATGTGTATATGTGCCGACAGGGCCTAAAAAAGCAATTCTTTCACTTCTTTCAAGCGTTCTGCTTATTGCAAAAATTTCCAAAAATATCGCCTCTATATGTTCTTTTTTTAATATTCCGTTTTGTGCTTGGCTTAATCTGTTTAATCTTTCTATTATTTCCTTTTCTCTTTCCGGCCTGTATACTGGGGTATTGGAAGAATTTTTAATCTCTCCCACTTTTTTGACAATTTCCATTCTTTTATTAAGAAGTTTTAAAACGTTATCATCAATTTTATCTATTTCTTCTCTTAATTTTTTTAAGTCCAAAATTCTTTCCTTTTTAAAAATTCTCCAATATTTTCGGCTATAAAATCCACTTTTTGATTTATTTCATCTGACTTTTTAATTTTACTGCTTAAAACCAAAGCCGTTTTCATACCAAGTTTACCGGCCGGCAGCAAATCCCCTATCAAATCATCACTAATTATGGTAATTTTATCATAATTTAAAGAAATTTTAATTCTTGCAGCTTCAAAAAAATTTAAACTTGGTTTTCCAACAACCTCATAATTTTTGTTTGTGGCATATTTCAGCATTTCCAAAATTGCCCCGAGTCCCGGATAACGCTTATTGTTTTTACGGTAAAGTGAAGTTTTATGCATTCCTATTAAATTGGCCCCTCTTATCAAATATTCAATAATATCTGTAATTTCATCTGAAGAATAGACTTTTATTCCCAAAATTACATTATCAGGATTATCAAAATCAATTTTAAAATTTTTTTTTCATTATTTTAACAAATTCACTGTTACCAAAAGGAGCAATACTGCCGCTTATAAACTCACAACCCCGCCGCTTTGCAAGCGGCCGGGCAGGCTCACCACTTACTATTCACTATTTTTCACTTCTTCAAATAATCAATTTCACATGCTATTAAATCCTCAAAAGTTTCCCTTCTTCTAATAAGCCTGTCTTTCCCATTAATCACCGCAACTTCCGCTGCTCTGGGTCTTGTATTGTAATTACTGCTCATTGAAAAACCATATGCCCCGGCAGAATGTATTAAAACCAAATCCCCGGGATCCGTTTTGGCAATTTCTATATCTTTTGCAAAAAAATCTCCGCTCTCACAAATCGGGCCCACAATGTTAGCCTTGCTTTTTTCTTTATTTTCATTTAAAACCTCAATTTTATGATATGCCCCGTACAGGCTCGGTCTTATTAAATCATTCATAGCCCCGTCAACAATTACAAATCTTTTATCCCCATTTCTTTTTTCATATAAAACTTTTGTTAAAAACCATCCCCCGTTTCCAACTAAAAATCTTCCAGGCTCGCATATAATAGTTACATCAAGTCCGCTAAGGGTAGAAAGAACCGCCTGGGCATAATCGTAAGGCTCTATTAAATTTTCATTTTTATATTTTATGCCAAGTCCTCCTCCAACATCAAAAAATTTAATATCTATATTTACGGCTTTCAGGCTTCTGAGCAAATCAGACACAATAACAGCTGCTTCTTTAATGGGATTAATATCGGTAAGCTGGCTTCCTATATGAAAATGAATTCCCACAGGATTTAAATATTTGCTTTTTTTGGCATAAAGATAAAGTTTTTTGGCACTTTCTATATCTACACCGAATTTATTTTCATGAAGGCCGGTTGATATATATGGATGTGTTTTGGGGTCTATATTCGGATTAACCCTTATAGAAATTCTTGCAATTTTTCCAAGTTTTTTTGCTATTTGTTCAATTCTTTTTAATTCCGCCTCGCTTTCAATATTGAGCATCAAAATATCTTTATTTAGTGCTTCCTCAATTTCATCATCCCTTTTTCCCACGCCGCTGAAAATTATTTTGTATTTATCTATTCCCGCAAGCAAAGCTCTTTTAACTTCGCCTATACTGACACAGTCCGCCCCGCTTCCAAGAGAAGCAAAATGATTTATTACACTTAAGTTCGAATTGGCTTTAACAGCATAGGCTATAATACTTTTTCTTGCTTTAAAAACTTTTTTTAATTTGTTGAACTGCTCGCCAAAATAATTAAAATCATATACATACACAGGTGTATTATATTTTTTTGCCAAATATTTAAAATTCATTAATTCTCCTTTTTAATAACATAAATATCCAATACTAACACAAAAAACAGAGGCAAAGTCAAAATAAAAGGGTTTATCACACCCTGTTTTACAAATTTATAAAGAAGTAAATTTGCCCCCCATAAAAATACGGAAAAGAAAACTGATTTTATCAAAAAAAATGAAATTGAAGAAATTCTCTGATGCACAGGCGCACTATACATTAAATATATCAAAAACAGTATTAAACTGAGGGGGGTCAATATTTTGAACATTAATATTGATATTATTTTATTTAATTTTATACTTTTGAAAATTTTCATAGCCAAGAGAGCATCTTTTATCGAAATTGATTCCAGTTTTTTCAAATTTGATAATACAAGAGGTTCAAAATCTGTCAAAACATTTAAATGGTTTTCTTTTTTTATAATCAGTCTGTTTTTATCAAACATTTCAATTGTCACATTGTTTCCCATCCATTTATTGTTTTTATATTCGGCTTCTTTTATATTTATAATTTTTTTTACTTTCGTCCCCTCCAAAGTAAATATTTTAACACAGTAAGCTTTTTTCAAAAGAGGTTTTAATTCTTTTATATACACAATACTGTTTTTATATTTTAAAAAAAGATTTTCTTTTTTTAATTTTTTATTCAACAGAATATTTTGAGCTTTTTGATTAAAATAAACATAATTTGTATTATCTAAAGCAATAAATATAAAATAAACAGATAAAGAAAAAATTAAAAACACAAACAATATTTTATTTTTAGAAAATCCCAAAGAATAAAAAGAAACCAATGTATTGAATTTTATAAAATGATAAACAGTATATAAAAAAGAAAAAATCAGAGCCAAAGGATAAAAATTTTCAAATGAGTAACTGATAACATACACGCTATATAATATCAGCAAATTTGAAGAATGAGGCAGTTTTGAAAAATTACCTATTAAATCCAGTAAAAGATACAAAAAAGAAAGACTGAATAAAAACAGAAAAAAATTTTTGGAAAATTTTTTCAGAATATATAAAAAAAACATTAACAGGATTTCCTTGTATATTTTGAAGCGGCATTTTCAATATCTTTTACGGCTTCTTTAATCACGGGAAAAAGCTTTTTAACACATTCTACTTCATCATTTTTAAAATCGCTAAGCACGTAGTTTACAACTTCTTCTTTTCTCTCAGGCCTGCCTATACCAATTCTTACTCTGTAATAATCATTTCCTATAAATTTATCAATGGATTTTAATCCGTTATGACCGCCGTTGCCACCGGCTCTTTTAAATTTAAGCGCACCCAGTTTCAAATCCAGATCATCATGAACGACAATTATATTTTTATTGTCCAATTTATAAAAGTTTTTAACCAAAACTACGCTTTCACCGCTTAAATTCATATATGTCGCGGGTTTTAAAAAAAGAAAATCTTCTGATTTAAAAAGTTCACCCTTAAAATTACCGTTTTTGTAGGCGTTAAATTCGTTTATAAGATAATCAACCGCCAAAAAACCAACATTGTGACGATTAAGCTCATATTTTTTACCGGGATTTCCAAGTCCTACAATAAGTTTCATTTTTTACTTTTCTTTTATTTTTTATTCCCCTAAAGGGAAGAAGATTATTTGGCTTTAATAACTCCAACTACCGGAATAGAAGGATTTAAGAAACATTCAACTCCATCAGGCATTTTAATATCTCTTATTAAAATATTGTCCCCAACATCAAGATTGCTTATATCAAGCTCAAAAAAATCCGGTAAATTTTCTGGTGCCGCTTTAACTTTGATTCTTCTTCTGTGATAAATTAAAACACCTTTGTTTTTTAAACCTACAGGTGTTCCTTTTACTTTGATAGGAACATGGTAATATGATTTTACACCTTCTTGCGCAACCAACAAATCAACATGTAAAAATTCGCCTGTTACAGGATGTTTCTGATATTCCTGAACAACAACTTTTAATTCTTTATCTCCTAATTTGACAGGAAAAATTAAATGTTCTTTATTTTTCATATATTTAATAAAATCACCCATTTTGAATGCAGCATTTATGTTTTCAATTCCTTTTCCATAAATGTTTGCAATCAGATAACCATCCCTCTTAAGTTTTTTGGTTTCTTTTTTTGAGGTACTCTCTCTGATAATTCCTTGTAACATTTTAACTCCTTAAATTTTTTGAAGGGAAATTATAACAAAAAATTCAATTAATTGCTATCTTTTAAACCTATTTTCGCGTCATTTACCACTTCTAAACCTTTTTCAAGTTTTGCTTTTCTGAGTTTAAGAAGAAAATCATCCCTGCTTGATGCATATTCTATTGCCGTTTTTTCATCAACTCTTCCTTCGATAACCAAATCAACAAGATGTTGGTCAAAACTCTGAGTACCGTAAATATTTTTACCTTCTTCAATAGTGTCCTTGATTTCTTCATCCCTTCCTTGGAAAATAAGTTCTTTTACCCTCGGGGTTTTTATCATTATTTCCATTGCAGCCGTTCTTTTTCCGTCAACAGTAGGAACAAGCCTTTGAGATATGACCCCTTCAAGTACGCTTCCAAGCGTCATTCTAATTCTATGCTGTTCGCTTGGCGGAAAAACACCTATAACCCTGTTTATTGTCTCTTTTGCATCCAGTGTATGAAGTGTCGAAAAAACCAAATGGCCCGTTTCAGCTGCATGAAGTGCTATTTCCATAGTTTCCAAATCCCTCATTTCCCCCACCAAAATAATATCGGGGTCTTCCCTTAAAGCAGCCCTTAGGGCATTGGAAAAGCTTAATGTATCCTCACCCAGACTTCTTTGGTTTATCAGACATTTTTTATCTTTATGGACAAATTCAACAGGGTCTTCTATAGTAATAATATGTTTTGCTTTTTTATGGTTTATTTCGTCTATCATTGCGGCAAGTGTAGTGGATTTACCGCTTCCTGTAACACCTGTTACCAAAACAAGACCTCTTTCAGATTCAGTAAATTTTTTTATGATAGGAGGAAGTTTAAGCTCTTCAATGGTCGGTATATTTATTGGAATTGTTCTAAAAACAAGACTCGGTCCGTCTATTTGAAAAAAAGCGTTCCCCCTAAAACGGTAATTTTCATCCAATTTATAGTTAAAATCTATCTCTTTTTTTCTAACCATTTCCTCAAATCTGCTTCTTAAGATTTCTTTTAATAATTCAACAATACTTTCCCTTGTTAGTTTTGGACTCTCAACGGGAACAAGTTTTCCCTGAATTCTCATTCTTATCCCATCCCCCGCTTTGATATGTAAATCACTTCCTTCTTTTGAAACCAAAAGATTAAGATATTTTACCAGTTCTTCTCTTGTCATATTATTCCTTTATAGAATCAAGCATACTATTAAATGCATTTTCAAAAGCTTCAACACCCTCGTTAAATAATTCCTGATAAATTTTTTGCATATTAATTCCAGCAGGTGTCAAAAACCCAAAAAACGCATCTATATGTTTTGTCTGAAAATGAAATGATTCTTCAAGTTCTTTATCCTTAATGGCTTCTATTACATCAAGAGGCAATGTTAATACTGAATTTGGCAAAAATAAATTTTGCACATAATAATCCTTAGGCAAATAGCTTTGTTTTACACCTGTTGATGCAAAAAGTGTTTTAATGTTTTCACTTTTTTCATTTTCTATCATATTATATATTTTTATAGCGTTAAAAAAACCGATTCTGTCCTGCGCCAAATTTAAAGAAGCAAGAACGGGATTTAATTTTCTGTCAAATCTGCTTACAAAAACGGATATTACCCCTTTTACATTCCCTTTATCAATAGCTTCAAAAGCTCTCATCGCCTGATTCGGGGAAAAAACAAGAGTAGCGTTTATATTTATATTTTTTTTTGCAAGTTCTTCCATCGCTTTATATCCGGTTTCATTTGCCGGAATTTTTATCATTACATTTTCCCTCTCAATTTTATCATACAGTCTTAAAGCCTCATCTATTGTGCCTTTTGTATTGTTAATAAGTCTCGGGTCAACTTCAA
Source organism: Lebetimonas sp. JS085 (assembly GCF_000523295.1). Lineage (NCBI taxonomy): Bacteria > Pseudomonadati > Campylobacterota > Epsilonproteobacteria > Nautiliales > Nautiliaceae > Lebetimonas > Lebetimonas sp. JS085. The sequence continues at coordinate 186,989 of NZ_ATHR01000001.1, forward strand.
TACTTGCAAAACCGTCGTTATCATTTTCAAAATTTTCTTTTAATATATCGCAGGCTTTTTGTATATCTTTAACGGCGTTTTCTTCATAAATTTCTTTTGAAGAGTTCTCTTTTAAATTTTCTATATCATTTTTGTAGATATTTTTTTTCATGGCATTTGCAAAAATCGAAGGATTGCTTGTAAGACCGTTTACCAAGCCGCTCTCAACCATTTCTTTAAATTCACTCTCCAAAAATTCCCTGTCTAAATAATCCACCCATATACTCGTCATATTCTCTCCTTAAATAAATTCCAAAATTTTTGTTAAATCTTTTTCTTCTATTATAATATTTGCTTCTTTTTTCAAAATTTCTTTTGCACAAAATGCAATTTTTGTTTTTGCGTATTTAAACATACTCAAATCATTCGCACCATCCCCTACAACCATTGTTTCATCAGAAGAAACCCCTAAAATGTTTTGTATCCTCTTTAATATTTCCCCTTTTGAATGGGAAAACATCATTTCTCCCCCAACAAGACCGGTTAATATACCGTTTTTAGAATGAAGAGTATTGCTAAAATCGGCATCAAATCCCAAAACTTTTTTTGCATAACTTGTAGCATTTCTAAAACCTCCGCTGAAAACAACTATTATAATATCGTCTTTTTTTAAAGCTTTTATAGTTTCTTCAGCCCCCGGCATAAAAGGAAGATTATGACATATTTCATTAACTTTTAGCTCTTCCAGACCTTCAAGCAGTTTTACCCTCATTACAAGACTTTCAAAAAAATCAAGCTCACCTTTCATAGCCATTTCGGTAATTGCTGCCACTTTATCTTTAAGCCCAAGCGGTTCGGCCAAAAAATCTATTGTTTCCCCGTCCATCAATGTTGAATCAAAATCAAAAACAGCTAATTTCATAATTTTCCTTTATTTTTACAAAATTTTATCAAACTTTTGTAAATTTATGCTAAAATTTTGCAAAAAGGATTTATTATGGGAATCGGAACTTGGCAAATAATTGTAATTTTAATAATTGTTTTACTGCTTTTTGGAGGTAAAAAAATTCCGGAACTGGCAAGCGGTCTTGGCAAAGGTATTAAAAATTTTAAAGACGCGGTAAAAGAAGGTGAAGGTAAAGAAGAAAATCAGGATGTAGAAAAAATAGAAGAGAAAGACGCTGATGTTAAAGACGCTACGGTTGAAACAACAGAAAAAAAAGATGTAAATGCTTGAAGAATTAACACCTCACATAGCTGAGCTTAGAAGCCGGCTTATTAAAATAGTTGTTGTATTTTTCATACTTTTTATTTTATCTTTTCTTTTTTGGAAAGATATTTTTGTTATTTTGGCAAAACCTGCAACAGATGTTTTACATACTTCCAGCAATTCAGAAATGATATTCACCAACCTGGTGGAACCATTTATGACGGCAGTAAGAGTGTCACTCTATACGGCTTTTTTTGCATCTTTACCTGTCATTCTTTACCAATTATGGAAATTTATAGCCCCGGGACTTTATGACAATGAAAAAAAACTGGTTTTACCGTTTGTTGTATTCGGTACGATAATGTTTTATTTGGGGGCTGCATTTGCATATTTTGTAGTTTTTCCTATCGGATTTAAGGTATTAATCAATTTTGGCGGTAAAAATTTTGTTGCAATGCTAAAAATAAGCGAATATGTGAGTGTCGCGCTTAAAATAATGATTGGTTTTGGGATAGCGTTTGAACTTCCCGTACTTTCGTATTTCCTGGCAAAACTGGAACTTATTACAGATAAAACGCTAAAGGATTTTTTCAGATATGCTGTTGTTATAATATTTATAGTAGCGGCAGTTTTAACTCCTCCCGACTTGTTTTCCCAACTTGCAATGGCCACACCTCTTTTAATTCTTTACGGATTATCCATCTGGATAGTAAAAGCTGTAAATCCTTATAAAGAAGAAAATTAATTTTTTTCTTTTTCTGCAATATTATTTAAAAAAAACAAACAGTTATAAAACATATAAATATTTAGATTAATAAAAATCATAAGTATAAATCTATATCTAAGTTTAGTATTATTGACTAAGTTTTTTTGATTTGCTTTAATTATAAAAATTAAAACAGGAGGCGCAAAGATGATTATAAAAAAGATGCGGCAAAAATTATCTTAGAGTTATTAAAATCAGATACAAAAACAATAAAAAATGAAACACTTAATAATGAAGCATTAAAAGAGTTAACCTTAAGCGGAATTATAAGATTTCCAATGCCGGCGGTTGCAGAATTTACATATGGAGGTTCAATAGTAGCTGAAGTATTAAATAAAATAAAAAATATTCAAGCAACTGATGAATGGAAAGATGATTTTAAATGGATTAGCAGTGAAGTAATTGCAATGATAGATGCAAGTATTAAAAATAAAAACAAAACTACAAAAATAACTAATGAAGAACTAGAAAAAAGAGGGTTTGCCAAAAACGGAGAATTAACCCAGGAGGCAATAGATTTATATGAAGCATACAAAGTAATTAACCCAGAACTTGCAATAGATGCAAAACTTGCTGAATATATCAGAAAAACACCTATAGGACCAACAGACGCTCATTTTTTACCTGTTGAAGAGAATAACAAAGATTTACTTGAAGCTATGAGACTTATAGCATATTCAATTCCAGTTGGAGAATATTTTACATTTACAGAACTTGGCCAGGCTGTAAAAGAGACATTAACTTACGGTGGTTGGGCAAGTGAAGGAAGTGTACTTGATTTATCAATTTTAGAAGACATTGCAAAAGTGGCTGACGGCGAAGAAATTGACATTGATTCACTTACAGACCTTGAATCCCTTGGATATGTTACAAATATAGACGAATTAACAAAAGCTGGAGAAAAAGCACTTAAAGTTTATAGAATTTATAGAGATAAAACTCAAAAACCGCTAAAAACATTTGCTATTGAAAAAGAAGAAATCCAAACTCTAAAAACAATTCAAAAAATCTGGGAGGAAAAAGTCCCTGAAAATCCTGAAGAAACACCTACATTTGATGAAATAAAAGCACAATTATTAGAAAGAAAAATTAAAGAATATAAAAAATTGATTGAAAAATATGGCAGAAGACTTGATGAAATGCCAAAGAAAAAACAAGAAATTGTCAAAAAATTTACAGATTTAGAAAATGAGAAAAAATGGTTTGAAGAAAATTTTGATTTAAGAGAATATTTATATTCATTGGAAGCTTTCGGATTAATAGAAGAAGGTGTTGATGAAAAAGGAAAAGCAGTATATTTTGTTACAGAAGATGGCAAAAAAGTACTGCAAGACCAAAAAGATGAAAGAGCGATCCACAGCTGGTCGGTTAAAACTTTGGCAATTTCAAATAAAATGTTTAGTGCACCAAACAGAGAATGGGTTGAAGAGGCTAGACGTGAAAGAATTTTAGGTACATATGAACCTACAAAATCCGGTTTGATGTATGAAGAAATTGCAACTCATAAAAAGTTACCATTTATGACAAAATATGAAATGGATATTTTCAAAATAATTCCAAATAACGGAATTGCATGTGAAGATATTTTAAAAGGAAAAAGTGAAGAAGAAAAAACAAGAATTTTTGAAGCAATAGATAAATTAGAAGCAAAAGGATTTGTTGAAGTATTGCCTGATGGACATATTATAGAAACTGAATATGGAAAAATGATGGATGAAGCTATAAGCTCAGTTCCTGAAGGATTTGGAGCGCCTATTAATCCGACAATTTACAGAGTTGTAAAAGCTATAGCTGAAACTGGCAGTATGTATGTAAAAGAGAAAAAAATAAGAATTCTTCCTGAAAATATAAAAGAAGCTGTTAAAAAATCAAATCTTGGCAAAGAAAGCTTTGAAAAAGCATATATTGCTGCAAGAGAAGCCAAATATTTAGGAAGAAACAGCGTAAACGAAGCAGGCTTACTTATGCTAAAAGCCGTTGAGATTTTCAACGGTTAATTTTTTTCTTCCCAATGAAGTTCTATTCCTTTTGAAGTGGTTACAAATCCGGTTATTATTATTTTTCCTTCATGAACCATTTTATGATGCTTTTTACAAAGAGGAATTAAATTAAATTTATGATTTACGGGGACATGGTCAATAAATCCTTTTTCTGCCTGTTCTTTTGGGAAAATATGATGTACATCATCAACCGGTGCCCCGCATATTGCGCATGTTGTAACAATTACTTTTTTATTATATCTGCTTTTTCTTTTTTTTATTAAAAGTTCAAGTTCGCTGTATTCTTCATTTAATTTTTTTCTTATATTTTCTGCAGTTTTTAAAAATTCACTGTCCAAATAAATTGATTTTGCAAATTCAAGCCCGTATACGCTGCTACCGCTCCCCTCTTTTAGTTTTCTGTCGTATATTAATTTTTCACCGTCAAAATAAACTTCCAAATGCCTGGCGACGACATTGGGCAAATTTTTTATTTCTTCTAAATCCATCAACTGATGCAGATGTGTTGCAAATAAAAAATTTATATTCTTTTTTGCAAGCTTAATTACAGCACTTGCGACAATGGACATAGCAGATAAAGTTTCTGTTCCATGTGCTATCTCATCACCTAAAACAATGGAATTAGAATCGGCTCTGTTGAAAATATTTTTAAGTTCAAGCATTTCTACCGCAAATGTAGAAAGTCCTTTTGAGAGATTATCTTTTGCTTCAATTCTTGTAAAAATTCCGTTTATCGGTTTAAATTCCATTTTGGCAGGGACAAAAAAACCGCTTTGAGCCAAAAAAATGGCTATTCCTACACTTTTCATAAGAGAGCTTTTTCCAGAGCTGTTAATTCCATACAAAAGCATTCCGTCATATTCATTGAAATCTATATCGTTTGGAATATAAATTCCGTTTTCCTGATTCACTTCTATTAACGGATGCCTTAAATCCCTAAAAATTGGTCTAATATTTGAAATTTTAGGCATAAAATAATTAAATTGTTTTGCAACCTTGGCACTGCTGACCGCTACGTCTATTTGTGCGATTTCATCCGAAAGAGATTGTAAAACATCAAATTCCCTTGATATTTCATCCAATTTTTTTAAATATAATTTTGTAGTTTTTTTTATTATTTTATTATCAAGAGTTATAATTTTATCACTTATTTCTTCTATAATCTCTCCTGAAATTTTCACACTGTTAGTTAAATTTTTAATCCTAAAATCTTTAAAAAAAACATTTTTACCGTTTATTTGTGTAAACGTATTTAAAAATTTATCTTTTATTAAATTAAATCTTGTTTTTGTCAGGCTCAAATAATAACCTTCTTTCTCCAATTGAGAAAGTTCTACTTTTACATCACCCAATTTTTCTATTTCTTCTTTGATTTTTACAAGTTCATTAATATAATGTTTTTTTTCTTTATTCAATTCATCAAGCTCTTTATTTATACCCTCGTTAAAAAAATTTTCTTTTATATCTTCAATTTTTACATTTATTTTGTTTAAATCAAAATGCCTTTCAATATAATTTAAAAAATTATCGATTTTTAAAGATTTCTTTTTAAGCAGAAGATAAATTTCGCTGCATGATTTGAGGGAACTCACTAAAAAACTTAGCTCAAACGGATGAAGTCGTTTTAATTTTATTTTTCTGTCTATTTTTTCCAGATCATATATGTCTTTAAGTAATTCTTCAAATTTCTTAAACCTGTTAAGCATAAAATTTACGGCTTTATACCTTTTTTTTAATTCTTCTTCATCTTTTATGGGATTAAAAAGCCTCTCTTTAATTAGCCTTTTTCCCATTGGGGTTTTAGTTTTATCTATTAATTTTAAGACTTTACCTATTTCAAGCTGTTTGATGGGATTGTTTCCTAAATATACAAATTTTTCATCTTCTATAAGTTCAGGAAATTTAATGTGTTTAATCAAATCTTTATTGTGGGAAATGACAAATTCAAGCAAAATACCCAAAGATTCTGTAATTAACGGATATTTTTCCAAATTCATAATTTCAATGGGAGTTAAAAGCGAATGTATTTTATAAACTCTTTTAAAAATTTCATTTTGATAATTTATGTTCATTCTTGTTCTGTTTATAATTATATTTTTACCGTCAAGTTCCAAATAATTCACAATTTCATCACAATCAACATTTTTTAAAGTTAAAATAATTTCGTTTGATTTATATGTCTGAAGAAGTCTAAACAGTTCATCCAGGGCAAAGCTAACATCATCTTTTGTAGAATAGTTTTCGTATATGTAACTTTTTCCTGTATTTATATCAATATTTGCATATCCCACATGAAAAGCATTGTATTTTTCGACAATTATGGAAGTTACATAATTTTCATACGTTTTTGAATATTCTAAATTTACCCCTGGTGAAATTATTTCAGAAAGATATCTTTTTACATTAGGAGGTGTGCCTTTTTGTTTTATAAGAATCAGAGTGTATTTATTTTCTTCTATTAATTTTTCTAAATATCTGTCAAGCGCATGATTTGGAAAACCTGCCATTAAAGGATTTTTCACATCAATATTGGGTATTGATTTATTTTTTTTTGTAAGTTGAATATTTAAAATATTTGCTATTTCTCTTGCTTTTCCAATTCCATCTGTTTCATATGTTTCAAAAAAAGTTCCGACTTCCATTAAAACAACGGCATTTGGATACAAATTATCATAATATTTTTGAAGTTCAAAATATATTTCAGTTAAAAGTTTTCCTTTTTTATTAAGGAATTTATTAATATCCATTATTACCTTTTTTATATATAATTATATCAAAAAGGAATTTTATGAAAAAATTAATTTCTATTATTATTTTTGCAAATTTTGCCTTGGCAATAAACTGGAACACAATAGTAGGGGTTTTTAAAAAAACTGTTAATACTATCTCTTATACAATTGAAACAACCGGCGCCAACCCGAGAGTTTATGAATTTGACACTCAGGGATTTCCAAAAATGCATTGTATTGTTATTTTCAGAGACAATACAAGCACATCACCTGCTATGCAGTGTGTTGAAACAAAACCTGAATATATAAAATTAAATAAAAAAATAATAAAATGATTGTAAAAATAACCCTTACACTTTTTTTAATAATGGACCCTTTTGGCAATTTACCGGTTTTAATATCTTTATTAAAAAATTATGATAAAAAAATAAAAATTAAAATTCTTATAAGAGAATTATTAATATCACTGTTTTTAATTTTTATTTTCATATTATTTGGAAAGCAAATTTTAGAGCTTTTTGGACTCAGTGAAGCGTCTGTTTCAATTGCAGGCGGAATAATTTTATTCTTAATAGCATTAAAAATGATTTTTCCATCAAATGAAACAGAAAATACGGATAAAACCGATTTATTAATAGTACCGATTGCCATTCCGATGATTGCCGGGCCGTCACTGCTTGCCGTTCTTTTATTGTTATCAAACAGTTACAATTTTCATATTTTATTTACTGCTTCTATCATCTCATGGGCTTTAACATCATTTATAATTATATTTTTTACCTATTTGGCTGAATTTATTCCATATAAATTTTTTAATGCTGCAGAAAAACTTATGGGAATGTTGTTAATCGCCCTTTCAGTTCAAATGTTACTTGATGGAATAGCTAATTATCTACATTTAAAATAATTTCAACCCCTCTAATATTCCTCGCTAAATCTTTAAAAAACTCATATTTTTTTATCCCTTTTTCTTTTAAAAATTTACTTAAAAGTTCTTTTTGATTGTACCCTGTCTCAATTATTGCATAAGGGATTTTAAATTCTATTGCTTTATTAATAAGTTTTTTTATAATATCAAGCCCGTCACTCCCACCATAAAATGCCTCATCAGGTTCAAATTTATTTGGTTTAGGATAAGAATTTTCCACATAAGGAGGATTAGCAATAAGTAAATCGGCTTTTTCATTAAATAAATCACATTTTTTAAACTCAATTTCTACATTATGTAGCTTTGCATTTTTTTTAGCAATTTCTATGGCGATTTCATTTATATCAGTTGCTATCACTTCAGCCCCTGTGTGTTTTTTAATCTCAATTGCAATTACCCCGCTTCCAGAGCAGCAGTCAATTACTTTAAACTTGGTACTTGGTACTCGGTACTTGGCAACTTGGCAACTTTTTATAAATTCTATCGCCCTATCAACCACAACTTCCGTATCATCCCTTGGAATTAAAACCCCCTCACTGATATAAAATTTATCTCCGTAAAAATAAACCTCTTCAAAAATATATTCAATCGGATACCCGTTTTTTACTTTTTTCTGAATTTCAAAAAATTCTTCTGGTACTTTCAAATCATCATTCAAAAAAAGCCATGCTTTATCTTTGTTTAAAAGTTTTTCTAAAATATAAACACTCTCAGGAAATTTTATAACATCTTTAATCCTCAATTGTTAACCTTTTTATTAAGTTTAAATAAACACTGTAAGCACTGCTAAAAGCCCATTGAAAATTATAACCCCCAAGCTCACCTGTCACATCTAAAACCTCCCCTACGAAATAAAGTCTTTTTTGAAATTTACTTTCCAAAAATTCATTTAAATCATTTGTATCAACTCCACCTTTTGTAACTTCAGCTCTCTCAAATCCAAAAGTTCCGGCCGGGGCAAATTCATAATTATTTAAAAGTTTAAGTTTTTCTTTTTCAGCATTGCTTAATAATTTAACTTTTTTATCTTCTAAATTTTGGGCGTTTAAAAACTCTTTTACAAATCTCTTTGGGAGTGGGAGCTGAGTAGAAATTTGTTTATTTGGGTTTTTAAGAAAAGTAAATACATCTTTTTTTAAAAAACCGATACTTATTTTACCTTTATCCCACCATAAAGATACATTTAATACTGCAGGACCGGTAATTCCCCTGTGGGAAAAAAGAATATTTTGCCTAAATTTTTTCTCACTTGCTTTTACAACAGATTCAAATGAAATACCGCTTAAATTCTTAAACCAACTTTCACTTTTTTGCACTGTAAGTCCTACAAGCGCCGGACGCAGAGGAGTAATTGTATGTCCAAAATTTTTTGCTATTTTATATCCAATATCGCTTGCACCAAGTTTTTTATAGCTTATCCCCCCTGTCGCTACAACCACATTTTTAGCATAAAAAAACTGTTTATCAGTAATAATTTTAAATCTGTCCTTTTCAAATTTAACCTCAATAATTTCTGCTTTGAGTATCTTTTTTACATTTCTTTTAAAAAAATTAAGTAATATTTCACTGCTTTTAAAAAAATATTGATTTTTTTTAGCTTCAACTACTTCTAAATTATTTCTTTTCAGCCAACTAAGTAAATCTTTATTTGAAAATTTTTTTAAAACTTTTCTAACTAACTCTTTATCGCCTCTGTAATTATTTTCGGTTACTATTTTATTGGTAATATTGCATTTTCCACCGCCGCTGATTCGTATTTTAGCTCCGATTTCTTTATTATGCTCAATAACTAAATAATTCTTTTTTAAAAGACTTCCCAGAAAAAGACCACTTGCCCCTCCTCCTAAAATTGCAGTATCAATCAATCTCGACATTTCTTATATCTATAAAACTACCGCTTTCAAATTTATCTAAATTATCAAAAAGTTTAACAAGTTTTCTCACACCTTCATTTAATTCAATTTTACTTTTATCAACTCTCTCAACTGAGCTAAATTTTTCCCTCTCAGCTGAAATTACTTTTCTTACCATATCTGTATCAATTACCCCTGGAGCTACGGCAAAAATAGGAGTATTAATTTCTTTTGAATATATACTTACCATCATATTTAAAACACACTTACTAAGAGCGTATCCTCCCCACCCGGGATTTCCGTTTACTGCAGCACCGCTGCTGATAATGACAATTTTTTTAGCCCATTTTTCAAGCAAATCTATTAAAACTTTATTAGCCCACACATTTACCATGAAAATGTCATTAAGTTCTTTTACACTCCATTCTTTCATTAATTTAATTTCACCCAATATCCCCGCATTTAAAATAACTAAATCAAAATCAGTGTTAAATGCTTCAACTGCTTTATATAAATTTTCAATATTTGTTAAATCAATTTTATAAAAAGGAATGTCAAAAGGGCAGCTTCTCCCAATTCCATAAACTTCATCACCTCTATTTAAATATTCTTTAACTAAACCAGCGCCAATTCCCCTACTTATTCCTGTAATTAAAACTTTCATATTTGCCCCTAAATTAATTCAATATAGATTTAAAAAATCTTTTTAATGAAATTTCTCCAGGATATTTAGAAATTGATACCGCATTATTTATTAATGCAATAGGTAAAATTGAATTTTCATACATATTGCATTTTAAAGTTTGTATTATATTCAATATCTCATTTAAATTAACAAAATCTTCAACATTAGGATTTTTTATTTTATCATAGTTTTTAATTGGTATAGTACATACATTTATATTTTCATATTTAGAATTAAATATTACTTTGCCTCCATAGTAAGTTGTTCTTCCATACAAATTTTCATCATTATATAATCTTGGCAATATATTTTTATAAATATAATCATTACTAAGTAAAATATACTCTCCTTTTTTTAAAACATTTTCTTCACTTAAAATTTTTGCATGCTCAACAAAAGCTCCACTTTTTTCAATTCCTATAATATTTAACTCAATTCCTTTTAATAAAAAATATACTATCATCTCTCTCATAGGTTTATGTAAATTTGCAGTCTGTCCAAAAAATGCTAAAGGTCTATCAAGTATAAATAAAAATTCGGATAACTTAGATGGATTTCTTGTATATATTTCTTTAATAATAAATATCATTAATAATTGCTCAATAGCGGATAAAAGATAATTAACAATTCCTTCCGCCCCGGTATCTTCATCAATTAATTCATGAAGTCTTAAAATATCTGTAATATAAATTTCACCATTATTATTTGTTACAAAATTTACAAATTCTGACCTTTTTAATTTTATATTTTTAATATTAGGATTTATAGGATGAGTAGCTAAATTCCACTCATTTTCAGGAATATCACGAAACTCTCTAAAAATTAACCACTTTAAAGCTGATGCAAGATTAAAATTTTCTTTACTAAAAAAATTAAAAATTGTACTTCTAACAAAATGTGTAAAACTTTCATAATTATCATTCATTATATTCTTTACAGGTAAAATAAATTTTGATTTAGCAGCATCTTTTATGGTATTTATTTCTTTTGGTGAAATAAATTCTTTATCTTTTAAATTTTCAATTTTTTTTAAATCTAAAAATAAAGCCCCTATTTTTATAGCTACTAACTTTGAACTTGGAAATTTTTTTGCTGTTATGGAAGACAATCCACCATCTATTGCAATTACATATTTTATATTGCTATCTTTTTCATCTAAAGCATTAAATAAATTACTGAAATTATTTAAATCAAATTTTTGCTGAGGTATATAACAGTGTGATAAAAATTTTTTACTTTCTTCATCTATAAATTCACTATGTCCTGTTTTACCTGCAAATTCTATAGGTTTTTTTCCACTACTATTATAACCCATTTATAACCCATTTTGATTTTCTTTTTTAAATTTATCTATTTGCACAGGTATTACAAAAGGATTAGATAATAATTTCATTCTTACAAATCCTTTATCAGTATCAACACTAAATTTTTTTAAAGAATTTAAAAAATCTTCAAAATCATAAAATTTTTTTATTTCTTTTAACTCATCTTCATTATTTAAATGTGCTATAAACCAATTTTGCGTATTTTTTAATATATTTGAACTAATTGAACTAACTTCTTGTGTAGCATATATCATACCAAGATTTAATTTAGCACCCTCTTTTGCTATTCTATTATAAATTTGAGTTAAATCTTTATCTTCTTTTTTTGGAAACAAATTATGAGCTTCTTCAAAATAGAATTGAATAAAATTATTTGGTTTTAATTCTGTAAATCTTTTCATAGAATCATTAAAGATATATTCACAAATCCTTTCAGAATAGACTTTTTGAATTTCTTCATCTCCTTGCGATAAATCAATTATAACTATTTTTCCTTTTCTAAGATTTTTTAGAATCTCTAATTCAAAAGATTCTTTCAAAGTATTTGTATGATATTTTGCCATTGGTCTAATTTTTAAAAAACCACTAATTGAATTATTAGAACCAGGTTTATTAATCTTTGTCAGCATTCTTAAAATCGATTGAATATCTTCATCAAAATATTCTTTTCCTTCTTTTTTCTTATAGTTAGAAAAAAACTCCCATTTATTATAATTTTTCCAAGCTTCTTCAAACCAAATACAAGCTTCTTCATATGAAATTTCTTTATATGGATTTATTGGACTATTAGGTTTTACAAGTTCATTAATTTTTTCCTTTCCTGGAAACTTAATTTTATTTTTATAAGGTTTAAAACCTGCTTTATACAACATACATTTATATGCTGCTATTTTTCTATCATATCTTGTTTTTATACTATGATTTTCATCATAATCATCTGGTTTCGTTAAATCTATTGACAAAAAACTTCTAACATAATCACTATTATCACCACTTTCTTCAAGAAATTTTTTAATTAAAGAAAAACCCTCTTTTACATTTGAGACCGCTTCATTTTTTGTGTAAAGCATAAAAATCATTTTAAATAAGGTTTTAGTCTGTTTTCAAAAATTATACCAAATTGAGAGATAATTTCAGCCCAATTTGATATGGATTTTAGCCATTTTTTTGAAATATCCTTATATATTAAATATACCAGTCTTTTTAACGAATCATCATCATTAAATCCTCCTTTCGTTTTAGTTATTTTTCTAACTTGTCTGTTAAATCCTTCAACAGTATTGGTAGTGTAAATAATCCTTCTAATAGGTTCTGAATACTCAAAGTAAGTTGATAATTCTTCCCAGTTGTTTTTCCAAGAATTAACAGCTAATGGGTATTTTTCTCCCCATTTTTCTTCAAGTTCAAGTAATGCAATTTCAGCTGCATCTTTTGTTGGAGCTTTATATACTTTTTTTAAATCAGCCATAAACTCTTTTTGGTACTTAGAACCAACATATTTCATTGAATATCTAATTTGATGAATAATACACCTTTGTACTATAGTTTGAGGAAAAACAGAGTTTATTGCTTCACTAAACCCTTTTAATCCATCAACCGAAGCTATTAAAATATCTTTTACTCCTCTGTTTTTAAGCTCTGTTACAATGTTTAACCAAAATTTTGCACCTTCATTCTCTGTTATCCACATACCAAGTAAATCTTTTTTGCCTTCTAAATTTATTCCTATTACAAAATGTAATGCTTTGTTTTTATAAAAACCGTTATCATCTTTTATTTTAAACACCATAGCATCCATATATACTATTGGATATATGGGGTCTAATGTCCTATTTTGCCACTCTCTTATTTCAGGAGTTATTTTATCTATTATTCTTGAAATTAAGCTATCACTCATTTCTACATCATACATCTCTTTTACCTGTTTTTCTATATCTCTTAAACTCATCCCTCTCGCATACATTGCTATTATCTTATCATCTATCCCACTGATAGTCCTTTGGCCTTTTTTTACTACTTGAGGCTTGGAATATTTAACCTAATCTCTCCACTGTCACTACGAACTGTTTTTGAGTAATAACCATTCTTTGAAATATCATTATTCTCTACGAACTCTTCAATCTCTGCTTTTAGCATATTCTCTATCATATTCTTCATAAATTCTTTTGTTAATTTTGATATATCTTCTTGAGTTTTACATTGTTTGCTTAATTCTTTAAAATCTATATTATTTAATACCGCTTCTTTTCTCATAATATATCCTTTCATTTTATTTTTTTCTTATTCTAATTTATCTTACACAAATTTTGAAGCGGTATCTTACATTTTCAAAAAAGTTAATTTTTAATACTTTAAAATTTGGCTTATCAACAACACTATATCTTATAACATCTTCTTTATATACATCATAAATTGCTGTTCCTTCATCCTGTAAATTAGGATTTGCATATTCTCCATTTATGTCAAAAATTATTTGACCTACTTTATATTTTGGTTTACCTTCATTATTAAAAGATTTAGCATCATCTTTTGATAAATCTATAGGAGCATTAGGTAAATACTTATTTATAGCTTTTTCAGAAATTTCTTTTACTGCTTTTATAATCATTTTTACCGTATTCGACTTACCGGTTCTAGTCATACCAAATAAAGCAGTTCTTGTTCCAAGAAAATCCTTAGAAGAAATATAAGCAGGAACTTTTGATTCTTCTTGTTGAAACCTTTGTGTAGAAGAATATCTTACATTACCTATTTTAAATATTCCTGATTCACTCTCATTATAAATAAATTCTTTCATTCCTTGATTTACTATAAACTTTAAAATCTCACTATTAGCTTTATAAACTTTATAATTATTTGGAGAATAATAATTCTCAATATCAGCTCCAAATCTTACTTTTCCTTTTTTATCTTTATAAAAAACTCCTAATATGCGACATTCAATACCAGAAAAACTTAATTCATATCTTGTATATGGGTCTAATTTACTCTCTTTTTTTGAACCTTCTCTACCTGTTATATCTTTATCTTCTTTATAATATGCTATCATAGTAGTGATAATATCATTATCCATCGGCAATTTTGTTGGATTTATAACTCTTAATAATAAAGCCTCTTTATTTTCTTTTTCTGCTTCACCTTTATAAAAAGCTAAAAGAAAACACCCTTTTGGAATACCTTTTACATTACATTTCCAAAAATCACAAGTTAATAATTTAATAGTTTCATAGTCTATATAAAATGGATTTCCAACAAAAAATTCTTCTTTATTGCCCTCTTTTAAAATGTCAATTGAAACAATTTCATCTAATTTATCAAATAAACTACTTATACTCATTGTTTATTCCTTTATTATGTTTTCAAACCTTAGTTTAGATTGCTCAACATATTCCTTTTTTAACTCACAACTTATCCATCTTCTATTAAGCTTTTCTGCTACAAATCCTGTAGTATTACTGCCTGCAAATGGATCTAATATCAAATCTTCTTCATCAGTCAAAAATTCTACAAAAAAAGAAACTATACCTGGATGCATTCTGGCTGGATGAGGTGTAATGCCAAGTTCTCTACATTTTTTTAAAAAAGAATCATTAGACGATGTATTAGAAAAACTTAATACATTATAAGGCAATCTAACTTCTCTATTTTCATCCAATGGCTCTAATTCAAACAAATTATGAGAAATACTTCCCCCATTATTTTTAAGAAAACTTTTTTCGCTTATATTATGTTCTGATGGTCTTTTTCCTGAATTATAATTTTTTCTTTTTAATAAATTTTTCATACTTTTACTATAAGGTCTTAAAACTTTTCTATTATCTGCTTTTGGAAAATCGCTTTTTGCTATCCACCAAATTCTTGTATAACTATCAATAGTGCGAATTCTATTTACTGTTACCCATTGTGCTGGAGATGGTAATCTTGAAGGATTATATACTATAAATTCCTGAATAAGCCTTAAATTTGCTTTTTCATTTTTTACTAATCTTAATAAAGCTTCAAAAGGTAATAAAGAATGAACTGGTCTTTTCTCTTCCCACGAATTTCCAATTTCAATTACTAAAGAACCATCTTCCTTTAACAAATCTTCAAAAATAGGTGCAAGAGATTCAAACCAATTTAAATATTTTTCCCCTTTTAAATTTCCATACTTTTTTTTATTATTTAAAGGAAAAGGAGGAGAAGTAATAATTAATTGAAATTTATTTTTATAGTTTTGTTTTAAAAAATTATCATATAAAGAAAAAAAATCTTCACAAAACATTTTACCTTTTATAGTTTTATATGAAAAACTCATACTTTATCTTCCTTTTCAAGTTTCTCTAACCTCTCTAAAATCGGTGGATGTGAATAATAAATAAATGAATATAGTTTGCTTACATGAGGAAAATGTTTGTTTTCTGCTACGAGCTTTTTAAGAGCGCTTGCCAAGTCTTTTTTGCTGACCAATTCACTTCCCATTTCATCTGCACCAAATTCATTTTGTCTGCTTATTAAATTAACAAAAGGCTGCAATATAAACATAATCATATCCATAAATAACAATGCCAAAATAATTATATTTACCCCGTTTTTAGGTACATGAATCTCTTTAAACAGATTATCAGGTAAATTTCCAAAAACTGCAAAAATTATAAAAAGCATAACTCCGACAACCGCAATATTTTTTAATATATCTTTGTGTTTAAAATGCCCAAGTTCATGCCCGAGCACTGCCAAAATTTCATTTTTATTCAGTTTTTTTAAAAGCGTATCAAATAAAACAACTCTTTTACTTTTGCCAAGCCCTGCAAAATAGGCATTAAGTCTTGTATCTCTTTTGCTTGCATCCATTACAAAAATACCGTTGCTTTTAAACCCGACTTTTTCCATCATATTTTCAATATCGGTTTTAAGTTCTTCGTCTTGTAACGGCTCAAATTTATTAAAAATACTTGCAAATATAGGATATAAAACATTTATTAAAATCACTACCAAAAATGTAAAACCAAACCCTATAATCCACCAGTTTTTAAAATGTTCTATAAAATAAATCAACCCTGCAAAAAATGCCCCGCCTAAAATTAAAAACAGGACTATTTTTTTAACTTCATCCACAAAAAAAAGTTTCCATGGAGCCACGTTAAATCCAAATTTTTTATCAATATGTTTTTCCCATATATTTATAGGAAGTGTTAAAAGATAATTTACCACAAAAAAAACAAATAAAATTTCCAGTTCACTAAGCAATGTATTTTTGTAAAGTAAAAAATTTATAATAAACAATCCCCCACTCATCCAAAATACAACCAAAAACATACTTATTAATGCGTTAAAAATATTAAGAGTGTGTTTATAAATAGCATAAAATGCAGAATTTTTATACTCTTCTACATTCATAAATGAAACAATTTCAGGAAAAACTTTTTTAATATAAAAAACTTCTTTTATTTCTATAATAATTTTTACAAAAATATAAAGACCAAATAAACCTACCAATAAATTTACCAAAATTTGTCCTTTTTTAAAGAATTTTATCAAATTTAATTAATTATATAAAATCATTATAAACATAGGGACTGACTAAATGTAAATATTTTAAAATAACTTCAAAGATAAAAATATTACAGCTCAATGCTTCATTTTGCTAAAGCACCACTCAAATTTTGTTAAATTCCGCAACTCTGTTATATTTTAACTTTTTTGTTATTTAGTCAGTACCTAAACATAAAGGAAAATAAAACATAAATTAATTAATATAAATAAATTAAAATACTGTCCTGGAAAGTTGGAAATAAATGAGATAATGAATATTAGACTCTGCATATCAAAGGTGCCAGACCCAAAATGATAGTAAATAATAAAAAAGGATTAACGATAAAGAAGATAACATATTAAAGCTTAGCGGGGACCTACTTTCCCACACCCGCAGGGTGCAGTATCATCAGCGCTGGAGGGCTTAACTTCCTGGTTCGGAATGGGACAGGGTGTTTCCCCTCCGCTTTGCCCACTAAGCTTAAATATATTATCTTATAAATTAAAAATTAGCTGTTAAAAGTCTTGTCTCACGTCCGCTTAAAAGCCATTCGGGTTATTAGTACTGGTCAGCTCAACCCCTCGCAGGGCTTACACCCCCAGCCTATCAAGCAGGTAGTCTTCCTGCACCCTCATGGGAAGGCTCATCTTGGAGTGGGCTTCCCGCTTAGATGCTTTCAGCGGTTATCCCTTCCGAGCTTGGCTACCCAGCGCTGCCCTTGGCAGGACAACTGGTACACCAGTGGCTCGTCCAACCCGGTCCTCTCGTACTAGGGTTAGCTCTCCTCAACCTTCCTGCGCCCACGGCAGATAGGGACCGAACTGTCTCACGACGTTCTGAACCCAGCTCGCGTACCGCTTTAAATGGCGAACAGCCATACCCTTGGGACCTGCTCCAGCCCCAGGATGCGATGAGCCGACATCGAGGTGCCAAACCTCCCCGTCGATGTGAGCTCTCGGGGGAGATCAGCCTGTTATCCCCGGGGTACCTTTTATCCTTTGAGCGATGGCCCTTCCACTCAGAACCACCGGATCACTAAGACCGACTTTCGTCTCTGCTCGAGGTGTCTCTCTCGCAGTCAGGCTGGCTTGTGCCTTTACACTCTTCAGACGATTTCCAACCGCCTTGAGCCAACCTTTGTGAGCCTCCGTTACTCTTTAGGAGGCGACCGCCCCAGTCAAACTACCCGCCAGGCACTGTCCCCCAGAAGGATTACTCCTGCGGGTTAGTAGGCAGGATATCCAAGGGTGGTATCTCAAGATCGGCTCCACCAGAGCTGGCGCCCTGGCTTCTCAGCCTCCCACCTATCCTGCACATGGATATCCCACCTACAATGCCAAGCTGTAGTAAAGGTCCACGGGGTCTTTCCGTCTTGCCGCGGGTAGGAGGAATTTTCACCTCCACTACAATTTCACTGGATCCCTCTCTGAGACAGCCCCTCATTCGTTACGCCATTCATGCAGGTCGGTATTTAACCGACAAGGAATTTCGCTACCTTAGGACCGTTATAGTTACGGCCGCCGTTTACCGGGGCTTCAGTTCACCGCTTCGCCTTATGGCTAACGGATCCCCTTAACCTTCCGGCACCGGGCAGGCGTCACACCCTATACCTCCTCTTACGAGTTAGCAGAGTGCTGTGTTTTTGGTAAACAGTCGACAAGAGCGCTGTGCTGCGACCCCTTTCGGCTCCACTCGCAAGGAGCTTCACCTACTCGGGGCACACCTTATCCCGAAGTTACGGTGTCAGTTTGCCGAGTTCCTTAGAGAGGGTTCTTCCACGCGCCTTAGAATACTCATCCCGCCCACCTGTGTCGGTTTACGGTACGGGCTACTAACAACTCAATCGCCTTAGAGGCTTTTCTCGGCTCAGGGCATCTCCGATTCCCCCTCCGCTCCGAAGAGCTTTGGAGGCCTGTCGGGTCTCGGGCTATTGAAGAGCGGATTTGCCTACTCTTCACCCTACACCCTTCGAACCACTATTCCATCAGTGACCTCGGTTAACCCCAAGCGTCCCCCCTTCGGCTCATTGTTAGTAGGTAACGGAATATTAACCGTTTCCCCATCGACTACGCCTTTCGGCCTCATCTTAGGCCCCGACTAACCCTACACTGACGAACATCGTGTAGGAAACCTTGGGCTTTCGGCGAATGGGATTCTCACCCATTTTATCGCTACTCATGCCTGCATGCTCACTTGATGACGCTCCACCGCTCCTTACCGGTACGGCTTCTACGCTCTCATCAACGCTCTCCTACCACTCTTACAAAGTAAGAATCTACGACTTCGGTGTAAACTTTTAGCCCCGTTATATTTTCGGCGCCTCCCCGCTCGACCAGTGAGCTGTTACGCTTTCTTTAAAGGATGGCTGCTTCTAAGCCAACCTCCTGGTTGTTTAAGCAGGAAAACCTCCTTTTCCACTTAAGTTTAACTTTGGGACCTTAGTCGGTAGTCTGGGTTGTTCCCCTCTCGACATAGGATTTTATCACCCTACGCCTCACTGCTAAGATTACACCATAGGTATTCGGAGTTTGACAGGGTTTGGTACAGCTGTGGGCCGCCCTAGCCCTATCAGTGCTCTACCCCCTATGGCTACCTCTTAACGCTGCACCTAAATGCATTTCGGAGAGAACCAGCTATCACTGAGTTTGATTGGCCTTTCACCCCTATCCACAGGTCATCCGAAGGCTTTTCAACGCCTACCGGTTCGGTCCTCCACGGGCTCTTACACCCGCTTCAACCTGCCCATGGATAGATCACTCAGCTTCGGGTCTGCAGCTACTGACTATATCGCCCTATTAAGACTCGCTTTCGCTTCGGCTCCCCCTCTCGGGTTAACCTCGCCAGTAACCACAACTCGCAGGCTCATTATGCAAAAGGCAGTCCGTCACCCTTGTCCGAAGACAATAGGGCTCCGAATGATTGTAGGCAAACGGTTTCAGGTTCTATTTCACTCCCCTCACTGGGGTTCTTTTCACCTTTCCCTCACGGTACTTGTGCACTATCGGTCTGACAGGAGTATTTAGCCTTGGAAGGTGGTCCTCCCATCTTCACTCAGGATAACACGTGTCCCGAGCTACTCACAAGGTCTTAGCTTAGTCCCACCGGTATCTTTTTGGGTACCGGGCTTTCACCCTCTGTGGCTTACCTTTCCAGGTAACTCCCCTAAAATACCGGCTACACTAAGACGGGCTAATCCCATTTCGCTCGCCGCTACTTTGGGAATCTCGTTTGATTTCCTCTCCTCCGGGTACTGAGATGTTTCACTTCCCCGGGTTCGCCCCCACTTACGTGGGTGACCAGTCTCTCAACTGGCCGGGTTGCCCCATTCGGATATCCAGGGATCAACGCTCCTTGACAGCTCCCCCTGGCTTTTCGCAGCCTGGCACGTCCTTCTTCGCCTCTGCCAACCTAGGCATCCACCGCTCGCCCTTAGTAGCTTTCTCGCGGCGTGGACAAGACTTTTAACAACTAATTTTCAATTATCTCTCGTACTAAAATGTACAATGGAAAATGTCTCTCATT
>NZ_ATHR01000001.1:210000-677500 GCF_000523295.1 Lebetimonas sp. JS085
ATTTGATCATTATATAATTTTTTATAAACATTTCCATAATTGTCAAAATAAATATTTAATCTATTATTGGAAGTAATCTTTTTTTCTTGAGAATTATATATATAAGAAATATATTTAATATTAAAATAAGATAAATTTGTATCTTTTGAAGCTGTTGAAGAATTATAATTTCCTTTTAAATATTTATTAGTTAATGGATTTTTTGCACATTCATTAACATCATCATTATTATTTAAATTCATATCTGAAAATATTTCAAAAAAATATTCATTATTATTTGTTGCGCTTATACTAAATTTCCACCATTTTTTATACCAATAACGACTTAAATTATTTTCATAATTACTGTTTTTATTACTTGAAAATGGTTGATATTTATCATCTTTTAAAGCAAGCGATTGTGTAAAACGAATATATTTTATTAAATTATCGACAGCAAGATTAAATTTATCCGGAGTTAAATTAAAAGAAACAGAAGATATAATAATTCCTATTATAATTATGACAATCAGAAGTTCAATAAGGGTAAAAGAAGGAGTTAAACTCCTGTTATTTAATTTCTTCGGCTTTTTCAACCTGGTAAAGAATATCATCCCACGGATGTCTGTACATTGGCATTTGTAATCTTTTTTCATCAAGGACATGACCGATAAATCCGATACTTCTTCCAAGAATAAAGAATGCATTCAAAGTCCCGCTTTCAATAAATTCGTTAATTTCTTCTTCAGTATATCCTAATGCTCTCCACATGTCAACCATTAAGATACCGATCGTTCCGTCAACATTTAAAATTAAGTTTTCTTTTTTGGAAGTTGTTTCTTTTTCTACTTCCAAAGCAAAATCAAGAAGCGGTGTTGCAGGGAAAAATTCGGCTGCATATTTTTTAAGACCTTCCACTCTTTTATCAGGGTTTCTTACAGATTTAATTCTATGCCCAATTCCTGGAATTGGAATACCCTGTTTTTTCATATAATTTACAAATTCTTTAGGATTCATTGAATTGTCATATGCATATTTGAAATATTTTGCTGCTCCGTCAATTGCACCACCAAATCTTGGTCCAATTGTAAGAAGACCTGTTACAAGTGATTCAACAACGCTTTTTCCAGCCCTTGCTGTAACTTTGGCATTATGCGCACCACTTACGGCAGGACCGTGGTCTGCTACTGTTTTAATGACAGTTTCTATAAAATTAGTGGCCCATTTAGGATATCTTTTTTTGAACCAAAGAAGTGAAATAACATCACCTATGCTGTAACCTGTATCAGGAGTAGCCACAGAACTAATAGGAATACCTGCATAAACAGCTTCTTCTCCCCTATCGTCACTGATTGTACAAACAAAATTTCTTGGTTTTCTAATTTTTCCTGCAGCAAGAGCTTTTGAATAATCTTCAGGAACAGGCGGAACATTAGGTTCTTTAATTTCTTCAATAACACCTTTTCCTTTTAATTCTTCATATACACCTTTTATTACAAGAGGTAAATCGTTAAAGTTATCTGGAACGTGAATTCCAGCCTCTTTCATTGCTCTGTTTTTAGCTTCAGCAGTTTCAGCCTGGGCATTTGCACTGGCTCCGGCATGTCCAAATTGTACCCCACTGCTGAAATATTTTGCAATAGTACCTATACACCATCCGATAACCGGTTTAGTAATTTTGCCTTCTTTTATTGCTTCGATTACTTTATATTCTTCTCTCCCACCTACTTCACCAAGTAATATCATATATTTAACTTGAGGATTTTTTTCCATTCTAAGTAAATGGTCGATAAACACGCTTCCTACGAATCTGTCACCACCTATAGCAACACCTTCGGCAATTCCGTCTGCATTTAGAGCTATAATATTTGAAAGTTCATTAAATAAACCACCACTTCTTGTTACTAGTCCGGCACTTCCAGGTCTGTGAAGTTTAGATTTTACAATATTTTCAATGGTTCCACCGATATTTGCAACTTTAAAAGCTCCAGGAACAATAGCACCTACAGTCGCAGGCCCTATTATTATTACACCTTTTTCTCTTGCTTTTTTATTCATAAGCCTTGCAAGTCTTTCCGGAATTCCCTCTGCAGTAATCATTATTACCCTGAATTGATTCATATCAAGAGCTTCATTTGTTACATCATAAGCAGTTCTAAATGAACCAAAATTAAGCAAAACATCTGCATTTGAATGATTTTTCACAGCTTCAGCAGTAGTTCTGTAAACAGGAATCATTACTTCATCTGTTCCAAAAAAGAATTTCTCAAATTTATTAGAACTTGTTGGAGCCACAATAGCCGCAACAGACGGTTTTTCCCTTTTAATTACATAATCATAATCAAGCATTCTTTGAATTGCTGATTTATTGTTATTCCAAAATATTGCCTGTGTATCCCTTGTAAATAGTGCATTACTCATTATTCAGCTCCTTTTTTGTCATCTTCAAGTGCCATTCTAACAATATCTGTAATATGTGTTTCAGGTCCGAAAACTTTAATTGGAAGTCCAAGTTTTTCAGCCGCCGCTTTTATATCTTTAAGACCTTTTTCATAATTCGGTCCGCCTCTTCTTACATAAATTCTGACACCTACATCTTTCATTTTATCTGCATATTTGTTAAATGCCTGGATAATACCTGTAAATGTTTTGGCTACATCTGTAAAGTTTGCAATAGCTCCACCAATTATTAAAATTTTATCTCTACCCTGAGGATCTTTTTCTCTTGTCATTAAATCAAGAACAGTCTCAGTATAAAATCTTGTTTCATCAGTAGTAGGACCACCTGAATATTCACCGTAATTTGCTAATTCATTAACTCCACCGGCCAAATCTGCAATAGTATCCGCATAAACCACTGAAGCTCCTCCGCCTGCAACAAGTGTCCAAATTCTTCCCATCGGATTTAAAATAGTAAGTTTTAATGAAGCACCGCTTTTTGCATCTGCTTCGGCTATTGCTTTTTCCTCAGGAGATTTTTCAGGCATACCAAATGGCGTAGGAAATTCAATATTCCCCCATTTATCTTTCATTAAAAATCCAGCTGTATCGTCCAATCTTGCGACTAAATCTAAAATATAAATATTATTTCCTTGCAATACTAACGGATTTATTTCTAAATACGCAAAGTTTAAATCTCTAAAGAATTTATAAAACTGCTCAGCAAAAGTTACAAATCTTTCTTTGTTTTCTTCCGGAATGTCAGCCGGAATATTTGCCCTTATTAAATGCTCTAAATTTGCTTCATCCATATCTATCGGGATTTTAATTTCAGTAACTTTATCCCAGTTTTCTTCTACTTCCATTCCTCCGTGGGCACTTAAATACAACACATCATGGTAGGCATCTAACGTGGTAGCAGCTATATAATATTCTTCATCTTCAGTGTGCGGTGTAAAAGGTTCAACTATAAAATGGGTAAGTCTTCCTTTTTGCCCACTAAGCAAAGTTACATCGTGAGAAGCTTTTTCATCTATCCATTTAGCCGCATCTTCAAGGGTAACATCTCCCGGTTTATTAACTTTAAATAAAACTAAATTGTTTTTGCCTCTCTTACCAAAAAGCATATCAGGTTTTGCAACTAAAGGTTTTTCATTTAACCATGAATATTCTTCTTTTTTGGCCAATTCTCTTAACTCGTCTCCACTGGTAACCAATACACTTTCAAACGGATAATATAATCCGCTGAAATACTTTTCCCAATTTTGTTTAAAAAGTTTTTTTCCGTCATATTCACGAATAGGTTTTTGAGCCATTAATACTCCTTGAATTTTATTTTAAAAATTGTATCATTTATAAAAAATATTTGTGTTTAAATAATATATATTGAAATATTTTTCTTAAATAGTGTTTAATTTTGAAACATTTATTTTTAAAATTATCTTATTTTTGTGAAAAATCGAAACGCTGTTTTTATTTTTACTGTAAATCAATTTATATTTATCACCTTTTTTAATACCGTAAAACTCCAAAATTTCAGATAATTTTTCATTATTGCAGCTCATACTATATATTTTTTCTTTTTTTAAAATTTCAGCCAGATTTTTGGGGAAATAAAAGCTGTAGCTTAATTTTTTTGCTGGCGTATATTTATTAAAAAACAAAGATATATCAAGCATTATTAAAGATGTAAATAAAACAACAAATAATATTTTATAAAATGTTCTGAATCGTGGAAGTCTGACTTTATAAGATTTTAAAAAAACATTTACCATATTGACAACAAATCCTAACGTATATGGTGCATAATCGTCTATTTTTATTTTCTGTCTGAAAGATAAAATCAGAGAAACAAAAAAAGCCGTTGCGGAAATAAAATATATTAAATCTTTTTTATAAAAAATATTTTTATATAATGCATACAAAAAATAGACAAATATAAAAGGCGAAAAAATTAAAAAATATGTACCGAATAGATCTAAAAAATAACCTTTCGGTCTGCCGTGTATTTTATATTCAAAGTAATTTGCATTAAAAGCCAATAAAATCAGACTAAAAATAAGCAGTTTTGTATCTCTTTTATAAATAGAATAAAAAATGAGCGCCAGATATAATGAAATTAAACTTTTGTCAACAAAAACATACAAAATCAACAGGATATAAGAAAAATTTCTGAATTTTTCATAACTGTAAATGAATAACAGACTTAAAAAAATCAAATACACAGATTTATTGACTATCACAGAAGATATTATCATTCCCGGAATTAACATAAAAATATAAGTTGTATAAATTATTTCTCTTTTTGTTTTCAATTTTAATTTTGCTATATTATAAAAAATAACAACACTCAAAAATCCTGTAAATAATGAAGGAAAACGCAACGCATAATCGTTTTTCCCAAATAAATCAGAAGAGAGATGTAAAATGTTTTTTAAAAAAGGAAAATGATTAATACTGTCTATTTCAACAAAAGAAAATGATAAAAATTCAACGCTGTATAAAAACAAAAAAAGATAAAAAATTATAATGGGCAGAAATTTCATAATTTAAGAAAATTGTTGATTATTTCTTTTCCGTGTTCACTCATAATCGATTCCGGATGATACTGAACTCCGAAAATTGGTTTATTTTTTACCCTCAGAGACATTACTTCATTATCATCAAGAGAATAAGACGTAGGTATAATAAATTCCGGCAGAGTTTTTTCATCCACCACAAGTGAATGGTATCTCGTAACCCTAAATTTTTCGGGAATATTCTCATATATATCATCATATAAAGTTATTTCAATATCGCTTGTTTTTCCATGCATTAGATTTTTAGCCCTTATTATTTTTGCTCCAAACGCATATGCAATTGACTGATGCCCGAGACATACACCAAGAATCGGTTTATCTATTTTCTTTATAACTTCCACACTGACTCCGGCTTCTTTTGGAGTCGAAGGGCCCGGGGAAATGATTATTTTTTCCGGATTTAATTTTTTAATTTCTTCTATATTCATTTCATCGTTTCTGATTATCTTCAAATTGGCCCCTAATTCCAGACAATACTGAACTATATTGTAAGTAAAAGAATCATAATTATCAATCATTAATATCATTAACAGCCTTTTTTAAGAAATTTTATCAAAATTTATCGTTATATTTTTCATTTATCTTTTTTTTAAATTCATTAATTTCTTTTTGTAAATTTTCAAAATTTTTAATAAGTTTTTTTCCGTAATCTGTCAAATATGTTCCTCCTCCGCCTTTTCCTCCACTTTGTTTTTCCACTACTTCTTTTTTAGATAAAGAATTAATGATATCTATTGCATCCCAAGCCGCCTTATAACTCATTTTCATCTCTTTTGCGGCTTTTGAAATAGAACCGTATTTATCAATTAATTTTAATAATCTTATCCTCCCTTTTCCCAAAAAACTTTTATTTTTTTTATCTATCCAGTAATTTATTTTTATTTCCATTTTTTTACTTTTTTAAAAATTATAACAAATTTGATAAAATTTCTTAAAAAAGGCTGTTAATGAAAGAAAAATTATTTAGTGAGAGTTTTTTAACGCTTGAAACAACTCCGCCTAAATTACCGACAATTGATCCTATGATAGAAAAATTAAAACATACAGAGGCATATAAATATGTAGACGGATTTACCACAACAGACTGCCCTTTAAGCAGACTAAAATACAATTCAATTATAGCAGCTTTTAAAATTCAGCAAACTTTTAATAAAAAAGTTATTGCAACAATGAGCATGAGAGACAGAAACATTATAGCGCTTCAAAGCGATTTACTTGGGGCAAACGATTTAAATGTTACAAATATTTTGGCACTAACAGGCGACCCGGCCAAAATGTCGGATCAACCCAACGCAAAAGCGGTTGTGGAAGGAAGCAGTATAAAACTTCTTGAAATAATAAGGGCATTTAACAGCGGAATGGATTATGCGGGTAAAGAATTTAAAATAAAGCCAAAACCTGTAAATCCTTTTGCAGTAAGCAATTCATATGCAAAAAATTTCATTTCAATAGAAAAAAAAATTTATAAAAAAGTTAAACATTATGCTTTGGGAATAATTACCCAGCCTGTTTATGACATGGAAATTGCTAATAAATTACTTGAAATAAGAGATAAAATAAGAAATGAATTTAATGATGAAAGAGCAAAATTTGATATCGTTTTCGGTTTTTTTCCTATAACAAAATTAAAAACTGCCCAGTTTTTGCATTCTCATGTTCCAGGCATTTATGTGCCTGATTCTTGGATAGAAAAATTAATAAAAGCACATAACATCAGCGAAGATGAAGAATATAAAGTTGGACTGGAACTCAGCAGAAATTTATTTAAAAATTTAAGGAAAAAACATCCAAAAATTCATATTATGACCGCAAACAGGTTTGAGATAGTAAAAGAGCTTTTTTAAAAAGCTCTTGAATATGACAACACATAAATATTTGAATAAGAATCCCCATTATCATCAAATTTATCTCTTTCAAATGAAACTTTAATATTATTAACTTTTTTGAAATTGTAATTTATATCTATTCCATAACCATTTTTATATTCGTCTCCGGTATTATAAACAACAAAACCATCATTTGCGATTTTATAGGCAAATTTACCAAATGTAGTTTTTAATGTTGTTGTCCAAGGACCTTTAAAATTTTGTAATTTCAAATCAAAGTTATTGTAATTTTTTTTAGGTGCAATACCATCTTTTGAAATATGAATATTATTATATTTTCCTTCCACGTAAAAACTACCAATATTTGAATAGTAATTACCAAAATTAAACCCTACTTTTGGAGTAATTTGTTTAACATTAAAATCTTTATAATCAGAAAAATAATAATCAACTCCAATATTATATTGTAAATATTTGTAATAATCAATTCCTCCAAAAAGTACTTTATTATAATGATATTTATCATACTGTTTCACCCAAAAATTATGCACTCCTGCATTAAATAACCAATTACTTTTATAATAAAAATTAATTTTTAATGTTAAATCTTTTTGTAACCAGTCTGGAATATTGTTTTTATAATCAATATTTAAATATTCCCCATCAATTTCAAATTTCACAGGCCATTTATAATAGCTATAATAAATTCCTCCTAATTTTGCTTTATCTTTTGATGTAGAACCGCTATAATTAATATAATTTCCATATGGCATAACAACAGATGAATTATATGCAAAACTTAAAACTGCAACACTTGATAAAAAAAGTATTTTTTTCATTTTTGCTCCTTTATTTTATTTTATAACCTAAATTTTTTTTATTTATAATATCAATACCTTTTTTTCTCAGGTTTGAAATTATAACTTTTATTGAATCAATATTTTCTATATAATCACAATTTTCAATCAATTCAATTTTTGAAATGTATCTGTTTTTATTGCTTAATAAAAAATCAATAATTTCTGTTTCAGCTTTTGTTAACTCTATTAAAATGTTTTTATGATATAAATGTTTTGTTTTAAAATTATAAATAAACTTTCCAAATTTTATTACCTCTTTTTTTGAAATTTTATTTCTTAAATATTTAAGTCTTAAAATAATTTTTTCATATTCACTGTATAAATAACAAAAATCACCAATATACAGAGCTTTTTTATAATATAATTCATCACATACATAATTTAAAAAAATTATATATCCATTATAAAAATTTTTTATTTTTTCAATTTCCCTGTAATTTGAAAAATCAGCTAAAATAACATCATAATGTTTAAAATTTACCTCATTGAAAAATGTTTCATTATCATAAACTTGTTTAAAATTAAATTCATTTGTTTCAAAAAAAGAATAATTCAATATATTCATTTTAAATATTTTTTTGCAATTATATTATTGGGATCTAAAATAATTACATTTTTAAATATCTCTTTTGCTTTTTGTTTATCCAACATTTCATATATTAACCCAAGTTGTGTTAAAAACAATACATTTGTTGGATAGAGTGTTAACATTTTATTTGCAACAGACAAAGATGATTTAAAATCTTTCTTATAATATAAAGCATTTGCCAAATAATAATTTGCATAAAAGTTATAATAATCTTTTTTTATTATAAGCTCTGAATATTCAATTGTTTTATCATATTTTCCCATATATAAATAAACTCTTGCTAAACCTAAAAGCGGTTCAATAGAATAAGGTAATATTAATGAGGCTTTTGTATAATGCTTTATTGAATTATTATAATTTTTATTTAAAAAAAAGAGATATCCTAGTCTTAAATTTAAAGTGTATCCATTAGGATATTTTTTATATAAAGGAATTAATACTTTTATAGCATCTTTATAATCCCCCATTTTTTCATAATTATAAGATTTATAATAAATATCTTTTATATTTAAAGCAAATAGATTTAAACTAACTATTATTAACATAATCCATTTTTTCATAAACTCTCCTTAACTCAAAATTTTTACTCTTAATCTTTTCAAAACCTTTTTCATAAAATGAAAAATAAACTTCACCAAAAGAAGACTTTACACACAAATTTTCTTTAAAATAACTATCTTTTTTTAAGAAAAATTTAAAATTAAATGGTAACAAAAATTCAATTAAAATTAATTTAAATTTATTAAGCCTTATGTCTATCGGTAATATATCTTCATAATTTATATTTTTATTAATAAGAGGAATTTTTGGAACTAATTTAAAAATTTCCTTAAGATATGAATCTTTTCCATCATACACATAAAAATAAAACAGTTTACCCTGCATATAAAAAAACAGTTTGTTTTTACCATCAAACAGGTAAAATTCCCCTTTGTCATTCATTTTTACAGTAAATTCAATTATATTTCCGTTATTATCTTTAAATTTGTAGATATCATCTAAAATAAAATTAAACCTTAATTTCATAGACTTATCTAAAATCGTAGCTTCTATTTCATCATCTTTTTTAGGCAGAGAATAAAAATAGAGTTTGTTATTTTTTATATAATCAAAAAATTTAAAAGGTAATGTTTCACTTCCTAAAACTCCGTACTTTTGAACCTGAATATGTATGTGAGGTTCTGGGGAATAACCGCTGTTTCCACATTTTCCTATAATATCTCCAACTTTCACATAATCTCCGACATTAACTTTTGCAGAATACTGCATTAAATGGGATATTTCTACAAAAAAACCTAAATCACTTTTTATAATTACATAATTCCCCCAATTATTAACCCTATCTACCTCTCCAATGATGTTGTCTTTTAAATCATCTCTTTTGGCAACAACATATCCATTAACAGGAGATAAAACATCTTGAGAAAAAGCAAAATAATCTTCTAAAAAAAGACCATCATTTCTATAGGATTTTCCGTTTTTTTTAATTACAAAATCATATGCGTATTTCCATTTCCCTTTATGGGTCCATTCCCCATCAAATGCCTGATAAACGCTCCATTTTCCTGAAAATGGCAAATGAATTTTAATATCGTTGCCTCCAAACCTGAATGTAGAACTCAAAAAAGAAATTAAAGATTTTTCAGGTGTCCCTTTTATTGAATAATTAAAATAAACATACCCTACACTATATAAAAGCAAAATCACCATTATTGTTATAAAATTAAAAGGAAGTGTATAAACCGGAAGTGAATATAACTGAAAAAATACTTGCATAGCATCAACAACAACAACTGAAACAATAACAGACAAAATTGCAATAAGATAATTTTTAAATGTTGGAAGTAAAAAAACACCCCCTATAGCCATTGCAATTAATATAAAATTAAAATTATATGCAGAATTTAATGCTTCATATTTATTTACAAAAAAAGAATGGAAAATAACTCCTGCATAAAAACCGATTATTGAAAGAAAAAATAAAATTCTAGAATAAATTAAAATTAATAAACTTATAACTACACCAGCCGCTTCAAAAGGTAAAAAAAATATTGTCCCCATAGAAATGAAATATTCTTTTAAAAAAGGAAAATTAACATCAAAAACAGGCGTATGGTTTAAAATATTATTAACAAGTGTTGTATATTTAAAGCTCGCTAAATAAAAAAACATACTCACTATTGCAAAAGGAAAAGAAAGAATAGGAAGTGAATATTTTATAAAAATTCTATTTAAAGAAAAAGAAATTAAAAAAGTCAGTATTGATAATATAAACGTCAATAAAATAGTGGCAATACTTACATCAAAATAAAATCCAACCCCCATTCCAACAAGCAAAGAGTTGTATAAATAAAAACCATATTTAATATATTCTTCTCTTATATTAATTAATTCTGCAAAAATTATAGTAGAAATAATGGCAACTAATCCTAATATACCTACACTTGGCAGTAAAAAAGAAAGAAAAAACAATATTACTGCTGCTTTTACATCTCTTAAAAAGAGAATAGAGATATAAGGCTTAAATAATATTTTTAAATCCATTTTTTTCCTATTTTAAATAATCCGGAATAATCTCTTTTTCAACAACATAATCCAAATCATCAGCTTTTCTTATTAAATGAATATTAGAATTCTTGTCTATAAGTACAACTCTTGGACGATATCTGATAAATTGCATTGACTGAGTGTAATTATATGCACCAACCGGCCAAATACTTAACACACTTCCTCTTTCAAGTGGAGGCAACATTATATTTTCCGCTATTACATCTATATTCATACAAAGAGGACCGTTAATTTGGCTTGGTTCATTTAAACCTTCATATCTTTTATCAAGAGCTATATCAAAATTATACCAAAATGCTGTATATAGTAAATTTACTCCAGCATCAACAATATAACTTTTTTTGCCATCAGGCATTCTTTTACTTGCAAAAACAGAAGTTAATAAATAACCTGCTTCATCAATTAATGCTCTTCCAGTTTCTAAATAAAGTTTTGGAAGTTTTTTTTCATTAAATTCATAAATTGCGTTTGTAATGGCTTCTGCATACTCATCTGCACTTGGTACAATTACTTCTGGAGACTGATATACTCCTTTTAGTCTATTTCTACTTGCAAATCCTCCTCCAATGTCAATATATTCAATTTCATAACCAAAATCATTTTCAACTTTTTGTTTTAAATTCATAAGTTTTCTAACTTCATTGGCATAAGCATTTGCACTTAACATAAATGTTCCTATGTGAGCATGAAGACCAATTAAATAAAGTTTTTTTCCTTTATATATTCTTTTTATTGCTTCATATGCTTCACCATTGTCTATATTAAATCCAAATCTTGACCATTGAGGATAAATCCCAGTATCCATATTACATCTTATAGCCACAGGAATATTAATTCCAAGTTCATCTGCAATATCTTCTAAATCATTTATTTCATACAAATGGTCTATATGAATTTTAGCACCCTCTTTAACAGCAACTCTTAAAGCCTCTTTTGGCTTATATGGGCCGTTAAAAATAATATCTTTCCCTTCAATCCCGTTTCTTCTTGCTTTTTGATATTCAAACTCACTTACAACTTCAGCCTTACTTCCAAGTTTATGATAAATTTTACATATTGCATCTAAATAATTAGTTTTATAACTCCACCAAAACTCAACTTCTGGATATCTACTCGAAAAAGCTTCTTTAAACTCTAAATATTTATCTTCAATAACCCTCTGACTAAAAACAAATAGTGGTGAGCCAAATTTTTCAACTAAATCCCTAACTTTTACTCCATCTATTTCACTTCTTATTTTTTGAGATTTAAGAGGTGAACCATATTTACTTGCAAGTGCAAAATCAACTCTGTTTATTGTCGGTTTTTCATAATTCATTTTTTTCTCCTTAAAGTTCTTTTTTATTCATAAGTGTTAAAAATTTATTAAAATCTACACTCTTTTCTTCCACATATCTTATATACATTTTTTCAAGAGGATATTCCAAATTTTGTTTAACATTTTTACCATTTATTAATTCTATTAATATCTGAGGAAGATTAACTCCTAAATCAGTAGCAAAATACACCCATGCAGGAAATCTTGGATTTATCTCAATTAAGTAAATTTCATTTTCAAAAACCATTGCTTCAAGTTCAAAAGCCCCTCTCCAGTTTTTAGAAAATTCTATTGCCAAATTTAAAAGTTTTTCATTTTTAATACTAACAGCACTCCAAACTTTCCCTAAATCTGTTGTGGTTAATTTTTTAATAGCAACCCCGCCTTTGAGTTCATAGTTACTAATTCCTACATAATTAATTTCAATTCCGTTAATGACTTCCTGTGCCAAAAGAGGAAATCCCCATTCATTTGAAATTTTGTAAAAATATTCAATTGCCTCATCCAAATTATAAGCCTTATAGGCTTTGTAATAATTTCCTTTAACCATTACAGGAAAACCTAATTCTTTTGTAGCTATAATTAAATCATCAAGAGATAAAATTTTAATAGTTTTAGGATGTTTAACACCAAGTTTTTTACAAAATTCGCTAAGTTTTGATTTATCTCTCATTTCAAACTGTTTAAGGGTTGGTAAAAATGTTTTTAATCCCAATTCTTCAATGTTTTTCTGATATTTAATATATAAAGGTAGTTCAGCATCTAAGTTTGGTATTAAAACATTAATATCAGATTTTTCCTTAATATATCTGATTCTGTTTTCAAACTCTTCATAACCAAGAGTTGGATAAGGCATTAAATAAACTTTTTCAAATAAATCCTGATAAACTCCCGGCTCATTTGGGTCATAACTTAAGCCAATTAATTTATATTTATCTTTTAAACTTTTGGCAACTCCTATACCAGGAGCTGGATTGTCAGTGTTATTTAATCCACTAATTGCTATTTTCATTGATTAGCCCATAAATTTTTAATTTTTGAAAAAAATCATTAACATCAATATAAACTTCTCTCCAATCTTTATTAGTTTCAGATGAAATAATAGATATTATTTCATCTTTATTTTTACCTTCTTTAATTAGCTCAATAATTCTTTTTGCTGTATCATTTAACTGAAAGGTAATACCAAGAGATGGAATAAATCCCATATTATTTTCATCAATAACCATTTCATTTATCAACATAACAACTCCTTAATTTTTTAAAATGATAAAAAAGAAAGGTAAATGGAAAGTTAATGAAGAAAAAAGAAAATTATTGGTGATAATTAGGAGCTTCTTTTGTAATAGTTACATCATGCACATGTGATTCTTTAAGACCGGCACTTGTAATTTCCACAAATTCAGCCCTTTCCCAGAAAGTCGGTATATTTTTTGCACCGCAGTATCCCATAGAAGACCTAAGACCACCAATCAACTGGTGAATTACATCGGCAATTTTCCCTCTGTATGGAACCATACCTTCAATTCCTTCAGGAACCAACTTATCAGCCGCTGTTCCCTCCTGAAAATATCTGTCATTGCTTCCTTTTTGCATAGCACCGATACTTCCCATACCTCTGTATGCTTTATACTGTCTTCCCTGATACATAATAGTTTCACCTGGACTTTCTTCCGTACCTGCGAGTAAGCTTCCAATCATTACACAGCTTGCACCGACTGCCAAGGCTTTTGCGATATCTCCCGAATATTTAATACCTCCGTCCGCTATTACAGGTACATCAAATTCTGCCGCAGCAGCCGCACATTCATCAATCGCACTGATTTGAGGAACCCCTACGCCTGCGACTATCCTTGTTGTACATATACTTCCCGGACCTATTCCTACTTTTACACCGTCGGCCCCCGCTGCAATTAAATCTCTTGTTGCCCCTGCCGTAGCTACATTCCCGGCCACCACATCAACATCAAATCTTTTTTTGATATCACTAACCAAATCTAAAATACCCTGAGAATGACCGTGGGCCGAATCTACAACGATTACATCAACGCCGGCTCCTACAAGCGCGGCGGCTCTTTCAATTCCATTTCCGACCCCAACCGCAGCAGCCACTCTTAATCTTCCATATTTATCTTTGTTTGCATTTGGATAATCTTTTTTCTTTTGGATATCTTTAATGGTAATAAGCCCTTTTAAATAACCGTCTTCATCCACAATAGGAAGTTTTTCAATTTTATTTTTATGCAGGATTTGTTCTGCTTGCTCTAATGTTATTCCCTCTCTTGCGGTAATTAACGGCATAGGAGTCATAAGATCTTTTACCAATCTATTATAATTTTGTTCAAATCTAAGGTCTCTGTTTGTAAGAATACCGAGCAGTTTATCATTTTTATCAACCACAGGCACGCCAGAAATTTTATATGTTGCCATAATTTCAAGAGCTTTGGCAATAGTGTCTTCAGGGTAAACTTTGACAGGGTCTATTATAATACCGCTTTCACTTTTTTTAACTTTAATTATTTCTTTCGCCTGAGTCTCAATATCCATATTTTTATGAATTACCCCTATTCCTCCAAGTCTAGCCAATGCAATTGCGGCTCTTGCTTCTGTAACAGTATCCATCGCAGCAGAAACAATAGGAATATTTAAAGATACATTTCTTGTAAATCTTGTTTTTAAATTCACTTCTTTAGGCAAAACATTAGAATACTGTGGGACTAAAAGTACATCTTCAAAAGTCAGAGCTTTATATTTTATTCTCATTTACTATCCTTTACAATGTTTTCAACAATTTTTGCACCGTCAAAAAGAGTCTGCTCGTCAAAATGTTTAGCAATTAGTTGCATACCGATCGGCATATTGTCTTTATCTTTTGCAATTGGAAGTGATATAGCAGGAACGCCTGCCAGATTCACGCTTATTGTATAAATATCGCTTAAATACATTTCAAGCGGGTCTTTTTTAGAATTAAATTCAAATGCCGTTGTCGGTGTGACAGGTATCAAAACCAAATCAGCCTCGCTGAATAATTTGTCATATTCGTTTTTAATGATATGTCTTACTTTTTGGGCTTTTAGATAATAAGCGTCATAATATCCGCTTGAAAGAACGAATGTTCCGAGCATGATTCTTCTTTTTACTTCTTCTCCAAACTGTGCTCTTGTCAATTTGTAAGTCTGTTTTAAATCTTTTCCTTCAATTCTGTTTCCGTATCTCATACCGTCAAATCTCGCAAGATTTGAGCTTGCTTCGGCCGTTGCCACTACATAATAAGTTGCCACATCTATTTTGGAATTCATCAGACTCTTATGAATAATTGTATGACCTTCTTTTTCAAGAGTGTTTATTACATCAAAAATAGCTTTCTTTATCTCTTCGCTTGCTTCATCTATATAATTATCAATTACCGCTATTTTTAATTTTCTGTTTTCATTAAATTCTATTTTTTTATTCTCAACTGGTGCACTCGTAGAATCATGTTTGTCATACCCGGCAATAATATTGTATAAAATTGCGGCATCTTCAACATTTTGTGTAATCGGCCCGATTTGGTCAAGACTGCTTGAAAAAGCCGTGAGCCCGTATCTGCTAACTCTTCCGTAAGTAGGCTTCATGCCCACAACCCCACAAAATGCGGCAGGCTGACGAATTGAACCTCCGGTATCACTTCCAAGAGCGGCAATTGCAAGATTGGCACCGACTACTGCGGCACTTCCCCCGCTGCTTCCGCCAGGAACCCTGTTTGGATTATTGGGATTTAATGTTTTTCCGTAAGTGCTTGTTTCTGTAGAACTTCCCATTGCAAATTCATCCATATTTGTTTTACCAAAAGGACTTAGTCCGTTATTTAGCATTTTTTCAATTACTGTTGCATTATAAGGGGCCACATAACCTTTTAAAATTTTAGACGCACACGTAATTTCCCAGCCTTTTACGTTTATATTGTCTTTTATTGCAACAGGAATTCCGTCTCCCAATTCATTTAAATCAGTACCTAAAAACTGTTCAATATACCCACCGAGCTCTTTTTTTTCTTTCGCTTTTTTCCTTATATCTTTTTTAATTTCCTTTATCTCTTCTTTAGGTAATGTTAAAGCTTCTTTCAGTGTTATCATTTATTCTCCTTTAAATTTTTAAGCCACAAATATATTAAATAACTCCCTACCGCCAAAAAAATTGCAGTTAAAGCAACAAGCCATGAAGGAACAGGTTTATCCATTTATAACCTTATTGCATCTAACACAAAGCCCGCCTTCTTCTTTTGCTAAATATCTCCAGCATCTTGGGCATTTATGCAGAGGAGATTTTTTAATTTTTATAACAAACTGCTCATCTTTTGTATGAAATTCGCCAAATTCCTCTCCTTCTATTTCATCACCAATCATACTAACAACAAAAAAATCAGCCATTTCTTCATTTATTAATTCCACATAATTCGTTTCAATGGCAAGTTCAAGAGTATCTTTTATAACTTTTTCTTTTTTAAGTTTATCAACAAGTTCAAAAAATCTTCTTCTTATTTCGAGAATTTCATCACTTATAGGATTTTCCACATCTGCCAAAGGGGTATATACAAAATCAAATACATCCTTTGCGTCTTCTTTTATAACATTAGGTGCATGCTCAACCGCTTCATCCATTGTATATGTAAGAACAGGTGCCAAAATAGAAACAAGACCTCTTGCTATTAAAGCCATAGCACTCTGGGAATTTCTTCTTTTAGGAGAATCTTTAGCCTCACAATAGAGTCTGTCTTTACAAACATCAAGATATATTGCGCTAAGCTCGGTAACTATAAAATTATTTAAAATATTAAGAGCTTTCGAAAAATCATATTTGTTAAACAGATATATAACCTCATCAAACACATTTTTAGCCCTGTTTAATATCCATTTATCTATATTTGAGGGAGCACTTAGATTTATTTCTTCCAAATCATTAACATTGGCAAGTAAAAATCTTATTGTATTTCTCAGCTTTCTGTATTGTTCAGAAACCTGTTTTAATATATTTTCCCCAAGTTTTATATCTCCGCTGTAATCACTGCTCGCAACCCATAACCTCAGGATTTCGGTTCCGTATTTTTTGGCAACTTCACTAGGTGCAACAACATTCCCTTTTGATTTGCTCATTTTTTCACCGTTTTCATCAACAGTAAATCCGTGTGTTAAAATTGATTTATACGGTGCTTTATTTTCAACTGCGGTTGAAACAAGCAATGAACTTTGGAACCAGCCCCTGTGCTGGTCGCTTCCTTCAAGATACATACTCGCCGGATAATTACCAGCATCGTATCTGCCTGATTTAAGCACTGCAAACCATGTAGAGCCGCTGTCAAACCAAACATCCAAAATATCATCTATTTTTTCAAGTTTAGGCGCCATTTCTTTTTTATTTTCAGGTAAAAGTTCCTCTATGCTCATTTCATACCAGGCATCGGCACCTTTTACTTTAAAAATACTATAAATATTTTCAATAATTTCATCGTCTATTATTAGCTCACCTGTTTCTTTATTTCTAAAAAACGCAATTGGCACTCCCCAGTCTCTTTGTCGTGAAATACACCAGTCAGGTCTGTTGCTGAGCATTGATGTTAATCTGTTTTTACCGGTTTTTGGGGTAAATTCAATATTTTCAATTTCTTTTAGGGCTTTGTTTCTTAGTGTATTACCTTCGTAAGTCTTATCCATTGCTATAAAAAACTGTTTTGTCGCCCTGAAAATAACAGGATTGTGACATCTCCAGCAATGAGGATAAGAGTGGGTAAATTTAGAGGATTTTATTAAATTCTCACCAAGCAGTTCCAAAATTTTTTCATTTGCCTCGAATATATGCATTCCTACAAATTCGCTTGATTTATCTCCCAAAAGTTTTTCAGTTTCTAAAGTTTTTGAATATTTACCTTCACTGTCAACCGGCTGTAATATATCCGAATATCCGTATTTTAACCATACTTTATAATCTTCTTCCCCGTGCCCCGGAGCCGTATGAACGCAGCCTGTTCCGCCGTCCATTGTCACATGTTCTCCGAGTAAAATCACAGAAGTTCTGTTGTTTAAGGGATTTATTGCTTTTAAACCTTCAAGTTCTTTCGAATCAAATTCTTTTACAATATCCCCTCTTACAACATCTTCACTTCTTAATGTCTCATAAAGAGGTTTGGCGACTATAAAATCATCGCTTGTCAAAACATATTTAACTTCAGGAGAAAGAGCTATTCCCATATTTGCCGGAAGTGTCCAAGGTGTTGTTGTCCAGATTATTATTTTGGCATGTTTAGTTCCAAGAGTTTTGTTTGCCTCTTTGCTTAGAGGAAATGTAACATAAATGGAATAATCTTGCTTTTCTTCATATTCGACCTCAGCTTCAGCAAGTGCTGTTTCATCATGCATACACCAAAAAACAGGCTTGCTTCTTTCTACTAAAAGCCCTTTTTTTGCTATTTCGCTTAATGCTTTATAAATATCTGCTTCAAAAGCAAAATCCATCGTCTTATAAGGATTTTCCCAATCTCCTATAACACCGAGAGCCTTAAATTCTTCTTTTTGTATTTCTATAAATTTGGCGGCATGAGTCCGGCAAAGTTCCCTTATTTTTGTTTTAGGAAGATTTTCTTTTTTTGCCCTTCCGATTTTCTTTTCAACCTGCTGCTCAATAGGAAGGCCGTGACAGTCCCAACCGGGTACATATCTTATATCAAAACCCTGAAAATAATAAAATTTATTGATTATATCTTTTAGAATTTTATTTAAAGCATGCCCTATATGAATATGACCGTTTGCATAAGGGGGACCGTCATGAAGATTAAATCTTTCATTGCCTTGTCTGTTTTGTTTCATTTTTTCATAAACATTTTCACTAAACCATTTTTTATATCTTTTTGGTTCGTTTTGAGGTAAATTTCCGCGCATGGGAAATGTAGTCTTGGGCAAAAGAAGAGTTTCTTTATAATCCATTAAAGTTTCCTTTTTTTGCGAAGTATTATACCATAAATGTTAAGTGAAAAATGAAAAGTGCAAAATGAAAAATAAATTATCTACAATTTTTCACTTTTAATCTTTAACTTTCCATTTTATTCAATATGCGAAACAAATTTCACAATAGTAGGATCAGGCAGAAAAAAATAATCTTTATCATCATAATCAAACTGGGAGATAATATCCCTTATTATATTAATTCTTGCTCTTTTTTTATCATTTGCATCAACTATAACCCATGGTGCATAAGGAGTTGAGCTTGCGGCAAACATATCATCTTTTAATTTTTGATATTCATCATAATGCTCATAACTTTTCCAGTCAAGTGTTGAGAGTTTCCATTTTTTTAGCGGATCCGTTTCACGTGATTTTAATCTTTTATACATTTCCTCCTTGCTGATGTTTAAATAATATTTAAAAAATTTTATTCCATCATCTACTATAAGTTCTTCAAATCTCGGACACTGACGGATAAATCTTAAATATTCCTCATGAGTACAAAATCCGAAAATAACTTCAACCCCTGCCCTGTTGTACCAGCTTCTATTAAAAAATACCATTTCTCCACCGGCCGGAAAATGAGGTACATATCTCTGAAAATACCATTCACTCTTTTCTTTATTGCTTGGTTTATCAAGAGCCACGCTTCTGGCAAACCTTGGATTTAAATGTTCAAGTATTCTTTTTATTGTTCCGTCTTTTCCCGCGGTATCCATTCCTTCAAAAACTATTAGCATTCTTTTTTGATGTTTTTGAATCCATGTCTGAAGTTTTACAAGCTCTATTTGAAGATTTAAAAGTTCTTTTTCATAAAATTTATCCTTCAATTTTCCGTTTTTTTTAAACACTTTCTCTTTAGGCAAGGTATATTCAGGCAAATTGTTTTTTTTCATTTTTTTCTCCTTTTTGATACAATATCTTAATTATAACAAAAGGATAAACAATGGAAGTTTTTTTCGTGGGAAAAGCATGGAAATTTAAAAAAAATCTAAGAGATGAACTTTTAAAAAAAATTGATTATGACAAACTTACGTTTTTAGATAAATTCGATATTAATTTTAAGCCCCAAAAAGAAACAATAATTGTCACAGATGAAAATTCTTATCCTCTTGTAGCCAAAATATTTGCAAACCTTACAAATCAAAATTTAGTGGTAAAAGATAATTTTTTGGTTCCTGAAATGGCAAAATATTCTAAAAATTCCTTCTTAATTGATTTTTATTATCAAATAAATATAATATTATTAAAAGACCAAATACCTGAAATTTTAATAATATCCCCGGAATATGAAGAAATAAACATATTTAATCTGGATATAGAGAGTGCGAAACTGCTGTTGGAGCCTGTTTTTAACGCCTATAAAATAAACCCCATTATTTTCGAAGAAGCGGGAATAATAAAAATTTACACCGAACCTATTGATTTTAATATAAAAAAGGAAATTTTAAGCACTGTTCCGTATACTGTTTTCGGAAATATATTCGAGCATATTGTAAACAATCTGCCTCCTAAAAAAATAACATTCGCAGAAAGCTGTACAGGAGGGCTTATTGCAAGCACTCTAACAAAAATTTCAGGAAGCAGCAACTGTTTTGACGGAAGCGTTGTGACTTATGCAAACAGAATAAAACACGAATGGCTTGGGGTTGAAGAGCTGACACTTGAAAAATACGGCGCTGTAAGCGAACAAACAGTAAAAGAAATGCTCCTCGGGGCACTTGAAATTTCTAAGGCGGATTATGCCCTGGCCGTTAGCGGAATAGCCGGACCTACAGGAGGGACGCCTCAAAAACCAGTGGGAACTGTATATATAGGCGTGGCAAACAAAAAAGAACTTAAAGTAGAACTTTTACACCTCAAAGGTGACAGAAATTATAATCAGTATCTGGCAATGATGAATGCAATAAGACTTTTTATTACATTTAGCGGCCTTTATAGTAAAATTTCATAAAAAGGCAATTAATGGATTCAATTGAAAGAGTAAAAAAAGCAATAGAAGAAATTCAAAAAGGCAATATCATTATAATGATTGATGATGAAGACAGGGAAAATGAAGGGGATTTGGTATATGCTGGAGTATTTTCAACTCCCCAAAAAGTAAATTTTCTGGCAAGCAAGGCCAAAGGTTTAATCTGTGTATCTTTAACAAAAGAAATAGCTGATAATCTTGATTTAACCCCCATGGTTCCGCAAAATAAAGAGAATTTTTCAACAGCCTTTACAATAAGCGTGGATGCAAAAGAAACCAAAACTGGAATCAGTGCATATGAAAGAGATATGACTATAAAAAAATTAAGCTCACCTGTTTCAAAACCAGACGATTTTGTGCGCCCGGGGCATATTTTCCCGTTAATTGCAAAAGACGGAGGGGTACTAGTCAGAACCGGCCATACAGAAGGAAGTGTAGATATTTGCCGTCTGGCCGGGGTTTACCCCGTAGCGGTAATTTGTGAGATAATGAAAGAAGACGGAACAATGGCCAGAAGAGGAGATTTGAAAGAATTTGCTAAAAAGCACAATTTAACAATAGTATATATTTCAGATATTGTAGAATACAGACTACAGTTTGAAAGTTTGGTTAATATTGAAAAAAAAGAAAAAATAACTATTCAAGGTGTTGATTTTGAAAAAATAACTTTTATTGACCATTTAGGCAATAGACATTATGTACTAGCAAACAATCCAAAAGAAACTACAAATGTAAAATTTTATCCTGTTATGAACAATGTAGATTTTATTTTAAATGAAAAACTTATAGATGAATATAATAAAATATTAGATTATATTAAATATAATTCTGGTGTTATTGTTTTTATCAATTCAAATTCAAATGATAAAAATAAAGAGTTCGGAATAGGGGCTCAAATACTCAAAAACCTTGGAATAAAAAATTTAAATCTGTTTTCACACAAAAAAAGCGAATTTAATTCTTTGAAAGG
This sequence comes from Lebetimonas sp. JS085, assembly GCF_000523295.1. Taxonomy (NCBI): domain Bacteria; kingdom Pseudomonadati; phylum Campylobacterota; class Epsilonproteobacteria; order Nautiliales; family Nautiliaceae; genus Lebetimonas; species Lebetimonas sp. JS085. Next base: position 232,075 of record NZ_ATHR01000001.1, read on the forward strand.
ATTCGGCTTAGAAATAAACAAATATCTGGAAATAAAATGAAAGCGGTAGTTTTGATGAATATGGGAGGGGCAAGAAGTGAAAAAGAACTTAAAGAATTTTTATTTAATATGTTTATGGATAAAAGAATAATAAACTCGCCTTTGAGATATTTTCTTGCGCCCCTTATTTCAAATATAAGATATAAAAAAGTATGGAAAAATTATGAAAAAATCGGCGGCAGCAGAATTTATAAAATTACTGAACAAATATCTAAAAAACTTAAAAACAGCAGTTTTGATGTTTTGTATTCCATGCGATACACAAAACCAAATTTAAAAGATTTAGATTTACAAAAATATGAAGAAATTATCTTTTTACCACTTTATCCACACTACTCTTTTACAACATACCAAAGTAGTGTTGATGAAATAAAAGAGCTTAATTTAAAAATTCCATATAAAATAATAAAACCTTTTTATAAAAATGAAAAATTTAATGAAATAATTAAAGCAAATATTTTAAATTCAATTGATAATCCTAAAAATTGGAATTTAATATTTTCAGCCCACGGACTTCCAAAAAGTATCATAAAAAAAGGTGATTCATACGAAAAAGAAGTAAATGAGCATGTAAATATTTTAAAAAAATTATTACCTGAATTTAAATCTATAAACTTAGCATATCAGTCAAGATTCGGACCGAGTGAATGGCTAAAACCTTATTTACACGAAAAGCTTAAAAAATATAAAAATGAAAATGTTTTAATTTATCCCATTTCATTTATGATAGACAATTCAGAAACAGATTTAGAACTTAAAATTGAGTATAAATACCTTGCAGAAGAAATTGGTATAAAAAATTATAAAGTGGTTGAATGCCCAAATGATAATGAAAACACAATAAATTTTTTAAAGGAATTAATTAATGAAAGCAATAATTCAAAGAGTTAATTATTCTGCCGTTTTTGTTGAAAATAAATTAATTAGTGAAATAAATAAAGGACTAAATGTTTTAATCGGATTTGAATCAACCGATACAGAAGAAAATATTTATAAAATGGCAAAAAAAATTGCAACCTTAAGAATATTTGAAAATTTTTCAAAAAGCATTTTAGATATTGACGGAGAAATACTTTTAATTCCAAACTTTACCATAGCCGGAGTTACCAAAAAAGGGACAAAACCCAATTTTCAATATGCTATGAAAAAAGAATTGGCACAGCAATTTTATGATAAAATGTTAAATGAATTGAATAATTACTGCACCTGTAAAAGCGGTAAATTCGGAGCCGAAATGAATGTAATAATAAATAATGAAGGACCTGTAAGTTTAATATTGGAGATATAAAATGAAAAAAATTGCTTTTATGTTTTTTGCTGTTTTTGCGTTTTCATATAATTTAAAACAGTTTACAACATGCAAGAATGTAAAAAATCTCACACCTGTTGAAATAACCGATGTATTTACCACAAAAGATAAAAAAGTTTTTGCATTTGCAAAATTTACAAATATAGAGGAGAATAGACTGATAGATTTTGTATGGGAAAAAAATGTTAATGACATATGGAAGCTGTATGCCGATATACAACTTCCTATATACAAAGGCCTAAGATGGAGAACATATTCAAACATAAAAATCAGACCTTTTTTTACAGGTAATTGGAGAGTAAGTATTTATGACGGTAACAATATAATTGCCATTAAAGAATTTAAAATTGTTAATGAAGTTAATGAAACAAATTCCGCTCAACAACATTAATCCATAATGTAAAAATTAATGCATTAATTAAATATACGGGGGAAGAGAACAAATTTTTTACTACAAAAAAGCCAAAAGGCAAATAGCTACACAGCCTCCTGATTAAGGGTACTTTTTATTTCATATTATTTAATCAGTTTTAAATTTAAAATTAGGCACTGAGTAAATTATGCTTTTTATATTAAATAATAAAAAATATATACTAATTACAGTGACAGACACTTAATTTTAAAATAAAAAAAGCAGAGGATTATTCAACCTCTGCATCTATTACGTCGTCGTCCCCGCCTTTATTTTGTTGTTGATTCTGTTGTGCTCCACCTTGAGCCTGTCCGCTTGCCGCCATATTCTGAGCCGCTTTTTGCAACTGGGCTTCAAGCTCAGCTTTTAAGCTGTCAATTTTTGCTTTGTCTTCGCTTTGTGCCTGAATAAGTTCTTTTGCTTCTTTGATTTTAGCTTCAAGTGCACTTATGTCACCAAGTTTATCTTTATTGTCTTTTATGAATTTTTCAGCCTGATATGCAACAGCGTCAAGTTCATTTCTTGCTTTTATAGCTTCAATTCTTGCTTTTTCTTTTTTATTTGCTTCTTCAGCTTCTCTAATCATTCTTTGAATTTCTTCTTCATTTAAAGTTGAACTTCCTGTAATTGTAATTTTTTGTTCTTTTCCGCTTGTTTTGTCTTTTGCGCTAACATTCAATACACCGTTTGCGTCTATATCAAATGTAACTTCTATTTGCGGCACACCTCTTGGTGCTGGCGGAATTCCTTCAAGATTGAATTGTCCAAGTGATTTATTGTCTTTTGCAAGTTCTGCCTCACCTTGCAATACATGAATAGTAACCGCTGTCTGGTTATCTTCAGCTGTGCTGAAAATTTGTGATTTTCTAACAGGTATTGTTGTACCTTTTTCAATAATTTTTGTCATTACCCCACCGAGTGTTTCAATACCAAGACTTAACGGTGTAACGTCAAGTAACAATACATCTTTTACTTCGCCTTTAAGAACTCCTCCCTGAATTGCCGCACCAAGTGCAACCACTTCATCAGGGTTTACAGATTTATTAAGTTTTTTACCGTTAAAATATTCGCTTACCAGTTGTTGGACTTTTGGAATTCTTGTACTTCCTCCAACCATTACAATTTCATTGATTTCGTTTTTGCTGAGTCCTGCATCGTTTAACGCAGTATCAATATGTTTTAATGTTTCAGCCAACAAATCGTCAATCATCGCTTCAAATTTTGCTCTTGTCAGTTTTTTAACCAAATGTTTTGGCCCTGTCTGATCTGCTGTAATAAACGGTAAATTTATTTCAGTTTCTTCTTTACTTGATAATTCTTTTTTAGCATTTTCCGCTGCATCTTTTAACCTTTGAAGAGCCATTTTATCATTGCTTAAATCAATTCCGCTCTCTGCTTTAAATTCGCTAATCAACCATTCCATAATTCTTTGGTCAAAATCATCACCACCCAAAAATGCGTTACCGTCTGTTGAAAGTACCTGGAATGTGCCATCGCCGATTTCAAGCACTGTTACGTCAAATGTACCCCCTCCAAGGTCATATACAAGAATTTTTTCTTCACCTTTTTTGTCAAGTCCATAGGCAAGCGCCGCAGCTGTAGGTTCGTTGATAATTCTCAACACATTAAGTCCTGCAATTTTTCCAGCTTCTTGAGTCGCTTTTCTTTGTGAGTCATTAAAGTATGCAGGTACTGTAATTACAGCTTCTGTTACTTCTTCTCCAAAGAATTCTTCTGCGTCTTTTTTAAGTTTCATTAAAATTTTTGCACTAATTTCTTGCGGAGTATATACTTTTCCGTCCACTTCCACCGCACAAGCTCCGTTTTTATCCACAATTTTATATTGAACGTGTTTTTTAGCTTCCTGGGCTTTTGGCTCATTACACATCATACCCATAATTCTTTTTACTGAATAAATGGTTCTTTCCGGATTTGTAATTGCCTGTCTTTTGGCAGGTTCACCCACCAACACTTCGCCTTTGTCTGTAAAAGCCACTACTGATGGGGTTGTGTTTCTACCTTCTTTATTTGGTATAATTTTTGCATCTTTTCCGTCATAGTATGCCATTGCTGAGTTTGTTGTACCTAAATCTATTCCTATTACTTTTGCCATTTTTCCCTCCTTAAGATTTTTTATTTATTGTAACCATTGATGGTCTTATAAGTCTGTCTTTTAATTTATAACCTTTTTGATAAATATCCACTATTGCACCGTCTTCATGCTCTTCACTTTGAACATGCTGAATCGCCTGATGAATTTCAGGATTAAATTCATCATGCTCAACAGGCTCTATTCCGTGGTTTTTAAATGTATCAAGCATTTTTTTAAGTGTTAGCTCCACGCCTTCGACAAGTTTATCGAAAGCTTCTTCTTTATTTTCTATATCACCGGCATGAACAATTGCAAGCTCGAGCGAATCAACTACCGGCAGTAAATCTTTTGCAAATTTTTCATATGCATATTCTATCAGTGCATCTGTTTCTTTTTTAATGATTTTTTTATCGTTTTCACATTTTGCATAAGCCCTGAGTGCTTCATCGAGCTTTTGCTTTAATTCTTCATTTTCTTTTCTCAAAGCTTCCACATCAATTTGCTGCTTTTCATTTTGTTCTTGGTTTTTTTGATTATTTTTTTCATTTTCCATTTTTAACTTTTCATTTTTGTTCATCAGCCCCTCCTTCACTGAACAGGTTCAAAAAATTTGAATATATATCGCCTATCAATATATATTCATACCATTTGTCTTCAACTTTTTTCAAATCTTTATATATAAGTATGCTGTTCATAAAATTTAAACCTTTTCGAATTTTTTCAAATTCGAAATTTATAAAAGGTTTAATATCAATTATTTGAGAAAATTCAAATAATCTTTTTTGATTATAACATAAATATTCATATACAGAATCAATTTTTTTAATTAATTCAGTTAAATTTAAATGATACAAATATGATTCAATCTGAGTGATATATACACCCTCAAGTGATTTTAAAAAATTAAAGATATTTTCATCATATTTAAATATCAGTTCGTTTTTTTCAAATTCAAGAATTATAAATTTATGATATTTATAAACCTTTTTTAGCAACTCATTTTCAAAGATCTTAGCCGTAAAATAAAGATTATTAAACTCTATTTTTTCTTCCAGCTTGTTAAAATCCGGATCAAATTCCTCAAAATATTCTCTCCAAAAAGCTTTTAAGGCTTTTTGGGAAGGTTTGGAACCGCTTGCCAAATGCTCTTTTTCTATCAATCCTGATTCTTTTAATTTCTGCAAATAGCTTCTTATACTAGAAGCTGAAAAAGGCAAATTTGCTTTTTCTTTCAGTTTAGTTGAGCTTATTGGAGATTCCTCTTTTAAATAATTTTTTATTAACTCCTCTAAAACTAACTCAACCTTATTTTTCATTTTGTCACTCTTTATGTTTAATTGACAGTATTATTATACAAAATAAATTTTATATTGTCAAGTTTTTTATATAAAATATTTAGGAAAATTTAGTCTATTTTACTCAATTTTCTCATAAAATCTAATTATTGACAAAAACATCGCGGTTACGGCAGGTCCTATTATGATGCCCCAAAGCCCGAAAGATGAAAGCCCGGCAAGAATAGAAAAGAATATAAGGAGTGAATTTACTTCAAATTCCCCTTTAAACAATTTTTTTACATTATCTATAATTATCGGTTTTATAAATGTATCCGCTATAACGGAAATCATAGCCACAGAATATATTGCAACTATTAACGCTCCCTCACTGTTTCCCTGAGCATATAAATATAAACTTACAGGCCCCCACATCAAAATACCGCCTACAACAGGAATAAGTGATGCAAAAGCATACATAACTGTAAAAAATATAAAGTTAAGCCCGTATATACTTACAATAAATCCGAACAATACACCCTCTAATAATGCCGTTAAAACAGTGGAATAAAAAACTATACTCATAACTTCGCTTGTTCCGAAAAATATTTTTTCAAGCTTTTCATTTTCAAGAGGTATTATCTTTTGTAAAAACAAAAGTGTTTCTTTTCCGTATAAAACGGCAAAAAAGAAAAATATAACTATCAAAAACGCATCTTTTAAAAACACGGCGCTTTTTGCTGTAATTGTTCCTACAAAAGGCATAATGGTATTATAAATTTGAGTAATATGCTCCGGATTAATATAAGTTTTTACTTCATCTTGCATAAATGATGGAAGATAATGAATAAGATTCTGAGCTTTAGTCAAAATATCTTTTATTTCATTTATATCTATTTGGGTTATAACACTTCCCGCTTTGAAAATAAAATATAAAATAGGCCCGAAAATCAAAAAAGCAAAAATAAATGTAACTATTGTACTTACTAAATATTTATTTTTAATTTTTAATGAAATAAAATATATAACTTTTCCAAAAGCCACAGCCATAAGAGAAGCTATTGCAATATCAAGTAAATACGGTTTATATGTGAGATATACAAAATAACCTATAATTAATGTAAGAATTCCCAAAATTTTCATTTTTCCCCCTAAAATAGACTGCAAGGCGTAAAATTTAAAATTTCATATGTTTTTCTTGTTGCAATTCTGCCTTTTGGCGTTTTTTCTATAAATCCGTTTGCAATTAAAAAAGGTTCAATTACCTCTTCTATTGTATCCGCATCTTCACTTAAAGCCGCAGAGATAGTTGAAAGTCCCAGAGGTTTTTTAGCCTCGGCCAGCAAACTTAAAAATCTGATATCAAGTTCGTCAAATCCGTATTCGTTAATTCCCAAAGCGTCAAGTGCAAAATCGGCAATATTTTTATCTATTGTTTTTTTATTTTCCACTTCGGCAAAATCTCTTACCCTTTTAAGCAGCCTTAAGGCAATTCTCGGGGTTCCCCGCGAACGTTTGGCTATTTCAACTGCGGCATCGTTATTTATACCGATATTCAGTTTTTTACTTGCAAGTTTAACAATAAGGCTTAATTCTTCAACATTGTAAAAATTAAGTCTGAAGCTCATTCCAAACCTGTCCCTTAAAGGATTACTCAGCATTCCGGCTCTTGTAGTGGCCCCGATAAGAGTAAATTTTGCGACATCAATTTTAATGCTTTGAGCCGCAGGTCCGCTTCCTATTACAATATCAAGCCTGAAATCTTCCATGGCTGAATATAAAACTTCTTCGATTGTAGATTTTAATCTGTGAATTTCATCTATAAACAGAATGTCACCGTCTTCAAGATTAGTTAAAATTGCCGCCAAATCTCCACTTTTTTCAAGCATTGGAGCGGCTATTGTTTTAATACTCGAATTCATTTCGTTTGCAATAATATTGGCCAAAGTTGTTTTACCAAGTCCGGGAGGGCCGAAAAAAAGAATATGATCAACCGTTTCGCTTCTTTTTTTAGCCGCTTCAATAAAAACTTTTAAATTTTTTTTAATCTGTTCCTGACCTATATATTCATCAAAATTTTTAGGTCTTAATGATTTTTCGTATGTTTCTTCAAAACTTACTTTTTCTATTTCGACTATTCTCATTAATAAATCTCTTCAACGCCCGGAAATCTGGAATTTTTAACATCATCTACATATTTTTTGACAGCAACTCTAACCATCTCAGCCCCGTTTAAATAACGTCTTACAAATTTAGGTTTAAAGCTTTCAAAAAATCCAAGCATATCAGACCAGACTAAAACCTGGCCGGTCGTATATCTCCCTGCGCCTATTCCAATTGTAGGAATTTTTATTATCTCAGTTATTTCTTTTGCGACTTCTTCTTTTACTCCTTCGATTACAAGCATAACCGCACCAGCCTCTTCTATTGCTTTGGCATCTTCAAGCAGCTTTTGGCGGGAAATTTCGTCTTTTCCCTTTACTTTATACCCACCTTCACTTCTGCTAAACTGAGGCATTAAACCTATATGCCCCACCACAGCTATGGCGTTATTTGTCAATAATTTAACGGTATCCGCTTTTTCAGCTCCACCTTCAAGTTTAACGGCATCCGCTTTTGTCTCTTTATAAACCCTTATTGCGTTTTCAAGCGCTTTATTGGGTGTAGAATAACTTCCAAATGGCATATCGCATACAATAAAAGCTTTTTTTGCCCCGTTGCACACGGCTTTGGTATGATATATCATCTGCTCCATTGTAGCTGTCAATGTATCGTTTTCTCCCATAAAAGACATATTTAAACTGTCTCCCACCAAAATAATATCTGCAATATCATCAAAAATTTTTGCAAAAAGAGCATCATAAGCGGTAATCATAGTAAGTTTTTCTTTTTTTTGTAATTTTGAAATAGTATTTTTCATTACCTGCCTTTTGATATAATTTCATATAATTATATCACAAAGGAAAAGAATGAAAAAACTCATAGCATATATAACCTGCGCTTATCCGGATAAAAATTTCACCATTGATTTAATAAACTCTTTAAAAGAAAACGGGGTGGATGGAATTGAACTCGGCATTCCCTTTTCAGACCCCGTAGCTGACGGTCCAATAATTCAGGAAGCTGATAAAAGGGCATTGGAAAACGGTTTTAAAATGGACGATTTGTTTGAAGTAGGTGAAAAAACAGGAAATAAAATAGATACCTATTGGATGGGATATTTTAATAATTTTTATCATAAAGGTTATGATTTTATGGTAAAAAAAGCAAAAGAGGCAAATATCAAAGGTTTTATCATTCCGGACCTGCCGTTCGAAGAAGCACAATATTATGAGAGTAAATTCCCTTTAATTTCCTTTGTGGCACCAACCGATTCTAAAGAAAGAATCAAAAAAATTCTTAAAAACCCAAAAGAATTTATATATCTCGTGGCATATGCCGGAATTACAGGTGCCGCAAAACAGGAAGATTTAAAAGAAATTATTGAATACATAAAAAACATCACTTCAACCCCTTTATTTATAGGGTTCGGTGTTAATGAAAAAACAGGCAAAGAAGAAGCAAAAGGCGTTGACGGGGTAATTGTAGGAAGCGCTTTTATAAAAATTCTTTTAGACGATTCGCTTAAAAACAGTGAAAAAATAAAAAACATTTCAAAAACGGCAAAAAATATAAAAGAAATAATTAATTCCTGAGCGTTTGTCTTACTTTTTAGTTATAATACTTTTATTAAATTAAAACTTAAACTTTTCTTAAAAAGGACTTGATTTTTTAAGGAAAAATTGATATAATTTTACTGTCAGCCGCAGTAAATGTAAGTTGAAAATGAAAAATTAAAGTGCAAAATGAAATGTTTTATAATATATTTTTAACTTTACACTTTTAACTTATAACTTATTTTTACTGGGGCTGACACGGATTTCGACGTGGGTAGAAAGCCCTAAGCTGCACGCGTGCCTGAGTAAGCACTAAAACGGCTCATTAAAAATAAACGCAGTAAATAACACAAATTATAGCCCAGCAGTAGCAAGAGCTGCTGCCTAATCATTAATTCGGGCGCCTTCGTCCGGTGAGGTTTGCCACAGCCTCGGACGAAGAGTAAAGTGTGGATAGAAATAAAGGCTTCGGATGCGGCCTTTATTTCGAAACTTTAGCATCCCTCTTTCCAAAAAGGCTTTGTTTGTTGGGCCTTGGAAAGAAGTAAAACCAATAAACTAAGCGTGTAGGCGCTTGGGGTACTCTACTGGCGGACTGGGGTTCGATTCCCCACAGCTCCACCAAAAGTTCAAGTTCTTGGATTTTTGATGGAGCTGGCATACCGGGAGGCTGCCCAAAAGGAGGAAAGTCCGGGCTGCGGCAAGGCAGGAGTCAGCCTAACAGGCTGCCGCCGAAAGGCGAGGGAAAGTGCCACAGAAATCAAACCGCCGATGGGGTTAATCCCACAGGCAAGGGTGAAAAGGTGAGGTAAGAGCTCACCGGGAATGTAGCAATACATTCCGCCGGTAAACCCACTCCGCAGCAAGAAGGGATGGTAAAGCCTTGCATATTTACCCTTCGCTCAAGCGGCACTGCAAAGTGTGCGCAAAGATAAATAGCCTCCAAAACAGAACCCGGCTTACAGGTATGCCTAAAGCTCTATATTCTTAAGATTTCTTTGCTCGGTTAAATTAAATATAACTTCTTCACTGAAAAGTTCATTACAGTTGGGACATCTTTTGGAATAAAGAGGAAAAGTTTTTTTACAGTTTTTACAAACATACTCAAATTCCAAAGTGGCAAAATCTTTTGGAAGATAATTTAAAACTTTAATTTCAAAAGGTGTAAATTCAGTAATTTTCCATTTACCGTTTTCTTTAAATTTTTTTGGTATATCACTCCTGTAAAAAATTAAATCAAAAAAATTATAAATCTCTTTATCATCAATTAATTCATAGGCTTTTTTAGGATTTGTTTGTAATAAATATGAAATATATTCCCTTTTAATAAAAGGATATTTTTTATAAACATCATCTATATTTTTAAATTCTTTGCAAAATTCTTTACAGCTTCCAAGTTTAAGATAATTCAAAACTGCGTTTGCTTTTTCTTTTTCCAGATTGACACCAAGTTCTTCAAATATTTCTATAATATCTACCGTTTCTTTATAATTGCCGAGTTTTTCGTCTATTATTAAAAGAGTTTTAAGCGTTTCTTTATCCCTTGGCCTGATTTGAAGAATCTGATATGCAACGGTTTTTGCTTTTTCCAAAAAACCGGCTTTTACATAAAGAGCTGTTATTTCTTTTAATATTTCAACACTTTTTACATTTTTATTTATCCACAGATAAATTTTTAACGCTTTTTCATAATCCCCCTCTTTTTTATAAGCACGGGCAAGCAAAATAAGCGCTTCAACAGAAGAATAATCAAGTTTAACATTTTCAATTTCCAAATATTCAAAATCTTTTAAAAAATTATGAAGTTTCTGTTCTTTTAAATATTCCCTAAACCTTCCGATGGCTATAGTTATTAGAGAGCTTAAAAGTATAATTATTATAAATAAAATAATCTGAAACAGAGGGTCACGCATATTTAATCCTTAAATAAATGAAAAATTAAAAATGTAAAGTTAAAAATTATCTTCAATTATACATTATTTTATTATAATTCCATTATGATAAAAAACGAATCGATAGAAAATTTAAAAAGTATCATAGATATTGTAGATGTTATAGGAAATTATATCCAGTTAAAAAAAGAAGGAAGCAACTATAAAGCCCTTTGTCCTTTTCATTCGGAAAAAACCCCTTCATTCGTAGTAAGTCCCGCCAAACAGATATACCACTGTTTCGGATGCGGTGCAAGCGGCGATGCCATAAAATTCGTAATGGATATGGAAAAACTCTCTTATCCGGAAGCTATAGAAAAACTTGCAAGTATGTACAATTTTAAACTTGATTACACATCATCAAAATCGTTTATAAAAATTGACATTTTAGAATCGGTTAATAATTATTACATTTCAAATTTATATAAAAACAAAACAGCTCTTGAATATCTAAAAGAAAGAGGCTTAAAAGATTCAACCATAGAAAAATTTTCCCTCGGATTCGCACCCGATTCAACAACACAGATAAAATATTTTAAAAACGCCAAATTAGATTTTAAGGCTTTAAATGAACTTGGCGTTCTTGTAAACAACGAATATCCTCGTCTGATTGAGAGAATAACATTCCCCATTTTTTCTTCAAGCAATAAAATAATAGCTTTCGGGGGAAGAACCATAACAAATCATCCCGCAAAATATATAAACTTTACAAACACAAAAATTTTTAACAAATCAAAAATACTTTACGGGCTTAATTTTGCAAGGGAACATATTTTAAGAAAAAAAGAAATAATAATAGTGGAAGGATATATGGATGTGATAATGCTGCATCAGGCGGGATATGAAAATGCAGTTGCAACGCTTGGAACGGCACTTACCTTGGAACATCTTCCGATTTTAAAAAAATTAAATGCAAAAACAAATATTTTATATGACAGCGACAGTGCAGGAATTAATGCGGCTTTGAAAGCGGCCAAAATGCTTTATAGAGAATTTTTCGAGGGAAAGGTTATTTTGCTTGAAGGGGGCAAAGACCCTGCCGATATTGTTAAAAACGGCGAAAATTTAGAAAATTATATAAATAAAAGTATAAATTTTAAAGATTTTATAATTGAAAACACTATACAAAAATATGATATAAAAAATGCCGTTCAAAAACAAAAATGTCTTAATGAATTAAAAGAATATATAATAAAATTACCGGAAATTTTAAAAGAAGATTTTATCTTAACAACATCCCAGCTGTTACAAATAAACCAGAGACTTTTTTATATAAAAACAAACAAAAAACCTGAAAACCAAAATAAAAAACTGGATATAGCAGAAGCAAGCATTATAAAAACACTCTATGAAAACCCCGGTATAATGGATGAAATTGTTGAATATTTAAGCGTAGACGTTTTTAAAACCCACAAAAATGAATTGCAGCTTGTATATGCCGAAGATTTCAAAAATCCAGATTTGCTCGATATAGTTTTAAGAGATGAAGTTAAAATTCTTTCTTTCGAAGCGTTAAAAAATCAAATCAGAAAACTTTTAATTCCTTATTATCAGGAAAAAGTTCTAAAAATAAAATCAGATAAAAACTTAACCCCAAATGAAAAAATGCATAAATTAAAAATTTTTAATTTAAAACTTCAGCAACTTAAAAAAGGAGAGCTTGTTGAAAGCGATAGCACTCTTTAGCGGGGGGCTTGATTCAGCCCTTGCTATAAAACTTATTCAAAAACAAAACATTACGGTAGAAGCACTTTATATTGATATAGGATTTGAAACAAACAAAGAAAAAATTGAATTTTTAAAAAGGGCTTCTGAAAAATTAAATGTAAAATTACATATTGAAGACATAAAAGACGAATATATCAAAAATATACTTTTTTCCCCTAAATACGGATATGGCAAAAATCTTAACCCGTGTATCGACTGCCATGCGAATATGATTAAAGTTGCTAAAAATATTATGGAAAAAATAGATGCAAAATTTATAATAAACGGTGAAGTGGTTGGGCAAAGGCCTATGAGCCAGAGACTTCCTGCAATGAATGCTGTTACAAACCTTTCAGGTGCAAAAGGGCTTATTTTAAGACCGCTAAGTGCAAAATTACTGCCTCCTACCATTGCTGAAATAAAAGGATGGGTTGAGAGGGAAAAACTTTTGGGTATAAGTGGCAGGGAAAGGAGAGTGCAGCTTGAACTTGCTAAAAAATACAATATCGAGGATTTTATAGAATCTCCTGGCGGCGGATGCCTGCTTACCGATGCAAATTTTTCAAAAAGAGTTATTGACTTAAAAAACAGTCTTGGATTTAGCTCAAAAGAAATAGATATTTTAAAAGTAGGAAGACATTTTAACATAAACGGATATAAAATAATTATATCAAGAAACAAAGACGAAAATCCTGTACTTAAAAACTACAAAGGAGACTTGTTCGAAATAATGACATGCAATAATTTCCCTGGCCCTGTCGGTCTTATCCAAAAAAACACATCCCAGGATATAAAACAGCTTGCAAGTGATATGATGGTAAGTTATACAAAATTTGAAAAAGGAGAAATATTAATAGGGAACAAAAAATATCTTGGAGAAAAAAAAGATAAAAAAGAGTTTTCTAAGTATATAATTTGATTTTTATTAATTTTTCATTTTACATTTTACACTACTCACTACTCACCACTCACCACTCACTATTTTATGTATCCTTTTTTATAAAGCCAGGTATAAATTTTACTTACAATATCTCCCGCAGCTGAGCCTCCGTGCCCCCCGTGTTCTATTAAAACTGTTACCACAAACTGCGGTTTTCTGTAAGGTCCGTAAGTGCTCAGCCATGCATGAGAACGTTTAAAATAAGCAAGTTCGTCTTCTCTTTTTCTTTTTTTAACAGCCTGGGGGATAGAATAAACCTGTGCCGTACCTGTTTTCCCTGCTATTTGAAAAGGGGTATGAATATGTCTTGTGGCTGTTCCCCCCGGGGAATTACAAACTTCCCACATTCCTTTTCTTATTATCCATAAACTTCTTTTTTCTTTTTTACTTAAAACATCTTTTAAAACCGGCTTTTTAATATTATTGTCTATTTTTTCAACCAAAAAAGGTTTTGGCAATTTTCCACTTGCAATCAAAGCGGTATTTACAGCAACTTGCAAAGGAGTGGCCAAAAAATATCCCTGCCCTATAACAGCATTTAATGTTTCCCCTATAAACCACGGTTGGTGATATTTATTTACCTTCCATTTTTTATCTGGAACAATACCTGTTTTTTCATTAGGCAAGTCAATTCCCGTTTTTTTGCCAAATCCCATTTTTTTAAGATTTTTGGACAAATAGTCTATTCCTATTTTTAAACCGAGCTGATAATAATATGTATCGACACTTCTTTTTATCGCTTTTATCAAATCTGTTTTTCCATGGCCTGAAGGCTTCCAGTCTCTGAATTTTCTTCCCCCTATTTCAATATACCCGGGACATTCTATTTTTTTCCACGGATTCCATTTCCCGCTTGCGGCAGCAATTAACCCTTCAGCGGGTTTGACAATGGAACCCGGAGGATAAAGACCGCTAACGGGTTTATTTAAAAGGGGATTATATATGTCAAATAAAAGTTTATTCCATTTATCTACACTTATGCCTTTTACAAAAAGATTGTCATCATACGAAGGATATGAAACAAGTGCCAAAATTTCTCCGTTTGTTTTCATTACCACAACCGCAGCACCTCGTTTATGTTCTTTTTTTAATAAATTGTAAATAAACGTTTGCAGATTTGTATCTATACTTAAAGTAATATTATGAGTAACAGGTTTTTTGACACTCAGTGTTTTTAATATTATGTTTCTTGCGTTTACAATAACTTTTTTTTCTCCCGCCTCTCCTTGCAAAATATTGTCATAATATTTTTCCACTCCTCTTTTACCGCTGATTTGGGTAAGTGATATCACAGTGTTGTTTTTTAAATCGTTAATATTTGCACGGGAAACATATCCCAAAACATTAGCCAAAATTTCCTTATACGGATATTCCCTTAAGTAACTTGGCAAAATATAAAAATCCTCGTCTATTGACAAAAAAGGCTCTATTTTATAAATAGTGTTTTCATCCATATATTCAAGAATCGTCACAGGTTTGTGATTATATAAAGAATCATACATTTTATATGTTTTAATAAGCTTTGTTTCATTAATATCCGGAACAAGCTGTTTTAAAAAATCAATTTTTTCTTTTAATATATTTTCTTTTAAATGCGGTTTTAAAGCAATATCGAATCTTAATTTATTAAAAGCTACCGGCTTATTGAATCTGTCAAAAATAATTCCCCTTACAGGCGGCAGCAATATAGTTTTTTCTTTGTTTTCCTTTGCAAGTTTATTATATTTGCAATAAGAAAGAATGCTTAAATCATAAATCCTGTATATAAGAATTAAAAAAAACAGAAAAATAAATGTTATAACGATTTTGCTTCGCACTTAAAAACCTTGATTAATAAAATATCAAATGAATAATTGAACAGCATATACATTAACAAAACATATATATTTACAGACTGAACAAAATAGATAAATAAAAAAATATACACAATTAAGACAAATACAACATCCTGATATTCAGGATTAATATAATCTATAATTTTATTTACTAAAAAAAACTTCAAAAAAAGATAAATAAATAATAAATAATAAATATTTACATTATGAATAATTGAAAAAAAGCCTATATAAACCACTCCTAAAATCCATTCGTCACAAAATAAAAAAAATCCTATCAATATAGGAAAAAAAGGCAAAAGAGCACTAAAAGAATTTATAAAAAATATTAAAATTATTTTTATAAATGTGTTAAAAGTGCTGTTTCGTTGCAATTCGGAAAAAATTTGCATTTTATACAATCCGCCCATATTTTTTTATCCGGTATAGATTCTTTCGGTATTTCCACAAAACCGAGTTTTTCAAAAAATTCTTTTTTGTAAGTAAGCACCAAAACTTCTTTTAATCCTAAGCTTTTAGCTTCTTTTAATAAAGTGTTTACTATTTCTTTACCGATTCCTTTTCCCTGATAATTCTTTTTTACCCCGAGTGAACGAATTTCCCCCAAAAAAGGGGAAAAAATATGAAGTGCGCCTACACCTACGGGTTTTTTCCCATCGTAAGCGACAACATAAGAACGGATATTTGTAGCAACTTCGTCATCATCTCTTTTTAAGATTATACCCTCGTCTACATATTCTTTTACAACTTCCTGAATATCTTTTATATTTTTTAACTTCGGTTTTACTAATTTAATATCTTTTAATTTTTCATTTTTCATTTTTCATTTTCCATTTTATAATTTCCCCATAAAATCTGATTAATTTTTTCTTTTACTTTGTCAAACCCTCTTTTTTTTATATTGGACACCAAAAGAGCATTTGGATAATCTTTTTTAAGTTTTGAAATTTCGCTTTGTTTTAGTTTGTCTATTTTTGTAAAAACAGTAATTATCTGCTGGTCTGGTCTTATAAATGAGTTTAAATAATTATCTACATTTTCATCTATTTCAAGATTCGGATGTCTTGCGTCCCTTAAATGGATAAAAAGTTTTATATTAAATCTGTTTTTTAAAAATTGATCCAGATTTTTACCCCACTCCTTTTTTAGCGATTTGGAAACTTTTGCATAACCGAATCCGGGTAAATCAATTAAAATAAATTTTTTATCATCATCTTCAATTTCAAAAAAATTAATAAGCTGAGTTTTTCCGGGTGTTGAAGATATTTTTGCTATTTTCTGGTTTAAAAAAGCATTTAAAAAACTGCTTTTGCCTACATTACTCCTCCCAAGAAGCGCTATTTCAAGCATACTCGGCTCAATCGCCTCTTTTATACTCGGGGCCGATTTTAAAAATTTCACTTTCATTTTTTAACCTTTATAATAATTACCGCAGGTTTGTTTACACCTTTTACAACCGCTTTTTTTGAAAATTTATTCAATTTTATATATCCGCCTTTTACGCTCTCATTAGTTTCTGTTTTCTTTACAAAAGCATTACCTTTTAAAATAATATCCCCGGAATTTACTTTATAATCCAAATAATCGCAGTATCCTTTATAAGTGGTGTTTTTATCCAGATTCAAAATAAATTTAACCCTCCCCAAAGCGACTAATTCTTTTAAAGATTTGTCTTTATTTAAATAAACTTTTATTTCATCGGCCAAAATATTGTCAATACCTTTTGTGGCGTTTACATCCCCTTTAAAATCCGAATAAAATTTATCAGGATAATAATTAAATGTTTTGCTTACAATTTTCAAATCATCCGCATGTAAAAAAACCAGCATTAAAAAAATTATTAATTTTTTCATTTTTTAACCTTTATATAATAAATTATATTTTTAGCATAAATATTCTTATTTCTGTCTATTTTAAAATATTTTCCTTTTCCTTTTGCTTTACCGGACGTGAAATTAAAATCATTTCCACTCAATGCTTTTTTTGCTTCATAATAAATTACATTTTTGGAATGCAGGATATAATCACTGTTTTTATAAGTCGCATTTTTAGCTTTAATAACATTATTGTTTTTTAAAGCCCATTTCGCAAAATATTTTTCTTGTTTTACTATATCATTGGCATAAAGGTTATTGAATTCATAATAATTTTTAAAAATATTCAATTTTTTAAAAGTTCCGTTGATTTCCAAAACAAAATTATATTTTTTAAATGTTCCGTTAGCAACCTCGATTAAAGGCAGTGTATTATTGTTTTTATGTTTAACACTTTTATATGTTTTCGTAGACATAAAAACGGGAAACAACATTATAAATAATATAAGAAAAAAAAATATTATTTTTGCCATAATTCTAAAAATTTATTATATAAATTTTCTTCTTTTAACAAAATTTCAATCATTTCCGCAACGGCTCCTTCTCCGCCTTTTTTATTTAAAGGATAATTTACATATTCATAAATAAAAGATGAAGCGTCATAAGGGGCAAATGTTCTTTTTACAAGCTTTAACATAGAAAAGTCGTTCATATCATCACCTATAACCGCCACTTCATCCAATGTTATTCCAAAATGATCTGTTATTCTTTTAAGCTCATCCGCTTTATTTCTTATACCCTGCCTTACGATTGTAATATCAAGTTCTTTTGCCCTTCTTTCAACAATTTTAGAAACCCTGCCGGTGATAATCGCACTTTTTTTACCCAAAGCGTTCCACGATTTTATCATCAACCCGTCTTTGGTATTAAATGACTTTATTTCATCCCCGCTTTCACTGTAATATATTTTCCCGTCCGTCAAAGTCCCGTCAACATCAAGCACTATCAATTCAATCATATATTTACCTTTAATTTTTCACTTTAAACTTGGCTTTTGGCAACTCACTACTCACTACTCACAACTCACCACTCACTTATATAACCCCTTTTGTAGAAGGCACTCCGCTTTCTCTAAACTCAAGAGCCCTTCTAAGAGCCAGGGCAAAAGCTTTAAAAGCCGATTCGACTATATGATGTTTATTCGTTCCTCTTTTATAAATTATATGTGCACTTATTTTAAAATTAAATACCAAAGATTTAAAAAATTCTTCCACAAGTTCTAAATCAAAATCTTTTATTGCTCCGTCTATTGGCATTTCATAAACCAAATAAGGTCTGCCTGAAATATCCATAGCAACCTCAACTGCGGCTTCATCAAGAATTGCCACGGAATTTGAAAATCTTTCAATATTGTTAATCGGAAAAACTTCTTTATTTAAAGCCTGCCCTAAAACAATTCCGACATCTTCGACACTGTGGTGATAATCCACAAAAATATCACCTTCGCAGAAAATATTCATATCTATTCCGCTGTGTTTTGAGAAGGCTTCAAGCATATGGTCAAAAAAACCTATCCCCGTGGAAATTTCAGATTTTCCGCTCCCGTTTATGTTAACACTGATTTCTATATTTGTCTCTTTTGTTTTTCTTTTTATTTCAGTCATCTAATCTCCTACAATAAATCCGTTGATATTATTTTGAAGCTTAAATTTTTTGGCTTCGTTGTAACTTTCAAATCCGGTAATAAAAACTTTGTTTAAACCGTTTATAGTTTTAATAACCGTATTATAACCTAAATTTTTATATTTTTTAGCTGTAATTTCAGCCCCCTCATACCTTTGAAAAGCACCGATTTGAATCATATATCCGTTTACATAATCTTTTCCTTTAAAACCGACAACTTCCACTCTTACAGGTGCGGTTCCTGTAGCATCTATTCCGATTTTTTTGGCTGCCGCATAACTTAAATCTATAATTCTTCCTTTTACGAAAGGGCCTCTGTCGTTTATCCTTACAATTACACTTCTGCCGTTGTTTAAATTTGTAACTTTTACCATTGTGTTCATAGGAAGTGTTTTATGGGCTGCGCTATATTCATACATATTGTAAATTTCACCGTCACTTGTATATTTTCCGTGAAAATTAGGTCCGTACCAGCTTGCTGTCCCCGTTTGTGTCCATCCGATTGGAACATGTTTTTTTGGAATATAAACATTACCGTTTACGGCATAAGCTTTTTGAGTCGCCTTTTTAGCCCCGGGTGTCGGATAAACCACTGTTTCATATTCTTTTTCGCTGCAAC
Source organism: Lebetimonas sp. JS085 (assembly GCF_000523295.1). Lineage (NCBI taxonomy): Bacteria > Pseudomonadati > Campylobacterota > Epsilonproteobacteria > Nautiliales > Nautiliaceae > Lebetimonas > Lebetimonas sp. JS085. Next base: position 251,386 of record NZ_ATHR01000001.1, read on the forward strand.
CCGTAAAAATAAGCAAAATTATCCCTATTAAAAACACTGTTTTTTTCATTTAAACTCCTGAGGAATTTTTAACACTTCTCCTATTCTTATTAAAGAAGATTTCAAATTGTTAATTTTTTTAATTTTATTAAAACTCACGCCGTATTTTCTGGCAATTTTTCTTAAAGAATCGCCTTTTTTAACCTTATAACTGACAAACACGGAATTTAAAGGGATTACAAGCTTCTGACCTATATGCAAAAATTTTCCTATTTTATTAAAATCCCTGATAAGTCTTATTTTAGTATCAAATCTTTTTGCTATTTTACCTAATGTATCCCCTTTTTTTATTTTATACACAAAAAAATGTTTTTTAGGATTAAAATGCAGCTTAAAATATGCAAGCTTTTCATAAGGAATATAAATATAATATTTATAAGGGGGTGTAAAAATATAATTCAGATGATAATTATGTTCCCTTAAATCTTTTAAAGAAACATGTAAAAGTCTGCTTACATATATAAGGCTTGTTCCGGGAGGCACTTCAACCTTTTCCCACGAAGCCGTTACCCCGCTGTTTAAAAGATAAGAATTCGAATATTTAATAAATTCATCACTGTTAAACAAAAAAGACATTGCCAGGATTTTTAAAATATATTTTCTTGTTTCTTTAGGGAGATACTGCCTTTTTAAACCTCTTTGATACTTTAACAGTCCGTTCAGACTTAAAGGCTCTTTTTTTAATTTCAAATAAAGTTTATGAAGAGGGGCATAAGCATATCTTCCGTGTCTTTGATAATTTTTAATTATTTTTCTGTATTTTTTAATTGTTTTATCTCTTTTACATTTTTTCCCCAGTTTTTTACACAGTTTATCCACTTTTGCCCTTACCACGGCCTCTACAATTCTGGCTTCCCCGGCATTATAAGCCATAACGGCCAGATACCATTTGCCAAAAAATTTATGCAAATTTTTCAAATATTTAATTGCCGCTTTTGTGGATTTTACAGCATCTTTTCTTTCATCGACATATTCGTTGATTCTGAGTCCGAATCTTTTGGCGGTAACGGGCATAAACTGCCAAAGTCCTATGGCTCTTTTATTTGACTTTGCGTCTATATTCAAGTAACTTTCTGCAAATGCGACAGAAATAAGCTCTTTTGGAATTTTGGAGGATATTATCTGATTTCTTATAAGAGGCAGATAATCATATCCGTTTTCCAAAAGATTTAAAAAATAGCTTTTTTTCCTTTTTGAATAAATTTTATATAAATAATTTAATTTTTTATTGTTTATAAAACTGTTTTCAATATCCAAACTGTTTAATATTTGAATATTTTTATTAGTATATAAATCTCCATACAAAAAAACGGCTATTATAATAATTAAAAATTTTTTCATAATTTAAAAATCCTTTTAGCATTATTGGTTGTAATATTTTCAACCTCTTCAGGACTGAGATTCCAGAGTTCACTGATTTTATCCCTTACATAAACAGTATACATAGGTTCGTTTCTTTTACCTCTAAACGGATGAGGTGTGAGATATGGGGCATCTGTTTCTATAACCACTTTTTCTTTTGGAATTTTTGGAAACACATTTACAAGTTTTTTAGCATTTTTAAATGTAATAACCCCGCCTATTCCGTAATAAAACCTATCAGAAAATCTTAAAAGCTGCTCAGCCGCGTTAAAACAGTGAAAAACCCCCTTTATTTCAGGGTTATTTTCAATAATCTCTTGGGTATCACTTGTTGCATCTCTTACATGAACAATTATAGGTTTGTCATATTCCTTTGCAATATCAATTTGTGCCTGAAACATTTCTCTTTGTTTTAGACGCTGCTGTTCATCTTTTACCCAATAATAATCAAGTCCTATTTCCCCCACCGCAACGCATTTTGGATGATTTATATGTTCAAGCAGCAGTTTTTCTTCATATTTATCTATATCAACAGGATGTATCCCGACGGCAAAATAAATTTCATAATATTTCTCGGCTAAATCAACAGCCCTTGGTAAATCTTTAGGATCTGCCGCCGGAATTATAAATTTTTTAACCCCTGCTTCCTCTGCTCTTTTAATTACTTCATCAATATCATTTATAAATTTTTCATTATCCAAATGAGTATGTGTATCTATTATCATACTGCTTCCTTTTGTAACATTATCTTATAAAAAAGTATATATAGTTGTAAAGAATAGTAACTTTTAACTATAATTGTACAAAAAAAGGAGATTAAATGGCAAATAGACCAACTTTTACAAGAGAGGAAGCCTTAGAATACCATGCAAAACCGGTCCCTGGTAAAATTGCAATAGAAGTTACAAAACCTGTTAAAGATTCAAAAGACCTTTCAATCGCATATACCCCGGGAGTTGCTATTCCATGTCTTGAAATAGATAAAGATGAAAACCTGGCATACGAATATACCAATAAAGCAAACCTTGTAGCGGTAATTTCTGATTCTACTGCGGTTTTAGGGCTTGGAACATTAAAACCGGTTGCAGGTAAACCTGTAATGGAAGGGAAATCAGTATTATTTAAAAAATTTGCTTTTGTTGACGCATTCGATATAGAACTTCAGGTTCACGACATTGACGAAATTGTTAATGTAAGCTGGGCAATGGCGCCAACATTCGGAGGAATAAATCTTGAGGATATTAAAGCTCCAAAATGTTTTGATATAGAAAAAAAACTTCAGGAAAAATGCGATATTCCAATCTTTCACGATGACCAACACGGAACAGCAATCATTTCAGGTGCGGCTATAATTAACGGAGCAAAACTTACAGGCAAAAAATTAGAAGAGCTCAGAGTAGTAATTATAGGTGCAGGTGCCGCCGGACTTGCCGCTGCTGAAATGTATACGGCTCTCGGAATTAAAAACATAGTTCTTGTTGATTCAAGAGGTGCAATTACCACAAGAAGAACCGATTTAAATAAATATAAAGAGCCTTGGGCTGTTGATGAAGATATAGTTACACTTGCAGATGCCTTAAAAGGCGCAGATGTGGTGGTTGGGAACTCTGCTGCAAACTGTATTTCTCAGGAAATGGTAAAAACTCTAAATCCAAACGCCATGCTTTTTGTTATGGCAAATCCAGACCCTGAAATCAAACCCGAACTTGCACTGGAAGTCAGAGATGATTTAATCATAGGAACAGGAAGAAGCGATTATCCAAACCAGATAAACAATGTTTTGGGATTCCCTTACATATTCAGGGGTGCGCTTGACACACACGCAAAAGCGGTAAATATGGAAATGAAAATTGCAGCCTGTCATGCTTTGGCCAATCTAGCTCAAAAGAAAGTTCCTCAATATGTAAAAGATGCATATAACGGAGCTGATTTGAAATTTGGCAAAAGTTATATCCTTCCTAAACCGTTTGACAGAAGGGTATTTGTTGACGAATCTGTAGCAGTTGCAAGAGCGGCACTCGAAACCGGCGTTGCAAGAATAAAAGTTGACAATATAGACAAATGGGTAGAAGGATATAAAAACCACCTAATTAATATGCTAAAAGAAAAAGAAGGAATCGATTACTACGCCGAATAATTCTTTTTCCCCTTCTTTTAAAACCTATAAAGATGAATTAAAAATAACTTCAAAGAAAAAAATGACAGCTCAATGCTTCATTTTGCTAAAGCACCACTCAAATTTTGCTAAAAATTGCAAACAGCTACGCAGCCCTTACGGGTTGAGTGCAATTTTTTTAACGCAAAATTTTCGTTAAATTACACAACGCTATCATTTTTTTTCTTTTTCGTTAAATAATTTAATCTTCTTTTGATATAATTTATAAAAAAGGTTTTTTTATGCTAAAAATTGGTATTGTTACAATGAGCGACAGGGCAAGTGCCGGAATATATGAAGACAAAAGCGGAAAAGAAATAGAAAAATTTTTAAATGAAAATATACAAAATGAATTTGAAATTATTTACAGACTGATTCCCGACGAGTTTAATGAAATTGTTAACACTTTAAAAGAATTAATTTCCCTTAAATGCTCTTTAATTTTGACAACAGGAGGCACGGGGCCCTCACCAAGGGACGTAACACCGGAAGCAACAAAAGAAGTAATAGAAAAAGAACTGCCGGGATTTGGGGAACTTATGAGAATGCATTCATTAAAATATGTACCGACTTCAATTTTGGCCAGGGGAATTGCAGGGGTTGTCAAAAACACATTTATTTTAAATCTTCCGGGAAGCCCAAAAGCGATAAAAGAAAATTTAGAAGCGGTATGGGCGGCAATTCCGTATGCCGTTGATTTAATCGGAGGTGATTATATTGAAAGTAAAAGTGCTTTCAGACCCAAAAAAAAATCATAAAAGTGCTTCAATTTTATTTTCAAGGTCTTTAATCTTTTTCTTAAGCTGCTCATTCTCTATTCTGTATTGGGAATTTCTGTTTTTTACAGCTTTTAAATCACTTTTTAACTTATTAATTTCATCTTCAAGCAAAGACAGATTTCCAAGGGCCCTTTGAAGCTGAATCTGATATTTTTTTATCAGTAATTCCGCTTCTGAAAGATTTTCTTCCAATAATTTTTCGTTTTCATTAGTTTTTTCCCACAAATGTTTATAATAAAACATTTTAAATATTAAAAATAAAATAACTAAAATTGTAATTGATAAAAAAATCCAGTTAAATATCAATTTTTTTTACCCTTCTTTCGTGTCTTCCGCCTTCAAATTCATGGGTCAGCCAAGCTTCGAGAATAGATTCCGCTACACCCAAACCTACAATCCTGGCACCGAAACATAGAATATTGGCATCATTATGGCGTTTTGCCATTTCAGCCGTATAATAATCATGACAAAGAGCGGCTCTAATACCTTTATGTTTATTTGCAGCCAGACTCATTCCAATTCCGCTGCCACAGATAAGTATCCCTTTTGTTCCGGGATTAGCCAAAACCGCTTCGGCTACTTTATGCGCATAATCAGGATAATCCACGCTTTCTTTTGAATAACACCCCAAATCCTCTACATCTATTCCTTTTTTTTGCAGATACTCTATTACAAAAGGTTTTATTTCAAATCCCGCATGGTCTGTTCCGATAAAATACTTCATATACTTCCTTTTTGATAAAATTATAACAAAAAAGGAATAAAATGAAACTCGGAGTAAATATAGACCATATTGCAACATTAAGAGAAGCCAGAAAAATAAACGAACCGGACCCACTAATGGCTCTTGAAATTTTAAAAGAAGCGGGAGCCGACCAGGTTACAACCCATTTAAGGGAAGACAGGCGCCATATTAACGATTTTGATGCTAAAAGAATAATTGAAAGCAGTTTTTTACCGGTTAATATGGAATGCAGTATTAATGAAGAAATTATAGATATAATATGCTCTTTAAAACCCCACAGAGCGACAATAGTGCCTGAAAAAAGAGAAGAGGTTACAACGGAAGGCGGACTTGATCTGTTTAAAAATGAAAAAAGAATAATTAATGCCATAGAAAAATTACATAAAAATGATATTGAAGTTTCCCTTTTTATAGACCCGGATTTTGAACAGATTAAAAAAGCAAAAAATTTAAATGCCCAAATGATAGAATTTCACACAGGAAGATATGCAAATTTACATTTGGCGCTTTTTAGCAACTTAAATCATACACCTAATAAAGTTTTTGAACAAATGGATAGAATTACACTAAAAAAAGAATTAGACCTTGAACTTGATTTAATAAAAGACGCTTCAAAATTAGCAAAAGATTTGGATTTGGAAGTGGCCGCAGGGCACGGACTTAATTATCAGAATGTAAAAGAAATTGCAGATATTCCCGAAATAACCGAACTGAATATAGGTCACAGCATTATCGCCAATTCCATTTTTATGGGATTAAAAGAAGCCATTATTAAAATGAAAGAAATTATTTCATAAAAACTCCTTTTCATACCATCTGCTGAAAAGATATAAACTCCATAAATGCTGTTTATATCTCTTATGGCCTGTTTTTATAATTTCTTTTAAATATTCTTCGTTAAAAATTTTATTTTTTCTATTTATATCAACAATTTTTTTCAGTTCGTTTTCTTCTTTTAACCACTCCAGAAAAGGAAAAGCAAATCCCTTTTTTCTTCTGTTAACAATTTCTCCGGGCAGATATTTTTGGGCTATTTCTTTTATAATCCATTTTTCACTTCCTCTTAAATTTTCTTCTAAAGAAAACACAAAATTCACCAAGTCCCTGTCTAAAAAAGGGCTTCTTGTCTCTATAGTATTACTCATAAACATTTTATCAAGTTTATTTAGTAAAACTTCTCCAATCCATACTTTCAAATCAAAATAGGTAAAATCAAAACTGCCCCACCCTTTTAAAAACCGTTTATAATCAACCTCTTTTGCCCTGACTTTCAAGACCCTGTTTATCTGCCTTTGAAAAAAAGTTTCGTTTATTCCCCTGAAAACATCTTCATTTGCAAAAAACCGCCTGAAAACCTCCCACTCTTTTATATCTTCATAATGCCTCTCAAGATATTTTTTAAGCCATTTTTTATTGGGCAGATATGCGTTTAAAAAACCTTCATATTCTTTATATCTTCTGTAGCCCAAAAACAGCTCGTCACTCCCCTCACCGCTTAAAACAACTTTTAGCGGGATATGTTTTGCAAGAAACCTTGCGGCAAAAAAACTACTGTCAGCAATCGGCTCGTCCATATAAAAAAGAGTTTTTTCAAAATTTTCAAAAAAATTATTTTTAGTAAAATTCACTTCAAAATGCTCTGAATTAATATGCTTTGCCGCAATTTTTGCATAATTTCTTTCATCATAATTATCATATCCATCATAACCGACGGAAAAAGTTTTAAGCTTTTGGAATTTAGAAGTAATTGCCCCGATAAGACTGCTGTCCACCCCTCCGCTGAGAAGCGAACCAATTTCAACATCCCCCTGAAGCCTTTTTTTTATGCTTTTAATAAGCAATTTTTCAACTTCTGTACAAACATTTTCCTTTTTCCATTTTCCATCGTGGCCGCTTTTCAAGCAGCCAGATGAGCAAGGCTCATTTTCCACTCTTTCAAAGTCGTACCATATTTTTATTTCTCCGTCATAATAACAACCCGCCGGAAGTTTATAAATTTCCTGATATATTGTATTGGGAGCGATGGAAGAATTGTATGCAAGATACTCAGCCAATGCATTAAAATTTAATTTCTTCCCTGTAAAAGGCAATATTGCTTTAATTTCACTTGCAAAAATACCTGTTTTTGTAAAATAAAGAGGCTTTTTACCAAATTCGTCTCTAAATAAAAAAAGCTTTTTGTCATAAACTGCAATTGCAAACATACCCTCAATTTTTTTCACAAAATCCACTCCAAATTTTTCCCAAAGCTTTGCAATTACTTCTATTTCAGTTTTTACATTTAAATTATATTTTTTTATTAAATTTTTATAATTATAAATTTCGCCGTTAAATACAAAAATCCTGTTTTCTACTTTTAAAGGCTGCATATTGATATTTACATTTTCAATTGCCAAACGGTTAAATCCGAAAACACCGCTTCTGAATTCAACAATATTTTGAAAATCCCTGCCTCTGTGAATCATCAAATCAAGGGCTTTCTTTACTTTTTTTAAATCATAACTGCCTATTATCCCAAATATTGCACACAAAATATTCCTTTTTTGATAGAATTCTAACAAAAAGGAAAGAAATGAAAGAAGTTTTCAAATATACCTTTATAACATTTGCGCAGTGGCAAAAATTATTATTTGTTATTTTGATTGTATCAATTTTTACGCTCATTGAAGCATATCCCGTAATCAGTATTATCGGATTTATTTTAGAAAAAATAATATATTTAAGTATAGGCGGTTTTTTAATTTATCTTGTAAACAACACAAAAAATACAGACGAATATTTCCATAATTTAAAAATTCAGCCGATAAGCAGTTTTTTATTCCATTTTATCCCTACCGCAATCGGAATTTTAACAGGTAATTTTATCATTATTTCTTTTTGGGCTTTTTTATTTGTAATAATTTTACAATTCAGCGGGAGCATGTATCTAATGGCAGATCCGCATTCATTTTTAATAAATCTTGAAAACGCTTCTTTCATTGCTCAGATTATGCTTGGAATTTATTTAATTTATTTACTTTTTTTCAGTTATATTTTTCTCGGTAAAATAGGGGAAGCTTTGAATAAAAGTGATTTTAAAGGCTCTTTTATTTCCATAATAAGTTCTTTAGTAGATTTTAGATTTTGGATAAGAACATTCAATTTCAGATATTTTATAATTTATCTTATCTGGTCTGTAAGTATTTTAATAATTTATTCAATTCTTTCATTTGCTTATTTATTTTATATTTTTCCTACAATTGCATTAAATCCAAATATAAGTTTATTAGTAATTCCTATTTTTGTAGGAATCACCACATTTATTAGCTATTTTACGTTTTTCTGTGCCCATTTCAGTTTTGTTACTACAAAGATTAATTGGCATTAACTAAAAAAATATAACGAAAAAGTAAAAAAATGACAGCGTTGCGGAATTTAGTGAAAATTTTGCGTTTAAAAAATTGCATTCAACCCGTCAGGGCGCTTGCGTTTGCAATTTTTAGCAAAATTTAAGTGGTGCTTTAGCAAAATGAAGCATTGAGCTGTCATATTTTTATCTTTAAAGTTATTTTAAAAATAATTTTTTTAATCAGTACAGATTAATTATTAAATTTTTTTTTATAAAAAATCAGGTAAGCAAATGTTACTGCAGGTACGACACTTAAGCCAAAAAGAAAACTTAATACATCAAATCTGTTTGATTTGCTTAAATATAAAAATCCTGCAACCAAAAAAACATATCCTAAAATCCTGATGATATTCATTCCGCCTTTAAAATTAAGTAAAATTGCCTCATACCATTTTAATCTGTTTTTTTTATATTTTTTAACTTCAATCTCTTCTTCATCGTCCATATTATGCGGGTCTTCATATTTTTTTAAAATATCCTCTCCTACATTGCCGTTTTGAAGATTATGCTTAACCATTCCGGCATAACCGAGAAAACTTCCTAAAATTATAAGTGAAGTCGAAAAAAAGGCAATCTGGGTATTATACAGCCAAAGCAAATTATTTTCCAAAAAACAAAAAACAATAATCCCCACATCCACTGCAAAAAGGATTTTAAAAACATTAAAAAATTCTTTCATACATACGCCTTATAAAATTTTACTCCGCCAACCCAAATTTCTTCAAGCATATTTTCTTTAATCAAATCATTAAAAATTTTTAAAGTATGCTCATCCAAAATATTTTTTACATCACTTTCACTAAAAGGTCTTTTTTTAAGTGTTTCAATAAGTTCTTCTTTTGTCAGATTTTCTATTTTATAATTAATTTTATCTCTTGTTGGAATAAAAATATTTTGATTTTTAATATTTTCTGCAAGTTCAAAAAGTTTCTCTATACTTACACCCTCAACATTATAAGCAGGGGGTCTGTCTATTGTGGATATATCTACCCTATCCGGCTTAATATTCGCCAAAACTTTGTTTAATTTTTTAAATTCCTCATCTTTGTCATTTATACCTTTTACCACCAAAATTTCTATAATCAGTTCACTTTTGTAAATTTTCCTAAATTCAATAATTCCTTTTATAATCTCTTGAATATCGATACCTTTGGCTGGTCTGTCAATTTTTTTGAAAATATTTGGGCTTACGGCATCAAGGGAAAGTTTTACAATATCAAGTTTTTTTAAGGAATTTTGAGTTTCTTTTTTCATAATGGTGGAAGAATTACTTAAAATTAAAAGTTTTTTATTTAATGTTTTTAATTTACCGATAAGTTCATCTAAATAAGGATAAAGAGTGGGTTCACCGTTACTTGTAACAGTCAATACATCAAACTGGTATTTTTGTACTGCATCTTTTACTTCATTAAAAATATCATCTACTTTTGGAGGATTGTCATAATTATTAACCGGTTTAGCCGGAGATAATTCACAGTATATGCAGTCAAAATTACATCTTTTTTTATCAGGGCTTAAATCAATTCCAAGGCTCATACCAAAACGGCGGGAGGCCACAGGGCCGAATATATATTTCATATTTCACTTCCATTTTTCATTATACATTTTTCATTATACATTTTTTTAATGAGCTCCTTTATGCATATAATAAAGTGCAAGGGCTAACGCTAAAATACTGCCGGCAAGATAAAGCATTTCAAGGGGTGTTGAAAAATTCATATGAATTACTTTTTTAAAAAAGCTTACAATCAACACCATTACGACAACTTTTCCGAGTTTGTCTTTAAGCTCATCTAAACTGTGAATTGCAAGAATTTTACTTCCTGTTTCACTTCCTTCTGCATCATCAATTTTGGAAATAAAAAGTTCATATAGCCCAAATGAGAATAAAAGCATCACCACCGCAATCAAATACAAATCAACAGCACCTATAAGCCCTCCTATAAGCAGTGAATGGAAATTTTGGGGATGATAATGCGCAAAAAAGAATTTATAAGTCACAACCACCATATCCCAGACATCATAACTCGCAACCGCAAATAAAGCTATTGCACCGAACATTCCAAAAATTACCGCCAGTATTACTATTATCCGGCTGTTCCAAAGGGTACTTTCAAAAACTGCTTCAATTAAATTTCTTTTTTCCATTATTTCTCCATTTCTATCCATTTTTTTGCAATTCTCACGGCGTTTGTTGCAGCACCAACCCTTAACTGATCTGCAACATTAAAGAAATGAAGAATATTATCATCATATAAATCTTTTCTGATTCTTCCCACATACACATAATCGGTATCCGTAGCAATTACAGGCATAGGATATTCATTTTTTTCGGGATTGTCTATTACCTTTACATCTTCAAAATTTGCCAAAACTTCCCTTGCCTTTTCAACAGACACTTCTTTTTCACAATAAATACTAATGGATTCACTATGGCTTCTAAGAACCGGAACCCTCACGCAGGTTGCAGCCACTTTAATATCAGAATGTAATATTTTATTGGTTTCATTTACCATTTTCATCTCTTCTCTCGTAAAACCGTTATCCATAAATTTATCTATATGGGGAATTACATTAAGTGCAATCTGATATTGAAAAACTTCCCTTTCTTCCACTTTTTTATCCAATTTGAAATTAAAAACCGCCCTCATCTGTTCCAGCAGCTCTTCCATACCTTTTTTACCGGCACCGCTTACAGCCTGATAAGTGGCCACATCCACCCTATTTATATTAAATTCTTTATGCAGCGGTGCAAGAGAAATCACCATTTGAATAGTCGAACAGTTGGGATTGGCGATAATTCCTGTTTTTTTCCATAATGCAATATCCCCGGAATTCACCTCAGGTACAACCAAAGGAACATCCGGATTCATCCTGAAATAACTGGTATTGTCTATTACAACAGCCCCCGCTTCGGCTGCACACGGTGCAAATTTTGCACTCACACTCCCTCCCGCAGAAAAAAAAGCAATGTCAATTTCTTCTTCTTTGAATACATCACAGGTTAATTCTTTTACTTTTAATACATCACCTTTAAATTCAACCTCTTTTCCAACACTTCTTGCACTTGCAAGGGGAACAAGCTTTTTTACAGGTATTTCATATTCTTCTATAGCCCTTAACAACTCTTCTCCCACCGCTCCTGTCGCTCCTACTACTGCTACGTTAAACATTAATTCTCCTTATAATAAAAATAAATTTTCTTTTTTTATAACTTTTTCGCTTAAAATTGCCGCTCTTTCAATTATATTGATAAGCTCCCTTATATTTCCTCTGAATTCATAATTCAAAAGAGCTTCTTTTGCCTCATCGCTCAAATTTTTTTCTTCCAAACCGTATTCATTAATTGTTTTTTTAAGTATATCTTTTGCAATTGGAATTATATCTTTTTTTCTCTCTCTAAGCGGTGGGATTTTGACAGGAATTGTAGCAAGCCTGTAATATAAATCTTCCCTGAATTTATTGTTTTTTATCATTTCATCAATATTTTGATTTGTAGCACTTATTATTCTTACATCAATTTTAGTCGGTTTTGTGCTTCCAAGCCTGTTTATTTCTTTTTCCTGAAGCACCCTAAGGAGTTTTGCCTGAAGATTAAAAGGCATTTCAGCTATTTCATCTAAAAAAAGTGTCCCGCCCTGGGCCAGTTCAAAAAGTCCCGGTTTTGAAGCGGTAGCATCTGTAAAAGCCCCTTTTTCGTATCCGAAAAGCTCACTTTCTATTAAATTTTCAGGAATTGCACTCATATTAATTGCAATAAATTTACCGCTCCTGCCGCTGTTTTCGTGAATAAATTTAGCAAATTCCTCTTTTCCGACCCCGCTTTCGCCAAGAAGCATTACACTGGCCATTGTAGGCGCCACTTTTTTAGATATATTTAAAACTTCTTTTGTTTTTTCATCTTCGGCAATAAAAGATGGTTTAACCGCAGCTTTTTTACCTTTTGTTTTAGTTACAACTTTTTGGTTTCTCTCAATTGCCGCAATTAAATCCTCGATTTCAAAAGGCTTTGTCAAAAAATCCTTAACCCCGAGCCTTAATGCCTCAATCGCCCTGTTTAACGTGGCGTTTCCCGTAATTAAAATTACTTCATATTTACCGTTTAATTCTTTTGCAAAGTCAATACCATCCATTTTAGGCATTGTAATATCAGAAATAATTAAATCTATTGAATCATTCAATTTTTTAAGTGCGTCAATAGCATTTCTAAATTCAACGACTTCATATCCTTCGGATTTAAGTGCAAGTGAGAGAGATTTTCTCATATTTATATCATCTTCAACAACAGCTATTTTCACTTAAAAACCTTTTTTTAATTTTTATAAATTATAAGGAAAAATTAAAAGGTAGTCAAATGAAATTAAATAAACAGGATAAGAAGTTTACTTTTTTAATATACTCATTTTTTTAAAGAGAAGTATAAAAAAGTTTAACTGTTAACCAAACCTCTTCTTAATCTGTCTCCACGGCAGCATGTCCAAGATTATACGGAATTTGTGCCCGATAGTGATTTGGTGACATATTAAACCATTTTTTGAATGCCCTTGAAAAAACACTAATCTCCGTATAACCCAGGTACAGAGCGATTGTGGCAATATCAAGACTAAAATTGTGCAGGTAATGCAAAGCAAGTTTTTTGCGCACCGATTCAAGAAGTTTTGTATAAGAGTACCCTTCTTTTTTAAGATTATTTTGCAGAGTTCTAACAGAAACTGATAACTTTTTAGCTATAAACTCTATACTTATCCCATTATTTCCAATATGTATCAGAATCTGTTTTTCAGTCCGTGTATGCCAAGAGTTATCGTAAAGGTCTTCAATTATTTTCTTTGCCTGCTGTTCAAAATATTTTACCATCCCTTCATTTGGAGTTTGCAGCTCAACACAAAGCTTCTCTTTTGAAAACACAAGGGCATTTTCATAGGCATTAAATATTAACTTTTTTCCAAAAAGCCGATGATACTCTTCCGGTTCTTCTATCTCATTATGTTGAAAATAGGCATATTCCGGTTCAATATTCACTGCCGAAAGTTGTCTTATAAGGCTAATTACGGCAGCAAGATGAATTTCACTTTGATACCGGTTTAAAGCAACTAAAGGATTATTATAAAGATGAATGGCCAGTTTGTAACCTTTTTTAGTTTCTGTAAGAATAAACTCAAGGTTTTTACCTACTAAATGTGAATAATAACAAAGTTTTTCAAGCATTTCACTTACGGTTGCGGTATTGCTGAGCATATATCCAAGCAGTCCTAAAGATTGTGGGGAAGAAGCTTCTCCAAGATGAAGCGCTAAAAAAGGGTCATCACAAAGTTGTGAAGCCTTTTGAAAAAGAAAACGCAATTTAGAGCTTTTTATATATGAATGTTCCTTTGTAAAAATCTTCCGATCAATTCCCACAGCTTTTAATAAAAAATTGATGTCTATTTTATAATGTTTTTCTAACATTAATAAAACATATTGCAGAGTAATTACTGAAACATGTTCCAATTTTATCCTTTTTTTTCGCAATTTATCAAAAATATTTCTTTTTTTGTATATATAATTATACTGAATTTATTGGATAATAAGTGTAAAAAAGGATTGAAAATGGATAAAAAACCGAGAATAGATGAAAGATATACCAGCTTTGCCAATATAGATTGCTTTACTAATGCATGCAATGTTATCGGACACATGTTAAGAATCACAAAACAGCCGAATATGATGAATGCATACTGGGAAAAATATATTCCGCAAATTCCGGAAGCATATTTTAAACCTGAAAATAAAAATTTACAAAAAGAGGATGTTTTATATTTTGTATGTTCTAAGAAATTTTATCTTGAAGAGCTGTTTGAAGATGCCGAAGATGAAGCTGCACTTGCTGCATTAAGTGTTTGCGAATTAGAATGTTGTTAATACAACACCTATGATAAGATTTTTATAAAGTAACATTTGTTCTTTCAATCTTTAAATGCCTCTTTTACAATTTCAATACTTCACATAATAAGGGGATCAGGATTTTACTTTTTCTTGACATTAAATTCCAAGGGCTTAACGCAAGTTTATCTAATTTTGCTTTAAGACTTAACGACCTTGAAAACAGAGCTTTTGATATAGTTTGCAAGTATTTAGAAATAAATAACGATATAACAATAACATACCCTAAAACTTTCAGCATAATCGACACGCAAAAAGAAATAACGGTATTACAAGAAATGAAAGAACTTGTAAATTCTCCGACTTATTTTAAACTTAAAGCAATGCAAATAATAAGCAACGATTTAAACACTATTGACCCGGCAGATTTTGCGATTATTGCAAGTGAAGTGGAAGACAGTTTTAAGGAAACTTAAGCGGTTTCTGCTATTCTTTTGTTAAGATTATTTAAAATAATTTCTTTCAATTTCTTTAAAAATAGTTTATCACTCCCTTGACTTTTATCTTTTTCTATAATCTTTAATGCTTTTTTATCAAGTTCTATAACTTCTTTTTTGTTTTCAAAAGGAATTAATGCCTCTCTATCAGCTAAAAATAGATGTCCTTCTCCAAAATCACTCTCCCAAGTTTTTATATCTATCTTGTAACTTTTTAAAAGCTCTTTTAATTTTTTCATTTATTTTTCCTTTTCTAATTTCTCCGCCTACTTCTTTATGTAATTCTTCAAAACTTTTCTCATCAGGCTTAATTTTATAACTTGTCATAATTTCACCATTTTCATTAAAAACAACAACCCAATTATCTTTTTTATTATAGCACAAATTATCCCAACTGTTCTTATGAATTGCTAAAATATATGTATCCGCTTCAATTATACAATCTAACGTTTTCAAAATATAATCTTCTTCATTTGTAATATGTCCTAAATTTTTTCTTTTTACTATATGATTTTTAAATTTCTCTTTACTCATCCATAATTTATAAAAATCTTTTTTAACATTTTTTATTAATTCCACTCTTTTTAAAATTTTATTTTCAATTTCCAATTCTCTTCTTTTTTCAAAATTATATTTCCTATTGCTAAATAAATCCGCATATTTCCTTATCGGATACTTCGGTCTGATAGTATTAAAAATCTTTTCAATATCTTCGCCCTGCTTAAACCTGTTCAGCATATCGTAAGTGCCGAGTATTTCTCTCTGCTCTCTTTCGTCAAACTCATTCATTGTATCCTGCACGGTTTGTTTCCAGCTTTTCCTTTTGCCTGTAACTTTGCCGTAATACGGGGCATAAATACATCTGCAGTGAGGATGCAACGGTGTAGTCCTCATTTCCGCTTTTGGAACTATCCCACGACCAAATCCCATATTTAAATTTGCATAAAAATCACATATATCCGTTTTTGGATACTAAATGTTCACTATTTCAATACTCCAATTGTATCGGTTTAATCTGATTATATAGCGCTTGAGCTATTAATTATTTTAGAATTTCAATACTCCAATTGTATCGGTTTAATAATCCTAAATACCATTCTTTATAACTTCTTGTGTATATTTCAATACTCCAATTGTATCGGTTTAATGCTATTAGACTTTTTAACTTTTAATTCTGGTATGGCGATTTCAATACTCCAATTGTATCGGTTTAATACGAAAATTTAGAAAAAATAACAGATACTAATAAAACATTTCAATACTCCAATTGTATCGGTTTAATGTTTTGCGGTAATTGAATATCTTAGTTTTGAATTATATTTCAATACTCCAATTGTATCGGTTTAATGTTTTGCGGTAATTGAATATCTTAGTTTTGAATTATATTTCAATACTCCAATTGTATCGGTTTAATTTCTTCAAATTCTTCCAGCACATTTATTGCACTATATTTCAATACTCCAATTGTATCGGTTTAATAATTGCAAAAACTCAAATTTTTTAATTTTTACAAAAATTTCAATACTCCAATTGTATCGGTTTAATCGTTTCGATTACCTCATCATCGCTTTTTTTAAATTATTTCAATACTCCAATTGTATCGGTTTAATAAATATGAGCTTGGAAGATTTGCGATAAATGGCATAAATATTTCAATACTCCAATTGTATCGGTTTAATTTTGCGATTTTATGCAAGACATTTAGTAAGCAGTGAAATTTCAATACTCCAATTGTATCGGTTTAATCTTAATCCATCTTTTTATTATTTGTTATTTAGTGGATTTCAATACTCCAATTGTATCGGTTTAATCATAACTGCTCCTTTGATTGTTTTAAAAATTAAAAAATTTCAATACTCCAATTGTATCGGTTTAATATAATATACTTTATACTTTTTATTAGAATATAGTTATTTCAATACTCCAATTGTATCGGTTTAATATTGTTACATTCAAGTCTTTATTTGTTTTTTCAAATTTCAATACTCCAATTGTATCGGTTTAATAAAGCAGGTGTGTATACACGTAAAGAGATAACAGTAATATTTCAATACTCCAATTGTATCGGTTTAATTCTCCACCTAAATCATAGATTTTAGATGGAGAATTCTTATTTCAATACTCCAATTGTATCGGTTTAATCTTCGATTTTTGCATCAAGTAAAGATGCAATTTCTTCTTTATTTCAATACTCCAATTGTATCGGTTTAATTATGAAAGAGTATGTTTATGCGTATGACTTTGAGTATATTTCAATACTCCAATTGTATCGGTTTAATAAATAAGTGAAGAAGTAGCAAATTATCTTAAAAATAATCTATTTCAATACTCCAATTGTATCGGTTTAATTGGATTTTTAAGTTTTATGTTTTTAAATTCAGCAGTTTTATTTCAATACTCCAATTGTATCGGTTTAATAACAGAGAAAAGGTTTATAAGTGCCTTTTAGAAAAATTTCAATACTCCAATTGTATCGGTTTAATACTTTAACTCTATTCATACCCTAACTCCCTTAAAATATTTCAATACTCCAATTGTATCGGTTTAATGAGCCATATAGCATAAATTGAATATATGTATCTTTATTTCAATACTCCAATTGTATCGGTTTAATATTTAACAAAATTATGCAATTATTTCAGCCTGTCGTAAAAAATTTCAATACTCCAATTGTATCGGTTTAATAAGAAATTTATGAGGGTGATATTGTTAGATTACACATTTCAATACTCCAATTGTATCGGTTTAATAGTTTCAAGGAAATTAAATTTTCTATCAACTCTTTTTCATTTCAATACTCCAATTGTATCGGTTTAATATATCTACCCTGAATATTCAATTAAAATAAATCCGTATTTCAATACTCCAATTGTATCGGTTTAATCATATTAACAGGCGTGATAGGTTTTTTTTCTTTCTTATTTCAATACTCCAATTGTATCGGTTTAATATTTAGCCCAAATGAATTAACCCTTGCGTAAATAGATTTCAATACTCCAATTGTATCGGTTTAATGCATCAAATTTCGGGCTTTTTGAAAAGTAATATCCCGAAAATTGGGGTTTTTCCAACCAAATTCAAAAAAAAATTAAATTTTCAAAATCTTTTTCTAATTACGATTTTATCGATATTTGAGAATATTGTCAAGAAAAAAAGGTTGGAAATCAGATAAAAAGATTATTCTCTTTTTTACCAATTGTATCTTCTAAAAAGCTCTCTTTATTTTTAAGTTTTATTAAAGTTATAAAATCAAGTTCTTCATCTATGACTTTTTAAGTTCTTTTTGAAGTTTAATTAAATTACTCGGCGATATTTCACCTCTGAAAACAGATTTTTGATGATGATTTAGATATTTTTTGCAGATTTTAAAAACCTTATGCACCCTTCTTTTTCCGGCTTCACTCTCTTCATCAGCAATATCATACATCAAAAAAACATAATTAACTTTATAATCTTTTTTCATCTCTTTTCCTTCAAGCTAAAAGGTTTAAATGGTTTATTTTGAATTAAAAATTTAATAAGTTTGTACCCATCAAGCTTAATAGCACTGTTGTAACTCACCATTCTTTTAAGTGTTTTATGTTTAAATTTTTCATTTAGTCTTTCCTCAAAAGCACTTATAAAAATTTTTTTGCCTTCTTCATTTAAAAGGGCATAATTAAATTTTTTATCAAAATGTTTTTCAACTCTCAGTTTTTTTCTGTTTACCAAATCAAAAATACTTCTAAAAACAATCACGGGCTTAAATGCTTCGCTTAAATCAAGGCTCAGACTAAACCTGCTTTCACTCGGAGTATGCAGAAAGCTAATAGACTGGTCTAAATGTGTCTTATAAATTGCACTTACTGTTTTAGTATAAAGCAGGGTATTGCCAAAAGAAATCAAAGCATTCATAGGATTATCAGGCGGTCTTTTAACCCTTTTATTAAACAAAAATTCCTCAGGCAAAAAATATTTGAAACTATCATAAAACCCAGCCCATATATTTCCTTCGATAAATAAAAGTTTATTGATATTATCCACTTTTTCAATAAACCTTGGAATATTCTCTCTTAAATATCTCAAAAATTCTTGAAGTTCATTTTTACCGTGCCTGAAATAGTGATACAAAACTTCATATATATTTTCACTAATCCCTAAAACAATCGCTTTTGCAATAATTAATCTTTCATTTTCATATGCTTTAACCTGTTTAATAGTCAAATTTCCACTAATATACTTTTCTTTTGGATAAAAACTCCCACTGTAATTTCCAAAATAATTAAAAAAATGCAAAACTATCCCAGCCCTACTGCAAAAATCCAAAAATTTTGAATTAAGACTTACTTCATTCATAAAATATATTTCCCTTACCGCCTCAACAGGAATATATTTCCACCCCTTTTCATTTCTAAAAGCAATTGAATTATCTTTTCTTTTAATTTCACCCATTGAAAAAATATATTTTGTTTTCATCCTATCCCTCACAAAAAACAAAATTCATAATAAGCACATTTTTTGCATTTACTCTCAAACACAGGCTCAGGCATAGGTAAACTCAGCAGATTTTCAATCTCTTTTATTATTTCTAAAAGCCTTTTTTCATTTTCATCGTTAAGTTCTATTTCAATTCTTTTTTTGTTTTGTTTTCTCTTTTCAAAAACTTCAAGCTTGCCTTTTTTTATAATTCCTTTTTGTTTAAGTCTGTATAAATAAAAAAGCAATTGCCATTTTGCCGCTTCCAAATCAGAATCACTCTTTTTTACTTCAATTACATAATCTTTTGTGATTTTATCTACTTTTATATTTTCGAAACTAACTTCATTTACTTTTGTTTCATCTATTTCGTGCAAAACCTTACCAATTCTAACATCTTCGCTGTTATCTTCAAGATTTATTTTATTATAAAAAAGCCAAAGTTTAGTTTTGCAGATAAAGTAGTATGAGATTAGCGTTCCCGTGAGGTCTACCAAAACAACCCTTCAACCCTATCTTTAACAAACTCAACTATTTTTAAACTACCAGTATCTTTGTCAAAAAATTCATTTGTGGATAGATAAATACCAAGTGCGTTTTCAAAATTTTCTTTTATCGTTGAAATAACTATATCTTTATCACTATCTTTCCAATAGTAAAAATTTTGATTGACCGTATATAAACTTACATTTTTCTTAATTTTTGAATATTTGCTTTCAATCTCTTTCATATTTTTTTTTTTATTTCTCTTTTTCGTTTATCTAATTCCACTAATTTTTCCCATAATTTTTTAGCTTTATCATCTAAAGGTATGAAAAAACTAAAACTAAGCGGTGATTCTTGAATAAGTTTAAAATTTTCATCAATATTTTTAAAATTTAATTCATTTAAATCTTTATCTATTATTTTATTATTGGGTTGTGAGTTATAGTATTTATCCAAAATTTTTTGTTCATATACATCTTTTTCATTAATCTTTTTGTATTTATCAAGTATATTTATAGTTTGTTTAATATCAAATTGATTGTATATTTTATAACCTTCAAACTCTTTATTATTAATAAATCTTGCAATTTTGATTATATCAGCTTTTCCAATCTCTTGTTTCTCTCCACTTCTATTTCTTCTTCCCATTGATTGAATAATCAAATCAAGTGGTGCTAATTCTTCAAAGCCATCTTCTAAAGATATATCAACACCTGCTTGAATTAATTGGGTTGCTACAACAATTTGTTTTATACCATTTTTTGAGTTTTGTTTTATTTTTTTGATAATAGATTTTCTAACAATTGGTGCAACAGCACTTGTGAGTAAAAATATGTTATTTTTAGCATAATTACTATCTATTTTCATAAGATATTCATATATATCATTTGCAATATTTACAGTATTTACCCTAAAAAGTAACTCTTTATTTGTTTTAAGTTTTTGATCTATTTTTTCATATAAGCTATCTTGTGAATATGTTTTTGAAATATCTATATTTATTTCATATCTGTTGAAAAAGTTATCTATCTCTTTTTGTTCTAATATCTCGTTTATTTCTTTAAATGTATAGCTATCTTTTAAAATCTCTTTTTTAATATTTGGAAAAGTAGCACTTGCGACAATAATTTTACAATTAAAAATTTCGCTCATAAATTTTAAAAATTTAGTAATTGTATACATATGTTTTAGTGGGATTAATTGAACCTCATCTATTAGAATAACACTATTGATAAATTGGTGAAATCTTTTTAAGAGAGCTTTTTTCTTTTAAAAATTCCATAAAATAGCTGGTGAAAAGATGTAACTATAAAATTACTTTCTAATGTATCTAATAAAAATTGTTTTTTATCTATATCATATTCATCACTACTATTGTCATTTATTTCAAATTCTCCACTTAATGAATGCTTTTCTAAAAATAATCTATTATCATTTGTATCAAATCCCATAAAATTTAAAAGTTCTTTTAAGATAGAAGCATTCTGCTCTATCAATGTGATAAATGGGAGTAAATAAAAAACTCTTTTATTTTTATCTTTTTCTTGTATCATCATAGCAAGCTTATAAAGCAAAAGTGTTTTTCCTGCTCCTGTTGGAAGTTTTATAAAAAATATTTTATTAGAGCTAATATTTTTATTTTCAAACTCTTTTATTAAACTTTTGTAAATTTTTTCTCTAATATTATCAAGTGGAGTTTTATTTTTATTTTTGAAATAATTGCTTTTAAATTTTTCAACTTTATTAGAATCTATTCTCAATTCATCAAAAGTTTTTAAAATGTTATCTCTAAAAATTGCATCTTCTTTGTCTGCATAAATGAGTAATGAAAAAAGCACCATAAAAATAAAAATATCATTATCTTTATAATCCTTAAACCTAAAAAAATATGGGTCTATATAATCAATATCTTCCATAAAAACTCTATTTTTATATTCATTTAGAAATTTTTCAAACTTTTCTGTGATATTTTCTAATTTTAAAAGTTTATAGTAGATACTATCTACTTCTTTACTATTTTTCTTTATACCTTTAAAAATTTCTAAAATTTTTTCTAATTCATCAACTTTTTGCATCTCTTCTGAATTATCTAAATTAAGATGATGATACCTAATAGCCATAAATACAAATGAAGCTAATCTTTCATCAAGTTGAAATTCATTAATAGCAACAAAATATCCAAAAAATGCAGAAATTAAACCATGTTCAGAAAGCTTTTTTTCTTTTATGCTTAAATTATCCTTTTTTAATTTATTTTGAAAATATATAGAAGTTTTTCCAAAATCATGACAATAACAAGCTATTTTTAACAATTGTTTAAACTCATCTTTTGAAATATTTAATAGTTTAAAATTAATATCAAGTTCATCAAATTTTTTTTTAGCTTTTTTATAAACTTCTCTTAAGTGAACTATCAATTTTCTATCTGGTTCAGTATGAGAAATCAAACTAAAAGAATTGATAGAGTCTATCTTTTTCATCTTTATACAATTTTCCTTTTAATTTATCTTTATTTGTAATTTCTATTACATAATCACCAACAAAACTTATTATCTCTTTTGTTCTTGGCAAACTTCTATCTTGGTTAAAATAAACAGGAATTAATTCATTATAAAATGTTACCGGTTTGTTAATTTTAAATTTGATAAAATCCTTTTCAAATGAAGTATATAAGTTATTATTGATATTTTTTGCTAATTCAACATCAAATTTTTCACTAAACTCAATTTTTGCAAACAAAGATTGTAAGCCAAGATATGGATTATAAACAAATCTATTATTTTTTAACCTATCAATTAATTCCTTTTTTATTTTATCATCATCAATAATTAAAAATATTTTCCATTCCATATCTTTTAAAAATTCAAATCTTGTTGGACTCCTCTGTCCTCTTTGGGGAGGATTTCTTAATGGATTTTCATTAAAAGTAAATTTTGCACTTTTCCCTTGCATTAAATTAATTCCAATCAGATCTTTTTTAATTTTTGGGGTCAATAATTTTACTGAATACAAAAATTTTTCAAATGGTAATTTTTCTATATATTCATTTTTACCCCACCCCATTATAGCCCCAATCATTCCTAAAATTGCAGTTTTAGGCGGTATTACAAATGATTGAGGCTGAGAGTTTGCAAAAGGCTTTTTAAAAAGTGCATAATCACCATTTAAATTAAAACTAATTACCTCTTTTATCATTTTAAAGCTCACTTATAGTTTTACCTTGAATAGCAAAATATTTTATTTTATCTTTTAGTTCATTATCAACTTTTAAAAAATCTTTTTCAAAAGAAAATGTATCAATGTAAATTTTTACATTTTCTATCAAATCTTTTGAGTTATTTAAAAATTTGATAAGTTCATCAAAATTTAAATCATCTTTCATATCGTCAAATTCTCTATATTTAAATTTTTTTTCATTTTTTAACTTTATAGAATACTCAATATCAGGGATTTTATAGTAATCATCATTGTATTCTATCTCAATCAAAAGCCTTGATTGTTGAGAGTTTTTTGAACGAGTATTTTTATTGTTTATTTCATTCCAAAGTGCTATTTTCATCTTTTTCAAATCTTCTTCTTTGACTTTATTTTCTATACCAGTAGTTGGGTTAAAATAGCCTACACAAGAAAAAAGCCCATAAGGAAGATAACTATATGTTGCTATTGCTCCTTGTGCATTTCCTTCACTACTTACCATTATTGATGTGTTTTGAGTTATTGGCAGGTAAACTTTATTTAGAGTTCTGTTAAACATTTTAAATTGAACTGCACCTGTTGCTTGAGTATTATATTCATCATTTTTTCCAGCAACTACAACACCAAACAATCTTACATCTATACATTTTTCTTTTAGTTGTTCTAAATTTTTTACGATATCAAATTCTTCTGTTTTTTTACTTTTCTTTACAACTTCCATTTTTTCAGATGATAATTCCACTGCTCTTGAACCAGTTGTTTTTTTGCCACTTTTATCAGAATAAAAAACTGTTTCATCTTCGTAATTATTATCAATGAAGTCACGAATATATCTTTTTAACCTTACATCAGATACTAAAGCAGTTTGAGTATCTTCATCATATCTTTGTTCACCTGTAAATGGATCTCCATTTGGAATACAATCTTTTGCATCATATAAAAACAAAAATTCTCTTTTATTTAGTTTTCTAATATCACTCATTATTTTCTCCTTCATTTTGTGGATTTGAATCTTGTTCAGATTTTACATTATTATATAACTCATTTCCTAAAAATAGCCCAAATATAAATTCATCTTTATTAAAAGTTACATTAGTTAAATGAATCATTTGCATTGTTGCTAATTTTATATTTATACTTTGCAATCCTTCATATTCATGAAATTTTGTTTTTGCAAAAATTTCGTTCATAAATGCTTCTACTGAATTTAGATTATTTCTTTCAATTCTTTTACCAACAAAAGATAAAATTTTTTTATCATAACCGTTAATTGACCAACTAAGTATTTGTAAACTTAGCCCAACACAAACTCCAAGTTTCATAGATGGTGAATCTTTTACTAAATTTGCATTATTTAAAAAGTAGGTTAGTTTTTCTTCATAAGTTTGACCAACAAAAAAATCTATGCTTTTTTCATCATTGTTCATTTTGATTTCTCCTTTATTTATTTCATTAATCCAGTTCAAAAACAACAAATGTTTAATTACTGTGCCATAATAGTATTTGTCTTTACTGTCCTCAGATTTGCTAATGCTATATTGCATATTTTCATTCATAACAATCATTAATCTATTTATATCTATTTTATCACCCAAAGCGATTTTTCTAAAAAGTGAGGTTCTAAATTTTTTATTTGAATCTTTATAAAAAATATTATAAATATGCTGTTGCCACTTAATATTTAATGTTTTATTAAATTTTGTTTTATAAGAATCTTTTAATTTTTCAAATAATTTTATTTTTAACACTAATTGTGAAGGAATAATATCTTTTACAAACTCTATTATTTCCTTACCACCCCCAGTTTTTGCAGGTTCCCAGAAATAAAAATTCAATAAAATATCAAAACGATTTGGATTTGAAATATTTTTATCTATTAAATTTATTAATCCATCTAAATTTGATTTAGACTCTTTTATATCATTTTGAAAACTTTTTAATACATTATCATTTAAACTAGTAGCAGTAATATAACTATATAACCCCATAAAATAAAAGTTGTTATGTGTTTCTAAAAAAGTTCTTCCAATCATAAAGTCTATATAAGCTTCTTTTGACAACAAAAAGAGATTTTCGTCATCTTTAAGATTGTATTTCACATTATTTTTATCAGTAGAAAATGGATAATAAAACCCCCCACTTGGATAAGCCTTTGCTTTTTTATTTGTATATATGTTGCAATTTGAAGAGTTTTTCTTTTTTATTAATTTTGCAGAATTGTTAAATTCAATATTTTCAAAAACTTTAAATAAAAGGCTATGTTTATAAAAATACATTTGTTTGTTATTTTTCTGTATAGTTATAATTATAGGAATTTTTTTACATAGCTCGTTTATTGTTTTAGTTTCTATTTTACCTTTTAATTCTGATTTTATTTTTAATTTCGCTAAATTGGCTAATTCATCTATTTTATCAATATTAGACAAAATAGCCTTAAAATATTTTGTTATTCTTGGATAAAATGGTATCTTATTATCAATTAACATTTTTATAATTTCTGGATAAATTATTCTATCAGCATCTTTTTTAGAAACTTTTTTCCCTTTAAAGTAATTTTTTTTGATTTCTTCATATACTTTATGGTATTTTGTTTCCATAACTAAAAAATTAATAATTTGTTCTAATGTTTTTTCCTTATTCTCGTATATAAACGAGCTTGGAAAAATATATAAAATATTGCTTTTTTTACCTCTATGAACACCATATTTTAAATATAATTCATTTCCCAATTTATCATAATCTTTATCTTCAGATAAATGTCTAATTTTGCTTTTTCATCATTATATTTAAAATCTTTACCATTCCATTCTAAAATAATTTCTACATAATATTCAGGTAAACCTTTAAAAGTAAATACTGAGCCTAGTCTATTAGATACTCTTCCAATATCTATTATTTCTTTAATCATAATACACCTTTACAAAATAACTTTAAAAGTTTATCATAAACTTTTATCCCCATTTCAAAAATCCCCCTCCAACTGCACTGTTTGTGCCCTAAACCTGTGCCAAGAGCCGTGAAAGCCAGCTTTTGGAAGACTTCGTCACTTCTTGGTACAATATAAAACTTCCAGCCGAAAAATTTAAGCCCTTTATAAAAAAATGTCTGGGGTTTATTGTTTTTTATTTGAATATATTCCATGAAATTATTTTCAGGTTTTAATTTTTCATTAAAGACCATTTCGTATTTTCTTATTAAATTATCCTGAAGGGCACTCATTAAATTTATTAAATCCCCGTTTTTTTGAAAAGTCCAAAAGTCTCCGTTTTTCATAACTACAAAAACAGGATTAAGTGAGAGCATATAATTTATCTTTTTATATTTTATTTTTTTAAATTCAACACCTTTAACTTTAAAAATATTGTCTTCATATAAAAACAGTGAATTTAAAACCTTTTTAGCCAAGTTTTCATCGAAAGAGCGGAAATAAATATTTCCTTTTTCAAAAAATCCTTTAGCGTCAGCTTTTCCGAGATTTGAAAAAACATAATTTTTAGGCTCATTATTTTTATGTCTTTCAAAACCTGAACTAATCAAAGAAGTGGCAATAAGTTTTGAAACAGCCTCGGGTGATTTTTGAAAGTGTATAGGGGTTTTTAAATTTACATTTATTTTTAACTCAAAAAATTTCATTATTCTTCTTTCAAATAAAAATAAGCAGTTCCGTTATTTATAATGATATCAAATCTTTTAGGAGGAAAAGTAAGTTTTAAATAATTATTTTTTGAATATATATAACTTAGATTTAATATTCTTTTATCTTTTTTTTTTTACATAATTTTAAAGCATCTGTTTCATCTGATTTAATGGAAAAAATCAGTTTTTTGGGCGAATTTGAAAAAGTTAAAGCTTTTGAACAGTTAAGAGTATACTTTTTACAGTTGCATTATTTGAAACTAATTGAAAAGAAAGATAATAATCGGCAAAAAGAAAAAGGGGGAAACTAATTATTATTAATAAATTTATTCCACATCCTTACATCAAGTTTTAAATTCATAGTTACATAATAAATCCCGTCTTCAAATTTTTCCGCCTGAATATCGGCTCCTCTAATTACACCTTCAACGTAAGTATTGACATCTGAATTTTTAAGCATTAAATCTTTTACAGTTTCTTTTGCATTTACTTTTACACCATACATTTTTTCTGCAAGCTGTCTGTATGCATCCGCAATTGCCGCGCGTCTTGCCAAAATTTTAGCCTGGGCGGCATTTAGGGCATCAACTGGGGCAACACCTTCACCAGTTACATAAAGAGTGAGTATGTCACTTTTTTTTGATTCGGGTTTATTCAGAATAATATTTTCATTATATTCTTTACTTACCGCAACTTTTTTAGAAACCGGCTCTGTGTTTTTATTTGTCACCTGTGTACCTGCACATCCTATAAACAATAATGACACTGCAAGAATTTTTTTAATCATTTTTAACCTTTTTGTTTTCAAAATCGGAAAAAAAAGAAAAAACTTTAATTATTTTCTTCTTCTATTTCATCAGTTTCACTTGGAGTTTTGGCAATACTGACTACTTTATCCCCACTGTCGAGTTTTACTATTCTTACGCCCTGGGTATTTTTACCTGTTTTGGATATTGAATCTATACTGACCCTGATCATTTTACCGCTGCTTGTTAAAACCATCAAATCATGATTTTCTTCTGTGGCCACCACACCTACCAAATCACCTGTTTTGTTGGTAAGCTTCATAGCAATTACGCCTTTTCCGCCTCTGTTGGTTAATCTGTAAAGGTTGGCTTCGCTTCTTTTACCAAAGCCTTTTTCACTTACGCTTAAAATTTCCTGATTCTCATCTTTAAGAGCAAGGGCGCCTACCACCTCATCGCCTTGAATTTTAAAGGTAATACCTTTAACCCCTCTGGCCCCTCTCCCCATTTCCCTTACAGTATCCACAGGAAATCTTATGGCCTGTCCTTTCTTTGTAACAATAAAGAGCTCTTTATCCTCAGGCTCTACAATTGTAGCTGTTACAAGTTCGTCATTTTCATCTATCGTAATTGCCCTGACTCCTGTACTTCTTACATTTTTAAATTCATTTAAATTTGTTCTTTTGACAATTCCGTTTTTTGTAAAAAATGCCAAAGATCTGTTTTCATCAAAATCACTCGTTCTGATAATAGTCTGAATCTGTTCGTCTTTGTCAAGGTTAATTAAATTAACTATTGCTTTACCTTTGCTGGTTCTGCTTCCTTCAGGAATTTTATAAACTTTCAGCCAGTGAAGCTGACCTTTGTTGGTAATAATCATCAGTGTATCATGCGCATTGGCAACATAAAAATCCTCTATAAAATCATCTTCGTATGTTGTAAGCGCTTTTTTCCCTTTACCGCCTCTGTTTTGTCTTTCATATATTTTAAGAGGAACCCTTTTTACATAACCTCTGTGAGTTATAGTTAACACCATTTCTTCATTTGGAATTAAATCTTCTATATCTATTTCATCATAATCGTCTACAATATCGGTTAGTCTTGGGGTAGGATATTTTTTCTTAATTTCAAGAAGTTCGTCTTTAATGACACCGTTTAAAACTTCTTCGCTTTTTAAAATCGAATTTAAATATTCAATTTTTTCCATTAACTCTTTATACTCTTTTTCAAGTCTTTCAATTTCAAGAGAAGTCAGGCGGGAGAGTTTCATATCAAGAATCGCCTGGGCCTGGATTTCACTGAGTTCGAATCTGTCTATTAAATTAGCTTTTGCTTCTTTTGTATCGGCAGATTTTTTGATTAATTCTACAACTTCATCTATATTAGCGAGTGCAATTCTAAGCCCTTCTAATATATGAGCCCTTCTTTTGGCTTCTTCAAGTTCATAAATTGTTCTTCTGATAACAACAGTTTTTCTGTGTTTTATAAAAATATCAAGAAGTTCAAAAAGGTTAAAAAGTTTTGGCTGTTTGTCATAAATTCCAAGCATATTCACGCCAAAACTGACCTGCATTTGTGTATGCTTATAAAGATTGTTTAAAATAATTTCGCTCATTGCGTCTTTTTTAAGCTCTATTACAACCCTGATTCCCTCTCTGTCGCTTTCATCTCTTACTTCACTTATTCCGTCAAGCACCTTATCTTTAACCAAATCACTGATTTTTTCTATCAGTTTTGCTTTATTCACCTGATAAGGAAGTTCGTCAATTACTATTACTTCTTTATTTCCTTTATGTTCAATATGATGTTTTGCCCTTATTTTAATAGAGCCCCTTCCTGTTTTGTAGGCCTCTATTATTCCACTCTTACCGAAAATTGTGCCTCCTGTAGGAAAATCCGGACCTTTTACAAATTTCAAAATATCCTCAAGTTTTGCATTTTTATTATCTATCATATAAATCAATGCGTCAATTAATTCACTTAAATTATGCGGAGGAATATTTGTAGCCATACCGACGGCAATACCACTGCTGCCGTTTACCAAGAGATTTGGAAACCTTGCGGGCAAAACAACAGGTTCTTTTTCGCTGCCATCATAATTTGGAATAAAATCAACGGTATCTTTATCTATATCTTTAAGAAGCTCTTCGGCTATTTTGGTAAGTCTGGCTTCTGTATATCTCATAGCGGCGGCATTGTCTCCGTCAATACTACCGAAGTTACCCTGTCCGTCAATCAAAGGCATTCTCATAGAAAAAGGCTGGGCCATTCTCACAAGCGCTTCATATACTGCACTATCGCCGTGAGGATGATATTTACCTATAACATCCCCCACTATTCTTGCAGATTTTTTATATGGAGAATTGGCACTGATACCCATTTTATACATTGCATACAGGATTCTTCTGTGAACCGGCTTTAGACCGTCCCTTACATCAGGCAAAGCCCTTCCAACAATCACACTCATTGAATATTCTAAATAACTTTTTGCAAGGGTTTCTTCAATACTTACAGGAATTATTTGCATTCAAATCCTTTTTTAATTAATATTATACCAAAAAAGACGCAGAAATTAAGTAAAATAAAGCCTTTAAATACTGACGTAAAATTATTTTTGCAAATCATTATTTTTATAAAGTTTAAGACAAATCAGCCAGTACTATACTCAAATAAACATTCACACCATATTGGGATAAAACCTCTTTTGCCTCATTCAGGGTAGTGCCAGTTGTTTTTATATCATCCACCAAAATGACATCTATATTTTTAGGCCCTAAATATTTAAAATTTCTTGGGTTATTTAATCTAAATTCAAGAGACTCTCCAGCATATTTAACATTATTTGCGGAATGTAAAGAGTTAAACAAAGGAGTTAAAAATTTATTTTTCATTGATTTTGCAAGTATTGCCGTATGGGAAAAACCTTTTTTTATCCTGTCATCAACAGGAATTACAAAAAATTTTTCATTAATGTTTTTTGCAAAAATTTTAAATGAATTTTCGGCCAGAATTTTAAAAACCCTGTCTCCGAATCTGTGATATTTGTATTTTACAAGCCATTCAATTTCGTCATATCTGTAAAAACTTACGGTATTGATTTTTATTTTTATATCAGGCTTTAAATATTTTTTCTGGCATTCTTTACAGATAATTTCAAAACTGAAATTATTACAGATTATACATTTAAAAATCTTTATCCTTCGGTTTGTGTTTAAAAAGCAAATACAGAGCAATTGTGGCACCTATACTAAAAACACCCCCGCCTGCAAGAACCAGATTATCATTGCCCGCCGTGGTTCCGCCCATAATCATACCGACAGCCACAAACATTATAAGTGCTGCGCTTACCCCCATTTTTTCACCGGTTGTTAGTTTTCTGTTTTGTAAATCGTGCATTAATTTCCTTTAAAATGAATCATATAATTATAATTGAGCAAATCTTCTTTACTTTCACATTCTGTAATTGAAATATATTCTCCCGAATTATAAAAAAAAGAATACTGGTCAAACTCTTTTGCAATATTCAGTGCATCGTCTTTTTCTATATCATAAACTATAAAAGAATATTCGCCGTGGTCAAACAGCTCCCCCACACTCGAAAAATATTCATATCCAAATGTTTTCAATATAACTTCAAGTTCGGTATTTTTCAAAAAATTTAAAAAATCATTTAAAATAAGACCTTTGGGATTATGAGCCGTTATTATTGCAAATTTTCTTTTTAAGACATCATAATCATCGGGAATAAACTGAAAAGAAAGCCACCCTCTTCCACTGATTGAATTAATTAAAAATTTTGTATATTTTAAATAATCTTTATATTTTTTTTAAAATCAAGAACTATTTCTTCATCTACCATTAAAGCGTCTTCCGCTTCGTCATAAATACATTTTCCTTTATAATCGCCTATTCCAATAACATTAAAACGCATTTTCGCCTCTTTTGGTTTTTTTCCATTTTACACAATTTTTTTTATTTAATCAATATGATATAATACAAATTAACAATAATAAAACGGAGTTTGGAATGAAAAAATTTTTATTCATACTGTTATTGATTTTTTTTAGCGGATGTTCTATCAAACAGGCATTAAAACACGACCCTTTTTATGAAAAAACACTAAAATACACCCAAAGAACACAGATACTTAACTCACTTGAAACCAAAGCACTGATTGACGCCGTTTATTTAAACGGTTTATACAAAAACAAATTTCAAAATCCGACATTTTTAATAGGTGTTTATAATGATTTTGATAATCAGTTAATAAATCAGGAATTTTCAATTTGTTTAAACGGACAAAAGCCTGTTAAAATTTCCTCTAAAATACCTAAATTTATTTTATATAAAACTTTTCCTTTTTACAATTCCTGGATGAATTATTATTTAGTAAAATTCCCAGATACAGGCAAACCTTATATTTTAGAATATAAAAGCAAAGACTGGGGAGAGGTTAAGCTCTTTTTTAAGTAGTTTATGCAAAGTTAAATTTTTATCTCCGAAAATATGGGAATAAATAATATAATTGGTTATAACTTTTTTCCCATATTCTCTTGATTCATCTAAAGGAATTAATTCCATACTCAAAAAAGGCTCATATTTCCCCCTGTATTTAAAATTTGGAATTACTTTTCTCTTTACAAATCCTATTCCTCCGTTATAAGCATAGGCAACCATTAAAGGGTCTTTAAGTTTTGAAAAAAGCCATTTCAAATGTTTTACCCCTAATATTATATTTTCTCTGCAATTAAACTGCCTGAAAACATCTCCTTTCATAGCTCTTACCAAAAACGGCATTATCTGCATAGTCCCGAGTGCGTAGCTTCTGCTTACACTTGAAGGAATAAACCTGCTCTCCTGCCTGGCTATTGCATAAACAAACGATTTAAAACTTATGTTTTTATCATTATAAATATCGGGTGTTATAAATATATTAATTTTATAATTAAAAGCCTTGTCCAAAACCAAGGCCTTTAAAGCAAGCGTTTCATTATTGTCAAGTTTTCTGGCAAAAGCAAACAAATCTTTTGACCTTTTAAAATCATCAAAAAATTTTAAATTATCCCAGGGGTTACTTTCATTGTACTCAGGGGATTTTACAGAATTATAAATAATTTTATTTTTTATGAAAAATTTTTTATTCGCCTCTTCATATGCAAAAAGTGTATAAAAATCTATTCTTGTCCTTTTAAGCAGGGCGTTAAAATATTTTTTTTCATTTGTTAAACGCCACAGCCAGAAATCTGTTTTTGAATTTTTCGACATGCTTTGTAAGATATTTAGTGCCAATTTCTCTTTATTGCATTTCATAGCATTTAAAAAAAGCCACCATTTGGATTTTTTGTCCAAATTCTTATAATTAATTTTTAAAAGAGAATCGGAAAGTTTCGGTAAATTGTTTAAAACAACACTTTTTACAAACATATAAAAATAACTGTCTTCAAAAATAGAAAAATTATTTATATACTGATCAATTCTTTTGTCCGGAAAATTCAAAATAAAATAATAGCCCAGATTCCTGTTTTTGAAAATTTTGGAAAAATCATCATCAATAAAGCATTTTATGGCTTCTTTTACTTTGCCATTTGCAAGTTTAGTATACAAATTAATTAATGTTTTTTTATCAAGCGTTGAAATTGTTTTTAGGGTTAACCCTCCGCCCTGAATACAGGAAACATCCACATCGTTTAAATATTCTTTTTTTACATTTATACATTTATAAATGTTTTCAAAAAGTTTATCTTTTTGAGCCAATATTTTTAAATGTAAAAAAGGCTTTGGTTTATAAAGGGAATTATATGCTTTATAAGCCAAAACAGTGGAATTTGTCTCTTTCATAAATTCCGTAAGATAAAAATCCCGTACATAACTTTTTGGATGTGCAAGTATATTTGATAGATTCAGCGAAAAAAGAAAAAGAGGAATAAATAAAATAATTATCATAAGCTCATAATTATATTATTAATAAGTATCTGCAAAAATTCCAAAGCCAATATTAAAACAATCGGTGCAATATCAAACCCTCCGAAACGAGTAGGGATATAACGTCTAATCCATCTGTAAACAGGCTCCGTTACATTCCACAAAAACTGAACAATCGGATTGTAAGGATTTGGCTGCACCCAGGTTATCAAAGCGGCAATAATCACGACCCATACATATATGCTTATTATTAAATTAATAAACTGCAAAATCGATATTAAAATAGCATTCATTTTATCTCCTCTTTATTATTTCTTTAAGATACTGCAACATTGCCGTATATAAATCTTTTATTTCCGCCCCGTGTTTTTCATTTATTAAAAGCTCCCTTAAAGGCATAAACAGCTTTTTACCTTTAAGAGATGTGTTTTTCATTACTCTTTTTTTAAAATCGTCATAACTCTCTTCCAATTCATTTTCTAAAATCTCTTTTTTTAATATTTCTCTTTGCTGTTTAAACTCTTCATCTACGCTTTTTTCAAAAATCTTATTAAATTTTTCTTTTATCTCTTTTAAAGTAGAACTTTCGTCTCTTAAAATCTCAAGCAGATTTTCATAAATTTCATTTACTTCAAAAAGTTTATATAAATCAGTTAATTTTTTCAAATGCTGCTGATTTATAAATTTTAATTTTTCAATATCAAATTTGGCAGGTGCACGGGAAATTTTGGTTAAATCAAAAAATTCCACAGCCTCTTCAAGGGTGAATATCTCTTTTTCGAAGCTGTTTCCAAGCAATATCAGGTAATTGGCAATGGCTTCGGGTAAAAATCCCTCTTCTAAAAGCCATTTTACACTGCTTGCATTATCCCTTTTGCTCATTTTTTTACCCTCAGCATTTAAAATAATAGGCAGATGGGCATATTCTATTTTTTTATCATATCCGATTAAATTTCTTATATGAATCTGCTTTGGGGTGTTGCTTAAATGGTCTTCTCCCCTTATTACAAGAGAAATATCATAAATCATATCATCAATTGCGCAGGCGAAATTGTATGTAGGGGTTTTATCGGCCCTGAGGATAATAAAACTGTCGACTTCAAACGGGGAAAATCCCATCTCTCCTTTTATTAAATCTTTAAATTTTATATTTTTATCGGGCTTTTTAATTCTTACAACATATTTTTTATTTTCTTTTATATATTTTTGGAGTATTTTTTCGTCTAAATATTCACATTTACCGGAATATCTGTAAGGTCTTTTTTCGATTTTCGCCTTTTCTCTTTCAAAATTAATATCAGCTTCCGTGCAAAAACAGGCAAACGCTTTTTTTTCTTTTAAAAGTCTGTTTGCCATTTCCCCATGAAGATGAAAATTTCCGGACTGATAAACAACCTGGTCATATTTTATTCCAAAAAGGTTTAAAATATTAAGTATTTCTTTATCTTTTCCCTCGATATTTCTTTCTTTGTCCGTATCCTCAATTCTTACAAGATATTTTTCTTTTCTCTGTTTTGCAACTATATAATTAAAAATGGCAACCCTTAGGTTTCCAATATGCATATCCCCTGTTGGACTCGGCGCAAATCTTAACATTTATTTCCTTTAAAAAAATTTAAATACGGCTAAAACAATCATAATGATAAATACAAAATAGTTAATCCAGTATAAAATATTATAAGAATTATATGTAAATTTTTTCTTTTTTATTAAAAAATAAAATAAAATTATATTTTCTATCATAACTGCTATAAAAAATGTAAGTTTCACATGCAGCCAAACACCGGTTTTTGCCGCCGCCGGGTTTAATAAAATCAGTTTTGTCCCGTCAAATAAAACCAGCAACATAAAAACAAGGCTCAAAACACCAAAAAAAATTTATCTTTTAAATCATTTTGTAAAGATTTGATAAACTGCAGAAAAAAGACTCCGTAACTAAAAAATAAGATTATATGCATACCATAAATCCAAAAATACATTTTTTAACCTTTTTGATGGAAATTATAACAAAAATTAAAACAAAAAACTCAAATATTTAGTGTCTGATACTTTTTTAAATTTTAATTAATAAAAGCCCGAAAGGGCTGAGAATTATTTATGATATCTGCCGGCTTCTGTACCGTTTACCTTAACCACTATAAAGTCTCCGTCTATATCAAATTCCACTTTGTCACCATCTTTAACTTTGCCTTCAAGAATAAGTTCTGCCAATGTATCTTCTATAACTTCAGCCATTGCCCTTTTAAGAGGTCTTGCACCGAATACCGGGTCAAATCCGACATCCGCAATAAAATCTTTTGCGCTTTCGCTTAAGATTAATTCAATATCCCTGTTAGCAAGTCTTGTTGTAATTTTTCTTAAAAGTATTTCAACAATCTGTTTAACCTGTTCTTTTCCTAAAGGATTAAATACAACCACATCATCAAGCCTGTTTAAAAATTCAGGTTTCATCCTTCTTTTTAGTTCCGCCCAAACAGCTTCTTTTCTGGCCTGAGCATCTTTTATTTCCATAATAATATCGCTTGCAATATTACTTGTTAGAATAATTATTGTGTTTTTAAAATCAACCGTCACACCTTTATTGTCTGTAAGCCTTCCGTCATCAAGCACCTGCAAAAGAATGTTAAACACGTCCGGATGTGCTTTTTCAATCTCATCAAACAATACCACACTGTAAGGTTTTCTTCTCACAGCTTCGGTTAACTGGCCGCCTTCTTCATATCCCACATATCCAGGCGCGGCACCGATTAGTTTTGATACAGAAATTTTATCCATATATTCGCTCATATCAAATCTTATCATTGCCTTTTCATCATCAAACAAAAATCTTGCTAATGTTTTTGCTGTTTCTGTTTTACCAACTCCTGTCGGTCCTAAGAACATAAAGCTGCCTATCGGTCTGTTTGGATCGCCAAGCCCGGCTTTATTTCTCTTAATTGCCCTTGCAACAGCTTTAATAGCCTCATCCTGTCCGACAACCCATTTTTTAAGCTCGTCTTCAATATGCAATATTTTTTCAAGTTCGCTTTGAAGCATTTTATTTACAGGAATTGCAGTCCATTTGCTTACAACATCGGCAACCGCTTCTTCATCTACAGCATTTTTAAGAAGAGTTCCCTCTTTTTGCATTTCTTCCCATTTTTTCTCAAGTTCTTCCACTTTTTTTCTGAGTTCTACAATTTTTCCGTATTCAATTTCGGCAGCTTTTGTAAAATCACCTTCTCTTTTTGCAATTTCAGCCTGGGTTTTTAGTTTTTCAATTTCTTCTTTTGTTTCGGCAATAGATTTTAATACTCTTTTTTCTTCTTCAAATTTACTTTCAAGTTTTCTTTTTTCTTCTTCAAGGTTTGCAAGTTCTTTTTCTATTTCATTTAATCTTTTTTCTATTTTTTCTTTATTTACGCTGCTTTCAAGCTCAAGCTGCAAAGCTTCTTTTTCCACCATAATCTGCTCAATTTCTCTTTTTATTTTGGCAAGTTCAAACGGTTCGCTTTCTATTTGCATTCTAATCTCAGCTGCAGCTTCGTCAATTGCGTCAATTGCCTTATCTGGTAAAAACCTGTCACTTATATATCTGTCGGTAAGTTTTGCCGCCGCAACCAAAGCTTCGTCTTTAATCAATACCTGATGGTGGGCTTCTAATCTTTCTTTAAGACCTCTTAAAATTCTGATTGCCTCATTTACACTCGGCTCATCGACCATTACAGGCTGGAATCTTCTTTGAAGCGCAGCATCTTTTTCAAAATATTTCCTGTATTCTTTCAAAGTTGTCGCACCTATGGTTCTTAACTCTCCTCTTGCAAGTGCCGGTTTTAAAATATTTGCCGCGTCCATACTTCCTTCGCTTGCACCTGCCCCCACAATTGTATGAATTTCATCTATAAATAAAATTACATCTGGATTTGCTTTTACTTCATCAACAACCGCTTTTAGCCTGTCTTCAAATTCACCTCTGTATTTTGCCCCTGCAATTAATGCCGTCATATCAAGCGCAATCAATCTTCTGTTTTGTAAACTTGTAGGCACTTCCTTTTTTACAATTCTCTGGGCCAGACCTTCGACCAGTGCCGTTTTACCGACACCAGGTTCACCGAGCAATATAGGATTATTTTTTGTTTTTCTGATTAAAATCTGCATCATTCTGTTTATTTCTTCGTCTCTTCCGATTACCGGGTCAAGTTCACCCGCCCTTGCTTTTGCCGTTAAGTCAATTCCATATTTGTTTAATGAATCAAGATTTTCATCCGCACTTTTACTCTCAATCTTTTTCTCTCCTCTTATTGCTTCAAGTGTTTTTTTAAGTTCCATTAAATCTACAAATTTACCAAGTGTATCTTTAAATGAATCAATATTTGCAATAAGCCATGTGTCAACAGCTATATATTTATCCCCAAATCTTGTGGCAAGCGCTTCGGAGTTTTGCAGACTTTGGATTAATTCTCTTCCTATTTTAATAGATTCTTTTGTAATATTGTCTACCTTTGGGAGTCTGTCAACAGCGCTTTTTAATTCAAGTTCTATTGCCGTTTTATCCACCCCCATTTTATTGAATGCCTGGTTAAGCACTGTATTTGTATTTGTTACAAGCCCCCATACCACATGCAACGGATGCACTTCAGGGTTTTTATTATGAAGCGCCAGACTTAGCCCGCTTTCAATTGATTCCATCATCTGATTTGTTAATTTTTCGAATAATTTTTCCATTATCTTCCTCCTTAAAGTTTTAGTTAATGTTATTATATCAAATTGAGTGCGTTTATGTCAAGTTTTTAATGCATTTTTTTATAAATTTTTTAATCTACTCACAACTCACTACTCACTATTTTCACTACTCACTATTTTCACTACTCACTATTTTCACTACTAACTATTTTATGCCATTGAAATTTATTTCCAATTATAATAGAATTTCATAAAAAAGGAATTTTTTAATGAAAAAATTAATCTTAGCCGTTTTTATGGTGGTTTCATTATTTGCAGAAACCAAAGAAACTCGTCTCGCAGCTTACGAAAAATTTGTAAAAGTGGTAAATATTATAGAGGCATATTATGTGGATGAACTTAATACAACCACTATAATTAATAAAGCACTAAAAGGTCTTTTACCAAATCTTGACCCACATTCGAGCTATCTTGACAAAAAGGCTTATCAGGAATTAAAAGTTCAGACAACAGGCGAATTCGGAGGCTTAGGAATTGTAATAGGCATAAAAAACGGTGTTTTAACAGTTATATCACCAATTGATGACACCCCGGCATATAAAGCGGGACTAAAAGCCGGAGACATTATTTTAAAAATAAACGGCAAAGCAACACTTGATTTGACACTTGACGAAGATGTCAATTTATTAAGAGGAAAACCTGGTACAAAAGTAACTCTTACAGTCGTAAGAAAAGGAAAAACATTTGATGTAACAATTACAAGGGCAATTATTAAAATCAAATCGGTTAAAGCTTATGCTCTGCAAAATTATCCTTCCATCGAATATATAAGAATCAGCAGCTTTGATAAAAATGTTGTAAGTTCTCTTAAAAAAATCCTTCTAAATCTTAAAAAATACCATAAAAAAGGTATTATAATTGATTTAAGAAACAATCCGGGCGGACTTTTGAACCAGGCTGTGGGCACGCTCGATTTATTTATCGACAAAGGCGTTTTAGTTTCACAAAAAGGAAGGGTCCCAAGTGAAAATCAGGTATTTTATGCACACTCAAGCGGAACATACAAAAACATTCCTATCGTTGTACTCGTTAACGGGGGAAGCGCAAGTGCAAGTGAAATAGTGAGCGGGGCACTGCAAGACAAAAAAAGAGCAGTTATAGTGGGAGAAACCACTTTTGGAAAAGGAAGCGTTCAGGCGATTATTCCTGTTAATAAAAATGAAGCGGTAAGATTAACGGTAGCTAAATATTATCTTCCGAGCGGAAGAACCATTCAGGCAAAAGGAGTTATACCGGATATTATAGTTCACCCTGCAAAAATAGAAAAAGTTAATGAAAACAAAGAAGGTTTAATTAAAGAATCCGAACTTAAAAACCATTTAAGAGCTGAACTAAATAAAACTAAACCTAAAAAAACAAAATATAATCAAAAAATTAAAAAAACAGACAATGATTTACAACTGATTACAGGGGCGAATATTTTAAAAGCACTGATAATTGCGAATCAAAAATAAGGAGAATAAATGCAACTTTTATATGAAGGAAAAGCAAAAAGAATATACAAAGCGCAAAATCCGGATGAAGTAATATGTGAATTTAAAGATTCCCTGACAGCTTTTAACGGTGTAAAAGCGGCAAGCGAGAGTGGAAAAGGAGAATTAAACTGTGCCATTACCACACTGATTTTTGAAGCTTTACAAAAAGAAGGAATACCGACACATCTGATAAAACAGATAGACAACACTAAACTGCTTGTTAAAAAAGTCGATATAATTCCAATAGAAGTGGTACTCAGGAACATTGCGGCAGGAAGCCTGTCTAAAAGGCTTGGACTTAAAGAAGGTAAAAAACTGCCTTTTACCATAATAGAATTTTATTATAAAAATGACGAATTAAACGATCCTTTAATAAATGACGACCATGCAATGATTTTAAATTTGGTAGATAATAGAAAAGAACTTGACATATTAAGAGAATACGGCAGAAAAATAAATGAATTCTTAACCGGATTTTTCGATAAAATCGGGCTTATTTTAGTTGATTTTAAAGTGGAATTCGGCAAAGACAAAAACGGAAATATTATTTTGGCTGATGAAATAACACCCGACAGCTGCAGATTATGGGATAAAAAAACAGGTAAAAAAATGGATAAAGATTTATTTAGATTCGATTTGGGAGATATTAAAGAGGCATACAGTGAAATATTGGAAAGATTAAAGGAAGCAAAATGAAAATAGCCATAAATGTTCATTTAAAAAAAGGGGTGCTCGACCCTCAGGGAAAAGCTGTAAAGCATGCTCTTGAAACGCTCGGCTTTAATAATGTGGAAGACGTAAGGGTCGGAAAACAGATTTTACTAAACATAAATACAGATAACAAAGAAAAAGCAATAGAGGAAGCTAAAAAAATGGCGGATGAGCTGTTGGCAAACCCTGTTATAGAAAATTATGAAATTGAGGTTAAATAATGTTAGTGGGGGTCGTTGTATTTCCGGGTACCAATTGTGACAGAGACACCAAATGGGCTTTTGAAAAAATAGGAGCCAAGGCTGAATTCATCTGGCATACCGATAAATTAAAAAATTATGATTTGGTAATACTCCCCGGGGGATTCAGCTATGGAGATTATTTAAGAAGCGGGGCAATTGCAAGATTTTCTCCAATAATGAATGATGTAACAGAGTATGCAAAAAAAGGCGGCTTTGTTCTTGGAATTTGTAACGGTTTTCAAATTTTATTAGAATCACATCTTCTCCCTGGTGCCATGACAAGAAATGAGAATTTGCATTTTATTTCCAAATTTCACCATTTAAAAATAATAAACAATGAAAATAAATTTTTACAAAATTTTGAAGCCGAAGATATTATAAATATTCCTATAGCACATGCGGAAGGCAATTATAAAGTGGATAGTGAAACTCTAAAAAAAATGTATGATAAAGGGCAGGTAATATTAAAATACTGTGATAAAGACGGAAAAGAATTAAATCCAAACGGAAGCGACGACTCCATAGCCGGTATATGTAACGAAAATAAAAACGTATTCGGGCTTATGCCCCATCCGGAAAGGGCAATGGAGAGCATTTTGGGAGGAAATGACGGTATAAAAATGCTTGAAGGATTCTTAAAATGAAAAAATTATTACTTTTTTTACTTATACCGGTTTTTATTTTAGCGTATAGAATTGATATTCAAAAATGGAATAAATTTTCCACATTTTACGGATTTTTAAAACAAAACAGCCTTCCATATTCAATTTATTATAATTTACCGGCCAAGCTTAAAAGATATGTAAGAAATATTGCCAAAAACGAAACAATTTTTATATTAAGGGAAAACAACAACTTTAAAGAAGCCCTCATTCCAATAAATTCACAAAAACAGCTGCAAATCATAAAAAACAACAACAAATACTTTACCAAAATTATTCCTATAATTTACAATACAGAAGAAAAAAAAGTTCAGGTTACAATAAACAGCTATTTAAGTTATGATTTGTATAAAGCCACACATTTAAGCATTTTAACCAATAAAATAATTAATATTTTTAATGACAGGGTAAATTTTAGAACACTTCCAAAAGGAACGACAATTTCAATAATTTATGATGAAAAGAAAAGGTTTTCCGAAATCAGGGATGTAAAAATTGTTTTTGCACAGATTAAAAACAGATTTTACAGCGTTAACGCATTTTTAAATCCTATTGATAACAGATATTATGATGAAAAAGGAAGAAGTCTTAGGGGAATGTTTTTAAAAGCCCCTTTAAGATATACCAGAATTTCTTCACCTTTTGGAATGAGATTTCATCCTATTTTACATAAATGGAGAATGCATGACGGTGTTGATTTTGTAAATAAAATAGGAACACCAATCCACTCTGTAGCCGACGGTAAAATAATTTACAAAGGATGGATCAGGGGATATGGCAGAAGCGTTGAAATAAGACATAAAAACGGATATATGACTTTGTATGCGCACCTTCACGGATTCAAAAGGGGAATATATGTAGGTAAATGGGTTAGACAGGGGAGCGTTATAGGATATCTTGGAAACAGCGGACTCTCAACCGGTCCCCATTTACATTTTGGCGTTATGCACAATGGAAAATGGGTTAACCCCTTAAAATTAAAAAACAATGTAAAAATCACCCTTTACGGGAAAAAGAGAAGAAAATTTTTTGCATATATTAAACAGTTTACAAAAGAAAACAATATTAATATTGCTCTAAAATGAGAATAATCTTTTTTTTATTTTCTTTTTTATTTTTATATGCAGGCAATTTAATAATTACGTACCCCAATTTACAGAAATTTTATTACAAAAACCAAATTATTAATTTAAAAGCCAAACTTATTACCCCAAATATAACGGATTTAAATTTTTCTTTAAATAAAGGAGAAATAAATTACACAAAACAAAATCCTTATGTTTATTTATTAAATTTAAGATATAAAAACGACGGAAACAATACATTGTTTATTACATCCGGCGATTTTAACAAAAGCATAAATCTAAGTTCATTATATAAAACAAAAGCCGTTGAAAATATTCCAAAATTTTGTAATGTTACAGCACAAAATTTAGAGATAATAAATCCTATTTCTACCAATATAAACAATAAAATTTTATTATCATTTACTATTAAAACAAAAAATGCAAATTTAGAGGATTTTAAATTAACAAATGATGAAAATCTTACTGTGATTAATAAAAACGAAGCCGCCTATTTTACCTATTTACCAAAAAATACCAAAAATTTTATTTTTTATTATTTTAATACCGATATTCAAAATTACAAAAAAATATCTATACCGATAATTTTAAAAGAAAAAACAATAAGTACACAAACAGATATTACTCCGGAAGAAAAAACGTTTTTTACCCCTGTAAACATTCTTATTTTAGTTATAATTGCATTTTTTATATTAATT
Organism: Lebetimonas sp. JS085; assembly: GCF_000523295.1. Classification (NCBI taxonomy): domain Bacteria; kingdom Pseudomonadati; phylum Campylobacterota; class Epsilonproteobacteria; order Nautiliales; family Nautiliaceae; genus Lebetimonas; species Lebetimonas sp. JS085. The sequence continues at coordinate 294,248 of NZ_ATHR01000001.1, forward strand.
TTCTTAATTTATCAAAAAATTTTATTATTGATAATTCCGATTATTTTATCAATTTACCTGATTATCTCCATTTTTCCAAAAGGAGAAAAGGTATTAAAAAGAAATTCCAAAGTCAGAATTTTACCGACACAAAATTCAACGGTTTTTTATTCGCCTATAGTGGATACAAAAGTTGAAATTTTAAATATCAAAAAAAATTACACAAAAATAAAAATTGACGGTAAAACAGGATGGGTAAAAAATGAAAATCTTAAATAGTATTATCTCTTATTTAAAATTAATAAAAGCAGGCATTTGCCTTTTAATTACAGGGGCTTTATGCGGAATCGATCCTAAAAATGAGCTTAAATACCGTAAAAAATGTTCTCACATTCTTACAAATATGATTGCAAAAGAAGTAATTATAGAAGGCGAAATTGACAAAAACGCCAATATATTTTTAGGAAATCATACTCACAATTTGGATATAGCATTATTTGAATCAGTAATTGATGAAAAAACAATATGGATTGCAAAAGCGGAACTTGGCAAAATACCTGTTATTAAATATATGCTTACAAAAACAGATATGATTTTAGTGGACAGAAGCAATAAAGCTTCCACAATCAAAATGATTAGAGAAATAAAAGACAGAATTAAAAGAAATCTTAAAATAGCGGCTTTTCCGGAAGGCACAAGAAATAAAAAAAACCCTAAAAAATTACTGCCATTTAAAAAAGGCCTCAAAGGGGTGGTTGAAAAACTAAATTTAAAAGTTCAGCCGTTTGTAATAATAAATTTACCGTTTGCTTTTAAAAAAAATCCCTTTAGGGTGGAAAAACAGACAATAAAAGTTATCTTTTTACCATCTTTTTATCCAAAAGACAATCCAAACTGGTATGAAGATATGAGAGAAAAAATGCAGGAAATATTAAATAAAGAATATAAAAAATGTTGAATGATAAATGTTAAATGTTAGATAATGAATATTGATGTTGAATTTTAAATTAAAGGAGAGTTATGAAAATTGACACAATGTTAGCTATTGGAATAGGAGGATTTATAGGTGCAATTTTAAGAGCCTATACCGCAGGACTTGTAAACAGCGCTTTTAAACATGATATCCCTTTCGGAACATTAAGCGTTAACTTAATAGGAAGTTTTTTACTCGGAATATTTATAGCATTAATTCAATACGGAGCCATACAAAACGCCCATTTGAAATCACTCCTTACCACAGGGATGATGGGAGCATTTACAACCTTTTCAACATTTGCGGTTGAAAGTTTTTTTCTTATAAAAAACGGCCTTATTTTCGAATCACTTTCATATATTTTACTTAATGTAATCGGAAGTATAATATTGGCAGCCGCAGGATTTAAAGGTATAGAAGCCATCCTTAGATGAAAAATTTTAAATATCTTCTAATTTTTTTATGGTTTTTCCTTTTTATTTATCTTTTTTTTCAAATAATTGAATATATCAAATACAAAAAATGGTTAAAAAAAATTGAAAAAAACCCTCCTCCCAAAAAAATTTTGGATATCTTAAAATCTATTAAATATTATGAATTACTTCCTGAAAATCTAAAAAAAATTATAAATTTTAAAATTCAATGGTTTTTAAAAGAAAAAAAATTTTTCGGTATTTATACAGATATAAATGATGAAATAAAAACAAAAATCGCTTTTTATGCATGCCTACCCACTGTAGCTTATAAATATTTCTGTTATCCAAATTTAAGTTATATTTTTGTATATCCCAATACAATCATTTTACACAAAAAAGAAATTGAAAATATCATCTCCAATGAAGAAATATTAATAGAAGGAGAAGCGACAAAAGACGCCGTAATAATAGTATGGGACAAAGCAAAAAAAGAAATTCATAAATGTCACAGAAACGTAATAATACACGAATTCGCACATGAAATAGATTATAACAACGGAGCTATGGACGGAATACCCCCTTTGGAAGAAAGTAAAATAAAAGAATTTGCAAAAACAATGTTTAAAGAATATGAAAAATTTAAAGAAAACACCATTAAAGGAAGATTTTTGGGAAAATATCATCTTCTTGACAAATATGCCACAACAAACAAAGCAGAATTTTTTGCAGTTATGAGTGAATATTTTTTTGTAAGACCGGCAATTTTAAAAAAACATTTTCCTGATATTTACAAAGAATTGAAAAATTTTTATAAAATAGATACATATAAAATTTTAGGAGAAAATATTTTTTGCTGAAAAAAATAACTCTAACTAAATGCAGATAATAAAAAAAACTACAAAGATAAAAATAATTAGTTAATTATTTTAAATTATATTATTAATAGAATTTTTTATATTATATTTATAATATTAAATTTTAAGTGTCAGTCACCATTAAATACAATTTTTAATCTCCCATTATCCGTTAAATAGTGGCGGAGCCGACGGGACTCGAACCCGCGACCTCCGGCGTGACAGGCCGGCATTCTAACCAGCTAAACTACGGCTCCGTATGATAAAATATATGGTGGTCGCTGCAGGGCTCGAACCTGCGACCCCCAGCTTGTAAGGCTGGTGCTCTCCCAACTGAGCTAAGCGACCCATGGCGTCCCCAACGGGAGTCGAACCCGTGTCGCCGCCGTGAAAGGGCGGTGTCCTAGACCTCTAGACGATGGGGACAATGGTGACCCGTGTTGGATTCGAACCAACGGCCCTCTGCTTAAAAGGCAGATGCTCTACCGACTGAGCTAACGGGTCAATTGCCTTTGTGGACTGAAATTATAAGAAAAATTATACTTTATGTCAATAGAATCTGGCTTATTTTTCATATTTTTATAAAATTATTTATTTATAATAGGGTTTTTAGGAATATTTAAAATATCATTTACACTGTCTTTGTGACACTTCGTACAGGTATTCAATTTTTGATGCTCCGGAACAGGCGTATGAATAAGTTTTTCCCTACTGTGACAGTCAAAACAGTCGGCACCGCATTTATCCATTCCTTTTTGAGGATGGTTTGGATGGCATTTTGTACAGCTTTTTAAAAAATGATGTTCTTTGTAATATCTGTTTTGGGGATTATTTTCCATTTTCTTTAATTTTGGATGACATTCTATACAATCACTGCTGCATGCAAATAAAACAGCTCCTATAAAAAGAATCAATTTCTTCATTTACACTCCTTGTAATCCTTTTTACAGGCTTCTTTTAAGCAATATCGCGGTATTTTTCCGGTTAAAAAGTCCATTAAATTATCAAGACTTATTTGCATTATTCTAAAAAGAGCTTCTTTTGTATAATAAGCCATATGAGGGGTTGCAATAATATTTTCTTTTTTGCTCAAATTCCAATCGGGCAATACATCTGCGGCAATAATACCGTCAAAAGTTTCATAAACTTCTTTTTCAATAATTTCGGCTCTTGCCGGATTTATAATTACACTGCCTTTAAATTTTGAAATATTGTTTTTATTAATCAAATTTTTTGTATTAGGAGTCAAAGGAAGGGCAATAAATAAAAAATCACTATTTTCCAAAACTTCATCAAATGTGCAAAAATTAATACCTAGCTTATCATATATCTCTTTTTTTGTTCTTGAAAAACCGAATATTTCAGCACCAAATCCTCTTGCTATTTTTGCAATTTGTAAACCAATAGTACCTAATCCTAAAATACCTATATTTTTACCCTCAATTTCCGTACCTTTTAAATCTTTATAATTCAAATTGCCGTTTTTCAGCCTGTTTATTGCAATATAAAGTTTTCTATTTGCTTCAAGCAACAGTCCGTAAGCAAATTCCCCTACGGCAGGACCGGCATATCCTCTTACATTACTTACTTTTATTCCCCTTTTATAACATTCAACCAAATCAATATGGTCATATCCTGTTGAGCGGGTTTGTATATATTTTAAATTAGGAAATTCATCCAAAATATTTTTATCAATTTTAGAATGGACAAAAACACTTATCACATCAAAATCATATCTTTTTGCCTCATTGACAGTTTCTTTGTAAAAAAACGCTTCCACATCAATATTTTTTAAATTTTGCTTAAAAAACTCTTTTTCTTCTTCCTTTATTTCAAAAAAAGCTATTTTCATTTCCCATCCTTTTTGAACAGATATTCATATTATAACTCTAAAAATAATTAGTGTCAATAAAAAAATCACTTAAATAACTTGTAAGAATTTAATAAAAAAGAAGAAAATTAAGAAGAAGCTTCTTTTTTTGCAGCCTGTTTTTTTAATCTTTGCTGTTTTTTATAAACTGAAAGTTTTTCCCTTGATTCTTTAGCCCTCGCTTCCAACTCTCCCCATTTTTTTTCCAGCTCTTTAGGATTATCTATTTCTTTTATAAAATAGCCAAGCCCTTCTTCTTTATAAACTACACGTCCCAAAGGAGGCATTCTTTTTTCAGACTGCATAAGAGCTTCATTTACTTTTGGACATACACTTATACAGGCTCCGCAGTAAATACATAAATAAGGATTATAATTGTATTGCTTTTTTCCGCTTTTAACATCTACCACTTCAAATTTAATTGCTCCGGGAGGACAGATATTTTCACATTTATCGCAAAAAATACAGTGCTCTTCATTGTAAATAATTAAACCTCTGTATCCTTTAGGTTCAGGGGAAGGCTCGAACGGATATTTTATTGTTTCTGGTTTTGAGACAAGGTTTTTCATTGATTCAATAAACATTTTTACCATTATTGCTCCTTTATCTTGCCGTACAGCTCATACAAGGATCAAAACTGAGCACAATTGCCTGGGCATCGGAATATTTGGCACCTAAAAACAGCTTTTTTAAAATCGGGATATTTGCATATGTAGGCACTCTTATTCTAACCCTGTCCATTACTTTTTTATTGCTGCCTTTTAAATAATAAAAACACTCACCCCTAGGTGCCTCAACCCTCACCACAGTTTCTCCGTTCGGTCTGCCTTTTACTTTGACTTTATATTCACCTTCAGGCAGGTTATCCAATATGTTTTCACACATTTCAATTGAATTTAAAACCTCATCAAACCTCACCATATTTCTGGCCCACACATCACCCTCTCTTCTTAACTGCATTTTATACCCGACTTCTTCAAAAGGAAGATAATCAAATTCAACCCTTGCATCGGTTTCAAGCCCACTGGCCCTTGCAATAGGACCCGCAATATTATATTTGGCAGCCATTTCTTTGGAAATGACCCCTACCCCTTTTGTTTTAAGACCAAATGTATAATCGCTGTCGTTAAAATCCATTACTTTTAAAACATTTTCTTTTAATTTTTTTAGTTTTTTCTTTGCAAATTCAACTATTTCCAAATCAATATCCCTGCTGACACCACCTATTACCTGATAATCGTACTGAACCCTGTTTCCGGTAATTCTCTCGAGAATATCCATAACATCTTCTCTTGCCCTGAATGTCTGCATAAAGAGATTTTCATAACCCACCACCTCGGCCACATGTCCGTTTGCAAGCATATGTGAATGAATTCTGTCGAGTTCAACTACAAGCATTCTTAAATAATCTATTCTTTTATTAACTTCCACATTCATCAACTTTTCCAATCCATGAACAACCGCCCCTGCATGGGTAATAGAACAAAGACCGCATACCCTTGCCGTAAGATAAGGTAATTGATTATATTCAAATTTTGTAATGGCGGCTTTTTCTATACCTCTGTGAACATATCCTATATGGGCTTCTACTTTCGTAATAATTTCATTTTGGGTTTCAAATAAAAAACTAATCGGCTCTGGCAAAGCTACATGTTGAGAACCAAAAGGAATTACTATTTTTCCCATGAGCTGTCCTTTCTAAGAGGTGCTTTAGGCGCATCAGGTGCAATAAATACACCCTTCGCCGCATTTTCCACATCAAGTCCGAATAAATCTGCAAGTTCCCATTCGCTAAGCCAGGCTGACGGAATAATATTTACAATACTTGGTATTTTTGCATCATAACTAACTTCCGGAATTCTGAAAATTTGAATAATATTTTTTTCTTTATATTTGGAAAAAAGCCAGTCAATCTGCAGTTTTCCGCCTAAATCTGTGGCATTTACGGTTATATAATGCCAGATATTTTCGTCATAAAAATTTTTAATCTCTTCTGTTACATTTTCAAGTGTAACTTCTTTTATTGTAATTTGTGGATTAATCGTCATTATTAACTCCTAATTTCTCATAAATTTCCCCATGATTTCTCATATATTCCTTTTCTTTTGATTTAGTCTGCCAGATTTCAATAGCTTCAACAATTCCGTCAATCAAAGCTTCCGCCCTCGGGGCACATCCGGGAATCCAGACATCAACGGGAATAATATTATCCACCCCGTTTTCAACATGGTAAAAATTTCTAAAAATTCCGCCTCCGTGCGCACATGCGCCCATCGCCACAACTACCTTGGGTTCAGGCATTTCAAGATACAGCCTTCTTAAAACATCTTTGCAGTTTTTTGTAACAGGACCTGTCACCAGTAAAATATCAGCCTGTTTAGGATTTCCTTTATTTAACGCTCCAAATCTTTCAATATCGAATTTCGGGGCAAGAGCCGCTAAAATTTCTATATCGCAGCCGTTACATCCGCCGGTGTTGTAATGTAAAATCCACGGTGATTTTTTTCTGTATTTACCAAATAAACCCATAACTACCTCCATAAAGCTAATAAAATAATATTGAGTGCGGCAAGAGGGATTAAAACAACCCATGAAAATTTAACCATTTTTCTAAAATCAAGTCTTGCAGTGGAATTATCAAGTATATTTACAAATAAAAAAGCAAAAATAACCAGAATTGATCCTAAAATATAATTACTTCCTCCAAATAAAAATACAAAGAAAAACACATAAATATATTCTATCCACTTACCTGTATATATTGCTTCGTAAAAAGGGCCGCTGTATTCTATTTCCGGACCTCCTATAATTTCCTGATGGGCTTCCGCAATATCAAACGGTGATTTTTGAAGCATCATAGGAATAATTAATAAAAATGAGAGAAAAACAAGAGGAAGCTGATAAACAGGGGCTTGAGAATTTAAAATATCTTTAAAATTAAAACTTCCGCTTACTAAATAAAAAGCCACCGCCATTAACACCATAAATGGCTCATAACTTATCATATGCATAAGCTCCCTTAACGCTCCCAGTGCAGAATATGAACTTCTTACACTGCTTGCACCTATTACGAGAGCCAAAACAGCCAAAACATGGAAAAATACAGCTATTAATAAATCATTTCCCAAAAACAGTACAAACAGAGCAAACCATTCTGCCACAAAATACATTATTCCCATTAAAGCGTGAAGAGAATGTATCATCATAGGTTTTTTATCCATAAGTTTTGCAAAATCATAAAACGGCTGCATAAGTGGAGGCCCCATTCTTCCTTGTATTCTGGCTTTAACTTTCCTTTCAATTCCAAAAACAAATCCTCCGATAACAGGAGCCAAAATGGCAAATATTAACCAAATCATAACAAACCTCCTCCGAGAACTACAACTAAAATAAATAAAGCTATTGAAAATGCTATAAGAATATTTTCATATTTTTTAATACATTCAAAATTAAATGTACCTATATACTTTGGAAAAACTTCACCGCAGTTATAAGGATGAACTGTGTCTACCTTAAATTTAACAAGATAAGGCAGGGCGTGAATCAGTGTAAGTATTACCATAGCTCCTAAAATCTGCCAAAAATAAAGCGTGGAATTACCCACATATAAAGTTAAATGATCGGAAGTAACAGCTGCATTCGCCCCTGTTATGCTGTTTGCCACGGGAACGACAAAATCGGCTATAAAAGGCGCAATAAAAAGTCCGAGGGCAAGAAGCCAAAAATAATACCAAATTGATATAAAATTAAATCTTTTAGGAAGCGAAATAAATTTAATATTTGAAATTCCGTGGGTTTTTCTAACGCTGACTCCAAGAACTTTCATATACAATACGCTTAAAAAAGCACTTCCGGCACCTACATATAAAATCAATATCATATAACTCCCGTGACTTAAAAAATTACTTGCTTCCTCAATCATTAACCATTTTCCTATAAAAGTACCAAAAGGCACAAATGTCATATTTAAAAATCCGAAAAATAAAAACATAAGTGTAAGGGGAGCTTTTTCAATCAGTCTTCTCATCTGTTCTATATATTTTATCTGAAACGATTTCTCAAGAATACCGGCTTCAATGAATAAAAATCCTTTTGCAAACGCATGAAAAATAATAAGAATCAAACTTGCAACCACTGCAACCGGAGTACCTACTGCGGCTGAGAGCATCATAAGACCAAGCAGGGATATTGTTGAATAAGCAAGTATTCTCTTAAAATTATTCTGTGTCAGAGCAATTATCGCAGCCACCACAAAAACATATCCTGTGGCTATTATTAACAGTTTTGCCAAAAGTGTCCCTTTGATAATGGGAGAAATTCTTAAAATTAAAAAAGGGGCGATTTTTACCATTGTAGCGGAATGAAGTATTGCACTTACAGGAGTCGGCGCCACCATTGCACCGAGAAGCCATTTATGAAACGGCATCTGGGCACCTTTGACAAGCGCACTGAGAGACAAGAATCCAAGACCCGCCAAAGAAACAGATGCGGGATGATTTAACAAATCACTAAAATGATAAATTCCGTTTACATGAATAAAAATCATCAAAGAAATTAAAATTGCAACACCGCCTATCTGGTTCATCCATAAAGCCAAAACAGCATTATTAGTGGCTTCCTCATCTTTTCTGAAACCTATTAAAATAAATGAAGCAAGTGTGGTTGTTTCAAACAGGGCAAAAAACCATTCAATATTATTAACGCTTACAGCAAAATTCATAACACCCAAAAACCATATTATAATAGCCACAAATTTATGTTTTTCTTTTTCGTCATATTCCATATATTTTGTGGCATATATAGCAATAGGAACACCGACCAAAGCAACAATAAAATAAAATAATTTTGTTAAATTATCCACAAAAATATCAGGAGTGTCTGAATAATTTTTCATTAATAATACAATTATTAAAAAAAGAATTTGAATTATTGCCAAAGATGTTACCAAAAAGGATTTTTTGACAATCCCCTGGTATAAAAAATATCCCAAAAGTCCGAAATCATATATACCGATAAGATAATCCAGGAATTCGGGGGTTGAAATCAGAGAATATGCATGGTTGATATAAGCAAGAAATGCAAATATAATAAGCAGAGGTAATGTCAGAAATGTTAAAAAATTTGTTACTTTGCCATTTTTGGCATAAAAAATAAAAAACGCCAGAATCCAGGGAGTAACTATATTAAAAAAGACTATCCAACCCATTATAGCTCCTTGAAATTAAATTAAAATAAATTATACCTAAATGAACACTCATTTACAAGAAATATAAAAAAATTTTATATTTTATATTTCCTTTTATAACGGCTAAGCATACTTATATTTCCTTTTAATCCTCCCTGATGAATATATAAAATATTGTTTAAATTATAATATTCAACACTTTCCCATCCTATCGGGTCGTATAACAAATCAAACTCAATCCCAGCATTTTTAAGCTCATTCCATATTTCAAATAAGTTTTTATAAAGTTTTCCAAAATGGTATTTTTTCCTCGGAGATAAAATTGTAGGTATTTTTCCTCCTCCGAGCATACAAAACTGTTTTTTTAAATACTTTTCATCTCCGACACACGGCAGAGTTAAAACCTCTACATCCAGATGTTTTGCCAAAAAATATGCCGTGGTTCCTGTGCCGCTTGGCAAAAAAACTTTTAAATTATTTTTTTTTGCGTATTCGTTTATTTCATCAGCCAGTATTTTAATACCCTCTTCACTTTCCCTGATTCTTCCGCCCTCTTCTATAATCAACGTGTTTTTATCTTTTAAATTCAAAACGTATTCTCTTAACGCATCACCCCTTAAATTTATTTCAATTATTTTTGCGTCGTTTTTCAGACTTTCCAAATAGTTTCCTTCAGGATTTTGCTTTAAATATGCCGGAATATGATTTGTAAAATAGATAAATTCCCAGCCTTTGATTTTGCATAAACGGCTAAGGGAGGCAAAAGCGTTTGACTGATTAGAACCGAAAGATATTACCCTTTTAATTTCAGGAAACTCATTTTTATAAAAATAATAAAATTTTCTTGCCTTATTACCCTCAAACGGCCTAAGTAAATCGTCCCTTTTTATATGAAAAAATTTACCTCTAAATTCAAAAGGCGTTATTGGAGAGTTTTGCATAAAATATCCTTTTTGATACAATTTTACAAAAAGATGAATATGAAACCAAGAATAGCTATATTTGGAAGCAACGGATATATTGGTAAAAAATTAACAAGAGCTTTGTATAACCTTGATTATCAGTTAGTTCTTTTTTCAAGAAACAAAAGAAATTTAGAATATATAAACCACTCTCCTGTATTTAACGGATATAAACCAAATATCTGCATTGTAGAACAGATTATTTCGGCTTCTTATTACAAAGAACTGGTTGAAAATTTAAAAGGCGTTGATATTGCCTATTATTTAATCCATTCTCTTAGTGAGACAAAACAGGATTACAGAAAAAAAGATAATGATTTAGCTTCAATTGTTGCATGTGCGGCAAAAGAAGCCGGGGTAAAACAGATTATATACCTCGGGGGCTTCGGGGAAAGAGACAATCCAAACACTTCAAAACATCTAATTTCAAGACAGGATACTGGTAATTTTTTAAGAAAATATCACCCAAACGTTACGGAAATCAGAGCCGGAATTATTGTAGGGGCGGGATCTATGAGTTTTGAGCTTATAAGAAGCGCTGCTGAAATTTTACCGGCAATTCCATATTTTAAAAACGAAGGAAAATGTCAAATTACATTTGCGGATGACGTAATTGAGGCTTTAATAAAAGTTTTGGATAATTCCAAATATTACAATAAAATTATAGAGGTTGCTTCGGATGAAATTTTATCCTATTCAGAAATGGTAAAAAGATACGCCAAAGAGATTTTAAATAAAAATATAAAAACAATAAAACTTCCTAAATTCTTAGAAGACAAACTGCTTAAAAATTTTGAATTAATTTCATTTATTCTCTCAAGAATAAGCGGAATTGAAAAGCATTTTATAAAACCCCTGGTTGAAAGCCTCTATTCTAATGCATTAGTTAAAGAAAAATCCGATATTATTCCAAATCCAACCGATTTTTCAACGGCAATAAGACTTGCAAGTGAAAGAAGAAATAAAGGCGAGCTTGAATGTATGTGGAATACACCTTATGAATATTCCGTATTCAATATATTCAAAATGAAACAGTTTTCAACCGCACTTAAAAATCATAAACTCTTAACAGAAGTGGTAAGCAATGTAATCCCAAAAGAAAAAGTTAAAAAAGTCTTTTATAATTTAAAAAGCCTCAGTTACAAAAACTGCGGATATTTTTCCCCCCAATGGATGTGGAAAGTAAGGGCTTTTATTGATAGATTACTTGGCGGCAGGGGTCTTGGTGTCAGAATGATAAAACCTGAAAGGTTAAAAGTAGGTGATAAATTTGATTTTTGGGTAGTAACAGCACTAAAAGACACACCAACACATAAATTAATAAGATTTAAATCAACTATGAAAATGCCAGGTGTTGGTTGGCTTCAAGGGGAAATTAAAAAAATTGATGAAGAACATTTCAAATTTTCTCTAACAGCCTATTTCTTACCAACAAGTGCTTATTCATATATTTACTGGTACTTTTTCTTCTTTGTACATAAATATATATTTGATGAAATGTATAAAAATCTGCTTGAGAGAGATTGTAAAGAGCTTAAATAGCTCTTAGGTCTTTATAAGCTTTAATTACTCTTTCTTTCATAGATTTTTCGCCCTCTCTTAACCATTTTCTCGGGTCATAATATTTTTTGTTAGGTTTATCGTCACCTTCAGGATTACCCACTTGAGACTGTAAGTAATCGTGATATTTTTCAATATATGCTTTTACTCCAGACCAGAACGCCCATTGGGTATCTGTATCTATATTCATTTTTACAACACCATAATCTATTGCTTCATGTATTTTACTTAGTTCGCTTCCGCTTCCTCCGTGGAACACAAACCTGATTGGTTTATCTGCATCAAGATTAAATTTTTCTTTTACATATTCCTGAGAATTTTTAAGAATAACCGGTTCTAACTTAACATGTCCCGGTTTATAAACACCGTGAACATTTCCAAAACTTGCCGCAATTGTGAAAAGGTCACTTATTTCACTTAATTCTTTATAAGCATAGGCAACATCTTCAGGCTGAGTGTAGAGTCTGGAATTTTCAATTCCGCTATTATCAACCCCGTCTTCTTCCCCGCCTGTCACACCTAATTCAATTTCAAGCATAATATCAAGTGCGCTTAATTTTTTTAGATATTCTTTAGATGTTGCAACATTTTCTTCAAGCGGTTCTTCGCTAAGATCTAGCATATGAGAACTAAAAAGCGCTTTTCCGTATTTTTCAAAATGCTCTTTATTTGCTTCTATTAGTCCGTCAATCCAAGGAAGAAGCTTTCTTGCCGCGTGGTCTGTATGTAAAATCACTCTGATTCCATAAGATTGCGCAAGAGTGCGAATATGTTTTGCCCCTGCTATTGCTCCAAGCACTGCGGCTTTTTGCCCTTCGTTATCAAGCCCTTTACCTGCAAAAAAATGCGCACCGCCGTTACTGAACTGAATAATTATAGGCATATTGACGTCTTTTGCCGCTTCCATTACCGCATTAACAGAATTTGTCCCTACAACATTAATAGCGGGAAGGGCAAAACCTTTATCCTTGCATATATCAAGCAATTTTGCAGCTTCGCTTCCACTTAAAACACCAGGTTTAAATTCACTAAACATTGTACCCCTCCTTTATTTTTGTGGAATTGAATATTTAACTTTATAACTTGCTTTTAATTTTTGAAGTTCTTTTTGAAGTTTAACTCTTTTTAAATAGCCGATTATTTGGGCTTTAACTTTATCAAAAGGAATATAAGCATTATTATTTTTATCTTCCACTAAAATTACATGCCATCCAAATCTTGTATGAACCGGTTTTAAAGTGATTTGTCCCGGTTTGAGGCTTTTTACAGCTTCGGCAAAAGGAGCAACCATCTGTTTTGGATTAAACCATCCAAGTTCACCGCCGTTTACTTTGGTAGGCCCGGTTGAGTATTTTTTGGCAAGCTCAGCAAATTTTTCTTCAAGAGCTTTTCCTTTAAGCCCTTTTAATTCATTAATTAATTTTTCAGCGGTTTTTTCATCTTTTACCAAAATATGTCTTGCTTTAACTTTTGGTGTTGTTTTAAAATAAATATCTTTATTTTTTTCATAAAAATTTTTAGCTTCCGAATCGCTTATTTTTATAGCATCCAATTTACTTTTTAGCCAAAATTCTATTGCCATTTTCTTCTCAAGAGCTTTAAACTGAGGCAGTTTTTCAACTTTTTTCGCTTTAGGATATAATTCAAGAGTCTCAATATACTGATTAACAAACTGTTTAACATGCTGAGCCGGAAGGTCTTGAAGCCTTATTCTTTTATCCCCTGTAATTCCCTGCAAATAAATATTTATATCTTTTACTGTTATTTTCTTACCGTTAAGAGTTGCTAATACGGTTGAGTTTTTAAGACCTTTGATAGGTGCTCCCTGAAGTCCGGCCCCCATCATACCTTTACCCTGCATTCCGGGAAATGCCATTAATGCACCTGCAACCAAACCAATACTAATTAATTTTTTCATAATAAATTCTCCTTAATTTTTTTATTTAAAATTTAGCATTTATCATTTAGCATTATACTATTTTATGCCATATTGTGTATAACATCCTGCACATCATCAAGTTCTTCCAAAGCATCAATAAGATTTTCCACTTTTTCAGCCGTTTCGTCATCTACATCGCTTTCATTTGTTGCAACAAGTTGGACATTGCTTTCAAGTATTTCAATTCCGTCTATTTCATTTACCGCTTCCAAAACAGCGTTAAAATCTTCTGGGGCGGTTTCTATAACCAAAATATCTTCCATTTCTTTAATATCTTCTGCCCCTGATTCGATTGCCTTTTCCATAACTTCATCATCCCTGTCACTTCTGTTAACCACAATTACACCTTTTTTTTCAAACATCCATGCAACGCTTCCACTTGTTCCAAGCGTACCCCCGGCTTTTTTAAAAGCATGCCTGATTGCAGCCACGGTTCTGTTTTTATTATCTGTAAGACATTCAACCATAATGGCCACACCGCCCGGTCCGTAACCTTCATAAGTAACTTCGCTTAAAGTTACGCCGTCAAGATTACCTGTGGCTTTGTCAATAGCCCTTTGAATATTGCTCATAGGCATTGCATCCGCCCTCGCCCTGTCTATCGCCAGTCTTAAAGCGGGGTTATGCTCAGGATTACCCCCTCCGCTTCTTGCCGCTGTCATAATCGCTCTTACGTGTTTAGTAAAAATTTTGCTTTTTTTAGCATCCTCTTTTGCTTTAACATGTTTTACTTTTGACCATTTATTATGTCCAGCCATTATACTCCTTTACTAAAATATTTGTTATTATACTATAAAAAAAAGGGATTATATGGTACTGAGAACACCTGAAGAGCTTGAAGAGATAAAAAAAAGATTTTTAAAAAAATATAAAGGAAGCAAAACAGAGCTTGTTTATCATAACGATTATGAACTGTTGGTTGATATTATCCTTTCCGCACAATGTACAGATAAAAGAGTCAATATGATAACACCCGCTTTATTTAAAAAATACCCCGATATAAAAAGCCTTGCCGATGCCAAACTTGAAGATGTAAAAGAAATAATAAAATCCTGCTCGTTTTTTAATAACAAAGCCAAAAATTTAATAGCAATGGCAAAAAAAGTAAAAGAAGAATACGGAGGGGTTATTCCGCATGACCACTCCAAATTGATAAAACTACCGGGAGTCGGAAACAAAACGGCAAATGTTTTTTTAATAGAACTTGACAATGAAAACAGAATGGCGGTGGACACCCATGTTTTCAGAGTTGTACACAGGTTAGGAATTACAGATGCAAAAACGGTAAAAGAGACAGAAAAAGATTTAGTTAAAGCTTTTAAAACCGATTTAAACGAGCTTCATCAGGCTTTCGTATTATTCGGAAGGTATTTATGCACGGCAAAAAACCCAAAATGTGAAAAATGTTTTGTAACAGATTTTTGTGTCAGTAAAGACAATTTTAAAGCAAGATGATTATTTTTGGGCACTGACTCAATAACGGAAAAGTAAAAATATGACAGCGTAGTGGAATTTAGAGAAAATTTTGCGTTAAAAAAATTGCACCGAGCCCTTAGGGCCTGCGTAGCTGTTTGCAATTTTTAGCAAAATTTGAGCTCTGCGTCAAAATGGAGCTCTGAGCTGTAATATTTTTATCTTTGTAGTTATTTTTAGCATTTAGTTAATGCCTATTTTTCAAAAACCAAAATCAGTTTTTCCGCCTCTTCGCTTCCGTAAAGCGAAATCGGAATTATATCTTTGGGTTTTAAATTTGTATTTTTTTCCAAATCTTCCACACTGTAATAATATTGGGTTATATAATTTTGTTCTTTTTTATAACAGCTGTCCTTTTTTTCAAAAAGTGTAATTTCTGTAATTAATTTATTTTCTTCAAATTCAGAATATAAAACACCGAATTTATCATCACTTTCAGCTTTTAAAGTACCGACAGCCAAATCCTCCATGGCGTAAAATGTATTGATATCAAAAATGAAATATTTTTCTATTTTTTTTTCGACACATTCAAAAAATCTTTTTAATTCATCTTCTTTTAAATAATTGACAACATCAAAAACGGCTGAAGCTGAATGATAAGTTTTATCTAATTTACAGATATCAACCGCCTCACACTCACACCCTTTTTTTACCGCCTTTTTAACCTGTGCTTTGCTTAAATCAATCCCTTTTGCATTAATGCCGTTTTCTTTGGCCAATAAACAAAAATCCCCTCCCCCGCATCCTATATCCAAAATTTCATTTATTCCGAGGTCTTTAAAAATATCAATAAATTTAGTCCACAAAATCAGTGCCGCTTCTTTATCTAAAAACAGCTC
This sequence comes from Lebetimonas sp. JS085, assembly GCF_000523295.1. Taxonomy (NCBI): domain Bacteria; kingdom Pseudomonadati; phylum Campylobacterota; class Epsilonproteobacteria; order Nautiliales; family Nautiliaceae; genus Lebetimonas; species Lebetimonas sp. JS085. The sequence continues at coordinate 310,298 of NZ_ATHR01000001.1, forward strand.
TTCAACTTTGGAATAAAGTTCAAGCGCCATATATTTCCTTTACTCTCTCAACTAAATCCAAAATTTCTTTTTTCTTTTCGATAAAAGAATTTTTATTGGCAATCAGTCTTGCAGACGAATACATTATAATTTCTTTTTCTTCCATTCCGTTTTCCCTTAAAGTACCACCGGTTTGGACAATATCAACTATTACATCGCTAAGCCCTACAAGAGGTGCCAATTCGATAGAACCGTTAAGTTTGATAATTTTAGCGGGAATTCCTTTTTGGTTAAAATAATTTTTTGCAATATTTACAAGTTTACTTGCCACAATAATTTGTGTTTTATTTTTATAACTCTCATCCCCTTTTATTCCGGCAACTGAAACCCTGCATTTTCCAAGCCCCAAATCAAAAAGTTCCAATACATCCGAATCTAATTCTGTTATTACATCATATCCGACCACTCCTATATCTGCGGCCTGTTTTTCAACATATGTTGCAACATCCCAGTTTCTTACATTCATAAATTTAAATCCGCTTTTTTCAAAAACCAGTTTTCTGTTTTCAAATTCAAATTTTTCGTTAAAAATACTCTTAAAAATATCCAAAACTTCCTCGGCAATTCTGCCTTTTGGCAATGCTATTTTCATTTATTACCTTTATTTTTCATTTTTCTTCTCCATTTTCAATTATTACTTTTTTCATTCCCCTAAAAACCAAATCCTTAATATAAATTCCGTTTATGAATTCGGATAAATATTTACCGTCTCCCCCTGTTAAATAAACCGGGTTTATATTATATTTTTCCACAATGCATTTAATACTTCCAATACTTCCGCACCATAAGGCTTCTTCGGTGGAAGAAGGAAAATTCGCAGGTTTTATCAAATTTTTATTTAACTTATCTGAAATTGTAACAAAAGCTTTTTTATATGCAAAAATTCCCGGGAAAATCACTCCCCCCAAGTGTCTGCCATTTTTCATAAAATCAACTGTTACAGCACTTCCGGCATCTATTACAGTTCCGGTTTTGATACTTAAAGAGGCCATTATTCTATCAATTCCCAGATTTTTATAATCAGTGTCAAATTTTACATAATTTTTTAGATTTACGGCTTTTGGATTTAAATTTAAAAATTCTTTTTCTTTTGTCTCATTTACACTTATATAATAGATTTTACCATCAAATTTTTTAGACTCTTTTAAATCATATATTTTCCCTTTATCCCATATGTGATAATGAGTATTACCTATATCAGCCAATATCCATTTTCCATTTTCCATTTTCCATTTTCCATTATTCATTTCACAACTCACAACTCACTACTCACTATTAATTATTTTCCACTCTTTCATTCTTTCTTTTACTTTAGAACAGATCGGAGAATGTAAAATTAAAATCTTTTTTTTATATCTAAAATTAATTTCCGGCAAAAAATTTATCAACTCTTCATAATCTTTATTTAAAAACCTGCTTTTTTTCATTATTTCAAAAATCACACAATATTCATTTTTTAAATTGACCCCGAAATAAGCATTAATTTTTTTTCTTGTATTTAAATCAATTTTTTGTAGTTTTTTACAGATTATTTTATTTTTTCTCAAGATATCCACAATGTTTTTCATTCACAACTCACTTTATTCTATTTCTTCCAACGGATGATATTTTAACACTGTATCTTTAAGATTTTCTTTTTGAATATGTGTGTATATCTGGGTGGTGTTAAGAGAGGCGTGGCCGAGCAGTTCCTGAACAACCCTTAAATCCGCCCCGCCCAACACAAGTGCTGTGGCAAATGAATGTCTGAGTACATGAGGAGATACATTCAGATATTTTTTGGTAATGTTAAATGCGGATATTCTGCTTAATTTATCACAGTTTTTATTTACAAAAACAAATTCATTGACGCAGGGTCTTTTATGTAAATATTCATTAAGTGTATTTAAAGCAGCATCCGCTATTGGCACTATCCTTTGTTTTTCACCTTTTGCCATTTCTACTTTTACCCAGCCGCCTTCTATATCACCTGTTTTTATATTTAAAGCTTCGCTTATTCTAAGCCCAGTGGCATACAAAAACAAAATCAAAGCCCTGTCTCTGAGCTCAAACCATGAAGATTGGGAATTTATATGCGATATTGAATTTAAAATTTCTTCTTTATTCAAAAATTTAGGAAGGGTTTTTGGGAGTTTGGCCTGTTTTATTTTAAATTTTTCATCAACAAAATTTCTTTTATATGCAAAATCAAAAAAAGAGTTAATAGCACTTAATTTTCTGTTTAAACTTCTTTTATTTTCAATTTCAGATAAAAACCTAATTACATCGCCGCTTTCAGCCTCAATAATTGGCTTTTTAATAAATTCTTCAAACTGCATTAAATCTCTTTTATAAGCATCATAGGTGTTTTTACTCACACCTTTATTTATCAAAAGATATTCTAAAAAAGCTTCAAGATATCTACTCAATAAAAAACACCTTGTTTTTATTATAAATCTTACAGTTTTGAATTTTTAAAGGAGAATCTGTATCAAAATCACCTTCATACACTTTATAATTTAAATTTTCATCTATTTCGATTAAATAATCTTCATGCTCAACCGTATAAATTTTACCCCTGCATACGCCTGGAAGTGAAAAAGAAGCATATGGAAGTTTGATTTCTTTAATTTTTTTAAGATTTAAATCCAATTTTACTATTCTGCCGTCTATTGTAAAAACATATAAATAATTTCCCAAATTTATTACATATTTTATATCGTCGTTGTAATGAATTAAAAAATTTGGATTAAATAAAGTTAAATTATGAGGGGTAGCCATAAACAGTTTGTCATTTACTATTTTAAGATAAATTACATTATCGTTAATATTTTTTTGTGAAACAATCAAGTTTCTAATAAAACGTTTTTTAGTCAAATCCACAACAGCCACATTTCCGCTGAGAAGCGGGAACAAAACCAAATCATTATAAAAAACCGGGCTTGCATGTATGTATCTGGCTTCAATCATTCCGTCATCTGAATTTTTAAATACAAGAGCCTTTTTATCCAAATCATAAATACCGTATTCGTTATCTTCAAACACTACCGCAATTAGAGCGCCTTTTTTAGTGGCTGAATATATAAGCTGAGGCATTTTAATTACTCTTTTTTGAGAAATTATTAACAGTTTATCCCCGTTTACGGCCAAATCGTCGTTTATTTTTACAAAACTTCCCAAACTTTTATTGTTTTCATCAAAATATTCTTTTTTTTCTTTAAAAAAACCTTTTGTTTTTACAAACGTTAAATGTTTATATGTGTATTCGGCCAGTTTTTTATCCTGGGTATTTATATTTAAATTTTTATTATATACTTTTTCGGGTTCAAAATGTTTTGTTGAACAGCCCGCAAAAATTAAAGCCGCTAATAGTAAATATTTTTTCATTTTATTATCCCGTAATGTAAAAGATATTTTGCAATATCAGCAAATTTTGAATTTGGTTTGATATCATTGCTTATTTCAAGCGCTCTTTTTCTGTTTCCCTTTGCCAGATATGCCCTGATTAAAGCAACCCTTACGGCATCTTTTAAAACTTTATAATCGGGATTTAATAAATAATTCTCCAAGGTCTTAATATCCCCTTTTAGCATAGCCGTTTTATATGCCGCAAATTCTTTAAGTTCGGGGGTTGAAATTTTATTAAGATTTTTACCTTCCCTTAAAAGATAAAGTTCATAGAGTTTTTTATTTTCCTTCAATGTTTCAAGTGCTTTTTTATTATCAGGGTTAACAATAAGTTCATCAAAAGCATTGTTTGTTTTAATAAGCTCCTGGGTTTTAATATAATTGTAAGAAGCCTGCCAGATTACATAAACAATTAAAATTACCGCAGCAATAATTAAATGTTTTTTATATTTTTTTATAAATTTTTCAAGTTTAAAAACCTGAACCAATAACTGCTCGTCCTGTTTTAACTGCTCTTTTATTTCCATTATTTACCTTTTTTATGAAATTTTAACAAATATTCGTCTATTTGCTTTAAAATATTTTGGTTTAATTCCAAATTCATTTGAATAACTTTCAGATTAAAACCGAATTGTTTCAATTTTACATAATCTTTTTTTGTAGTAACTATTTTTTTATCTTTAAACTCGTTTATATCTTTATTCTTAAAGCAGTAATGGTCGGGAAAAAATTTGTATTCTTTTACATCAACATATTTTAAAAGTCTTTTTGGATTTGATATAGCTGAAATTAGAACATCCCCGTTCACTTTTTCAACATTTCTTTTAAAATCGATATTTTCTTTTAAAATAATATCCGCAAATTTAAGTGCAACTCTTGGATATCTGTATCCTCCTGCCGGCAAAACAAAAGGATTTTTTAATTTTTTATCTATTACAATATTTAATTTTTCAAAAGGTTTGTCAAATCCGTCATCCAGAATGACAACTTCGGCCCCTATTTTTTTAGCTTTTTCAATTGCCTTTTTCCTCTCTTCACTCACTATAACGGCGGCTTTTGTGGAAGTAGCTATTTCCATCGCCTCATCTCCGCTAATTTCAACAGGAACAAGTATTTCATTAAAATCTTTAACTATAACCAATCCGCTTGAGAGTCTTTTATATCCCCTTAAAATCACAGCGACTTTTTTTTCTTTCAAATAATTTGCTATTGCTATCGTTATCGGGGTTTTTCCGCTGCCTCCCACAATTATATTACCCACCGAAATAACGGGTATACCCATATCTGTATATTTTCTGGGAAATTTAAAATGTGCTATTATCATATAAAGAAATGAAACTGGTAAAAGAGAAACGATTACCGGCCAATGATACCATTTTGGTTCATAATACATTTCTTCGAAAAAAGTAAAAATTCTCATATTTTTAATAAAATCCATATTTCTTTATTTTCTTTTAATTTAAAAGTATTTGGAAAAATAGATAAATAATATTTTGTTAAATTAATATTTTGCATATCAGGATATAAAGCTAAATATCTTACACTAACATAATCTTTAATTTTTTTACCTAATTCAATAGCATAATAAATTAATATTTCAGATATTTTTTTATTACTTAATTTCTTTATTTTTTTACCTCTATAAGATTTTGCCACAAAAATGTAATCAATACTTATAACAGGTGAATTAGCTACCCTATCAAATGTTAAACCTATTAAACCTGCTTTTTTATTTTCAATTTCTAACACATAAACTGTACTTTTATTTTTATTAGTATCATTAATTAGTTTTTTTAAAAACTCATATTCCCTATTATTAAAAATTTCATCTTTAAAAAAACTTATAAAAGATTTATTTATTTTTTGATATTTAATAAATTTAATTACCATTTATTGTTTTTATACTAAATTTTTTTAGAATTTTATTTTCAAAAGCCGGAGTTTTTTCCCAATATTTTTCTAATAATTCTTCATTTTTTTTAGATAATTTTTTAGGAAGAGAAACCCTTTTTATTTTGCCATTTTCCAATTTATATGCCATTTTTAACCTTTTTTACAAATTATAACATAAATTTATAATCTGACATCTCTTTCATATAAAAAATCATGGCCCACAGTTCTTGATTTAAGTTTTGCAATAATAGGCATTTTTCTTTTAAACTGGTTTTTATAAATTTTGTTTATTACAAATTCCACCAAATCTTTATCAAATTTTTCCAAAAGCTCTTCTTTCGTAGCCCTGTTATCCACAAACTCCATTAAAACAGGGTCAATCTCAGCATATGAATACCCAAGTTCTTTTTCGTCACTCTGGCCTTTCCACAAATCCGCACTCGGAGGTTTATTTATAATAGCTTCAGGCACACCTAAATATTTTGCAAACTCAAAAATTTCCGTTTTATACAAATCCCCTATCGGATTAAGTGCACTTGCCAAATCTCCGTACAATGTTCCATAACCCAGCATTAATTCGCTTTTGTTACTTGTACCGATTACTAATGCCTTAAGTTCGGCACTTTTGTCATATAAAACAGCCATCCTCATTCTTGCAGAAAAATTTCCAAGTCTTACTTTATCATCTATAGGATAGGCATCAAGAAGTGGAGCAATAGATATTATTTCATATTCTATATCAAATTTTTTACATAATGTTTTTGCATCTTCTATACTTGAAGGGGAAGAAAACTGGCTTGGAAGCATAAAAGCTTTGAAATTATCACCTAATGCTTTTTTAGCCAAAACTGCCACAACGGCTGAATCAATCCCGCCGCTAATGCCGCAGATTCCTTTTTTCAATCCTGTTTTCGTTATTTCTTCATAAATAAATTTAACTAAGAAGTTTTCAATCAATTTCCATTTACTGTTTTCCATTTTACATTCTCCATTCTCACTACTCACCACCCCGCCGCTTTGCAAGCGGCCGGGCAGATTTTTCACTATTCACCATTTTCACCATTTATTTAGCTTTCAATATAATTTTTAAGAAGTTTACCTATATTTGGATGGCGCAGTTTTTTAATAGCACTGCTCTCAATCTGCCTGACCCTTTCACGGGTTACATTAAGCGCTTTTCCAATTTCTTCAAGCGTTCTTTCACTTTTATCGGGCATAAGACCGAATCTCATTTTTATAACTTCTCTTTCCCTGTCATTAAGCTGAGAAAGAATTTCATCAATATGTTTTCTCAAATCTTCGTGAACCACTTCTTCATAAGGGTTAATAAAGGTTTTGTCTTCTATAAAATCTCCGAACTTTCCGTCTTCCTCTTCTCCGACCGGAGCTTCAAGGGAAATCGGTTCTTTTGAAATTTTTAGAATCTGTTTTACCTTTTCTATCGGCATTTTCATATCTTTAGAAATAATTTCAAGGGTAGGCTCTTTTCCGTTTTCCTGAACATGTTTTCTGATTATTTTATTAATCTGATTGATGTTTTCTATCATATGGATAGGAATTCTCACAGTTCTAGCCTGATCGGCAATGGCACGTGAAATTGCCTGCCTTATCCACCAGGTTGCATATGTCGAAAATTTATATCCTTTTTCAAATTCAAATTTATCAATGGCTTTCATAAGCCCTATATTTCCTTCCTGAATCAAATCAAGAAAAGGAAGCCCTCTGTTGGTGTATTTTTTGGCAATACTGACAACTAATCTTAAATTAGCCCTGGCCATCTTTTCTTTTGCTTCTATGGCAATTTTTTTACCTCTTTTTAACTGTTCAAGTATTACTTCAAGTTTTTCAGGTTCCATTCCGAATGTATTGTCGCTTGCCTTTTTCGCTTCAACTAATTTTTTTATATCCATATAAATATTAACCATTGTGTGTTCCGGAACCATAGCCGCAATATCCTCTTTGCTAAGAGAAGTGATTTTACTTAATATTTCCCTGTGGAGTTTTCTCAGCTGCTCGTTAAAAAGAGGCAGTCTGTATTCTTTTTTCTTAAGTTCTTTTTCAAAATCTTTATCGCCTTTTAAGGCAGTTTCAACAGTTTTTACTATTTCATTGATAAGTTTGGAAGTATATCCAAGTTCGTTTAATGCGAGTTTTACTTTTTTCTTTTTAAACGTAAGCGTCAAAATTTTCTGAAGCCTTTCAAGCTCATCCATATTGGTGGCGTTTATTACCTGGTCGTATTCGTCTAAAACTTTTTCCCACTCTTTTTTTGCTTTTTCCAGATTTTTAAAAAGTTCGTTTATTCTTTTTTCCCTGATGGATATTTTTTTATTTCTTTTTCCCTCTTTTGTATCTTCGTCTTCAACCTCTTCTTCGTCAACAAAATTTTTAAAAAGTTCTTTTACCCTTCTTTCCCTGTTAAGTAAAGGCTCTTTATATTTTAACACCAAATCAATCAAAAAAGGGATTGAGCATATCGCATCAAGAATTATCTCTTCCCCGAGCTGGATTCTTCTGAAAATTTCCACTTCTTCATCTTTATCCAAAAGCGGAATATGACCCATTTCTCTCAGATACATCCTAACGGGGGAATCGGAACGGCTCCATTCGAGAAGCTCTTTATCTTTTAAGATATCCTCCGCCAGCTCTTCTTTTTTTCTTTCTCTCTCTTCTTCATTTTTTACAACATCTTCAAGATTTTTAAGTTTGGCGACTTCTGCCGCAGTCATTAATTTGATATTGTTTTCTTTCGTTTTTGTCAGAATTTCTTTAGTTTGAGATTTTGTAGGAGTTTTTGGTAAAATACTGACTATCTTTTCATAAGTAATAACGCCTTTTTTGTTTTCTTTAAATAACTTTTCAAGCTCTTTAGGTAATGCCATTAATTTTCTCCTTGAATAATAATCTGTAATTATATAATAAATGAACGGAACGCTATTTGCTTTCATTATACAAAAAAAAGGTTAATCAATGATTAACGGTTATTACGGCGCAACCGGCGGTATGGTTACACAATTTAATCGTCTTAATGTAATATCAAACAACCTGGCAAATATAAACACTTCGGGTTTTAAACAAGACGATATTATAATCGGCGATTATGAAAGAATATTTAATGAAAAAAGAGACAATCTTCCACTTGAAAACAATACAAAAGAAGCGGCAAAATTTTTAAACAGGGCGCTTAATAAAGTTCCTGTTGTTGTAGAAGAATATACCAAATTCGATATAGGCAATCTTCAAAAGACGGGGAATCCTCTTGATTTGGCTCTCAAAGAAAAAAATGCATTTTTTTCAGTAAATACGCCTGATGGGGAAAAACTGACCCGTGCCGGAAATTTTTCACTTGATTCAAACGGATATTTGGTTACAAAAGACGGATTTAAAGTATTAAACAATAAAAATAAACCTATACAGCTTAATACATCATATCCGATTAAAATATGCCAAAACGGCAATATTTACCAAAACAAACAGTTAATCGCCACATTAAAAATAGTAAAAATAAATAATTTAAACACACTCAAAAAAATAGGAAACAATTTATTCGATTTTATTCCGGATACTGCAACAATAGATTCAAAAAACAGTGTTTTACAGGGATTTTTGGAAAAGTCAAATGTAAATCCGGTTAAAGAAATGACAGATTTAATTGATACAAATAGAATGGTTGAAAGCTATCAAAAAATTATGACAACATTTATGGATGATTTAAACCGTGATGCTATTGAAAAACTTGCAAATGTAAGAGGATAAAATTAGTGAGTTGTGAATAGTGAGTAGTGAGTTGTGAGTAGTGAAATTGGAATGATTTTTGCTTTTTAATAAAAAAATTAAGGAATTAATATGCTAAGAAGTCTTTATTCGGCAGCTACGGGAATGTTGGCACAACAAACACAAATAGATGTTGTTTCAAACAATATTTCAAATGTTAATACAATAGGATATAAAAAACAACGGGCCGAATTTGCAGATCTGTTTTATCAGACAATGGAATATGCAGGCACAGCAACTTCAACAGACACCCAGTCACCAACCGGAATAAGCGTAGGGCTTGGGGTCAGACCTACAGCCATCAGTAAGATTTTTACACAGGGAAATTTTAAAGAAACAGGAAATAACCTGGATTTGGCAATCCAGGGAGACGGTTTTTTCCAAATTCAACTGCCTGACGGAAGAATAGCATATACAAGAGACGGAGCTTTTAAACTCGACAAAGACGGGAATATCGTAACAAGCGACGGATATAAATTAATTCCCGGTATTACACTGCCGGCCGACACCGTTCAGGTTTCTGTGGGAACAGACGGAACAGTCAGTATATTGGAAGCAGGACAGACGCAAATGCAGCAAATCGGGCAAATTCAGCTTGCAAAATTTATAAATCCTGCAGGTCTTCATTCACTTGGAAGCAATTTATATATAAACACCTCTGCTTCGGGAGACCCTATTGTTACAACTCCCGGGGAGGACGGCACGGGTGAGATTAGACAGGGATTTTTGGAAATGAGCAATGTCCAGCTGGTCGATGAAATGACAGATTTAATTACAGGACAGAGAGCTTATGACGCCGCTAGTAAAGCGATAGTTACAAGTGATGAAATGCTCCAGACTGTAAATAATCTCAAACGTTAATTTTTTTAAATAATTTTTTCCCCCGCCGTCACAACGGCTGAGAGCCCGAATTTACTTCTTAATTTATAAACCGCCCTGTTTAATTTTTCCATTTTTTTATCTTTTTCATAATCAAACAAATTGCTTGTTTTTTTAAATTTTCCGACACTTAAGGCAATAGAAACAATATAATCCTCTTTATTATCGGCCGTATAAAAAAGAGTGGTCATAATTTCCTTTAACAAAAGTTCATTAAAAATCCTTTCAATATTTATATGGGCTTTTTGGGGCTTTGAATATTTATATTTTATTTTTAAGTAATAAAAAGTGGGATTAAGTCTGTTTTTAGTAATTAAAAAAGACAAATATCTGCATAAAATTTCAACTCTTCTTACAGCTTCGCTCCTATCATAAATCGGATCAAACCTTCTTGAGATACCTATACTTTTTCTATTTTCCCTCTCTTTTACCTCTTCATTATCCCTGCCACAAACTCTGTTATATAAAACTACGCCGTTTTTTCCCCACGAATAAAAATATTTTTTATTGTTTTTTACATCTCCTAAAGTTGTAATTCCTTTTTCTTTCAGTCTTTTTTCTATTCTTTTGCCGATTCCCGGAAATTTCTCTATTGGAACATTTTTAATAAATTTATCAATATTTCTTACTGTTTTTATACCGTATGGTTTTGCGTAATTTGTGGCGAGTTTTGCAATCCATTTGCTTTTTGCCGCACCTATGGAAATCGGAAGTTTAAATTTTTCATAAATTTCTTTTTGAAGATTTTTTAAAAATCCTTCAATTTTTTCATCTTCGATCCAGCCTGCCAAATCCCCGAAAAATTCATCAATGCTATATTGTTCCACTGCCGGAATTTTTCTTTTTAAAAAAAGTTTTAATTTGTATGAAAGCAAATGATAAAGTTTATAATCAGGTAAAATAACCTCTAAATTAGGATAAATGATAAGAGCTTCTTTTAAGGTCATACCTGTTTTTATTCCAAGCTCTCTTGCTTCATAACTTGCAGTAACCACAATCCCCCTAATTTTGCCATTTTCTAAAAAATAGCTTTTATCAGGCTTTTTTTTGCTTATTATAATTTCCGAAGTAAAAGCACCTTTGTTTAAATTATAAACATTTGCTTTTTCACTGAAAATTTCTTTGTCATTTCTTTTTACTACAACGCAGGGTTTATTCAATAAAGTTGAATCAACACTTATGTGGGCCGATACAAAAAAAGCGTCTAAATCAAGGTGTATTTTCATCCTTAATCCTTTAATTTATTTACAAAATATTAACATTTTGATAAAATATACTTCAATAAATTAACAAATTGTTAAGGACTGAAATGGATTTTGAAAAAATAATAGAAAAAATTAAAGATATAATTTCAAATGAAGTGGGAGATAGAAAAGTTTTAAATAAAGATGTGGCAAACGTTCTTGGCATTACACCTGAGAATTTATCCATACTTAAAAAAAGAAATAAAATCCCTTTTAAAGAAATAGCTCTTTTTTGTGCTAAAAGGAAAATTTCAATAAACTGGCTTTTGTTTGACCAGAGCATTGATGCAATAGCAACCGAGACAGAAAAATTCTCTGAGATTAGGTATTTTAAAGATATAAATGCAAGTGCGGGCGGCGGGGCAATAAACTTTGATGAAAATTATGAAATTTTATATATTGACAAAAAAATACTAAATAAAAATTTAGATGCAATAAACGTAATCGGTGATTCAATGGAGCCTACTTTAAAAGACGGCAATATTATATTTATAGACAGAAATGACAAAAACATCATAAACGGGGGAATTTTCGTAATTTCCACAAATGTCGGAGTTTTTGTAAAAAGAATAAATTTAAAAAGCACAGGGGAAATTGAAATCATCTCAGACAATAAAATCTATCCAAAAGAAACTGTAAGTCCTGAGGAGATTAATATTATAGGGAAAGTGGCGGGAAAATTAGAGATTTAAAATCCCGCTTGTTTTTTGAATCATTGGAATAAATTCTTTTTTTTCATATATTTTTGCCCCCATTCGTTGAAGATGGGCACTTGGGACCTGGCAGTCAATAAATTCAATTCCGTTATCTTTTAAAACATTACAAAAATAAATTAAAGCTAACTTACTTGCATCGGGTTTTATATGAAACATACTCTCACCGCTGAAATATTTATTTATTGCAACCCCGTAAAAACCCCCAACTAATTCCCCCTCATAATAACTTTCAACCGAAAGGGCAAATCCGAGTTCATGTAATTTGGTATAAGCTTCTATAAATGGATCATTTATCCAGGTTCCGCTTTGCTTTCTTTTTACATTTGCACAATTTCTGATTACATCCTCAAATTTTGAATTTATTTTAAATTCCCATTTTGAGCTCCTGAGTTTTTGAGCTAATTTTTTAGTAATTTTTACCTCATCGACTTTTAAAATAAGCCTTTTATTTAATACATACCAGTGAAAAAGCCCGTCCTCATCCTGATACCATGGGAAAAAACCTCTTGAATAACCTTCAAGCAGTCTTTTGGGGTGTAAATCATAACTTGCCCCTACAAATCCTTCATCAAATTTTTCATAAGGGGAAGGAAAAGTGAAATCATCAAGAAGATATAAAGGAGGACATTCCCTAACTTTAATCATATATTTTTAACCTTTATTTTACTTTTTAAATTCATAATTTATAATTCATAATTCAAAACTCACAATTCACAACTCACTATTTTTTAACTTTTAAACTGAATTTATCTTTTATATAATCAAATCTTGCCACTCCTCCGTTTTTAAGCTCCCCAAATAAAATCTCTTCGCTCAAAGGCTCTACTATATTTTCCTCAATCACCCTTGCAAGAGGCCTTGCCCCCATTTTAGGGGAATATCCTTTTTTAGCAAGTGCGGCTTTAGCCCTTTTTGTAAGAGTTAATTTTACTTTTTTGGCATTTAATTTATCCTGAAGCTCATTAATAAACTTATCTACCACCATTAATACATTTTCTTTGCTTAAAGGTTTAAATCTCACTATGGCATCAAGCCTGTTTAAAAATTCAGGTGCAAAAAATCTGTTTATTGCATCTTCTTTAAATTCACTGAATTCCTGCATAAATCCAAGATTATTTCCCTCACCAACACCCAAATTGCTTGTCATTATCAAAACAACATTTCTAAAATCAGCTTTTCTGCCGTCATTATCGCTCAAAGTCGCATTATCCATAACCTGCAAAAGAATCTGCACTATATCAGGATGCGCTTTTTCTATTTCATCCAAAAGTAATACACTGTGAGGGTGTTTTCTTATGGTTTCTGTAAGTATTCCTCCTTTTTCATATCCCACATATCCGGGAGGTGAACCGATTAATTTGGCGACTGAATGCTTTTCCTGATATTCGCTCATATCGAATCTTATAAAATTAATACCGAGTATATTTGCAAGCTGTTTTGCTACTTCTGTTTTACCAACACCTGTAGGTCCTACAAACAGAAAGCTTCCTATCGGTTTATCTTCGCGGGTTAATCCTGCTTTTTTTCTTTTAATTACCTTAACAAGCTCTTTTATAGCCGCCTCTTGTCCGAAAACTTTTGATTTTAAACTGTTTTCGAGATTTTTAAGTTTTTCTATTTCATTACTCGTTGCACTCTCTTTTGGAATATTGGCGATACTGGCGATTATTGTTTCGATATCGTTTTTTGTAATTAATTTTTTGCCCTTTAATTTATATTTTGCACCGGCTTCATCTATTAAATCTATTGCACTGTCGGGGAGATATTTTTCTCTTAAATATTTTTTAGCTAAAATTGCCGCACTTTTTATTGCTTCTTTTGAATATCTAACTTTATGAAACTCCTCATATCTTGATTTTAAACCTTCAAGTATTTTTACTGTGTCTTCAACAGACGGCTCTTTTATATCTATCTTTTGAAATCTTCTGTTTAAGGCTCTGTCTTTTTCAAAATGGTTTTTAAATTCTTCGTAAGTAGTAGCCCCAATGCATCTTATTTCACCTCTTGCAAGTGCCGGTTTAAGAAGATTTGCAACATCCATATTGCTGCCGCCAGCAGCACCCGCACCTACAATCATATGTATTTCATCTATAAACAAAATAGGCTCTTTTTCTTTTTTAAGTTCGTTTAAAATAAGTTTCATTCTTTTTTCAAATTCACCTCTGTATTTGGTACCCGCTATCAAACTCCCCATATCGAGAGAATAAATTTTTTTATTTTTAAGCTCTTTTGGAACCTGGTTAAAAGCTATCTTTTTGGCGAGACCTTCAACAATTGCAGTTTTACCCACTCCGGGTTCTCCTACTAAAACAGGATTATTTTTTTTACGTCTAACTAAGATTTGCATAATCCTGTTTATTTCTTTTTCCCTGCCTATTACATCATCAAATTCTTTGGCTTCTTTTACAAGTTCGGTTGTAAATTCCCCCAATACTTTTGGCTCATTCTTTTCCTCTTTTGTTTCTGTTACATATTCGACTATTTCGACTCTTTCTATTCCAAATTCTTTTAAAAGCTGATTTGCATAACTTGTTTCATCTTCAAGAAGTGCAATAAAAAAGTCGATTTCATCGGCAACGGTTTTTTTAATTCCCTGAATATGCTTTATCATTCTTTCGGTTGCTTTGTGAAAAGAAAGGGTTTCTGTGGGCGTTACAACCACAGGGGCTTTTTCAATATATCTGTCAAGATAATAATCAAGCCCCCTTCTTATATAATCAACATCAACCCCTACATCTTCAAGTAAATTTCTTATGTTTTTATCTTTCAATAAAATATAAAAAGCATGGTCTATTGTTATATATTCGTTTTGTCTTCTTTTAGCTTCATTTATTATTTCGTTAAATATATTTTTTAAATTTTCAGTTATCTGCATTTATACCTCCTCTATTTTTGCCCTCAATGGATAGCCGGATGAACGCGCAAGGGTATGAACTTTATCTACTTTCATCTGGGCTATCTCATAAGGATAAATACCCACAACAGCGCTGCCTTCCCTATCCACTTTGAGCGTAATGTTTATAGCTTCGTCTTCACTTTTATTAAAAACTGAACGTAATATTTCTATTACAAAATCAAAAGTTGTGTAATCGTCATTAAGCAATATAACTTTATAAAGTTTTGGGGTAATAATCTCCAAATCATCTTCTACCAAAACTTTAGTCGGCATTTTGCTCTCCTATCATTTTCCACATTTCATCTTCGGGAAGAAGGGTAACACCAAGCTTTTTAGCCTTATCAAATTTACTCCCCGCATCTTCGCCGTAAATTACATAATCTGTTCTTTTGCTTACACTGCTGCTTACATGTGCCCCAAGAGATTCAAAAAGTTCTTTTATCTCATTTCTCGGTTTTTTCATAGCTCCTGTTAAAACTACTGTTTTGCCAAGAAAAGGAGATTCTTTAATCTCTTTAGCTTCGGGGCTTTTAGGCTGAATTAATTCTATAAGCTCTTCAATTTTTTCTTTATTTACTTTTACATATTCTTCAATAGATTTTACCATCTCAGGCCCAAAACCATCTATATGCATAAATTCTAAAGGGTCGTGTTTATAAAAACCGACCCCGAATTTTTCGCAAATTTTTTTGCTTGCGACTTCTCCTATATGTTCAATTCCGAGAGCATTTACAAATCTCCAGCATTCAGTCCCTTTTGTTTTTTTAATTGCGTTTATCAAATTCTCGGCTTTTTTTCTTGCAAAACCGGGGAGCCTTTCAAGTTCTTCAACTTTAAGTTTATATAAATCCCTTATATCTTTTACAAGCCCTTTTTCATATAAAAGTTTTGCTACGCTCTCTCCTAACCCCTCTATGTCCATACAGTTTTTACTAGCAAAATAAATTATAGTATTTACGACCCTTGCCGGGCAGGAAAGATTTTGACATTTAATCAGAGCCCCTTCGTCCAGCACCTCGCTTCCGCATACGGGACAATATGTGGGTCTACTTATTTTCTTTTCATTTCCGCTTCTTTTCCATGCCAAAACTTTAGTAATTTTAGGAATAACATCCCCGCTTCTGATTACTATTACATGATCACCTATTCTGATATCCATTCTTTCAATTTCATCAAAATTATGAAGAGTGGCCCTCTCTACTATAACCCCGCCTATTTCAACAGGTTCCAAAACGGCAACCGGAGTTAAAACGCCGGTTCTTCCAACCTGAATAACAACATCTTTTAAAATTGTCTCTTTTTCAATGGCAGGAAACTTATATGCGACCATCCATCTTGGATATTTTTGAGTGTAACCTAATTTTTCAAGTAAATTAAGCTCATTCACCTTAACAACCATACCATCAAGCATTACAGGCAAATCATCCCTGATTTTAACAAATTCGTTATATTTTTTCTGAATGCATTCAATTTCGTCTTTTTTGCACTCCCCTCTTTTAGGGGGTTCCCTAAATCCGAGGGAATAAACAAAATCCATTAAATTTTTATATGTTTTAAATTTATCAAAAAACATTTTTTTATCGTTTTCATACCTGTCGTTTTCCACCTCCGTGAAATTTAATATTTCAACAGGATATCCCACACCCCAGGGTTGAAACAACAGATGTCTGCTTGCCGTAATTTTAGGGTCAAGCTGTCTTAGACTTCCTGCCGCCGCATTTCTCGGATTTGCAAAAGTGCTTTCGCCTTTTTTAACTCTCTCTACATTTAATTTATCAAAATCCTCTTTTTTTATTAAAACTTCCCCCCGTATTTCAATAAGTCCTTTATAATTTATCTTTAAAGGTATGGAGTTTATAGTTTTTGCATTTAACGTGACATTTTCCCCGATATCACCGTCGCCTCTTGTTTCCGCTCTAACCAATTCCCCGTTATTATAAACCAGATTTAAACTGGCTCCGTCAAATTTTGGTTCTATGTATAAAGTATAATTGTCATCAATTAATTTATTCACCCTGTTTAACCAGTCTTTAAATTCGGCTTCACTGAACACATCTTCCATAGACCACATTCTTGTTATATGTTTGGCCTTTTCAAATCCCTCAAGTACCACATCGCCTACCCTTTGTGTAGGAGAAGTCGGATCTATTTCATCAGGGTGCGCTTTTTCGTATTTTTCAACTTCACGGTATAATTTATCATATTCTTCATCTGTAACCAAAGGATTATCCAAAACATAATAATAATATGAATATTTTTTTAAAAGCTGGACAGCTTTTTTATATTCCTCATAATTTTTAATCATCTATCCTCTTTTTGTGTTTATTGTATCATATTTTGCATTATGTATACTGATTATATCAAAATTTATTTTAAATTTCAAGTTTCTTTAGTTTATATCACTAAACTTATAATATGCTATAATTTTTAAAAAAGGATTTCAATGAAAAAAATATTAGGATTTTTTTTAATCTTGATAATTTCAGGATGCACTCAGGAACAGCAAAATAAATTGGGCCATTCCATTCAGAATTTTACAGGCGTAAACGGTGTTGTGGATATTTATTCCGGAGGCAGGATTGTAATGAGATTTTTAAAAGTGGACAAACTTACAACTGCTCACGGAACTGATGACAACAAACCAAGACCTTACAGGTTCGGATACGGATATCTTGATAAAAATTTTAATTATAAAGTTGACCCCAACGAAAAGAAAAAATTATATTTTGAAATAACAAATTACGAGACATATGTTTATTACGAAAATCCTGTTGATTAAAAAACTTAATTAATTTAATTTATTTACCCTTTTTTTATCTTTTAAAATAAATTTTGTCAGTTTTTTACAATATTTGCTGTAACAGACATTTAATTTCTCTTCTATTTTATGCCTGTTTTCAAATTGAAGTCTTAAATAATCCATTCGCTCGTACCTATAAAAAAGTATACCGCTGTAAAAAAATCCCTTTTTATTTGCAAATTCCACTATTTTTTCTGCATAATGGGAATGAAGATTAATATCAAGATATACCATATCCGCTTTTATTTTTGCTTTTGAAAAAATAAAATTAAATTTTTTTTCAAAATTTTTAACCCTGCTATCACATCTAATTATTGCAATTTTTAATATTTTTTTTATTTTTAACTTAAGTTTCGGTTTTATTCTTTTAACTTTTGTTTTTGTAACGGTAATTTTTAATTTTTTGATTCTCTCAAGCATTATTTTTTTATAAATCTCGGGAAGATAATAATTTCTTTTTTCTTTTTTAAATAAAAGGTAAGAAATCAAAACGCCGCTTCTTTTTTCAAATTTAAATTCTTTTTGAGATATCCAATGAGCGACTTCCCCGAAATGAAGGGCAGTTTCAACCATTGAGTGGGATAAATTCGCTTTTTGTGAGAAAGGATGAAACATAATGGCCTCGCCGTATATTGCATAAAGTTTTATACTTTTTGCTTTTTCTATCAGATAATCAAACATCTGATTCATAATGCCTCTTCCTTTAAAATCAGGGTGAACTACGGCAATACCGATTTCCGCATTGTATTTGTCATTGAGTATTAAAGAAAACTGACCTACTATTTTTCCCTGATATTCGGCAATTATAGGGATTAATCTTTTTTCATTGTATGCTTTTATCCACATATTGGCATCATAAAAATCTTTTCTATAATAAGTGTCTGCGTAATTTTTTCTAATTAATTCAACTATCCCGTTTGCATCTTCTTTTTTAAAATCCCTTATATTGACAAAAAGTTTTTCCTGTTTCACAAATAAAGGTGAAAATATATTACTAACTCTCATTTTTAAATTCTTTCACTAAATTTGCCATAACCTTTGCCCCTAACGGCAATGAATCTTCGTCTATATCAAATTTTGGATGATGTTGCGGAACACATCCTATATTTTTTTCCCTGTTACAGCATCCGAGTCTGAAAAATGCCCCCTTAACAATTTTTAAATAATTGGCAAAATCTTCCCCTCCCATTACCGGCTGTTTCAAATCAAACGGTTTTGCACCTGTTTCTTTTGCAGATTTTATGACAATATCTACCATTTTATCATCGTTTATAAGTTCGGGATTTCCAAAAAAATAATGAAACTTATAATCAGCCCCCATCGCAAAACAAATTCCCTTAATCGCATCTTCCATCATCTTTTTTATGGAATTTCTAACTTTATCGTTAAGGGTTCTAACCGTTCCGGTCATTTTCACATAATCACATATCACATTCGGAGCTTTTCCGCCTTTAACAGTACCCATGGAAATAACAGCGGGATGGAGAGGATCGATTCTTCTTGAAATAATATGGTTTATTGAATTGATTGCAAGTGCACCGGTTAAAAGCGCATCAACCCCTTCGTGAGGTCTTGCACCGTGAGAGCTTTTCCCAAAAATTTCAATCTCAAACGTATCGGCACTTGCCATCATTTCCCCGTATTTATAACCAATTTCACCTGTATTTAAATAAGGATACATATGAAGCCCGAATATTGCATTTACATTTTCCAATGCACCATCTCGTATCAAATCTTCACTTCCTCCCTCGGTGTCTTCTTCACTGTGCTGAAAAATACCCCTTATATTAATCGGTAGTTTATCTTTATGTCTGTTTAATACAATAAGTAATCCTGCCAAAACCGCAGTATGCCCGTCATGCCCGCATGCATGCATAATCCCGTCTTTTCTTGATTTATAAGAAACATCATTTGCTTCTTGTATAGGAAGAGCGTCCATATCCGCCCTGAATGCCAAAAAAGGCCTGTTTTCATCGACAACAATATCACAAACCATTCCATAGTGGTCTTTAAAAGTTTTACATTTAATTCCTTTACTTTCTAAAATACCTTTAATATAATCACGTGTCGGTTTTTCTTTGTGTGAAAGGTCGGGATACATATGAAGGTGGCGTCTGATGTCGATTATTTTCTTTTTTAGAGAGTCAATTTCTTTTAATATTTCTTTCACACCCTCTCCTTTTAATACTGGTTTAATATATTATAACACATATTTAATAAATCTTTATATAAGTTTTATCTAAAAATTTTTAATCATTTGATTTAGTTTATTTTTTACACAAAATTTGCTATTATTAAAACAAAAAGGAAAAAAAGTGGATGTAACAGAACTATTTAAAAAACTTTTAAGTTTTAAATCAATAACTCCAAATGACGACAGTGCAATGGAGTTTATAAAAAATTATTTAAATGATTTTGAAGTGATTGAGAATGAAAAAGAGGGGGTTAAAAATCTCTTTTTATATAAAAAATTCACAGAGGGAGACCATCTATGTTTTGCAGGGCATATTGATGTAGTGCCTCCGGGTGATGGTTGGAATACAGACCCGTTTACTCCGACTGAAAAAGACGGCTATATTTTTGCAAGAGGCGCACAGGATATGAAAAGCGGTGTTGCGGCTTTTCTTTGGGCGCTTAAAAATGTCAAAAATTTTAACGGCACATTAAGCGCACTGATTACAAGCGACGAAGAAGGCGATGCCATCTGGGGCACAAAATATATGCTTGAAATATTAAAAGAAAAAAATTTAATTCCAGATTATGCTATAGTGGCTGAGCCAACCTGTGAAAAAGAATTCGGAGATGCCATAAAAATAGGAAGAAGGGGAAGTATTAACGGGGTTTTAAAAAAAACAGGGCTTCAGGGGCATGCGGCTTATCCGGAAAAATCAGTCAATCCGATTCATAAAGTCGCACAGGTGCTTGGAAAAATAGCCGGGGTCGATTTAGACAGCGGAGATGAATTTTTTATTCCGAGTAAATTTGTTGTAACGGATATCAGAGCCGGTATGGAAGTTACAAACGTAACTCCGGGTAAGCTTAAAATGATGTTTAACGTAAGAAACAATACCCATACCACAAAAGAAGATGTTAAAAATTTTATTCATAAATATTTTAAAGATATGAATTACACCCTGGAGCTCAAACAAAGCGCTGAGCCTTTTATAACCGACCCTAATACAAAAGTTGTGAAAAATCTGGATAAATCCATTCAAAAAATTACAGGACTCACTCCAAAACACTCTACCGCAGGCGGAACAAGCGATGCAAGATTTTTTGCCAAAAATGGGGTAAAAACAGTAGAATTTGGAGTAAAAAACGATACAATCCATGCACCAAATGAAAGAACAGGTAAAAATGAAGTTATAAAACTATCACGTGTTTTTGAAAATGTAATCAAGGAATGGAATTGAGAAAAGTTTATGAACTTAAAAAGGGAATATTAATTAAAACAGTAGAAAACGAAATTTTAGAATTCGATGAAATAAGGGGGGATAAAGCTGTTTTTTATAACGATTTCGGAATAGAAGTAGAATATCCAGATTATCTGGATATAGATGAGATAGGAGAAATAATAGATTCAGACAGTCTGAAAAATCCGGATACACATTCCCCTACTCTTTTTTAAATTCGACATCCACAATATCTCCGAATTTTAAACCTTTTCCAACTAATTCTACTTTATAGCTCGTTACAAATTTTTCATCCGGCACATGCCAGATTTTAGTAATTTTAAAACTGCTTAATTTATTGTTAATATAAATTCTTTTAGTTTTTATCGAATTTATTTTATCAACAGGCACATAAATATAAAGTTTTTCCCTGCTTGTATCATACACTTTTGCCACCAGTCTTCCGGGTGTAAGATAATCACCCCTGTTTACATAAATTTCGTAGACATATCCGTTTGCTTTGATGTTTTTTTTATTAATTAAATCCTCTGTTTTTTTAAGATTTGCCATATCGCTGCTTAAGCTTAATTTTAAATTGATAAGCTGATTATATGTGTTTATATAATCATAAAACTTTAAATCTTTTTCTATTTGGGATTTTGTTTTAAGATCTTTATATTTTAAATAGGTTTTTTCTTTTCTTTTTAAAGCTTCTTTGGTTTTTTTTATTTCATTTTTTAACAATTTAATTTGGGTTTTTAAATTGGTTTTATTAACTTTTTCCTGATAATCGTCCAATTTTACAATTGTTTTGTTATTTACGTTTTCGGCTTCAAAATTTTTGTCTGCAAATATCACCTCCCCGCTTACACTTGCTTTTATATCAAATTCATCAAAAGGCAGAACTTTTGCATCATAAGCCAAAAGTATACTTGCTAAAAAAATAAGCATCTTTTTCATTTGTTTCCTTTTTTATTTAATTAAATTCCATCCGCCATTGTTTCGTATTTTTCACTGTCACCTTCTATAAAAGCCTGTACAACCGGATTTTTTGAATTTTTAAATTCCTCTACATCGCCGAATTCAATAATCTCACCGTTAAAAAGCAATGCTATAAAATCGGCACTTTTAAAAGTTTCTTTTAAATCATGTGAAATAACAACACTGGTCATATTATGTTTTCTTGTAAGACTTTCTATCATTCTTGTAATTTTATCACTGATAATTGGATCAAGCCCGCTTGTAGGTTCATCATAAAGAATATACTTGGGCTCCATTATAATTGCTCTTGCCGTAGCCGCTCTTTTTCTCATTCCCCCGCTTAGTTCGTGTGGATATAAATATGCAACCCTTTTTGCTTCAAGTCCAACCATTTCGAGTGTTTGAAATACCTTTTTTTCTATCTCTTTTTTGGATAATTTTGTGTGTTCAACCAAAGGAAAAGCCACATTGTCAAAAATATTCATACTGTCAAAAAGTGCACCTTCCTGAAAAGTAAAACCGACCTTTTTTCTTATTTCATACAGTGTTTTTATATCCGCTTTTGCCACATCCACTCCATCTACTAAAATTTCTCCGCCTGTTGGTTTAAGAAGCCCCACTATATGCTTGATAATGGTGGATTTTCCCTGACCGGACATTCCCAAAATATATGTAATTTTCCCTTCAGCTATATCAAGGTTTATATCTTTTAATACCTCTTTTTTGCCAAATGTTTTTTTCAAATGACGAATCTCAATCATTTATATCCTTTAAAATTATTTAACATTTTATCAAAAATATGATATAATCAATTATAAAGGAGTGGGAAATGAAAGTTCAAAACCTAACACAAAACCATATAAACAACCATTTACAAAAAATTCAAAAAGATTTAGATAAAATATCCAATCCAAATGTAGAAGAAACAGTAAACAAATTTGTAAATGATGTATTCCAAAACGATATTGATTCCAATTTACAGGAAATTAATAATTATAATGAGGCGATTGGTTTTACACAAATTGCAAAC
This sequence comes from Lebetimonas sp. JS085, assembly GCF_000523295.1. Lineage (NCBI taxonomy): Bacteria > Pseudomonadati > Campylobacterota > Epsilonproteobacteria > Nautiliales > Nautiliaceae > Lebetimonas > Lebetimonas sp. JS085. Next base: position 333,329 of record NZ_ATHR01000001.1, read on the forward strand.
GGGGCTTTAAATTCAATCAGGGATAATTTACACGATATAAAAACACTTCAGGCTGCATTAAACAATGCCGCACTCAGTAATGATAATTTAAACATAATCGATTCCCAAATTCAAAAATATACCAAAAATATAAATAATACTTTAGAAAATACAACATATAACAATAAAAATGTTTTTGGAAGTTTTCAGTTTAACGAAATTAATATAAATACTTCCATGCCAAATTTTGATGTTGACAATCTCGATGAATTTGAAAAATCATTAAACAGTGCATTTTCAAGTATCGGAGCGGCCCAAAATGCTTTGAGAGACAAAGTCAATAATCTGTCACAAAATATAGTATCAGAATCTGCAGCTAAAGCTCAAAATGAACCGGATATGGCCAAAAAAGTTATGGATATGCAAAATGAAAAAATAAAATTAAATGCCTCTGTTTTAGCGCAGGTTCATCAAAACAGTCTAAATATAGAATATATTACATCTTTATTAAGAGATTAAAATTTTTCTTTTTTTACCGTTTAATATTTTAACACACTTCTTTTTAATTACCCGGCCTTAATTATAAATACTTATATAAACAATAATTGATTAAAATATATGCAAAAAAATTTCTTTTATTTGTCATTGTTTTGTTATAATGATTTGAAAAAAAAATTCAAAGGAGCAAAAAATGAAAAAAATACTTGCCCTGTTTGTACTTTTAGGAGTAATTTTTAGCGGTTTAAATGCTGATTTACTCCAAGATGTTCAAAAAAGAGGTGTATTAAAAGCAGGAGTGAAATATGACTTTCCACCGTTTGGTTATGTAAACGAAAAAGGTCAGGTTGTAGGTTTTGATATAGATTTGGTTAAATACATTGCAAAAAAACTCGGTGTGAAACCTGTATTTACACAGGTTACTTCAAAAACAAGAATTCCAATGGTTCAAAGCGGGACTGTAGATATTGCAGCTGCCAGTATGACCCACAAAGTAAAAAGAGATTTACCGATAGATTTTACAATCAGTTATTATTTTGACGGTCAGTCAATTATGGTTAGAAAAGATTCCACAATTAAAAACTATCATGATTTAAGCGGTAAAAAAGTCGGGGTAATTCAGGGGGCTACAAGCGGAGACAATTTAAAAAGAGTAAATCCAAAAGTTAAACTTGTATATTTCCAGGAATATCCTCAGGCTGTTATGGCATTAAAAAGAGGAAAAGTCGATGCGGTTTCAACAGATTATACATGGTGTGTAACCCAGGCTAAAAATTCACACGGTGCATTCAAAGTTGTAGGCGGAACATTTACTTTCGAACCTTACGGAATGGGAGTCAGAGAAAATGAATCAAACTTCAGAGATGCGGTAAATTTTGCAATCCAAGATGCTGTAAGGGACGGAACTTATCAAAAACTTTATATAAAATGGTTCGGAACAAAACCAAACAGACTTCCTGAAGTTTGGCCTAAATAATTTCTCCCTTTTTCGGGATAAAGGTAAATAATGGGTTATGAATTTGACTGGCATGTGTTAATTGAATATAAGCAGCTGCTAATAAATGGATTAATTACTACAATAAAACTTTCGGTTTTAGGAATTTTTTTCAGCTTTATAATTGGTTCTATCGTAGGAATCGGAAGAGCTTCCAAAAGCTTTTGGCTGAGTCTTATTTCAAGTTATTATGTTGAAAGTTTCAGGAACATTCCTTTAATTGTACAAATGTTTTTTATATATTTTACTTTCACTCTTTCACAAATTTTTCCGTTTTTAAATACATGGGGGGATTTTTTACATATAAATGACGTGGATGCATTTTTTTCAGCCCTTTTAGCGCTTATTTTATATACGGGCGCTTATATAGCGGAAGTGGTAAAAGCGGGGATACGTTCCATTCCAAAAGGGCAGTTTGAAGCTGCAAGATCTCTTGGAATGAACAGATTTCAGGTAATGTGGTATGTAATATATCCTCAGGCTGTCAGAATTATCATTCCACCTCTTACAAGCCAGTTTTTAAATTTAATAAAAAATTCTTCTTTAGCTATGACAATAGGTGTGGCGGAGCTTACTTTTTCAACGCAACAAATAGATGCTGAAACTTTTAGAGGCTTTGAAGCGGCGACAGCAGTTACAATCCTTTATATTATTTTAACTTTGAGCACTTCGTTTATAATGAATCTCATAGAAATAAAATTTTCAAAAGGCGTAAAAAATGCTTAAAAACATAGAAAATTATTTCAAAACACATAAAATAGTATTTTGGATTTTCAATATTATTGTAATTGCTGCGCTGCTTAAAATTTTTCAAATGCTTGCATACCCTGAGACCCATTACGAAGAACTTTTTACAAAAGATAACTTAAGATTTCTGTTTTTTGGAAGACCTGGGGAAATTGGAGGACTTGCCTTAACTTTTATTTTGGCTATTGTTTCAATAATTTTAAGCTTTATACTTGGTTCAATTTTTGGAATCGCGAGATGGTCTAGTATTAAATTAATTAAAATACCATCGATTTTATATATTGAAATAGTAAGGGCAACCCCGCTGCTTATGGTTATATTCTGGGTATTTTTTGCAATACCGGTATTTTCAATGAGCTTTTTTCACACTCAGGCACATGTGTCACCTACCGTTGCGGCGATAATTGCATTTACCATATTTACAAGTGCTTATGTTGCCGAAATAGTAAGAGCCGGTATAAATTCCATCCCAAAAGGACAGTTTGAAGCTGCAAAATCTCTTGGAATGAATAATTTTCAGACATTTTTTTATATAATTCTACCTCAGGCATACAGAAAAATGATACCGGCGTTTGTATCACAGTTTGTTGCACTTTTTAAAGATACGTCTCTTGCTTATACAATAGGCGTAATTGAATTTTTCAGGGCTGCAACAATTATCAATAACAGACTTTATATCAGTTTTGAAGTATTTTCTTTTGTAGCGTTGGTATATTTCAGTATAGCATTCAGTATGAGTAAATTTTCTCATCATTTAGAAAAAAAAGTTGAAAAACAGCTTAACGCATAGGAGCATAGATGGATAATGACAAAATCATTCAGATGAAAGATATTGAAAAATATTATGGAAATTTCCACGCCCTAAAGGGTGTAAATTTCGACGTAAAAAAAGGAGAAGTTGTAGTAGTCTGCGGACCGAGCGGAAGCGGAAAATCTACACTTATCAGATGTATAAACAGACTAGAAGATATTGACAGCGGAAAAATAATTATTGACGGAAAAGATTTATATCACAAAAAAACAAATATAAACAAACTCCGTCAGGAAGTTGGAATGGTTTTTCAGCATTTTAATCTTTTTCCGCATTTGACAATACTCGAAAATATTACTTTGGCTCCGGTTAAAGTAAAAAAAATGCAAAAAAAAGAAGCCGAAGAACTTGCTATGAGCCTGCTTGAGAGGGTTAAAATTCCTCATCAGGCAAACAAATACCCAAGTGAACTTAGCGGAGGTCAGAAACAAAGGGTTGCAATTGCAAGGACAATTGCAATGAAGCCTAAAATTATTCTTTTTGACGAACCGACAAGTGCACTGGACCCGGAAATGATAGGTGAAGTACTTGATGTTATGAAGGAACTCGCAAAAGAAAATTATACAATTGTGTGTGTAACCCATGAAATGGGATTTGCAAGGGAAGTGAGTGACAGAATTGTATTTATGGATGCAGGCCAGATAGTAGAAGAAAATACGCCTGAAGAATTTTTCAACACCCCTCAAACAGACAGGGCAAAAAAATTCTTAAGCGAAATCTTACATCATTAAAAGGAGATAAAAATGAAAAAATTACTATTTACGGTTTTAGCTTTGGTATCAATGGTTTTTGCTGCCGATTTTAATCTTTGGCAAAAATCCACTTTAAATCAGGTTGTAAAAAAAGGAGTTCTTAGAGTCTGTCTGGAGCCGGGTTATGTTCCTTTTGAAATGAGAGACAAACACGGAAGAATAATCGGTTTTGATGTTGATGTTGCAAAAAAAATGACTAAAGATATGGGTGTAAAACTAAAACTTGTTCCGACAGCATGGGACGGCATCATTTCTGCACTTATTACCAATAAATGTGATATCATAATGTCAGGTATGACCATTACCCAAAAAAGAAACTTAAAAGTGGCATTTACAAATCCATACTTTTTAGTCGGTCAAACGCTTCTTGTAAATAAAAAACACAAAGGTGTAAAAAGTTATAAAGATTTAGATAAAAAAGGTATGGTAATTACAACCAAACTTGGTACTACTGGAGAAATTGCGGCAAGAAAATTATTTAAACACGCCACAATCAAAACATTTGATTCAGAAAGCGCAGCCGTTCAGGAAGTATTAAACAACAGAGCCGATGCATTTATATACGATAAACCTTACAATGAACTATTTATGGCGGATAAAGGAAAAGGGAAACTTATTTTTCTTAATCAGGATTTAACATATGAACCTTTAGGATTTGCAATAAATCACGGAGACCCTGATTTTCTAAACTGGTTAAACAATTTCTTAAGACAAATCAAACATGACGGAACTTATGAAAAACTGTACAACAAATGGTTTAGACATACTGATTGGTTAAAAAGCGTTCAATGAAAAAGTCAATATTAAAAAAAAAAGAAACAGGCTTACTTTTAGCCTCTCTTTTTTATGTGTTGGTAGGATATTTTTTATATAACGCTGCAAGCAAAATAAATTATACATGGAAATGGGATATGATTCCCAAATATTTTGTATATAATGCTAAAATTCCTCTTACAGCTCCATGTGACGGAAAGCTTCAGATAAAACAAAATAAAACTGTAATAATCTGCGAAAATAAAAAAATTTATCAGTTTGATATAAATGGTTATAAATTACAATTTAAAAATGGTGAATATTTATTTCAGGATGATGAATTTGCATATAAAGAAAAATTAAAACCGGGTCCTTTTATTTTAGGAATTTGGGTAACTATTAAAATTTCAATTATTTCAATGCTTTTCGCTTTTTTAATCGGACTTATAATAGCAATAATCAGACTAAGCGGCATCCCGGCACTTGATTATATAGGCAGTTTTTATGTCACTGTAATCCGCGGAACGCCTCTTTTGGTGCAGCTGTTTATTTTTTATTTTATAGTGGCAACTATTTTTGCACTTCCGAGATTTTGGGCGGGTGTAATGAGTTTATCTATTTTTTACGGGGCTTACATTGCAGAAATTTTAAGAGGCGCAATTCAGGCGGTTGATAAAGGACAACACGAAGCGGCAATGTCGCTCGGGTTTACACCGTTTCAGAAAATGTATCTGATTATTCTGCCGCAGGCCTTAAAAAAAGCACTTCCGGCTCTTATAGGTGAGCTTATCTCATTAATAAAAGACAGTTCACTTGTATCGGTTATATCCATTACAGACCTTACAAAAGTGGGAAGAGAAATTGTTGCAAACACATTTTCTCCATTCGAAGTATGGCTCACGGTAGCTGTTCTTTATTTGATGTTAACTTCAATTTTGAGTTTTATCGGACATAAACTCGAAAAAAGAATGAAAGCGCAGGGCGGAATTTAGTGGATAGAATATTTGCAAAATATTCTGATTTTTTATTAATTTTAACAGCCTTTTTCTGGGGCTCCACTTTTATTCTAATGAAAAAGACAATAGAAGATTTACCAACGTTCTCTTTTCTTTTTGCCAGATTTTTTTTGGCATTTTTATTAATGCTTTTGATTTTTTATAAAAAAATTACTTTAAAAAAAGAAGATATTCTTGCTGCTTGTATTCTGGGATTTTTGAATTTTATAGCTTATGCCGCACAGACATATTCTCTTAATTTTGTACCTTCAAATATTGTTGCCTTCATAACAGCGTTATTTGTGGTATTTACCCCGATATTTTCTTTTCTGCTGTTTAAAAGAAACATTAAAATATATTCCATCATCGGAGTTATAATTGCAGTTATAGGATTATATCTATTAACACTAAGCGGAAAACTAATTTTTAATGTTTATGAAATTTATCCTCTTTTGTGTGCAATATTTTTCGGTATGCATGTAAGCGTAACAGATGTTTTTTCTAAAAAATACAATATTTATACACTGGTAACTTTTCAATTTTTAGTTGTTGCACTGTTAAGTTTAGTATTTGTACCGTTTGAATCTCACAAGATAAAAATCACACCCCTTGTGATTTTCGCACTTTTTATTACTTCGTTTTTTGCAACGGTATTTGCTTTTTTCGTTCAAACTTATGCCCAAAAATACACATCTCCGACAAAAACAGCGGTTATTTTCGCTTTAGAGCCGGTTACGGCTGCATTTTTTGGAATTATGTATGGAGAAAAATTAACCTTATTTCAAATATCAGGTGGTTTTTTAGTCATTTTTGCAACAATCATAAGTGAAATAGGAGATAAAATAATTAAGTTATTTAACCCCAAAAATTATTAATAAATTCTTGGGGCGATTTTTATTTCAAACAGATTTCTTTTTATATATAAATTACCGCTCATCGGATCATATTCAATCTCTTCAGGAATAAATTCATTTACTTCTTCTTTTAAATCAAAATAAATTTTCCTCTCAAAAAACCTCTCTATTACGACTTTTGAATCAAAAAATTTTCTCTCATTTCCAAAAACATATTCAATTAATGCGTCAAATTCTCTGTATTCATCAAATTCACGTATTTTTCCATGCCAGCTTTCAAGAAAATAATCCAATGCTTCAATTCCCCTCATTTTAAACTCCTTAACAAAAATCAGCCAATAATCCTGCCTTTAACTGATTATAAACTTCCTCACCTGCAAATTTTTTAACAATTTCAAGACCAAAACACATAGCTGTTCCAGGACCTTTACTTGTCAAAACATTTTTATCCTCTACAACTTTAGCATTACTTACATATCCTTCTTTTCTTATATTTCCTTCCCATCCGGGATATGCTGTGTATCTCTCTTTTAAAACTCCGGCGGTTTTAAGTGCATACGGACCTGCACATATAGCACCCACATATTTTCCTTTTTCATCCATTTCTTTTAAAAGTTTTTGAACACTCTCATCATTTGCCAGATTAATTGCACCCGGAAGTCCGCCCGGTAATACGATTAAATCCAGCTCATCTGCATTTATAAGTTCTATTTTTGTATCTGGAATTACCCTTATATTATGGGCTCCGTAAATCACATCCCCGCCGACACCGGCAACAATTACATCAAGCCCCCCTCTTCTCATTACGTCAATAAGTGAGGTTGCTTCAATTTCTTCAAACCCGTTAGCCAAAGGAACACATATTTTTGCCATTTTTACCCCCTTTTTTTAAATATTTTACCAAAATCAATCTCTATATCACAAATATCAAACTTAAATTTTTTATCTCCTTCATAAACTTTATCAAATTTTGAATTCTTTAGCTTAAATATTCTTACCTTTTCAAAATCTGGATAAACCAAAATATAATATTCAACTTTTTCTCTTTCATAAAGTTTAAATTTAATCTCCTCATCTTTATTTGCTGTTGAATCAGAAACAATTTCTACTACAATTTTTGGAGCTGTTTTTGGATATTTTTCTATTTCTTCGCAATAAATTGCAATATCCGGCCTTACAACTGTTTTTTCATCAATAATCCAGTCAAGCTCTGGATAACTCTCACACTCACACTTTTCTAATCCATTATTAAAATATTGAACTAACCTGCTCATTAACAATTGATGCTTACTTACAGGACTTGGTGCCATTGCAAAAGGATATCCTTCAATTAATTCCCAGTCACCTTTCCAGTTTTTATAATCAAAGTATGTATAGGTCGGGGGATTAAAGCTCATATTAAGCCTTTTTTTATATTATTATACCAAATTTTTAATACTAACTCTTAAAAAGGGATACTCATCAACTTTTTTATAAATTATTCCAAACGTCCCTTTAAGTTCCGGAAGTTTTTTAATTTCTTTAACCTCTCCGTCAACCTCAACTTTAAAAGATTTAATTCTGTTTGCAATAATAAACTGATGAGAGCATAAAAGTTCATTAGCCCTTATAACAAAATTGTCATCGCACGCATAAACCACACTTCCGTCAAAACTTGGAAGCCCGTCAATTTCTTCTAAATTATATTCAAAAGTTTTTTCGGTTTCTACAATTTCAGCTAAAATAAGGTCGCTTGGTTTAAAAAACTCAGGAAGTTCTATTCCACTAATTTTAAACCCTCCAAAATCTCTAAGAATTGCTAAAAAATTTTTTATATTTTCATATTTTGGATGCAATAAAACATCTCTACCCACAATTATTTCACCTATTTCAAGTTTTTTCAAATCATATTCATCAAAATTACTTTCACTCATTAAATACCCGTCATCCATATCGTCAAAATAATTTTTTACCCTTTCAGGCACTTTTTCATAGGTAAAATGTTTGGCAATTAAAGCAATAACCGCTTCTTCAGCCATCGGTTCATAAGTTATTGAATCTTTATATTTTACCGGATGCAAAAAAATATCCACATCTATTTTTTTTAAAGGCAGATTTCCTATTGAAATTTTTAATTTTTTATCCATTTTCTTCTCTCCTAATTTATACAGATTTTGAAAATACTTTTTGATTTTTCATTTTTTTAAAATATTCATCAAAAGGCAGCACTATATTTCTAATAAGCAGACTCCCCGTCCTGCTGACTTTTATTTTATTCTTGTCAATTTCAACAAGTCCCCCGTTCACAAATTCCTGCAGTTCATTTATTTCATTTTTAAATTTATCAAAAAAATTAATACCAAATTTTTCTTCAAATCTTTTTATATCAAAGCTGAAATTTGCCATCATTTCCATTATTATATATTTTCTGATTTTATCCTCTTCATTTAATATTACACCCTTGAATGTCGGGAGTTTTCCTTCATCAATTGCTTTTTCATAATTTTTCAAATCTTTATAATTTTGGAAATATGCATTTTCACTTTCACTGATGGAAGTAAGGCCGACTCCTATTAAATCAGCCCCGCCTTTTGTGGTATATCCCTGAAAATTTCTGTGAAGTTCTCCTTTTTCAATAGCTTTAAACAGTTCATCCTCAGGCTTTGCAAAATGGTCCATCCCAACCATTATATATCCGTTATTTTCAAAAAAATCTATTACATATTTGAAAATTTTTAGTTTTTCTTCAGGGGCCGGAAGGGTAGTTTCGTCTATCTTTCTCATACCTTTTTTTAGCCATGGAACGTGAGCATAATTAAACACTGCAACTCTGTCAGGATTTAACTTAATAACGAGTTCAAGCGTTTTCTTAAATGTTTCTAAGCTTTGATAAGGAAGGCCGTAAATTAAATCGATATTTATCGATTTTATTCCTGCACCCCTTGCAATGTCAACTGCTTCTTTGGTTATTTCAAAAGGCTGAATTCTGTTTACCGCTTTTTGAGTCGCCTCATTAAAATCCTGAACTCCGAAGCTGATTCTGTTTACCCCGAATTTTTTCATAACATCCATATGAGATTTAGAAAAAAATCTTGGGTCAATTTCCACACTTATTTCTGCATCACTCTCAAAATTTTTAAAATATTTATAAATCAGTTTATAAACTTCTTCTAATTCATCAGGGGTGAAAAATGTGGGTGTTCCCCCTCCAAAATGAAGCTGTCTGACAATTCTGCCTGTATCAAGATATTCACTTAATATTTCAAGCTCTTTATTTAAATATTCAATATATCTTTTTCTTTTGTCTGCTTTTGAAGTATATACAACATTGCATCCGCAAAAATAACAGGCGCTCCTGCAAAACGGCAGATGAAAATAAAGACTTACAGGTTTATCACTTTTAAATTCATTTATAATATCTTCAGGCTTTAAATCCTTAAACTCAACCGCTGTCGGATATGATGTATATCTCGGTGCGTGTCTTGAATATTTGGAGAGTTTTTCAAAATCTATTTTTTCATTTATCATTTTTTACCTTTTCACTTGGAACTTGGCTATTTGGCATCTTGGCAACTTATCACAACTCACTACTCACTACTCACTATTTATTTAAATTCCCCTGCAAACTCTTTCCCTGCATTTTCCCATTTGTCAAAGGCAATAACAACCTCTTTTTTTATTAACTTACCATTTCTTTCAAGAATTCCTTTTATTTTAATGGAATCATCAGGCATTATTTTTGCATTTACTCCCACAGGTGCATGGCATCCCATATTCAAAGTATCGACAAAATCCCTTTCTATACTGACTTCCACAAATGTTCTTAAATCATGGAGCGGCTTAACGGCTGCGATTACTTTTTCATCATTTACAGTTTCAATTCCAAGTGCCCCCTGCCCCATTGCCGGAATAATTAAATCTGTATCAATAATTTCTAAATATTTAACAGATTTTTTAAGCCCGAGTCTTTTGATTCCGGCATGAGCCAAAATTATTCCGTCATATTCACCGTTTTTTAATTTATTGATTCTTGTATCAACATTTCCTCTTAAATCACTGATTATTAAATCATCTCTGAAAGCTTTAATCTGCATAGCACGTCTAATTGAACTGGTTCCTACAACCGCATTAAAAGGTAAATCAGCAAGTGTTTCAAATGTTTCACTTAAAAAAACATCTTCAACTGCTTCTCTTTTAGGAACGGCGGCAAGAGTAAAATGTTCCCTGTCATACTCGGTTGGAAAATCTTTAAGAGAATGTACAGCAATCTGGGCTTCTCCTCTTAAAAGGGCTTCTTCAACCTCTTTAATAAAAAGTCCTTTTCCTCCAATTTCAGTTAAAGGCTTATCTAAAATTTTATCCCCTGTAGTGGTCACAATTTTTAAACTTACCTCATGACCCAGATTTTCAAGCCTTTTCTTTACCCATTCAGCCTGCCAAAGAGCCAGCTTACTACCTCTGGTTGCAATTATTAATTTCATTTACATCCTTTAATTTTTTTGCAAATTATACAATTTTTTAATTTTATATTCTTCATCTTCCATTATCCATTTAATATTTTAGCCGCATCTTTACTGTGATAACTTATAATCATATCGGCCCCTGCTCGTTTAAATCCGGTTAAAATTTCCATCATTAATGCTTCATAATCCATCCAACCGTTCATACTTGCCGCTTTTACCATGGAATATTCTCCGCTCACATTATAAACACAAAGAGGTTTCAGTGTATTTTCTTTAACCGTTTTTATAATATCCATAAAGCTAAGAGCCGGTTTTACCATTAGAATATCAGCACCCTGAGCTTCATCTATTAAGCTTTCAAGCAGAGCCTCCCTTGCGTTTGCCGTATCCATTTGATATGTTTTTCTATTTTTTGGAAGATATTCGTTTGCGACAGGTGCACTCTCGGCCGCATCCCTGAACGGTCCGTAAAATGCGCTTGCAAATTTGGTTGAATAACTCATAATCGGAATATGTGAAAAACCGTTATTATCAAGAGCATCTCTTAAAGTAATAACAATATCATCCATCATACCGCTCGGTGCTATCATATCTGCACCCGCCTTGGCATGAATTAGTGCCTGTTTTGCGCTGATTTCAAGAGTCGCCTCGTTATCAACAGTTTTTAGTTTCGGGTTAATTATTCCACAGTGCCCGTGATCTGTAAATTCACAAAAACATAAATCTGTAATAATGGCTATTTTATTTCCAAACATTTCTTTGGCTTTTCTTACACTTCTTGCAATCAGCCCTTCTTCGCTTAAAGCATCGCTTCCGCATGAATCTTTTAGTTTTGGGATTCCAAACAAAATTACGGCTTTTATTCCAAGGTTTATACACTCATTTATTTCATCCAAAAAAGCATTTTCCCCGTTTTGATAAATTCCCGGCATTGAAGGAATTTCATTTTTACCATCAAGCCCCTCTTTTATAAAAACAGGCATAATTAAATCATTTTTTGTAATATAGTTTTCCCTTACCAAATCCCTGATATTAGCATTAAGTCTTAATCTTCTTAAATTCATTTATTCTCCTTTTTCACTGTACATTTTATTTTTCTTAATCCTTATTCCTAAATCCTTCATCCTCTTTTTAACGTAATTTCTTTACATAAATCCACAAAATATTTAGCATTATCCACAGGCACATCCGGTAAAATTCCGTGCCCCAAATTGAATATATGCCTGTGTCCTTGCATTGTATTAGCAATTTTTTCAACAGCCTCTTTTGTTGCACTTTTTGAATAAAGACGCGTCGGCTCCATATTTCCCTGGAGCGTATAATTGTCTTTAAAAATACCTAACACGTAATCTATAGGAGTGTTCCAGTCAACCCCCAATACATCAAAATCCCCGTCCATATCACCCATATATAAACCTACACCTTTAGAAAACAAAATAACGGGTATATTTAGATATTTTTCTTTTAATTCTTTTGAAATTGTTTTCATATAATTCCAGGAAAATTCAAAAAATTTATCCCTCTCAAGCGCACCGCCCCAGCTGTCAAAAACCATTACGGCGTTCGCTCCGGATTCAATCTGATTTGAAAGATATTCAATTAATTCTCTGGTGTTAAAAGCTAATAGTCTATGAAGCATCATAGGATTTGTATAAACCATTCTTTTTATTTTTGCATATTGTTTACTTCCTTTTCCTTCCACCATATATGTGGCAATTGTCCAGGGACTCCCGCAAAATCCAATTAAAGCTTTTTCTTTACTGAGTTCACTTCTTATTATTTTTACCGCTTCATACACATAAGATATTTTTTTATCCGCATTAGAATCAAGTCTGTCTATGTCTTCTTCAGAATCTATAGTTTTGTCAAAAACGGGACCAACACCTTTTTCGAATCTTAGAGGTAAACCCATTTCCATTGGAAGATTAAGTATATCGCTAAATAAAATAGCAGCGTCCACATCAAGCCTTTTTACAGGCTGGATGGTAACTTCAGCGGCAATTTCAGGATTTTTTGTCATATCCAAAAAATTACCTACTTTTTTTCTTATTTCCATATATTCAGGCAAATACCTGCCGGCCTGTCTCATCATCCAAACTGGTGTATATGAAGTTTCTTTTCCAAAACATGCATCAATAAAAATCATCTTATTCCTTTCATTATTTTTCACTACTCACTAGTCACCACCCACAAATCACTATTTAAGTATTCCCTTATCCATATGATAATCACATTTGTTTATATCTAAAAATTCACCTTTTATTCCGAAAAGTCTTTTTATTGCCGAAACCAAAATATCTGCTTCCGGAGAATCTGCCATTTTTCTAAGAGTGATATTAGGATTATGTAAAAATCTTTTAAAAGCGTTATGTAAAACTTTTTCTATCTCTTTTTCGTATTCTTCAGGCACATATTTTTTCTTTATAGCATTATTCAAGGCCAAATCGGCACATTCTTTTGATTTGGTCTGCAAGAATTTTATAACCGGTTCAATTGATACTGACTGAAGATATTTATAAAATTCAACAACGCATTTTTCTATTAAATCATTTGCAAAAACAAGTTCTTTTTTTCTTTTTTTCAAATTTTTTTCTGATATATTTTTCAAATCATCGACTTTAATTATTTCTATGGCTTCATTTTCTATTGTTTCTATATCGCAGGGAATTGCCAAATCAAACCAGATTCTTAAATAATTGGTATTTTTTATATATTCTTTTTTTATAATTGGATCTTTTGATGAAGTAGCTGAAAAAAGAAGCCTGTAGTTGTTTATAAGTTTTGGCAGTTTTTCCAAAGGGTGTACATCTATATTTACATCTTCCCCCAATTCCTCTTTAAGGACAAATGCGTTTTCAATTGTTCTATTTACCAAAATTATATTAACGCCTTCTTTTATCAAATTTTTGCATACAATTTTGGAGGTATCACCCACTCCCACAACAACAGCGGAATAACCGCTTAAATTATCGAGTCTGTCTTTTGCTTTTTTTACGGCAATAGATGCCACAGAAATAGGTTCTTCTGAAATTTGTGTCTGATTTCTGACTTTTTTTGCACATTTAAAAGAAAAATGAATAAGTCTTGTCAAATCCTGCGTCATATAATGTTTTTCATAAGCTTTTAAAAAAGCTTCCTTAAGCTGCCCGGTAATCTGGGCTTCGCCTACAACCATCGAATCCAGACTTGCAGCAACCCTGAAAGTATGCCTTATGGCATCTCTACCTTCATAAATTTCGGCACTGGTAAATTCTTCTTTTGTAATTACCTTTGAAAAAGCTTTTTCAAACAGCTCATTCAAATCTCTTTTTTGATCAAAAAAGACTTCGAATCTGTTACAGGTGCTGAGAATCATAACTTCTTTAAAATCTGTAAAATCTTCCAGTGTCAAATTGGAAAGTCTTCCCCTTAAGCCTATATCAGAATTTCTGTAATTAAAACTTATTATAAAATACATTTTAAGTCTTTGGCGAATATTCGTTTTTTTCTATTTTAAGCGGCTTGTTTATTTTTTGATACAGCTCCATTCCAAGCCCTAAAATCACCACTGCAAACCAGGCACCCATTCCGGCAAAAATAATATTAATCCACCCGTATCCGTTTACCACTTCCTGACCATAACTGTGAAGTCCCTGGGCAATATAGAAATTTACTCCGAAATATGTCATTAAAATAAAGAAAAAGCTCAAAAACGCCAATAATGAAAAAATAAATTCACCTCTGAGTTTTGGCATCATTTTAGCATGAATAACAAGTGCGTAAACAACCATTGAGATTAAACTCCATGTTTCTTTCGGATCCCAGCTCCAATATCTTCCCCAGCTTTCATTTGCCCAGACAGCGCCAAGAAATGTTCCGACACTGAGCAAAGCCAAACCTATATATAAAGCGATATAAATGATATTATTGAATTCCTTAATTTGTTTTTTAAGTTTTTCTTTGTTAATAGCAAACAAAACAAGATTAAGAAGACCCAGCATCGCTCCGACTGCTAGAAATCCGTAACTAGAGGTAATCACCGCCACATGAACCAAAAGCCAGTATGATTTTAATACCGGAACAAGATTTGTAATTTGAGGATCTATATTATTTAAATGCGCAACCATCATAAACATACCTGCTACAAAAAGGCCGGCACCAAGTGCGAGCATTGATTTTCTAAAGAAAACAAGTGATGCAAAAGCGGCGCCCCATGCGATAAATATAATTGATTCATATGCATCAGACCAGGGGGCATGCCCTGCTACATACCATCTAAGCCCCATATTAAATGTATGAAGTAAAAGAGCCAGTGCACCCAAAGTCACAAAAATAAGTTCGGTTTTCTGATATTTTTTAAGTCTTAAAACTTCAATAAATCCTAAAATTATAATAATGAGCCCAAGTGTTGAATAAATTCCTATAAGCATAGGAAAAATTTGTAAATGATTGTATTTAATTTCCCATTCTATTCTGTTTTTGGAAGGAAGTATATCGGGTGTATATGTTTTTTGAAATTCATATATTTCATTAGAAGCTTTTTTTACTCCGTTTAAATTAAATTCTTTTATATTCTTTACCAGCGAATTAAAGCTGTTTAAATAAGCCCTGGCACTGAAAGGATCCATCATCCCCTTTGTTACACTCTCTTCTATCTGATAAGGCGAAAACCAGGTATTATTCATTTTTTTTGAATTCGGTGTTGGAAAAATTTTAAAAATCTGGGCAGTGTAAACCATAAAGGATACATAAACCCTTTCGTTTATTTTTATCCATTCCCTGTCTAACTGTGTTTTTTGAATATCTGGTGTATCAAAAGCCTTATTCACCTCTTTTGTAAATTTAAAATTCCCGTTAGGTAAAAAGAAATCTATATAAGGAGCGTATTTACCTTTTATATGCAAGAGTTTTCTTATTTTAGGATGACCTATATAAATAAGGGGCAGTTTTTGAAACTTTTCTGGAAACGCCAGCATTCCCATAACTAGCTGATTATAATCCATTCCCATTAATTTATATTTTCTTGCAATTTTATGGGCTATATCCAAATCCAGCGTATCCATAGGCTCAATTCTTCCGCTTTTTTGCACCAAAATTCTCTCCCATACAGGTTCAACGGATTTGGATTTTTGTATATAAGAATTAAGGTCAAACGCTTTGGCCGAATGCGGAAGCATTAAAAATACTAACAATGAAAAAAGACCCCCTGTTTTTAATTTTTTAACGGTGATTTGAAATCTGCTTTTTTTATAAAGCATACTTGCTAAAAATCCTATTGCCATTAACAGATATCCGAGATATGTAACATACATTCCGGGGTCGTGATTGACTGAAAGTATACTTCCGCCTCCGTCCGGGTCATAACTTGCCTGATAAAATCTATATCCTTTATAAACTAAAATATGATTCATATAAATATGATAATGAAATTTTTTATTACCATCTATTATTGTTACATAACTGTCATAACTGCTAGGCTGCATACTTCCCGGATAATGTTTTAAAACAAATTTATCAAGCCTTACCCTAAAGCCCAAATCCTTAATTTCAATATCAGTAGGTTTGGCCCTGTTTTTAATAACGGTTATTTGATTTGCACTTTGCCCGTTTCTTAAATGTAAATTTCCCTCATATCCAAAATATCTTGTAATCCCGGCTCCGAGTAAAATAACAATTACCGAGAGATGAAGAAGGAATATAGGAGTCTTTTTATAAGTTTTATATCTGAACATTACCCCTGTTAAATTAATTCCAAGAAGCCACATAATAAGTTCAAACCATTTGGTCCCGTAAACATACTGCCAGGCTTCAAGATCCGTTTTCAAAAAGGTTGCAGCCCCCATCGCAACTATAAATATCAAAGAAAGAACCACCGCTAATTCAATAGAAAAGAAAAAATTGTATATTTTTTTTATCATTTACCAGCCTTATATTTTTGATTTACATACTGAAGAATTTTTAAAAACGTTTGAGGAGGTCTCGCGCCTATCATCCTGTAATAAAGTTCCCCGTTTGGTTTGATAAATAATATTGTAGGGGTTGAACCTGTAAAATAATTTTGAACTATCAAAGGCAAATTATCCTGATCCGCCAGATAAAACACCGGAACAAAATTTTTATTAATAAAACCGGCCACTTTATCATTTGTATAAACATTTGCAGCAAGATACCTGCATGGGGGGCAGTTTGTAAGTGATACATCAACCATAATCAGTTTATGCTCTTGGGAGGCAACATTTTTTGCCGCATTAAAACCCATTGCCCAATTGACTTTTCCGCTCCATTCAAACGCAAAAGCAAAAACAGCAACAATTAAAAACAACCATTTTTTCATTTAATTTCCTTTTTTTCTGTATTGTAACAAAAAAATTATATGAATACTGATTAAGTATATAAAAAAGAAATTATTCCGATTTCTCGGAAGATAAATTTTCTAAAAGATTAGGATGGGCAAAATTAGGCATTGTATAATCGTTATGGCATTTTACACAGCTGACTTTTTTGCCATTTTCCTTAACATTCCAATAATAAATTTTATGAATTTTTTGAATATTATCATCAAGTCCGACAACGTGGTTTTTATCTTTTAGCTCTTCTATTCCCTTATGACAGTGAAGACATGCATTATCATATACATAATGATGCATTTCCCAAAAATTTTCTTTAAAATCAACTTTTTTAATTAATCCAAAATGTGCCATTGCATCTCTTGTACCGCTAATTCCTTTTGTAACCAAATAAGAAATTATACTTGCATGAGAGAGGTGACAATCAGTACAGTGATGAGCTGAAAATCCATAAGGGTTATTTCCTCCATGCACACTGAATTCAAAACTGCTAACTTCCGGTTTCATTTCATGACAGCTTGCACAAAACTGAGGTGTTCCTGTAACATCCACCATCACCGCTGCAAAATAAGAAATTCCAATTCCGATAATAGCACCTATTATTAATGCGCCGATTGTAGCTTTTTTCATTGATTTCCTTTTTTTTATTGATATTATATATAAATTTCGTGCTTAAAAAGTGCTTTTTAAATTTTTATAACAAAAACCGCTCCGTTATTTGAATTATAAGCATTCAAATTACCGTTAAAATGTTTTGTAATAATAATTTTACTCATATAAAGCCCTATACCCGTTCCCTGGGACTGAAATTTGGTTGTAAAATAAGGTTCAAAAATTTTATCCATTATATCTTTTCTTATACCCCCCGCATTATCCTCTATTTCTAAATTATCATCTATTTTAATCCAAATCTTTTTATTTTTTATATTCCTTTCATTCAAAACGTCTATTGCATTATTTAAAATATTCATAATTACCTGTAAAAATTCATTTTTAAATCCTATAATGTTTTTTTCTTTTTTTTCAATTAATTCCACATCGATATTGTAATTTTTAAGTCTTCCTTCCAACAAAAACAGAACTTCTTTAACAGATTCATTAACATTAAATTCTTTTCTTTCTTTATCTTCTTTAAAAAAGTTCCTGAAATCGTCTATCGTTTTAGACATGTATTCTATCTGTTTAATTGCCTTATTTTTAAAATTTTGGATATATTTTTCATCTATTTTATTTTTTTTATATGCTATTTCAATATTTTGAATAAGCAGCGAAAGATGTGTTAAAGGGTGCCTCCACTGATGCGCAATATTTCCAAGCATCTCTCCCAAAGCCGCAAGTTTGGACTGTTGCATTAAAAGCTGCTCATTCTCTTTTACTTTTGCCACTTCTTTATTTATTTTTTTATCAAGTTCGTTATAATAATTGTATAAAGGTCTTGAAAAGAATATTCCGAGAGGAACTGCGACAAAAACAGATAAAATCATCATAACAATTGCCAGTTTTTTGGAGATTTCACTTGTTTCACGAATTAATTTCTTGTTCTGTAAAAAAATAACGTTATATTTGTCATTAAAATTCAGCACATAAATATCATTACTTATAAACCCCTGGGATTTTTTCATTAAATCTACAACAGGGTATCCGTATATGTCATATATATATTTGGCATTTGTAAAATCGCTGTAATAGATTTTTCCTTTTTTATCTATAACTATAATGTTAAACATATCGTTATATTTTTCAAAAATATTTTTATATTTATAAACAATATTTAAAACTTTATTTTTAAGAGGCACCGAAATATTAAAAACAACATTATGATTTTTTATATTTTCTTTTAAAATCAAAGTTTTTAATTTCGGTTTTTGTGATTGATTTATTGAACACACTATAGAATTATTTTTTTTACAATAAATATTTTTATTGTTTTGTATAAGAGAAATTTTATATATATTGTCATCACTTGAAAGGATAAGTTTAAAAATCCCAAAAAGCAGATTTTCATTAATATTAAATTCACTTGAAATTAATGGACTTTTTGATATTGCAACAGCCTTATTTACAGCTTTTTGTTTTTTTATTTTATAGTCTTTTACCAAATTTTTGACATATAAAATAACATTCTGCTGAAAATTTTCATTTTCTATGTTTGTAAAAAAATATATACTTATATATATAACAACAATAATTATCAAAAAGGCAAATAAAGCAAAGGCTATTGTTAAATCAAACTTAAATTCACTGTTTTTTTTCAATTTTATATCCGCATCCTCTTACATTTTTAATAAAATTTTCTTTTAATTTGCTCCTTAATTTTTTAACCTGTGTTCTTAAAGTATTCTCACAAATAACTTTTTCTTCCCAGACATAATCTTTAATTGTTTCGGAATCTACAACATTATTAATATTTTTAACCAAAATTTCTAAGAAATATTTTTCATTGGGGGTAAGTTCCACTTCTTTACCATTATAAAAAAGTTTTAATTTTTTTATATCAAATGAATAATTTGCTGTAATTTTTATCCTGTCCGTTTTTTTGAAAACAAGCCTTTTGATTCTCACTTCAAGCTCTTTTAAATCAAAAGGTTTTTTTATATAATCGGCAGCACCGATATTAAAGGCTTTTTCAATATGTTCTACATCTGAATAAGCGGTTATAAAAATCACCGGTGTTGAAGAAGAATAATTTTTTAATTCCTTATAAAATTCATATCCGTTCATTTTGGGCATATTTATATCCAATAAATATATATCATAATGCTCGGGATAAATCTTTTCAAGTGCCCCTTTGGGAGTTGAATAATAATCGACCTTACTACCATTCATTTCAAAATATTCTTTTATACTCTCACCTATAAATTCATCATCTTCAACCAATAATATTTTCATTTTTTTCCTTCTTTAAAAATTTATTTAATTTTATCATAAAAAGTGCCTATAAAGTGCCGTAAATGTGCCTATAAAGTGCCTTAAAATTAAATTTATTATAAAAATATAAAACATTTTTATCAATAAGTTGTATCATTTTAGTGTTAAAAAGCGAAAAAGGAGTGCTTATGTCAATGACAAGAAGAGATTTTTTAAAAACAACTGCCGCAGTGGCAGCGGCTAGTGCAGCTGGAATTACTGTTCCGGAAGAATTAAAAGCACAGGCCGAAACAAGTGAAGAAGGATGGCAATGGGATAAAGCCGTATGCCGTTTCTGTGGAACCGGATGCGGTATTATGGTTGCTACAAAAGGAGGAAAAATCGTTGCTGTAAAAGGTGACCCTGAAGCTCCAGTAAACAGGGGTATTAACTGTATTAAAGGTTATTTTAATGCAAAAATTATGTATGGTGCAGACAGACTAACTCAGCCGCTACTAAGGCTTGATGAAAATGGAAATTTCAGCAAAAATGCCCCGTTTAGACCGGTCAGCTGGAAAAGGGCATTTGATGAAATGGAAAAACAATTCAAAAAATATTACAATAAATACGGACCAACAAGTGTAGGAATTTTCGGTTCCGGTCAATATACAATTGAAGAAGGATATGTATCAAGTAAATTGGTAAAAGGTGGATGGAGAAGTAATAATCTTGATCCTAATGCAAGACACTGTATGGCAAGTGCCGTTGTCGGATTTTATCAAACATTCGGTATTGACGAACCGGCAGGATGTTATGATGATATAGAACTTACCGACACAGTAATAACCTGGGGTGCAAATATGGCCGAAATGCATCCGATTCTTTGGAGTAGAGTTAGTGATGCGAAATTAAACAATCCTGATAAATATAAAGTAGTTAATCTTTCTACTTACAGAAACAGATGTTCAAATCTTGCAGATATGGAAATAATTTTTAGACCTAATACAGATTTAGCAATTATGAACTATATAGGTAGAGAAATTCTCCATAGAAATGCAGTAAATTGGGATTTTGTAAAAAAATACACAATCTTTGCAACAGGAACGGTTGATACCGGTTATGGTATGAGAGAACCAAGTGTTGCTCAAAAATTAGACTATTCAAACAAAGAAATGCAAACAATTAAAAAACAGGCTGCAAAAGTGGTAACTGATGAAGAAGCAGTGGCACTTAGCGCAATAGGTAAATGGAAAGCCGGTGATATAATGGAAATGAAACACAGAAAAGGACATGCACCGTTTTTCCATTGGGAAATAACTTTTGATGAATTTAAAAAAGCGGTTGAACCTTATACACTTGATTATGTGGCAAGTGTTGCAAAAGGAGACCCTGACGAAAGCATTGAAAGTTTTAAAGCAAAACTAAAAAAATTAGCTGATTTATATATTGACCCAAACAGAAAAGTAGTATCTTTCTGGACAATGGGATTCAATCAACATGTAAGAGGTAGCTGGATTAACGAAATTGTGTATATGGTTCATTTACTTCTTGGAAAACAATCAATTCCAGGAAGCGGAGCATTTTCTCTAACCGGTCAGCCAAGTGCATGTGGTACAGCTAGAGAAGTTGGAACATTTGCCCACAGACTCCCAGCAGACTTACTTGTAGCAAATCCAAAACACAGAAAAATAACTGAAAAATTATGGAAAATTCCAGAAGGGACAATTAATCCAAAAGTAGGTTTCCATTTCGTAAAAATGATGAGAGAACTTGAATCTGGTAACCTTAAATGGTCATGGACTATGGTATGTAATCCTTGGCAAGATACTGCAAACGCAAACCATTGGATAAAAGCGGCAAGAACTATGGATAACTTTATTATCGTATCAGACAGTTATCCTGGAGTATCTGCAAGAGTGGCAGATTTAGTATTGCCTAGTGCTATGATTTATGAAAAATGGGGGGCTTACGGTAATGCAGAAAGAAGAACACAACACTGGAGACAACAGGTTGTAGCTCCGGGAATAGCAATGCCAGATTTATGGCAAATGACAGAATTTGCAAAAAGATTTAAATTAAAAGAAGTATGGCACAAATGGAAACTTCCAGATGGAACTGTTTTACCAGACATATTAGAAGAAGCTAAAAGAATGGGATATTCTCCAGATGATACATTATTTGATGTATTGTTCAACAGAGAAGAATACCGCAAAAACTTCCCATGGCCAGACCCAATTGCTAAAAATCCTCAAACAGGAAAACTTCATCCAAACACTGAAGCAGCAAATGACGGTAGAGAAATTATCGGAACTGACGGTAAACCGTTTAATGGATACGGTTTCTTTATTCAAAAAGCAATGTGGGAAGAATATAGATTATTCGGTATGGGAAGAGGTCACGACTTAGCTGATTTTGACACATATCAAAAAGTAAGAGGTCTAAGATGGCCGGTTGTTAACGGAAAAGAGACAAAATGGAGATTTAACACTGAATATGACCCATATGCAAGAAAATTTGCAAAACCTGGTGAAAAATTTGCATTTTACGGACCACTATTAAAAACAATTAAAAGAGGTAACTTACAACACCCTATTGCTTCTATGGGTAAAGTTCATTTACCGAATAAAGCAAAAATTTTCTTCAGACCGTTTATGGTTCACCCGGAAGATCCTAAATATGATACTGAAGGTTATAAATTCTGGTTATGTACTGGAAGAGTTCTAGAACAATGGCACACTGGGACTATGACTATGAGGGTTCCTGAATTATATAGAGCAATGCCAGAAGCACTCTGTTATATGAATCCAAAAGATGCCAAAGCTCTAGGTTTACAAAGATTTGATTTGGTTGTAATTGAAAGCAGACGTGGAAAAGTAAAAGCAAGAATTGAAACAAGAGGTAGAAACAAACCTCCAAGAGGCCTTGTGATGCTTCCTTGGTTTGATGAAAAAATATTAATCAATAAAGTTTGTTTAGATGCAACTTGTCCTATGAGTAAAGAGACTGACTATAAAAAAGCAGCAGTTAAAATATATAAAGCATAAAGGCAAAAATTGGATAGAAGGCACTTTTTAACTCAAATGGCTCAGGCAGCAGCTGCGTCTGCTGTCGCTGGAGTTGTTGTTGGAGCATTTGTTGAAGAAGACAAAGCAAAACCTTTAACCCTGAGGCCGCCTGGGGCATTGGAAGAGAGAGATTTTATAAAAACATGCATAAGATGCGGCCAATGCGTTGAAGCATGTAAAAACAGAGAAAATAAAATGATAGTAAATGGAGAGGAAATTGATACCTTAAAATTGGCAAGCCCCGGAGACAATGCTCCAATCGGTACACCTTTTTTTATAGCAAGGACGGGTCCGTGTTTTATGTGTGATGATATTCCTTGCATGCATGCATGCCCAACAGGTGCATTAACACCGGAAAAATGTAAAAACGATAAAGGTGAAGTAGCAATAGATTATGCAAAAATGGGAGTTGCAGTAATAGATTCTAGCAGTTGTATTGCATTCTGGGGACTTCAATGTACCGCATGTTACAGGGCATGTCCGGAAATGGATAAAGCTATTACAATTGAATGGAAACAAAATAAAAGAACAGGTGAACATGCATACAGAATTCCTGTTGTTCACGAAGAATATTGCACAGGTTGCGGAATGTGCGAAAGAGCATGTGTTACTGAAAAAGCAGCCATTAAAATATTCCCAAGAGAAGTTTTTCTTGGGAAAGCGGGAGACAGATACGTCAAAGGATGGAGCAAAAAAGACCAACAAAGAGTTAAAAACGCATCAACAAAAACAACGACAAAAACACCTTGGAGTGAAAAAAATCCATTAAATAACTTAAATCAAGGTATAAAATGGAATCAATAATTAAAAATAAATATCTAATTTTACGACGTATATCCCAGCTTACAATTTTATTTTTATATTTTGGCGCTAATACATACGGATGGAAAATACTTGTTGGAAATTTAAGTTTATCTAAAATTTTTGGCAAAATTCCTTTAACTGACCCTTATGCATTTTTACAAATGCTTTTTGCAGGTGCTATGATAAGTACAAATATGATTGTTGGAGTTATTATTATTACTCTTTTTTACGGACTTATTGGAGGAAGAGCATTTTGCAGCTGGGTATGCCCGGTAAATATGATAACAGATTTGGCCGCATGGCTTAGAAGAAAAACACATCACGAAAAAGATAATCTAATCAGTGCTATGAAAATTAAAAATTTCAGATACTGGTTTGCCGGAATTTTATTAATCGTATCTATGCTAAGCGGTGCAGCGGCATTTGAATTTATCTCTCCTATCGGTATTTTTACAAGAGGTGTTGCATTTTCTCTTGGATTTGGATGGGTATGGCTGATAGCCATATTTTTATTTGATGCTTTTGTTTTAAAAAACGGTTGGTGCGGACATGTATGCCCCTTAGGAGCTACTTATTCCATAATAGGTGTTAAAAGCTTAATCAGGGTTAAACACAATAAAGATAACTGTACCAATTGCGGAAACTGTTTAACGATATGTCCTGAACCTCAGGTTCTTGCACCTGTAATTGGTAAAAAAAGCGATTTCATTTCAGGAATTGAGTGTTCAAACTGCGGAAGATGCATTGAAGTGTGCAAAGATAATGCACTAAAATTTTCTATTAGAAATTACATAAAAGGAGAAAAAAATGAAAAAACTCATAATTAGTTCTTTAGTTGCTGTGGCTGTATTTACAGGATGTCAAAATGCAAATACACAAAAAAACACAGCATCTGAAAAAACAGTAAAAATTACAGGTATAAGAAAAACATCATTAAATTCAGGAAGTGAAAATTTACCTGTTGTAAAATACAATAATCAGGCACCGGTTCCAGGACAGGTAAAACTTTATAAAAAATCTTTTATAACAGCACCTCCTATGATACCTCACAGCGTTAGCGGAATGGTGCCAATTACTATCAAAAGAAATATGTGTTTAAACTGTCATATGCCAGCACCTGCAAAAGCCATGGGAATTATCCCTATGCCAAAAGATCATTTTGTTGATAATTTTGATGGTGACAAACATGTTCAAAAAGTCGCAGGAAGCAGATATAACTGTACGCAATGTCACGTTCCTCAGGCAAAAGTAAATCCTGTCGTTGAAAACAAATTTGAAAGTTTAAAACCAAGTGCAGGAATAAAATGATAAATAGATCGAAAAGAAATTTTTTCAGGAGAATTTCTTCTCCTAAATCTTTTATTTATCCCCCTTATTATGAAAAAAAAGAAGATTTTTTAACCTGTATAGAATGTGATGAAAAAGCATGCGTTAACTCCTGTCCTGAAAAAATTATAGAATTAAATAACGACATTCCTGTTTTAAATTTTGCATTTAACGGATGTACCTTTTGCGATGAATGTGCGAGAGCATGCGGAAAAGTTTTAAAATTAGAGTATAAAAAGGATAAAATAAACGCACAGTTTTTAATAAATTATAAAAAATGTCTTGCCTGGAACAATATAATATGTTATTCCTGTCAAGATATTTGTGAAAAAAATGCCATAATTTATAAAGAAATGTTTAATCCCGTAATAGATTTGAAAAAATGCAACGGATGCGGTTTTTGCATAGGTGTCTGTCCAAACGATTCAATAGAAATCATTATTAAATAAAGGATAAAAATGAAAAAATTAATAATTTTATTGTTTATGATTATAAATCTGTTTGGATATGAAAAAATTGTTTATCCAAGCTATATTTCAAAACTTACATTTAATCAAAACTATTTAATATCAGGACTTGAAAACGGTGAAATAATTGTTAAAAATTTTAAAACATTAAAGGATATAGATAAAATTACGCTGCCTAAAATTCATGATTTCATGGGTGAACTTATCCCTATGCCGATATATTCACTCGATATTTCTCCGGATAATAAGAATTTACTGATTTTGGCGCAAGGGGAAAAAGGCATAAAAATTATTTATTTATATAATTTTAAAAACAAAAAATTAACAAAAATATTTTCTACAAAAGAGAATTTAATAGAAGCAAAATACATAACAAATAATAAAATATTGATTGCAACACTGGCAGATGAAGCAATTTTATTTAATTTAAATACCAAAAAAGAAACTTATCATAAACAGATAGGAAATTATGTATTTTCAACTTTTAAATTAAACAATAATAAATCTTTGGCTGCATTTGGAGATGAAAGCGGTATTGTAACAATTATTGATGTGAAAAATGCGAGGATAATTAAAACTATAGGGGGATTTAACAAAGCAAAAACATTAAGTGTTGATTTTCAAAAATATTTAATATTAAACGCAAGTGAAGACAGAAGGGTAAGTATTTATAATTTAAAATATGATAATTTTCCTATTGAAAATAAAGTAAAATTTTTACCGTATGCTGCAGGAATTTCTCCAAATTTAAAATATTATGCCATTCAATATGATGAAAATAACGATATTGCACTGTTTGATATGAACAATAAACTTATAAAAATATTAAAAGGACACACAATGGCTTTAAACGGATTAAAATATATAAACAATAATGAAATTATAAGTTTCTCACCCGCAGAAGTTATAATTTGGAAATTAAAGGAGAATAAATGAATATATCAAGCATAATAGTCAAAACAAAACCTGAACATTATGATGCGGTTTATATGAATTTGATGGAAAGTGATTTATGTGATGTGCATTTCGGTGAAAAAGAAAAAGGAATAATAATAGTAACTGTTGAAGGCGAAAGCGTGGAAGAAGAAATATCTAAAGTAACAAGTATAGAAAATATGCCTTTTATAATAAGTGCTAATATGCATATGAGTTATAATGAAGAAGAGTTGGACAAATTAAGAAAAAATATTGACATTAATCAAACTGTAAAAGAGCTTAATACAGAAAAAAAAGCCGAAGAAATAAATTATAAAGGAAGTTTGAAAAATAAATATTAATTTAATAAAAAGTTAATTTTGGCACTTTTTGGACACTTTTTTATAATACAATACTGAAGAGTAAAAATAAACTCAAAGGAGACAAAATGAAAAAGGCACTTTCAGCCGGAGTTAGCATTGCAGCGCTAACAACAGTAGCATTTGCTGCAAACAGTTTGGATTCTAATCCAAATTATGTAAAACTTAAAAATTTCAAACCAAATCCTGCAGTGACAAATCAACAGTGTTTAATGTGTCATAAAGCTCAAGATCCTGGAATCGTAGCCGACTGGCAACATTCAAAACACGCGAAAATGGGTGTCGGATGTGTGCAATGCCACGTTGTACCAAAAAATTATCCAACAGCATTTAAAGCTCACCCATTCCAAGGAAAAAACTGGACAGTTCAAATTGCGGTATCTTCTGTGACATGTGCAAAATGTCACGCCAAAGAAGTTAAAGAATTTTTAAATTCAGGACATGCGAGAGCGGCAGCTCAATGGTTAGCAGCCAATATGAGCAAACACGGATTTTTGATGAATAAACTTGCATACAACTATGAATATATGAAAGGAAAACATCCTTCATTAAACGGTTACAGTGCAGCAAAAATGGCTGCGGGAATCAGAAAAGACAATTCTGTATTTACTTCAAATCAAAATAATCCAAGACAGGCTGATTTAGGCGTTGCAAACATATGTATTCAATGCCACGGAACAACTATTAAATTAGATAAAGAAGGAAGACCTGATCCAGCAACTTGGCCAAATGATGGTATGGCTTCACTTTATCCTGACGGAGGTGTTGGAAACTGTGTAGCATGCCACAGCAGACATACATTCTCAGCAGCAGAAGCGAGACAACCGGCAGCTTGCGAAAACTGTCACTTAGGACCTGACCATCCGGATAAAGAAATATTTGATTCAAGTGTTCATGGCCATATTTTTGAAACAAATCATCAATTTTATAATTTTAAAACAGGAGAACAAATTCCTGGCAAAACTTTAAGAGCACCAACATGTTTTACATGTCATATGAGTTCAATCAACGGGCTTAAAGCAACTCACAATGTATCATTAAGACTTAAATGGAACCTATGGGCACCAAAAAGTTTCTTAAGAACTGGTGGTACAGAAAGCGCAGGATGGGCATTCTGGAACGGTGGAGGAAAAATTATACCTGGAAAAACAATATTAAGAGGTAATCCAAAAGCCGGTAACCCTGAAGGACCAGAAGCAGCAAGAGCTCAAATGAAACAAGTATGTGCAACCTGCCACGAAGCCACATTTATAAATAACTACTTCCAAAGAGTAGATGCCCAAGTTAAAAATTACAATAATTATTTCAATGCAGCAAATAAAATGTTAAAAGAACTTAAAGCTAAAGGACTTATCAAATCTGATGTATGGAGCGATCCATTCTTTAAATTATATTATTATCTATGGCACCATGAAGGTAGAAGAATGAGACAAGGTGCGGCAATGGGAAGCCCAGATTATGCTCATTGGCATGGTGTTTTCCAAGTAATGCAAGATATCAGAGAAATGCAAGATATTTACAACTACAGAATGAGAATGCTTAAAAAATACGGAAGCGCTAAAAAAGTTCTTGAAAACGAACCTCCAATGCCAGTTGTTACTCACGAATAATTTTTCTGCCCTTTTTGGGCATTGTTTTCAATAATACAATTTAAAGTGCCTGGCACTTATTATTGCCAACCATAAAAATATAAAGTTTTATTTATTAAATTATTTTATATTAATTTTCCAAAACAAATAAAATATTTGTTTTGGAATTTCTATTTTATTTTTTACCAAATTCTTTAGCAACTCTTTTAATATCGGCTTCTTTTAAACCTTTTGCAACATTAACCATCATAGGATTACCTTTTCCGGCTTTAAATTCTTTCATTTTTGCTTCGATTTGAGCCGGTGTTAAAGTATCAAGTTTTTTAGCCATACCGCCGTTATGACACATTGCACAGTTATCACCTGCAAATAAAAATCCGGCTAATCCTATAAATGCGAATAATTTTTTCATATTAACCCTTTATTTTTAATAATAGGTTGAAATTATATTTAATAATTATTAAATTAATGTTACTTTTGGATAAATTTTTAAAATATATCTTAATATTTTTTAATTAGTAGGTAATTTCATTTTTTCTATCAATTTTATATATTACCACAATCATCAAAATAATACCCGTTAGTTCTATCAAAACCGCAGGCGCCACTACTCCTACAGCTCCCAAAAGGGTTCCTATTATACATAAAAACATCCCGAGTAAAAAAGTTTTATCACTCCAATATTCTTTTACAGCATCCATTGTTTCTCCTTATTTAACTTATCTAATTCCTTTATAAATAAAATAAATACCTACTAATATTAACAAAATTCCGCTTGCTTTTTCAATTAAACCCATATAATTTTTTGCTTTTTGTATAAATCTGATACTCCAAACGGTAAAAATAGCCATAAGTAAAAACGGAAGAGCAAGCCCGAGAGAATAAACAATCATCATAGAAACACTTTTTGCCGGGTCGGTTGCCGCCATTCCAACAATTGTGCCAAATATTGGGCCAATACATGGTGTCCATCCAAATGCAAAGGAAACCCCAAGTAAAAAACTTCCTGCATTTTGCAGATTTAATCTTTTTTCATACTGAAAAATTTTAAATTTAATAAATCCTCCTATATTAAACCCGAAAATAATTATTACAATTCCTGCAATTACATTTAACCATTTATTCGCAAATATATTGCCTATTAAATTTGCCGCCGCTGCACCTATTAAAACAAACACCAAAGCAAAACCCAAAATAAACAAAAAGGAATTAATTAAAATTTTAAGTCTTTCTTTTTTATTTAAATTCCTCTGTTCAATTTCTTTTGCACTTATTCCTGTTATATAAAAAAAATAAATCGGCACAAGAGGCAATACACAGGGAGAAAAAAATGAAAGAACACCTGCAATAAAACTTACGATAAATGGCATCTTGTCAAAATAATCAAACAGAGAATAAACCATATTTTCCATTATTTGCCTTTTTGATATTTTTCGTTATACTGTTTTAAAACTTCAAGAAAAACTTTAGCCGGTCTTGAACCGAAAATTCTGTAATAAAGCTTATCATCCGGTGTAATCAACAATACATTGGGAGCCGCACCCGTAAAATAAATTGAAAACTCAATGGGAACCCTGTCTGTATCGGCATAAATAAATATAGGTATAAAATTTTTGTTTATATAATCAATTACAGGTTTGTATTTATATACAATATTTGCCATATACCAGCATGGAGGACAATGATGAACGGAAATATCGACCATTAGAAGTTTATGCTCCTTTTTAGCCAACTCAAATGCATTCTTATAATTTTTTACCCAATGAATTCCATCTGCAAAAATAGAAGTCAAAAATAAAAAAATCAAAAACAATTTTTTCATTTCTTTAACCTTTCAGCAAGTTCATAGGAATTTTTAATACAGTCGTTAAAACTGATGCCATTATAAGCATTGCCTGTTAAATAAATATTAAATTTTTCTGCTTCGGTGAATATATCTTTAACTAATTTCTGATGACCAAGGGAATAATTTGGAATTGCGTTTTTATGAAGCTTTAACCACGTTATTTTCGGATTAGCATTTTTGATAATTTCATATATATCATCAAGCGCTGTTTTAATTATTTCTTCTTTATTTAAATCTTTAATTTCAGAATACCTGGCTCCGCCCAGCATTGCCCTGATTCCGTTTCTGTTTGGAAAAATATATTTGTCCATCAATATACCGAGTGTTTTATTTTTTATAGTTAAAATACCGAAAGATTTAGGTGTAACACTCTCAAAATCAAGTCCGACAATAGCAACAGGGTTATAAGGGATTTTTTTTAACAAATCTGAAAGTTTTTCATATTTTTTTAAAATTTCTGATGCCGAATAAGCCTCCGTAGCTATTACAATTTTATCAAAATCTTTCAGTTCATCTACATCTTTTATTTCTTTAATTACAAAATTTGCTTTTGTTTTTTCTTTTAGTTTATTAATAAATTCACTCATTCCGTATTCAAATGAATGAAGTTCCCCCGTAGGTTCCCCTCCCCTTTTTAATTTAATCATACCTTTAAAAAGAGAACCGTATTCACATTCAACTTTTTTCAGTTTGGGAAAAGCGGCATTCATAGAAGTCATTTCAGGAGTAGAGGCGTATATGCCGGCCAGCATAGGTATCATCATTTTTCTATAAAATTCTTTGCCGAGTCTTCTGATTGCAAATTCTTTTACACTCTCTTCCCTGTCACATACGGGTTTTATAAAAAATTCTTTCAAAATCCTGATTTTCCCTTTCAGGCTCATTATATCACTTGTTAAAAATTCAATAGGTTTTGAAGGAAGTTTAATCAGTTTATCATCATAAATATATCTGATTTTTGCATTTTCATCGGCTTTTATAGGTTTTATGCCTATTTTTTCACATAATTCAAGCGTTTTGGGAGAATTATTTAAAAACCCGTTTACACCTTCTTCAAAAAGATAATTCCCAACTTTTTGCGTATAGGCTTTTCCGCCCCATTTATCTTTTTCAAAAACAGTTATTTCATAATCATTCTGAAGATAATATGCAAGGCTTAACCCGCTTATACCTCCCCCCACAATTGCTAATTTTTGCATTTTTTTCTCCTGTAATAAAAAATTATAAAACCAATTATAACCAAAAAAGAGCTTAAAATCTGTCCCATCGTTATATGGCCGACAATAAATCCAAGCTGAGGGTCCGGCTGGCGCCAAAATTCACACAGACTTCTGAAAACGCCATATGTAATTAAATACAAAGCTATCAATTCCCCTTTGCATTTGTAAAATTTTTTGTAAAACCAATAAATAATTATAAAACTAACCAGTCCTTCAAAAAAAGCCTCATATAAACCGATAGGATGCCTTAAAGCACCGTCTATATAAACCCCCCAGGGAACATCGGTAATCCTGCCGACTATTCTTTCGTTTAAAAAATTGCCGAGTCTTCCGAAAATATATGCAAGCGGAACGGCGAGAGCCACAACATCAACCAATTTCCATAAATCAACTTTTTTAACTTTTACAAAAATCAAAGTGGCGAGAACAAATCCTATTACCGCCCCGTGATAACTCATTCCTGCAATTCCCACAAATTTTCCGCCCTCAAAAGGATTAAACATCTCCCAGGGATGAAGGAGATAATAACTGTTATCTCCTGGCATATAAAATAAAACATATCCGAATCTCGCACCCAAAATAATTCCTATTTCAGCCCATATAAAATATTCGTCTATTATCTTTTTACTAAAACCCATTTTTTCGCCGAATTTAATCCCCAAATAATAACCCAAAACAAGTGCTGTTATATACATAATTGCATACCAGTGAATATGAAAAGGGCCTATATTAAGGGCAACAGGATTTATATGAGAGTAGATATGCTGCCAGAAATTTATTAAATTATTCATTTTCCATTCTTTTCACTACTCACTACTCACTATTTTCACCGTTTTCTATTGACTTGGCAATAAGTTCGATAGGATGCATAAATTTTTTATTATCCCCCACTTTATCAAGATGCTCGGTTATCTGCATTCTGCAAGCACTGCATTCAGCACTTACAATTTCAGCGTCTACCTTTTTAATCATTTCGGCTTTTTTCAACCCTTCTTTTCTTGCCAGATGAAATTTTTCACTCTGAATTGTAATACCGCCAAATCCGCAGCACATATCAGGATTTTCCATTTCATTTATCTGATAATTTTGACTTATAAGAGCTCTCGGTTCTTTTCTTATATTAAACACCTTACCGAAATGACACGCATCATGATATGTGATTTTTTCTTTTTCTTTTGGAAGTTTTGCAAGCCTTTCTTTTAAATCGGTATATTTATAAAACCATTCGGTGGTTCCAAAAATTTTGGATTTTATTTTTTTATGCCTTTCCAGCCACTCCGGCATATGGTATGTTATAAATTCTTCATAATCTTTTTTTAACATTGCTGTACAGGTGGCTTCCGGGACAATAATGGCATCAACCTCATCAATGAAAGTTTCAAAATATGTAATATTATATTCTACAAGTTCTTTTACTGTTTTAAAATCACCCGTAAAATAAGCCGGTGCCCCGCAGCAAAGCTGCTTTTTAGGGATAAAAATATCAACATTCAAAAATTTAAGCACTTTTATCAGGGCATCGCCAACCTCGGTATAATTGTAATTGGCCATACATCCGATAAATATAGCAACTTTTTTTTGAGGATTTTGTGCTTTTATCCTTTCTGGAT
The DNA here is from genome assembly GCF_000523295.1 of Lebetimonas sp. JS085. Classification (NCBI taxonomy): domain Bacteria; kingdom Pseudomonadati; phylum Campylobacterota; class Epsilonproteobacteria; order Nautiliales; family Nautiliaceae; genus Lebetimonas; species Lebetimonas sp. JS085. The sequence goes on from NZ_ATHR01000001.1 coordinate 366,549, forward strand.
ATTTTTTTAAAAAAGGTTTTTTCTTAAAATAAGGGAGTAATCTTCCTTTATGTAAAAGAGGTATGGAAAAGCGGGAGCGCATTGCGTTTTTTTCCTGCTCAATCTTAAACCCGCATGTCTGAAAATAAAAACCGAGCCTGCTTACCAAATCATAAGCCCATCTGTTTTTCAAAAGATAAAAAAATGCTCTTTTAAACCAGGCTATTCCAAATTTTTCGGCAATTTCGGCTCTAATATTTTCTATCATAAAATCGGTGGGAATAGAATTAGGACATATTTCCACACACTGGTTACACAAAAAACAGCTTTCAAAAATATCTTTTGCATTTTTATCAAGCTCAATTTCTCTTTCTTCCACACCCTTCAAGAGATCCAAAAAACCCCTAGGAGATGTGGCTTCGTCAGGATTTATTCCATGAATAGTACATCCCGGAATACACTTTCCACATTTTATACACATATCCGAAAATTCACTGAATTTAAACACCGCGTACCTTTTTTAACAGCAAAATATCAAAACAAAACTATTTTGTCAATTTTCACAACTCACTACTCACCATTTTCACTATTTCTTAAGAGTATTGAGTCTCTCTTCTTTTGTCCCTATAGAAGTAATCTGAATTCCGAAGTTTCCGTCAACGATTACAACTTCTCCTTCACCTATTTTTTTATCCTCTATCAAAATTTCAAGCGGTTCGTTTGCAAGCTGGTTAAGTTCAACGATTGAGCCTATATCCATAGAAACAACATCTTTTAAAAGCATAACCTTTGTTCCAATCCTCACACGAAGCTGTAATTTTACATCTAAAAGCATTTCCAAATTTTTAACCTCTGGAAGAGGCTTGGTTTTATCTGTCTCTTTTTTTTCTTCAATATGTGTTTTTTTACCTCTGATAAGAGCATATATTTTATCATCCAAAAGAATATGACACTCTTTTTTTATATCTTTTATAGAACAATTTAAAACGATGTCATCTGCATAATCAAATTTTTCTTTTTCCTGATTAAAAGTAACATCTTTAATCTGAAATTTTAATTTAGGCAGATTTTCCTGTGCTTCAAGTGTTGTTGAAAGTGATCCGAATATATTGGATACAATTTCTTTTATAGCATCCAAATCGTCTTCATTCATTTCACTTTTCGCCTCTCCCTCACCTGCAAGCATTAAATCTCCGAGAATTGTGGCAATTTCCGGAGGTATAATAACTGCCAATTCACCTTCTTTGGACTGCAGAGTTATTTTTGCATAAGGAGGCTCAATATCTACTTTATGTTTTTCTTCTTTCAAAATTACATCAGGAGCTATTCCTATTAACCCCTCCACCACAGATTTTATTTCATTTATCAAAATATCTATAAAATTATTCATTTTTCTCCCCTGATGTTATATTTTCTATTTTTTCTTTTCTCATTTGTTCAAGTTTTTCCAAAATCTCTTTTACCTCATCATGCTCGGTTTTTAAAATGTGTTTGATTTTGATACTTCTTCTGTATCTGCTGACCCCAAAATCTGCAATAAATTTTTCTCTGCCGTCCACTTTAACAACAACTGTATCATTGGCCGGCCTGTTTAGCTTTATTATATCACCGACTTCCAAATCAATAATTTCCTTCATACTCATATAAGCATATCCGAGTATTGCCTCGAGCTCTATTTTTGCCCCTCTTATAAGAGCTCTCAGTTCCGTATTTCTACTTTTTCTGCCTGTTGTCCCGCTTAGCATTAAATCTCTGTTTGCGAGTTTTGGAAGAAGGGATTCAATAGAAATAACAGGATAACAAATATTCATCATTCCGCTTGTATGACCGATGACAATTTCCATAACAATCATAACAACAATTTCATTCTGGGCAACAATCTGAACAACATTGGGACTTGATTCTTTTGCTTCTATTACCGGAAAAAGTTCCATTATAGGCGACCAGGCCTCTTTCATATTTTGTGTAATAACCCTTAAAATCTGATCAAGCAGACTGAGTTCTATATCAGTAAATTCCCTGTTAGATTCATAAGAAGAACCGCCCCCTCCGAGTAACCTGTCTATCATAGGGAAAACAATTGAAGGGTTAATTTCAATTACACCTTTTCCGTCAAGCGGTTTTAAAGAAAAAACGTTAAACGACGTCGGACTTGGCAGTGACATTAAAAATTCACCATAAGTCATCTGGTCGACAGAATGAAGCTGGATTTCAACAATACTTCTCATAAGTGCGGAAATATCACTTGCAAGATTTCTGGCCATTTTGTCATGTATCGCTCTTAAAGAACGGAGCTGCTCTTTACTGACCCTGTTTGGCCTTTTAAAATCATATAAAGTAATTTGGCGCTGTTCTAGTATATCAGGAGCTTTTTCAAGCTCCTCAGGTGCCACGTTTTCTTCCTGAACAACTTCTAAAAGCGCATCAATTTCTTCCTGCGATAATAATTCAGCCATTTAATTTTTTCCTTATTTTTCTTATAACATGCGAGTGTATCTGGGAAATTCTGCTTTCGGATACATTTAATATATCACTTATTTCTCTTAATGAAAGCTCTTCAAAATAATAAAGTTGAATCACAAGCTGTTCTTTTTCGCCCAACTCTTTTAAAACTTTCTTAATTATATCAATTAATTCTTCCTCTTCAACTTTTTTAGAAATATTTTCAAAATAATTTAGCTGCTCTTCAATTGGCATTACATTATATATTTCTCCCGCTTTTTTTGCTTTTTTTATTTTTTCTATACTTTCGTTTAAAACTTCGGCCAAATATTCGTCACTTGGGGCAGTTCCGAATCTGGACATATAATTCTCCGTAATTTTATCAATTTCTTTTACAAGTTTTCTCTCAGCCCTGCTTATGGTATCAAGACTTCTTAAAAAATCGAGCATTGCCCCGTAAACCCTTTTTTGTGCATATCCCCAAAAATTATCATTCATTTTAGGGTCATATCTTTTTGATAATTTCACAAGTTCTTCAAGCCCGATTGAAACCAGATCATTAAAATCAATACTGCCTGGCAGTCTTTCTTTAAGTCTTGCCGCCATTGCCTTTACCGCGGGCATATAATTAACCGCCAGAGAATCCCTGTATTCTTTTAATGTCTGTTCGTAAGGATTACACATGTTTCTTCTTTAGAATTTTTAGTTCTTCTTCTTCAAATTTTTTTAAAAATTTATAATTTTCATAAATAATATCCTCTTTTTTTTCAAGTTCTTTTATCTGGGAATTAACAATTTTTTCTATTTCGTTTTTATTAAAAATAATATATTTTGAAAGCATTGTATATTTGATAAAAAAAGAAACACTTGCCAAAGAAAGAATATAAAAAGCAGATGTTGTGATAATCACAAACCAAAAAAAATTATATACATCAAAATTTTTCAATATTCCGAATATTACAGCAATAAAAAAACCGCTTACAGTAGAAAAATAGATAAAATTTTCCGCTTTCATTTATTTCCTTTAAAACTGAGAAAATATCTTTTTAAAAAATCTTCCGATTCCTTTATTTTCAGTTTTAAGCACTTTTCGTTCCGAAATTTTTGCCAGTTTTTTTGCAATATTATATATCTGTTCGCTGGAAAACGAATAAGGCTCCTGCTTTGTAAAAAGAGCCCTGTTTATAGAACAGTTGGTAATTATTTTATCTTTTTTTAAATATCCTATCATTTGAAGTCTTAAATCTTTTTTTAAATTATGTTTGGCCACATTGTTTATTTTTGAAAATATATTAATTGCTTCTTTTTCGCTGTTAACCTCATTTAAAAACATAAAAATTTTATCTTTTTTTTCACTTATCAGTTTTATCATGGCATATGCATCGGTAATGGCGGCAGGCTCAGGCACCGTAACTACAATAATATCATCGCTTGCCTCAAGGAACATTTGAACTTTTTTATCTATTCCCGCACCCGTATCAATAATAAAAAAATCGTAACCATTTAATATTTCAAATTCAGAGAAAAATTTACTGAGGGTAACTTCATCTGCAAAATCCATTATTTCTTCACCACTTTTTCCCGGGATTAAAATAAAATCCTTTTCAATTTCAACAATAATATCTTTTAAGGAGCATTCATTTTTAAGTACATTATATATGTTTTTATCACTTTTAACTTTTAATATTACATCCAGATTAGCTAAGCCTATATCAGCATCAAAAAGAGCAACTTTAAACCCCAATTTATGCAGGGCATAACCCAAATTTGCTGTAATTGTACTTTTCCCCACACCTCCTTTTCCACTGGTTATCGCTATAAAATGAACATTTGAGGGTTTGGTATTTCTTTCTTGAACCAGTTCTTTGAGTTTATCGGCTTGAGTTTTCAATTAAACTCCTTATTTAAAATACCTTTAAGCAAATAATCGGCCCCGGCCTGTGTTAAATCGTCCGGAACTTCCTGTCCTGTCGAAAAATAACTGACAGGTTTTTTTGTTTCAATTAAAAGAGAAAAAATATTTCCATAATTTTTTGTTTCATCAAGTTTGGTGAAAACAAGTGTATCGATAGGCAAAATTGAAAAATTTTTATAAATATCCAGTAAATCATCATATTTAGTTACAGCTGAAAGAACCAAATTTATATTAATTTCGGCAAACGTATCCACTTTTAAAAAATTTGATAATTTTTCAATTTTTTCTTTATCATGCTGGCTGCTTCCTACCGTGTCAATTAATATATATTCATTATGCCGCAGACTTTCAAGAGCCAGTGAAAAATCGCTCGGGTCCACCACTGTTTCTATAGGAAGTCTCATCATTTTTGCATAAGTCATTAATTGCTCAACCGCTCCTATTCTGTATGTATCTAATGTTATTATCCCAACTTTATGGCGTTTGGAAAGTTTGTAAGCAAATCTGGCAGCCAGTTTTGCAATGGTTGTGGTTTTACCAACCCCGGTAGGCCCCACAAACATCATAATTTTTTTATGTGGAGGAGTTATTTCCCTTTCCATTCTTACAGGTATCATTTTTTTAAGAAGTGTATAAAAATATCTTTTTATCGTTTGGGAATTTTTTCTCATTTTTAAAGGCATATATTTTATTGTAAGTTTCATTATTTCGTCCAAATGTTTTTCATTAATTCCACTTGCACGTGAAAGTGCGTATATTTCACTGAATTCGGGAGGCAACTGTAATTCACTTTTATTTGCAATTTTCCACATACTCGCCTGTAAAAATTTTAATGTGTCACTTATTTTTGTAACCTGTTTTTTAAGTTCAATTATTTCGTCATTTTTTTTTGGCGTTAAATTCGGCTGATTTATAATTTCTTTATTTTCTTTTTTTGAGATAGAAGATATTTCTTTTGCCGCACTTGAAAGTTTTAACATAACCTCTTGTGCATGTTCTTTATCACTCATCGGTTTTCTGGGCCTGATATTGGATTCTTCAACAGCTACAACAATTTCATACAGACCCGGGCTTGTAAGGGTTTTTTTCTTAATTTCTTTGCTTGAAACAATTACAGCGTCATCCCCCACCTCTTCTTTTACTTTTTTCAAAGCCTCGGTATAACTTTCAGCCGTATATGTTTTTAACTTCAATTTAATCCTTTAAAATAAGTGGAATTAACACCGAATCCCTTTTTTTGAAAAAAGGATGCGGTAAAATTAATTTTTTTGTATTAATTTTTATTTCATTAAATATAATTATATCCAAATCCAACGTTCTTGGTGCATTTTTAAATGCTCTAACTCTTCCGAATTTTTTTTCCACATATAACAAAAAATTTAAAAGCTCAATTGGAGAAAAATTTGTTTTTATTATCATAATGGTATTATAAAAATCATTTTGAGCCAAATATCCAAAAGGGGGGTTTTTATAAATTATTGAAGTTTTTATAATATCTATTTTGGGATGGTTTGATAAAAACAGATAAAGTTTTTTGAATCTTCTTATGCAGTTTCCGATATTACAGCCAATTCCAATTAAAGCAATGTTTTTTTTATTGCTTTTTTTATAACTGTCCGGATAAAATGTAGTTTTTATAATTTTTCTGTTGTCATTAAATTTAAACCTTACATTCATTCTTAATTTTCCATTTTTAATTTTTCATTATCCACCGTGGCCGCTTTTGATAGCCGGGTGAATTTAATTCGCTTTGCTCATTTGCGCTCATTTTCCATTCTCCATTTTACATTTTTCATTTTTAACTTATCTTGGCATTCCCCTCCCTACAATATATCCGTATATTCTTCTTATTATTCTTTTGATGACAGGAGTAAAATCTCCTTTTTTTATAGCTCTTTTTATTGCGTTAATATCGCCTAAATATTTAGCTGTTTTATAAAGAATACTTCTAATTTTACCAATGCTCATTTCCCCCTCCTTTTTTAATACAATCCACTATTTATAATTTACACATTTTCGCTTAACACCTTGGTTTTACCGTTAAAATCAATCATAACCATGTCCTCTATTCTTACACCAAATTCATTTGGCAGATATATGCCCGGCTCTATTGTAAAAACCATACCTTCTTGAATAATTATATCATTTCTTGAATTAACAAAAGGCCATTCGTGAATATCAAGCCCTACCCCATGCCCAAGGGAATGGACAAAATATTTCCCGTATCCGGAATTTTCTATAACTTTTCTGGCTATTTTATCAAGAGCGGAAATTTTTTCGCCTATTTTTACGGCTTTAATAGCTTTTTCCTGAGCTTTTAGAACAATATCATATATTTTTTGCATTTTTTGGTTTTTAAATTTTTGAAATTTACCCATCGATATATTCTTATTTATTGAAACGGTTCTTGTTCTGTCAGAACAATATCTTTTATATTTGATTCCCGCATCAAGTAAAAGCAAATCATTTTTTTTAAGTTTTTTATTTGTAAGTTTTGCATGGGGTTTTGCGGCATTTTCATTAATTGCCACTATCGGAGCAAAACTGAGTTCTCTTTTCCCCCTACAGGTTAGTTTTTCTTTAAATCTGTATGAAAGTTCATATTCATCAATACCGCTTTCAATTGCTTTAGAAAATTCATCAAAAGCTTTTGCACCAAGTTTCACCGCTTTTTTAATTATTTCAAGTTCATTTTGTTTTTTTATCATTCTCTTTTTATGTGAATAATTTTTATCATTTTTAAGTTTCACAGCCGCTGATAAATAATCATATTCCTCTTTTGACCAGTTAAGCGGGTCTATAATTAGTTTTTTAACCCTTTTTTTAAGAATAATTTCTCTTGCTTTTTTTATTAAATTTCTCTCTTCAATAACTTCGGCTTTTGCTTTTTTGGCCTCAAGGGTATATCTCCCGTCTGTTATTAAATATTTTTCTCCGTCAACTGAAAGTAAAATGCAGTTATCGTTTGAATAACCGCATTCATAATAAATTTCATTTTCTTTATTTAATATAAAATTTTCCATTTTTACCACTCACTACTCACCACTTTCACCATTCACTCTTTTTTGCGCTTCTTTTGCCATTTTAATTTCATTTAAAATCTGCATCATTGCAAGCAAGCCTAAATGATAACTAAAAGGTCCGAACCCGCTTACCGTTCCGGCTGCAACATCCGAAATAAGGGATTTTTTTCTAAAATCTTCTCTTGATTGAATGTTGCTCATATGAACCTCAATCACAGGTATAGGAATATTTCTAAGAGCACTGACAGCATCTCTTATTGCAACAGAATAATGAGTTAAAGCGGCGGGATTAATTATAATCCCGTCTGTTTTATCACTAACAGATTCCTGAATTGAATCCACAATATCACCTTCGTGATTTGATTGATAAAATTCAATTTCAAATCCGTTTTGTTTGGCTACAACCTCCATATTTTTATTGATGTCTTCAAGTTTCATAGGCCCGTAAATATTTACTTCCCTGATTCCCAACATATTCATATTTGGTCCGTGTATTACTTTAATTTTCATAAAATCTCCTTTTTTATTGTAATTATATTAAAATTTGGCATATAATTTGCTTTAACTTAATAAAAAGGAACAATTTTGCTTAAACTTAAAGCTGATTATGTATTAACTTTTAATGAAAAAAATGAAATTCTTTTAAATGCCGAAGTATTGTTTGAGAAAAAAATAATAAAAGTCGGATATAATTTAGATGAAACTCCCGCTGTTTATTTAGGTAAAAATTCGGTTTTAATGCCTGCACTTATCAACAATCATACCCATTTAGAATTTTCTTCAAACAAAACCACACTAAAATATGGAGATTTTATTACCTGGCTAAATTCTGTCATTCAAAACAGAGAAAATCTTTTTACAGGATGCAATTCCAAATGTTATAAAGATTCAATAAATGAAATGAAAAAAAGCGGAATATGTGCTTTCGGGGAAATAAGTTCAAGTGGAAACGATTTAAAATATTTAACCAAACAACCATTAAAAGTTGTTTATTTCAATGAAATTATAGGTTCAAACCCTGCTGTTGCGGATATACTGTATCAAGATTTTTTAGCACGCCTTGAAAACAGCAGAGAATATGAAAACGAGAAATTTAAAACAGGCATTTCTGTTCACTCCCCCTATTCAGTCCATCCTGTTTTAATGGATAAAGTTATAGATATTGCTAAAAAAGAAGAAATGGTCATGCAAACCCATTTTATGGAAAGCAAGGCAGAAAGACTTTGGCTTGATCAGGCCAAAGGGGAATTCAAACTTTTTTTCGAGCAGAATTTTAAACTCTCACATCCGCTGATAAAACCGATTGAATTTATACAAAAATTTAAAGATACCAAAACAACTTTTATACACTGTGTTCATGCCAATGAAAAAGAATTAGAAGAAATAAGCAATATAAAAGGATTTATATCACATTGCCCCATATCAAACAGACTTTTAAATACCGGATTACTTAATTTGGAAAATGTTAAAAACAAATTAATAGATTATTCGGTTGCAACAGACGGAAAAAGCTCAAATTATTCACTTAACCTTTTTAAAGAAATTAGAGCCGCCCTGCTTATGCAAGTTGAACTTCATCCAAAATATCTTGCAAAAGATTTATTAAAAGCGGTAACAATTAATGCGGCGAAATCTTTGGGACTTAATAACGGCAGTATTGAACCAACAAAAGATGCGGATTTAATAAGTTTCAAATTACCTGAGAGGGTTAATGATATTGATAATTTGTTTCTTCAAATTATTTTACATACAAATGAAGTGGATTATTTATACATAAACGGAGAGGAAATTAATTTGTAATATTTATAATTTCCACTCTTCTGTTTAATGCCCTGTTTGTTGAAGTTGTATTTGGAACTAAAGGATAATCTTCTCCACATCCTTTTACAACAATCATTTTAGGGTTTACACCGAATTTTATCAATAATTCAGCCACAGCCTTTGCTCTTCTCAAAGACAATTTTTTATTATACTCTTTTGAACCAATATTATCAGTATGTCCGGCAACTTCAATTTTTTTAATCTTAGAATTGGATTTTATAGCAAGGGCGATTTTTTGAATATCTTTATAATATATTTTTTTTACATCTGCCTTGTCAAAATCAAAATTAATTCTTAATGTTGCAATTATAGGACATCCATTATGGTCAACTGCCAGTCCTTTCGGTGTGTTGGGGCATTTGTCAAATTTATCTATAACACCGTCTCCGTCGGAATCTTTTACATTTTCACTTTTATACACAACTTTTTCTTTACATACAGTTTTTACTTTTTTTAAAGCAGTTTCATTTTTATCTTTCCATCCCGCCACTTTTTGATTACCGGCCAAATCAACAACATTTGTTGCCAACGGTTTATCTGCACATCCTGCGAATAAAAACACCAAGCTTCCCAAAATAATTAATCTTTTCATATTATCTCCCTTTTAAAATTTCTCTTTGTCCTTTACTGTTAGGTTTGGAGAGTATCCCCATTTTTTCCATCTGTTCAATTAAATTAGCTGCTCTATTATACCCAATATTTAGTCTTCTTTGAAGATAACTTATGCTTGTTCTTTTTTCTTTTAATACTATTTCTTTCGCTTCATCAAATAATTCATCCAGATCATCGATATTTTCAAGCATTTCACTCTCTTCGTCAAGGGTATTCAAAAAGCTTACGTCATATTCAGGCTCTCTTTGTTTTTTTAAGAATTCCACAACTTTTTCAATTTCCTCTTCACTGGCAAAAGGGGCATGAAGTCTTATTAAGCCTGTAATTCCCGGAGGCGTAAAAAGCATATCCCCACGCCCTAATAAACTTTCAGCGCCAAATTGGTCAAGAATAACCTTGCTGTCAATTTTCTGCCCTACTTTAAAGCTGATTCTGCTTGGCAAATTTGCTTTAATAAGCCCTGTTACAACATCTACACTCGGGCGCTGGGTAGCAACTATCAAATGTATTCCGCTCGCCCTTGCCATTTGTGCGAGTCTGGCAATGGAATATTCCACATCTTTTCCGCTTGTCATCATTAAATCGGCTAATTCATCTATAATTATAACAATATACGGCAGTTTTTCTTTTACTTTTTGATTAAACCCCTCAATATTTTTAACCCTCATTTTAGCCATCAGCTTATAGCGTCTTTCCATTTCCTTCACCATAGCGTTAAGAGCCACTATAGCTTTTTTAGATTCCGTAATTACAGGCGTCAGTAAATGCGGAATATCGTTATAAATGGAAAATTCAAGCATTTTCGGGTCAATCATTACAAATTTAAGCTCATCGGGAGAGTTTCTGTATAAAAGGGATAAAATCATAGCGTTAATTCCCACACTTTTACCGCTGCCGGTCGTTCCTGCTATCAATAAATGCGGAAGTCTTTTTAAATCGGTTACAAAAGGTTCCCCTACTATATCCTTGCCCAAAGCTATGGTCAGAGGGGATTTTGCCCTTTTAAATATAGAACTTTCAAGAATTTCCCTTAAATAAATTGTCTGCATTTTATCATTTGGTATTTCAATCCCCACCACATCTTTCCCGGGAATTGGAGCCTGAATCCTGATTGACTGGGCTTTAAGCGCCATAGCCAAATCATCCTGCAAAGCCAAAATTTTACTTACTTTTATATGCGGAAGAGGCTTAAATTCAAATGTGGTAACCACAGGTCCGACATAATATCTTACAACATCGCCTTCTATTTTAAACTGTTTAAGCTTTTCAATCAATATTTTAATTTTTTTATCAATTTCTGCTTCGTTTATTACTTTTTTCTCATTTTTAGGTTTTGCCAAAAAATCCATTGGAGGAAATTTCCAGTTTTTAGGCAAATCCCTTTTACCCGTTTCAATCTGGGAGAGCAATTTTTTGGTATCTTCTAAAACTTCAACTTTAGTTACATTTTTCTCTTTTTCATTTTCTTTTTTACTTTCAATCTCTTCACTTGGCTTCTTGGCTTCTTGGCTACTACTTGCTTCATTTTCAATTATCTCTTTTTCCTCTTCAAAATCATTTTCTTCATCCAAAAGCCCATTCTCAATTTTTATCTCATTTTCAATTTCTTCACTTGAAACTTGGTCCTTGGTACTTGGTTCTTGCTTCTTGGCAACTTGGCTACTATTTTCTTCTTCATTGTCCATTATACATTTTCCACCATAGCCGTTTTTCAAACGGCCAGGTGAGCTTGATTCGCTTTGCTCATTTGCACTCATTTTCACATTTTCACTATTTTTATCATTTTCCATTAAGTTTAATATTTTATCTTCAAAAATCAAAAACACTCCCCAGGCAAACATTACCAATATTAAAATCCAAATGCCAAATATCCCTATGTATTTTTGCAAAGAAAAAATAAACAGTTTTGCAATTATCCCTTTATCAAAAATTTCATATTGTATTAAAAGTAAAGCAAAAAAAATAAAAATTCCTCCTAAAATTTTTAGAGAAAAATCAAAATCAAACTTTTCTTTATAAAAAGCATATAAAACATAAATTAACAAAAGAGGAAAAATATAGGCTATATATCCAAAAAGCACTAAATTGGTTTTTCCAAGAAACGAACCGAATTTACCTACATATGAAAAAGAAGGAAAAATTGTAGAAAGAAAAAAATAAACAAAAAACGCAAATAACAATAAATATAAACTTTTTCGCAAAACCAGCCTTTTTAAACGCAATTTTACCTTAAATAATTAAGTAGCGTCAAATCATTAACCTTTGCAATAGAGGCAAGCAGTGCCTGATATGAAGTTTTAAGTGAATTTAGCCTCATTGTAGCTTCGCCTATATCTGTATCAATATTTTCAGATTGAAGTGTCTTTGTATGAATCATAAGAGTGTCAACCCTTTCAATACTCATTTCAAATTCATTGCTTACAGCACCTATTTTTGCATGAAGCTTTCTTACATGATCACTCAAATGATCAATCTCTTCAATTGCACCCTGAATTCCAAAATTTCTGGGATTATCTGAATTTCCGTCCGGATAATTAGTTCCGTTTTTTACGGCATTAATTGCATTTTGCAACATAGAGAAAAAATCAACTTTTGCGCTATCTATTGTAATTGCGTCATTGGCCTGAAAAGAAACATTGTTATTTTCATCAAAAATAGAAATATCAATTTTTGAAGGATTGTTATTTAAATCCTTTACATAAAAATGGCCGTTTTCCATACCGCTTTTGACTTCTTTTTTTGCATTGTCAAGTGCAGTGAAATAATCACTTTCATCATTATTAGCCGGAACATTTCCGCTTGTAATCATTGAAATAACATCACCGAGCTGTCTGAATGTAAATCCTTTTACTCTTTTTTCTTTTTGACATATTTTACAGTTATTAGGGTCGGTTTGTGAATAGGTGGTTATAATATCGTGTGCCGGTGTTTTATTGCCCTGGGAATCGAAAATATCGTATTTACTGCCGTTTATTTCAAAATAACTCAAATGCCCGTCGCTGTCTTCACTGTCTTGAAGAACTATTTTTGCTGTATTAAAATCTCCGTTTTTATCTCTAAACCTAATTTCAAGCGTTTGTGGCATTTCATCAGTTCCCATAACATCCGTTAAACTTGTATCATCAGTAGCAATTCCTTGGGCATCAGGATTTTCAATTTTATAAATAACCCCGTCTTTTATATATGTTTTATAATCTTTTATAATTTGAGTTTTATTACCTTCTATTAAATTACCGTTTTTCCCCATAAATAACTTATCAAAATTAACTGCGTCTTTACTTCTGAATGCCTGAAGTTTGTTTCCGCTGCTGTCATCTGCCTCTATTGAAACAGAAAATTTGGAGGTGTCATTTTTATTTGTTAAAGAATTATCTGTTATTATCAATTCCCCTTTTTCTATTTTTACGTCAACATCTCCAAAATTACTTTTTATTTTGTCTATTAAATCGTGCATAGTGGTAGTTGATGTAATATTTAAAGTAGCATTTACACTGTTTCCGTTTGTATCTGTCCCTCTTAATGTCAAATGGTCTATTGTCTGAATAGACCCATCACCGCTTCTAATTGCTTTTGAGCCTATTATATTTTGAATTAAATCAGAAGGTAAAGCGTCTCTAGAATTATCAATCAATCTAAAAATACTTCCAAATTTAAAAATTCTGTTATCAAAATAACCGTTGTTTGCTTTTATTGTATCAAGATTTCTGATTGAATTAAAATTACTTTTTTGAAATTCGACAATATAATCCCCATTTTTAACCACATCTTCAAGTGAATTTTCATCCCTGTCGCTTGCAACCATATAAAAATCCGTAATTAATTTTCCGCTATTTACGTCTTTTATCTGAATTTCACCCATTTTATTGATGCTTACATCAACTTTTTTAGTAGTTTGGGTATTTCCGTAAAGTTCCCCTATTTTTTCCAAAAGTGTAGAAACCTTTTCGCTGTTTTTTAATGCAATTTTTGAATTTATCGTTTCACCCTGCGGATTTTTCCCTTTTATATAAAAATAACTTGTTCCGTCAGAATATGTTTTTGTAGCCGAATCATAATTATCCTCTACACCGCTTAGCATTCTAATTTCGCTATCTGCACTAACGGGGATATTTTGGGCAACACTGTCAGAATCGGGTATTTGATTATGCTCTTTTATATGTTTGTCAATATAAAGTTTTCCGTCACTTCCTCTTACTACAAACTGGGGATTGGCTTTCATTTTGTCAAACTGGGGAATATTTAAGCTTAAATGTTTATTATAATCATTATCCCTTCCTAAAAACAGGCTCTTTCCGTCAATATTATACTCCCTCTCGACGCCCGCACCCAAAAATGCCTTCACACTTTCGCCGTTTCCCTGATATTTTAATTCGTCATTAACAGGCTTTGTATTAAACATACTGCCGCTGAAGATATATTTTCCGTCAATTGAGGTGTTTGCCAAATCCTTTAAATGATTAAGCTCTCCTTCAAGTTCATCTGCTATTGCTTCACGGCTTGTTTTGTCATTTGTATCGTTTGCCGCATTTAACAGTTTTGTTTTAAACGAATCGAGTGTTGTTACAATATCGTTCATTGTAGTGTCTGTTTCATTTGCAAATGTCTTGGCAAAATTGGCGGAATTTTTAATCTGGGTAAATGTGTTAAGTCTCTCCTGAAATTTTAAATCATTTACAAAAACAGTTGGATTGTCATCCATATTTTGAATTTTTTTACCGGTTGATAATTCCGTAGTGGTTTTATTAAGCTCACTTAATGTTCTTTGCTGATTAATTAAAAAATTATTATACATTGTAAACTGGGTAACTCTCATTTTTAACCTTCCAAGGTCTCATTTTTTTTATATTATCAAGCAATCTTTATTCCATATCGGCAAAAAAGATGTAAGTTTAAACCCTTAGAATACAATAACGGCCGGTTTTTCTATTTCTTTTGCTTTTTTAACAAGATTTTCAAGGGTTGTTTTTACAACCTGTTTTTTAAGCGAATTTATTATTGCAACTTTTTTTAACGGGTCTATTCCAATCTCAAGAGCTTTTTTTTGAATGTGTCTCGAACGGCTTAGACCCATTAAAACCACTATTCTTAAATTATCTTTTCTAAGTTCCTCAATCCACTCAAGATTTATTCTTTTTCCTCTTAAATGAGCTGACACTATTAAAACAGTATCTTTTTTTCCTCTGATTGTTAGCGGAATTCCTGCAAAAGTGGGAGCTGATATTGCACTGCTCAGACCCTCTACCACTTCAACATTTATACCTTCTTTAGTAATTGCTTCTAATTCTTCAGCACCTCTACCGTAAATAAAAGGATGACCCGATTTTAATCTTCCTACTATTTTTCCATTTTTAGCGTACTTTAAAATAAATTCGTTTATTTCTTCTTGTTTTCTTGAGTGTTTTCCTTTAATTTTTCCTACATAGATTTTTTCGCAAGCTTTAGGCAGTAAGTCCAAAATTTCAGGATTTATTAAATGGTCATACAAAGCCACATCAAGTGTTTTTAAAGTGTTATAGGCTCTGATGGTCAGTAAATCTGTATCGCCGCTTCCGCATCCTATTAAAAATACTTTTGAAGTTTCGTTTTTTATTGTTTCATAATCTTTACTTCTGTCTATTTCAAAACTATCGGGTAAAATCCTCTCAACCCTGTCTCTTATTACCTGAGTCAGTCTCGGACTTTTGCCATTTGAACTTACACAGACTTCTAAATCATCCTTTTTAGCGATACTTCCGAAATAAAAATCACAAAATTTCGGCTTATCAACCACATTTAATAAAAATTTTTTATTTTTAACTAATTTTTTAGTTATTTCTTCATTACCCGTTGCATCAATAACTATATCATAATTATTTAAATCGCTTATTTCAAATTCTTTTATTTTTACAGGATAATTAAATTCATCTATTTTTTCTTTTGCTATTACATCAAACTCTACGTAACACTTATTTAAAACATCAGCCTTTTGTTTAGCAACTTTTCCTGCACCTATAATTAAAGCTTTTTTAATTTTTAAATTGATAAGCATTTTCTTCCTTTAATTTTAATGGATTATATCGGAATGTTTTTTTAAGTTTATTTATAAAATGTATAAATTTTTTAATTTTACTGATTAATTTTTATACAATATATTAATACTATTTTTATCTTTTTATTGTTAAAATTCGTCTGTATAAATTTAAAAGGAGATTTTATGAAACTTAAAAAATTATTAACAATCGGACTTGGGGTGTCGGTATTCGCTTCAACACTGCTTGCAGATGTGGAAAAGAAAAAAGTAACAATTGGATTTATTGCACTAACTGACTGTGCACCAATTGTAATTGCAAAAGAGAAAGGTTTCTTTAAAAAAGAAGGACTAAAAGTTAAATTAGTAAAAGAGGGCGCAGGATGGCCTGGAATTCAGCAAAAAGTAATTAATGGACAATATGATTTTTCACATGCTCTTGCTGGTATGCCAATTGCTGCAACTCTTGGACTTATGGGACATGCCCATTTAGTTGCACTTTTAAGCTTAGATTATAATGGAAATGCTATTACTTTTGGTAATAAACTGGTAAAAGAAATGGTTAAATTTGGTCTTGATAAATATAAAAGACCGGTAGGAAGCGAACCACTTAAAAAATATATTGATTACTTAAAACAAAAAGAAGGGAAAAATTATAAACCACTTGTATTTGGTATGGTAGGACCATACTCAACTCATAATTATGAAATTAGATACTGGATGGGAACAAGCGGAATAGACCCAGACAGCGATACAAAATTAAAACCATTCCCGCCTCCAACAATGCCTCAAAACTTAATTGCAGGAAATATTCAAGGTTATTGTGTTGGTGAACCTTGGAATGAAAGAATAGTTATGGCAAGAAAAGGCAGTGCCTTAGTTACAAACTATGATATCTGGAATAACAATCCTGAAAAAGTTTTGCAAGCTAGAGCAGATTTTGTAAAAAAATATCCAAAAACTACAAAAGCTGTAATGAAAGCTATTATTGAAGCCCAAATGTGGCTTGATGAAAGTTGGAAACACAGAAAAGAAGCTGCAAAAATTTTAAGTAAAAAACAATATGTTTATGCACCTGTAAAAGTTCTTGAAAAATCAATGACAGGAACATTCCAATATGTAGCCGGGCATAAGTCAGAGCCAAATCCAATGTTTAACGTATTTGCAAATTATTATGCCGCATATCCGTTTTATTCACACGGAATGTGGTTTATAACTCAAATGTATAGATGGGGACAGTTAAAAAGACCTGTTGATATGAAAAAAGTAATTGAATCAGTTTATAAACCGAAACTGTTCTCAGAAGTTGCAAAAGAAGTTGGTTATAAACTGCCACCAAGTCCATGGAAAGTAGACGGAATTGATAAATATAATAAATTTATGGTATGGATGGAAAAGTATTTGACCCGAACAAAGCTGTTGAATATATTTACAGCTTCAAAGTAAAACATCCGGCAGTTAGTGAAAATGAGCTTAAAAAAGTAAATACTTGGGAAGGAAGCCTTAAAACAGTTCAGCCAAAATATGAATGCCCATATGGTGTAGCCGGATGTGCAGACCCTAAATATGTAACAAAAAAATAAAGGTTTTAGATGAAAAAAGTGAATTGGGTTGTAAAAATAATTTTGCCAATACTTACATTTATTGCAATAATAGGGGTTTGGGATGCCCTTTCAGCCAATATTGAGAATTTACCGGGCCCAAAAGATGTCTGGATTGCAGCATTTGGGGGAAATGTTGACGGAGAAGTTGTAAAAGGGGTTTTAACTGATCCTTTTTATATAAATTCTGATGAGGATAAGGGTATTTTTTGGCAGGTGTTAGCCTCTTTGGAAAGAGTGTTTGGAGGATTTATCCTGGCGATAATAATAGGTGTTCCAATCGGTTTTATGATTGGAATGAGTAAAAAATTTTATTATGCCCTAAATCCTTATATTCAAATATTAAAGCCGGTGTCTCCGCTTGCCTGGCTTCCACTGTTTTTATTAATTTTTCAGGCAATTAACCCAACGGCAATTGCAACAATTTTTATTACATCAATATGGCCGATTATTTCCAATACGGTTTTGGGGGTTCAGAGTGTAAATAAAGATTATATCAATGTTGCAAGAGTACTTAAATTTTCACCGATAGAAATGGTGTATAAAATTATGCTTCCTGTATCGGTACCTTATATTTTTACGGGAATGAGACTATCCCTTGGTATAGCATGGATTGTAATTGTCGCTGCCGAAATGCTAACAGGTGGAACTGGTATCGGTTTTTGGATTTGGGATGAATACAATAATCTAAATTATCCGCATATTATTATTGGAATTATCATAGTTGGGATTGTTGGATGGATATTAGATACCATCATGGGTAAAATAGCAGACTTTTTTGATTACAGAAAAAGAGGGAGAGCGTAATGAGTATTGAAAATTATTTAATTTTAGAAAATATTGAAAAAAGATTTCCTATTCCGGGAAAAGAAGATTATGTGGCCATAACTGATATAAACTTAACTATCAAAAAAAATGAAATAGTCTCAATCATTGGGCACAGCGGCTGTGGTAAATCAACATTGCTTAATGTAATTTCACAGCTTGAGCCTCAGACAAAAGGTAATGTAATTTTAGAAAACAAAGAAATAAAAGGCCCGGGACCTGACAGGGCGGTGGTTTTTCAAAACCATTCTCTTCTTCCTTGGCTTAGTGTTTATAAAAATATTGAAATGGCGGTAAAAAAAGTAATGCCTGATTTATCAAAAAATGAATTAAAAGAAAGAGTGGAAAAATTTATTGACATGGTACATTTAACTCAGGCAAAAGACAAATATCCCGATGAAATTTCAGGCGGTATGAAACAAAGGGTCGGTATTGCAAGAGCAATTGCAGTAAGACCGAAAGTATTGCTTATGGATGAGCCTTTTGGTGCACTTGATTCATTAACAAGAGCAAATTTACAAGATCATTTAATGAGAATTCAGCAAAACGTTAAAAATACAGTTATTATCATTACACACGATGTTGATGAAGCTGTACTTTTAAGTGACAGGGTTGTTATGATGACAAACGGACCTGCTGCCACTATTGGTGAAATCCTTGAAGTAAATCTCCCTCGCCCAAGAGACAGGGTTGCTCTTCAGGAAGACCCTGAATATATCAGATGCAGAGAAGCCATACTCGAATTCTTATATCAAAAATTTGCAAAAGAAGACGAATAATATCCATTCTATTCCTCCTTTTTGCCCTCCTTAAAAAATTTAAATTTTTCTTATATTTACAGGAGTATGGTTGTAGTCCGGCTCTTTACTGACCGGATCTAAAATAGGGTTAGTTAGGAAATTAACTTTTCTATAATGCATTAGAATTGCCACAACTCCTTTTTTTATTTTACTTTTTTTGACTTTCAATGTAACTTTTCCAAATTTAGATTCAATATTAACTAAATCACCTTCTGCAATTCCTAAATCTTTCATATCCTCTTCATTAATTTCTACAAATTCAACTTCATCTTTTATAACCTGTCCTGTTTTTGTCATACTATGCCAGTGGTTTTCATGGCGTGTAGTAATTAGTAAAAACGGATATTTACTATCAGGTTTTAAGCTTCTGTTTTGTTTTTCAACCCATAAAAGATTTGCTTTTTTATTAGGTGTTAAAGCTTCTTTTAAATTTTCTCCCCATCTAAAAGGCTTTTCTTTTAATTTTTCATAATCACACTCATAAACGTTCATATCAGGGCTTAGTCTTGTCATCTCTTTATACTCGTTAAACACTTCTTTACCTGAATTAAAATCAAATCCGCTAAATCCAAGAGCTTTTGCTATATTAGCAAAAACTTCCCAGTCCTGTTTTGTCTGTTTTTTTCTAAAAGGCATTTGCAAAGTAATTAATCTATCCAAATTAGTCTGAGTACCTTCCTTTTCTCCCCAAGGAGCAACCGGAATTATCAAATTAGCAAATTTGCTCGTTTCACTTCCTTTATATGCATTTAGTTCAACTACTAAATCAATTTCACTAAAAGCTTTCTCAGTTTCGCTTCTATTTGGCAAGTGATACACAGGGTCTGTATGAGCTACAATTAAGACTTTTAATTTGCCTTTTTTTACCATTTCATCAGCAGTTAGACCAGGTTTATTTGGAATATTTTCAGTTTTCCAAAATTCTTCTACTTTTTTTACATTCTCAGGAGTATAATCTAAATGAACAGCTAAGGTTGTAGCAAGTCCCCCGACTTCTCTTCCTCCCATAGCATTAGGCTGACCGGTTAGAGATAAAGGACCGTTTAAATCTTTAAACATTTTACCTGTTAATATAAAAAGATTTATAAAAGCAATATTTTTTTCAACCCCCTCGCTGCTTTGATTAAGCCCCATTGTCCAGCTTCCGACAATATTTTCATTTTCTCTCCACATCTCAGCTAATTTTTCAAACTTATCTTTGCTAACCCCGGCAAGTTTTAAATATTTATCAATATCTACTTTTTTTAGTTCTTCAAAATATTCATCATTAAAATTAACTTTTTCTTTTAAAAACTCAAAATCAACCATTCCTTCATCTAAAAACTTTTTAGCAAGAGCTAAAAATAGATAAATATCCCCACCCACATTTATATCAATATACAAATCAGCTATTTTTGCCGTTTTTGTAAATCTTGGATCAATTACTACTACTTTTAATCCATTTTTTTTAGCTCTTTTAATTCTATTGAAAAATACAACATGCGCTTCTGCAATATTGCCTCCGGCTACAATATATAAATCTGAATTAATAGCATCTTCCATAGTTAAAGGCACATAATCGCTTCCTATTGTTTTTTTATATCCTACAACAGCGCTTGCCATACATGTTCTTGAATTAGTATCAACATTTGCTGTATTTATAAATCCTTTACCAAGTTTGTTTGCTATATAATAATCTTCATTTAAAAGCTGGCCTGAGAGATAAAATCCGATTTTCTCAGGAGTTGAAGCTTTTATTTTATCTGTAATGATTTTTATTGCTTCTTCATAGCTTATTTCTTTAAACTCTTCATTTTTATTTTTACGAAATAGTGGTTTTAAGATTCTATTATTTACAACTTTATCTTCAAGACTTCCTTTTTTGCATATAAGCCCTCTATTTGCAGGATAATCTTTTAGAGGTTTTATTCTGTTTTTAATCTCAAATCCGCATCCAACGCCACAATAACTGCAAACACTTTTAAATTTCATCTATCACCTCACTCCATACCTGATATTTCCCGCTTACCATATTATCAATAATTTCATAAATTCCGCCTTTATATCCAAATTCTTTTAAGCTTTTAACTTGTAGCGGATTGAATAGATTGTCAAATGCGTGTGTTTTTGTTATTTGATAAAATAGCTTATCTCCAATTTCTTTTATTTCAAAATATTCAATTTTATTTGATTTGAGAGGCAGGGTTGGTAAAAACTCAAAATGTTTAGCATTGAATTTCATAATAAATCCTACTGCCCACTCGCTCATATTAGTTTCTTTATACCACTCTTCATAAGGCAGTTCACTACCTTTATAAAGTTTCATCATAGGAATAATATATTTTTCAAGTTCATCCAATGCAACTTTTAAAACTTTTTTGCCTTCTTTTTTAGAATTTCCTCCCACATAAATTTCTACACCCGGGACTATACCGGAATCTTTTTTAACTTTTGCGCCTACAAATCCAAAATCTCCAACCCCGTGAATCCCGCAACCTTTAACACATGCAGACCAGTGAAATTTAACAATTCCATCAATCGGCACTAAATCATTAAGCCTGTTTGCCAAATTTATAGCATCGTGTTTATTTTCAATTACCCCAAAAGAGCATGTTTTTATACCTGCACATGCTACGAGATTGTTAAAATATGGATTTGGAGCATATTTTTTATATAATGAACTTTTTTCAACAATACCGGATACTTCAGTAATATAAAAGTTTTGGTCAAATGTTAATTTAATCACACCTCTGACACCTTTTGCAATTCTTGCTGCTTCAATCATATCACTTCCGCTAAAAATTCCAGAAGGAACTATAAATTTATATGCATATTTTCCTGAAACAAGTTCTTCTTTTAGGAAATAATTTATTTTAATATCTGTTAAAAGCTCACTTGTCTTAACAAATTTATAATCTAAATATTCTTCTAATGCTTTTATGAAATTTTCAATTCCGACTTCTCTAATTAAAAATGCAAAGCGGTTTTTATTTCTGTTGTCTCTAAATCCATATTTTTTATAAATTTCTTTAATTCCCCTAAATAACAAAACAGCCTCGTTAATATCTACAAAAATTTTAGAATCAATTCCCATCATACCGACTCTACCGCCCATAAAAACCCTAAATCCGTATTTTCCTCCGCTTTTAGCAAGTGCAAATCCCAAATCCTGGGTAAATACGTTTGAAGTGTTCTTAAAATTTCCACAAATACCAATATTGAATTTTCTAGGAAGCGTGCATACTTCTTTTTTTAAAAACTCTTCTTCTAATTTTTCTCTTAAAATCCTATCATCTATTACCGAGCTTTTAGAAATTCCTGCCATTGGGTCGGTTAAAATACCCCTGAAATTATCAACTCCTGTCTGATAGGTTATTACTCCCACACTTTCAAGTTCATTCAATACTTTATAAAGATTTTCTTCTTTAATATATCTAAGCTCAAGCTGGGCTCTTGTAGTAAGGTCTATATAATTATTTCCGTATTTTTTAGCAATTTCTCCAATTTTAAGAGCTTTTATCGGAGTTAATTCTCCGTCTTGGATTCTTACTCTTAGCATATAATCATCTGTATTTTTTTTATAAAAAGCCCCAAAACATTTTAGAAAAAAATTTCTGTCTTCCGGTAATAATTTGTTATTTTTCAGTCTTTCAAGAGCTTCAAAAGGAGTTGAGGTTTCTTTTATTTTTTCAATTTTATTAATTTTTTTGTGTCTGTTTGAAACTTCTTCTAAAATCTTTAACATTTTATTCCTTTTTTTAAAGATTTTATCAAAAATAGTTCCATTTAATAATCATATTATTGAATAAAATTTATACATTTATGAATAAATTTTTTTATTTATACAGTTTTACTGCCCACCGCTTACTATCTTAAGCGCTTTTGAAAGAATTGAAGTTGTGGCATTTTCAACATAAAATTCATCATCTTTTTTTATACAGTTTAAAGAAACTTTTTTATCCCCTATCCTAACCTGTGCAAAACCTTCTTTTTCTCTGTTTTTCGGATTCATTCTTTCATATGCGTTTTTAACGGAGTTTAATTCTTTTTCTTTAAAATAAATTATTTCATTCATTTTGTTTTTTAACTGATTTTTCAACAAATTTATTTCTTTTTCAAATTCTTCTATTTTTCTAAGCGGAGAAGAAAGAATCATACTTTTTTGAAGATTTATAAAATCATTCTCTTTTTTTCTTAAAATTCCATCCGTTAAAATATAAAAATTTTTTTGTAAAACCCTTATTTCATCAAGCCTCATATCAAATTTTTTAACAGGTGAATTTGATATAAAAAGCTCTTTTGTATGAATAAGTATTTTTTCTTTTTTTTGCAGAATCTGATTTATTTTATAATTAAAACTTTCCATCATTTCATCAATTGAAAGTAAAATTTCATTTTTATCAGGAAGTGCAATTTCCATGGCGTTCGAAGGAGTTGCGGCTCTTTTGTCCGCCACAAAATCACTTATTAAATAATCAATCTCATGTCCTACCCCTGAAATTACCGGTGTTTTTGCCTTAAATATCGCATCAGCCACAATTCTTTCATTAAAAGCCCATAAATCTTCACGGCTTCCGCCTCCTCTTCCGAGTATTATTAAATCAAAACCTTTTCCGTCATCAAAAATATATTCATCCGCCATTTTTATTTTCATTGCAATATCGCCAGGGGCGCCATCCCCCTGAACCAAAGTATTAAAAAGATAAAATTCACTTAAAAGCCATCTTTTTTTTGCAATCCTCAGCATATCCTGCAAAGCCGCCGCCGTTCTTGAAGTAACAATTGCTATTCTTTTTGGAAATTTCGGAAGCGGTTTTTTATTTTTTTCATCAAAATATCCGAGGTTTTTTAATTCTTCTTTTAACTGTTCATAAGCTTTTTGCAGCGCCCCTATTCCGCTTGGGGTAATACTTTGAGCTATTAGTTTGTATTCCCCTCTGGGAACATAAATATTTACAGCTCCGTAAACCAGGACTTTTTCACCCTCAGTGAGTTTAAATTTCATTCTTGAAAGATTACTTCTCCACATTGCACAGTTTATAGAAGAATTTTCATCTTTTAGTGTAAAATAGAGATGCCCTGAATTATGATAAACAGCTTTGCTCACTTCCCCTTCGACATAAACTATTTCAAAATGAGAATCAACAACGGATTTTATCTGATTGTTAAGCTGGGTTACACTTATTGCTTTCATTTATTGCCTTTTACTCTTCTCACCACTCACTACTCACCACTCACAACTCACTATTTATAACTTCTCTTTTTATTCTCGGGGAAATTTTCACTAAAATATCATAAGTTATAGTGTCAAAATTTTTAACAAACTCTTTCACATCATCAAACACAACCACTTCGTCAAAATCACCTTCAACTATCATGGAATCCATAGAAATTTTTCCAAGTGCATTTGTGTTTTTTAATTTGCACCCCTCTGTGAAACAAGGCAGTCCGTCACCGTATCCCACATCAACGGTTGAAACCGTTATATTTTTATCACTCATAAATTTTTTATTATATCCCACACCCTGAAGCGAAAAAATTTTTCTTTTTGAAATTGTTTTTGCAACTAATTTCATAACTGGTTTAAACCCTTCAATTCCACCGTACATTGCAATTCCGGGACGTACATAATCAAAAGTATAAGGCAGTTTGTCTAAAGCGGCTGAATTTGCTAAATGAAAATACGGTATTTTTAAACTGTTTTTTTCACAAAAATTAATAACTTTTTTTCTTATTTCTTCAAATCTCTTAAGTTGTATAAATGTATCGTTCCCAATTTCATCCGCACAGCAAAAATGGGAAAAAACGCCTCTTAATTCAAAATTTTTTTCTTTTATAATATTTAAAGCCTCATTTAACTCATCCGTTAAAATTCCGTTTCTGTGCATTCCTGTATCAATTTTTAAATGAATATAAGGGTGACGGTTTTTTTTAAGCTGAATTACTGAATTAATTCCGTAAGAAATATTTTTCGCATTTCTGTTAGTACCGGGGTAAAATACAATTACTTCTTCAAAAAAGCTTTTTACCATTTCGGCTTCAGAATTGTTTTTAACACAGACTTTTTTAATACCGTATTCATTTAGCATTTTTGAAAAAGTAATTATTCCGTGTCCGTAAGCATTGTCTTTAATTACGGCAAGTATATTAGGATTTATTTTTGAAATTTTATCGAGGTTAAAAAAAAGATTTTTTTTGTTTAAATAAACTGTAGCCATAAATAAGCCCCGAAAAAGGGGGAATTATTTGGCTTTAAGAGGTTTGATGGCCTCAAACGGATTTTCGACAACTCTTTTTCTGTCAACTACATAAGGGATTAACGCCACTTGTCTTGCTCTTTTAATGGCTTTTTGAACCATATCCTGATGTTTTTTACAGGTACCTGTTAATCTTCTTGGCATAATTTTATATCTTTCAGACAAAGAATATTTAATTAAGTCAATATCTTTGTATCCGATATAATCTACTTTCATTTCACAATATTTACATCTTTTTTTTCCGTATTTTTTCTTTGGATCCTGTGCCATTATCTATCCTTTAAAATGGTATTTCGTCTTCGTCAATATCTATTGACGGTATATCTTTGTTTTGTTTAGGCTGTGAATGTTCTTTAGGTGCTTGCGGCTGAGGAGCTTGATAAGAATTTTCATAATTTCTGTTTCTCTCAGCTTCCGCTTTTGTTTCCATAAACTGTATTTTTTCAGCAACTACAGAATGTTTGCTTCTTTTTTGTCCGCTGCTGTCAACCCACTGGTCTAATACCAATCTTCCCTCAACTAATACTTTAGAGCCTTTTCTTAAATATTGATTGGCTATTTCCGCGCTTCTACCAAAAACAGTGACATCTATAAACATAACTTCTTTTTTGTTTTCTCCGCTCACACTGTCTTTATATGTTCTGTTTGTTGCAATTCCGAATTTCGCTATTGCCGTCCCTGCAGGGGAATATCTGAGTTCAACGTCTCTTGTCAAATTCCCTACAAGGATAATTTTATTGTACATTTTTTGCCATTTCTTCGAAACGTTTTATTTCTTTTTTATTTTCATATTTAACTGTCATAAATCTTAACAAATCTTCGTTATATCTCATTTGTCTTTCAAGTTCAAGCATTGCGCCTGATGGAGCTTTGTAATAAATTATATAATAATCTCCTCTTTCAAACTTTTTAATAGGATATGCCAACTGTCTGATTCCTATTTTATCCATAGCAACAACTTCTCCACCTTCTTTAGAAATTACATCCTGAATATTTTGAAGGTTTTTTTCCTTGTCTTCGTCCGTTAATGTCGGTTTTAAAATAAACATTGTTTCATAATGTCTGAGCATTAATTCTCCTTCTGGCTAATTTAGCCCCTTAGCTTGGAGCAAGGAGGCATTGAAACGAAATTATACTAAAAATAAATTTTTATTTCAAATAGTATGCCGAATTAGCGGTCGAGAGCTCTTTTACAAGTTTTCTTAAATCAATAAACCCAAGATATTTCCCATTTTTATCAACAAACGGAACAAATCTGTTTCCTATAAGGCTTATCGCTTTAATCAACTCTTCCATAGACGGATTTTCTTTTATACAAAAAGGTTCCCTGGTCATTATGTCTTTTATTTTTATGTTTTTTTTATGCAGCAGGACACTTTTTCTTATATCTGTAAGGGTAACTATGCCTATTAATTTTTCCTCTTCATCTACTATAGGCAAAATTGCATACCTGCTTTTTTTT
The DNA here is from genome assembly GCF_000523295.1 of Lebetimonas sp. JS085. Lineage (NCBI taxonomy): Bacteria > Pseudomonadati > Campylobacterota > Epsilonproteobacteria > Nautiliales > Nautiliaceae > Lebetimonas > Lebetimonas sp. JS085. The sequence continues at coordinate 393,272 of NZ_ATHR01000001.1, forward strand.
AAAATTTTTGAAGCCATATATACTGAGAGATTTTCTTTTAGGGGATTTATTTTCACTAAATATTTTTCCAGTTTACAGTTTTTTAAAAAGTTATAAATATCTTTATTATCAATATCTATACCTTTTTGAAGCAATGCCCTTTTAAAAAAAGAATCTCCCTGAAAACATGAAATTAAATAAACGCTGATGCTTGAAGCCACCAAAATAGGCAAAATCAACTGATAAGAATGGGTAAGTTCGGTTATAATAATTGAACTTCTAAGAGGTGTTTTTGTAATTCCGGCAAGCATTGAAGAAGCCCCCACCACCGCAAAAATTCTCGGATCTATCCCGTATTTTGTAAAAATATCTCCAAACCAGAAGCCTCCGAATGAACCTATAAAAATACTCGGAGACATTATTCCTCCAAAAAGCCCGCTTCCTATACTTAAAATAAGCCCTGCCGTTTTTGCGAGAAAAATTATTAAGATATAATCAAGTGAATAATTATTATTATTTAAAAGTGCGGTAATATGTTCATATCCCACTCCGGCACTTTCCGGGACAAATGCAACAATCATCCCTACAGCAAAACCTGAAAAAACAATATATCTGTGCCAGTAATGCCTGTTTTTTAACTTAAAAATTCTTAAATATTCAAGACCCTTTATAATTACAAGACACAACAAAGCAATAAAAACCGCCTCAAAAGGCACAAATATGACATATTCCTCATTCCAATGTAAATGAGGGACAATAAAAGCCGCAAAATTACCTATAAACTCCCTTGAAATAAAGGTTGCGGTTACAACCGAAACAATAAGGGGGATAATAACATATGAATTTATTTTACCGATTATTATTTCAAGCCCCAAAAGCGCCCCGGCTATCGGTGCATTAAATGTTGCGGCAATGGCGGAAGCAATGGCGGCTCCCAGATAAATAGGAAAATTTATTTTCTCTATTTTCAGTTTTTCCAAAAAAACTTCGCTCAAAAGTCCTCCCATTTTTGCTATAGGGCCTTCCCTTCCGACAGGCACACCGAATCCTATGCTTACGCTTGTTAAAAACAGAACCAAAAAGCCTTTTATTTTGGAAAATTTACCTTTTAAAAGAATCACCTTTTTTGCAATAAGCTCAAGCGTGACATTTTCAGAAGATATTTTAAATTTTTTTACCAAATAATCTGATATAAAAAACAAAAAAGGAACAGAAATCAAATAAAAATAATGGGTTTGAAAAATGTTCAGTTTATCATTTAAAAATGTAAAAATTTTTATCAGCCACCTGAATAAAATAGCTGAAAAACCGCCTATTGCCCCCAAAAGAAGAGGAATTATAAAAAAATGCCCCGTATTTTTAAGCATTTTTGTTTTTCATATGAGAATGTAGTGATTTCAAATCCCCTCTGAAAGGATTTTCAAGTCCAAGATAGAGACTGTAACCGAAACTTGTAAGATAACTTGTAATAACAGCCGCCGTCATAGGTATCACAACATCATCATGACTCATTTCCGTAATCATTACAATTGCGGCAAGCGGTGTTTTTGCAGCCGCACTCAAAGCAGCCCCCATACCGGCCAGTGTAAACATAGCAATTTCATCTGGAAAATAATTTCCGAAAATATTACCCACTGCAGCACCTATTATCAAAACAGGCAAAACAAGACCGCCGGGAATTCCAAAAGCCAGAGTAAAAGATGTTATAACTATTGTATATAAAATAAAGGCAATGTCCATTTTTATTGTAAAATGATTCTGGGCTAAATTTGAGAGAATTTCCATATTCGCAGGAGCAGAGAGTATATCGATATTATTGGTGGAATAATAAATTCCTATCAAAAAAGGAATTGAAATAAGCGTTCCGATTAACGGTCTTCTGTTGACAGGAATTATCCTTGATGTTTTTTGAAGAAAATGAAAAGTTATTGTATAAACATAAATAATTATTGAAATTACAATTCCCATTAATATAATATACGGAATATCATTTAAATACCAAATAGGCTTTTTAACCAAATTGATAAATGCGTGATTACCCCTGAAAAATGAAAAAGTCAGATAACTCGTAATGGATGCAACAATCATAGGCACAAAAGGCCTGTAATCAAAATCATAAGTATTTTCAAGCTCCATTGCAAAAATTGAACTTCCAAGGGGCGCTTTCAGTAATGCCCCTGTAAAGGCGCCCCCTCCGATTAAACCAAGCATATTTTTAAATTTTCTTGAAAATCCGTATGCTTTGCCAAGCCACTCTCCTAAACCTACCCCCAGGAAAAAAGAAGGCCCTTCCCTTCCCGCGATAAACCCTCCGGATAAGGTGAAAATAGAAACTATAAGTTTTAATAAAAGAGTTTTAACCTTTAAATAAAGAGGGGTTTTTAGATGTAAAACGGCAAAACCTATTCCAGGTCCCCCTATTTTTGAATCCTGGTTTAGGGCAAATCCGGTAATAACAGAAACCAAAAAAGGATAAATAAATAAATAAATTATATTGGTATTAAGATATTTGTTTATATGAACTATCAACAAATCCATAAAAGAGGCTATTACACCTGTAGTAATACCGATAGCAATGGCAAACGGGAGCCATTTACCGACAAAAAACAAAATTGAAAGCATATCCACTTTCATAACCTGGGAATGTATGATATTTTTATATGTTTTTTTTATGTAATCAATGAAATCCAAATGCTCGTTTTTTCCAAGAATTAGTTTGGCAAAAAAATTTTCCAATTTTTCTTTCATTTTTATCCCCTTGGGATATTATACAAAAATTAAAAATAAATTTAATAAAGTTTTAAAAAAAACTTTATTTTTTATCTAAAAAGTAACAATTTTTATTTACACTGATAATATATGACTATCTGCTGGGAAGGTATTTTTAATGCGATTTGTGAAACGTTTTTATCTGCGAAAACAATTACCTGTTTATCTTTTGTTACATAAACGTCAAACTGGTTTTTTATAGTCTGTATATAAGGCAGTGTGTCGTTTTTATCACCTATTTTTAAAAACAAAGAATTATTTAAGGGTTTTATATCTATTTTGTATAAGTTCTTCAAATCTTTTCTAATCTGTTTATTTGTTTTTACATCATTGGGCACATTAAATATTTTCCCGTTTTTTTTAAACGCAAAACCGAGTGTTTCACAACTGTAATTTTGATTCAGGTTAAAACCAAAAGAAAATACTGCAATTAAAAATAAAAAAATTTTTTTCATAAATTTTCCTTTATAAATATTTTCTGATTTTTTTTAGCGCATCAAGAGCGCCTTTTTTAATCTCAATATCAGCCCCGTGACTCTCAAGCGGATTTATTCTGATAAGAGTAGCGCCAAAGCTGTTTTTTACTTTTTCGCTCATATTTCTAACGGTAGGCACTTCACTTCCGGCCCCTATTTCAATAATAACCAGATTATCAACCCTTTGAAGCCAATATTCAAATCTGGCAATCTGAAGATTTACTCTTTTTTCAATAAATCTGAAATCTCCAAACATTAAAATATTCGGTCTTGCTATTATGCCACAATTTTTGCATTTAGGAAAGTTTAAAGCTTCAAACTTTTCTTCATCAATTTCAATATTTTCATTGTTTTCCCAAATTTCACTGCTGCACGGTTTAGTGCATTGCAAATAATGAATACTGCCGTGAATTTCTACAATTTTAAGTTCGCTAAATCCGGCTTTTTGAAACTGAGAGTCAACATTTGAAGTAAAAACAAATTTATCCTGCGGAAGATTTAGTAAAATATTAAAGCCTTCATGCGGCGTGGTTTCTCTATACATTTTGAGTCTATGACCATAAAAAGCCCATGCTAGTTTTGGATTAATATCAAACCATTTTGGATTTGCCAAAGCTTCAAATGAAAGTCCAAGATTTTTTGCTATAGGATAAGCTCTCCAAAATCCTTCTTTTCCTCTAAAATCAGGCAAACCACTATCAACCCCCATCCCGGCCCCGGCTGTTATTAATATATGGCTTGATTTTTTTATAGCTTCTGCGGCTTTTTTTATATTTTCCATTTTCCCCCTTAATTTTCCATTTTTAACTTTATTGGCTTCTTGGCAACTTGGTACTTGACTACTAACAACTCACCACCACGCCGCTTTATAAGCGGCCGGGCAGACTCACAATTCACCACTCACCATTTTCACTACTCACCATTTTCACCACTCACTATTTTCACCAATCACTATTTAATCACCCTCCTGTCTCCCAAAACGCCCTGTCACTTATTTTTTCTTCCTGCCAGTCATTTTTTTCCGGCTTATTTTTTACAACATCCCTTAAAATTTCGGCCGCTTTTTGTATGTTTCCCTCTCTTATGGCTTCTTTAATATTATAACTTTCAGTAAAGAAAAGACATGGTATCAAATATCCTTCAGCAGTAAGCCTAATTCTGTTACAGCTTTTACAAAATTCTTCATTGTGAGGCTCTATAATACCGAATATATTACCATCCTCCAACATAAAATTTTTACTCGCCTCGTTTTTTTTCGGAAGTTCTTTAAAAGAATATCTGCTTCTTATTTTTTCCAAAACCTCTTTTGAATCCACCCTTTTAATTCCGGGATATGCCCTTTCGTTTTCCATAAACTCAATAAATCTGATTATCACATTTTTATTTTTTGCAAATTCCAGCAAATCTAAAATTTCATTATCGTTAATTCCCTTCATAACCACTGTATTTAATTTCACTTGAAAGCCAACCTTTATTGCCTCGTCAATTCCTTCTAAAACATTATTCAAGCAGTCTCTTTGAGCTATTTTTTTGGCAACTTCAGGTTTTAGGGAATCTATTGAAATATTAACTCTTTTAAGCCCGGCATCTTTTAATCTTTTAGCATATTTTTTCAGATAATATCCGTTCGTGGTTATGGCCAAATCAAGCTCCGGTTTATAATCATGGAGCATTTTTACAAATTTATCCAAATCTTTCCTGACCAAAGGCTCACCGCCTGTTATTCTTATTTTTTTAACACCTTCATCAATGGCAAGGCGTAAAAATTCAAACATTTCTTCATACCTCATAACATTTTCATGTGGTATCCATTCAAAAGGGGTATTCGGCATACAGTAAAGACACCTGAAATTACACCTGCTTGTAACCGAAACCCGTATATAGTCTATTGTCCTGTTAAACGAATCTATTAACATAATTAGCCTTATATATAATATTATATAGCGGATTGTAACATAAAAAATAAAAAAATGCTATAATTTATAAAAAGGTTTTTAAATGTATTCCATTTTGGAAAAAGCTATAATTTCAACTGATGCCAATGAAAAAGAAAAATTAATAAAAGAAATTAACGTTAATCCCGAATCAAAAGAAAAACCGAAATTTTTTGAAAAACCAAGTTACGCAACACTCTGCAAAATTGTCCCTCCCGCCAATGTGCCAAGAAGAAGAGGATTTGAAACAGATGAAAAAAAAGCGGTATTGCTTCATGCTTTAATTCATATTGAATATTCAGCCATTGATCTGGCACTTGACGCCTGTTACAGGTTTAGAAATTTACCGGTTGAATTTTATAAAGACTGGCTGGAAGTTGCCGCTGATGAAATAAGGCATTTTAGACTCATAAATAATTTATTAGAAAAAACAGGGCATAAATACGGGGATTTTCCCGTTCACAATTCACTGTTCGAAGCCGCTCAGAAAACCCAGGATTTGATTTCACGTATGGCCGTAATTCCGAGATGGTATGAGGCAAACGGGCTTGATGCTAATGAAAAGATAATCCGTAGAGTGCAAAAATATAACGACCCTTTTGCACAAGAAGTAATTGCAGTGCTTAAAATTATTTTAAAAGAGGAAATCCCACATGTAAAAAAAGGCGATAAATGGTTTAAATTCTCTTGTGAAAAAGAAAATTTAAAACCCGTACAAACATATTTTCAAATAGTGGATAACTTTTTTAAAGACTGGAAGAAAAAAGATTTAAATGTGGCCGCAAGGCTAAAAGCCGGTTTCAGCTGTGATGAGCTTAATATTTTAAGCGGAGAAAAAGTCTGTTAAAAAATTCCGCACTCAACCCTTCCTCCGTCAGCCAAATCAGCCCTTATTACTTCAAAAATAAGTTTTAAATTTTCAGGTTTTTCCCCTGCAAGATTTTTTTCCATATCATTTGTAACCGTATGGACTTTTTTTATTGTAATGCTTTGTCCGGGGGCTAAATCCACATCTCTGTCTATATAATCCTGCAGAATTTTAACCTCGTCTTTATCTTCAATAATTAAATCACCTTTTAAATGAACAATTTTTTTAGGATATTTATTCGTAAGCGTATATGTAAGAGTATAATAAGGAATTACATCGCCATTATATTTGTAAGAGAAATTACTTACTTTTATATTTTTACAGCTGTTAAGCACCAATTTATTTTCAAGCTCTTTTTTTTGAGTTTCCTGCTGTTTTTGAACCTGCTCTTGAATTTTTTGTTGAGATTGATTTAACTCTTTTTTTAAACTTTCAATTTCTTTATCCCTCTGGTCAACTTTTTTTTCAAGCATATTCATCTTTTGAAGTATTAAATCAAGTTTTTTATTTATATCATCGCTGTTTGCCGCAAACATAACTGAGACAATTGCCAAAACAGAAATTATTTTTTTCATTTTATTCCTTTTTTATTGACATTTTAGCAAAAAAATTTTATAATTCAATTTACTTATTAGTAAGTAAGGAAACAAATGAAACAAAAAATTATTAAAACTGGACTTAAACATTTTGCCCTTAACGGATATAAAAACACGTCTATGCAGGACATAGCTGAAGAGCTTAATATTACAAAACCTGCACTTTATTATCATTTTAAAAATAAAAATGATTTATATAATGCAATTTTTATTTATTATTTTTCAAAATTGGAATTTAACATCTCGGGCGATATTTTTAAAGACTTAGAACATTATATTGACACATTGGATAATTTTTTTAAAAAAGAGCCTCTCCTGGCAAAGCTGCTTTCAAAAGAAATATCATGTGAATTTAGAAATTTAAACGAAGAATCAGTTTCTATAATAAGCAAAATGATACAGGCTTTAAACAAAATATTAAAAGGCACAAATATAAATCCTTTTTTTATTCAAAATTTAATTATTTCATCTTTTACAACATATTTAAATACTATAGAAATAAGAAAAAAAATAACATCTCTTATAACGTGTTGTGAAATTTCTCCTGAATTTAATTTAAAAAATGAATTAATTTTAACAATAACAAACTACATAAAGGCTAAACAATGAAAAAATTATCTTTCGGATTAATTTTGGCAATTTCCTTAAACGCAGCTAACTTAAACGAACTTTTTAATGCAATCAAAAAAACACCGGATACAAAAATTGACAATTTACTGACAAGACAAACAAAAGTTATCAAAAAAGAAATTACAAGCAGTTTATATCCGAACATTTCTCTTTTTGCAAGTAGTGAGCATTTTTCATCTCCAACCAATATAAAGCCGCTTCCTCCAACTAAATCACAAGAAATTGGAATGCAGCATGGAGGTTACTGGTTTTCTCAAAACATTCAAAAAATAGGATTTATTGCAAATATGCCAATTTTTGTAAAAAGCATCTATGATACAAAAGATAAAATTTCCCATCTTTTAATTGCAACCAAATACAAAGCAAAAATTAATCTTTTAAAAAGAGAAAGTCTTTTAATAACTGTGCTTAGCAAATATAATTATTTAATAAAATTAAAAAATGCCCTAAATGATGAAAAAAATTCAATACAAACAACTTTAGACGCAATTAAAGTGGGCGTCAATGTAGGCAGAATTCCGGCATTTAACGCTCTAAGATTAAAAGATGCCCTAAATCAGATAAACATCAAAATTTCAGGCCTTAATATGCAAATTGATGAAATAATTTCTGAAATTTATCAGTTAACAAAAATTAAATTAAATAAACCGTTACCAATTGAAATAGACTCAAATATAAATAAACAAAGCTTTTTAGCGCTAAAACCTTTAAAAGAAAATTTAAAAGCAAGTGAATATGATGTAAAAACAGCAAAAGATTCATTCTGGCCAAAACTTATGCTTCAAATCAAAGGATTTAGAGCATTTGCAAATGCATATAATAATGACGAGCATTTAGCACTAAACTATGCAAGTGCAGGAATTTATATAAACTGGAATATTTTTAACAGAAAAAACAGTGCCGAGGTACAAAAAGCTAAAATAGAAAAACTAAAAAATGCCCTAACAATTCAAAAAACAATAAAAGATTTAAATGCAAATGTTTTAAAAATAACATCATCTCTTAAAGAGATTAAAAAATCAATTTCTTTAGCACAAGATTCAATTGAAATAAGGGAAGAGCTATTAAAAGGAGCAAAAGTTGCTTTTAAATTAAATAGAATGACAGTAGATGATTATTTAAAATATGAAAACAATCTGGCCTTGGCAAAAGCAAATTTAGCAAACTTAATTGCTACAAAAAATTCATTAATTGCTAACTTAGCATTTATTTACGGAAATAACTTAGAAAGGATATTCAAATGAAAAAAATAATTGCTTGGAGTGTTGTAATATTAATTACAATAGGTTTGGTAATAGGTGGAGTAAAACTGGTTAAAAAAAGAAAAGCCGAGGATGCGAAATTAGCAGCAGCAAAAATTTATCCAATCGTTGTAAAAACTGTTAATCCTAAGAATCAGGCTACATTAACATATCCGTATTTAGCATTAGTTAAAAATAATTCGCAAGTTACAGTTACAACAAAATTTGCAGGGAAAATTAAATGTATTGCAAATCTTGGAGGATATGTAACAAAAGGTCAAACAGTTGCAAAAATAGATGATTCACATTTAAAAGCTTCTCTTAAAGCCACAAATGAAAAAATCAAATCAATTAAAGATAAACTAAATGCAGAATATGTAACGCTTAAAAATTTAATTGCTACTCATAAAAGAACAAAAGCTCTTTTAAATGTAAAAATGGCAAGTATTGAACAATATCAAGCAGAAGAGAGTAAAATTGCAGGTTTAAAAGCTCAGATTGCAGCAGATAAAAACACTTTACATTCTTTAAAAGCTCAAAAAAAAGCAATTTTAAATGATTTAGAGTATACCGAAATAAAATCCCCAATTAATGGTATTATTGCTCAAAAATTTGTAAATAAAGGTGATAATGCTTTCCCCGGAAAACCGCTTTTAACAATCGCTTCAGCCAAAGGAAATTATCTGTTTATAGCGGTACCGGACAATTTCAAAAAAGCTATTTATAAAAATAAAATGTATAATTTAATTCCACTTCATTCCACATTTAACGGAGTTCCTGCTTATAAAATTGATGTAAACGACCCTGATTTAATCTTGGGAGAAAAAGTAAAAATTAAACTTGTAAGCTTCAATGGAAATGCAACAATATTGCCTTATGATGCAATACTTAGTATTAACGGTAAAAATTATGTATTTATTCCAAATGGAAATAAAGCTCAAATTAAAGAAATTCATATTTTAGCCCAAGGGACTGAAGGTGTGGCAATAAAAGAAAATATTTCTTCATCTGTAATAGAAGCAAAACCTGATATTTTATTGAGAATTAAAGCAGGATACCCTATAAAAATAGTGAGTAGTGAGTAGTGAGTGGTGAGTGGTGAGTGGTGAGTGGTGAGCAGTGAGTAGTGAAAATTGTCAAGAAACCAAGTTCAAAGTGAAAAGTGAGCTTTGCTCACCTGGCTGCTTGAAAAGCGGCCATGATGAAAAGTATAAAGTGTAAAGGATAGGAAATGTTTGAATTTTTTTATAAAAGAGGTTACCTATTAACCGCGATAATTATAGGAATGTTTGTATTTGGGGTTTTAGGGCTTATTAAAATGCCAAAAAATCTTTTTCCTGATGCAAACAGACCTGAAGTTGTAATATTCACAACCGTCCCCGGTGCAACTCCAAGCGTAGTTGCAACAATGGTATCAAAACCTATTGAAGAAGAGATGGGAACGCTTAGTAATGTATATGAAATTAAATCCACAAATGTTCCAAATTTCTCAATAGTTCATGTTGTATTTGATTATAAAAAAGGACTCCAGGCAGCAGCAGTTGATGTAAATAATGCACTAAACCGTATAAAAGATAAATTACCACCAAATGCTACACCTGCAATATATTTAGTAGGAGATTTTACACTTCCTGTTGATGTATTTGCTTTGTATCCAAAAAACAATTCTATTAATTTAGCTGAAATTAGAAAAATAGCTGAAAGCTACATAAAACCAAAACTATTATCTTCTCCTAATATTGGAAATGTAGAAGTTTTTGGTGGATTTCAAAGCTCTATTATGATAAAACTTGACCCTAAAAAAATGAAAAAATATAACCTAACACTTGATAAAATAATAAATATTATTAGAGCTACAAATAAAGATTTGCCTATCGGTTTTATAAAAAGCAAAGACGGATTTTTAACTTTAAGTTTTTACGGTGAAAAAGATGATGTAAAAGAGCTAAAAGATAGCTTTATTTTACCAAATATTAAATTAAAAGATATAGCCGATATTAAATGGACGTATCAAACAAATAACAGCGGATATATAGGGGATGACAAACCATCAATTGCAATTTCAGTTCAGAGGGCTCCTGGCGGCAGTGTTCTTGATACAGCAATGGCCGCAAGGAAAATAATGAAACAAATTGAAAAAGAATATCCAAATATCGGTGTAAAAATAGCAGATACACAGGTAGAGCTTGTTGAAACCGCAAATACTAATATGCTAGAAGCTTTACGTGATGCAATTATTTACACACTTTTAGTATTACTCTTTTTCCTTGGAAATTTCAGGGCAATTATTGCAGCCGGTTTTTCAATTCCGATGGTATTTTTTGGAACAATTGCTTTTCTTTACCTAACGGGTCAGGGATTAAACATCGTAATTTACACCGCTATTATATTGGCCCTCGGAATGCTAACAGACGATGCGGTTGTTGTGCTTGAAAATATAGAAAGACACCTTGAAGAGAAAGAAAATTTAAAAGATGCCATTTATCACGGAACAAAAGAAGTTTTAAAGCCAATTTTTGCAGGAACAATTTCTACAATTGCAATTACATTTCCATTAATGTTTGTTGGAGGTTTCCCACAAAAAATATTCAGACCGTTAATTGAAACATTGATTATAGCGCTTCTTATCAGCTGGTTTTTATCTGTTACATTTATTCCAAAACTATCAATTCTTTTATATAAAAACGGATTTTCTAAAACAAAAATAGAACAATTTTTTGAAATGCTCTATCAAAAAACAATAGGTAAACTTATAATTCCTTATCTTGGAATTATTAAATTTTCAAACGGAAAATTTTATCCTCTTAGAAGAATGCTTATTATGGCGGCGGCAGTACTCACATTAATGATAAGCCTTAAAAACATTATGCCAACAATCGGAAGAGATGTTATGCCTCCAATGGATACAGGTATTATGAAAGTTAGCCTTGAATTTTCAAATAATATAAATGCAGATGAAACAAAAAAAAGATTGGCACCATTTTTTGCTTGGCTAGATAAACAACCTTGGCTTGAGAGAAGTTCAGTTTCAATCGGAACTGAAAAAGGTGTTTTATCTCTTGGCGGAGGAGGAGCTGGTAATAGTGTAAGTATGACTATTACCGCAGTTAACAGATTTGAGAGAAAAAAAACAATCTGGCAGCTTGAAGATAAAATTAGAAAACATTTAGCACAGCTTCAAGGTATTAAAAAATTAGCGGTATTTGATTTTGGAGCAACAGCACTTTCAACTATTAACGCACCACTTGATGTAGAAATTAGAAGTGAAAATTACGAAAACTTACCAGAAATTGCACACAAGGTAGAAAAACTGTTTTATCAAATAAAAGGTCTTACAACTATAAAAACAAGCTGGGACAGGGATATGCAGGAGGCTGTCATTAAAATTGACAAAAACAAAGCTTTAAGTTACGGAATAACGCCCCTTCAGGTAATTTCACAAATTGCTCTAAATGATAAAGTGGTAACCATAAACTCAGATCTCAGCAGTATGAATGTACAGTTTGTAAGAATTAGATTTAATAAAAATTATGAAAATCCTGAAAGTTTAAAATATTTACTAATCAGTACACCAAAAGGGGTTATTCCTCTAAAAGAAATAGCCGAAATTAAACCTAATTTTACATACAATAAAATTACAAGAGACGGATTACTCTACTCAATTGATGTGGAAGGATACAGAGCTAAAAGACCTGTCAGTAAAATTACAGCTAACGCTGATAATATATTACATAAAGCGGGAATCAAAAATTACGAACAGACCGGTGACATAAAAGAGATGAAAGATTCATTTTCAAGAATGATTAAAGCAATTGCTATTGGTATAATTGTATTAATTCTAACTTTAAGCGTAGTTTATGAATCATTTAGACTTGCATTTATTATGATTTTAGTATTACCTCTTTCTATGATTGGAGCTGCTTGGGGAATGCTGATTATGCATAAACCATCCTGTATGCCAAGTCTTGTTGGTATTTTACTTTTATTTGGTATTATTATTAAAAATGCGGTATTACTAATTGATTTTTACAAAGAGTATAAAAAAGAAGGAAATCGCCCATTTGAAGCTGCACTTCAAGCTATTAGAGTTAGATTTAGACCAGTTATGATGACTGCTTTTGGTACAATTGCCGGAATGATCCCTATTGCTCTTGAACAAGCCGTAGGGCTTGAGAGACTCTCACCTCTTGCAGATGTTGCAATTGGCGGACTTTTAATAGGAACTCTTCTTACACTTGTATATGTTCCAATGATTTCATACGCAACAGACCCCGATAATAAAAAAACAAATATATTTGAAAAAATAGAAGAAGAATTAGAAAAATAATTCTTCTTTTTCTTGCAGAATTAAAAAAAATGAGTTATAATTCGCTTACTAACTAGTAAGTAAGGAGAACAAAATGACAAAATACGCTACACCAAAAGGTCAAAAAGAAATTAGAATTTCACTTGAAAAGTTTAAAAAAGAATTCAATGAAGAAAATGCTGTATTAATTGATATAAGAATGCCTTTTGAGAAAAAAGTTTGGAATTTACCATTTGCAATTGATATTCCGGCAAATGAGCTTGAAAACAGACTAAACGAACTTCCAAAAGATAAACTTATTGTAACAGCATGTCCTGAAAACAGCAGAGCTGCTTTTGCAGCGGCTTTTCTAAAGGAAAAAGGATACAATGCAAAATTTTTAGAAGAAGGTCTGCTTGAACTTATGAAAGCTTTTAAAGGCGGAAAGGCAAAAGAGCTTAAAGTTGATTAATGCAAAATGCTTGTTATCCTCTAAATGAAGGAGAAATATTACACGAGGTTCATAAAGAGTGGCCTCTTTTTGTTTTGCATATTTACGGAAGTAAATTAGAAACTCTTAAAATTTCAAAAAGAATTATGTGTACTTTAAAACATCTGCCTTTGCGTTTACAGGTTTTTTACCATCACGATACTATGCAAGCAATTGAAGAAGGATGAGGAAATGACCCCTGCATTAAAATGAATGGAAAAATTCTGTTTGAAGGTTTAATTCAGGCAGAAGAAATAAAAGAAATTTTTGAAAAACTGTTAAAGGAAAGAAATGAATGAATTAATCTATTATGGAACTTATTTTATTTTAACTTTAATATTTTCCACAATATTTGCAACGGGAGGGGTCGGTTCGGCCATTGTTTTAGTACCCCTTTTTAATTCACTTGGACTTCCTTTAAATGTGGCAAAGGCTTTCGGGCTTTTTATAAATTCAATGAGCACAATTACTGCCAGTATTATGAACTTTTTAAGGGGAGTTCTTGATATAAGAGCCACTCTTCCTCTTGCAATTTCTTCAATTATAGGGGCGCCTATCGGCGCATATTCAAGCAAATTTATCCCGCCTGTTTATGTAAAAATTCTTCTGGCTTTATTTATTATATTAGCTGTATTTTTAATGTTTAAAAAGAAAAAAGTGGCCAAATTTCATTATACCAAACAGTGGGTAATGGTTGCTTTGGGTTTAAGTGTCGGGTTTTTATCCGGACTTATGGGAGTAGGTGGAGGGAGTTTAATTTTACCTGCTTTGATTTTACTCGGATTTGATGCAAAAGTGTCCGCTTATATGGTAAGTTTTGTCCTTCCGTTTTCAACGCTCAGCGGATTTTTTATGTACTTAAGCATTACACATATAGACTGGATTATGCTTTTAAATGTAAGTGCAGCCGCAATTTTAGGAGGATATTTAGGTGATAAAATAATGCATTACCGCTTAACTCCGCAGCAGGTTAAAAAACTGATTGCTATTATTTTAATTTTGCTGGATATAAAAATTATTTATTCCATTTTACATTATTATCATTTGGTTTAAGGAGAAAAAATGCATACACTTTTAGCAAAACTTGCAGACTGGCTGATAGAAAAAGAAGAAAAAGATGCTGAAAAATGTGATATTCCGGATGAAATAATAGACGAATGGCTTGAAATTTTAAAAAAAAGAAGAGAGCATATTCTAAAAGAAGCCGGAAAAGATTCGGAAGAATATGATATGATAAAAGAATTAATTAAAAAAGTTGAGCATATTAAACATTTAAGAGAAAAAAATGTGAAATTAAAAAATAAGACAATGATTAAATATAAATATCTAAAACTACATTGATAAAAATATTACCGCCAAGCCCTTTTTTGCTATACTTATAAAATATTACAAAAAAGGCATATTGGGTATACAATGAAAAAAATTAAAGAGCTTGAAAAATTTGAAAAGCCAAGAGAAAAACTTTTGGAAAAAGGGGCAAAGGCTCTTAAAGATTATGAGCTGGTTGCCGTATTGCTTGGAAGCGGTGTTAAAGGAAAAGATGTTATTAAACTTTCACGGGAAATTGTAAAAATTTTAAAAAATGACTTTGATGAAATCAACATAGAAAAACTTCTTCAAATCCACGGGCTTGGTATTGCAAAAGCCTCTCAGATAATAAGTGCAATAGAACTCTCAAAAAGATATCTTTTAAAACAATATAAAACTGTCACCTCAGCTAAAGATATTTATGAAGAACTGAAAGAATTCTATGATAAAAAACAGGAATATTTTATAGCGATCTATCTTGACGGGGCAAACAGGATTTGTGAAAAAAGAGTTATAACCATAGGCACGTTAAATCAAACTCTTATACATCCAAGAGAGGTGTTTGCACCTGCAGTTGAAAATAGATGTGCAAGTATTATTGTAGCGCATAACCATCCATCAGGAAATCTTACTCCAAGCAAAGAAGACATATTTATTACTCAAAAATTAAAACAAAGCGGCAAAATTCTCGGAATTGAACTGTTAGACCATATAATTTTTAGTAAAAATGGATTTATAAGTTTGCAACAAAAAGGAATTTTATAATGGCAAAGAAAAAAAACAGTGAAACTTTTGAGCAAAGCTTATGGAAAGCGGCCGATAAACTGAGGAAAAATATTGATGCGGCAGAATATAAGCATGTGGTTTTAGGGCTTATATTTTTACGCTACATATCAGAAGCATTTGAGGATTTGTATGAAAAACTCAAAAAAGGAGAAGGTGAATACGAAGGAGCAGACCCCGAAGATATAGACGAATACAAAGCCGAAAATGTCTTTTTTATTCCTCCTGAAGCCAGATGGAGCTATTTAAAAGAAAGAGCAAAAAATCCGGAAATAGGAAAGATAATAGATAATGCAATGGAACTTATAGAAAAAATTAACCCTTCTCTTAAAGGTGTTTTACCAAAGGTTTATGCAAGGGGGAATATTGACCCTATTGCTCTTGGGGGATTAATTGATTTATTTAGCAATATTGCAATAAACGAGGCAAAAGAAAAAACTTCAGATATTTTAGGGCATGTGTTTGAATATTTTTTAGGGGAATTTGCGCTTGCTGAAGGAAAAAAAGGCGGTCAATTCTATACTCCAAGAAGTGTTGTTGAGCTTTTAGTTGAGATGCTTGAACCATACCGTGGAAGAGTGTTTGACCCATGCTGTGGAAGTGGCGGGATGTTTGTGCAATCAGAAAAATTTGTGCAGGAACATCAAGGAAAAATCAACGATATATCCATTTACGGGCAGGAGAGCAACCAGACAACCTGGCGGCTTTGTAAAATGAATCTTGCAATTAGAGGTATTGACAGCTCACAGGTAAAATGGAATCCAGAAGGCTCTTTTCTAAACGATGCCCACAAAGACTTAAAGTCCGATTTTGTCATAGCAAATCCTCCCTTTAACGACAGCGACTGGAGCGGAGAGCTTTTAAGAAAAGATGCAAGATGGAAATATGGCGTGCCGCCTGCTGGCAACGCAAACTATGCATGGATTCAACACTTCATCTTTCACCTTGCACCTCATGGAAAAGCTGGCTTTGTCTTAGCAAAAGGAGCACTTACTACAAAACAGAGTGCAGAATATGAGATAAGAAAAAATATGATTGAAGATGATATTGTAGATTGTATTGTAAATTTACCTGCAAAACTATTTTTAAATACGCAAATTCCGGCATCTTTATGGTTTTTGAGAAAAAATAAAACTACAAGAAAAAAACAGATACTATTTATTGATGCAAGGGATATGGGCAAGCTTATCAACAGAAGACAGAGAATTTTAACCAAGGAAGATATTAAAAAAATAGCAGACACTTACCATAAATGGCAAAAAGAAGATAAAAACTATGAAGATATAAAAGGATTTTGCAAATCCGCTACCATTGAAGAGGTAAGAGAGCTTGATTATGTATTAACACCCGGGCGTTATGTGGGACTTGCCCAAGAAGAGGATGATTTTGATTTTGAAGAAAGGTTTAATAAATTAAAAGCCCAGTTTTTAGAGCAGTTAGCTGAAGAAGAGAAGCTCAATAAATTGATATTAGAGAATTTGGCAAAGATAGATATGAAGGGTAAAAGTGAAATTAGAAAAAATTTTAAAACAGCCGGAAAATAGAAAACTTGAATTTAAAGAAACTCTTCCTAATAAATCTGATTTATGCAAAACTGTTGTATCTTTTGCCAATGATGCCGGAGGTGAAATATATATAGGTATAAAAGATAATCCAAGAGAGGTAATTGGAGTGCCTGAAGAAGATTTATTAAAAATAGAAGAAATAATAAGCAATGTTATCCATGATAACTGCTATCCTCTTATTTTGCCTGAAATTTCATTTGTAAATCATAATGGAAAATATGTTGTTAAAATTAAAATTTACAAAGGTAATAACCCGCCTTATTATCTTAAAAGCAAAGGAAAAGAAAAAGGAACATATATTAGAGTCGGTTCTTCAAACAGGCTTGCTAATAACGATATGATAGAAGAGTTAGAAAGAGAAAAACAGGGCATTTCTTTTGATTCGCTTCCGGTATATTCAAAAACTATTGATGAATTGAATTTTTCTCTGTTTTCAAAACAGTTTGAACAAATCACAGGTGAAAAGCTCACCAAAACCATTTTAAAAAAATTAAATCTTATAATTTCAGACCAAAACAGAGAATTTCCCACAAATGCATTTTTACTGCTTTCTAATGATGAAATAAGAAATGTACGTTTTCCCTACGCAAAAATAGAATGCGCAAGATTTAAAGGAACAATACCCGGAGATTTTATAGACCAGAAGAGCATTAATGAGCCTATAAGTTTTCAGGCAGAAGAAGCATATAAATTTGTTCTTAGACACATTTCTCAAGGCTCAACATATGAGGGAGTTTATAGAAAAGACAGATGGGAATATCCAGTTATTGCAATTCGTGAAGCAATAAGAAATGCAGTTATTCATCGTGATTATTCTTTAACAGGAAAAGATATAAAAATTGCCATATTTGATGATAAGATTGAAATTACTAGTCCGGGTAAACTAATGCCCACTATCGATTTTGATGATATGGAATCTGGCCAGTCTGATATTAGAAACAGAGTGCTTGCTTTAGTCTTTAAAAAACTTGGAATAATAGAGCAGTGGGGAAATGGATTAAGATTGATTGCCAAAGAGTTAAAAAAATATCCTGAAATTAGGTTTGAGTGGAGCGAGCCCGGAATTTCATTTAGAATAACATTTAGAAAAGTAAACTACCGTCCAGAAACCCAAAAGAGTGTTTCAACAGAATCCGCGACCAATTACGACCGATTACGACCGATTGCGGACAATTACGAACGATTACGAACGATTACGAACGATTACGAACGATTAACATTGGAAGAAAAGAAGATATTACTTTATCTTTTAGATAATGGAAAAATCACGAGAAAGAAAGCAACTGAAATTCTTAATGTTCAAAACACTAAAGCATATGAAACATTAACATCATTAGTCGAAAAAAATCTTATTCAAAGGCAAGGGAAAGGTAGAAGCACTTATTATGTTTTAAAGAAGGATGAATTGTGAAGGGTGAAGGATGAAGGATGAAGGATGAAGGATGAAGGATGAAGGATGAAGGATGAAGGATGAAGGATGAAGGATGAAGGATGAAGGATGAAGGATAAAAAGGAGATTTAAGGGATGAGTGAAAAATTGCCTAATGGGTGGAAAAGGGTTAAGTTGGGAGAGGTTGCTGTATTTAATTACGGAAAATCTCTTCCTGAAAAAAATCGAATTAAAGGAAATATACCTGTTTACAGTTCTGCTGGTATTACTGGATGGCATAATGAAGCTTTAGTAAAATCAAAAGGAATTATTGTTGGTAGAAAAGGAACAATAGGGAAAGTTTATAAAGCAAAAGTTCCTTTTTATCCAATTGATACTTGTTATTATATTTTACCAAATGAAAATTACGATTTTGATTTTATGTATTATTTGCTCATTTATTTGAAGTTAGATGAATTAAATGAAGACAGTGCTGTTCCTGGTCTAAACAGAAACACAGCTTATTCTCAGGAAATTCTTCTCCCACCTCTCCCCGAACAAAAAGCCATAGCCTCTGTGCTTTCATCTCTTGACGATAAAATTGACCTACTTAACCGCCAAAACCAAACACTTGAAAAAATGACCGAGACACTTTTTAGAAAATGGTTTATAGAAGACGCAAAAGAGGATTGGGAAATAGTTTCATTAGAAGAAATTGCAGAAGTAAAAAATGGGTTTGCTTTTAAAAGTAAAGACTATGTTGAATATCAACCTGAACATTTAGAAGTATTAAAAATGGGACATATTGATAAAAATGGCGGATTAAAAACAAATCCAAAACATAATTATATTCCAAGAGATAAAAAATTTGAAAAATATATTCTTAATAAAGGAGATATTGTAATAGCAATGACTGATATGAAAGATAATGTTGTCATTTTAGGAGTACCAGCAATGGTTGATAAAAATAATCATTATGTTCTTAATCAGCGTGTAGCAAGAATATCCTTAAAAGATAATAAAAAATTAATAAATAATTATTTATTATATTTACAACTAAAAGATAAAGAAAATATAGCAATACTTCGTACTAAAGCTAATAGCGGAGTTCAAGTCAATTTGACAATTCAATCAATTAGAAATATTGATATAATCATACCACCTTTACCTCTCCAAATTGAAAAAGGAAAAATTATTGAAAAATTGTATAATAAAATTGAAATTAATAATAACCAAATCCGCACCCTTGAAAAATTGCGAGACATACTTTTACCAAAACTCATAAGCGGGGAAGTGAGGATGAAGGATGAAGGATGAAGGATGAAGGATGAAGAATGGAAGGATGAAGGATGAAGGATGAAGAATGAAAGGGAATATGAAAAAAGTTTTTGATATAAAAGATAGAACTTTCCAATATGCTCTAAAAGCAATTGAAATTTACAACAAATTACAATCTCAAAAAAATAGTGCAGGTTGGATTATTGGAAAACAGTATTTAAGGTCTGCAACAAGTATAGGTGCGAACATTCAAGAAGCCCAGTCAGGAGAAAGTAAAGCCGATTTTATACATAAATATAGCATTGCACAAAAAGAAGCAAGAGAGAGTTTATATTGGCTCAGATTATTAAAAACTTCCAAAATTTTACATAATAAAGATTTGGAATATCTTATAAAAGAAACAAATGAAGTAATATCTGTAATTACAAAAATTATCGTTAACACTAAAAAAGGTTTTAAAAATGATAAAAAACAATAATTTTCATACTTCAAAATTCAGCCTTCATAATTCAATTTCTGAAACAGAAATTGAAAACTTCACCATAGACCTTCTAAAATCCCAGGGATATGACTATCTTTACGGCGGGGATATTGCTCCAGATGGTGAAAATCCACTGAGAGAATCTTTTGAAAATGTGATTTTGTTTGAAAGATTAAGAAATGCCATAAGAAGATTTAATCCGGAATTGCCTCAAAGTGCCATTGATGATGCCATAAAACAGCTAACGGAAATTCATACACCAGATTTAATAACAAATAATGAAATTTTCCACAGAATGCTAACAGATGGTATAAAAGTTACATATCAAAAAGACGGTATTGAAAAAGGCGATATTGTTTGGCTTATTGATTTTAAAAATCCAGAAAATAACGATTTTTTAGTAGTAAATCAATTTACAGTTATAGAAAACCATAAAAACAAAAGGCCTGATATTGTAATATTTATAAACGGACTGCCGCTTATTGTGATGGAGCTAAAAAATCCAACAGATGAAAACGCCACTATAAAATCAGCCTATAACCAGCTTCAAACTTATAAAAAAACCATTCCCTCACTTTTTACATACAATGAAATTTTAATAATATCTGATGGACTTGAAGCAAAAATGGGGAGTTTATCTGCTGGGTATGATAGATTTATGACATGGAAAAGTGCTGATGGTAAAAAAGAAGCTTCACATTTGATAAGCCAGCTTGAAACACTGATATATGGACTTTTGAATAAAGAAACTCTTATTGATTACATAAGGTATTTTATACTTTTTGAAAAATCAAAAAAAGAAACTAACGGACAAATTACCATCCAGACTGTAAAAAAAATTGCGGCATATCATCAATATTATGCAGTAAATAAAGCCATTAAATCAACCCTTAGAGCGATTGGTCAAAATCAATGTTTTATAGTAAAAGAGCCGCCTGCAATGTATGGATTGCCCGATGTAAAAGAACAAAAAGAAGGAGACAAAAAAGCGGGTGTTGTCTGGCATACCCAGGGCTCTGGCAAATCTCTTTCTATGCTTTTTTATGCCGGAAAAATCATTCAGACTATTAATAACCCGACAATTGTGGTTATTACAGACAGAAACGACCTTGACGATCAGCTTTTTAACACTTTTGCTTCAGCTTCAAAACTCCTAAGGCAAGAGCCTGTGCAGGCAAAAAGCAGAGAGGAGTTAAAGAAGCTGTTAAAAGTAGAAAGCGGCGGCGTTGTATTTACAACAATTCATAAATTCTGGCCTGAAGAGGGAAATGTTTATGAAACTTTGTCTAATAGAGACAATATCATCGTAATTGTTGATGAAGCACACAGAACTCAATATGGTTTTAGAGGTAAAGTGGATAAAAAAAGCGGTGAGATAAAATACGGATTTGCAAAATATCTAAGAGATGCCCTCCCAAATGCAACTTATATCGCCTTTACGGGAACACCGATTGAAAAAACAGACAAAAACACACCAGCTGTATTTGGAAACTATATAGATATTTATGATATTGCAAATGCTGTTGAAGATGGAGCAACGGTGCCTATATATTATGAAAGCAGGCTTGTCAAGATAGATTTAACAGATGAAGGTAAAAAACTGATAGAAGAGTATGAGCAAGAGCTGGAAAACGGACTTAGCGAAGTTGAAAAAGCAAAAGCAAAATATTCTAAACTTGAAGCGTTGGTCGGGGCTAAGCCAAGAATAAAAGAAATAGCTAAAGATATTGTGAATCATTTTGAAAGCCGTCTTGAAGTAATGGATGGAAAAGGTATGATAGTTACCATGACTCGGCAAATTGCGGCAAACCTTTATGATGAAATCATCAAACTGCGCCCCGAGTGGCACAGTGATGAGCTAAAAAAAGGAAAAATAAAAGTTGTAATGACTACTTCATCGTCAGATGAGCCGAAAATTGCAAGATTTTATTTAACAAAAGAAGAAAGAAGAACGCTCGCTGAGAGATTTAAAGATCCAGAGGATGAGCTAAAACTTGTAATTGTTGTAGATATGTGGCTTACAGGCTTTGATGTGCCTTGCCTTCATACAATGTATATAGACAAACCTATGAAAGGCCATACTCTTATGCAGGCTATTGCAAGGGTAAACAGAGTTTATAAAGATAAAACAGGCGGACTTATAGTTGATTATATAGGAATTGCAAGCGATTTAAAGGAAGCTTTGTCTTTTTACAGTGACAGCGGTGGCAAAGGAGAGCCTGCAAAACTACAAGAGGAAGCCGTAAAAGTGATGCTTGAAAAATTAGAAGTTGTAAGGGATATGCTGTATGGGTTTGAATATCAAAGATATTTTAGTACTGATACGAAAGAGAGATTAAATATTATCCTTGAAGCTGAAGATTTTATACTTGGGCTTGAAAACGGCAAAAAAAGATTTGTTGATGCAGTTAGCGCATTATCAAAAGCATTTGCAATAGCCGTGCCGCATAAGGAAGCGATGAACATAAAAGATGAAGTGGCATTTTTTCAGGCTGTAAAGTCAAGACTTGTTAAATTTAATACTGACAATAATAATGGTTTTGACTATGAAACGGCAATCAAACAGATAGTAGATAAAGCGGTATCTTCAAACGGAGTTATTGATATATTTGATGCAGCGGGACTTAAAAAGCCGGATATTTCAATTTTATCCGACGAGTTTTTAGAAGAAATAAAAGGAATGAAGCATAAAAATTTAGCCATTGAAACATTAAAAAAACTTATTAATGATGAAATTAAAGGCAGGATAAAAGCCAATATTGTAAAAAGTAAAACTTTGAAAGAATCTTTAGAAGAGCTGGTAAGAAAATATAACAACAGACTCCTAACCGCCGCTGAGGTTATTGATGAGCTCATACATTTGGCAAAAGAAATAAAACAAAGCGATAAAGAACCGCAGGAGATGGGATTAACTCCTTATGAGTATGCATTTTACTGTGCGGTTGCGGAAAATGAGAGTGCAAGAGAGCTTATGGGAAAAGAAAAACTAAAAGAGCTTGCTGTGGTTTTATTTCAAAAAGTAAAACAAAACACTACAATAGACTGGGCTATAAGAGAAAGTGCAAGAGCAAAACTAAAAGTTATTATCAAAAGAACTTTGAGAAAATATGGATATCCACCAGATATGCAAAAACTTGCAACAAAGACCGTTTTAGAACAGGCCGAAGCTTTGGCAAATGAACTGGTGGAAGTATGCTGATTTTTTAAATTTAATAAAAAAACAATACAAAAGAAAATAAATATATTATAATTCTCAAAAAGGCCAAAATGAAAGATTTAATTCCCCTGATAGTTTCTTTATTAATAACTTTAATAATTTTAAATATTTTAAAACTCTCTTTTGTCCCGGGTTTTATTCTGGGAAGCATAACATGGTCGATTTTACATTATAATATTAAAAAATTTTTAAAAGGAAAATTATGAAACTGACACATATAAACGAAAAACATAATCCCAAAATGGTGGATGTGGGAGAAAAAAAAGTTACAAAAAGAGTGGCTACGGCAAGCGGTGAAATACATATGCAAAAAGAAACAAAAAAAGCTATTTTGGAAGAAAAAACAAAAAAAGGTGCGGTTTTGCAAACAGCAATAATAGCTGCAATTATGGGCGGTAAAAAAACAAGCGAATTAATTCCGATGTGTCATAATATTTTAATAGACGGAATAGATGTGGATGTAGAAGAAATTGAAAACGGGTTTAAACTAATTGCAACCGCAAAAACCACTTCAAAAACCGGTATTGAAATGGAAGCCCTAACTGCCGTAAGTATCGGGCTTCTTGCTATTTATGATATGGCAAAAGCAATAGACAGAAGTATGGAAATAACAAATATTCATTTAGATTATAAAGCCGGTGGAAAATCGGGGGAATTTAAAAGAAGTGAATAGTGAGTAGTGAGTAGTGAAAAGAGAAATATATATTACATGTTTTATTTTAGTGGGTGGAAAATCGAGCAGGTTCGGTGAGGATAAATCAAAACTTTTTTATAAAATTCAATTTGATAAATGTAAAAAAATATTTAAAAAGGTCTGTTTTGTGGCAAAAAACAAAAAATTTAAAAATTACCCTTTTTTTATAGAAAAATCTAAAATATACGCTCCAATTTTTGCTTTGGAAGAAATTATAAAAAAAGAAAAAAAAGTTTTTGTTTTAAGTGTTGACACCCCTTTAATATCTGAAAAATCAATAAAAAAGCTCCTTTTTTCACACGCTACAGCTTCACAAAATCCCTTAATCGGATATTATGATTATACAATGCTGCCGAAAATAAAAGAATCGATTAAAACAGATTTGAGACTTTTTAAAATAAATCCCAAAAAAATAAAAATTAACAATAAAGAATTAATTAATATAAATAAAAAAAGCGATTTAAAACTTATTCGTAAATTCTAAAAGGCAGATTTTTATATATTAAATTATTTATATTCCCTTCACTTACTCCGCTTAAATCAACATTTATTTTCAATTTTTTGGCTTTTTCTATCATATCCCCTATTTCCAAATCAAAACCGAACAAATTTATATATCTTTTAAAAGCCCTGATTATTTTTTCGTCAACTTTTTCACCTTTTAATTTTAAAGCCAAAAGATAAATAATCTGCTGTAAATACGCACTTTTTATTAAATTGGCGATTCTGAGGGAATATTCTTTAATTTTAAATAAATTCCCCACGGTATTTAAAATAGCTTCGATATCGCCTTTTGCGGCAAATTTTTCCGCAATTGCCAGTTTTTCTTTTATTTCGTTTTGAATCTCTTTAAAATCATTTACATCTTCCAAAAACGGATACATTTTTACATATTCAAAAATTGCGTGATAATCTTTTGATGCAAGCAGTCTTTGAAAATCCATCAAAATTTTTGCTTTATCTTTATATTCATCTGCTTTTTCTTCATATCCGGGGAAATTTTCCAAAATCCCGGCGTAAGATAAAACTTTTTTATAATCTCCGTCTTTTAATAAAATCTGAATATTCCGATCAAGTGTTTTAGCAAAATTTATTGCTCTTTTATACTCTTCTGTTTCTGTTAAAAACGGAAATCTTTTAACTAAAATAAAAAACTCTTTAAAATCTTTTTTTGCCAGTTTTTCTTTTAATAAATTATAGAGCTGCTTTTCATTAAAAAGAGCCTGAATTAACGGTGTTTTTTGAGAAACTCCCCTAAAAGGTTTTAATAAATCTCTTGCTTTTTCAATATTGTTTTCTTTTAACATTGCCTCTTTTGCCAAATCAAAAACTTTTTTCCAGTCGTCTTCCATTTTTTTATAATAAATTGTATCTTTAAATGAAGGATACTGATTGGCCAGAGAATATGCCAAAGGATATTTTAAGGTAAACACCGCATTTTTAAATTTGTCAAATTCCCTGAAATCCCTAAGCAAATTTTGTATGATAGCTCTTTTTACAGGGATATCCGCAAAAGGTTTAAAAAGCTCTTTTGCACTTTCGATATCACCTTTTTCCAAAAATTTATGAGCTATATTTAATGTTTTATTCCATTCGTTTTCAAGCAGCTTATATGCGTTTGTAGACTGTAAAAAAGGATTTTTGTTTATAAGCTCATAAGCCATAGAATATTTTTTGGAAGAAATTAACGACCTTAGTTCCCTCTCTTCTGAAAGTAAATCATAAATGTATATATCCCCATCGAGTGTTCCTACAAGCAGATAATTTTTATCTTTAATATATTCTATAGAACTTGGAGATGAAGGGAGTTTAATAAATTCATTTGTTATCAGTTCATAGTTTTCCAGAGAATATAAAGCCACTTTTTTATCAGTGGAAACAACAAAAAGAAACCTGCCATTTTTATCTATGCATAAATCAACAATCTGATCGGTCATATTGGGCAGCCTTTTTAAGACTTTTCCTTTTGCATAATTCCATACAATCAATTCCCCTGTTTTATCTCCGCTTATCATCTGTTGATTGGGGATAAATTTAAGCTTTGTAACAGCGCCTCTGTGTGATTTTTTTCTGAAAGACAAATCCATTGACGCAATGTTTGTAATAGTTATGCTTCTGTCATAACTTCCTGTGGCAGCCCACAAAGAATTCAGGCTGAAATCGGTTGAAAGTATATAATCGGCATGCGGAGGAAGTGCCCCTACCATTTTTCCGGTAGATATTGACCATAAATATGCCCTGCCGTCTTCTCCGCCTGTTAAAATATATTTTTCCTCTTTATCAAAACTTACGCTTAATACATTTCCTTTATGCCATCCAAGCAAAAAAAGCTGTTTTTTATTCTCTATATCCCAGACAGATGTTTTTTTCTTTCCGTCAACGGCAATCGCCAAATATTTGCCATTCTCAGAAATATCCACACCGTTTTCCAAAGGTCTATTTTTAGGAAGTTTTATCCTAAATCCTCCAACAAGTTTATAATCTTCAATAGAATATATTCTTAATGTATTTTCTTCATCCACCACACAGAATTTACTGTTTCCAATATATTTAATCTTATTTATAGCTGTTTTTATAACCAGTCTTTTTATTGCTTCCAAAACCCATCCTTTAAAATTATGCTAATATTTTAACAAAAAAGGCAATTTATGACCACACTTACAATTATTGACACATTCGGATTTTTATTTAGAAATTTTTACGCCCTGCCTCCGCTTAAAAGCAAAAAAGGCATTCCTACAGGAATGATTACAGGATTTATGAATTTTATAGCAAGCCTCGGGCGTGATTTTCCAACCGATTATGTGGTATTTACACTCGATTCAAAAGAAAAAGAAACTTTTAGAAAAGAACTTTATAAAGATTATAAGGCAAACCGTCCGGAAGCACCTGAGGAACTTAAAGCCCAGCTTCCGATTGCCATAGATTTAATTAAGGAAATGGGTTTTAAGATGATAGAAAAACCCGGATTTGAAAGTGACGATTTAATTGCAAGCTTAGCCAAAACAGCAGCTAAAAACGGGATAAAAGTAAAAATAGTAAGCCATGATAAGGATATGTATCAGTTGATTGACGATGATAAAATAGTGATTTTTGACCCAATTAAAAAAACAGAAATAAACGAAGTTGAATGTTTTAAAAAATTCGGGGTTTATCCAAAAGATTTTAAAGATTTTCAGGCATTAGTCGGAGATTCAAGCGATAATGTCCCCGGAGTCAGAGGAATAGGAGTAAAAACAGCCTCAAAACTCATAAACGAATATCATACGCTTGAAAATATATACGCCTATATTGATGAAATAAAAGGGGCTGTAAAAAAAAGACTCCTTGATGGAAAAGAGAGTGCATTTTTAAGTAGAAAGCTTGTAACCTTAAAAACAGATTTGTTTGAAAATATAAATTTAGAAGAATTTAAATACCCTGAAATAAACCCTGTTTTGAAAGTGGCCGACAAACTTATAGATCTTGATATTCAAAGCATAGTGGACAGAGTAAAAAAAGACGGCCTTTTTGTTAAAACTAAAGCACCCGAGATAAAAAGAATTGAATTTAACGCCGTTTTAATAGAAAATGAAAAAGAGCTCTTTGAGATGATTGATTCAATTAAAGATGAAATTGTGGCATTCGATACAGAAACCGATTCTCTTGAAAATCCCAATATAGTCGGATTCAGTTTTGCCTTTAGGGAAAATGAGGCCTATTATGTGCCTGTGAATCATAATTATCTTGGGGTTACCAAACAGATACCCGAAAATAAAGCAATTGAAGCGATTAAAAAATTATTATCCAAAAAAATAATAGGGCACAATTTAAAATTTGATTTTAAAATGTTGAGAAAATACGGAATTGACACCCCCGCCCCGTTTGCCGACACAATGATTCTTGCCTGGATAATTGACCCCGATTCTCCGGTAGGGCTTGACAGTGTTGCGAAAAGATATCTTGAGCATACAAATATAAAATTTAAGGAAGTTGTGGGAAAAAATCAAAATTTCTCAAATATAGACATCCAAAGTGCCTGCAAATATGCCGCCGAAGATGCTTTTATAACATTAAAACTGTATCATAAACTAAAAGAAAAATTATGGAAAGAAGTTAAATGGGATTTGGAAGAAATTGAGTGGCAATTTATAAATTTGTTAATTGATATGGAAAACGAGGGGATAAAACTTGATATAGAATATATGAATAAACTCCAGAAAAAAATAACCGAAAAATTAGACTCCCTTACCAAAGAGATTTATTCTCTTGCGGGAAGCGAATTTAATATAAAAAGTCCTAAACAGCTTGGATACATACTTTTTGAAACCTTGAAACTTCCTGCAAAAAGAAAAACAAAAACCGGATTTTCCACCGATGAAAAAGTGTTAAAATCATTAAAATCCGCTCATCCTATAATAGAAAAACTGCTTGAATACAGAAAATTTGACAAATTACTTTCAACATATATAATACCGCTGAGCGAGCATGCAAAAAAAGACAAATTCCATAAAATTTACACCAATTTTCTTCAGACAGGAACATCCACGGGAAGACTTTCAAGCAAAAATCCAAATCTTCAAAACATCCCGACATCAACCGAAATAAACATAAGAAACGCTTTTTATACAGATAAGCTTTTTGTAAGCCTTGATTATTCCCAAATTGAACTTAGACTCCTTGCACATTTCAGTGAAGATTCTTCAATGATAAAAGCTTTTTTGGAAAATGCCGACATACACCAGAAAACAGCCGATATTATAGGAACCACAAGAAGTATTGCAAAATCTATAAATTTCGGTCTAATCTACGGAATGGGGCCTAAAAAGCTCAGTGAAACCATAAATGTTTCCATAAAAGAGGCAAAAGAATTTATAGAAAAATATTTTTCATCATTCCCTACAGTAAAAGATTTTCTGGAAAAAATCAAAATAAATGCAAGGGATAATGGATTCGTGGAAACACTTTTTAAAAGAAGAAGATTTTTCGATTTTGCAAGTGCAAACGCGCGGACATTGGCAATGTTTGAAAGAGAAGCGGTTAATACAATTTTTCAGGGAAGTGCGGCAGATATTATTAAAAAAGCAATGCTTGATATTAAAAATTTTAACCCAAGTGCAAAAATGATTCTTCAAATCCACGACGAACTTATTTTTGAAATAGAAGATGAAAGTGAAGCCGAAGAATATAAAAAAATAATGGAAAATGTTGTAAAACTAAAAGTACCTTTAAAAGTAGGAATTAGTTTTGGAAAAAGGTGGGGGGAGCTTAAATGAATGTAAAATGGATAATGAAAAATGGGAAATTAATATTTTTACTGTTTTTAATATTTTTTACCGCTTGTAGCGAAAAGCAGATAAATATTTATGCAGTTGCAAAACCCAATGAAATACAAAACGAAAAAATAAGATTTATAAAAATAGATAAAATTCAAAATGACAAAACAGACCTTAAAGACAAAATTATTCAAAAAATAAAAGTTGTTAATAATATAAAACCAGACTATTTTCATATAAATCCAACAAATTACAAATCTGTTTTGAGCGGAACAGAAAAAATAAACAAAAATGATATTTTTTATTACAAAAAAGTAAAAATAATCTATAAAAACAACAGATGTAAAGTAACCCTTTATCCCTGTAGGGAAATAGGAGGCAGATTTTTCTGCAACTATTCAAACCCGATTCATTATTCTTTAAAAAATTTTAAAAATATCAGAAAAAACAGCTATCAAAACGGTAATTATATTTTAATTAATAACTTTATTTATAAAGAACGGATATATTGTAAATCTGAATTTACCACAATAAAATGCGAAAAAAAAGAAATTACTCTTAAAACCAAATTAAACATAAAAGATAAAAACAGTAATTTACTTTTTTCAAAAACCTATAAAAAATTATCAATAGACGACGCGTGTCAAAATATAAAAGAAATTTACCCAAATGAAACAAAAGAATATAAAGCATATTTAGATTTTAATCAAAAAGCCATCACCCTTGCATATGATACAGCCTCTAATTTTATAGAAGATATAGCCCCCCATTATATTACTTTCAGTGCAAAATTATTTGACAATGCGGATATAAGTATGAAACATTTTGATAAAAAAACATTTGAAAATATTATAGATACAATAAACAAAAACCCGTCCGAAACAAAAAATTTATTAAATAAAATGCAAAAACTTTCAATTAAATACCCAAAAAGCTGTGTTATAAAATACGATTTGGCCGTTATGTATTTGAAAATAAAAAATTTCAAAAAAGCAAAAAATTTATTAATAAATCTAAATAATTGCAATGAAGATATTCAAAAAGAAAGGGATAGATTATTCAATATTTTACAAAAGGTTTATTTCTGATAACCTCAATCCCCATTTTCAAGCACTTAAGTGAAAATCTAAATGGAGGTGTTTTTGCAATATATTTGCAATAATTTTCGCCAAATTTTTTAATAGCTTCGCTCTCTTCCACAAACAAAATAAACATAGCCCCTAAAAATACAAGCCAGCCTGAAAATAAAATAGCAATTAATTTAGAGCTTAAAAAAGCAACTCCTACCATCAAAAACATATTTCCGAACTGCCCGGGATGTCTCATACAGCTGAAAATTCCAATATTAACAAATTTATCCGGAGGGGAAAATTTTTCTGATTTTTCCTTATGCCCGTAAAGTTTTAGTGTTCTTCCTGCAATCGAATTTAAGACAACGGCATAAATTATAAACAAAACCCCTAAAATTTCTAAAAACAGATTTTTTTCAATTAATCTCGGGGCAAAAAAGCAAACTCCTAAATCGGCTAAAAACAAAACTATCCAGTATGTAAATCTTTTTTTCATTTTTCACTTTCTATTTTTGCAATTTCAACATAATCTTTCGGCAACTCTTTTTTAGGTTTAATCCCCGCTTTGTCTTTTAATCTGCTGATTTGTGAAATTACATTTCCCCTTCCGGTAATCAGTTTGTTTTTTGCGCTTTCAAAAGATTTGCCGGCTTTGTCTATTGAGTCTCCCACTTTTTCAAAATCTTCTATAAAACCTCTTATTTTATCGTATAAGTTTTCGGCAGATTTAACAACTTCGGCAATGTTTTTTGCCTGTTTTTCGTATCTCCAGGAAACTTCAATACTTCTAAGAGCAGCCAAAAGGGTAGTAGGAGATGTTAAAATTATCCTTTTTTTAAATGCATATTCAAATAAACCCGGCTCATTTTCAAGTGCCAGCATCAAAGCCCCTTCAATCGGTACAAACATTAAAATAAAATCAAGTGAATTATGATTTAGGGATTCATATTTTTTTTCGGCCAGTGTGTCAATGTGTCTTTTTACCGAAATCAGATGATTTTTAAGCGCTTCTTCTTTTCCCCCAACATATTCGTCATATGCATTTAAAGAGACTTTTGAATCTATTATGACAATTCTTTCATTTGGAAGATATACCACCACATCCGGTCTTAATATTTTATTTCCGTCTTTAAACACCACTTCCCTTTTAAACTCTTCCCCTTCCCTTAAACCGCTCATTTCAAGTATTCTCTCAAGCACAACCTCACCCCAGTTTCCAACCTTTTTAACATCCCCTTTTAAGGCTTTTGTCAGATTATTTGCATCCTGGCTTAGCTGCTGGTTTAATTCTTTCAAATTCTTAAGTTCATTAAAAAGTGAAGATATGTTTTTAATTTCACTTTCATACAGTTTATTTACTCTTTCTTTAAAATCTTTTAAATTATTGTTAAGAGGATTTAATATATTTTCAAAATTTTTAATACCGTCGTTTGAAAGTTTTTTGGCATTTTCTTCTAAAATTTTATTTGCAACATTTTCAAAAGCCGTTTTTAACTCTTCTTCGCTTTTTTTGATAATTGAGAGTTTTTCTTCGTAAGCTTTTTGCTCTTCATTTAGCTTTGTCTGAAGTTCTTTTATTAACGCTTTGTCTTTTTGGTTTTCTTTCAAAAGAGCGTCATATTTTTCTTTTATCTCTTCCAAAAACGAAAGTTTTTCACTGAAAGCCGATTTTTCTTCAGAAAGTCTGTTTTTTTCGTTTCTTAATTTTTCATATTCTGTTTTTAGATTTTCATATTCTTTTATTTTTTCTTCTAAATTTTCAATCTCTTTTTGCATAACGGCTGCCTGAGCCATATGATTTTGAAAATTCTCTTTTGTTTGTCCGTATATTTTATTCAATTCTTCAAACTCGGCTTTGACTTTTTCATTTTCCGATTTTGTTTTATTCATCACATAATACATAAAGCCTATAGCCACAAAAGCTAAAACAACAATTAAAATAACAATTAAATAAATTTCTTTCATCCCGTCTCCTTAAATTATTTTTTCAAATTTTCTCAAATTTTTACGTCTGATTTTGACGCCCGGCAGATACTTTTCAACCAAAGTCCAAAAATTCCTGCCGTGATTTTTATGTTTAATATGGGCTAGTTCATGCACAACAACATATTCAATCAGCTCTATAGGAAGTTTTGCAAGAAAATAATTAAAACTGACGGAATTTTTATAACTGCAGCTTCCCCATCTTGTTTTATTGAATCTAAAAGATATTTTAGCAGGATGCAGATTCATTTTATTAGCATACTTATAAACAATCGGCAAAATAACTTCAGGCAGTTTATTTTTATAGATTTCTTTTTCGTCAATTCCGTTTTTTATATATTTTTTTCCAAAAAGATAATAATAATTCACATTTTTTTGTTTTTCAATTATGTGGTCAATATGCTTTAAAATGGACTTTTTTACAAAATCATTTGACACAAATCTGTTTGCACTAACCTCCACATGAGAATCATAAATTCTTAAATAAATATGCTTTATAGGCTTTTTTATTATTTTATATTTTATTTCAACCCCGTTAAAAAAAAGTTTATCCATTTTTCATAAACTCCACTATTTTACCATGAAACCTTGCATAACACAAATTCAAATCGTTTTCATAAATTTCAGCCAATTTACCCCAGTTTTCTTCCACTCCCCGCTCAAACCACTCTTTCATATCATCATAACTTTCAAACTCAAAGCCTTTTTTCTTAAGGAGTCTTTTTGTGTATGCATCCATAACCATAGTTTCTTTGAAACAGGCATAGCATAATATACTGTCAGCCGTTTCGAATCCTATTCCTTTTTGGCTTAAAAGCCACTCACGGGTTACATTTTCTTTAAAATTTTCAAAATCACCAAAATCTCTTAAAATATTTCTTGAAAGTGCTATCAGTCTTTTTGCTTTTTGATTGTAAAATCCGGCAGATTTAATAAGCTCAGCCAAATAAGAAGGCTCAAAACTTGCCACTTCTTCAATTCTCCATTCTCCATCACGGCCGCTTGAAAAGCGGCCAGATGAGCAAAGCTCACTTTTCATTTTTAACTGATTTAACGCTTTTTCAACATTCTCCCATTTAGTATTTTGCGTTAAAACCGCCCCTACCACCACTTCAAAAGTACCTACATTAGGCCACCAGTATTTTGGCTTATTTTTTAACAGCTCTTTTTTTCTAAGTTCTTCTAACAGTTCATATGAATTGCTAAATTCCATCTCTCCTCCATTTTCCACCATGGCCGCTTTTCAAGCAGCCAGGTGAGCTTAATTCGCTTTGCTCATTTTCGCTCATTTTTCACTTTTCACTTTTCATCATGGCCGCTTTTCAAGCAGCCAGATGAGCTTAATTCGCTTTACTCATTTGCGCTCATTTTTCACTTTTCACTTGAAACTTGGCTACTTGGAACTTGGCAA
This sequence comes from Lebetimonas sp. JS085, assembly GCF_000523295.1. NCBI lineage: Bacteria > Pseudomonadati > Campylobacterota > Epsilonproteobacteria > Nautiliales > Nautiliaceae > Lebetimonas > Lebetimonas sp. JS085. The sequence continues at coordinate 426,954 of NZ_ATHR01000001.1, forward strand.
CTTGTCAACTCCCAACTCACTACTCACAACTCACAACTCCCAACTCACTACTCACTACTTTCGCTTCCTGCGTTACAATAAGTTCTCCATCATCAAAAGCTTTATATTTTTTGGCTGAAATCGATTTTTTAGCATCCGTATTAATAACAACCGCCTGAAAAATTGTTTTGCATTTCTTAGGCACGTCAAAATTATGCTTAAGCCCTGTGAGAGAGTTCATAATAGGGGCGTTTTCTTTTATGCCTATTACATTATCCCTGCATCCGCTAAGCCCTATATCCGTTAAATAACAAGTCCCATCATTTATTTGTAAATCATCGGTTCCTATATGTGTATGGGTTCCGATAATCGCTCCAACTTTTCCTTTTAGCAGATGAAAAAGAGTTCTTTTTTCAGCAGTGGCTTCTGCATGAAAATCTATAAAAACAAATTTTTCTTCTTTTAAATTATCTACAAAATTTTTAATCTCAATAAAAGGGTTTTTTCCGTAAGGCATCGTAAAATTCCCCATAGCACTTATGACAATTATATTTTCATCTTCATAATACCATCTGCCCGGTGCTTCAAAATAATTAAGCGGCCTTAGGATTTTTTCTTCACTAAGAAGTGTAAGTGCATCTTTTTTCTTATCAAACGTATGGTTTCCGCCCGTGAAAACATCAATACCTGCTTTTTTCATCTCTTCATATGTTTTAACTGTAATTCCAAATCCATGGGTAATATTTTCATAATTTCCTATTACATAGTCAATATTTTCTGTTTCTTTTATAAGCGGCAGATATTTTTTTACCGTTTTTCTGCCCGGCTTTCCCACAATATCACCTATAAAAAGTATATTCATTTATCACCTTTGATATAATTTGATTATGAAAAAGTTTATATTGTTTGTAATTATAGTCAATTTATTCGCCGGCAGTATCAATGACACTAATTCAACCCATAAAATAATAGTAGGCTATAAAAAAAATTTTATTGACAAAATAAATTATTTTGTACCGGACTTTTTAAAAATTTCAACGGAGACATCATTTGTAAATATAAGAATTTATGAAGATACATTAACTCAAAAAACACCTTCGGCTTCTGTGGGTATAAATATTAAACTGCCCGAATTTTTTGTAAAAAAAATTAAAACAAAAAATAAAAATGTAAACAATGCCAAAAAAAAAGAGTATTCGTCAATCATTTTTAAATTAAGGCCGTTTATAAGAATAAAAAAACACAGAATTTTTTTCTTTCAAAACATAATCGAATATAAAAAAACTTATTTAAACAATGAATTTGGAATATCAAATAAAATAAATTATTATCCGTTTGAAAATTATTGGGAAGAAAATATCAATTTTGCCTATTTCAAATATTTAAAAAACATTTTTGGAGCCAATTTAAATATTTCTACAGATAAAGAAAATTTCCCGACAAAATATTATTCTTTAAATTTTTCTGTTTCTAATTTCAAAAGAAAATTTATCTCTTCTTATGGATATGAAATCGGGGGAAGCACTGATAATAATCCTTTTATTTATTATCATAAGTTATTTATAAATTTCAGAAAAACACTTTTTAATAAAAAATATATATATCTGGAATTAATGCCTTATTTTTTAATTTCAAAAGATTATGACTTCAAATTAAAACCGGCTGTTTCTTCATCTATAAATATAAAATTTTAGATAAAATTTCAATAAAAAGGCTATTGATGATTAAAGCTCTAAGAGGCATGAAAGATATTATCGAAGATAAAAGATTTTTAAAAATTTACGACACAGCAAGAGAAGTCGCCGAAAGTTACGGATACGGATATATAGAAACGCCTATTTTGGAAGAAACCGGACTTTTTAAAAGAAGTGTCGGGGAAAGCAGTGATATTGTAAACAAAGAAATGTACGAGTTTAAAGACAGGGGCGGAAATGATGTATGTCTCCGTCCCGAAGGCACCGCAGGGGTTGTAAGAAGTTTTATCGAGCATAAATTTGACAGAGTGCAAACTCCTAAAAGATTTTGGTATTTCGGCCCTATGTTTAGATACGAAAGGCCCCAAAAAGGAAGACTCAGAGAATTTCACCAGTTCGGAATCGAAAGTTTCGGAGAATCAAGCGTATATGAAGATGTTTTAATAATCGCCGTTGCAGCCGATATTTTTAAAAAATTAAACATCGATTTTACATTAAAAATAAATTCTCTTGGCTGTGAAAAATGCATGCCTGAATATAAAAACAAATTAGTTTCATTTCTTGAAAAAAACAAAGACAAATTATGCGAAGACTGCCAAAGAAGAATAAACCAAAATCCGATTCGTACACTTGATTGTAAAAACTCTTCATGCCAGACGATTTTAAAAAACGCTCCGAAAATTACAGACAATCTGTGCGAAAACTGTTTGAGTGATTTTGAAAAATTAAAAGAAGGGCTAAACGCTTTAAAAATACCTTTTGAAATAGATAAACACTTAGTAAGAGGTCTTGATTATTACACAAAAACAACATTTGAATTTATAAGTAACAGTATCGGTGCTCAAAGTGCAATTTGCGGCGGCGGAAGATATGACAGACTGGTTGAAATGCTTGGAGGAAAACCGACTCCCGGTGTCGGATTTGCGATAGGAATTGAAAGGATTATGGATTTGATTTATATAAACAGCGAAAGAAACGGTATCTATATGGGTGCATTAATTCAGGAGGCTCTCCCTTTTATATTAAAAAAAGCAAACGAACTTAGAAGAGAAGAAAAAGTATTTGCAGAAGTTAAAATAAAATCACTTAAAGCGCATTTAAAAGCTGCGGATAAAGGAAACTATAAAAAAGCCCTGATTGTGGGGGAAGACGAATTAAAAAGCGGAAAATTTTTTGAAAAAGAACTATAAAATAGTGAGTAGTGAGTTGTGAGCCTGCCCGGCCGTTTGAAAAACGGCGGGGTGGTTAGTGGTGAGTAGTCAAGTTGCCAAGTAAACTTTTAACTTTTAATTAAAAGGATTTTTTATGGATTACGGCCTAAATATTTGGGGTGAAAATAATTTTTTTATAGACAATGACAGACTGAGAATAAATTATGCAAACCAGCCGGCACTTATTGATATAGTAAAAGACCTTGAAGCTCAGGGTATAAAAGGCCCTATTTTACTTCGTTTTCCGCATTTAATAAGAAAACAGATAAATTCACTTTACCAAAATTTCAATCAGGCCATAAAAGAATTTGATTACAAAGGTGAATTTAAAGCTGTATTTCCCCTAAAAGTCAATCAGTTTCCTACATTTGTAAAACCTTTAATTAAAATAGCCAAAAATTATAATTACGGCCTTGAAGCCGGAAGTAAGGCGGAGCTTATTCTGGCAATGACTTACAATAATAAAAATTATCCCATTACCATAAACGGTTTTAAAGACAGAGAAATGATACGACTTGCGTTTATTGCCGGATTTATGGGTTATAACGTAACTATTACCATAGAAGGGCTTAACGAGCTCAATTCCATTTTGGAAGTAAGCCGTGAATATAAAAAAGTACCGGTATTTATAGGAATCAGAATAAGGCTTCATACAAGCGGAGTGGGAATATGGGCAAAATCAGGGGGATATGAATCAAAATTCGGGCTTAATTCCACTGAAATTATTGAAGCTGTTGAAATACTGAAAAAAGAAAATCTTATCGACAAAATTAAAATGATTCATTTTCATATAGGAAGCCAGATAAATGACATAGGACCCCTTAAAAAGGCAATAAGGGAAGCCGGAAATATTTATGCAGACCTCAGAAAAATGGGCTCAGTTAATTTAAGCGCCATTAATATAGGCGGAGGTTTGGCAATAGAATATTCCCAGTGGGAACATAAAAGGGACAGAAATTATTCCATCAGAGAATTCAGCAATGATGTAATATATCTGTTAAAAGAAATTGCTTCTAAAAAAAATGTCCCTATGCCGGACATTTATACAGAAAGCGGCCGTTTTATCGCTTCCCCCTCAACAGTGCTTATAGCGCCTGTAATTGAACTTTTTTCCCAGGAGTATAATGAAAAAGCCCTTAGACTCAAAGAAAAAAATCCGGATTTGATTGAAGAACTTCTCGATTTATTCAAACTGATAAATGAAACTAATTATATAGAATATTTTCATGATGCACTTGATCATTTTGAAAGCCTCTTAACACTCTTTGATTTGGGAATAATAGATTTAACAGACAGAAGCAATGCGGAAATTCTGGTTAATTTAATAATAAAAAAAGCAATTGTTTTTGCGACATACAGGGGATTTAAAAATAAAGAATTAAAAGCGATAAATGAAAAAATACAGGAAAAATATTTAGCAAACTTTTCCATTTTTCAAAGCCTTCCCGATTTTTGGGGATTAAAACAGCGCTTTCCTTTAATGCCTATAACAAAACTTAATATAAATCCAAACAGAAGTGCCACAATTTGGGATATCACCTGCGACAGTGACGGTGAAATACCTTTTAATAAAGAAACGCCTCTTTATCTGCATGATGTAGATTTAAACAAAGAAAATTATTATCTTGCATTCTTTTTGGTTGGAGCTTATCAGGAAATTTTAGGAATGAAACATAATCTGTTCAGCTATACCAACGAAGCGGTTATAACTTTTGATGAAAACGGAAATTACAAAATAGATTTTCTTGAAAGAACTCAAAAAATAAGGGATATTTTAATAGATTTGGATTATGAAATAGATGAAATAGAGCATCTGTTAAAAAGCAAAATTAAAAAAAGCAGTTTAAACGGAGAAGAGCAAAAAGAACTTTTAGGAGAGCTTTTTATTTTATTAAACGATACGGTTTATTTAAAAGATTAACCGTTATTTCCCACTATTTCCTCTTTTTTTACTAAATTATCAACTTTTAATATTGTAACAATTCTTCCGTCATCCATTCTGCCGATACCTTCTATGATTTCATCATCATTTTCATAGGTGCTCGGAGGCGGCGCAATATTTTTTTTGGGAATTCTCAGGGCTGAGGTAAGCCTGTCTATTATAAAAGCGACATCTTCGTTTTTTATTTTCATTACAATAAATCTTGTGGCATCCGGATCTATTTCCGGCTCAGCGGCGGTATTGAATTTTATTCTCAAATCTATCAGAGGCAAAACATTGCCTCTTAAATTAAACACCCCTAAAACATAAGGGGGAGTAAAAGGGACTTTGGTCCATTCTATAGGTTTGATAATTTCCTGAATGGATAAAATAGGTACTGCAAATTCCTCTTCTCCAACTATAAATCCCACAACCTGAATATAATCATCCAATACATTTTTTTCTTCATCGCTCCCTAAAGCTTTTTTCTGCTGTTTTAATATTTCGTTTAATCTGCCCATTTATTATCCTTATAATCCCAAATTTCTTCTGACTACATTTTGCAAATATTCCGGTGTGTACGGTTTGGTGATATATTCATTCATTCCCACCTCAACCCCTCTGACCCTGTCCGATTTTGTAGTTCTGCTTGTCACCGCTATTAAAGGCAGTTTTCTGTATTTATTGTATTTTCTGATTTCCTGAGCCAGTGTATATCCGTCCATTCTCGGCATTTCTATATCTATAAGCATAGCATCGATATCGTTTTTTTTGAGTTTTTCAAGAGCTTCCATACCGTCTTTGGCTTCTATAACCTGTACTCCGAGAGGCTCAAGTGATTGTTTCATTATTTTTCTGTCCATCGGTGAATCATCTATTATCATTACAACATAATCTTCGGGTTTTTCCTTTTTCTTTTTACTTTCTCCGATAGCCGCTGTGGCATTAACCCTGTTATGTGTTTCTTTTGCAAGTTTCATTAAACTGCCCACATCAAGAATCAATGTAACCTTGCCGTCACCTCTGATTGTCGCACCTGCAATTCCCGGAATTCCTTTTAAAAATTCCCCCAGTGATTTAATAACTATTTCTTCCTGGCCAATAAAACTGTCAACTATCAAACCTATTTTTGTCGCTCCAAGACCCAAAATTACCACATATAAATATTTATCCGGTTCAAGAACTTTTTCTATTTTAAAAACATCAGCCATATTAACAAGAGGCAGTATTTCATCTCGCAGTTTCAATACACTTTTTCCTTCAATTGTATAAATATCTTCTTCGACAATTCTAACGGTTTCGATTACATTTGAAAGAGGTACGGCGAAAAGCTCTTCCTGACTGGCTACCAGCAATGCCTGAATAATAGCAAGGGTTAGAGGAATTTTAAGTTTAAAGGTTGTGCCTTTACCTGGGATTGAATCCACTTCTATAATACCGTTTAATTTTTCAATATTTGTTTTTACAACATCCATTCCCACACCGCGGCCGGAAACTGATGTAACTTTAGCAGCAGTTGAAAAGCCGGGTTTAAAAATAAGCATAAACGCTTCTTTATCGCTCATATTTTCAGCTTCCTGGGAAGTAATAAGCCCTTTTTCTATAGCTTTTTGTTTTAAAGCATCAGGGTCCATTCCGGCACCGTCATCTTTTATTTCAATTACAATCATATTACCTTCGTTATATGCTTTAAGCCAAACTGTGCCTTCTTCGGGTTTTCCTTTTGCTTTTCTTTTTTCAGGCTCTTCAATTCCATGGTCAATGGAATTTCTAATCATATGCACCAGAGGGTCACCGATTTCTTCTATAATGGATTTATCAAGCTCTGTTTCTTCACCTTCAATAATTAACCTCACTTTTTTACCAAGCTCACGGGAAAGGTCTCTTACCAGGCGGGGAAATTTATTAAACACTTTTCCAATAGGAAGCATTCTTGTCTTCATAACTGCTATTTGTAAATCGGTTGTAACAATTGATATACTTGAGACCACTTGATTAAGTTCTTCTAAAAATTTTTCGCCTTCATATCTTTCTTCCACGTCGTTATAAATTTTAATAAGCCTGTTTTTTGCTAAAACAAGTTCTCCGATTAAATTCATAAGCTGGTCAAGCCTTTTTACATCAACTCTGATTGTCTGTTCGGCGGTAGAAATTTTTTTAATCTCTTTTTTCTTTGAAACTGAAGGTTTGGTTTCCTGTGGCTTTGCAGGTTTTGTTTCCTGTTTTTGAGCCGGAATATTTTTTTCCTCTTTTTTTTCTTCGGTTTTTTCTTCTTTATTTCCTTCAGAGTTTCTAAGTTTCACCAAATGCTCTAACACTGCGTCAAGCTCTTCCGGAGAGAGAGAATCCAAATCAAGTTCATCCGCATTTTCAAGTGTAATTTCGTCCAGATTAATATTACCTACAGCATTTCCTTCTTTTTTTTCATTTTTACCATTTTCACTGCTTTCACTACTTACATTTTCACTGTTTTCACCGCCTAAACTTTTTCCATTTGCAATTGCATCAAGTTTTTTAACCACTTCGTCAATATCTATTTCAGGTGAACTGTCATCCCCGTTGTCCCTTATATATTCAAGAATTGCTTTCATCAAATCAACTGATTCCAAAATAACATCCATAATATCCGGCGTTATCTTAAGTTCCCCTTTTCTCGCCTTATCAAGAACAGCTTCCATATGATGGGTTAAATGAGCCAGTTTTTCAAAATTTAAAAAACCGCTGCTTCCTTTAATGGTATGGGCAACCCTGAATATTTTATTAAGTAAATCCAAATCATCCGGATTATTTTCAAGCTCAATCAAATCCTGGTCCATCTCTTCTATCATTTCGAAAGCTTCTATTAAAAAATCTTCCAATAATTCCTGAATATCATCCATTTTTATTCCTTATTTGAATTTTTAAGCACATCTGCTATAGATTTATAAAATTTACTCGGATCGAATTTGACAAGATAGCCTTCAGCACCGACGGCTTTCCCCCTCTCGTCTGAAAATGCGTCCGAAATTGAAGAAGAGAATATTAAAGGGATATTTTTAAATCTTGAATCGTTATGAATTTTAGCAGCCATATGATACCCGTCCATTTTCGGCATTTCAACATCACTTAAAATAAGTTTTAATTTTTCTTTTAAATTATCGCCGTATACAGAATAAAGCTCTTCTAATTTCTGAAGCCCTTCCTCACCGTTTTTAGCTTCAATAACATCAAATCCCATTTTTTCCAATGCTTCTTTTTCCATTTTTCTTGCGGTAAGAGAATCGTCTACTAAAAGCACAAGACCGGAAAATTTTTCTATTTTATCTGTTTCAAATTCCAGATTTGCTTCAAAAAGCCCCATTTCTTCAACAATGCTTTCCAAATCCAAAATAAGCATTATTTCACCGTTTTCAAGTTTTGTAATTCCTGTTATTTTACTTTTATCAAGTTTTCCCTGCCCAACTCCAAAACTTGCAGGTTCTATATCCGCCCATGAAATTCTTCTTATCCTTTTTGCATCATGAACAATAAAACCTATAAGCATATTGTTAAATTCAGCAATAATTACTCTTTTTTTTATAGGAGCTTCGTTTTCATTAGGCTCTTTTATCCCCATCCATTTGGCAAGATTGACTACAGGGACAACCACTCCCCTCAAATCAAAAATTCCCTCAACAAAATCTTCACTGCCGGGCAATTCGGTAAGTTCGGGCATTTTAATTATTTCTCTGACTTTAGCGACATTTATACCGTAAATTCCTTCATATATTTTACCGTCTGCATCTTTTTTAAACAGTCTGAAATCGACAAGCTCCAGTTCGTTTGAGCCGGCTTTTAATATTTTGTCATCGGCCATAATTTAATTCCTTAAATGTTATTTTGTTATCTAATTGTATTATATTATATTTTCCGCTGCAAAAAAAAGACGGAAGAATCTTTATTGAAGAGATACTTTTGGAAATATGATAATGCCCTATGATTATATAATCATATTTTTTAGCAATATTTAAATTTAAATCTATTTTTTGACATTTTATTTTCTTATTCAAAAATTTTTTAAACAGCCAGTTATTTATAAAATTAAAACTCAGTATATGAATCAAATTAAGCGTTATTTTATTTCTTATTATCATTGAATACAATTTATAAAAAAAGCTTTCGTTATCCAAATCCCCGTGAGATAAATAAACAGATTTTTCAATGTCTGTAAACGCATCTGCAAAAGTAACCGCGGGGAAAAATTCATCAATACAAAAATCGTGATTTCCGTAGATATAATAAACTTCTGTTTTTTTAGATAATTTATTAATAAGTTCAATCGCTTCTTGATTGTATTTTTTTAAATATTCAAAAGGCAAAAGAAGATGAAAAATATCCCCCATAAAAAAAACCTGAGGAGGATTTTTTTTAACTAAAAAATTTAAAAAATTTAAAAAGCTCTTATCACCTTTTTTATAATGCGAATCGGCTATAAAAACAGCCCCGTTTTTTATATCAATCTCTTTTATTCTCACTACTCACCACTCACTACTCACTATATTTATGGTACATAAGCTATTTTGGGAAGTGCCGTATTTTCAGGCAAATCAAAAAGCAGATTTGCATTTGCAACAGCCTGGGAAGAGGCTCCTCTTAATAAATTGTCAATTACACTGTTGATAAAAAGCATATTTTTGTTTTTCATGGCAAAAATATCGCAAAAATGGGTTCCAGCCACATTTTTTATTTCCACCGGGTTGTTTCTTACTCTTATAAATTCTTCATTTTTATAAACTTCTTTTAAAACTTCCATCGGGTTTATATCTTTTTTCAGTTTGGCATAAATACTGATTTGCATACCCCTTGTAATAGGCAAAAGCTGAGGCACAAATGTTACATTAAGGCCGGTTTTTTCAGCTATTTCTATACTGTGGCGGTGTTTAACCGGATTATAAGCGAAAAAATTTTCATTGTCTTTTACAAAATGGGTTGTAGATTTTAGCCCTTTTCCGGCCCCGCTGACCCCGCTTTTAGCATCTACAAACACATCTTTTTCAATATAATCCAAAAACGGATAAAGCCCCAGAATGGTTGCTGTGGGATAACATCCCGGATTTGCCACAAGAGACACTTTTTTAATATAATCCCTAAATATTTCAGGAAGTCCATAAGCCGAATTTTCTAAATTCTCTGGGTTTATGTGAGAACAGTAAAAATCTTCATAATTTTTTTGATTAAGTCTGTAATCAGCTGAAAAATCAACAATTTTTGTATATCCATAAATTTCTTTAACAATTGCCATAGCTGTTTTATGAGGTACCGCTAAAAACACCAAATCAAAACTTTTTAATTTTTCAATATCTAATTTTTCAATTTCAGATTCAAACACACCTTTTAGAGCAGGATAAATATCTTCTATTCTATCTCCCCCTTCACTTCCAAAAAGGCCTTTTATTTCAAAATGAGGATGATTAAGTAAAATTTTTATAAGTTCAATTCCTGTATATCCGCTCGCCCCTACAATAGCCGTTTTAATCATTTAGTTCCTTTAATTTTCTTATTAACTTTTCAAGTTCAGCTAATTTATTAGCACATATTTCATAAATTATTTCTGAATCAACATCAATATAATGATGTGAAAGTATTTCTCTTGTTCTAATAATTTTTGACCAATATTTTTTATCATTTACTTTTAATAACAGCTTATCATTTTTTTTATAAATATTTTTAACTGCTTCTCCTATTGCTTGAAGTCTCATAGAAATACTGTCTAATCTCATTAAATTTTCTTCATTTTTTAAAAAATCATCACTACAAGAAATAGGCTGAAATCTAAATCTAATATGCCTAATACTCTCAAGAATAAAATCTAAAAGTTTATTTGTATCAGATTTATCCATAAATTACTTCTTTTTTAATATTTTCTAAAAATTTAGCGTTTTTATGAGGATAAACTATATCAATCTTTTTTTTGAAAAACTTTTCTAAAAACAAAAGAACTCCAGTTACATTATCAAAGTTTTTTTCTTCAAATTCAACATAAAAATCTATATCACTATCTTTTCTAAAATTTTCATTTGCAAAACTTCCAAAAATACCTATTTTTTTTACTGAATATTTCTTTCTTAAAACAGGTTTAATTTTATCAAGCTTTCTTAAAATATATTCTTTACTTAATTTTGCATTATCCATTATTCATTCTCCATTTTATTTTCCCGTGCTTCCAAATCCGCCACTGCCTCTTTTTGTATCATTTAAATCATCAACTTCAACTATTTTAGCCTGAACCACCGGTGCAACTACAGCCTGTGCCATTCTTTCACCTTTTTTTATTTTAAATTCTTCATCACTTAAATTTATAAGCAAAACTTTTATCTCTCCTCTGTAATCAGAATCGATGGTGCCAGGTGTATTTAAAACCGTAATTCCGTGCTTATACGCCAGCCCGCTCCTTGGCCTGATTTGAATTTCATATCCTCTTTCTATTTCAAACGCCAGAGCGGTTTTTATTAATCTTCTCTCTCCAGGCTTTATTATAATATCTTCAACAGAATGCAAATCAAATCCGGCTGCCTCTTCGCTTTTGTATTCAGGAATTATTGCTTCATTACTCAATTTCTTAACTTTTAAAACCATATTTTTCCCTCATTTTACATTTTCAATTTTTCATTAACTAAAGCAGATATCTTCATAACATATTTTATCTATTTCATATGCTTTAATTCCTCCCGGAAGATTAACTTCAACCTCATCCCCTACTTCTTTTCCTATTAATGCCTTTGCAAGCGGGGAATTATAAGAAATTAATCCTTTTTCAGGATTGGATTCAGGGCCTCCCACTATTGTATATTTTACCTCTTCGTCACTGTCCAGATCTATTAAATAAACAGTGCTTCCAAATGCCACCCTGTTGTGAGCATGCTCTTTAGGATCCACTACCACAGCCCTGCTTAAAATATCACTCAGTTCTGCTATTCTTCTTTCTATATGGGACTGTTTTTCTTTTGCCGCATGATATTCCGCATTTTCTTTCAAATCCCCAAGCTCTCTTGCCGCATCAATTTCTTTTGCGACTTCCGGTCTTGCAATTGTTTTTAAATAATCAAGTTCTTTTGCTAATTTTTCAAAACCGTATTTGGTCATAGGTTCTTTCATCTACACCCTTTTTAATAAAAATTATATCAAATTTATTCAGTTAATAATTCAACAACTCTCTTAGAACTGCCATATTTCAAAAGTTCCCTTAATTTTTTCGATTTTTTTTGAAATTCTTCTAAATTGCTCGTTTTATAATCTTTCAAAAGCTCATTAATATCAAATTTTTGAAGATATTCTTTATGAAACTCCCCTAAATTCTCTTTTTCAAAAATAATATTTGCTAAACCTACATAATTTAGTTTAACAAACATTTTTGCAATTAAATATTCAATCTCCCTTGCTTTATACATTAAAACAAAAGGAGTTCCAATTATTGCCGCTTCAAGCGTTGCGGTACCTGAGCAGATATAAGCAAAATCACTTTTTAAAAGGGCTTCGTGAGTATCAAATTCTATTTTAAATTCACTTACATCGCCGTAAATTTCATTAATTTTGTTTTTATATACAGGATGAACCACCAAAATTTTGTTTTTATCAATTTTTTTGGCTAAATTTCTAAAAACCGGCATTAATGATTTTATTTCACTTTTCCTGCTTCCCGGCAAAAACGCAACATTCCCGTATTCTTGTTCGTCTCTGAATTCAGTTATTTCATCAAGTAATGGGTTTCCCACATATATTCCATCAGACCAGTATTCTTTTTCAAAAGGGAAAATATAAGCCTTTTTATCCACAAATCTATTTACCTCTTTAATCCTTCCTTTTTTCCAGGCCCACACCTTTGGCAGAATATAATAAATTATCTCTTTTTTAGGATATTTCTCTTTAATTGCCTTTGCAAGTCTTAAATTAAAAGAAGGGGCATCAATTAGCAAAATCTTATCAGCGCTTTCACTCATATCAGTTAATTTTTCAATTGTTTTTTTAGCTAACTTTATTTTTGGCAATACATCAAAAAACCCCATTACATTAAATTCATTGCTGTCAATTACTGGCTCTCCCAAACTTTTATCAAATACACCTTCTATTTCACAATTTATATTTTTTTCATCCAGTTTTTTTAAAACTTCTTTTAAATGAAGGTTTGCACTCGGCTCAATCGCGCTTGTCAGTATCTTCATCTTCAAATTCCACGCTTGCCTGATTTATATTTTTACTTTTTACATTCTTTTTTTCATTTTTTGCATTTTCTTTTTTCTTTTCTATGACTTTTCCGTCAACCGTTTTTTTTCCAAAATATCTGGGCATACACATCAAAACTCCTTAATCAATATGGATGTTTTTTATTATTTAAATTTTACAACTTTAATTCTTTTTTACTAACTTGCACCGTTTTTATATTTTTCAATAGCTTTTATTATATCATCTTTACTTATTTTCTTAATTTTCCATTTTTCCTTTTTCATTTTCCATTTTTATCCACCTCCCTAAATTCCTGCTCATCTACATAAAAAAGATACCCTTTTGCATTTTTGCCTGTAAATTTTTCTACAACTTCCATATAATGTCTTACCTGATTTAAATAACCGTTTTCATCTTTTGGTTTTGTGGATTTATAATCAATTATCTCAAACCCTTCATCTGTTTCAACTAATAAATCTATTCTTCCAACCTGTTTTTCATAAATAAAAGGCAACTCTTTTTTGCCGTTTTTTAGTTTTTCTTTTGATTTTTTATATAGTTTTTCAACTTCATCTATATCGCAAAAATCACCGTAAATATTATTTACCGCTTCAATATCACTGCATTCAAAAGAATAATGCAAAGCATTACCAAAAAATATAGCTTCATAATCGTTTGGTTTGTACTCTTCTTCATCTACTTTTAGTTCCTGTTTTCCGTAATTTTTTAAATTAATCCTCAGAGGTTTTATCTCATTTTGGTCTTTTTCATCATTTGAAGGAATAACTTCTCCTCTCACCTCTTTATTTAGTTCAGTTACAAATGCCGATTTTTCATTTTTTTTGAGAATTATTAATGAATTTTTAGCCCTTGTAAATGCCACATATTCCACATTTTTTTTATCTTCAAGAGTCAATCGGCTTTCTACGTTTTTTATTCTTTTATATTCATCATCAATATATTCCCTGTTTGCAATTTTAAGTTTAATATCTTTTAATTTCGCATTTTCGTAATAAAACAGAATATTGCTTCTGTCACTGTTTTCTTTTGATAGTCTGTCAAGCACTATTACATTGTCAAATTCAAGCCCTTTGCTTTTGTGAATAGTTATAACGGTAATCCCGTCAAATTCTTTATACGGAAGTTCGTCTTTATAATTATCAATCTCGCTCACAAAGTCTTCTAAAGTGTCATATTTCGAGGAGTGATATAAAAGTTTTAAACTTGCTTCATCTGTTAAATCATATTTATCAATAATTTTTTTTATCATTTTAATCGGCCTGTCTTTATCTATTTTTATCACTTCATCGCTGTATTTTTTTCCTATTAATGAGAGAAAATTTAATTTTTCTATTTTTTGGGTATTGTCATTTAGGTATTTCATAAGGGAAATTATTGCTTTTGCACTGGGTTGTGAAATTACTTTTGCTTTTTTTGCGGTAACTACTCTTTTACCTTTATCTTCTAAAAATTCAGATAAAGCTAAAATATCGTCATTTGTATATACGAGTACCGCTATATCTTTGTCCTTTACCCCGTTTTCATTTAAAAACTTTATTTTTTCATATACGCCCTCAAACGCATCTTCTTTAATTTCATCCACCTCCACATATCCCTTTTCATCTCTGTTTGCTTCTTCTCCCAAATTAAATTTGCTGTTTACAAAATCGACTATATTTTTTGCACTTCTGTAGTTTACTTTTAATTTTTCAACCTCAAGCCCGTTGGCTCTGTATCTTTTGGCAACCTCGCTAAAAAGCTCTTTTCTTCCGCCCCTGAACCTGTAAATGGCCTGTTTTATATCCCCCACATAAAAAAAACTTCTGTTTTCTTTCCTTCCAACCCCGCTTGCAATCTCATCCACAAGCGGCTCAAATATTTCCCACTGCGATGTTGATGTATCCTGAAATTCATCCATTAATATATGGTTTATTTTTGAATCGAGCCTGAAATACAAAAAATCTTTATCAACGGGATTTTCCCTTAAAAGAAAATATACCAAATGTTCAATATCTTTAAATGAAACAATGTTTTCCTCTTTTTTGATTTTGAATTTTAAATTTTTGTATTTCTCATAAAAATAAAACAGGTTTTTAAAAAAAATTTTTTCTTTTAAATTAAAATAATGTTTTATATTTTCTAATAATTTATTAAATTCATCATCCATCCAAGGTTCATAACATTTCTTAAATCCTCTTACTTTTTCTAAACTTCCAATATCCAAAAAAGAAGGAATTGTTTTTACTTTTAACATTTCGTAAATATTTTTTCTAAAAAAATTATTTACTTGTTTACACTCTTGTGTTGCTAAAATAAATTTATTTTTTATCTCTTCAATTTCTTTTAAAACCTCATCAATTTTCCATTCTCCATTTTCAATTTTTAATTTTTTTAATTCTTTGTCTTTTTCATACAAATCTTCAAAAAGATTTAATAATGAAGAAAATTTTTCCTCTTTTTTGGCTATATCGATTAATAACTTAAATTCATCTGTTTTTAAATCTTTTAAAAATTCTTTAAAAATTATCTCCCTGTCAATATCTCCCACATCGAAATTACTTCTAAATCCGGCAAAAAAGCTGAATTTTCTTAAGATTTTATTTATAAACGAATCAATTGTCTGAATATTTACATCGTTTGTAAGAAATTTTTTAATTAAAATATCTGTCTTACTTAACAAATCGTTTTCATTTATTCCCAACTCGTTACATATCATTTCAATAATATTTTTTTTCTCTTTTCTTTTTTTTTCATCTAATTTATCATCACTTTTTTTAAGCAGGTTTAAAAACTTAACAATCCTCTCTTTCATTTCATTGGCGGCTTTGTTTGTAAAAGTGATGGCAATAATATTTACAGGATTATCTAAATTAAGAAGTGCAATATATCTGTTTGCAAGCCTGAATGTCTTACCGCTTCCCGCACTCGCCTCAACACTTAATAATTTTTTCATTTCTTTTCCTTTCTTTCACCGTTCACCATTCACTATTCACCACTCACTTTTATTTTAATCTCTTCCGCAGGCTATTTTATAATCGCAGTATTTACAGATACTGAGTGCTTTTTTTGTTTTTTCTTTTCCGTTTTTATCTGTATAAATAATGTCCTCGGCGGCTTTTATTTTTTTAGGAAGATTATTTAAAACCTCCTTCAGTTCTTCCATTTTCACGACACCTTCAATTTTACCCGGTTTTTCGCTTCCCAAATCCCAAATTACAGTTTTTATATTTTTATCTGGATAGTTTTGTTTGGCCCAAAGAAAATAAAACGTTGTTTGAAAATCATAAATATATTCTTCATTTTCCCCTGCCTTGGAAGAAGTTTTATAGTCTATTAAAATTATTTCATTTTCTTTATAATCAATTCTGTCCACCCTGCAAGCCAGCTCTTTGCCTTCAAAAATAAATTTTTTTGTAGCCTCTGTTTCGTTTTTTGAATATTTCATCTGATCAAAATCTATTTTGCAAAAAGTTTTAATATTATCTTCCCATTTTACCAATACGTCAAAAAGCAGTTTTTTATCGTTTATTCTTTTTGTAATTTCTTTCATTAAAATATCAAAATAATCTTTATCATTTTCCATTTTTAACTTTTTATTTCTAACAATGTCGGCAACCGCTTCATGAAAAATATTTCCAAAAAACTCCTCTTCATCTTTTTCGTTAAATATTCCCAGTATTTTGGAAAAATAATATTTTTTCGGACATTCCACAAGATTTTTCAACTGAGTCGGATATAAAGGATATAATATTTCAAATTCATCTGAATATTTTGTAATTTCTTTTGGTTTGGAATATTTAAAAGCAATTTCCCTGTATTTTTCATCTCCGTTTTTTCCCAAAGAAAATCCAAGCTCATATAAAAACCGGCTTGGCGATTTTTCTTCGTTTTTTACATAACTTATTGCCACTTTTTTTGCACTGTTTATTAATTGATAATAATAATGTTTTTGCAGATTTTCCCTGTCGTTTCTTGTGGGAAGTTTTGCCTGGCGTCTTATAAAAGTATTCAAGAACAGATCACTTTCATTTACCCTGGGTACAATATCTTCATTAAAATCAACTATTATCACCCCGTCAAATTCCATTCCTCTGCTCTCTAACACACCCATAGAGGTAACTTTTCCGCTGTAAACATCATCAATCTTTAAATTTTTAAATCTCTCCAGTACAAAAAACAAAAAGTCTTTTTTATTTTCAAACATATTTTTAAACTTTTCAAGTTTGAAAAGTTCTTCGTCTATAATCTTTAATTCTTTATTGGCAGCGGTTTTTTTTATAAAATCACTCAGCTCTTTTTTTTCAAAAGCCTCAAGGTAATCTTTGCATTTTTTAAAAGCAATATCACTATTTGAAGTTATAAATTCATAAATTGATTTTAATAATATATATAAATTGCTTTTTGTAAAACTCTCCCCCATTGCAAAATTGAGATTTTTATATTCATCAAACAGTTTCAAATATTCGCTGAATTCTTCATCAGGCAAAATTACTGCTATTTTTTCAGGTTCAATTCCCTCATTAACCATTTGAGAAATTTTTGCAAATACAAAATTCACCTGATTTAATCTTTCAGAAAAATAAGCAATTTCAATCTCAGGTGAATTGATTTTTTTATCCAGTTTTTGAAGTTTACTGTTATGAAAATCAAGTTTATAAATATAACCTTCAGGGGCTGCGATTTTTAATGATTTTTCAATCAGTATTTTATTGAATCTGTCTACACTGAAAGTAATTTCAACAGGAATTTTAATTTTTTCCAAAACTTTTAAATCAAACTTGCTAAGATAGCCGTCTAACACCATCTCAATTTTATCAATACCTTCAAGCAGGCCTTTGTTTATTCTAAAATCCTCAATTAAAAACTTATCTGTATATCCGTCTTTTTCAATTAAATTTTTATAATTTTTTCTAATTTCCTTTAAAATTTCCAAATGTTCGGCATAATCTAAATAAACATCGCTTAAAATTACATTATCAATATCCACATCTTCTAAAAACAGCTCGTTAAAAAAAGAAAAAATAAAACTGCTGTCATCAAAAAAATTTATAAATTCCCTGCTTATTCCGAGTTTTTCAATATCTACATTTTTAATTGCTTCAAAAAGATATTTTTTTCTTAAATCCTCATCAATGAATTTTCTACCCTCAACCACAACTATTTTACCTAAAAATTCCCCTAACGTATAAAATTTATCCAGAAACTGATTATCCTTATCTTCAAGCCATTTTCTTATTTGACGCGAGGTTGTGAAAATCTTGAGGTTCATCAATTGCCTTTATATTAATAATTTCTTACAAAATCCAAAAGTTCCCTATTTTTTCTGAATTTTCCCCCGAAATATTCCGTTGTAAATCCGTCCGCATCGCTTAGGGCACCTCTAAGGAATTCGCAGGAATGTTTTATGTTTTTCAGTTTTACATAAACATCCTCTGTTTTAGCCGTATCTGAAATTTCTTTATAGATTGCTTTTGTCAAATCTTCCTGAAGCCAGCCGCGCTGGGCAATAAACCTGACCACTCTTTGAAGTTTTGAAATTCCTAAAACATATTCTTTTGGAATGTAAGAAATTATTACCTTTGCATTATTAAATTTTGTAGAAAACGGGGCAAAATGATGACTGCAGACCGCCGTTAAATCAACTTCTTTTATTATTGGATTTTCAAAATCAGAACTTATTTCATTTGGAAATTTGGCAAGTCTGACGGGTTTATTGAATCTTCCGCCCATTAATTCCCTGTCGTCTTTTGTATCAGTCCCGCTCCACATTTTAATGATTCTTCCTGCCGTCCCAATATTTCCCTCTTTTAAATTTTCAGCGACATTCGGGTCGTTCACATCGATTTTAAGTGCGTCAAAAACCTCTTTTAATTTTTCGGTTGCTATAAGTCTCATCAAATAATGAACATCGTCATTCCAGTCATCGTTAAAATCATACACATTTTCATTTATTTTAAATTTAGGGGTTTTATTGTATATTTCGAGAGCTTTTTCAAAAGGCGTGGATAAATTTTTCGATTCATAAATTTTTTTTATTTTACTAAACAATTTTAAACCTTTTTTATAAATTTAAAAAGCCTTAAAAAGGCTAAAGAGTTTAATGCATACTGCAAGCACTTGGAGCCCCGTTTACTCCGTAAATAGGCTGAATCATTTCATTTCCGGCCATATCTTCCTCTAATACATAATCAATAAATTCAATAAGTTCTTTTGCTGCTTTTTGAAATCTTTTTGCACTTTCACTCTCAGGCCTGTTAATAAGTATAGGTTTCCCCATATCCCCGCCTTCTCTTATTTCCGGCTCAATCGGAATCTGGCCTAAAACTTTGGTATCATAATCTTTTGCTAAAGTAGCGGCCGCACCTTTTCCAAAAATATCATATTCCATTCCGCAGTTCGGACATATAAATCCGCTCATATTTTCAATAACACCTGCAATTGGAATATGAAGCTGTTTAAACATATCAAAACTTCTTTTTGCATCATCAACCGCCACTGTCTGAGGAGTAGTTACCGCTACACCTGCAGTTACAGGAACCTGCTGAGCCATAGTCATTTGAGCATCACCTGTTCCCGGAGGCATATCAATTACCACTATGTCAAGCTCTCCCCATGCCACATCTTCCATAAACTGCTGAAGCGCCTTAACAAGCATTGCACCTCTCCACATTAAAGCCTTTCCTTCCGGAAGCAGATTTGCCATAGACATAAATTCTATTCCGTATACATCAAAAGGTTTAACTTTATTTCCAACAACTTCCGGTTTTCTGTCCTGCATTCCAAGCATTCTTGCAACATTTGGGCCGTAAATATCACCATCGAGTATTCCTACTTTTTTCCCTTCTTTAGCCAAAGCCAAAGCTAAATTTACAGATGTGGTTGTTTTTCCCACACCTCCTTTTCCGGATGAAACCATTACAAAACTTTTGACGCTTGGCATTTTATTAACGCCCCTGCTTGATGTTTCCCTTGGTTTTTTAGGCCTTATTATCTGAG
This sequence comes from Lebetimonas sp. JS085, assembly GCF_000523295.1. Lineage (NCBI taxonomy): Bacteria > Pseudomonadati > Campylobacterota > Epsilonproteobacteria > Nautiliales > Nautiliaceae > Lebetimonas > Lebetimonas sp. JS085. The sequence continues at coordinate 446,933 of NZ_ATHR01000001.1, forward strand.
TTGTGGCTTCAATTCCTGCTTCTTTTAAAACCTCAACTGTTGCATCATTAAGTTTTTTTGCTATTTCATCATCGGTTGATGGTATCTGATATGTAATAATTGCTTTTTTATTATCATCACTGACTTCTATATCTTTTACAAATCCAAAATCAACAACCGATTTTTTAAAACCTGGATATACAACTTTTTTTAAAGCTTCTTTAATTTTTTCTTTCACTTCAACTCCTTAAATTATGATTTTTGATTGTTTATATTACTTTTTTTTAATTTTGTCAACCATATTTTACTATCACTACTCACTACTCACTACTCACTAATTACTATTCTCACTCTTTATTTTTTCCATCGCTTCTTTTTTAAACTCGTCCCAGTTAAATTCTCTCATTGCTTCCTGGGTTACTTTGTAAGAGCAAAATTTAGGCCCGCACATAGAACAGAATTCTGCTTCTTTAAATACCTCCTGCGGAAGTGTTTCATCGTGATATTCCCTCGCCCTTTCTGGATCAAGTGCTAATTCAAATTGTTTATTCCAATCAAAATGATATCTTGCATCGCTTATTGCATCGTCTTTTTTCCGTGCATAAGGTATTTTTCTTGCTATATCAGCCGAATGTGCTGCAATTTTATATGCCATCATTCCCTCACGCACATCTTTTTCATTCGGAAGTCCCAAATGTTCTTTTGGGGTTACATAACAGAGCATACTCACCCCATACCATGCAGCCATTGCGGCACCTATTGCACTTCCGATATGGTCATACCCCGCACCGATATCAAGCACAAGCGGCCCCAATACATAAAAAGGTGCTTCGTGGCAGTAAATCTGCTCCAATCTCACATTTCTTTCTATTTCATTAATAGGCACATGCCCGGGACCTTCTATCATAACCTGAACATCTTTATCCCAGGCTTTAAGTGTAAGCTCTCCCAATGTTTTAAGCTCTTCAAGCTGAGCTTCGTCGCTTGCGTCATACAGACATCCGGGTCTTAAACCGTCTCCCAAAGAAAGTGAAACGTCGTATTCACGGCAAATATCGAGTATTTCATCAAAAACGGTATAAAAAGGGTTTTCCTTATGGTGTTTTAACATCCATGATGCGGTTAAACTGCCGCCCCTGCTGACTATTCCCATTTTTCTTTTTGCAATAAGAGGCATATGCCTGAGAAGCAGCCCCGCATGAATGGTAAAATAACTGACCCCCTGCTTAGCCTGTTTTTCAAGCACTCTTAAAATATCATCGTAAGTCAGTTTTTCAACATCACCGATTTCATCAATAATCTGATACATAGGGACAGTTCCGATAGGAACCGGTGAGGCGTTAATAATGGCAACTCTAATTTCATCCATATTTTTAGCCCCCGCCGTCAAATCCATAACGGTATCAGCCCCGTATTTCACGGAAGTTTGAAGTTTTCTCACCTCTTCATTTACATCGCTTGCCAAGGCGCTCGCCCCGATATTTGAATTTACCTTTGTTTTGCTGACTCTTCCTATTGCCATAGGTTTTAAATGCTTATGATTTATATTTGAAGGGATTATCAGCCTTCCTCTTGCCACCTCGCTTCTTATTAATTCGGCGGGAAGATTTTCAATTTCGGCCACATATTCCATCTCTTCAGTTATAATGCCTTTTTTTGCGTAATACATTTGAGTTTTTATTTTATCTTTTTTTCGTTTTTCCAACCATTTTCTTCTCATAAATTTCCTTTATTTTATTTTAAATACTTTTTACAAAAAAAACCTTAAAATAAGCTTAATTTTTCAATTTTTCACTTGAAACTTGGCTTCTTGGCTTCTTGGAACTCACCACTCACTACTCACCATTTACCATTTGTAACATTTTTTTGTATAATTTCGTAACATATTTACAAAAGGAAACATTTGAGTGTTACTTTAATAATTTTAAGCGCAGGCAATTCCACAAGATTTAATTATACCGTAAAAAAACAGTGGATAAGAATTAATTCAAAACCCCTCTGGCTGTTTGTAGCTGAACGGTTAAACAGTTTTTATAATTTTAAAGACACGATTATTACGGCAAATCCTGATGAAATAAGGCTTTATAAAAAACTGAGCGATTATAAAATAGTAAAAGGAGATAAAGAAAGACAGTTAAGCCTTCAAAACGCTTTAAAAGAAGTAAAAACACCTTATGTAATGGTTACGGATGTGGCAAGAGCGTGTATTCCAAAAGAAATTATTTTAAATTTAATAAAAAACAAAGAAAAAGCCGATTGTATAGTGCCTTTTTTAAAACCGGTGGACACTGTTGTATTTGAAAATAAAACAATTGACAGAAACAGCATAAAACTTATTCAAACACCTCAGCTAAGTGTTAGCGAAATTTTAAAAAAGGCGATTCAGTGTGATAAAATATTCACAGACGAAAGAGCTTTGATAGAACATATAGGCGGAAAAATTTTATATATTGACGGAAGTGAAGAAAGCAGAAAAATCACATATTTTAAAGATTTAAATCTTCCATGTCTAAAACCTCCAAAAAAAGTTTTTTTAACAGGAAACGGGTATGATACCCATAAATTTATAAAAAATAAAAAAATGCTGCTTGGAGGAATTCCAATAGACGTAGATTACGGATTAAAAGCCCACAGTGACGGTGATGTGGTAATACATTCGCTTATTGATGCACTCCTTGGAGCTGCCGGATACGGAGATATCGGGGAATTTTTCCCGGACAATGATGAAAAATACAAAAACGCCTCTTCGGTTAATTTGTTAAAAGAAATAATTGAAATTTTAAATAAAACAGGTTTTGAAATTATAAATGCCGATATTTCCATCATAGCCGAAAAGCCGAAACTGCAAAATTATAAAACAAAAATAGCCAAAAATCTCTCAAAACTTTTAAGAGCGCCTGTAAACGTAAAAGCAACTACAAACGAAAAAATGGGATTTACCGGCAGAGGCGAAGGAATAGCCGTTATTTCTACAGCCACATTAACATATAAGGACTGGTATGAAGATTACAATTGTGGAAAATGAATTATACCTGGCTCAAAGTATTCAGAATAATTTAAGCGAAAAATTAAATGCAAAATGTGAAATTTTTGCTTCTTACGACGAAGCGGCAAATTCAAATGCCGATATATTTTTGGTAAACACCAATCTTCAGGGAAATTTAAAAAATTTTATTTCAAACCAGAAAGAAAAAATAATTATTCTTTTAGCCCCTTATGTAACTCATTCAAATGTTACCCAGCCAATTGAACTCGGTGCGGACGATTATATTCAAAAGCCTTTTTCAATAGAAGAGCTTATAAGAAAAATAAACCATTTAAAAGAATTTTATTACCTAAAAAGTAAAACAACATGTTATAGTAATTTTATTGAATATTTACTAAAAGATATTGAAATAACACTTCCCAAAAACATATCTTACCCGCTTCTTATAAAAACAAATTTTATCAGAGCCGTGGATAAAATAGTGTTTGAAATAGCAAAAAAAGAGAATCTTCCCATTAAAATAATTGATTTGAATAAAAGCGATGAAAAAGATTTCTTAAATACTAATACTATTTATTACTGTTTTAATATAGAAAAAAACTGGCAGAATTTACCTAATCTTTTTTTTAAAAGAAAAGTCATTATATCCGTCAGTAAAGATTTTGATAATATTTTGGACGAATTTAATGAATTGGATATCGATTATCCTAAAAAAATCTTTTTAAATGATGAAATTCTTTCCATAGAAGAATATATCAAATTTGTAATTAACAATCACCAGCATAAATTCCCCGATACGGAGCTCAGCAAAAAACTTGGAATAAGCAGAAAAAGTTTATGGGAAAAAAGGAAAAAATATGGCATTTTCAAACAAAAATAAAATTTTTATAGACAAAGAGGCATATTATACACTTGCAATGGTTCAGGCCCGATTGCTATCGCCTATAGATAAATTGATGAATAAAAAAGAAGCCGAAACTACAAATAATGAAAAAAAATATAAAGGGAAATCCGTTCCTTTTTCTTTTATACTCGCACCTGCGGGAAAAAGAAACGAAGAGGTTTTAAAAAATAATCCGAAAAAAATAGAACTTTTTTACAACAACAGAAAAATAGGAGAAATTAACGTTGAAGAAATTTATGAAATTGACCCGCTAAAAAGAGTAGAAATTATTTACGGAAGTAAAGATTATAAAAATTACCCGCAAATAGCAAAAACATTAAAAAGGCTCGGTAAATATGCAATTGCAGGAAAGTTTTGGGTCGAAGATTACGGAATAAAGAAAAAAATAGATTATGTAAAAGAATTTATAAAAAATAAAACAAATGTAGTAGGTATGACCATGCATGCAAAACCTGTTCACAGGGTGCACGAAAAAATAATGCGCCAGGCGATTGAAAGAAATGATTTATTAATAGTCTTTTTAGTAAAAAACATACAAGAAGAAGAGGTGCCTTATAAATTAAGGTTTGATACGTTAAAATATTTGGTGAAAACATACTTTCCAAAAGACAAAATAATAATTATTCCTTTGGTGAACACGTATATATTTTCCGGGGTAAACGAAGCGATACTGGATGCCATAATTGCAAAAAACTTCGGTTGCAATAAATTCATAATGGGCCAGACACACAAAGGACTTGGAATATATTATCAGGCAGACCATTTAAAAAGTATTTTTGATTCTATGAATTTGGAAATAGAAGCAAAAACTATTAACGAATATGTTTATTGTAATGTTTGCAAAACAATTGTAAGCGTAAATTCATGCCCGCACGGAAGTCATCACCATATCAGCTATCACAGTGATTCTATTTTTGAACTCTTGAAAACCGGTCTTATGCCTCCCACTATTCTTATGAGAAAAGAAATCAGCGCCAAATTTTTGGCGAATATGTTTCCAAACAGATTTAAAAACCTTGAAAAACTGTTTTACGACATTTCACCTAATAAAGGGCTTATTGAAGAGAGCAGCGATGAAGATTTTTATATTTCTTTAATGAAACTTTATCAGACAAGTTCACTTACATAATAGTAAATAGTGAATTGTGAGTAGTGAGTTGTAAAAAATAAATTAAAAGGAGTTTAATGAAATTTAATACATTTAAATGGTTTATGTTAACAGGTTTTTTTAGTGGACTTTTGCCAAAAGCGCCGGGAACCTGGGGAAGTTTTGCAGCTACAATTTTAGCGTATATAATAATAAAATTTTTTCCAAATCCTTACATAACAATTTGGCTTTTAATAATATTTTTTAGCATTACAGGAGTTAGATTTACAAACGATTATGAAAAAGCGGGCGGGATACACGATGACAAAAGAATTGTGATTGACGAATTTGCAGGAGTTTTGATTTCAATCGGGATGTTTGGGGATTTAGAAAAAGACACGTTAATTAAATTATTTTTAGCATTTGTTTCTTTTAGGTTATTGGATATAAGCAAGCCTTCCATTATAGGGAAGATAGATAAAAAAGCCCCCGGCGGACTCGGAGTAATGGGAGATGATATTGTCGCCGGAATTTTTGGGGGAATTATGGCTGGAATTTTATATATCGGATATATTAAATTGTTTTAACACTGTTTTTACGGAAAAGCTATAACACCTCTTTGACACTGCTTTTTATGCATATCTTTAGCATTGTCTATAAGTTCATATAAATCTTCCTTAACGGGATTGCCTCTTAAATTAATCCTGATTTCCGTAATAAATCCGTTTTTGCAAACAAGCTGAAATTTTCTTGAATTGCTTTTTCCGAAAACCTGCCCGAATATCCATCTTATTCTTGCCAAAGATACGCTGCTTCCCATATGCATTACAAAAAACTGCTGAATAAATGTTTCATTAAACTGCTGATCTAATTTAATGGCCGTAGTAAAATATGTTTTAGCATCGCTTCCAAAACAGGTTCCATGTTTTTTCCATTCATGCTTTGCAAGAGAAAATTCTGCCCCGGGCATATATTTAATCAAAATTTTCATAAAATTTTTATCCAGATTCATAGGTTTGTAAGAACAATATTCTTTTTTCGGCCAAAGCCCGTGCACACTAAAATGCGTCAGCGAATAATCCCCTCTTTTCCTTGTCAAACACACAGGATTTTTTGGATGAACCCTGCAAAATCCGTTTTGCCAACTGAGTGCCAAAATATTATTTTCAGAAATTGCAAAAAGGGAACTTAAAAATATTAACAGTAAAAATAATTTTTTCACAGGTTTTCCTTTATAAGATTAATTTTTTCAATATCGTCTCTTATTATATATTCAATCCCCTCTGTTCCAAAACCCCTCTCAATTACAAAAATATTGAATTTTTTAATTAAATATTCTATTTTTTTTATTTTATCATAATCAACTTCGAAAGTATATTCAAAAATATCTTTGTATTCAATAATTTTAGCATTTAAAACAGCATTTTTTGCTACGTCGCTGTATGCCCTCGCAAGGTTTCCCACACCGAGCAATATCCCTCCGAAATATCTTATCGTAATAACCCCTACATTTATCAAATCATATCCCTGAAGTACTTTGAGAGTGGGCCTGCCCGCGCTTCCTCTTGGCTCTTTGTCATCATTTGAATGTTCTATAATCTGATTGCTTTTATTTAAATATCTAAAAGCTGTTACAAAATGATTTGCTTTTTTATGGATATTTTTAAGCTCTGCAAGTTTTTTTTCAAATTCATTGTAAGAGACAAGAAAAGAGTGAAATTTTGAATTTTTTATTTCAATGCTTGCCGCACTTAGATTTTTAACAGTATACATTAACTAAAAAGTTTGTTTACACTTTCATTGTATACGATTCTTCTTATCACCTCTGCGAAAAGTTTTGCTGTTGAAAGAATTTTTATTTTTTTACAGGTTTTTTTGAAAGGTATTGTGTCACTTATTATAACTTCATCCAAAACAGAATTTTTTATTCTGTCAATTGCGGGACCGCTAAGTACACCGTGGGTTGCAAAAGCCATTACGGAAACTGCACCTTTTTCCTTAAGTGCTTTTGCGGCATGGCAGATGGTTCCGGCAGTGTCAATCATATCGTCTATTAAAATTACGTCTTTGCCTTTAACATCGCCTATAATATTCATAACTTCGCTTACATTGGCTTTTTCCCTTCTTTTATCAACTATTACCATATCAAGACCCAATTTACTTGCAAAATATCTGGCTCTTGCAACACCGCCTATATCAGGAGAGGCAATTATAGGATTTTTTAAATGTTTTTCTTTAAAATATTCAAAAAAGAGAATACTTCCGTATAAATTATCCACAGGTATATCAAAAAAGCCCTGAATTTGACCAGCATGCAGGTCAATTGTAACAACTCTGTCAATTCCTGCTTTTTCCATCATATTTGCAACAAGCTTTGCACTGATTGGAACCCTAGGAGCGGCTTTTCTGTCCTGTCTCGCATAACCGAAATAAGGGATAATTGCGGTAATACTGTTTGCACTGGCCCTTCTCATGGCATCTGTAATAATAAGAAGTTCCATTAAATTATCATTTGCCGGAGCACATGTCGGCTGAACAATAAAACAGTCAATTCCCCTTACACTTTCACCTATTTGGACATTGATTTCCCCGTCGCTGAATCTGTTAACAGTAATTTTACTGAGCGGCCTGTCTAAATAATCGGCTATATCCTGAGCGACTTTCGGATTGGCTGTTCCGCTGAAAAGTTTAAATTTCATTTTTCTCTCCTTCATTTTGTTATTGAAATGTTACCAAAATTTTTTCCTACATTCACTATTCACCATTCACAACTCACCACTCACTATCTCTTCGCCCCTCTTATCCATCCACCGCCGAGAAGTTTTTCTCCATCATAAAATACACACGCCTGACCTTTTGCAACTCCAATTGCAGGTTCAAGAAATTTAACCACTGCTTTGCTTTTTGTTTCCATCTTTACAACAGAAGGTAATTTTGGGGCTCGGTATCTGACTTTTGAAAGAGCTGCAAATTCATTTTTTTCTACAAATAAATTTACACCTTTTAAAAAAACCACTCTTTTTTCCAAATCCGCTTTATCGCCTACAATCAGTTTGTTCATTTTTGAATCAATGCCGATAACATACTGGGGCTTGTGTGATTTAAATAAATTAAAGCCTTTTCTCTGACCTATGGTATAAAAAGCATAACCCCTGTGGTACCCTATTTTTTTGCCTTTTTTGTCTATCACCGTTCCTTTTTTTTCGGGTTTGAAATGATTTTTAAGAACATCTATATAATTCGTGTCTATAAAACAGATATCCTGAGATTCTTTCTGGGACGCAAATTCATCAAGTCCTATTTCTTTTGCAATTGCTTTTATTTCATCTTTGCTGTAATTTCCCAAAGGAAAAATAAGTTTGGGAAGCACTTCTTTTTTTATACCGAATAAAAAATAACTTTGGTCTTTGTTTTTATCTTTTGCTTCATATAGAAATTTCCCGTCGTTTCTTACATAATGCCCTGTCGCCGCTTTCTCGCATTTATATTTTTCCAAAAATTTCATAAAAATTCCAAATTTTATTTTTATATTACACATAGCACAGGGATTGGGGGTAGAACCTTCTTCATAACTTTTTACAAAATATTCATACACTTCTTTTTTAAATTCTTCCTCCACGTCCTCAACAAAATATTCAAATCCGATTTTTTTAGATAATTTTTCTATTTTTTTTAAATTTTGAGAATGATTGAGTTTATGCATTTTCATATATATGCCGATTACTTCATAACCTTTTTGTTTTAAAAGATAAGCACTTACAGCACTGTCCACCCCTCCACTAATTCCAAGCAATACCCTCATTTTAAATATTCCTTCATAAAAAAAGTATCACAGTCTATATTTGAAAATGCGCTCTCAAGTCTTTGAAAGAGTTTTGGATTTTCTTTTTCCATAACTTTAAGCCAGTTTTTTATTTTTTCCCTTGCATACGGTTCTTTGCCGTCACTTGCTTTAAATGCAAGACAGCTCTCTTCTCCACTGATTATTGGAAAATTATTTTTATTTGCCATATATTCTATCCATTTTTCCCGAACTTTTATCATAGGCCTGATTACATCAAGCCCTGTATAAGCTCTATATTTTGGAGGCATTGAACGCATTATACCGTTATAAAAAAGTCCCATAAAAAAAGTTTCCACCGCATCGTCAAAATGATGCCCTAAAGCCAATTTATTATATCCAAGCTCTTTTGCTTTTGTATAAAGTGCACCTCTTCTCATTCTTGCACAAAAACTACAGGGAGACGACCCGGGACGCTTTTTTTCTTCCAAAATTTCAAAAATAGGTGTTTTATACCAGATATATTCAATTCCGAATTTTTCACAATGCTCTTTCAAAGGGGTATAATCTATTCCACTCCCTGCATCTATAGTAACAGCAGCCAAATCAAAATTAAAAGGTGCAATAAGCTGCATTCTTTTTAACACATGAAGTAATACAAAAGAATCTTTTCCTCCGCTAAATGCCACTAAAACCTTATCGCCCGATTTAATAAGCTCAAACTCCCCCTGAACACGCCCTACAAATTTTGTAACTTTTTTAGAAAAAAATATATCTTTTATGGGATTCACTTAATTTCTTCCCCATTGACAAACAGTTTTGAATTTTTCAAATTTATATTAAGTATAACTTTTCCGCCCTTTTTATTGGCAAGAGCAAAAACAAATGCGCTTTTAGGAAATAAATTCATAAGAACTGTGGCTATTTCTGGCGAACTCTCGTAATAAATATGGGAATTTAAAAAACTTAAATTATTTTCCTCTAAATCTTTTTGCAGATTATTATCAGGTTTTATTTTTAAATCGGCATCAATCAAAAAATATCCCAAATCTTTTTTTGTAACCTCAATATTTTTAATCTTGGAATTTAAATTAATTTCAAATCCTTTTTTTAAAAGTTCAAGTGTCAATTCTTTAGTTATATTGACATCATTTGTATTTGCAATTGAAATTAATGATTTCGTATCTAATTTTGAAATATTTACATTTAACATAAATTGGTTTATATTTAAATAATCGCTTATAAATTTATCAAAAGAAAATTTGCTTATTATATTTGTTTTTTCTTTAAAATCTGTATTAGTAAGGGTATGAATGTTTTCTATTTGAAACCTGTTTTTTCCAAAATTTAAAAACACATTAAAATTATTTTCACTTTTAAAATTGTCTTTTTTATAAAATGAGCTGTTTTTGATATTTTTAATTTCCAACAACACATTTTTCATTTTTAAATACACATCACCAATATTTAATTTATTATTGACAATTTCACTGTATTCAAGAATTCCTTTAATATCTTTAACCCCAGCATTTATGTGGTTAAACGGCAAATTTATATCTTCAAATTTATAAGTATAAACCTTAAAATTAGGAGTAGTTGCAAAAAATTTGATTTTTTTGTCAAATAAAGTGTTTATTTTGGCTTCGTCTGCTTTATCATTTAAATCAATTTTTTCCAAAACACCTTTAAAATTAACTTTTGTAACAGGCAGATTGTTAAATGTTGTTTCCACTTTAAAATATAAATCTTTAATAAAATTATTATTCAGTTTTTTACCAGGAATATCCACCAAAAAAATCCTGTCTGTTTTTAAATATCCGCTTTTATTTTTAATTTCTTTTATTTTTATCCCCTGTTGCTGTTGCAAGCTCAAAAGCATGGTGTCAAATTTTGAATTCATAAGTTTTGAAAAAATAAAAGGCGTTATTGCCATCATTATCAAAAGAGTCAAAAACATTACAACTAATTTATTTTTCATAAAATTCCTTTTTTAATTTTACTTTTTTCACTATGACCGCTTTCAAGGAGCAAATCCCATTTTCCATTTTCCACCATGGCCGTTTTTCAAACGGCCAGGTGAGCTTTATTCGCTTTGTTCATTTTCGCTCATTTTCAATCTTCCATAACTTTCAGCATTTCTATCAAAAATTTGGCGCTAACTTTGCTGCTATCTTCTAAAAATTTATCAAAATCAACCCCGGCACCTTCTTCTGCGCTGTCACTTATGGCCCTTAACATAAAAAAAGGAACATTTTCATTAAAACATACACATCCTACCGCCCCGCCTTCCATTTCAATGGCACTTGCTTTAAATGTTTTGGCAATCCACTCTTTACGCTCACGTGAATGGATAAACTGATCTCCGCTTGCAATAATTCCTTCTTTTAATTTTATATTTAAATTTCTTGCAACTTTTTTAGCAATATTATTTAATTCTTCATCACAGTCAAAAAAAACCTGACTCTCAGGAATAAAACCCGGTTCATAACCAAACACAGTTAAATCAATATCATGCTGGCATGTTTTTGTGGCAATAATTAAATCCCCTATTTTCAAATCCCGTTCAATTACACCTGCAACACCGCTGAAAAGTAAAATTTCGGCATTGAATTTTTCTATTAAAACAGCGGCGGTTAAAGCGGCATTTACTTTGCCTATTTTAGAATAAGCCAAAACCAAATTAATATTTCTAAATTTGGCAATATAAAACTTATTATTTGCGTATTCTACAACTTCTTTTAATTTTAAATATTTTAAAATAGGCTCAAGTTCCTCCCTCATAGCACACATAATAGCTACCATCAGTTTTTCCTTAAAAAATATTTTTGGGTAAAAGTAAGTTTATTGTTTAATTCGCATTCAATCAATTCTTCTTCAAAATATTCCGCTTTTATCTCAATTTCGCCCTTTGGATTAACAACCCTGCTTCCCCCCCAAAATCCAAGACCGTCTTCAAATCCTACACGATTGCAAAAAGCAACATATCCACCGCTTAAAATAGCCATTGTTTTTAAAATACTTTCCCACTGTTCTTCAATTAACAGTTTTTTTTCTTTAAATTCCCTTGCGGGGGAAGCTGAAATTACAATAATTAAATCCGGTTTCTCTTTTGCCACAAAATCAATTGCATCGCCGCTAAATACATCTTCGCATATAAACATAACAGTTTTCCCAAATTTAGTATTAAAATATTTAAAATCATCTCCTCTGAAGAAAAATCTGCCTTCTTCAAACACCCCGTAAGTTGGCAGATATTTTTTATTATGAATTATTAATTCTTTTTCCAAATAAACGGCACTATTATATATTCTGCTGTCTATTTTTAAAGCAGCCCCCAATACCACATCTTTATTAAATTGAAGCCTTTTAAAAAAATCTACATTAAAAGCATCTTCAAGCAGGGCGTCTTTTATTTTATATCCGTTCATACTGAGTTCCGGGAAAATAATTAAATCGGCATCCGTTTTATTTACATATTCAATGTGTTTATTTAAATTATCGGGGCTTAGTTTCGGTTTTATCTGTGCAAGTGCTATTTTCATAACGCCAACACCTTCTCAAGACTCACCATATCTGTAATAGGATATGTTTTTTTCTTTGTAATTTTTCTGTTTATACCCATTAAAACTTTTCCTCCGAATTCTACAAAAAAGTCTGTTTCATCTTCATAATTTTTGATTGACTGTTTATATAAAACAGGCTTTGTAAGCTGAATCGGTAAAACTTCCAACGCTTTTTGTTTAGTATTATATTTTTTTGCAGTTACATTGCTTACAACATCTTTAAATTCATTTTTCAATGATTCTCCCAATAATTCCCTTAAAGGTTCGGTTGCACTTTCAAGCAATGGACAGTGACTTGCCACGCTCATATTAAGAAGCATTACCCTTTTAGCACCTTTTTCTTTTAAAACTCCTTCCAATTGAATTAAATCATCTCTGATTCCGGCTATTACAATTTGACCGTCACTGTTATAATTTGCAGGCCACACCTGTAAGCCTGATTTTTTACATACTTCTTCCACTGCATTGTCATCAAGCCCCAAAACCACCATCATACTCCCGATTTTATCTTTAAAGGCCGCATTCATTAATTTGCCTCTACTGTGCACTAATTTAATGGCATCAGCCAAATTAAAGGCGCCGGCACTGAAAAGTGCACTAAATTCGCCCAATGAATGTCCAAGAGAAAAATTATAAGTAAAATCCCTGTTTTGCTCAAAAAGTTTAAAAGCTATTGCTGAATACAATAAAATTGCCGGCTGGGTGAATTCGGTTTTATTAATTTCATCATTTTCCTCAAACATCAGTTTTTTAAAATCAATTTTTATTGCATCGCTTGCAATTTCAAACATTTCACGGGCTTTTTCTGAATTTTCATAAAAATCTTTTCCCATTCCAATAAACTGGCTGCCCTGTCCCGGGAATAAAAGAGCGAGTTTCATTTCATTCCTTTTTTTATATAATTATAACAAAGTGAAAAGTGAAAAATGAAGGAACTGATTAAATGGAAGTAATATATAAAAATTACTTCAAAGATAAAAATTAACAGCTCAGTGCACGATATAAAAAATAAAAGAAGAATTAATTAAATTAATAAATATTATTTCTCTTACATAATAGCGTCAGACACTAATTAATATAAAAAGAGCGGCAGCCTAATGGCATCCGCATCCTTCCCCACATTCACACGCATTTCCGCCGACCTGACCTGTTAAAGCTTCGTCTGCTGTTGCATCTCTTTTACCTACAACTTTTACGTCAAAATATAAATCTTCTCCCGCTAACGGATGATTATAATCTATTGTAACATTTTGATCGTCGAAATCTTTTACTGTTACCGCAATAGTTTGCCCGTCAGGAGATTGACCGTAAAGTGTCATTCCTTTTTGAAGTTCAATTCCTTCGAATTGTTCTCTTGGAAGAGTTTGAACAGCTTCTTCGTTTCTTTCCCCGTAAGCTTCACCCGCAGGTACAGTTACGCTTTTTTCTTCTCCGGCTTGCATATTTACTATTTCTTTTTCAAGACCAGGAATAATTTGTCCTTTTCCTGCTACAAATTCGAGCGGAGCCTGTCCTTTATTGGTATCAACAACTTCACCTTCTTTATTTTTCACTGTATATTCTATTGAATAAACTTCTGCCATAATGTTCCTTTATTATTTTTAAGCAGTATAACATATTATTTCAATTTTTCCAACTCTTTTTTTGCCAACTTTAAATATTTTGAATTTTTAAAATCATTAATCAGTTTTTCAAATGTAAGCAAAGCCTCTTTTTTCATTCCGAGTTTTTCAAAACTTATACCTGTATGATATAAAAGCTTATCGGTAAAAGAGGTTTTTTTAGGATAAAGGGTTATACTTTTTTTATAAAATGCCAAAGCATCTTTATAATTTTTGTTTTTAAAAGATATTTCACCCAGATAAAAGCTGCTGGTCGCCGGCATATAATTTGAATTCAGTGATATTAAAAACAAATTTTTAGCCTTCTTTAATTTACCTGAAAAATATAATTTTTTTGCTTTTTTATATGCAGCTTTAGGTGAAATATTTTGTTTTTTTATCTGATTTAAAATATCCTGAATAGAAGATGTTAAGTATTTAAAATTCTGATTTTGTATTTTCACTATTTCATTTATACTCTCTTTTAATTTGGAATAATTGTTGTTTAATACAGTAATATTGTTTTCCATACCGCTGATATTGGCCTCAAGATTTGATATACGCTTTTTTATATTAACCATATTGTTATTTAATAAATCTATTTCATCAAGCATTGTCTTGATTGCCTGGGATTTGTCTTTCAAATCGTTAATAGTTTCGTCATATTGGACAAATTTTTGTGTAAATTCGTTTTTTATTTTTTTTAACTCATTTTTTAATGAATTTATATTTTTCAGTACGTTGTTTATTGATTTTTTATTATTTAATATAGCTTTTTCATCAGGTGTTAAACCGTAAGGATTGGGAGAATTTAAATTACCAGCATTAAAAGGGTTAACATCTGCAAATAATAATAACGGAAGTAAAAAAAGAAGTTTTTTCATACAATTCCTTTTTAAAGGAATTGTATCTAAATTATGGAAGATAAGTAAAATTATCCCTTCTGTTTAATCTCCAGCACCATTTGGCATGAGCTGTACATACCGGATTTAATTCACCATAACTTATTACAGTTAATTTTTTAGGATCAACACCAAGTTTTATAAGCGCATTTTTTACACTGTTTGCCCTTTTTAACCCTAAAGCGTAATTATATTCTTCTGTTCCCCATTCGTCACAGTTACCTTCAATTCTTATAGTGTAATTAGATGGATTGCTTTTAATAAGTTCAGCTAATTTTTCCACTTTCGGCCACTGGTCAGCTCTTATATTGTATTTGTCAAAATCAAAATAAATTACTATACCTGAGAGTTTTTTTGCAAATTCTTCATTTGCGTTTTGTGCACTAACTTTTGCTCCTCCCAATGTTTCTTCTTCAACGTTTGCATTTTCGGTATTTACACTCGCATTTTGCTCTGAAGCATTTGCATTTGCATTTACATTTTGTTCTGTTTGCTGTGACTGTGCCCCGGTATTTACATTTTGGGCATTTTCCAAACTCGGCTGTTTAGAACATCCTGCTAAAAACAAAACTGCCGCTGCTACACCTACCAATAATTTTTTTTTCATTTTTTCTCCTTTACCAGTCAAATGATTGTAATATTTTTGGCAACTTATAATAAAAAACCTTGTTTTCATTTAAACGTATTATACCAATTTTACTGAAAAAATTCTCTCTTTTTATAAACATTATTGAATTTCCATCCACTGAAAAATTGGCATACATATTCTGACCGCCGAATGTAAGTCTTTTTAAGCTGTCATCATCTTTATTAATCAAAAAAAGATTAAATGTATTGCTTTTAAAAGCGTTGTTTGTTTCTCTTACACTCACAACCAGATAATTTTTATATGTATCAACACCTATTTGATTTTTACCCTGATACAAAACTCTCGATACATTCCCGCTTTTTAAATCTTTTGAAAAAACAAGGGGTATACCGTATCTGTCACTTACAAATACTATTTTATCATAATTATCTCCCCAAAATTTGCCGCTTACATCTATACCAGAATATGTTGTAAGCCTTATTAATTTTTTAGTGTTTATATCATATTCATAAACATCCGGGAGCCCTTCAGGGGCCAATGTCAATAAAATTTTATTTCCTTTTACATCAGATACAATTGCAAGGCCCGGTGAAGTTAAAATTTTTTCTTTTTTCCCGGTATAAATATTATATTTATATATTACGGCATATCTTCCGAGTTTTGTATAATAAATTGTGCTTTGTTTTTTATCCGCCCATTTAGGGAAAATATTGAGCCCTCCACTAATCAATCTTTTTTTATAAGAAAGCGTATAATCGGATATATAAATATTTGCTTCTTTTGGCGCAACAAGCATGGAATAAACAACTTTTCTGATTAAAAATTTTGCATCGGGCAGATTAAAATATCTGTTTAAATCATATACGGCTTTATGTACCAAAAAAGGGAAAAACGCATATGTATTTGATTTATAAATTTTGGTTAAAACAATATTATTGTTGTTTATATATTTTACTTTTAATGTTTTATTTTTATATTCAAAATCAAATTTAAAAGAAGTGTTATTGTCATTAAAAGAGTAATTAAAATGATCAAGCACATTTAAATCCATTTTAAGAATTTTAAAAACATTTTTATCTCCTCTGAATTCTATCGATATATGAGGCTTATTTTGCAGATATTTTGTAATTACAATTTCATTTGCAAAAAGTGATATTGCAAATATAAAACATAATAGTAATTTTTTAATCATTTATTGGCCTTTGTTATAAATTTTACCGTAATATCAAATTTTTTATCAAATGTTAATTTTTCTATCTCCCCAATCAATTCCCGCTGTCTGTTTTCATCCAGATTACTTTCTAATATATAAGCATTGGTTTTACTGCCGTCAAATACAATGTTTATTTTAGCATATTCTCCGATTATATTGGAAATGTTATTCCAAAGAGGAGAGAGCTTTTTAACTATTAAATTTTCAATTTCTTTATCACTTAAATTTCCCCCTCCCCCGATTAAAGAAACATTAAAATTAATGGTTTTCACTTTTTTTAATTCTTCTTCAATCCCTTTATACCTGCTCATATCAAGCTGTGATTTACGTTTTATTTTTTCTGTATCGACATTATAATTAACTGTTTTGAAAATATCGTTAATTTTTATATTTTTTCCGCCTTTTGTAAAAGCTGAAATTGAACCTTTTTTTATTTTTTTTACAATTTTTTTTACCGGTTTATTTTTTTGTTTATTAATCTGCTTTTTGACAGTACTTTTAGGAGTGTTTATAATAGATTTTTTATTTGCAGGAACTACAATTGCGGTATGTATTAAAACTTCTTTTTTTTTCTTGGGTTGATTAAAAATAAGCACAAAAAAAAAGATAATTATAGAATATACAATTAATGTGAGAAAAAAAGATACAAAGATTCTCATTGGGTAAGAAGCCCTATTTGTGTAAAGCCTGTTTTAACAACAGCCGCATATATTTTCATAAAATCTTTATATTTTATATCTTTATCTGCCGCAATATAAACTAAAGCGTTTTTATTAAAATTTCCGTATTTTAAATTGAAATTTTCCAAAAAATCTTTAAACGGTAATTCTTCCTTATTGACATAAACTTTTAAATTTTTATTAATAACTATATTAATGGCCGCTTTTTTCACAGCCGGTGATGTTCTGCTTCCTTTTGGCAGATTAACGCTTTTTTCCTGATATGTGTTCATGGTGACTGAAACCATTAAAATTGCCAACAACACAAGCATAATGTCCACAAAAGGAGTAATATTAAGTTCAGGTTTTTTCATCTGCTAAGAAAACATCCTTTTGTATTTTTAAAATACTTTCCAAATCTTCTATTTTTTTAGAGAGAATCTGATGAAAACTGTAAGCGGGAACAGCGGTAATTATACCAACGGCCGTTGCAATTAAGGCATCTGCAATAGAAGGTGCAATCATATTGATAGTGGTAACCTTTTCCATAGAATTAAAAGCGTCAAGTATACCTATTACAGTTCCGAAAAGTCCGATAAAAGGGGCTGTAGATGCAACAATACTTAAAAAAACTATAAAACTGCTTGCCTTTTTTTTGGCTGCTTCAATACATGCGTCAAAAGAATATTTATTTATCTCTTTTGAATTTTCAATACAGCTTTTTAAAGAAGATTTAATAGAAAAATTATTACTCATAAGCAAAGAATTTAAAGATTCCTCTTCATTTTTTATCCAGGAAGACAAAGTTAAATATTTATAAAAAAAAACAAAAAAAACAAAAAAAAGATAAATTCCCAGCCATCCCAAAACAACGATGTTTACAGGATTGCTAAGAACCTTATCTAATAGCATTCTCTATCTTTGCTTCAACATCTGCGTAAAGAGCGTCACTTGAAATAGCTTCTTTTAGAAGTTTTTTAGCCTCTTCCATTTTTTTGGCAATTTCACTTTCATCGGGTCCCGTAACAGGAACGGCAGATGAAATTAAAACATTGGTATGATCGGGGGCTACTTCAACATATCCTTTATCAATAGCGATAATCTCTTTTTTACCGTCAGGTTTAATTAAAGTGATAATTCCGGGATGAAGAGAAGTAACAAGCGGTGCATGATTGTCCAATACACCGAATTCCCCTTCTATTCCGGGGAAATATGCTTCTTTAACTTCACCTTCATAAACTTTGCCAAGAGGTGTTACAATTTCTACTTTCATATTTTACCTTTATTTAGCCTTCATTTTTTCGGCTTTTTCCTTAGCTTCGTCTAAATCTCCCACCATATAGAACGCATTTTCAGGTAAATCGTCAACTTTTCCTTCAAGAATTTCTTTAAATCCTGCAATAGTTTTATCATGTTCTACATATCTACCGTCTGCACCTGTAAATACTTTAGCTACAAAGAACGGCTGAGATAGGAATTTTTCAATTTTTCTGGCTCTTGCAACAATTAATTTATCTTCTTCACTAAGTTCATCCATACCCAAAATTGCAATAATATCTTGAAGATCTTTATATTTTTGCAATACTTCCTGAACTTCTCTTGCTACTTTATAATGTTCTTCTCCGACAATTTGAGGGTCAAGAATTCTACTTGTTGAATCAAGCGGATCAACTGCCGGATAAATACCTTTTTCAGCAATTTTTCTGTTAAGAACGGTTGTCGCATCCAAGTGTGCAAATACATTTGCAGGCGCCGGGTCTGTCAAGTCGTCAGCAGGTACATATACTGCCTGGATAGATGTAATTGAACCGTTTTTAGTTGATGTAATTCTTTCTTGCAGTCTTCCCATTTCTGTTGCAAGTGTAGGCTGATAACCAACCGCACTTGGAATTCTTCCAAGAAGCGCTGACATTTCCGCACCCGCTTGGGCAAATCTGAAAATATTGTCGATAAACATCAATACATCCCTGTGCTCTTCGTCTCTGAAATATTCAGCCATAGTAAGACCGCTCATAGCAACCCTGTTTCTACATCCTGGAGGTTCGTTCATCTGACCGTAGCACAAAGCAACTTTATCCAAAACGCCGCTTTCTTTCATTTCGTTATAGAGGTCGTTTCCTTCCCTTGTTCTTTCGCCTACTCCGGCAAATACTGAATAACCGCTGTGTTTATATGCAACATTATGGATAAGTTCCATAATAATAACTGTTTTACCGACACCTGCACCACCGAACAGACCTGTTTTACCACCTTTCATATAAGGGCATAACAAATCCACAACTTTAATACCTGTTTCAAAAATTTCCATTTTTGTTGACTGGTCTTCAAACGCAGGAGCGCTTCTGTGAATAGACCATCTTGGCGCATCCGCAGGGACCGGTTCACCTTCATCAATCACATCACCGGTAACATTAAAGATTCTTCCAAGCACTACTTCACCTACAGGAACAGATATAGGTGCACCTGTTGAAACCACTTTTGTACCTCTGACAAGCCCGTCAGTCAAATCCATTGCAACTGTTCTTACGATATTGTCTCCTATTTGAGCGGCGACTTCCAATACCACTTTTTTCTTTTTACCTTCTGCTTCAAACTCTACATATAAAGCCTCGTTAATAGCCGGTAGATTTTCTTCAAATTCTACATCAACTACAGGACCTAAGACTTGTAAAACTTTACCTTCCATATTACTCCTTTATTTTTTCATTGCTTCAATAGCAGTCACTATTTCAATCAATTCTCTTGTAACATTTTCCTGTCTGACTTTATTAAACTGAAGTGTCAATTGATGAACCATATCTTTTGCATTGTTTGTTGCCGCATCCATTGCCTGCATTCTGGCACTGTGTTCCGCAGCAAGAGAATCAAGCAAAGCAAAATAAAGTGAATATTCCAAATACTGTTTGACTAATGTCTCTAAAATAATTTCGTAATCCTGATCTGGTTCAACCTCAAGATAAACATTGCTTTCTTCTTCTTCCACTTCAATTGGTAAAAGTTCTTTTACTTCTACTTTTTGAGTCAGTTTGTTCACATATCCGTTATGAACAAGTATAATGTTATCTATATTGTTTTGAATAAAGTCATGATAACTCGTTTCTATAATTTCTTTAGCCTTTTCGTAATCAGGGGCGGAACTGAGGCCTATAATTTCCTCACTCATTTCTATTCCCATAAATTTAAAATATTCAATCGCCTTTTTCCCTATTACCTTTAGTCTGATTTTAACTTTTTTTTCTTTTAATTCTTTTATAAGATTTAAGGTTTCCTTGATTGTATGGATATTAAATCCTCCACAAAGACCTTTATCGGCGGTAATGACAATTAAATCGATTTTTTGAGTGTTTACTTTTGCAAATGCCCTTAAATCGATAACATCCTTAACTGCGCTGAGTTTAGATGATATTTCATGCATTACTTCATCTATCTTTTTGGCATATTCCCTTGAGCGAATCAACGCTTCTTCCGCTCTTTTTAATTTAGCGGTGGAAACCAGCTTCATCGCCCTGGTTGTTTTTTGAGTATTTTTAACACTGCTTATTTTTTGTTTTAATTCTTTTAAGGTTGCCATTTATTATCCCTCAAACTGAGTTTTAAATTCTTCTAGGGCTTTTTTCAATATCTCTTCTGTTTCGGCATCAAGAAGTTTTTTACTTCTGATATTTTCAAAAATCTGAGGATATTTTGCTTCTACAAACGGATAAAGCTCATCTTCAAATTTTCTTATACTTCTTACAGAAATATCATCAAGATACCCTTTTGTTCCCGCATAAATAATTACGACCTGTTTTTCTACCGGTAAAGGCTGGTTAGCAGGCTGTTTTAGAATTTCAACCAATCTTTGTCCACGCTCTAACTGTTTTCTGCTCGCTTCATCCAAATCACTTGCGAATTGTGCAAATGCCTCAAGTTCTCTGTATTGAGCCAAATCCAGTCTTAATGTACCGGCAACCTGTTTCATCGCCTTAATCTGAGCGGCTCCTCCAACCCTTGAGACTGATAAACCGACATTAATTGCAGGTCTTATACCTTTATTGAATAAATCTGTTTCAAGGAAAATTTGTCCGTCTGTAATTGAAATTACATTTGTCGGAATGTATGCCGCAACATCCCCGCCTTTTGTTTCAATAATAGGCAAAGCTGTTAAACTTCCCGCTCCTAATTTATCGCTTAATTTCGCAGCTCTTTCAAGAAGTCTTGAATGCAAATAAAATACATCCCCAGGATATGCTTCCCTTCCCGGTGGTCTTCTAAGTAAAAGTGACATTTCTCTGTATGCATCCGCATGTTTGCTTAAATCGTCATATACAATCAATCCGTGTTTTCCGTTGTCTCTGAAATATTCTCCCATTGTAACACCTGCATAAGGTGCCAAAAATTTAAGAGACGCAGCTTCACTTGCACTTGCGTTTACAACAATTGTGTATTCCATAGCACCGTGTTCTTCAAGTGTTCTTACTATATTTGCAACAGTTGATTGTTTCTGACCTACCGCAACATAAATACAAACAACATCCTGACCCTTTTGGTTGATTATAGTATCAATCGCAACAGTGGTTTTACCCGTTTGTCTGTCCCCGATTATAAGTTCTCTTTGTCCCCTTCCAATCGGTACCAAGGCATCAATTGCTTTTAAACCTGTTTGAAGCGGTTCGTGAACAGATTTTCTTGCCATAATTCCAGGCGCTTTTTCTTCTACATATCTGTATTCGGCAGCTTCAACAGGCCCTTTTCCGTCAATCGGCTCACCCAAAGCATTTACAACTCTACCGATAAGCGCATCCCCAACCGGCACGGAAATTAATCTTCCAAGTCTTTTTACAGAGCTTCCTTCGGTAATATCTGTTCCACTTCCGAGAACAACGACACCTACATTGTCTGCTTCAAGGTTGAACACCATACCTTTTTCACCGGTTTCAAATTCAACCATTTCACCAGCCATAACATTTGTAAGACCGTAAACTTTAGCAATACCGTCAGCTGAATAAATAACTTTACCTACTTCTTCAACATCTACTTTCAAATCGAAATTTTCGATTCTCTCTTTTATTATTGAAGTGATTTCTTGTACCACATATACTCCTTTCTTTTAGATTGCTTTTAATATATCTGTAATTATATCTTGTTTAATTCTGTTTTCGTCTATGGAAACTTCAACATTCAACACATCAACAAAAACTTTAATTCCGTTAATATCTTTTTCCTTTAAACTAAGTTTTATTGCAGCATTAAATTTTGAAGAAAGTTTATCTTCAAGCGCTTTTAGAGTTTCTCCACTTATATGACCTTCCGCGGTTCCGTCGAAAGTATTATTGGAAATTGAAAGCTTGGCATGGTAATTTTTAAAAATATCTTTAATTATGTCTATTCTTTTATTTTCATTTAAAATTCTAACAAAATTAATAAATTTTTTATTTTCACATTCTGTAACAGTTTGTATAAATTTCAATTTTTCTTCTGTACTTAAAAGGGGAGATTTCAATATAAGCATAAATTTTGGGTTTTTGCTTAAAAAAGCCAGTTTTTTTAAAGCTTCAAATATTTCTTTTTGTTCTTCTTTGTTTAAAGAAGCCATAAGAGCTTTTGTATATTTTTCAACTATCATTATGCAGCCTTTAAAATAAGTTTTGCAGCGTCTTCACTGCTTATATGTATATCTTTAAAGATTTCATTCATAAATGATTTAACAACATCTTTTTTGGCTTTTCTGAGTTCACTCTCTTTATAAACTTCAAACAGTTTATCCATTGCCGCAAGTTCACCTTTTGTATCTTCCATAATTTTATTGGAGATAACAACAGCTTCGTTTTTTGAATTTTCAATTATCTCTTTGGCTGTTATTTTAGCTTCTTCAAGTTTTGCTTCCAATTCTTCTTTTTTAACTTTGGCTTCTCTTAATTTATTTTCAACTTCCTGAAATCTTGAAGCTATATTTTCTTTTCTTTTTTTAAAAAAATCAACAGCCCTGTTTCCGACCAAATACCATAAAATTGCAACAAAAATTAAAAAGTTAATCGTTCTTGGAATAAAATCGGTTGAACTTATCCCGCCTTCCGCTGCAAATGAAAACACACTTAAAATCAATGTTAAAAAGGATATTTTTTTCATGCCACATTCCTTATTTTATTTTCAAGTATTGTTTTAATTTCATCTTTTCCTTTTAAGAGTTCATTCAAAATTTTCTCTTTTTCAATTTCAATTTCTTCAGCAAGTTTTGCTTTTGCTTCTTCTATTTGAGCCTGTTTTTGAGCTTTTTGCTCTTCTGAGAGGGCTAAAGCTTTTGCTCTTGCTTCTTCTCTTATTTTGCCGGCCTCAGTTTTTGCTTTCTTCAAAATTTCTTTAATCTCATTTTCCAGTTTTTCTGTTTCTTCGGAATTGACATTAATCATTTTCATCTGTTCGGCAAGTTTAATTTCTCTTTCTTCCATAAAATTAATCAATGGTTTAAAAAGCCATTCGTTTAACAAATAAAGCGTAATTAAAAAAATTACAGCTACACCGACCATCAACCAGATATTCAGTTCAAGCATTAATTCTCCTTTTTTGAAATTTTAACATAATTTTAACTTATTATTTCAATTAATTTTTTTAATTTTTCAATATCTTTTTCATTTTTCCACATAATTTTAATATATTTATTCCCTATTTCCACTTTTATGCCTAATTTTTTTAAATTATCGGCCAACTTTGTAACTTCTGGTAGTATTGTTTCTTTGTTTTTTATTTTATTAACGAGTTTTTCCGTCTCTCTTACATTTAATTTTTTATTATTAATTTCATTTATAACTTCTTCCAATTCTTCTTTATTTAAATTAGACATAATTTTTGCATGTCCGACACTGATTTCGTTATTTTTTATTTT
The DNA here is from genome assembly GCF_000523295.1 of Lebetimonas sp. JS085. Taxonomy (NCBI): domain Bacteria; kingdom Pseudomonadati; phylum Campylobacterota; class Epsilonproteobacteria; order Nautiliales; family Nautiliaceae; genus Lebetimonas; species Lebetimonas sp. JS085. Next base: position 471,059 of record NZ_ATHR01000001.1, read on the forward strand.
TTCCTGAACAAATTCGGGTAAGCTCAAAAGTCTTAATAAATTTGTCACATAGCTTCTGCTTTTTGAAACAATTTTTGCAAGCTCTTCATGGGTGTAACCGTGTTCGCTCATTAAATTTTGCAATGATTTGGCTATTTCAACAGGATTTAAATCTTCTCTTTGTATATTTTCAATTAAAGCATATTCTCTCAGTTCATTAATGTCCAAATCCAATATCAAAGCTTTTATTTCTGTTTTACCAAGTTTTTTAAAAGCCCTCAGTCTCCTCTCTCCGGCTATTAAAATGTAATTATCTTCGTTTTTTATAACTACTATAGGCTGTAAAAGTCCGTATCTGTCAATAGAAAGTGCAAGTTCTTCAATAGATTTTTCATCAAATTCTTTTCTTGGCTGAAATGGATTGGGTTTTATTTTTTCTACTTTAATTTCTTTTAAACCCTCATCCGGCAGATCTTTTAAATACCCGGCCTCCACGTCTTCCAAGATAGCTCCAAGCCCTTTACCCAGTCTTTTCATCTGTTTTTCTCCAGGATAGATTTTGCCAACAGTTCATAAGCAAGGGCGCCTGAGCTTTTAATATCATATGTAATTACAGGCATACCAAAACTCGGAGCTTCTGCAAGACGGACATTTCTCGGTATTACTATAAATTTATTATCACTTTTAAACATATTGTCTCTGAAATGTTTAATTATATCGTGCAAAACCTGTTTTGAAAGATTATTGGATTTTGTGTACATAGTAGGAAGAATCCCTTTAATTTCAAGCTTTGGATTTTTGGTTCTTCTTAAAAGTTTTATGGTTTGTAAAAGCTGCCCCAGTCCTTCAAGCGCAAAATATTCCGTCTGGACAGGAATAATCACACTGTCGCTGGCGGAAAGCGCGTTTATTGTAATAATTCCGAGCGTGGGAGGTGTATCTATAATTATATAATCGTAATTATTTTTAATTTCTTTTAATTTTTTCTTTAAAACTAATTCTTTATCTTCTAAATCGTCAAATTCTCTTTCAATCCCTACAAGTCCTATGTTGGAAGGAATTAAATCAAGAGTTGAAATTTTGGTATTTAATATTACTTCATTTATAGATTTGGAGCCTATTAACACATGATAAAGGTTAAATTCATAATCGCTTTTATAAAAACCGAGAGATGATGTTGTATTTGCCTGAGGATCAGCATCTATCAAAAGAACTTTTTTTTCATTTATTGCAATAGATGCCGCCAAATTTACAGCGGTGGTGGTTTTACCAACGCCCCCTTTTTGATTCGCTACAGAAATTATTTCTATCATCTTCTTGAATAAACCCTTTTATTTTTTATTTTCAAACTTCCATCATCCTCTAAGATTCCATCTATATCAAATAAATTTTTAGTTTTTTCAAATTCTTTTTGATACTCATTAATAATTTCTTCCCAGCTGTAATTATATATGTTTTTCAAAAAGCCTTTTAGAATTTTATCATTTTTTATTTTCAAATCCAAACCGGCAAAATTATTTGAGGGTGATTTTTTTGTATTAACTCCTATACCTACTGTTAAAATATCTTTTTTAAATTGGCTTAAAACCCCGCAAACTTTTTTTAAATCTTTTGTATATAAATCATTTGGCCACTTCATAAACAAATTTAAACCAAAATTTTCCAATGTTTTTTTCATTACAAAAGCAAAAAAAATCGAAAGACTCTGAATCGGAATATTAAGATTATTCTTTAGGGCAAATGAAAAAAACAAATTTCCCCTCTCCCCCAGCCATCTGTTTCCCCTGCTTCCAATCCCTTCTGTCTGATATTCGCTCCAAACACAAACAGGCAGTTTGTATTTATCTATATTTTCAATCAAATATTTCTGGGTTGAATCAATCTTATTAAAATATATTATCTCCCATACAACATTTACAATTCTCCATTTTTCGCATTGCTCATTTTCGCCCATTTTCATTTTACACTTTTCACTTTCCACTTCTCTCTTGGTTTCTTGGCAAATTGTTTACTCACCACCCCGCCGCTTTACAAGCGGCCGGGCAAGCTCACAACTCACAACTCACTTAACATATTGTCTCCTATTTTAAGTCTTTTTCCATTGATATAATCAACCGCTTTTACTTCTTTTTTACCGGGAACCTGAATTTTAATAAGTTTAATTTTACCCCTTTTACATCCGACAACAACGCCTTTATTATCAATCTTAATTATTTTGCCTTTTTCATTTTCTGAATCAATATCAATAAGTTTCATTTCATTTATTTTAAACTTTTCACAAAATATCCCGGGCCAGGGCTGGAATGCCCTGTATTTTCTGTCTATAATAAGGGCTGAGCTGAAATCAACAAAACCGTCTTCTTTTTTTATTTTAGGAGAATAAGAGCTCAATGCATCTATTTGAGGGAGCGGTTTTATATTATTAAAATTTTTAATAGTGTAAATAATTTGATTTGCTGCAATATCCGCCAGTTCATCAAACAAATCTATACTTGATTTATTTTTAACTTCTGTATAATCCCATGCCAGTATATTGCCGGTGTCAAGCCCTTCATCCATAAGCATTGAAGTAACACCCGTATATTTATCCCCGTTTAATACAGCACTTTGAATAGGACTCGCACCCCTGTATTTTGGAAGTAAAGATGCATGCAGATTAATACATGGGGCAATTTCCAAAACATCTTTTTTTAATATTATACCGTAAGCAGCCACCACAATAAAATCGGGCTTAAAATTTTTTAAATCATGAGCATTAAGTTTTGTTGGTGTAAAAACCGGTATACTATGTTTTAGGGCATATTTTTTAACAGGCGTCGGAGTTAATATTTTTTTTCTGCCGACAGGTTTGTCAGGCTGGGTATAAACCGCCAAGACATCAAAATATTTGTTTAAATTATCAAGTATTTTTACCGCATAATCGGGGCTTCCCATAAAAACAATATTCATTTAAAACCTTTTTTAACATTATACTAATTATTGCCGGTTAATCTATAAATCTTATCCGAATTTTCCTGCAATATAATCGGCTGTATGTTTTTGTTTAGGTGAAAGGAATATCTGCTCGGTAGTTCCAAATTCAATAAGTTCGCCCAAATACATATAAGCGGTATAATCACTGACCCTGCTTGCTTGCTGCATATTATGAGTCACTATTACAATAGTTACAGTATCTTTAAGTTTTGTTACAAGTTCTTCAATAGCTACAGTAGAAATCGGATCGAGCGCACTTGTAGGCTCATCCATCAATAAAACCTCTGGTTCAACTGCAATAGCCCTTGCAATGCAGAGTCTTTGCTGCTGACCTCCGCTGAGGCCCCTTGCATCATCTTTTAATCTGTCTTTTACTTCCTCCCATAAAGCGGCGCCTTTTAAGGCCTCTTCCACTTTTTCATCAAGGTTTTGTTTTTTACCCATAAGTTTAAGACCGTAAGCAATATTATCATAAACACTCATCGGAAAAGGAGTGGGTTTTTGAAAAATCATACCTACTCTTTGACGAAGAGCTATAAGTTCATTTTCTTTTTTAAATTCTAAAATATTTTCCATTTTATTAGTTTCTTTGTTTTTAAGTAAAATTTCACCTTCATATTTATTACCCGGATATAAATCGTGAATTCTGTTAAAACTTCTTAAAAGGGTGGATTTTCCGCATCCGCTAGGCCCAATCATAGCCGTTATTTTTTTTTCATAAATTGGCATATTTATATTTTTAAGGGTCTGTTTTTCCGCCCCGGCGTAAGTAAAATAAAAATTTTTGACATCCATTACTTTTATCATTATTTTTTCCTTTCTCTGATAACATATCTTCCAAGCAGATTAACAATTAAAACAAAAATGGTAAGTAAAAAAGCGCCCGCCCAAGCAATATCCACCAAATGTTTATCCGGCATTGTTGCAAGATTGTAAATAGCAACAGTCAGACTTGGAAACTCCTCATTTAAATTAAGTGTAAAATAAGCACTGTTTCCGCTTGTAAAAAGTAGTGGCGCAGTTTCCCCGGCAATCCTTGCAAATGCAAGTAAAAGTCCTGTCATTATACCAATTTTTGCAGCTTTTATTACTATATCAAAAATCACCTTATATTTCGGTGCACCTATTGCCACTCCGGCTTCCCTTAGCTCTTTTGGAACGAGCCCCAGCATATCATCGGTTGTTCTTACAACAATAGGAAGCATCATAATGGCAAGGGCAATTGCACCAGCCCATCCGTTCATATGACCCATGGGATTTACAACGATTGCATAAACAAATACGCCTATAACAATGGAAGGCGCACTCATCATAACATCACTTAAATTTCTTATAAACTGGGCATATTTATTCCCAAAAGAATACTCCTGCAGATAAATTCCAGCTAACATTCCGATAGGAACTCCGATTATTACAGCAATAAAAGCTAAAATAAACTGCCCGATAAAAAGATTTCTAAGACCGTTATCAACCAAATCGTGAGTAAAAATATACAAATCAAGCGATTTGACACCTTTAATTGTCAATGTAATTAATATCCAAAATAAAAAAACAAGCCCTAAAATTGCAGCAAGAGTTGAAAGCAAAAGAATTAATTTATTAATTATAAGTCTCATTTATTTTTCCTTAAAAAATAAAATTTTGCTGTTACTATCACTATAAAAGATACAACAAATAAAACAAGTGATAAATAAAAAAGAGCCGCCAGACTCATACCGCTGCTTTCTGAAAAAGAGTTTGCCAAAACCACAGGGATGGAAACCGTCGGGTCGGTAAGTTTTTTAGGATAGTTAAATACTCCCCCTATTACAAACGCAACAGCCATTGTCTCACCAAGAGCCCTTCCTAGGGCTAAAATAATACTTCCTATTATTCCGCTTTTTGCATAAGGAAAAATCACATCTTTAATTACTTCAAATTTTGTAGCCCCCAGAGCATAAGCGGATTCTTTCAATACATCGGGAGTTGTATTCATACTGTCACGCGTTAAAGAAGCCATAAATGGAATTATCATAACGCCAAGCACCAGTCCGGCCACCAGTAAATTGACGCTCGGACCTCCGAAAATATGTGAAATAAAAGGACCAAAATAAAAAAGACCCCACATACCGTAAATAATACTCGGTATTGCAGCAAGAAGTTCTATTGCTATTCCAACCGGTTTGGCAAGCATCGGCATAGCAATCTCGCTTAAAAATATAGCAATACCCATTGCAACAGGAACCGCAAAAAGCATAGCTATAATAGTTGATAGAATAGTTCCTACAATAGGTATCAATCCGCCGTAAATTTCTTTTGTTTTATAATTTTGGCTATTTTCTCCTCCGCCTGATATTGCACTGTCAACATCATCCCCGCCAAGACCGAGAGACGCATCAACATTATCGGAATCGGACATATTGTCTGAATTGTCTTGATTATTTCCCACAGATACAGAAGCATTGGAATTAGTACTGTTTTGAACAGTTGCACTGTTTTTTACAGGTATTTGAATAGTTACACCCCATCTCGGATCAACCAGAAAATGCAGTCCGTATTCTTTAATGGCGGGTTTTGCATAAATAAACAAAACAATAAAAATAGCTGAAAGGATTAATAAAATAACCGTGGCGCTTATTGAAGTTAATTTTCTGAAAAGAAATTCCATATATGGCCTTTTTAACTAAAATTATAGAAAAAAATAAAAAGGATTTAAAGTCCTTTTTTTATTTTTCCGGAGAAATTCCTTTTTCAGCCCAGTATTTTTTAACCAACGCTTTTACACTGCTTGGAAGCGGAATATATCCAAGTTTAGAAGCAACTTCGTCATGGTCGTATGCATAAGAGAAAAATGATGTAACCCTTTTAGCTGTTTTTGGATTATCATAATGAACTAAATCAAATGTAGGGGCTAAAATCGGATAACCTTTTTTAGGATAAGCAATCAATTTAAAAAAATCATTTTTAGGTGAAAATCCTCCGTAAGCCGCACCTTTTGCAAAATTTGCCGGAGTTGCCGCATAAAATGCCCCGTCTTTTCCCTGAACTTCTGCCAAATTTAACCCGTTTTTAACAGCATCCGCATAATCAACATAACCTATTGAATATGGATTTGTTTTAATAGCAGTACTTACACCGAAGTTTCCTTTTCCTGCGACACCTCTGCCCTGTGCGTCGGTAGGCCAGTTAACTGCTTTATGAACACCGAAATGATGAAACCAGGTTGTGCTTAATTTACTTAGATAATATGTAAAGTTAAAAGTTGTTCCTGATTTGTCGCTTCTGTGAACAAAAATAATTTTTTTATGAGGCAGTTTTTCATTCGGATTGTATTTTACTATCCAAGGGTTGTCCCAGTATTGAATGCTTCCAAGGGCTATACCCTCTATTGCAATTTCGCTTAGTTTTAAACTGTGAACACCAGGAATATTGTATGCAAGTGTAATTCCCCCTATTACAGTAGGAAACTGTGCCAAATGATATTTTCTCAATGTCCTGGGAGTCAAAGGTTTGTCTGTTCCGCCGAAATCGACATGTCTTGCCTCTATTTCTTTAATACCGGTCCCGCTTCCTGTTGCTGTATAGTTTACCCTGTTTGAAGTTTCAGAATAAAAACCTTTTATCCACGCTTTGTTTACCGGATATTGAAATGAAGATCCAGTACCGTTAATTGTCCATGCAAATGCGCTTGCACCAAGTAATGCTCCAAAAGCCAATTTTTTTAACATTCTCTCTCCTTAATTTTTTTGTCTTGAAATTATAAAAAAATAAAATAACATTTTGATAACAAAATTTTTTTTACATTATTATATAATTATACATAAATATATAACAAAGGATTTAAAATGCTTTCAAAATTTGAAAAAGAACTAAATAAAATAGAAAAATTATTTGAAAAAACAGTTGAAATTTTAAGCACCACACTTAAAGAAAAAGAGATAAAAGATGATTTTTTCCTTATTGACCTGAAAGACCTTGATGACGAAGTTATAAAATTCATTGCCCTTCTCCATCCGCAGGGTGAATTTTTACGAGAAGCGATAGCAATACTTAAAATCACCCCTTTTTTAAACAAAATAAAACGCTCAATCAAATATTTTATTAAAAAATACGATTTTAAAAACGAAAAAATTGACGCACTTCACCAAAGTGCCATAACATCGCTTGAAACGCTTAAACTTGCCATAAAGGGGGATACTATTGAAGATGCATATTCAACAATTATTTCCCAGGAAAAAATTGCCGATGAAATATACAAAGAACTGTTTAAAGAGATAAAATCAAAAGAAAATATAGATGAAATTTTAAAAATTATGAATGTTGCAAAAAGACTTGAAAGAATTACAGACAGCGTAAAAACAATTACAAAATATCTGCTTTTTGCAAAAGAAGGAATGGATTTTTGATAAAAATTGCCCTAATAGAAGATGAAGAGGATTTACTTGATTTACTGGAATTTAATTTAATAAAAGCTGGATTTGATGCAGTAGGATTTTTAAATACAAAAAAAGTAAGAGATTTTATTATAGAGGAAAATCCTGACCTTTTAATAGTGGACAGAAATTTGCCGGATATTGAAGGAAGCGAATTTGTTAAAAATTTAAAAGACGAGGGTTTCAATATTCCCGTTATTTTTTTAACCGCAAAAACAGCTGAAGAAGATGTATTGGAGGGCTTTGAAAAGGGTGCGGATGACTATATTAAAAAACCGTTTTCCATAAAAGAACTGATTGCAAGAATTAAAGCCGTTTTAAAAAGACACAATAAAAAGAGCAATTTCTTATCATATAAAAATTACAAACTTGATTTAATAAATAAAAATTTACTGATAGATAATGAAACAGTCGATTTAACAAAATCAGAATTTAAACTGTTAAAAATATTTTTTGAAAATCCAAAAAGAGTAATTTCCAAAGATGAAATAGCTGAACTTTTAGAAATAAATGAAAAAAGCGTAAATGTCTCCATTAACAGATTAAACCATAAAATTGATTTAATAGAGTCAAAAAGAGGAATCGGATACACATTAAAATAATATAAAATGGATAATGTATAATGAGAAATTTAAAAGTAAAAATTAAAAAATTTGTTTGTAAAAACGAAAAAAAAGAGATAGAAAAATTAAAAAAACAGCTTAAAAAAATAAAACTCGAAAATAAAAAACTAAAAATTCAAAATGAATTTAAAGACGATATCATTTCAGCAATTTCCCATGAATTTAAAAATCCCATATCAATAATCAACGGTTATATCGAAACTATCTTAAATAACAGACTTGATGTAAACACAAATCAAAAATTTCTCGAAAAAATACATAAAAACTCACTAAGACTTACAAATTTAATAGACAGGTTATATTTAGTTACAAAAATAGAAAATCAGAAATTAAAACCAAATTTTAAAGAAGTAAAATTAGACAATTCAATAAAAGAGCTGATAAAATCGTTTGATGAAGAAAGGCTGGTTTTAAATTTAAAGCCTGTAATAATAAAAGCAGATAAAAATCTGATAGATATCGCCGTTTCAAACCTTATTTCAAACGCCCTGAAATATTCAAAAGAGAAAGTTATTATAGATTTAAATGAAAATTTTTTAGAAATAACAGACAAAGGAGTAGGCATAGAAAAAGACAAAATAGATTTAATAACACAGAAATTTTACAGAATTGCAAAAAACGACTGGGATAATTCCCTGGGGCTGGGGCTTTATATAACAAAAAAAATTCTTGATATGCATAATTTTAAATTAAAAATCCAAAGCGAAAAGAAAAAAGGAAGTAAATTTTCTATTATTTTGAAAGAAGATAGGGAACACCGATTACAATAGATGTTAAAACCAAAAGCGCTATAAAAATACCTATCATAAAAAGCCAGAAATTAAACGGTTTTTCTTTATTATTCATTGCAAAACTCCTTAACATTTTTAAAATTTGCCTTAATTACAGTTTTATCCTCAGGCGTGCACAAATATATATTATCATCTGCGCCGCAGACATTTAAAATATCAATAACAGCATCTATATTCATAGCTTTAAAATTATATTTTTCTTTTAAATATGCTATTGCTTCAATATCATTTACCCCGAATACAAATTCATCCAAATTATTAGCTATTAAAGCGGCTTTATCAATTCTTTCAAATTTTTTTCCATCTGCCGTATAAACATAAATATAATTCATTTTCTTTTCCTCATATTAATATACATATGTATTATATCGATAGCGGCGGGAGTAACTCCGCTTATTTCACTTGCCTGAAAAAGAGTAACGGGTCTGTGTTTTTCAAGTTTTTCAACTATTTCGCGACTGAGTCCCGGAATCCCTCTGTATTCAAAATCTTCCGGAATTTTAACTTTTAGCATTTCTTTCATTTTATCAATCTGTGCTTTTTGCCTTTGGATATAATGATGATATCTTGCCTGAATCAAAATCTGCTCGAGTGCGTCATCACTTAAAGATGAGAACTCAGGAAACATTTTAAGAAGTTTCTCTTTTGTAAACGTATGTCTTGCGACTATTTTTCTTATTTCCATTTTGTTTTGTATTTTCTCTTCTCCAAGTTCTTCAAGTTTTGTATTTATTCCTTTGTTTGGAGTTACGAATGTTTCATTTAATATTTTTAGGCCTTTTTTTATTTCTTCTCTTAGTTTTAATACTTTCTCATATGTTTTTTCATTAAGTAGACCAAGCTTATATCCATAATCTGCAAGTCTTAACATTGCATTGTCTTCTCTTAATAAGAGTCTGTATTCACTCCTGCTTGTAAACATTCTGTAAGGTTCATTTGTTCCTTTTGTAACCAAATCGTCTATCAATACGCCTATATATGCCTCATCTCTTCTGAAAATTATCGGTTCTTTCCCTTCAACTTTAAGCACAGCGTTAATTCCGGCCATTATTCCCTGCGCCGCCGCCTCTTCATAACCGGTGGTTCCGTTAATCTGCCCGGCAAAAAACAGTCCTTCAATCTCTTTTGTTTCCAAAGAATGTTTAAGGTTTGTAGGTTGAATAAAGTCATACTCTATGGCATAGCCGTATCTTACTATTTTTGCATTTTCAAGTCCCAAAATTGAATGGATAAACGCATCCTGCACATCCATAGGAAGAGAAGTTGAAAGACCGTTTAAATAATATTCGGTTGCCTCTCTTGTCTGAGGCTCTATAAATACATGGTGTCGTTCTTTATCCGGAAATTTATTCAGTTTATCCTCAATACTGGGGCAATACCTTGGCCCTATTCCTTCAATCTGGCCGGTAAAAAGAGGGGCTCTATAGAAGTTGCTTTTAATAATATCGTGTGTTGTTTCATTTGTATATGTTATGTAACATGGGAGCTGCTCGGGATTAAATGTTTTTTTGTCTGTTCTGAATGAAAACGGTTTTGGATTTTTATCGCCTTCTTGCAGTTCCATTTTAGAAAAATCGATACTTCTTGCATCAATTCTTGCAGTAGTCCCTGTTTTTAACCTTTCCAGTTTAAAACCCAGATTTTCAAGTGATTTTGATATTTTTTTTGCAGGAAGTTCGTGAAATCTGCCCCCTTCGAGTTTTACAGGGCCGAAATGCATTATCCCCCTCATAAAAGTTCCCGTGGTTAGAATCAGTGTTTTTGTCTTATAAACATTTAATAAATTTGTTTTAACACCTGCGACTTTCCCGTTTTTTACTATTATTTCATCCACAATTTCCTGGGCTATTTCAAGATTGGGTGTATTAAGTAGGGCGGTTCTCATCCATATTCTGTATCTGTCCATATCAATCTGGGCTCTGCTTCCCCTGACAGCGGGGCCTCTGTTTTCATTTAAAATTCTAAACTGAATTCCTGCATTGTCGGTGGCAAGAGGCATAAGCCCTCCAAGTGCGTCTATTTCTTTAACAAGATGCCCTTTTGCAAGTCCTCCTATTGCCGGATTACAGCTTGGAGCTCCAATCTGCTCTACAAGCATACTTAAAAGAAGGGTCCTTTTACCCATTTTCGCTGCAGCTGCGGCAGCTTCTATTCCCGCATGCCCTCCGCCGACAACTATACAATCAAATTGTTTCATCTAACTCCTTTATATTGTCTGCATTTTTTATATATTTTTCTATATCATTAATTTTATTATTTAGTTTTAACATTTCATCAAATTCAGCTTCATTTTTCGGGGCTTTGAAATTTTTCTCAAAAACATCCAAAAGTATATTGGTGTTTCCGATAAGCATCAAATATTTTTTATTTTGATATTCAAACAAAACAACTTTGTTTTTGGCATCAATAAATTTTTGTGAAAGAACTTTCATATCATTTTTTAAAGCCGGTAATTTTGACGAAAACCCTCTTTTTTTTAAATAAAGCAGGATTATAGCCAAAATTATTAAAATTGTAACTACAACAATATACCTCGTAAAAGAAAAATTTTCTTTTGGCATCGTGGGCAGATTTGTCTGGAGAGGTTTTAAAGACTGGATTCTAAACCTTATTCCGTAACCGTCCGGCGTAAGCGCCACATTTACATTATACTTATTTTTTGAAGCTATTTCCACTTCAACAGAATTTTTTACCGGAGTTATAATAACGGATTTTACAAAAAAATTATTAAAATTTTTTTCTACTGCATTATCGGTTTTTATATTTTTTATTAAAAATCTGTTTTGTGCAAGTTTTATAATTTTGCCGTCGAATTTGGAATCGAGAGAAAAAAGAATATCCAGCATGTTTTTGTTTTCAAAAAAATTAACGTCAATCAGATTTGCCCCGTAAATTAAACACGCCAAAAATAAAATAATTATTTTCTTCACTATTTTTCCTTTGTCAGATAATATACCAAAGAATTCGCATCCAAAACCTCATTTATTCTTATGGCAAGATTTTTTTCATAAACCATCACTTCGCCTTTTCCTATTATCCTGCCGTTTATATAAACTTCGGCGCTTTCCCCTGCAGGTTTGTTTAAATCTATTACACTGCCTTTTTGGAGGTTTAATATTTCCCTTAAACTCATTTCCACCCTTCCCAAATCACTTTCAAACAAAACCTCGGTATCTAATAAATGGCCGTAATCCGGAATTAATTCATAAATTCTCTCTTCATTTGGATTTTGCATTATTTTTCCTTAAACAGAATATAAAAACATACCGTTTTGTATTTAAACGCCAACACATCGTCATATTCAATATTTTTATTAAATTTTCCTAAAAACTCAGGGGTGGATATATTAAAATTTATTTTTTTCTTTTGGGCAATAATTTTGGCATTTCCCACTATCAGATTTGCAATTTCATTAGTTAAATCTTTCGGATCGTAGTTTTTATCTCCGAACCAGTATAAAGAAACCATATCAAGCTTTTCGGCAGGCACAACTATATAAATATCGGCTTTTTTATACCCGTCAATTTCTATTTTACTGACAAATCCGTTTATTTTCTCTCCGCCACATTCATCAAATTCAGTGTTTAGCGAATTTAAATAGTTTTTTACGGCTTCTTTTATAATTTCAATCATATCTTTCCCTTTTGGATATAATTTTATCAAAAAAAGGCTGATTTTGATAAGTGCTATCCTAATAGGAATATTTACAGGCTTTGCAAGCGGATTTTTTGGAATTGGTGGAGGGACTATTTTGGTGCCCGCTCTTTTATTTTTGGGATTTGAATTAAAAGAAGCAATAGGAATCAGTGTTATACAGATGATGATGAGCTCTATTTTTGGAAGCTATCTTAATTACAAAAAAGGCCTTCTTAAAATAAAAAACGGTATCTCCCTTGGATTAGGAGGTGCACTCGGGGCAATGCTCAGCGGTATTATAGTAAAATATACGCCCAAAGAAATTTTGGGTATAATTTTTTTGACGCTTGTTTTTATTGCGATAATCAGGTTTTTTATAACCGTCGAAGAGCCTCAGCACGAGCCTCCGATAGACAATAAAAAACTTTTTTTTATCGGAATATTTGTTGGAACGATAGCAATAAGCGTAGGGGTGGGAGGGGCTATTTTAATAACCCCGATACTTGTAGGTTTTTTAAAATACAAATTAAAAACAACAGTAAGTCTTAGTCTCTTTTTTGTGGTATTTTCTTCCGTTTCGGGATTTATTTCACAGTCCCTTGCCGGCCATATTGATTATAAAGTCGGATTTTCAATAGGTATTGCAAGCTTAATCGGTACTTTTTTTGGTATAAAATCATATCACAAACTTCATCCCAAACATCATAAAAAATTACTCTTAATCTGGTATATAGGGGTATTTGTTTCTATGATATACAAACTTTATTTTTAAGGATTTTAATGGATATTAAATTAGTAGCGGAAATTATAGTTTTTTTACTTATTGTTTTTAGAATTTATATTTTGGAAAGCTTTAAAATAAAAAGTGCATCCGACAAACTTTTTGCACTTTATTATCTAAAAAACCATAATCCTGTTTTGGGATATATAATTATTTTTTATATATTTGAAATTATAATTATAGAAATGGCATTGTTGCACAAAATAGACATTGCGTTAATCATACTTGCAACATTGGAAACTTTTATGATATACAGGCATATATTTATTTCGCTCAAAACAGACGATAAGGATGATTATCTCGACACGGTGATAAAAAGAATGTTTTCTACACTTACATATTCTGAATATATTGAAATAAAAGACCAGCTTTATAAAACACAGCCGAAATGGAAACTGTATGCCACTGAAATGTTTGTATTTTTATTTGCCGTATGGAGCATTGAAATAGGATAATTTTAAATTATGAGTTATGAATTATGAGTTATGAGTTTTGAGTTATGAGATGAGTAATTTATAAATTTTAATAATTCATAATTCACTACTCACTACCCTGCCGCTTTTCAAGCGGCCGGGCGGGCTCACAATTCACTACTCACCATATTTTAAAGGAGATTAATGGATAAAATAAAAGTTATAGGTGCCAGGGAAAACAATTTAAAAAATATAAATTTAGAAATACCTAAAAACAAGCTCATTGTTTTTACAGGTCTTTCCGGAAGCGGAAAATCAACTCTTGCATTTGACACTCTCTATGCCGAGGGCCAAAGAAGATATATTGAGAGTTTAAGCTCTTATGCAAGACAGTTTTTGGAACAGGCCGGAAAACCGGATGTGGATAAAATAGAAGGGCTCACCCCGGCTATTGCAATAGACCAGAAGACAACCTCAAAAAACCCGCGCTCAACCGTGGGAACTGTTACGGAAATTTATGATTATCTGAGACTTTTATATGCAAGAATAGGGATTCAGCACTGTCATATATGCGGTAAAAAAATAACTAAAATGACTCCCCAGGACATCATTAACGAAATTTTAAAACTGCCAAAAGGGGCAAAACTTATAATTTATGCCCCAATAATTAAAGAAAAGTTAAGGCATGATGGAATAATCAGGGCTTATATAGACGGAGTTCTCATCAGGCTTGATGAGGAAGTTGAACTTAAAACATACAATCAAAGCGGTAATTGACAGGGTTATCATAAAAGAAGAAATCAAAGCAAGAATAGCCGAAGCTGTTGAAAAAGCGCTGAATAAAAGTTTCGGGGAAGTCGAAATAGAAATACTTAACGCCAAAGAATTAGGAATGGAAAAAGATTTTATTCATTACAGCGAACATAAGGCATGTTTTAAATGTAAAGTCAGTTTTGAAGAGCTTGAGCCTACTTCTTTTTCTTTCAATTCCCCCAAAGGTGCATGCCCGAAATGCGACGGACTTGGGCTTGTTTATTCACTCGATATTGAAAAAGTAATAAAAGATAGACCTTTAAATAAAGGTGCAATTCCTCTAATATGGGGTTTTAATAAAAAATATTACCAGGAGTTTTTTAAAGCATTTTGCAAAGAAGTGGGAATAGATATGAATAAAAGTTTTTACGAACTTGACGAGCTTCAAAAAAAACTGATTTTAAACGGCACCGCTTATGACATTACATTTATTTACGCAAAACACACCATTTCCAAACCATGGCCCGGACTCAGACAAATAGCGCTCGATACCTACAAAGACGATATAAGCGAAATAATGAGCGAAAGCACCTGTCCGGTATGCCTTGGATATAGACTTAAACCGGAAAGCCTGGCGGTAAAAGTAGCCGGAAAAACAATTGCTGAGATTATTTCTATGCCGATAGAGGAAGCATATAAATTTTTCAGCAATAAAAAAATTTTGAATATTTATCCGACAAAGATAAAAAATATCCGAACCTATTTTAAAAGAGATAAAAGAAAGACTCTTTTTTTTAGTGGATGTGGGGCTTGGATATTTAACACTGAGCAGGGATGCAAGAACAATAAGCGGTGGCGAAAGCCAGAGAATCAGAATCGCCAGCCAGATAGGAAGCGGACTGACCGGGGTGCTGTATGTATTGGATGAACCGAGCATCGGCCTTCACGAAAGAGATACTTTAAAACTTATCAATACACTGAAAAATTTAAGAGACAGGGGAAACACCGTTATTGTGGTAGAGCATGACAGGGAAACAATTTTAAATGCGGATTTCATCGTAGATATAGGTCCAAATGCAGGCAAAAACGGAGGAGAAGTTATTTTTGCGGGAAATGCGGACAAACTTATAAAAACCAATACATTAACAGCACAGTATTTAAGATATGAAAAAGATATAAATTATCAAAAAAACCGCCCCCAAAATGAATGGCTAAAAATTAAAAATGTCAATATACACAATATTAAAAATTTAAACACTAAAATTCCTTTAAGGAACCTTGTATGTGTTACAGGTGTAAGCGGCAGCGGGAAAAGTTCTCTTATACTTCAGACACTTCTTCCTGTGGCAAAAGAAATATTAAATCATGCAAAAAAGATACAAAAAGTAAAAGGAGTGGAAATAAAAGGCCTCGAACAGCTTGATAAAGTCATATATCTTGACCAAAGCCCGATAGGCAGAACACCAAGAAGCAATCCAGCAACTTATACGGGTGTTTTTGATGATATAAGGGCACTTTTTTCCTTAACTCCCGAAGCCAAGCTACGCGGTTACACTCCGGGCAGATTCAGTTTCAATGTAAAAGGAGGGAGATGTGAAGTTTGTAAAGGTGAGGGACAGATAAAAATAGAAATGCATTTTTTACCCGATATAATGGTAACCTGTGAAGCATGCAAAGGCAAAAGATACAACGATCAGACACTTGAAATTAAATACAGGGAGAAATCCATTGCGGATATACTTGAAATGAGTGTGGATGAGGCTTATGAATTTTTTGAAAAAATTCCTAAAATCAAACAAAAACTAAAGACTCTCAAAGATGTGGGGCTTGGATATATAACCCTTGGACAAAACGCCACAACACTAAGCGGCGGAGAAGCCCAGAGAATAAAACTGGCAAAAGAATTAAGCAGAAGAGATACCGGAAACACCCTTTATATTCTGGATGAACCCACAACCGGTTTACATTTTGCGGATATAGATAATTTAATGAAAGTTTTATCACACTTGGTAGATTTAGGAAACAGTGTCATTGTAATCGAGCATAATCTTGATTTTATAAAAAACGCCGATTATATAATAGATATGGGACCTGAGGGGGGAAGCAAAGGAGGAAAAGTAATAGCAGCCGGAACAATAAAAGAAATAATAGAAAAATATCAGGATGTCAGTTATACGGCTAAATATTTAGCTAAAGAATTAAAAAGAATTAACAAATCTAAATAATTTTTCTTGACATATGTTCAAAAAAGTATTATAATTGTATTGAACATATGTTCTAAAGGATTTAAATTGCCTAAAAATCAGAAGAAGAATAAGAGGTAAATTTCATCATAACTGTTTTAAACCCTGCGGAATGCCGGGACATAATTTGGAATATATTAATTTATCCAGAGATGAAATTGAAGCCATCAGACTTGCCGATTATAATGAAATGTATCAAGAAGATGCGGCAAAAGAGATGGAAATTTCCAGACCGACATTCAGCAGAATTTTAAACAATGCAAGAAAAAAAATAGCTTCTGCCTTACTTGAAGGCAAAGCAATAGAAATAGAAAACTTTTAAGGAGTGAAAAATGAAAATAGCATTTCCAACAAACAATAAAGAAACTATAGCAAGTCATATTGGACTTTGTAAAGGTTTCTTGATTGTAGATAAAATAGGAGAAAGAACTTATATTGAAAACCCTGTTATGAAAACAATTCAAGAAGAACATATTGATTTAAAAGGAACAAAAGAACATCAAAGAGGCCTTGGTACAGGCAGGCTCATACCTCCACTATTGGCAGAAGCCGGAGTCAATGTTCTGGTATCACATGAATTTGGTGAAGGTATGGGAGTAAATCTTGAACGAGAGGGAATTATTCCTTATGAAACTGATGAAAAAAATATCGAAAACGCATTAAATCAAATTAAGGAGGAAGATATGAGAGAATTTGAAAGAGGATATGGAAGAGGTTTCGGATATGGAAGAGGTTTCGGATACGGCAGAGGATACGGTTACGGAAGAGGTTTTGGAAACAGAGCATTTGATGAAAGAGATGAGCAAAGAGGATACGGATACGGAAGAGGGGCCGGATTTGGACGTGGTTACGGATGCAGAGGCAGAGAATTGGGCCGTGGCTACGGAATTCGGTTTTAGAAGAAGATGGGAGGATTAATTCCATCTTCTTAAAAATTGTAACCTATTCCTCCATAAATAGAGTTGTTATAATTCTGATTAAAACTTATATCTCTATAACCAAAAAATTTGGGCATTATCTATTGGAAAATATCCGATTTGCGCATCTATTCTGCTAAATCTGTCGGCTTCGTCAAAACTTAATATTTTTGGAGCGTATTCACCTTCTGCTTTTACATATACAGGCAAAGAAACATTGGGTAAATACGTAAAAATTCCTATTCCCACAGGTATTGCGGTATTGCTTTTAGTATGGACTGCATCTATTATTACAGAAAATTTGATATTTTGATATTCCATACCTATTAAATTTCCTTCGGCTTTAACACCTGCCGAAAAAAAATTGTGTTTATTAGAATTATTGTTATATATAAACTGCGCCCTGGCTTTTATATTATTGTCTATTATTCCGCTTTCTGTGCCTATTGCAGCAGTAGAATTGCTTATCTGTAAATTAATATTATTGGCAACCGAAAGTTAAAACACTTAAAATTAATTTTCTCATTTTTAATCCTTGTTTTTTGTTGTTATTTGGCAGATGTTTCAAAAGAACCGTAGTTTAAATATTTTTCAAATCTTTGTTGTAATAATTCGTCAGTTGAGAGTTCTTTCAAATTTTTTATGTTTTTGAGAAAATATTCCTTTATGTTATCAGCGGTAGTTTTATAATCTCTGTGGGCACCCTCAAGAGGTTCATCAATAATATCATCTACAAGACCTAATTTTTTAAGTTCCTGAGCAGAAATTTTAAGTGCTTTTGTAGCTGTTTCTGCTTTGCTTCCGTCACCCCACAAAATTGCTGCACATCCTTCAGGAGATATTACACTGAAAACTGAATATTTAAGCATTGCAAATTTGTCTGCCACACCTATAGCAAGTGCGCCTCCGCTTCCGCCTTCCCCTATAACAATAGAAACGGTAGGTGTTTTAATTCTGCTGAGTTCAAATAAATTTTTTGCAATTGCTTCGCTTTGTCCTCTTTCTTCTGCCCCTATACCCGGAAATGCCCCTGGGGTATCTATTAAAAAAAGTATAGGTAAATTAAATTTTTCAGCTAATTTTGCGACCCTGAGAGCCTTTCTGTATCCTTCGGGATGGGGCATACCAAAATTTCTTGTTACTTTTTCTTTTGTATTTCTACCTTTTTCTTCTCCTATTACCACACATTCAACATCACTGATTTTACCTATATAACATACAATTGCCGGGTCGTCTCTAAATTCCCTGTCTCCGTGAAGTTCGTATTTTTCATTCATAATAAGATTTATTATATCCTCAGCATGCGGCCTGTCAGGATGACGGGCAAGTTGAAGCTTTTGATATGGAGTTAGGTTTTCTATCTCTTTTTTAAGTTCTTTCTCGAGTGTTTCGGCTGCATGTATATCGCCTTTTATTTTTGAAATATCTATCTGAGATTTAATCTCTTCCAAAATCCAAACTTGCCAAATTATACCTTTTTAAAAATTACAACGCCGTTTGTTCCGCCAAATCCAAAAGAATTGCTCATAGCTACATTAATTTCGCCTTCTCTTGCCACGTTAGGTACGTAATCCAAATCACATTCCGGATCCGGTTCTTCATAATTAACAGTAGGAGGTAAAATGTTTTTTTCCATTGCCATAAGCGTAATAACAGCTTCTATTGTTCCCGCAGCTCCTAAACAATGGCCTGTGGCGCCTTTTGTTGAACTAACCGGAGGACATTTTTCTTTTCCTCCAAACAATGCTTTAATAGCCATTGTTTCGTATAAATCATTATATTTAGTAGAAGTTCCGTGGGCATTGATATAATCTACTTTTGGCTCTCCCGCCATTTCATAAGCCATTTTCATGGCTCTGTATGCACCTTCTCCCCCAGGGGCAGGAGTGGTGATATGATTTGCATCTGCACTTTCCCCTATTCCCATAATTTCTGCATATATTTTAGCGCCTCTTTCAATTGCATCTTCATATTTTTCCAATATTAAACAAGCTCCGCCTTCACCCATTACAAAACCGTCTCTTTGTGCATCAAACGGACGTGATGATTTTTCCGGTTCATCATTTCTTGTTGAAAGCGCTTTCATTGCTGAAAATCCGCCTACCCCGACAGGACATATACAGGCTTCGCCTGCAACAACCATCATTTTATCTGCCATTCCGGCTTTCATTGTTTTAACAGCCTGAGTAATGGCATGGGTTCCCGCCGCACAAGCGGTTACATTTGCGAGATTTGGACCTTTTAATTTATATTCAATGGAAACAAATCCACCAAGCATATTAACAAGTGCACTTGGAATAAAAACGGGGAAATCCTTCTTGGACCCCTCGTTTCTACAATAACACTCGCTTTTTCAATCACCGGAAGTCCACCTATTCCGCTTGCCGCACTCACACCGAATCTATTCTCATTATAACTTTCAAGCCCGCTGTCGGCCATGGCCTCTTTGGCAGCGGCAAGTCCAAAATGAATAAACCTGTCAGCTTTTTTTACATCTTTCGGATTCATTATGGTTTTAGGATCGAATCCTTTAACTTCCCCTGCAACCTGAGAAGCATAACCGTCAGGGTCAAAATGCGTAATTCTCCCAACACCTGTTTTTCCGGAAATTATATTATCAAAACTCTCATTTTTGTTTAAACCAACCGAATTTATCATTCCTATACCAGTTACAACTATTCTCATAGACATCCTTTTAAAGTAGTAGGTAATAAATAAAAAATTTATTTATTACTTACCACTCTCAAAAAGAGAGGGGAAATTAAGAGTTTTTAGCTTTTTCTATATAATCAACTACGTCTTGGACAGTCTGGATTTTTTCAGCTTCGCTGTCCGGAATTTCAATTTCGAATTTTTCTTCCAAAGCCATAATCATTTCAACTACGTCTAAGCTGTCAGCACCCAAATCTTCTACGAATCTCGCTTCCGGTTTAACTTCTTCTGGGCTTACATTTAACTGCTCAACTATTACTTCTTTTACTTCATCAAATAATGCCATTATTTCTCCTTTTAATTTTTTAACATTTTACCAAAAATTAACATTCTTTTACAAATTTTTGAAAAATATAAATATAAAAATAATATAACATAGAGAAATAATTATGCCAATCCCCATAAATAATTTTACAATTATTGAACAGTTACTAATTATAAATTACTAATAACTTTTCACGACTCACTATTCACCCATTGCGAAATTGTCAGAATAATTATCAATTTTAATATTATTATGATTGTTAATTTTTCAGAAAATCAAAAACAGATATTAAGCAAATAAAATTTAATCAAAAAAGATTTTACATGCTACCAATATAGTGACAGACACTTTTTCTTTAAGGTATTAAAGAGAAGAAATTATTCTCCTCTTGGAGCTCTTGGTCTAGCTTCGTTTACTCTAAGTCTTCTGCCTTGGAATTCTTTGCCGTCAAGTTCTTCTACAGCTGTGTCGGCTCCGCTTTCCATTTCAACGAATCCAAATCCTTTGCTTCTACCTGTTTCTCTGTCATTAATAATCTTAACTGAAACTACTTCCCCATATTCTGCGAATAAAGGTTTTAAATCTTCTTCAGTTGCTTGATAGTTAATGTTTCCTACGTAAAGTGTTTTCATGTTTCTTTTCCTAAAATTAAATTTGCAGTGACATTATAACACTGTTTGAAAAAAAAGCAAATAAAATGTTAAAATTTCAAAAAAGGACAAATATGTCAGTAAAAACACATTATATTGAATTCAGAAACGCCTTAAGCAAAAACGATATCCAAAAAGCCCGGGAAGAATTTGAAAAAGCTTTTAACGAAAGCTTTTTATATTATCAGCAAAAAATGGCAAACAATGAAAAGTTCGATGTTTCCAACGAAGAAGAATTATTTGTTTTAGTTACACTGTTTGATAATATTGTAGGATATTATAAAGAAAAAATGTATGAGGAAGGGATAAGCTACTGCGAAAATTTAATCGAACTTATTGATTCTCCAAAACTTAAAGAGATGTTTAAAGGTTTTTCTCTTGGAATGCAAAAAGGAATAGATATAGATACTTTTTTTAGGGAATATGTGGATTTAAGTAAAGTTGATAGTGAATTTCCAATGTTTTTGTGTAATTTTAAAGAAAAGATAAAAGAATTGATTTAATTAATTGAGGTTCTTAGATTTGTATTTACTTTTAAACTGAATCCAAAAGGAGTTTTTAAAAGTAAAACAGCTCTTTTTTCTCCTGGATTTTTTATAATTTCATTATAAATTTTTATCAAATCTTCCTCATAATTTTTACCAATTTCCTTTTCTATAACACATATCTGTTCTTTTTTGCACCTTTTTCATTTTCCGCTTCTTTTAATGGAAGAATTTTTTTACAGGTAATTCTTAAATAATCGGCAACCTTATCCACATGTGCCTTGATTGCCAAAGGTTCATCAAGATTTAATTTTTCAAGATGTTCTAAATCCCTTTCAAATATCATAATATCTATTTTACCGTGAAAATCCATTAAAGTTGCAATTGCAAATTTATTGCCTCTTTTTGAAATTCTAACTTTCATAGTATCAATTTTACCTACAAAAAGCGCTTCTTTTCCTATAATTTCCTCTATATCGCTTGAAAGGTTATAATCAAGCTTTTCTATTTCTTTTTTAAAAGGGTCAAGAGGATGTGCCGATACATAAAACCCAAGTGTTTCATATTCGCCTTCAAGAAGTGTTTTAATATCAAATTCGGCTAATTTTGGGATTTCCAATTTTTCTTCAATTTCCTCATCTTCCATATCAGCAAATAATGAATTTGCATGATGCATGGCATTTTTTCTCTCCTGCACCCTTTTTTTATATTCCAACATATCTTCAATTGCATTTAAAAGGGCTTTTCTTGAATAACCGAAATCATCCATTGCCCCTGATTTCACAAGCTGTTCAAGCACTTTTTTATTTACTTTGCCTGTATCGATTTTTAAAATAAAGTCATTTAAATCGCTAAACGGCCTGTTTTGAGTAATACTTTCAATAGCTTTGCTGCCGACCCCTTTTATCGCACTGAGCCCAAATAAAACTTTTTCACCTGTAGGGGTAAACTCGGCATTTGATTTATTTACATTAGGAGGTAGAATCTCTATATTGAGTGATTTGGCTTCTTCTATATATTTAGCAATTTTATCGGTATTATCCGCTTCATAGGTTAAAAGTGCCGCAAAAAATTCTGCGGGATAATATGCTTTTAAAAAAGAAGTCTGATATGTAATATATGCGTAAGCGGCCGAATGTGATTTGTTAAATCCGTAACCTGCAAATTTTTCTATTAAATTAAACAGATTTTTGGCATTTTCATAAGAAAAACCCCTCTGGGCTGCACGGGTTGCAAATTCTTCCGAATATTTGGCCATAACATCCGCTTTTTCTTTCCCATCGCCCTTCTTATGATATCCGCTTCCCCCAAACTGAATCCGCCTATTGCCTGAACTATCTGCATAACCTGTTCCTGATAAACAATAACACCGTATGTAGGTTCCAAAATAGGCTTTAGGGCTGTTTCGAATTCATCATTTTCCGTGTTTTCTTTCTATATAATCATCAAGCATTCCGCTCTCCATTGGTCCGGGGCGGTAAAGGGCAAGCATAGCTATAATATCTTCGAATGTAGTAGGTTTTAATCTTTTTGCCAAATCCCTCATACCGTCCGATTCTATCTGAAACAGACCCAGAGTTTTACCCGATTGGATTAATTTAAATATATTTTCATCTTCCAGATTTAAATTATCTATATCCACATCTGTGTTTTTGTTCATTTTTATATTTTAATAGCCCTGTCTATTACCGTTAACGTTTTTAATCCTAAAAAGTCGAATTTAATCAAATCCACAGGCTCAAGATAATTCAGTGAATACTGCGTTACAATCGTATCATCATTTTCTGAGGGCCTGTATAAAGGGGATTTTTTCCAAAGCTCTTCATCGCTGATTACCACTCCGGCGGCATGCATACCCGTATTTCTTTTAAACCTTCAAGCTTTCTTCCGAAAGAATATAATCTGTTATATAACGGCTCTTCTGTAATAATATCTTTTATTTTAGGTTCAATATCAAGGGATTTGTCAAGCGTGATACCGAGCTGGTCCGGAATCAGTTTTACAAATTTATCCGCTTCGTCATATTTTATTCCGAAAATTCTTGCAACATCACGGAGCACTCCTTTTGCAAGAAGTGAACCGAAAGTTACCACCTGGGCCACATTTACCTTGCCGTATTTTTCCCTTACATATTCGATAATCTCCCCTCTTCTTTCCTGACAAAAATCCATATCGATATCCGGCATTGAAACCCTCTGGGGATTTAAAAACCTCTCAAACAAAAGCTGATACCTGATGGGGTCTAAATTTGTTATTTTTAGCGAATATGCGACCAGGCTTCCGGCTGCACTTCCCCTTCCGGGGCCCACAGGAATTTTTCTTCTTTTAGCCTCTCTTACAAAATCCCAGACAATCAGCATATAACCGGGAAATTTCACTTTTTTGTCAATTTCATATTCGAGCCTATCTTCATATTTTTATGCAGCTCTTTTGGAATCTGTTTCAATCTTTCTTTTAAACCTTCACGGCATTTATATTCAAAATATTCCACATCTTTTTCAAAATTTAACCCTTCTTTGGAAGCATATTCTTTTGTAAATTTAAATGTAGGGGGTGTAGGATTCCCAAGAGGAATTTCCAGATTAATACCCTCGGACAGTCTGTCCGTATTTTCAATAGCCTCCGGTAAATCGGCAAATTTTTTTCAAATTCTTCAGGGGAAGGAAAATAATTTTCTCTTACTTCGAATTTTCTGTGCAAATCGTCAAAGAGTTTATTGTTTTCTATGCATTCAAGTGCGTCTTTATAGATATAATCCCCTTTTTGAAGATAAAAAATATTACTGCTTGCAAGAATAGGTATATCAAATTCATTTGAAATGGTTAAAAAATCATTTTCAACAAGTCTTTCTTTAAAAGAATCACGCCTTATTTCCAAAAAGATTTCATTTAAACTGTTTTTATAAATTTTTATAATTTCCTTTGCCTTTTCCAATCCGCCGGCACCTTTTAAAACATTATCTTCATCAAACAGATTCAGATGAAAACCTATTTCACTCTCCATCATCGGAAAAACTGTAATAAGACCCTGCTGATTTTTAATTAGTTCTTCAAAAGGGATAAAAGGAACTTTTTTATAATAATACAAATAGGCAATTGAGCTTAAATACATTAAATTATCATAGCCGGTTTTAAGCAGAATCATTCTTGAAAAAACATCATCTCTTTTTATAATTACTTCGCTTCCTATAATCGGTTTTATTTCAAATTTTTTGCATTCTTCATAAAATTCAATTGCGCTGAACATATTGTCAAGTTCTGTTATTCCAAGCGTTTTGTATCCATACTCTTTTGCTTTTTTAACAAGCTCTTTTATTTTAATGGTTGAATGTAAAAGCGAATAATCACTGTGTATATGAAACGCTACCATTTATAATATCCCTTAAGTTTTCTTTATCCGTTACTTTTATTGATTTTTCACAATAACATATAATTCCGTCATTTTTGAGCCTGCTTAAAATTCTGCTGAGAGTCTCCGGGCTCATGCCGAGTTCTTTTGCCAGCATATATTTTTTCAAAATAACCCTTTTTGTTGCATCATATTTTTGAAGTTTATTAAATTCCACTTCCTGTAAAATCTGATTACTGAGCATTTTTATGATTCTGTCGCTGAAGGGGGGTTTTGAAATATAGTTGGAAAAATTTGAAAAATCTATTTCTATCAAATCACTTTCGCTTTGAGCTACTGCGCTAAGACAATAAGGCCTGTTTTGTATCTGAGAAATAAGCCCGAAAACATCTCCGCAGCCAAACTGGCTTTTAGGTATAACATCCCCTTTTTCATTTGAATCATACATTAAAATATGACCTTTTATTTTCCAAAAAACTTATTTCATTTTTCCCCTTCAAAAAATATTATTTCATTTTTAGTATACTTTTTTATTAAGCAAAAAGAGGCAATTTCTTTTAAAAGTTCGTCTTTTACGTTAAAAAAAGAAAGATTTTTCTCAGTTTATTTATCATTCTTCTATTCTGATATAATTAATCGGTTTTAATACAAATTCTTCTTTTTCTATTTCGACCACTGCTTTTTTTATATTTTTTTCAAGAGACTTATGGGTTGCAAAAAGGAGAAAACTTTCAACCGAAATATCGTTTTTTGCCAGAATATGCGCAATTTTCTCAAGTACTCCAATTTCATCGTTTACTGCAATTCTTAAATAATACTTTGTTTCAATTTCATCAGGAGTTTTTAAAGTTAATTTTTCAATTTCAAGAGGTCTTTTGTATCCGAGCATAGGTTTGTTTTGGCCTCTGACAATTTCTATTATATCACTGATTACGGCACTCGCTGTTGCATTTCCTCCGGCTCCGGGACCGTAATATACGCTTTCTCCGACAACATCGCCTATTACACTGACGGCGTTCATAACACCCCCAACCTTTGCAATCATTTTATTTTTTGGAATAAGTGTCGGATGAACCCTGAGTTCCACTTCGTTATCTATTTTTTTGGCAATTCCGAGAAGTTTTATTTCATAATCAAATTCCCTGGCAAATTCAATATCTGTTAAATTTATATTTTCTATTCCCTCAATTAAAATATCTTCCGGTTTTGCATCAATATTATAGGCGATACTTGCCAGGATTAAAAGTTTATGGGCAGTGTCAAAACCGCCGACGTCAAAAGTGGGGTCGGCTTCTGCATAGCCAAGCTTCTGGGCTTCTTTTAAAACTTCATGATAATCCCTGCCTTTTTTCATTTCGGTTAAAATATAATTGCACGTACCGTTTATAATACCCTGAATTTCATCAATATGATTTGCACTGAGTCCGTCTCTTAATGCTTTAATTATAGGAATTCCGCCCGCCACACTCGCTTCATATTCAAACGGTGTTTTAGCCAATTTCTGAAGCTCGAATCTGTGATAAGCGAGAAGTGCCTTGTTTGCGCTGACAACCGCCTTATTATGTTTTAAGGCATCACTAACCACTTCATAAGCTTCTTCTACTCCCCCCATTAATTCCACAACTATATCAATATTTTTATCTCTTGTAACTTTTTTATAATCATCGGTAAGTTCAATATCAACATCTCCCCCCTTACGGGAATTATTTCTTTCCCCGCCCTTGATGTTATTATGTCAAAACCTTAACAACACTGCTTCCGACAGTTCCAAGACCCACTATCCCGATTTTAACCATTGCTTTCCTTTAAATAGCGGCCTGTCGAATTCTTTTTTCATTTTCAATTAAAGCAATTCTTACATACTCGTCCCCGTAAGCCCCAAATCCTATTCCAGGGCTAAGCGCAATATGGGCTTCCGTTAAAAGCCTTTTGGAAAACTCTAAACTTCCTAAATGCCTTGCAACTTCTGGAATTTTAGCCCAAACAAACATTGTGGCTCTCGGTTTTTCTATCTCCCATCCCGCATTTGCAAAACTTTCAATCAGGACTTCTCTTCTTTTTTCATATGTTTCAACCACATCTTTGACCAAATGTGTATAATCCCTGAGTGCCACTGTTGCAGCCACCTGAATAGGTGTAAACATTCCATAATCAATCCATGATTTATATTTTTGAAGAGCGCCTATAAGCACAGGATTTCCTACCATAAAGCCCACTCTCCATCCAGCCATATTGTAACTTTTTGAGAGGGTAAAACTCTCAACCGCAACTTCTTTGGCTCCATTGGCCTCGAAAACAGACGGCGTTTTATATCCGTCAAACGTAATATCCGCATATGCAATGTCGCTTATAATATAAAGTCCTTCACTTTTTGCAAAATCAACCGCCTTTTGCCAAAAATCTTTATTTACAGTTACCGTTGTGGGATTATGTGGAAAATTTAAAACCAAAAATTTAGGTTTAGGCACTGATTCTATCATGGCCTGTTTCAACTGGGCAAAAAAATCGTCTTCATTTAATTCATACTCTTTATTGTATGTAAGTTTTACTTTTCTGACACTTGCCCCAGCAAGCATAAAGGCATATGAATGAATTGGGTAAGTTGGATCGGGCACAATGGCCACATCCCCCACGTTTGTAACGGCCTGGGTCAAATGGACATAACCTTCTTTGCTGCCCATTGTCACAACAGCTTCTGTTTCGGGATTAAGGGTCACATTATATCTTCTTGCATACCAATTACAGACGGCTTCTCTTAATTTATAAATACCTTTACTGACTGAATATCTGTGATTTTTAGGCTTTCTTGCCGCTTCAACAAGTTTATCAACAATCGGTTTTGGAGTAGGACCGTCGGGATTTCCCATTGAAAAATCGATAATATCTTCCCCCGCCCTGCGTGCTTGGAGTTTAAGCTCGTTTATTACGGCAAAAATATAATTTGGAAGTCTTTCTATTCTTTCAAAATGATTCATTTTATTCCTTTAATTAAGATACCTCTTTTAAAATTAATTTTCGAAAAGTTGTCTTTTATTTATATACGCTGTATATTCCGGTATATCTACCGCCATACTTTTAAATGTTTTTTATATGAAATTATATAAAAACAATATAAGGATACCAATTGTCAAATTTTGAAGTAACTATTTTTTAAATCCGTTTGGGTTTACCCAGTATTCTCCTTTTGCATTAATAAGTTTTTTTCTTCGCCTGTTAAAGGAAAAGCCGGCAGATAAGCATTTTCACAGTCTATATAATATTTTTGTTTTTTATTATATTTTTCACTTTGCATCCGTAATTTTTTAGAGTGTTTATAAAAATCAGAGGATTGATATAATGATTTGTTTTCATTTCTATATTTAGAGTATAATTTCCGTTTATTAAGGAAATATGTGAAGGGTAAAAATAATAATAACCCATTAAATTCAGTGTTTTATATAAAATTTTAGCTTCCAGAACAGGATTGCTGTTTTGAAAATCAAACTCAGTGTTTATAATTTTCGGTTTATCAAAAAAAAGATTTACAAGCCCCAGATTTTCAAGTTTTTTTACCGTGTCTTTCAGGGATAAATTAGTGTCAATACTGTTTAAAAGTTTTTCATAATTTTTGTATTCTCTCTCACCTATTAAATTGACTATATACATATTTTTGGCAAATAAAACAATTCCTATTAAAAAAATCAGTTTTTTCATTTTTCAAACCTGTTTGGTTTTTTCAAATATTCAAATTTTCCGTTTTTTAAAAGAATCCTGAGAATTTTTTTTGTATTCGGCGTAATGTTTTTATCATTATAAATAATAGTTAAATTTCCATGCCCAAATTTAATATAATAATTTCCCTTTAATATTTTAGGATTGGTTGTAAGAAATTCCACACTTTTATTGTTGTCAATGTTTATTGCCCTGAACCATACTTTTTCATTTGGAATAATTGTAATATTGTATTCTTTGGCAATTTTTTTATCTCGGCGGTATTTAAAGAAACATTTGATTCATTATTTTCAATATTTTTCTGTATTGTTTTTTCGCTCACACTGTTTTGAATGTTTCATTATTCTCTGTAATGTTATTTTCCAAAACCTCGTTTTTTTCACTGTTGTTAATTTCGGCGGTTTTAATATTTGTTTTTGATTTTATAAAGCTGAAATATAAAAAAGCGCTTAATACAAATAAAATTATTATTAAAACCCATAAATAACTTTTTTGGTATCAACATCATCTTTTTTATTTTCATTATAATAATTTTCATACTCCTCAATCAGTTCACCCAAATCAACTCGATAAGTCTAACAAATCCTATAAATTTTACCCTTGGCAGTTTATCAAATTCTCTGTTTTTAATAAATCTGAGCGAAATAGGTGAAATTTTTGATTTATTTCATCTATTGAATGATTTTCAAAAAACTCATCTGCATTCATTGCTAATCCTATCTATTAATATTGCAGCGGCACTTGCAACGTTGAGCGAATCAAAATCCCTTTTCATTTCAATTGTAATTATATCATCTAAGTTTTCTTTTACCCTTTTGCTTAAGCCCTCTCCTTCGCTTCCCAAAACCAAAGCTGTTTTATCAGGTGTATCAACCCTGCATTTTCCATTCATATCGGCACCAATAATTTTATAATCTTTTGTTTTAAAATATTAAGCAGTTCCAGTATATTAAAAAAGAAATTATCCTCATATCAATTGCTGCACCAGCACTTGCGCGAATAATATTTGGCCATTTAAGCTCTTTAATTCCAGTTATTATAACTAAATCTATACCTAGAGCATAAGAAGTTCTAACTATATTTCCAATATTTCCCATATCTGTAATATTATCCAAAACAACTATTTTTTCACCTGTTATTTCATATTCTTGTGGAGTAAAATCTATTTTTGCAAAGTATCCTTGATGATTTTGATTATGGGAGAGTTTTTGTGCTAATTTATTGTCTATAAATTTAATTCTAAAATTTTTAAATTTTAGTTCATTTTTAGATTTTTTTTACTTATTAAAATTTCTTTTACTATTTCTGGATGTTTTTTTATAATATATTCAACTACTCTTTTGCTATATACTATCACAATAACCTTCTTTTTTTATATAGTCTAAAGTTTTATTAATAATATCAAATAATTTTGGAGTATATTCTAAAATTTCAATAAAAATTTCTTCTAATTCTTCTTCAATATACTCATTTACAAGTTCATTTCTTAAATTTTTCATCTCTATTAATAATTCATAATTATCAACAAAACCCCTTTTTTCCGCTCTAATTACAATATCAAGTTTTTTATTAATATCTTCCAATTCAACTAAATCCAAACTTCTTAAAACTCTATTTATTAAAATATCAACACATCTTCCAAATCTGTTTGCCAATGCTTCAAAAAGTTCATATTCTTCTTCGTTTAAATCAATTTTAGAAACTTTTTCAAATGACTTTTCAAGCCAATATTTTGACTTTAGAAGCATCTTTACATTTTCACATAAAACATCTTTCAAATTTCAACTCCGTTATTTGTTATAAATCTGTAAAAAGCACTTTTATTTATATTGTTAGTTATAATTAAATCAATTTTTCTATCCCCAAATAATAAAAAAAATTTTATTTTTATTTTTTGTTTTATTTTAAAATTTATTTTATCGGAAAGTACAAAAATATCAATATCTCCTCCTTTTTTTCTATCATCAATTCTGCTTCCAAAAATATAAATTTTAGCTTTTTTATCATATAATCTAATAATATTTTTAATAATTTTAATTTCTTCTTTTTTTAATCTCATTAACCTTCTTTTTTAATGAATTTTATCATAAATGAAACATATTTTCAATTTATTTTTGTGTCTGTCACTATTTCTAAATATTATGAAATTATACAGATTTTAAATCTAGCTGATTATTTCATTATATTTTAGTGGCTTTAAAAGCACTAAATGCTATTGAAATTATAAAAACTATCAATGCTAAAATAAAAAGCAATTCCATATTATAAATCCTTTAAACTCTTAATTTTTTTAATTATAGCATAATTTATTAACACAATTATAAATGACAAAATAATTATACCAACAACATCTAAAATTAATAATATATTACTTACCTTTCCTATATTTGAAATACCCCATCCAACCATTCCTAATACTGTAACAATTAATATACTAAGCCATACTTTTAAAAAATTTATTTCTTCTTTTATTTCATCAATTTTTGCCAAAATCAGCCTTTAAATTTTAACAAATTATGTCTGTCACTTTTTTATTAAACAAAAGCCCAAAAGGGCAAGAAATTAGAAACTGTAAATAAATTGCGCTCTAACTTCTTGTTGGTCAGGATTTCCTAAATTATTTCCATCACCGTTATAATTTAAATTAGCATAATATGCTGAAACACCGAATTTTTTATTGAATTTATATCCTCCGCCAACATCAAATTCATTACTGTCAACATTTTTGGTTGCATTTATAGTTCCGGCATTTTTACCGTTACTTTGATTAATACTTACATATGAAGCCCAAACATTTGTTTTTTCATTTATATTATATCCAGCTTTTGCATACCATACATCTACATCAGTTAAGTTTGCTACATTATATCTTAATTCTGCTGGAACTTGTCCAATTACAGCATAGTCACTTGTAGCAATTACTCCGGCTTTATCGTTAGTTGAAGCGTATCCAACCTCACCATTAATTCCTGAAACATTTGCATTTAATGCTATATTGAAATAATTATGATTACTTACATTTGTTAAACCTAATGATTTATCATCTAATTTTGAAGTAGCAAAATCAGCTTTAATTCCAACACCATAATCTTTTAAGAAGTTTAAGTTTGTCATCACAATAAATGCGTTTTTAACAGCATCTGTTATATGATAATCCCAAACCTGAGCACTTCCGAATGCATCGTTTGCATAAATAGCACCGGCTGTATAAACATCTTTTGCCCCATTATTTGTTGCTGCACTGATTGGAAGATTTAAATTACCTTGATCAACTGTTCCATTAGCATTAAAGATATGATCAACCCATCCACCAGCTACTGTTAATCCATTTCCTGCATTATACATTGCAACTACACCTGCACCGTGAGCAGTTGTATATGGATCGCTTGAAGCAAACGGTAATGAACCAAGAGGAACAACACCCACATTAGCAATTAATCCGTTGTTTGCATAGTTTAAGTAGAATAAGCTATCTCCCAATCCAGTTGTTCCAGCTGTAGAAACATTTGAAGAAGCTTTATCTAATACATTTGTTTGTGCATGAACCCTCCAAACGATTTTCATATTTTCTGCAACAGGAATACCAAATACTAATTTAGCATTTGTTCTCCATCTGTTGTAATCAGTTGTAGCTGTATTTGTTTTATCTTGATGATAATAATATCTGATTCTCATAAATCCGTTAAGACTCACACCTTTGATTGCATCTGTTAGAGGAGTTGCACTTGCAACACTCATTGAACCCATTGCCACTAAAGCCGCTAAAGATAATTTTTTTAGCATCTTCTCTCTCCTTTAATTAATTTTTTTGTCTCACAATTATAACGTCAAATTTAAAAAAAATCAAATAATTTTGGTATTTTTTTGAAAAATTTTCAAATATGTTAACATTTTATTAACAAATTTTCTAACACTCATAACTTTTTCCAACATTTTCACCACTCACCACTCACTACTCACCATATCTTGGCATACCCATTATATTATATCCGCTGTCAACAAAATGCACTTCTCCCGTTACTCCGCTTGAAAGCTCACTTAGTAAATACATTCCGGAATTTCCGACTTCATCAATTGTAACATTTTTCATTAATGGAGAATTTTTTTCATTATATTTAAGTATTTCGCTAAAATCTCCTATTCCGCTTGCCGCAAGTGTTTTAATAGGCCCTGCGCTTAAGGCGTTTATTCTAATTTTTCTCTCCCCTAAATCCACTGCTAAATATCTTACGCTTGCCTCAAGTGCAGCTTTTGCCACACCCATTACATTATAATGTGGAATATATCTTGTGCTTCCAAGGTAAGTTAATGTCAAAATACTTGCCCCGTCATTTAATATTGGCTCCATTTTTTGAACAAGCTCTATTAATGAATAGACACTGATTTCCATTGCTATGTTAAAAGCATCTTTTTTTGTATCGATAAATTTTCCGTCAAGAGCCTCCCTTGGGGCAAAAGCTACAGAATGGACCAAAAAATCAATTTTTCCGTAATCTTTTTCAATATTTTCTTTTAAACTAATTAACTCTTCTTCTTTTGTAACATCAAGAGGATAAATATTTTTAACATCAAGTTCGTTTGCAACTTTTTCAACCCTTGATTTTAATTTATCATTTTGGTAAGTAAGAATTATTTCAGCCCCTTGCGATTTACAAGCTTTTGCAATCCCGTATGCAATCGAGCGGTTGTTTGCCACACCTACAACTAAACCTTTTTTTCCCTGCATTAGACTCATTTACTCTCCTTTGTTTTTTGTATCATCTGTTTAAACACTTCAACATCCAGACTTGCACTTCCGACCAAAACCCCGTCCACATTTTCGATTTTTAAAATATCTTCAATGTTACTTAATTTCACACTTCCGCCGTATAGAATCGGCCTTTTGGTAAATTTTCTGATTTCTTTATGAGTTTCTTGGATTTGTTCTAGTTTTGCACTGACCCCTGTGCCTATCGCCCAAACAGGCTCATATGCAACTATTAATTTTTCATATTCTAAATCTATTCCTATAAGCTGCTCTTTTAAGTATTCTACAACTGCTTCTATTCCTTTTTTTCTAATTTCAAGCGGTTCGCCAATACAGTAAAATATTTCAAAATTATGATTTTTAAAAAAATCAAATTTTTTTGCTATAAATTCCTGGCTTTCACCTAAAATATGCCTTCTCTCGCTGTGGCCTATAAGGATTCTTTTTATATTAAATTCATTAAGCTGCTCTAAACCGATTTCCCCGGTATATGCACCGCTTACTGTAGGATATGCATTTTGGGCACCAACGACTTTGTCTTCAAATAAAGCACTCTGAGGAGGAAAAACGGCAACTTTTACCCCGTTAAATTTTATTTTTCCAAGTTCTTTTAAATATCTTTTTGTCTCTTTTCTTGTTTTATTTGTTTTAAAATTTGCTGCTACTATCATTTTATCTCCAATGCTGCAATTGCAGGAAGTTTTTTGCCTTCAAGAAGTTCCAGACTCGCTCCTCCACCGGTAGAAATAAATGTCATTTCTTCATCATCTCCGGCTCTGGCAACCGCATCTGCGGTATCTCCGCCGCCCACCACTTTAATTCCGTGACTTCTTGCAATTTCATGGGAAATTTTAAACGTTCCCCTTGCAAATTTATCCATCTCATATACACCCATAGGTCCGTTCCACAAAATTGTCTGGGCATCCCAAAGTACCTCTCCAAAAAGCCTAACACTTGCAGGTCCTATATCAAGCCCCATCCAACCGTCCGGAATTTCCTGGGATGGGACATATTTAACCATTGCATCTTCAGCAAATTTATCGGCTACCACTATATCAACCGGCAGATAAAATTTAACCCCGAGTTTTTTGGCTTCAGACATAATTTTTAAAGCTTCATCTATCAAATCCTCTTCCACCAAACTTTTTCCTATATCATATCCGAGCGCCTTTAAAAATGTAAAGGCCATTCCCCCGCCTATTATCATTTTATCCACTTTTTCAAGCAGATTAATAAGTGCCTGAAGTTTTCCGCTTACTTTACTTCCCCCTACAACCGCTACAAACGGCCTTACAGGCTTTTTAAGCAGTTTATAAAAGAAATTGATTTCTTTTAAAAGTAAAAATCCCGCCGCTCTGTGTAAATTGTCATAAAACCTTGTAATTGCCTCGACACTTGCATGCGCCCTGTGGCTGACTCCGAATGCATCGTTTATGTAAAATTCGCCGTATTTGAAAAGTTCTTTTGCAAATCCCTCATCGTTTTTGGTTTCTCTCGGATCAAATCTCAAATTCTCAAGCAGTAAAACTTCTCCGATATTTAAATTAGAGGCCTTACTTTTTGCATCAGGTCCAACAACATCATTAGCCATAATAACTTCTTTATCCAGAAGCTTAGAAAGTCTTTTTGCAACAGGTTTCAGGGAATATTTTTCATTAAATTCGCCTTTTGGCCTTCCAAGATGGGAGCCTATTACTATTTTACACCCGTGGTCAATTAAATATCTGATAGTCGGAAGCGCCATTCTTATTCTTCTGTCATCCGTTATATTGCCGAATTCATCCAACGGTACATTAAAATCACATCTTAAAAAAACACTGTTTCCTTCTTTTAGATTTAAATCTTTCGGTGAATTTAATTTCATCTCACTCCTTTTTATAAAATTTTAACATACATTTAATTTAATTTAACATTTTTCATTTTACATTTACCATTTATATATGTATTCCGCCATTTCAATCATTCTGTTTGAATATCCCCATTCATTATCATACCAGCTAAAAATTTTTACTAAATTTAAATTTACTTTTGTCAAATCAAGGGCGACAATAGAGCTTGCCGGGTTTGAATTTATATCAGAGCTTACTTTATACTCTTCATCCACTTCTAAAATACCTTTTAAATCGGTAAGTGAATGAAATTTTATAACTTCGTTTATTTCTTCTTTTGTGGTTTCTCTATTTAATTCAAGCGTCAAATCCATAAGTGAAACATTGGCAACAGGAACCCTTACACTAACCCCGTCAAGTTTACCTTTTAAATTTGGTAAAACTTTATAAATTGCTTTTGCAGCGCCAGTAAATGTTGGGATAATATTTTCCGCCGCAGCGCGTGAGCGTCTTATATCACGTATATTTGGAGCATCAAGCAGTTTTTGGTCCATCGTATAAGAATGAATGGTGCTCATAAAACCTTTTTTTATTCCAAATTTCTCATCAATAATTTTTGCAACAGGCCCAAGACAGTTTGTAGTACAGGAAGCGTTTGAAATAATATTTTCACCTTTATATTCTCTGTAATTCACCCCCAATACATAAGTCGGGGTGTTATCATTTGCCGGGGCTGAAATAATTACTTTTTTTACATTTCCTTTTAAATGTCCTTTTGCAAGATTTGAACTTAAAAATTTACCTGTGCATTCAAGAACAACATCCGCTTCATCAAAAGGTATATTAAGAGGATTTTTTTCTTGAGAGTAATTTATAATATTTTCACCTATTTTTAAAGTATTTTTATCAATAACTTCAACGTCTCTTTCTAACATTCCCCTTGTTGTATCATATTTAATTAAATATGCGGCTAGATTAATATCCATTAAATCATTAATAGCAACTATTTCTATATTTTTATTTAACGCAACCCTTAAAACACTTCTTCCGATTCTTCCTATTCCGTTAATTGCAATTTTCATTTATTGCCTCATTTTTAATTTTAAATCTTTAAGAAATTTATCCATCTGATATCTTGCCCTGTATTCTTCACTCATTAAATGAATTAAAATATCCCCTAAATCGATGGCAATCCAGTCATTACTTTCATCAACCCCCAGAAATGTTTCGCCCATCGGTTTTAAAGTTTTTTTAAGATAATCAAGCAGTGCCTGAGCGTGTTTATCGGCCATAGCAGTGGCCACAATTACATAATCCACAAAATAATCCTTATCTCTTAAGTCATATTCCATAACATCAAGTGCTTTTTTCTCTTCCAATAAATCTTTAATTTTTGCAATTCTGTCCATAAAACTCCTTTATTTCATTTTCTATTATTTTTGGTAAATATTTGAAATTACAGTTTCTAATTTCCGTGGAACTGATTGGAACGTTAACATCTAAAACTTTTTTAATATTATACTTCTTAAGCAAATCTAAATCAACTTTTCCTCTTTTAGCAACCACCAGATGGGTTTTTTTTAAAATTTCATCAATATTTTTCCATTTGCCGAGTGTTTTTAAATTATCGCTTCCTATAATAAAATATTTCGGCTTAAATTTTTTAATTGTTTCTATTGAATAAACAGGACGATTTTGTTTTATTTCAAAATCGCTTATCTCTACTTTTGGATTGTTTCCAAAAAGCTTTTTCAGCCATTTAACCCTAAGCTCAGCCGGCGCATGAAAATTTTTTTTAAGTGGATTTAAATAATTTGGCATTATTATAAGTTTATCTATATCAAGCTCTTTTAATACTTTTTTGGCAACTTCAACATGCCCCAAATGAACAGGGTCAAAGCTGCCCCCGAAAATCGCTATATTTCCCATTCGCTGATTAATTCAATTCCGTTTTCTTTTAAAATTTTAGAAGTTAATCCCGGTGCATTGCACATGCATTCACACCCGTTTATATAGGCACTTGTTTTTTTAATACCGCAGCTTGGAGACTTTTCTTTTCCTATAAAAATTTTAATTCCCTCTTCCCTGCAAATTCTAAGAGCCTCATTTGCCCCTTTTAAAAAAGCTTCTGTTTTATCAACTCCGTTTATATCCACAATTTTATCCCCTATAAATCTGGCTGCGGGACGGGGGGTCGGAAGAGAAAAAGCCTCCGGACAAAAAGGAATCAGCTCATAATTTTCATTTAATTTTTCTAATTTTTCATCATTTAAAGGTTTTGATTTCCCGTCATATCTGCAGGGCTCACCCAACATACATTTGCTAATCATAGCTTTCATATTCAATTACCTTTTTTTCACTACTCACTACTCACCATTTTCACTATTTACATTTTCTCTTTTGCATTTATCCCGAGAAGTGAAAGCCCCAGTTTTATAATAATTCCTACAACCGCCAAAATTTTTAGCCTGATTTCTTCCCTCTCACTTCCAATAACTTTATTTTTATTATAAAATTTATGAAATTCACTTGCCAAATCTATTAGATAATTTGTCAGTCTGTGAGGTTCCCTGTTGATAAACGCATCTTCTAAAACATAAGGCAAAGTCAAGGCAAAAAACAGAAGTTCTTTTTCATCTTCTTCCAAATTTTTAAGTTCTATATTTTTTACATCGTTATAATCCATATTTTTATTTCTAAAAATAGAACGGATTCTTGCATGGGCATAATTTACATAATAATTTGGATTCGAACTGTCTTCTTTTTTCAAATCCTCAACATCAAACTCAAGATGTGTATCCGCTTTTTTAGTCAGAAAGATAAAACGCAGGGCATCCGCCCCCACATCTTCCACAACATCTCTTACCAAAATAAAATTCCCGGCCCTTTTACTCATTTTATAAGGTTTGCCGCCTTTTAAAAGTTTTACCATCTGGGAAAGTAGTATTTCAAGTTTATCCGAATCAAACCCCAAAAATTTAATTGCCGCTTTTACCCTTGCTATATATCCGTGATGGTCCGCTCCCCAGATATTTATGTATCTGTCATAATTTCTTTTAAATTTATCCCAGTGATAAATTATATCCCCGGCTAAATAGGTAGGTCTTCCGTCTTCCCTTACAACGACTCTGTCTTTTTCATCTTTAAATTCACTTGATTTTATCCAAATTTTACCTTCTTTTTCATACAAAGCAGAGTTTTTTTCTAAAATATTTTTAACTTCATCCCAATATTTATATAATTCTTTTTCACTTACCCACTTATCAAAAGGGGTAACATTTAAAGAAGCGATATCTTTTTTTATTTCATTCAACATTTTATCCTTTGCCCACATATTGAGCTTTTCATCATTAAAACTGTTTTCTTTGTTTGTGAAATAATCTTTGCCAAATTCTTTTATAGCCTCAGATGCCAAATCTTTTATATAATCACCTTTATAATACTCTTCGGGCCAGGTCACATCAAAACCTAAAATTTCCCTTGCCGTCAAATAAACAGAAAGCCCAAGAAGTGTAATCTGTCGGCCAGCGTCATTTACATAATATTCGGTATCTATTTTATAACCTATATGTCTTCCTATTCTGGCGATAGAATCCCCGTAAATGGCGCCTCTTGCATGACCTATGTGTAATGGGCCTGTCGGATTTGCGGAAATATATTCAAGCAAAATCCTCTCTTGTTTTTGACCTCTGCCAAAATTTTCTTTTTCTTCTAAAACCTTATTTGCAAATTCATCCAAAAATTTATCGCTGAGTTTAAGATTTACAAATCCGCTCAGTGCTTCAACTTTTTCAAATTCAGCACATCCTCTCAATTTTTCACAAAGGCTTTTTGCAAATTCGTTCGGGTTTATTTTATTTTCTTTTGCATATTTAAAAACAGGTACGGCAAAATGACCAAAATCTTTTTGTTTCGGTTTGTTAATAGAAGGATTTTCACCTAAATGTTTTTTAAAAATATCTGCAACTTTTTTCTTCATTCATTTCCTTTCCACTCGTTTATAAATTCATTTACATTATATTTGCTTCTTTTTATAAGAGACGCAATTGCAACAGCTTTTAAAAATTCTTTGGATTCATCGAATTCATTGTTTATTAAAAGATAATCATATTCATCTATTTTTTTCATTTCATTTAATGCATTAATAAGTCTTATTTCAAGGGATTCTTTTGTTTCAGTTCCTCTTTTTTCAAGTCTTTTTATCAATGTATTCATATCTTTTGTAGTTATAAATACGCCGGTTGTAATATTTGGATATAATTTTTTTACATTTTCATATCCCTGAACATCAATATCCAAAAACACTATTTTACCTTCACTTAAAGCTTTGTCAATCTGTCTTTTGCTCGTTCCGTAAAAATTTCCGTGAACTTCCGCCCATTCCAGAAAATAACCCTCTTCAATGTCTTTTAAAAATTCTTCTTTACTTACAAAAAAATAATCAACACCGTCAATTTCCCCTTTTCTCATAGAACGTGTTGTAGATGAAATACTAAAATACGCCTTTTTTTGAAGCTCTTCACATGCGCTTCTCGCCAGACTTGTTTTTCCGCTTCCGCTGGGACCAGATACTACTAAAATACTTCCATCCATTTTAATCTCCAAAATCTATAGTAATGGTAACTTTTGCTTTTGCTTTTTTCAGTTCGTCCCAATTTATATTTAAGATACTTCCGAGTGTTTTTTCATGGATATTTCCATTATCTTCTTGAGTACTTGTAACTTCTTCATTTGGAGCTTTTTTATTTTCTTCTATTTCAGGCAGCTCTTCATTTTTAACTTTTAACTTTTCACTTTTTTCCTGAGTGCTTGGTTCTTGGCCACTTGGAACTTCTTCACCCCCTTCAATCTCTTCTCCCAAAGCTTTTGCCAAATCCTTTTCATTTATACTTTCTAATTCCAAATCTTCATTATTTTCATCTTTTTGAGTGTTAATATCTTCTTTTGTTTCAATTTCCGGCATTTCTTCCTCCTCCTCACTTGGAACTTGGCTGCTTGGAACTTCTTCACTTTCTTCTTGGCCGCCCGGCACTTCCTCATTTTCACTTTTAACTTTTAACTTTTCACTTTCTTCTTGGCTGCTTGGAACTTCCTCACCTTCTTCATTTTCATCTTCCAGATTTTGCAATTCTTCCTCACTGATGGAAATAGTGTCTTCTATATCTGAATCGGGTGCTTCTTCCAACAGTTCATCTTCTGTAATCAGCACTTCGTCTTCAGGTAAATTTTCTAACTCTTCGAGTTCTTCAAAATCCGGTTTTTCATCGCCTTCTTCCACCAATTCATCTATATCATCCAGGGCAAAATCGTCTATATCTTCTTTTTGGGTATTCTCCAAATCAAAATTTTCTTCTTCCAAATCCAAATCTTCATTAAAATTTTCAATATCGAAATTTTCTTTTGTTTCATTTTGCATATTCGGCAGTTTTTCCAAAATATCCATTAAATCGGTAGGTAAAAACGGTTTTGTAAGATATGTATCAAAACCTGGTAATTTTTCATCTTTTTTAGAAAGAATCAAAACAAATTTTGCATTTTTGAACTTTTCTTTCAAAGAATTCAAAAATTCTTCATCATACAAATCTTTTTCCAAAAAAACAGCTTCGAAATTATCTTCCGGAACAAACTCCCTGTTTCCGATAATTACATCATCACCTTTCTTTTCAGCACTCAGCGTAAAAAGTTTTTCTATAGTCGGATTGGCAGAAATTAAAAGTATTTTCATGGCTGACCTCGTTTTTTTATTATAATTATATTAAAAAAGGTGGCAAAATTGAAAAAAATCCTGTTTTATTTGTTATTTATCCTGTTTTTAAATGCTAACAATGTTTATTTTATGCCCTTTGAGGGAAAAAATGCTCAAAAAGAATTATGCAATATTTTCACCCATGCCAAAAAAAATATAAAAATAGCAATGTATACATTTACCAATAAAAAAATTGCAAAAGCCCTGAAAATAGCTGCAAAACACGGAGCAAAGATTTATATTATAGGCGATTTGGAAGAATCAAAATATAAATATTCCGTTATTCCAAACCTTGCGGCAATAAAAAAATTTAATATTTATCTTTTAAGCGGTAAAAATTACAAAAACGGCAACAAAGCAAAAATGCATGTAAAAATGTCTATTATAGACAATAAATATCTAATTATCGGAAGTGCAAATTATTCTTACAGCGCTTTTTTTAAAAATTATGAATATATCTTAATCACTCAAGATAAAAATTTAATAAATAAATTCAATAAATATTTTTATATGTTGAAACAAAATGCCAAACCATACAGGCTCAGCCGATAATTTTTAAAATTA
Source organism: Lebetimonas sp. JS085 (assembly GCF_000523295.1). Classification (NCBI taxonomy): domain Bacteria; kingdom Pseudomonadati; phylum Campylobacterota; class Epsilonproteobacteria; order Nautiliales; family Nautiliaceae; genus Lebetimonas; species Lebetimonas sp. JS085. The sequence goes on from NZ_ATHR01000001.1 coordinate 512,637, forward strand.
CATTAAAAGCATGAATAAATTCTTTTTGAAATACATTTGCAAAAGAAGCCATAATCGCAATCAAAATTAAAAAAGAAAGTCCAATTTTTATAGGAAACCCTACTACCAGCAGGTTAAACTGAGGCATTGTTTTCATAATCATTCCAAAAATTATGTCGCTTAAAATAGAAACGGCCAAAACAGGAAAAGCCATTGCAATTCCAAAAACAAAATATTTAAACATATAAACAACAAAAAACTGATATATTGAATGAATATCAAAAACAGCCCCAAACGGCAGGCTTCCTAATGTTTTACTTATTAAAAATATTTCTAAATGATCCCCTCCGAAAGCAAAAAATATCAACAGTGCAACCCATGTAAAAAATTCACCTATAATATTTGTATTCAGCCCGGAGTTTGGATCTATTACATTTGCCAAAGTAAATCCCATCACAAAACTTATCTGTTCGGCTGCATATTTTAAAATATCAAAAATAAGCGTAAGGGCAACTCCTACAAAAAAAGCAAAAGCACTCTCAAACAAAACAGCCGATATCACATTTATAATATTAATTTCAAATGTTATTTTCGGGCTAATGGGGAAAAACAGTATTGTAAGCCACAGGGCAAAAGCCGCCTTTGCTTTCATGGGAATGGTTGGATATGAAAAAAAAGGCAAAAACGCCAAAAATGAGCTTAATCTTATAAATAAAAGTAAAAAAGTCACTGTATTTACAGGCGTTAAATAATTAATTAACTCCATTTCTACCCACTACTCACCATTTTCACTACTCACTACTCATAATTTTCACTACTCACCATTTTCACTAATTGTTTGTTTTTCAGTTCATAAATTTTATCAAATTTTTTAGCTATTTCCATATCGTGGGTTACAGTTACAATAGATGCACTGTTCTCATCAGCATATTCTTTTAAAATTTCTATTACTTCGTTTGCATTAACATTATCTAAATTTCCGGTAGGCTCGTCAGCAAAAATTATTTTCGGCTTTTTAACTAAAACCCTTGCAATACTAACTCTTTGCTGCTGGCCGCCGCTTAAGGTTTGAATATTCTGATTTATCACATCTTTTATCTTAAGTCTATCAAGCAAATCAAAATCAACTTCCCTGTTGCATAAAATTGCAGCAGCCTGAATATTCTCAAGTGCTGTGAATGTGTTAAAAAGATAATGAAACTGAAAAATTACACCTATTTTATTTCTTCTAAATTCAATTAACTCTTTTTCTTTTAGTTTATAAATTTCTTGTTTATCAATAAAAACTTGTCCCTCATTTGGTTTTAAAAATGAAGATAAAATATGTAGAAGTGTGGATTTTCCGCTCCCGCTGGAACCTATTATGGCAATTTTTTCTTTGGGTTTTACTTCAAGATTTACATCTGAAAAAAGAAGATAATCAAATGAGTGTTTTAAATTTATTGCTTTTATCATTTTTTTCACTACTCACTATTCACTATTTTCACTTAAGCGCCAAAAGGCGCTAAGTAATTATTGTAAAGCTGCCGCTACTTCATCAGCTAAAGTACATCCGTTTTTAACCAAACCTTCTCCGACTTCAAATCTGATAAAGTCAACAAGTTTTGCACTTCCTCCGGCTTTTTTTGCCGCATTTTCAAGTGCTTTGGCAACATTTTCTTTTTTCTCGGCTTTTACGAATTCTTGCTCTGTAAGACAGTTTTCTTCATAGAATTTTTTAATTTTTCCGGGAATAATTTTTTCAATTACATTTTCAGGTTTACCCTCTTTTAGAAGCTGGGCTTTTGCAATGTCTTTTTCTTTTTCAATTACATCAGCCGGTACACTCTCAGGATTTAGAAAAGAAGGTTTCATAGCGGCAATATGCATGGCAATATCTTTTAGAGTATCTTTAATTGCTTCACATGTTTCAGCTCTGTCACATTCAGCCGCCACAAGTACTCCAACTTTTCCCCCTGCATGGATATATCCGTTAACAATTCCATTTTCACTAGCAGTAATTGTAGCCATTCTTCTGACAACAATATTTTCACCTATTTTTGCTATTTTTACTTTTAATTCTTCTTCGAATATACCCTCACCAAATTTTGTGTTATTCAAGCTTTCAACATCGGTGATATTTTCAGTATTAACAGTTTTAACCGTTTCACTTACAAATTCAACAAATTCATCTGTTTTGGCAACAAAATCTGTTTCACAGTTTACTTCTACAATGCTTCCTTTTTTCATATCAGGAGTAATATGAATTTCCACTCTTCCCTCAGCCGCATTTCTGTCCGCTTTTTTAGCGGCTTTTGCAAGACCTTTTTTTCTTAATATTTCAACCGCTTTTTCTTCATCGCCGTTTGCTTCAACCAATGCTTTTTTACAATCCATCATTCCGGCACCGGTTTTTTCCCTTAGCGCCTTTACCTGAGCTGCTGTAATGTTTGCCATATTATGCCTCCTCTTTAATATCTTCTGTTTCTTTTTCGATTTCTTCTTCGCTTTTAGTTTCTGCCGCTGCTTCTTCTTTTACTTCTTTAATTTCTTCATTAATTTCTTCAGGTGTAATCTCTTCCATTTCTTCTCCTGCGCTTCTTGCCATTTCTTTACCTTCAATTATAGCATCTGCAATTTTTTCACAGAAAAGATTTACACTTCTGATTGCATCATCGTTTCCCGGGATTGGATAATCAACCACGTCAGGATCGCAGTTTGTATCAAGCGGAGCAACCACAGGAAGTCCCAGTTTATTTGCTTCTGCAACTGCAATTCTTTCTTTAACCGTATCAATAATAAACAACATATCCGGCAATGTTTTCATATGTCTTATACCGCCGAGAACTCTTTCAAGTTTTGCTTTTCTTCTGGCTAAGATTAATCTTTCTTTTTTTGTTAAAAGGTTAATTTGACCGCTCTCTTCCATTTTTTCAATTATTTCAAGTTTTCTAATTGATTTTTGAATTGTCGGAAAGTTTGTAAGCATACCGCCGAGCCATCTGTGGTTAACATACGGCATACCGGCTCTTTCGGCATGAGTTTTTACAGCATCAATTGCTTGTTTTTTAGTTCCGACAAAAAGAATTGTTTTTCCTTCAGCCGCCGCATCTCTAACTATGCCGCATGCATATTTAAAAAATCTTAATGTTTTTTGTAAGTCAATAATATAAATATTTTTTCTGACACCGAAGATATATTTCTTCATTTTTGGATTCCATCTTCTTCTTTGATGTCCGAAATGAACACCGCACTCCAATAAATCTTTCATTGTTACATTACACGCCATTGTTTCTCCTTGAATTATTTTTTTATTTTGGCTGGGTTTAGCCTCCCTCTCCGTTAACAGCATAGCTGCAACCCGACCAAGGAATAAAGAGGTGAGAACTAGAGATGAAATTGTATCAAAGTTACGATATAATTTCAACAAAAAAGGATAAATTATGCCAATGCTTGATAGTTTTTTAGTTGATCATGTAAAAATGCCGGCCCCGGGCCTAAGAATTGCAAAAAAAATGAAAACACCAAAAGGAGATGTAATTACAGTTTATGACGTAAGATTTGCGAAACCGAACAAAGAAATTATTGATGAAAAAGCAATGCATACGCTTGAACATCTGTTTGCCGGATTTATGAGAGATAATCTACCTGATTTTGAAATAATCGATATTTCACCTATGGGATGCAGAACAGGATTTTATATGAGCATAATCGGAGAACCAAATGATAAAGAAGTAATTGAAGCGTGGAGAAAATCTATGCAAAATATTTTAGATACTGATATTATCCCGGAAGCAAATATCTATCAATGCGGCAGCTGTTATATGCACTCCCTCCCAGGTGCTAAAAAAGTTGCTAAACATATAATAGAAAGCGAAATCGTTATAATGGACAATAAAGAGCTGGCACTAAATCCTAATAATATTCCAAATATATGCGATGTAAATCCTAATGAAGTTAAAATTTTAGGGATTTAACTTCTTCTTTTATTCATTTATAATAATTAGTGTTTGACACTAAACTTAGCTAAAAATATTAATTTATAATTCAATATTTAGCATTTATAATTCACAATTCAACACTCAACATTCATAACTTATAATTATTTTTCAGGCGCCCCAGGAACCTGCGGCACAAGGACATAAGAGGTGCTCTGCTCCCTTCCGGGCCTGAAGCGTTGCCTCTTACACCCCTTGCACAGGGCTGGGACAGGTGAAATTATATCATAAAATATTAAAAATTTCTTTTATTTCTTCTAAATTCTTACTTTTTTTAATACATTTATAAATTGTACATATTTCAAAACTTTCACCTTTTTTCCATAAAACATAAGGATATGAAAAATCTTCTTTATATAAAGGAGTTTCAGAAGTTATTATATATTCACCCAAAATATTTTTTATAGCGGCTTTTGTAATACTTGCATAAAAAAGAGGATAATTTTTTACATAATAGCTTCCCTCTTCAATGATTTCATCAGCTTCTTTTTTTAATTCAATATTATAATTTAAAAGCGATAAATCCAAAAAATCATTTGCCAAAACACCCAAAGAACTTGCATATGATGAATCACTGAAATCAGCTTTTATGCTTTTATCTTGATTCATATACCAGTTATCTTTTTTAAACAAAAATACCTCTTTACTAAGTTTATTTGCAAATTTTAAATATTTTTCTTCGTAAGAATACTCATAAGCTGTAATTAAAGCATTAATTAAATATGCATAATCTTCTAAAAATGCAGGTTTTTTATTTTTTTCATCCTTATTAAAAGAATGATACAGTTTATCTTTATACATAACTTCGATTAATTTTTCTAAACTCTTTTTTGCAGTATCTAAATATTTTTCATCAAATTCACCTACTGCAAAAAGAGTTTTTATCATCATTGCATTCCATGATGTTATTTTTTTAGAATCAATAAACGGAAACTCTTTTGTTTTTCTTATATCTTTTAATTTTTGCAAAGCTTTTTCATAATTTTTAGGTCTTTCTCCTTGAATCGTAGGATTATTTAATCCGTTAAAATTACCATATTTTTTAATTCCAAAATAATTTAACAATTCTTCTTTATTTTCAAACTCACTAAATGCTTCATTAACCTCATCAAAATCATATACAAAATATTTACCCTCACCCCCATTACTGTCCGCATCGCTAGCTGAGAAAAAAAGCCCGTTTTCATAATATTTATTTAACATTTCATCAATACTTTTAAATGCTACTTCTTTATAAAAAAGATTTTTTGTAATTTTATACATCCTGAGATATATATAAGGTAAATTCGCATTATTATAAAGCATCTTTTCAAAATGAGGAATTTCCCATTTGTTATCTACCGAATATCTATAAAATCCGCCTTCAACCTGGTCAAAAATACCGCCTTTTGCCATTTTTGTAAGAGTTAAATTTAAAATATCTAAAATATCTTTGTTTTTTGTAATAACATATACATCAATAAGTAAATCTAAGCTGCTCTCCATCGGAAATTTAGGTGCTCCCTTTACTCCTCCATATTCCAAATCAAACTCATTTTTTGCTTTTTTTATAATATTCTCAATTATACTTTTATCCACATTCTCTTTTGGCAATTTTTTATTTTCATTTTCTTTGTAATATTTTTCGAAATTATCTGCAATTTCCAAAATTTTTTTGGGATTTTCCATCCAGTCGTTTGCAATAGATAAAAGTATTTCTTTAAGTCCCGGACCGTATTGTGAATAATGAGGCGGCACATAAGTTGCAGAATAAAACACTTTCTTTTCAGGTGTCATAATAATAGTAAGAGGCCAACCTCCCGAGCGTCTGTGCATTAACTGATAAGCTTTTTGATAGTATTTGTCAATATCGCTCATCTCTTCCCTGTCCACTTTTATTGACACATAATATTTATTTAAAATACCGGCAATTTCTTTGTTTTCAAAACTCTCCCTCTCCATTACATGGCACCAGTGACATGTTGAATAACCTATACTTAAAAAAATAAGTTTATTTTCTTTTTTTGCCTTTTCAAAAACTTCTTCACCCCATTCATACCAGTCAACAGGATTGTCTGCATGCTGCTTTAGATAAGGACTGTCAGCATTTTTTAAATGATTTGCCATAATTGCTCCTATAAATAAAAAAATTTTTTTCATTACATTCCTTATAACAAAAAAGATAAAATTTGTCCAATTTTTGATATGATGATACTGACTAAATAACGAAAAAGTAAAAATATGACAGCGTAGCGGAATTTAGCGAAAATTTTGCGTTAAAAAAATTGCACCGAGTCCTTAGGGCCTGCGAAGCTGTTTGCAATTTTTAGCAAAATTTGAGCGTTGCATTAGCAAAATGAAGCTCGAAGCTGTCATATTTTTATCTTTGTAGTTATTTTTATGAATTTTTACTATTTAGTCATTGCCGATATTATATTAATAAAAAGGATTTTTATGAAATCAATTGAATATCATCAAACAACTCGCCACTATCCAAATAAATTTGCAAAAAGCCTTGGATACTTAGACTGGGCAAACCAGCCAAGCCCTTATAAAGAATATATAAATGCCAAAAAAATTCCATTACCTAATCCTGAAATAGAAAAATTAACTTATGAAAAACTGTATTTAAAAAACTCTTCTAAGGAAATAAATATTCAAAATTTAGCTGCTTTTTTAAGATATTCAGCTGCTATCAATGCTAAAAAAGTTTTAGGAATGAATGAGTGGTATGTAAGGGTTAATCCGTCAAGCGGAAATTTACACCCGGAAGAGACTTATATTATTTTAAAAAACGGAGTTTACCATTTTAATGTAAAAGAGTTTTGTTTAGAAAAAATTGCAAAAGGTGAAAATCTGGTTGAAAACGGCTTTGTTTTGATTTTTACTTCAATTCCGCTTAGAGAAAGCTGGAAATACGGAGAAAGAGCCCTGAGATACTGCCTGCTTGATACAGGACATTTAATAGCTTCAAGTAGATTTTCTTCAAACATGCTTGGATGGAAAATGGAATATATAAACGATATTGATGAAGAAAAACTAAGCAATCTAATTAATCTAAACAAAGCAAAATTTTATGAAAATGAGGATGAAATTTTTGAAGCGGGTTTTTATGTTTATCGTGATAAAAAACCAAAAATTAATTTTGAAAATTTTAAAAACTTAGAATTTCATTTAGAATATAAAAAACTTGCAAATGATTCAGTAAAATGGGATATTATTTTTGAAACTGCAAAAGAATTAAAAAGAAAAGAGCCTTTTAAAACTTTTCTAAAAGATGAAATTCCTAAATTTATATCATCTCCTTTTAACGCATATGAAATAATTGATAACAGAAGAAGTGCACTGGGATTTATTCCAAGCTACATTGAAAAAAAAGATTTTCTGGATATTTTAGATAAAACCCTGCCAAGAAATATACCTCCGTTTGATGTAAAAGTTACTTTAAATACGGTTGATTTTGTAATATTTGTAAACAGGGTCGATGGAATTGAAGAAGGAATTTATTATTTTTCAAGAAAAGAAAACAAACTTACCAACCTTCATAAAGGAGATTTCAGCGAGGCCAGTAAATTTGCGAACTGCATTCAGGATTTGGGAAAAGATTCAACATTTACTATTAATATGGTATCGCCAAAACCAAAAAAAGAGTATGAATATAAACTGTTAAATTTTGAAGCGGGAATAATAGGAGAGGTTTTATATCTTGAAGCGGAGGCTAAAAACCTTAGAGGATGTGGTATCGGATGTTTTTTTGACAATTTAATAACTGAAGAGATTTTAAATAATGTTAATTATTTGGCACTTTACGGATTCAGTGTAGGAAGCCCAAAAGCTGATGAGAGGATAATTAAGCTAAATTGAGCCTGTCCTCTTTTTTTTCCATTACATAATGAAAAATACTCAAAACTCCAAAAGCAGGCGCATAAAAATTTAAAACCGGAATAAAATTAAAAATTACACTTAAAAAACAAAAGGCCCAGATTTTCTTTTTATCAATTTCTTCTTTTCCAAAAAGCATAAAAACTGTTTGAAGCAGTGATTCTTTAATCAAAACAGCCCAAAGAAAAACAATTATTAAAATATTTACAAAAGGCACAAACATTAATGGATAAAAAATTATCATTCCTATTAAAAATATTAGAAAATCCCTTATGTTTATAAAAATAATTTTTAATAAATTAAATTCTTTTTTTGTATCAACCTGAGGATACTGCCCTTCTTTTATCTCTTCTAAAATTTTCACGCTGAAAATTAAAAAAATAAAATAAAAAGTCGCAATATAAAAAGAATAAAACATAAATGCCAAAAGTATATTTGAGACTACCTCTTCAATGCTCTGATATGGAAAAATTCTGAGAAGATTTTTTATATAGCCTGAAATTTCAGGATGATAAACAAAAAAAACAAATGTCCAAAAAAAAGTTATGATACTTACAAGTGCAATTGAAGAAAATATATTTTTAAAAAATCTGCCAAACAAAGAATAAATGATTCCCAAGCTTGCCAAAATCAATTGTATCCACACAATCATTATAATAAACTGGCTTCCTGCGTTTTGTAAAAATTTAAAAGGCATAATAGAAATTAAGAAATTTGTTAATATTAACCCCCTGTTCCAAAACCATAAAGCCATAATAATCCAAAAAGCCGCTAAAACACCGCCTAAAACAATAGATAATTTTTGCATTTTCGAATTTTTTAAATCCTTAAATGCTTCACTTATTGAATAAATAAATTCCATATCAATCCTTTTTTATTTTAATTTCAAACGGTACCGTATCTTTAATATGCAAATCCTGCTGAGGAAAAGGAATAGTAATTCCGGCTTCGTTTAATGCATTATAAATTACTTTTAAAAATTTACTTCTTGTCCTTCTTGGCATCATAGCATATTCACCTTTTACCCAGACAAACAGTTCAAAATTTAAGCTGCTATCTGCCATTTCTATAAAAACAACCAATGGTTTATATTGCTCTTTTCTTAAAAACGGCAGATTTGATTTTTCAATTGCATCAAGTATTATTTTTTCAACTTTTTCTATATTGTTCCCGTAAGCCACTCCAAAAGGAATTCTAAATCTAACAATTTCATCTCCGAGTGTCCAGTTTATAACCTTGTTTTGTATAAAATCCTGATTGGGAATAATTAAATCAATGTTGTCATTTGTTCTTATAATGGTTGAACGCATTGAAATATCCATAACTTTTCCTCTTGTATTTTCATCAATCTCAATATAATCATCCACTTTTATAGTTTTTTCAAACATTAATATAATTCCGCTTACAAAATTACTTACTATGTTTTGAAGCCCAAAACCGATACCAACAGATAAAGCACCCGCTATTATCGCAAGGGAGCTTAAATCAAGCCCGACTATTTTCAGGGAAAAAATAAAAGAAAGAAAAATAATAGTGTAATATCCTATATTTGCAAGCAGCGTTGCGCTTGAATAAGAAATTTCATATTTCTTTCTAAGTGAATAAATCAGTTTTTTATAATATTTACCGATAAACCAGCCTATAAACAAAATAAAAATAAACAAAATTAAATCAAGAGGTGTTATAAAATTGTTTCCTATTTTGAAAAGGGGATATTTAATTAAAGAAATCAATTTTTCTAACGTATGTTTCAATTCTTTTTTTGAATTATAAATGATAGCTTTTGCCCCGAATCTGAATGTTTCAAAATCATTTATTATTTCCCCTGATTCGTTTAAATCAAGTTTATTGGCATAATAATCTATACTTTGGGCTGTTTTAAAGGCGGTTTTATCTTTATTTTTTAATTCATCAAAAAACAATATTAAATAATTTTTTAAAAGATTTTTATATATGTTTTTTTGTTTTTGAATATTTATGTTTATAAGATTTTGCATGTTTTCAATATTTTTTTCGTTATTTAAAATCTGCCATTTCTGAAGATTGATTTTCAATTTTTCAAGCTCTTTTTGTTTGTCACTTAACAGTTTATTCCAATAATCAATATTACTTTTTGCCAAATTTGTATCAAATTTAATATCAAAAAGTTTTTGATAAACCTTTTTTTCAATATTTTGAAAATTTTTGTCTAAATAGTCATATTTTTTATTGTATATATCTAAAAGCTTTTGATAATACAATGTCTGGAGTTTAGAAGTTATATCGTTATCTGATGAAAGAATATCTATTTTTTTATTAGTTTCTTTTATAATGGAAGGCAGATTATTATATTCTTTTTTTAAATCAACCAATTTAAAAAATAGTGATAAATATTCATTTTGATTTGAAATATTTAAATCAAGAACAGGATTATTATAATTCAATTCTTTTATTTTTTTAACTAAAGTTAAATCTAAGGTATAATCAGGGGAATTTTTATTTATCTGTTTTACAAGCCCGTTTAAATCACCGCCAAACAGATTAATAAAAAATAAAAATAAAATAAAAACAAATCTCATTATTTTTTTCTTTCAAATTAAATTTAAGATATTAACCATAACGCCTTAACGCCTCCTATTAAAAACAAAAATGAAATAGCGCCTATTATAAGCCCCATAAGCCTTGTAACTATTTTAATTCCGTTAACACCTAAAAATTTCGAAATAAAAGAAGCATTTTTTAAAGTAATATAAACAATCAATGCAGATAAAACAATGGCTGTAAACAAAACACCTTTGTCAATCAGCTTTTTACTTTTTTCACTCAAAACAATAATTGTGGTAATTACCCCCGGACCAAACAAAACGGGAATTGCAAGAGGAATAATAGCAATATTATCTTTTTCCTGAGCCGCTTCATGTTCATCTTTTGTGGTATTCGTAGGAGAAATTTCTTTACCCTGAATCATATTCAAAGCAATAATCAAAAGCACCACCCCACCTATAGCTTTAATAGAAGGAAGATTAATACCGAATATTTTAAGAACCCATCCGCCTGCAATCATTGTAATAACAGAAGCTATAAAAACAGTAATAGAAGCCTTTTTTGAAACATAAGCAATGTCAGAATATTTTACTAAACTTATCATTATTGCAGCAGCTGCAATTGGATTTAAAATCGTAATTAAAGAAATAGTATCAAAAAGGATAGCTTTTAGCATTAACGGCCTTTTTGATAATTATACAAAAAAAAAAGAAGAATTAGTAGATAATTTTAGCTACCACTCTTCTGTTTTTAGCTCTTCCCTGAGGTGTGGCATTTTTCCTTAAAAAAAGGACAAATTACATATTATTTTTTAAATATTCAACCGCCTCATTAAAAGGCATAGGTTTTGCAAAATAATAACCCTGGATATAATCTACACCCAATTCTTTTAAAATATCCAGCTGTTCTTTTGTTTCAACGCCTTCCGCAATTGTTTTTGCATTTAACATTTTTGCAAATAAGATAATGGTAGAAACAGCTATTTTAATTCTTTCTTCAAATATTTTATCAATAAAACTTTTATCAATTTTTAATATATCAAAATCAATACTTATACTTTGTTTAATATTTGAATATGCAACCCCAAAATCATCTATTTCAAATTTAACCCCAACCTCTTTTAATTTTTTAACAAAATCCTGAGTTAACTTGGTATCTTCAATAGATTCCCTTTCCGTTATTTCCAAAGAGAAATTTTTAAAATTTAATTCGTTTGATATTACTTTGTTTTTAAAAAATTCTAAAAAGTCTCCTTCCATATCAAGTTTTGAAACATTAATAGAAACTCCTATATCAGGATTTACAGTTTTAAAAATTTTTAAATGTTTAACTGCATTTTCTACTACAATTTTTGTAATTTCAGGAACAATTTGAAGCTCGGTTGCTATATTCATCAGTTTTTCCATATTAACAAATTTTCCGTTGTCTTTTAGCCTTGAAAGTGCTTCAAACTGAACTACTTCATATGATTTTATATCAACAATCGGCTGAAAATATACTTCAAACAGTTTTTCCCTGATGGCTTTAAACAATAATTCTTTTAAATGAATTCTTTGAGAAACCTCTTCATGCATCCAAGGTTCATAAATTACAAATTTATTGATAACATTTTTTGCAAAAACATATGCATAAACCAAACCTTCAAGTGCTTTTTCCTTTTTAATATTTTTTGAATCAACCAAACTGCCGTTTATTTCCAAATAAATTGTCTGAGCGTTAATTTCAATACCTTCATTTGAAAAAATATTATAAATTTTATTTATTATATTTTTAATAGTTTCTATATTCCATATATTTGCTTTTAAAAACAGTAAAAACCTGTCATCATACATTCTGTAAACTTCATCAATCTTTTTAATATGTTTTTTAAGCTCATTACCGATTTCTTTTAATAATTTATTACCAAACTCAAAACCGAAATTTGCATTAATTGAAGTAAAATCTTTTATATTAATCATACACAAAGTATATTCGCCCTCATATTCATTAAAATCTTTTTTAAATTTGTTTAAGTTTCCTAAATTTGTTATTTCATCATAAAAAGTTAAAAATTTAAGTTTTCCAATATATTTATTTTTTTCATAAGCCATCATTATTGACGTTCTGATTGATAAAATAATATTAACCATCTCTTCTGTATAAAAATCAGTAAATTCAGAATATAAATTAACAGTCAAATCATCAATCAGTCTAACAGAAATTGAAGAATAAAATCCATTTTTTATTTGGTTGTCTTTCCATGGGGCAACCTTTTCATTTGTATAAGTATTAGGATTTATTCCTAAAATATTTCCGTTATATAATGCTTCTCCGGTAGGACCTTTTGACAATACACCGTTATTTATCTCAATGATTAAATATTGAGACCGCTTCATTTTTTGTGTAAAGCATAAAAATCATTTTAAATAAGGTTTTAGTCTGTTTTCAAAAATTATACCAAATTGAGAGATAATTTCAGCCCAATTTGATATGGATTTTAGCCATTTTTTTGAAATATCCTTATATATTAAATATACCAGTCTTTTTAACGAATCATCATCATTAAATCCTCCTTTCGTGTAAATAATCCTTCTAATAGGTTATTCTTCCCAGTTGTTTTTCCAAGAGCTAATGGGTATTTTTCTCCCATTTTTCTTCAAGTTCAAGTAATGCAATTAGAACCAACATATTTCATTGAATATCTAATTTGATGAATAAAATTCTATACCGTGTTCGTTAATTATTTTAGGGGGTGGAATCAGAGCGTCTTTTATGCAGCCGTTTTTATCAACACCTACATAAAAGGTATGATAAAAAATAAATTCCATATTTTCCGGAATTGTGATTATCCCTCTTTCAATTGAATAATAATCAAGCGTATTATCAATGTCCCACTTTGTTTCTAAACGGTTTTTCTCATCTTCGTCAAGTTTTTTAATATTTTTATAATTATTATTAAACTTTTTGGTATTATTATCTTTTGCTTCAAACTTTTCCATTTTTTACTCCTTTGCTTTAATTTAATTCAAAATTCCCGTTTTTTTCAAGTATAACAGGAATTCCGTTATTGTCAACAGTTATTGCCGTAAATCCATCGACTATTAGGAGATACGCTCTTTTTTTTCTTTTTTTATTCCAAAAAAAGACAATAAGCTTATAGGCTGAAAAAAGAGTGATAAACAATAACGCCATAAATAAAAATGCTCCGAGTATTGCACTGATTGCCATTTCTATATTATTATTCATTTTTAACCTTTATAAACAACAAAATTAGGCTCTTTTCTACTGCACGAATAGCATATATCAAACGCCTTCTTATGCAAAATCTGAGAACACTCTGCCTGAATATCATAATTTGGCAGATACTTGCTTGTAAATGCAAATAACAAAAACGGAATTAATAAAAATAATTTTTTCATTGTTTTACCTCCATCGGCACAAAATCATTTACTTCCAAACAGGCATTTATACATCTTTTATCATTTACTATATAAGAGATTAGATTTACAAATTCTTTATTAATTCCTAATTTTACTGCTCTTTTTTTAAACTCTAAAAATTTATTTCCTATTTCCTCAACAATTGAATTAACTTCCTTTTCAGAAATACCTATTTTAGCACCTACTTCATATAAATCTTTCAGTTCAATATCATCTGTTTTACCGTTTATTGTCATTTGATGATGTTTTGTATAACCCGTTCCAAATGTGTATGTAATATCATACGCAGGGGATAGACGCCAATTTCCATTTTTATCCATCATAAAGGAAAAATTTTTTGCGTGGTCGTCTTGATTTCTTCCTATAATATTAAAAACCATTCTTTTAAACAATTCTTTTATTTGAGAATAATCCTGTGTCAAATAATCGGTTAAATTCAATACGCTTAAATAACTGTAATGAGCCGGTATCCTGAAATCCAGATGTTCCATTGTAGCAATGGTATGAAGATGTAATTTTTCATTATTTTCTTTTCTGTCAAATCTTTTAACAGCGTAATGGATTAACCCGTTTTTATCATAAATCAAATCTATTTCAGGAACGTCTATGCCCACTTCAAAAGAGAAAGAATATTTTATTGCTTTATGGGACAATTTAACTAAAAATCAAAAAATAGCTTTAAAAATAATTCTTTTAAGCGGTGGAGAAAATATTTATTCTGATGAATATGTTCCTGAAATGATAAAAGCCCCTTCTTTGCAAACAGCTATTAAAAATTTAATTAAAAAAGATATTATAGATAAACAAAATAATATATATTATTTTCAAGACCCGTTTTTTGAGTTTTGGTTAAAGAAGAATATATTTTTATGATTATTTAAATAAGTTAAAATCATTGTAGTGATGGCATACTGAGAGGGAGAGGGGAACTCCCTCTTGGTATCTTGCTACCACAATTATAGCATAAATTATTTTCTTCCTTAATATTGCTTTTTAATTATTTCTCGTGTTTTGGTTTGTGTTTGGTTGTATGAGTTACCCAATAAGCAAATATCAAAGCTCCTGTTGCAAATAAAGCCCAAAATATATAAATACTCATATTATTTTTCGTGGCGTGGTTTGTGTTTACTTGTTTGAATTACTGAATATATTGCTAATATTGCTAATATCACTCCAAAAGTAGTCCAGATTATATGTCCCATTTGCTTTTCCTTTCCAAGTATATACCTGATAGTATTAAAATTAATCCTAATATTGCATCTACCCAGTTGATTATTTGGATATTTGATAGACTTATTCCATAACCTGCATTTACAAAAAAAACGCCGTAAAGCCCTTGCCTTTAGGCATAGGGATATAAGGCGATAAAAGAGTTGATAGGAAATTTAATTTCCTTGAAACTCTTTTATTAATTTGTATTATATTAAATAATTTGATATAATACAAATATGAAATGCGTAGATAAATATAAATCAAATAGAAATATTGTTTATTCCTGCAAATATCACATTGTTTGGTGCCCTAAATACAGGAGAAAAATATTAGTTGGAGAAGTAGAAAAAAGATTAAAAGAAATAATACAAGAAGTAGCTAAAGAGTGTGATGTAGAAATAATAGAAATGGAAACTGATAAAGACCACATTCATATTCTTTGTGAAGTTGACCCTCAATTTGGAATTAATAAATATAAAATAGATAACAATATTATCTGGCTTAACGGCTATAAGTTTAAATTCTGGTTAAGCAGAGAAATAGACGGAAAAATAAAAACTGTAACCGTTAAGCGAGATAATATCGGGGATTATTGGATTTGTATTGCAATAGAAAAGGAATATAAAAAAATCAGTGCCACATCGGGTAAAATCGTGGGCATTGATTTTGGATTGAAAACTTTTCTAACTTTATCAGATGGAACACAAATCCAAGCTCCAAGATATTATCTCCAAACCTTAAAAGAACTTCAAAAACTTCAAAAACAGCATTCTAAAAAGAAAAAATCATCTAACAATAGAGAGTTTGCAAGAAAAAAACTTGCAAAACTACATAAAAAAGTCGCAAATTCAAGAAGAGATTTTTTTCATAAATTAGCAAACAAATTAGCAAAAGAATATGAATATATAGCAATAGAAGATTTAAATTTAAAAGCAATGCAAAAGTTATGGGGTAAAAAAATTATTGATTATGCTTTTAGCGAATTTGTAAATATTCTCTCTTATAAAGTAAATGTTATAAAAATAGACAGATATTATCCTTCGAGTAAAACCTGTTCTAACTGCGGATATGTAAAAGAGGATTTAAACTTAAAAGAGAGAGTTTGGATATGTCCTGTATGTAAGACAAAACACGATAGAGACATAAACGCAAGTATAAATATTTGCAAGGTTGGGGCATCAACCTTTGGCATAGATGGTGTAAGACCTATTATTAAACAGGCTACCATCGCTTAAAGCCAGAATCCCCCGCCTTTAGGCGTGGGGAGTATGTCAAAAAAAATCCAAGTCCAATATTTTTAAAAATTTCTCCTCGTGTTTCTATATCATACCACATTTTTTTGATTATTTTCATATTATGACCTCTTCTCTTGCTTGTTTTTAATATTTTGTATTTTAATCGTGGTAGGTTATAGAGTGGTTGTTCCACTACCGCAAGTGGCGGTAGGGTGGGGATATGCGGTTAGAATACCGCAGGAGGTGTGCTGTGAGGATATTATTAATCCTCATAGTAGTAGCGGTGGTGGCGACACCGCTCTACTAAAAAGTGAGGGATTTTCCCTTGCCATCTCCTACACAATTATATCACAAATTTTTTTCTTCCTTAATATTGCTTTTTAATTATTTCTCGTGTTTTGGTTTATGTTTAACATCGCTATTAAAAATTATTATTATTCCGATTAGTGTTATTAATCCTCCAATTATTCCCAATAATATTCCATTCATTGTAAATCCTCCAATTTGTCAGTTTCTATTTTTAATTTCCAAGTTAAATATAAAACTATAACTATTATAGCAATAAATCCAAAAGTTACTAATAATTGTTTAAAAAAAGGCAATTTATCAAATGCATTAAAAATAAAAGCTATCATACCAAATAATGCAGTTAAAACAATTCCCCAAGCTAATCGGTAATTTGATACTTTTTCTTTTTGTTTATCTAATTGGCTCATATTATCCTCTCTTCTTTTGCTTGTTTTAAATATTTTGTATTTTAATCGTGGTAGGTTACCATCGGCTAATCCGGCAAGGGTGGCGGGTAGGGAGTTGGGATAGCCCAACTGAAAGGTAGCCGATGGATAGGATAGTTATAGTCCTATTGATAGTGACTCTTGCCCTGTATCTCCTACACAATTATATCACAAATTTTTTTATTACTCATAATTTATTCTTAAAAGATTTTATTTTTACTTTTTTATTTTCCATCTTTTTTTTATTTTCTCTGTCAATAAAGGTTAAAATTTCTTTTAAAATAAAATCTTTTAATTTATTAAACGTAGGAGCTTCTCCTTTTATTAACCCTTCTAATTTTTCATCTTCTTTTTCCTGTTGTTTATATTTCAAAATGGTTGTTATATAATCGTCTGTATAGGTAATATAATATTTTCTGACATTATAAAGGAACTCTTTTGGAGTTAGGATTTTTTCTTTTAACATATAAGCAATATCATAAAAATCCCTTATTTTAGTTACCTTCTTTTGTAAAAATATTATATGCAATATCCCTGTTTCTTAATATATAGGCTTCATTTAATTTCTCTTTTTCGGATATATTCTCAAATAAGTTTTTTTCAGGCAAAAATTTTTTATATTTTTTTATAAGCTTTTCTTCAAGTTCTTCTTGAGATATTAATTTATCCGGATAAATATGATTAATACTTAATTTGTTTCTTAAAAATCTTGAAATTGTTTTTCTTTAAGAAAAAAAATAAATTTTCCTTATCAAACCAATCAACATATTTTGAATAAGGCATACTCCTAACATCAATAACTACATCAATATTATATTTTTTTAGTAAATTAGTAAAATTATCTAATGTGTGAATAGAATGTCCTATTGTAAAAATTGTTTTCATTTTTTTTTACTTTTGTGTTTAATTCAAAACAGGGGCAGCCTACCCCTCTTACCATCTGCTTATCATATTCCTGTCTATTGAGCCGACCTGTCTGCTCACAGAACTGATATTTGAATTGACGCTTGCCAAATCGGCTGAGATGCTTTTTTGGAGTTTTAGTATATCTCCTCTTATTGTTCCTGTACTATCGCCTAAAAGTTCTGCTATATAAACAATATTATTGCCTAACGCTTCATAAAGCTCATGGTTGTCTTTATTTATATATTTTTTCAATTCCTCAACAGCTTTGTCTATTTTGTCAAGTTTTTCTTCGTCAATATCGTCTTTGCTAAATTCTCTTTCATCTATTTTTTTCATGATGAGATTAAAGGCATTGTCAAGGGCCTGCAATATTTTCATCTGTTTTTCTCTTTGTTCTTTGTTTTCTTCCATATCCATTTCAGCTTTTTCTTTAAGAATCTCCATTTTGTTTTTAACGACATCTACCGCTTTGCCTATCGTTTCAGTTAAAACGCTTTTAATCATAGTGTTTATATCCTGGGATATGAAAGACTGCATTTCCATTCTTAATCTTTCTTTTTCTTCTGATAGGGCGTTATACATTTTTTCCCTGTTTTCGTAAAGATGTTTGCTTAACTGTTCGTTTACTTTTTCCTCCACTATGCTCCCGACTTTTTTGTCTATCACCTCTTCGACTATTTGGGCTAATTTTTCTTCGCTGCATTGTATCATAGCGTCTCCTTTTTTTTTAATTATATAATTTTTTATTGACTAAAAAATTGCTTTTATTAACTTAATTTATAACTCTTCTCATTAGCTTTCCTTTCTTTTATTAATTTATTAAATTTAATTCTCTTTTGTGTTAGTTTAGCAAATAATTTTTTAATTATACGACCTGCTTTGATTTTTAAATTAAAAAGCTCATCTTCAAGCTCTTTAATCCTCTGCTCGTATTCTTCTATTATTTTTTTGTATTCTTCAGTTCCCGACGCCGTTTTTTTAAGCTCTTTATTTTCTTTTTTAAGCTCCTCGTTTTCGGTTTTTAGTTCTTTGAATTTTGGCATCAGTTCAATCATTCGTTTGCGTCTTATCTCTTCCCAATTTAAATTTATATGAATTAAATTTGAATTTTAATAAAGTATATAAAAAGAATCTTTTTGTAGAAGAAAATGATACTATTGCAAAATTAAAACAAAAAGCTTATCAATATGATGGAATTTTAATAAACAATCAAGAAGTACTTTCCTATAAAAAAATAGATGAACATTGTGATGTTATAGATTTTTCATCCCTAGGGGAATATTTTCAGACCCAATTAATACAACTATTCTTAAAAAAAGAAAAAAAATTATTTGAAACATTAAGCAGTTTTATTCCCAATAAGTCTTTTTCTAAATTTGAGATTGTAAAAGAAATTATTGGCAATGTTTTTAAATTTGATAAATTTTATCTTTCTCTAGATATAAAACAATCTATTATTCCTAAATATACTTTATTAGAAGAATTAAAATATCATAAAAAATCAAATTTAATAAATAAAGAAGTAAGGCCAATAGGTAATCAAAATATAGGTATTATAAAAAAAATTTTGTATCCTAATGATCCAAATTATCAAAAAGAATTAGAAATGATTGTAAATTATTTTAAACAAAAAGGTAAAAAAATACAAATCCAGCAAGAACCTATTATAGGAATAATATTTAAAAAGAATAATAACAATATAATATATTCTTACCTTGCAAGTCATTTAAAATTTTACTATTCGCCTAAAGATATAAATAGAAATATGACTATTCCAAATGTTGAAAGAAAGAGTTTTATTGAAAATGCCATAAAAAAGAGTAATATTGCTTATTTAAATATTCAGCCTTATCAAAAACAATTTTATAGATTTTATCCTGTGAAATTTATAGGTTTTAAAAAGGTAGATTATATAAAAAATTTATTAGTTAAAACGAATGAAGACATTATAACTATTTATCCTAAAAGGATACCTACTATTTTGAAAAAAGAAAAAAATATAATAAAAACTATTATTCTAATTGATGGAACAATTAATACTTCTAAAACCACATACATAAAAAATCTTTTTAAAGGATTGAAATCAATTTATGAAAAAACAAATGTAGAATTCAAATTAATAAATAAAAAAGATTATTCCATTGAAGAATTTAATTCTCAAAATATTGTAAATAAGGTTTTACAATATAAAAATGATAATGATTTGATTCCGCCTTTGGTGATTACAATCGGAACAGAAAAAAATTTAGATTATTATGAAGACATGAAAAGAAAATTATTTAAGTATGGATTTATTACTCAAAATATAATATATGAACATTTAATTACTTCCAAAAATTATGAAATAAATAATTTACTTTTGCAAATTTTAGTTAAATATGGGATGAAATACTATTAAATTAGTTCGCAAATACTATTAAATTAGTTCGCTTTTTTGCAGTGTTATAAGAAACTCCGCTTAATTTTGCAACCTGGTAAGCGTTTACCGGTTTGCCTTGTAATCTTAAAAGATTAACAGCGTTTTGAATCTTCTCTTTTGTTTTTGTAATTTTAGCGGCTCTGGCTCTTTCCGGATTTTTTAACCTGTTAATAACTTTTGACTTTGTTAGCAGTGTATTAATTGCGTTAATAATTTCGGGGTCGCTTATTTTGTCCGTTATTACTGCGTCAATCAGTCTATTTGGTAACGTGAATTCAATGTTCTTAAGCTTTAATCTCATCTCAAATCCTTTCATTTTATATTATACAATAACTATTTATTTTATATTATACAATAACTATAATTAAAAATCAAGTATAAAGACTGCATACACTTAAAAAATAACAAAAAATCGTTAAAAAAATAACGAAAAAACGGCAAAAAATGACAAAAAATAATCAAAAATCGAATAAGTTAGCTTAAATGCTTATTTATATTGTTATAGTTTATATATAGTCAATATATATTATAGAATAATACTATTAAAATATAATAAAGAATATATATAACTATGTATTATAGAAT
Source organism: Lebetimonas sp. JS085 (assembly GCF_000523295.1). NCBI lineage: Bacteria > Pseudomonadati > Campylobacterota > Epsilonproteobacteria > Nautiliales > Nautiliaceae > Lebetimonas > Lebetimonas sp. JS085. The sequence continues at coordinate 533,487 of NZ_ATHR01000001.1, forward strand.
AACTATATATAAACTATAATATAACTTGCTTGTAGTTTTTCAATAATTTGTTTTAAAGTTTCAAAATCTTCTTTTGAATATTTACCACTTTTCTTTACTTTTTCAATATCTTTTTTAAAAGATTTTTCTATTTTAATTTTTAACATTTAAATGCCTAAATCATCAAATAGTTCTTTAGTTGTTTCATAAGTTTTTACATTTTTATTGTTTTCTATATTATCAATTCTTTTTTCTAATTCTTTACTTGGAATTTTTAAATCAAAAGGAATACCTTTTTCCATAGCAACTTTTGCTAAAAAAATATTTACAGCATCTCCAAAAGATAATCCTAATTTTTTAAATACTTCTTTTGCTTCATCATAAAATTCTTTTTCAACTCTTATACTGGTTTGCATTCTCATAGCAATCCTTTTTTTTATTCATTATACACCAATTGGAGTATAAAATCAAGTTTATATAGATTTGAATTATGTTAAGTTTTAATAGAGATTTTTTTATGAAAAAATTTGCAATTAATAATAATTTATTAAGTTGGCTATAAGAATTACAATTTAAAAATACTTATCAACTAAATCTTTTTTCTTTTCAAGATAATTTAATCCTGCAACCCCTATTAAGAGCAGTGAGCTTACTTTAAAATTCCCAACTATTCCAAAATAAACAGCTGGAACAATGAAACAAAAGAAAATATAGATATATTTAAGTTTTTCTATCATTTTTATTTCTCGTGTTTTGGGTTGTGTTTAGTATCCGGTTTTACTAATAAAGCAAATATAAGACCTGCTAATAAAAATGCTCCAACTCCTAAATAAGTCATTAATATGCTATTCATCGCTTGTTCCTTTATTTATTAAATTATATCACTTATTGTCAATTAATTATTATTATCCTAAAAGTTATTTTTAAAGTAAATTTTAGCTTTAATAACTTTACCAAATTTAGCTGTTATAATAGAAAAGGCTGTTTCAATACCTTTTCTTATTTTTCTTTTAATAAAATATTCTTTATCTTTTTTCATATTGTTTCTAAAAACAGGTTTTCTGATTTTATTAGTTTTTTAACTTCTCTTTTAGTCTCATCTTCTAGTTTTTTCAGATAAGTTGGGTTTGAATTTGAAAGTTCCTGTAGTATAAAGCTTATATCATCGCTTTTTAAAAAAATTTCAGTTATCAAATCTGAAGTATCGTTTAGTTTATAACATGTTTTTTTATTTCTAAAATTCTTTTGTATTACTTCTTCTCCAAAATATTCAACTAAACCGTCTAAAATATCTTTTGTTCTTCTTTCGCTTAAGTCTAAATTTAATGCTTCTTTTATTTCCTCTACAGTTAAACATTTTTTTGAGTTAATAAGTTCTTTTAAAACATCAAAAGCTTCTTTTACTTTTTTGTGCATTAATATTCCCTTTTTTTAGAAGTATAGTCTTATTAGACATTTTATGTCAAGTGAAAGGTTTAAAATTCCTTAAAACTTTTAAGGAGCCGTAATGATTTATACCGAATACTTAAGCACAAAAGAAGTTATAGAATATCTATCTTCAAAAGGAATAAACAGTTTTTGGCATTTTACCGATGCTTCAAATTTGGAATCAATAAAAGAATACGGTCTTAAATCATTATGGGAAATAAAAAGAAATAATATTAAAGTAAATCGTTTTGGAGGAAATGCATTGTCTCATACTTTAGATTATTATAAAAAGGATTTGCTCCTATTCAAAAATCAAAATCAAGGGATTCATTACATGAAGTTGCAAAAAAAGAAGGATATAAAAATATTTTAGAAGTTTCTACAAATTCAGATAATGAACTTGGATGGAAATTAAGTGCATTTAATTTAATGGTTGATTTTAATGGAAAAAAAATTCCTCTTGAGAGCGCATTTCAGGGAAGCAAAGTATTCGAAGGAAATATCCAATATGAAGATATATATTTTAAAGATGCAATAAAAGCAAAAAAAGATGAAAGATTAAAAGATAAAAAAATAATTAAATTTAGATTCAATGAAATTGAATGGGATACAGAACCGAAAACTTCTTTTTATGATTATTTGTATATTTCAACGATTTATAAAAATTATCCAACTTTATTAAAAGAAGTAATTAAGTATAAAGTCTTTACAGATATAGCCTTTAATCCCAAAAAATCTATAAACTGCCAAGCTAAAAGTTGTGCTATTTTAGTTTCATTATATTATTTAGGAAAATTAGAAGAAGCAATTTCATCAAAAGAAAAATTTTTAAAAATAGTATATGACTACAAGAAAAAACCTGAACAAAAAAGTTTATTTTAAAGGGATAAAATGAGAGAAATTGATAAAAAATTGATTGAAGCTATTGAAAATGAAAGACCATTAGAAGAAATAAAAAAATTAATTGAGAGACCGCTTCATTTTTTGTGTAAAGCATAAAAATCATTTTAAATAAGGTTTTAGTCTGTTTTCAAAAATTATACCAAATTGAGAGATAATTTCAGCCCAATTTGATATGGATTTTAGCCATTTTTTGAAATATCCTTATATATTAAATATACCAGTCTTTTTAACGAATCATCATCATTAAATCCTCCTTTCGCTAACTTGTCTGTTAAATCCTTCAACAGTATTGGTAGTGTAAATAATCCTTCTAATAGGTTCTGAATACTCAAAGTAAGTTGATAATTCTTCCCAGTTGTTTTTCCAAGAATTAACAGCTAATGGGTATTTTACTCCCCATTTTGCTTCAAGTTCAAGTAATGCAATTTCAGCTGCATCTTTGGTTGGAGCTTTATATACTTTTTTTAAATCAGCCATAAACTCTTTTGGGTACTTAGAACCAACATATTTCATTGAATATCTAATTTGATGAATAATACACCTTTGTACTATAGTTTGAGGAAAAACAGAGTTTATTGCTTCACTAAACCCTTTTAATCCATCAACCGAAGCTATTAAAATATCTTTTACTCCTCTGTTTTTAAGCTCTGTTACAATGTTTAACCAAAATTTTGCACCTTCATTCTCTGTTATCCACATACCAAGTAAATCTTTTTTGCCTTCTAAATTTATTCCTATTACAAAATGTAATGCTTTGTTTTTATGAAAACCGTTATCATCTTTTATTTTAAACACCATAGCATCCATATATACTATTGGATATATGGGGTCTAATGTGCTATTTTGCCACTCTCTTATTTCAGGAGTTATTTTATCTATTATTCTTGAAATTAAGCTATCACTCATTTCTACATCATACATCTCTTTTACCTGTTTTTCTATATCTCTTAAACTCATCCCTCTCGCATACATTGCTATTATCTTATCATCTATCCCACTGATAGTCCTTTGGCCTTTTTTTACTATTTGAGGCTCAAATTCACTCTTTCTGTCTCTTGGAATATTTAACCTAATCTCTCCACTGTCACTACGAACTGTTTTTGAGTAATAACCATTCTTTGAAATATCATTATTCTCTACGAACTCTTCAATCTCTGCTTTTAGCATATTCTCTATCATATTCTTCATAAATTCTTTTGTTAATTTTGATATATCTTCTTGAGTTTTACATTGTTTGCTTAATTCTTTAAAATCTATATTATTTAATACCGCTTCTTTTCTCATAATATATCCTTTCATTTTATTTTTTTCTTATTCTAATTTATCTTACACAAATTTTGAAGCGGTATCAATATTTGTTACATATATATTCGATTATTGCTTTTTCACTTTTTGCTTTAATTAAAAATTTATTTATATCTCCTAAAGCAATATTTAGTCTTTTTGAAATTTCTTCGATGGTATAATCTTTCCAAAAGCCAAATATATCTTCGCATCTGTTTTTTTGATAAAAAGTATTTTTCTATATTTTTAGAAACATTTATAATTTCTTTATTAGTACATTTTTTTGTTTTAAAGTTATTTTTTCTCCGTTTAATCTTTTTTGATTTATTTTTCTGATTTTTTCTCTTATGCTTTCATTTTCTATATAATCCAACGGATTTATTTTATTAAAATCTTTTCTATCTATATTTAAAATATTTAATAAAATTTTATTGGCATAAAGCAGATTTTTTCTATAAATAGCCACACCAAAAGGTGCATATTCATCCAAAATTTTATATATTTCTTCATAGTTATAAAGTTTTTCATACATTTTTTCAAAAACAGAGGCAATTTTTTCAAATTCTTTTAAAAAATATTTATACTTTGTAACTTTTTCCAATTCTCTGATATCATCTAATCCTTTAACTAAAGTATTAAAGACAAAATCAATATCGTTAATTATCTTTTTAAGAAAAATCAATCCAAAAATAAATAATAAAATTAAAACTATTGTCTCAGCTAAAAACATTTTTAAAAAATGTTTTTCAAAAATCAACAGTTTTTTACTGTAATCAATAGAAAGAGCCAAAATAATTTTATTATTTAGAGGATAATAAATTATTAAATTTTCATTTTTAATGTTATATAGTCTATTTTTATTTTTTATTACAATATTAACAACATTAAACCCGTTTTTTTCAAAAATTTTTTTACTTAATATTTCATAAACTACTAATTTACCGTATTTTTTAGTCTCATTGGTATTTGTAATATCTGTTATATAAACAAAATATATATTATTATTTATTAAATAAACACTAAATCCATTTTTTTTGTAGTTAAAAGGGGGCAGTTTTTTTAAAATTATCTCTTTATTGTTTTTTACAGCTCTGCCATAAACTAAATTTAAATTTTTATCTAAAAATATCATGCCATCAATTCCAAGATTTAATAATGTATCTCCTCCCCCGAAATTTGATTTGATAAACTCTTTGTTTCTATTTTGTATAAAATTATATGCATCATCCCACTCAGCCCAGTCATTTGTTATTTTTTCCAGAAACTGTTTTTCTTTTTTTATAATAAAATCAACCTGAGATAATTTTTCCTGAACATAATCTTCAGTAAAATTATTAAACAAATTATGGTAAGAATATGAAAAAAACCCGACAATCAATAAAATGGAAATAAATACATAAAAAATATAATACTTTAGCAGCTTTTGGTAAATATTCATTATATCCCTTTTAATAATTAAATAAATCCTTTTTATAATAATACCAAAACAAATATTCATTTATCCATCTTAATAAGATTATTAACAATAAAATGAGAAATATTAGTGACAGACACTTTTAGTATAAGAAAAAATGGCGGAGAGGGCGGGATTCGAACCCGCGGTACCCTAAACGGGTACAACGCCTTAGCAGGGCGCCGGTTTCAGCCACTCACCCACCTCTCCTTTTGTGGAGTAAAATTATACCAAAAATTTTACTTATTGCAAGAAATATAAAAAAGGATTTAATAAATTTTAAATCCTTTTATTAAAATCTGTGATGGGAACAGGATTTGTCCAAACTCATTTTTTCTGTTTTACCTTTTAAAAATCTGTTTACTGCCTCTTCTACTGTATTTGTAGAATCATCATAATATACATCTATTCCCTCATTTATAAATCCTTCAAGGGGTCTTGGGCCGATTCCCGCAACAATCAAGGCATCAGCTCCGAGATTTTTAATATTGCTAACGGCATTACCGCATGCCCCATCGCCATGGCCTGAATTTTGAGCAAAATCAACATCTTTTATTTCACCGTTTTCAATATCAACCATTACATAAAAAGGCGCTCTTCCGAAATGAGCCCCTCTTTTCGCCATTAATCCGTCAGGGGTATTTGTAGGAATTACTATTCTCATTTTAATTCTCCTTTTATATTTTCTAAAATTTCAGGTGCCCTCTCACCTGCGTTTTTTCTAACTTTTATTATTTTTATACCTTCAAGTTCCAACGCATCTTTCATATTCGGTCCGACCGCTCTTACAACAATATAATCACACCCGTCAACTTTTGATGCTTTTACATGTTTGTGATGATGGGCAACTTCATCTTCGCTGTGTTCCTCCTGATGCCCTTCTTCATGTTCGTGCTCTTCTTTTGCGTGAGTGTTTTCATTTAAAGAAAGTAATTTAAAATTATTTCCTTCATATTCAAATATTGCAAAATACGGTGCCCTGCCCGTTCTTGTTACAATTTCTAAATTTTCACCCTCTACCGGAACTGCTATTTTCATTATCATCCTTTTTTTATTTAAAATAACACAATTTTATTTATAAGTCAATTTTTAAGAGGCTTTGGATTAATAAAGTTCTCACCTTTAATAATTTTATCCCACATATAATAATCACTCCATTCCTTTTTTATCTGATCGCTGAAAATAATCTCTTTTAAATTAATTTCTCCCATATTTTCAATATTATACGCATCTTCCCTAAAACACCGGGCATATCCCGTATCCGTTTCGTGGACTATTACAGAATTAACTTTTATGTTTTTTTCATTGTTTCGAAACACAGTTAAACCTAAAACTCTATCAACCATTAAAAAGAATACCCTGCTAAACTGTTCGGCAGATGGATTTACGGGCAATATTATCCATCTTTCGCTAAATTTTTTAGCAAATTCAATATATTCGGAGTTATCATATTTCCATAATGTTATGGCATGGTCAAAACTGTCTATTAATTCTTTAATAGTAGTTTTCATAAGACCGAAATCATATACCATCCCTCCGTTATCCAAAAAATTTGATTCAAGCAAAATTTCCACTTTATAGCTGTGCCCGTGAATTGAGCGGCTGCAACGTCTGCTTGTACAGTTTCTTACAATATGTGCATTTTCAAATTTAAAAAGTTTTCTAATAATCATCAAACTCCCTTTTTTTTACCAAAAATTCTGATATGAAGCCTGTCGGAATAGCAAAAATTGTTTTTCAGACAAAATTCAAATACGCTTTTTGCATTATTTTCAAGCTTTTCTTTACTTTCTCCCATAGGCATACAGTAAATATCCAAATTTATTCCTTCGGTTATATCAAAAATTTCTTTCTTTAATTTTTCTAAATTGTTTTTATCCACAACAAATTTAAAAAAACTTTTTTTTGCGTTTTTTGCAATATTTTTTATAGCCTCTTTTTTTACTCTTTTATCATACATTTCCCCGCTGTTAGATAATTTAACACTCATAGCAAAAACAACATCTTTATATCTTGGATATTTTTCAAAATCTATATTAATAGTGGCATTTGTTTCAACGGTAATATTTCCTCCGTAATTTTCTACCAAAGGGTAAATCTGTTTATAATAAAGAATAGGCTCGCCGCCTGTAATCACCAAATCTTCATTTTTTTGTTTTAAAGAATTTATTCTGTTTATTATTTCGTCAATATCAATCTTTTTCCATTCTTTTTCGTATTTTTTATTAACGGCATAATAACTGTCACACCCCTTTTCACCAAATCCCGGACACTTAAGGTTGCATCCCCCAAGCCTTAAAAAGATACTTACTCTTCCGGCATATTTTCCCTCGCCCTGAATGGAGCGGAATATTTCAGATACAGGTAAATTCTTTTTCAATCAAAACCTTTTTGTTTTTTAAAATTCTTACTGTAAATTTATCTCCTTTTTCTACCCCTCCGACGCCTTTTGGCGTTCCGCTCATTATAATGTCTCCATCTGCAAGCCCAAAAATTTTATCAATATCTTTAACTAAAAAATCCGGCTTATAAATCATTAAAGAAACATCGCCTTTTTGGACTAATTTTCCATTTTTATAAACCTCTATTTCCAAATTTTCAGTTTCATCAATTTCAACGAAATCACTAAAAACTGCGGCATTTTTAAACGCTTTTGCCCTCTCCCATGGAAGTCCTTTTTGTTTTAACTTACTTTGAATTTCCCTTAAAGTCAAATCAAAACCAAATCCAACACCCACAATTTTCTTATTTTCAATTAAAAAACAAATCTCTCCTTCATAATGTGTTGGAGAATAATCAACTATTTTTAATTCATTACTTATTGAAGAATTAGGCTTTATAAAATATACTGGTTCACTTGGTATTTCATTGTTAAGTTCTTTTATATGCTCTACATAATTTCTACCAACACATACTATTTTGCAGGGAGTTATTTTTTGATTTTCAAATTTAATTGTTTTCATCTATTATCCATTTCACAAAGTTTCGCATATCCTTTTCCAACCCTTGCAACCGGTTCAAATTCTCCTTCAAAATACATTTTTTTTATTTCAAGAAAAAAAGCGACATTTACCATTTCTTCTTTTTCAAAAGTTCCGTATAATGTGGTTAAAAATGCCCTTTTACATCCTTTTACAATCGGTGGAAAATTCTCATCAATCCTTTCAAGTTTTATTCCAAACTTTTCAGCTTCGCTTTCTCCATAAGGCAATACTTCACTTGTTTTATCCATTTTTTCTGTTAATTCTATAGGCACTAAACATACTGTCGCTTTTTTTGTCTGTTTAATATTTACCAGAGTATCTTTTGGCTCATTTATATCATGTCTTTTTTTCTTTGCCACACTTACCATAACAATGGAAGGCTCACCGCATACACCCATAAAATAACTAAACGGAGCCAAATTAACTAATCCGTTGTTTTCTGTTACTATCCAAGCAATCGGACGGGGAATTATATTATCCGACATTAATTTATATCTTTTAGTATTTTCAATTTTAGAAAAATCTATTATCTCCATTTTATTCCTTATGATATAATAATAACGATATTATATCTTAAAGGATTGAAATGAAAAAAATATTTTTTTTATTTTTAATGTTAAATTTTTTATTTTCTTATGAAATCACCAATATAAAAATTTTTAAAACGAAATATAAACCGAATATTTATAAAACAAAATTAAATATAAAAATAAAAGAAAAAAATCTTGAAAAATTAATAAAACAAATAGATTTTAATATTAAAAAAGCAAACAATATTTGCCAAAAAATCAATTATACAATTTATCCAGATTATATTTATAATAAAAATAACAAAAAATTTGTAGGATATATAGGGAATATGAGCCTTGATTGTCAGTTTAAAACAGATAATGTTAAAAATTTTTCGGAAATTTTCACAAATTTAATCGGGGAAAAAACATTATCCGCCATTAGTTTGGATTTAAATAAAAATGATAAAACCAAACTGATTAACAACCTGAGATCAAAAGCATACTCTTTTGCTTTAAAAGATGCAAAAAATTTATCAAAAAAATTAAAATTAAAATGTTATCCCACAGATATTAAAATAAATTCCAATCCTGTAAATGTCAAACCGATGTTCAAACCTATGTATAAGAGCATAAATACATTACCTTCCCCAAAAGAACAAACAGAAGAAAGTATAAGTATTTTTTATAAAATAAACTGTTTTTAAATACCCCACACGGTAATTACAATTTTTCTAACACCCGGGCGGTTTCTGTGTTCATTTAAATAAATCCCCTGCCAAGTCCCAAGATTTAATTTTCCATTGGTTATCGGAATATTCAAACTTACCCCGAACATAGAAGATTTAAAATGGGCGGGCATATCATCCGCCCCTTCCAATGAATGGTTATAATTATATCCGTCAGGCACTAAAGAAGAAGAAATTTCTTCCATATCAATTCTGACCTCAGGGGAGACGTTTTCATTGATAGTAAGGGATGAGGAGGTATGCTTTAAAAACAGATTTATTATTCCGACATTTACATCGCTTATGTTTACTGAATTTAAAATTTTATCCGTAACAATAAAAAAACCCCGACTTGGGACTTTTATAGAAATTTCTTTTTGTCTAAAAATCATCGAAGCTTAAACTGCCTTTGGAATAGTTTACAACATTGCCTTCGAAAAAGTTGGTTTTTTGCTCATTAAAACTAGAAAAGCTGTCAAACCAGCTGATAGGATTTTTAAGTCCCGCTTCTGGAAATAAAAGCTCGATTCCCATGGCATTTGCCCTTTTATTTGCAAGATATTTGGTAAACCTGTCTGTTAATTCCCCGCTTGTTCCCAAAATCTGGTCTTGTGTAATATACCATCCCCAGTCTCTTTCAAGCTCATAAGCCGCATAAAGCATATCTTTTATATTTTTTATAACTTCAGGAGTAAAAAGCTTTGGAAATTCTTTTTTTATCTCTTTAAAAATATTTGCAAAAAGGGCTGTATGCGTCACCTCATCCCTTTGGATAAATCTTATCATCTGGGCACTTCCAATCATTTTACCTGCTCTTGCCAACACATAAAAAGCGGCAAATCCGTTATAAAAATAAATACCCTCTAAACACTGATTGGCCACAATCATATAAATCTTTGCCTCGTCATCGCCCGCGAGAGCTTTAGCTCCCCACTCTTCATATACATTGCCTATAAATTCGTTTTTCTTTCTAAGATTTTCATCTGTTCGCCACATCTCATATATTTCATCCGTATTAAGGGAAATACTGTCGACCATTACGGCATAACTCTGGGAATGAAGAGCCTCTTCATATGCCTGCCTGACCAGACACATATTAACCTCAGGTGCTGTAATCCAAGGGTTTACATGGTCGGGCGTATTGTTTGTCTGAATTGAATCCATAAAAATCAGTTGGGCCAATGCCTTATCGTACATATTTTTTTCCGCCGGCAGTAAATTTTTATACTGTCTTGCATCATCTGTTAAATCAACTTCCCTTGGAAACCATGTGTTTGCAAGCATCATCTCCCACAAATTATATGCCCAGGGATATGAGAGTTTATTAAGATTAATCATTCCTTCCGTACAACCGTTAATTATAGAGGTGGTTGAGCCTCTGTGCATCGGACAGTTGTAATTAAACAGCTTTTTTATATTCATTTTCTACCCCTTATTTCAATAGTTTTTTATATTTTTTCATTTTACATTTTCCATTTTAAATTTTACATTAATTATTGGCATCCGAAGCATTCAACACTTCTGTCCATTACTTCTTCTTTTACTTCAGGAGACTGGCTTCTTAAATAATAAAACGATTTTAATCCCAATTTCCATCCAAGCGTATAAATTTCATGGAGATACTTCCCGCTTGCTTTGTCTGTAGTAATAAATATATTCAGACTCTGCCCCTGGTCTATCCATTTTTGTCTTATTGCGGCGGCTTTTACCAAAACTCTCTGGTCAAGCTCATACGCCGGAGTATAAAACATATAGGTTTCAGCACTGAGATTTGGCACAACTACAGGAATAAGTCCGCTTAAATTCTCCTCATACCATTTTCTTTTATAAACAGGTTCTATTGTCTGGGTTGTTCCTGTCAAAATAGAAATGGAACTCGTAGGCGCAACGGCCATTAAATATCCGTTTCTAATTCCGCCTTTTACCTTTTCCCTTAGACCTTCCCAGTCATACTTCATTGCCGTAAACAAATCTTTTTCAACAAGTTTTTTAGCTTCTTCATTGGCTGTATCCATAGGAAGTATGCCTTTAGACCATCTGCTGCCCTCAAATTCGGGATATTTTCCTTTTTCCCTCGCCAAATCACAGCTTGCACTGATTGCATGATAGCTTATTCCTTCAAATATTTCATCTATTATTCTAAAATGCTCATCACTTCCCCAAAAAATCTGTCTTTCGGCCAGCATTTGAGCTTCACCCATAGCCCCAAGTCCAATTGCCCTGTTTTTAAGATTCGTATCTTTTGTTTTTCTGACAGGATAGAAATTTAAATCAATTACATTATCAAGCATTCTAATAGCAATCGGTACAACCTCGCCAATTTTTTCAGGTGTATTTACTTTGCTTAAGTTTATACTCGCAAGGTTACAAACAGCTGTTTTCCCGTCAAACGGCACTTTTTCAACAATATAAACTTTTTTACCTTCAATTGAATCAAGCGAAGTTATTTTTTTGGCTTTTTTAGTTACTTTTACACCTCCGCTTTCCACCTCAATTTCGTCATTTTCTTCAAAAACAGAAAAACTCTCATCCTCAAAAGTCACTTTTACCTTATAATGATTCGGCTCGGTATTTTGAAATATTTCTGTACAAAGGTTTGAACTTCTGATAATTCCTGAATGGTTATTTTGATTACGTCTGTTGGCATTGTCTTTAAAACAAAGAAACGGATTGCCTGTTTCATAATATTCAAGCAAAATTTTTTTCCATAATTCCTTTGCTTTTATTTTTTCTTTTGTAATATTCGGGTCGTTTTCATATTCTATATATTTTTTTTCAAATTCCTCCCCGTATAAATCAGTCAAATCTTTAGTTTCATACGGGTCAAACAGGCTCCATAGTTCATCGTTTAAAACCCTTTTCATAAATAAATCAGGAATCCATAAAGCGGGAAATAAATCATGCGCCCTTCTTCTCTCTTCCCCTGAATTTTTCTTTAAATCCAAAAAGTCCATAATATCCATGTGCCATGGTTCAAGGTAAACGGCTATTGCCCCTTTTCTGGTTCCGAGCTGATCCACCGCAATTGCCACATCATTTGTAATTTTTAGCCATGGAATTACTCCGCCTGCAGCATTTTTATGGTTGTCGATAAAACTTCCGAGCGCCCTTATTTTACTTACATCCCATCCAATTCCGCCTCCAAATTTAGATAAAAGTGCCATCTCTTTATAATCATCAAAAATACCTTCTATATTATCGTTCATACTTCCTACATAACAAGAGCTGAGCTGATGCCTTGTAGTTCTTGCATTAGATAAAGTTGGAGTTGCTACCATTACTTCAAATTTAGAAATTACATCATAAAATTTCTTAGCCCAATATCCTCTAATTGATTTTACATCATTTAAATTTATTTTTTCCTTATCTTCTTCTGGAATAGAAGAAAGATTTGTTTCATTTTGAGCAAGAAACATGGCAACGCCCATAAAAAGCTGCTGAGGCAGTTCTATAGGGTTATTTTCCCTGTCTTTAATGATATATCTGTCATAAAGCGTTTTTATTCCAAGATAAGTAAAGAGCAAATCCCTTTCGGGTTTTATATAATCATTCAGTTCATTTAAATCATATTTTTCTTTAAGCCCCGGTAAAATCCTGCCTGCAGTTTCGCCTTTTTTAAAATATTCCTCTAAAGAGTTATAACCTGTAAAGCCTGAGACTTTATGATACAAATCGTATAAAAAAAGCCTTGCGGCAACAAAATTCCAGTTTGGCCTGTCTATATCGATTTTATCAACAGCTGTTTTAATTAACGTCTGCTGAATCTCTTCTGTTGTAATTCCGTCACGAAATTGGAGCTTTGCATCAAGCTCTAATTCGCTGTAATCCACACCTTCAAGACCTTCACAGGCAGCCATGGTATATTTTCTAATTTTAGAAATATCTAAAAGTTCTCTTCTGCCGTTTCTTTTAATAACAGTAATTCCTGAATACATTATTCTCCTTTGAATGTAGAAAAAATTTTATGAAGTCTAAAAGAAATAATATCAAAAAAAACTTAAAAAAAAATAATGAAAAAGAGATTAAGAGAAGAGTTTTATCAAACTAACCCCTATAAACGCCGCAATATAGGCAAATACGTTTGGATAAACCGTATAAAAAATTCTCCAGGCCCACTGTGGCACTTCTGCATAAAATGTACTCATGGCTGCAACACACGGGGAATAAAACATAACAATTATAATCATTGCAACCGCAGCAGTAAACGGCATAGAATTTTTTATTTTTTCTATTAATGCTTTACTTGTTTCATCCGCTTCACCAATTCCGTATAATTCGGACATAGTTCCGACAACCGCCTCTTTTGCGGCAAGTCCCACAAGAAGACTGACATCTTCCTTCCATCCCAAATCAAGAGGCTTTGTAAAAGGTACCATTAATTTTCCCACTCTGGCTATATATGAATTTTCTAAAATTTCCTGCTGCATTTTATTTGCTAAAACTTCTTTTTGATTTGCGTTTGCACTTTGAATCAAAGGCTCATATTTTTTAACAATATCGGCTCTCGGATAAGCGCTTAAAAACCAGATACCAAATGCTGTAATACCGATAAAAACACCCGCTTTTCTTAAAAACAGTTTTGTTTTTACCCATAAATCAAAAATAACAGCTTTTATTTTTGGAAATCTGTATTTTGGAAGTTCCATAACAAACGGCTCCGGCTCCCCTTTGAATAAAACTATTCTTAATATTTTTGCAACAATAAGCCCCGTCAAGGCACCGCCCAGATAAATGGCAAACATAACATCGCCCTGGAGTGAAGGTGCAAAAAAAGCACTTACCAATAATACATAAATAGGAAGTCTGGCCCCGCAGCTCATAAATCCTATAACAAGCATTGTTATAAGTCTGTCTTTTGGATTTTTGAGCGTTCTTGCCGCCATATATGCAGGAACTGAACAACCAAAACCTGATACAAGAGGAATAAATGCCCTCCCCTGCAGTCCAAATCTTTTTAAAACACCGTCCATCACATAAGCGGCCCTTGCCATATAACCGGTCTGCTCAAGCAGATTTAGCCCCAAAAACAAAATCAGGATATTTGGCAAAAACATAACAACCGCCCCGACTGCCGGAATTACACCTTCAACAAGTGCTTGTTTTATCATACTCTCGGGCATTGCATTTCCAACCCAACTTCCAAAAATATTAAATCCGGCATCAATCCAGTCCATTGGAACTGCACCCAAAGAAAACGTTAACTGAAAAATAGCCCACATTACAAATAAAAATATAGGAAGCCCTAAAATAGGATGAATTAAAATTTTATCTATTTTTTCTGTTAAAGTCTCTTTTTTTGCTTTTTTTGCTATCTGGGTGACTATTCCTTTTGCTAAAGCAAGTCTTTCTTCAAAAAGAATGGTTTTTGTATCTTCTTCAGAATATTCACCCCTTAAAATATCTTTTGATTTTTTAAGTTCGGGCATTAAGTCCGCAAACCATGGTTTTTCATGAATTATTTTGTAAATATCCTCATCATCTTCAAGAAGTCTTATCGCCACAAATCTTTTTGAAAATTTATCACAGTCTTTAATAAAAGGTTTTAAGTTTTCGATTGTCTCTTCCACTGTTTCAGAATAATAAATTTTTGGAATGTTCTTTTCTTCATATGCTTTAATTACTTTTTGAAAAAGTTCTTCCAATCCAAATTTCTCTTTTGCCGAAACGTTTTCGGCCTTTATGTTTGTAAGTTTAAAAAACTTGTCTGTATCAATTTCCCCGCCCTGCCTTGAATATTCGTCATACATATTAAAAGCGATTGCCATAGGCCTCCCTAAATCCGCTATCTGAAAAGAAAAAACCAGATTTTTTTCAATCTGATTTGAATCAACTACATTTAAAATTAAATCATATTCCTCATTTAGTAAAAATTTTTTGGTTACATCTTCTTCCGGTGTATATGTATGAAGAGAATAAGTGCCCGGTAAATCGATAAGCTTTATTTTGTAACCGTCTCTAACAAACTCCACTTCTTTTTTTTCAACCGTAACGCCTGAAAAGTTTCCGACATGAAGCGTTGCGCCCGAAATGGAATTGATTAAATGGCTTTTCCCGACATTGGGCTGACCGACAAGGGCTACTTTAATCTCTTTCATTTTCTCTCCTTACTTCAATCTCTTTAGCTTCTTCTTCTCTTAATGCTACCGGGATATTGTTAACTTCTACTTCATAAGTGTTTTTTGCAAGTGTGTGTTTTAAAACCTTTACCTCTTCTCCTCTTGCAAACCCCATCGAAAACAGCCTGCTTTTTAAAGGTTCTTTTGCCAAAATTTTTTTAATAATTCCGCTTTCGCCAATTTTTAGTTCATTAAGCCTCAAGTCATCTCCTTTTTTTAAAACAATATTACCACTACTTTAAAAAAACTTTTTTGATATACATCAATAAATGGTATAATTATTTAAAAAAAGGTAAATTATGGCAGCACCTATTTTAAAATATACCTATGAAGATTATAAACTATGGAAAGGCGATTGGGAATTAATTGAAGGTTTTCCAATTGCTATGGCACCTAGCCCCATTATCAATCATCAATATCTTTCTACAATGTTTGCAATTCAAATTGGAAATTCCATAAATGACAATAAATGTGAAGAGTGTATTGTAATAGTTGAAGAAGATTATATTGTAAATGAAACTACTGTTTTAAGACCAGATGTTGCAATGATTTGCAATGAAGAAAATAATTTTATTACAAAAGCACCGGAAATAATTGTAGAAGTAATTTCTACTTCAACCGCAAGAATTGATGAAAATGAAAAATTTAAAATTTACGAAAAAGAGGGAGTGAAATTTTATATACTTGCATATCCGGATTTTAAAATGGCAAAAGTTTATGAAAACAAAGATGGATTTAAAAAAATAGGTGATTTTTCAAATGAAAAAATAACCATTAATGCAAAATGTAAAATTGAAATAAATTTTAATGATATATTTAAAAAATTAAGGGGATAAAATGAAATTGACTACTCCACTAAAATCCAATTCAATAAAAATAATGCTTCTTGGCTCAGGTGAGCTTGGAAAAGAAGTGGCGATAGAAGCCAACAGACTGGGATGTGAGGTAATTGCGGTGGACAGATATCCAAACGCACCGGCAATGCTTGTAGCTGGGAGGAATTATGTAATTAATATGAAAAATAAAGATGAAGTTCTTGATGTAATAAGAAGGGAAAAACCCAATTTCGTATTGCCCGAAATTGAGGCTATTAACATAGAAGCTCTTTTTGAAGCCGAAAATGAAGGTATTCATATCATTCCAAACGCCGAAGCTGTTAATAAAACAATGAACAGAAAAAACATAAGAAAATTCGCGGCTGAAACTTTAGGACTTAAAACAAGTAAATACAAATTTGTAACAAACTATGAAGATTTAAAAAAAGCCTGCGAAGAACTCGGCTATCCGGCTGTGGTAAAACCTGTTATGAGCTCTTCGGGGCATGGACAAAGTATAGTAAAATCTTCTGAAGAAATAATAACCGCCTGGGAATTTGCAAAATCAGATGCCAGGGGAAGTGCAGATGAACTGATAGTTGAAGAGTTTATTGATTTCGATTATGAAATAACCCTTCTTACAGCTAAAAATGACGAAGAAATTGTTTTTTGCCCTCCAATTGGACATATTCAAAAAGGGGGAGACTATATTTTTTCCTGGCAGGAAATGAGAATGAATGAAACAGCCTTAAATAAAGCCCAATACATAGCTAAAACAATAGTTGAAGGTCTTGGAGGAAGAGGAATTTTCGGAGTAGAAATGTTTGTAAAAGGCGATGAGGTATATTTTAGCGAAGTTTCTCCCCGCCCTCACGATACCGGACTTGTAACAATGATTACCCAAACGCAAAGCGAATTCGCCCTTCATATAAGAGCCGTTTTAAATCTGCCTCTTGGTTTTGAATTCCTTACACCTGGGGCAAGTGCCGCTTATAAAGCAGATAAAACTTCTTATACTCCTGTTTTTAATTTTGATAAAGAAATTTTCAGCACTAATTCAAGATTTATAGTTTTTGGAAAACCTTATTCTCATCCTGGAAGAAGAATGGGAGTATTATTAGTAAGCGACAAAAATTCAAAAAACGCTTTAGAAAAAGCCGAACTTCTAATATCCAAAATTTCAATTGATTAAAATTTAATCACTTTTTTCTTTTCTTTATCTTCATCTTGTGAGTTGTGAGTTGTGAGTTGTGAGTAGCCAAGTTACAAGTGGCCAAATAGCCGAATAAAAGGAGGGCAAAATGGATATGGCATGGGTAGTCGACACCTTTTTTGCACTGTTTGCATTTACATTAATTATTTTAATGGTACCCGGTTTTGCAATGCTTGAAGCCGGGCTTGTCAGGACAAAAAATGTATCAACCGTTTTAACGGTTAATACCATGATTTATATTGTTGCAAGTTTGGTGTTTTTCTTTTGGGGATATACATTGGCTTTTGGAGGCTGGAATGAAAGCTCTATGAGTATGTATGCCGCATTTTTGTTTCAAATGGCATTTGTAGGTAAAACCGTTAATATTATGAGCGGAGGAGTTAGTGAAAGGACAAGGATAATTCCACTTGCTATTTTTACAGTTTTTATGGCAGGGCTCATATATCCTCTAATTGTTAATTTCACATGGGGAGCCGATTTGCTTAAAGGAACATTTCTTGATATTTCAAATATGCATGACCTGGCAGGTTCAACAGTAATCCATTCAACCGGTGCATGGGCACTTTTAGCTGCAATATTAATTATTGGCCCTAGAAAAGGAAGATATAAAGATGGCAAAGTAAAAGTGGTTCCTGCCAGTAATATTCCTTTGGTAGTATTGGGCGCTCTGCTTTTATGGATAGGCTGGTTCGGATTTAACGGCGGAAGCGTGGGAAGCATTTCAAGCAAAAATGCCGCTGACACAGTGGCGATGGTTGTTATGAATACAAACAATGCCGGTCTTATCGGCGGACTTGTTGTTATGATTTTGAGTTATCTAACATATAAAAAATTTGATATCACAATGATTTTAAACGGAGCTTTAGGAGGTCTTGTGGCAATTACGGCGGGTGCGGATGTGTTAAGCCCTGTTGCTTCAATTATAGTTGGGTTAATAGCGGGAATTTTGGTATTTTATGCCGTGCCTTTTTTTGATAAATTAAAAATTGACGACCCGGTGGGGGCACTTTCAGTTCATTTGGTAAACGGAATTTGGGGAACAATTGCGACCGGAATCTGGGGAAAAGGTGTAAGTTTAGCTGCTCAAATCAAAGGTGTTATAGTAGTTGGAATTTTTGCATTTATTGCTTCTTATATTATTCTTTATATTATAAACAAATTTATACATTTCAGAGCAGGCGAAGATGAGGAGGTGGAAGGACTTGACGTAAAAGAATGCGGAATAGAAGCTTATCCGGAATTTAAAAGGGCAATTTAAGCTCTTTTAAATTCTAAACTGTGAGAGTTCTTTCATTAAAGCATCTGCTAAACGGTAAATATTGTCAATAGTTTTTGCATTATCTTCTATATATTTTTCATTATTGGCTGAAAGTTCTAAAATTTTATTCATATGAACACTGAATTCCTGCATTTTTTTAACAATATCATTAACGGCGTTTACATTTTCTTCCACACTATTAACAACATTGCTCATTTTAGTCGAAACATTTTCTATTTTTCCCTGAACATCGTTTGCAACTCCGGCAATTTCATTAACTTTTTGAACATTTTGGTTCATTTCCTCATTTGCATCGCTGATTCCCTGAACAATTACATTAATAGTCGCATCTATTTCGCTCAAACTTTTCTGGGTTCTCTCAGCTAATTTTCTAACCTCATCCGCAACAACGGCAAATCCTCTTCCGTGTTCACCCGCCCTTGCCGCTTCAATTGCGGCGTTAAGCGCCAAAAGATTAGTCTGTTCGGCTATTTCTTTTATTACTGATAAAATACTTTTTACACCTTCGGCATTATTCGTAAGTTCATTCATTTTCATGGCCAAATCGTTTTCATTCTGGGAATTTTCCTGAATCTGTTTTATGACCCGTTCTATTTCAGAAATGGTATATCCCAATGCATCATTTGCTTTTAAAATAAGATTTTTAATCTCCTCAGAAGAATTTGCCTCATTGGTTAAATTTTCTTCAATATGTCTGGATTCTTCGGCGGTGGAGATTATGATTTCATTTTCTCTGTTGATATTGTTTTCTATAATTTCAAAATCTTTTTTAAGCTTTACAGATACAGATTTATTTTGATTTGAGCTGTTATACGCAGAAGAGAGCACCTCTCTTAAACTTTCGACAAATTCTCTCAAACTTTTTCTTATGACTCCGAATTCATCATTTTCATATATTCTTATATCAATGGAGAGATCTTTACTTTTGGCAATCGTTAATATTAACGATTTTAAAGAATTAATTTTCATTTCAAGATTTTTTACACTTGTTATTCCAAGAATTATCATAAATATGTTTGCCAAAACTCCCAATATAAACACTAATGGATAAGCATGAATATTATTAATATCATTTTGAATAATATTAGCTATTTTATCGTCAATTTTTTCTAACCTGTTTATTTTTTCAGTAATAGTTTTAAACCAATAAACCGGATCAACTTCAAAATTTCCTGTTTTATGTTTAGAAATGGCAATCTCTCTTAATTTTTCGACTTCTTTAAATGAAGGGGCTTTTATTATTTTAAAATACATTTCTTTGATATTTTTATTTGCAAATGTTAAAAAATCATCATTGAAAGCCTTTTGTTCGGCAACCAATGTAACAAATTTGGTATACATCCCTGGCAAAAATTTATCTGCACCGAATGTTGCACTAAGAACTGCCCTTTCAATCCCCGCTCTTTCTTTTGCTTTTAAAAAACTTGAATAAGCGGCCAGCTCCATTGCAATTTTCGCATTAGGGGCAAGTTTGGCAGTATTTCCTATAATTTTCAGCATATATGAATTCATTGTTGTATACCATTTAACTTCATTTTTTAAAGAAATTTTTAAATTTTCTACTTTGGCTCTTATATTGTTGATATTTGAAAGATAATTATTCAGTATGTTAATATATTTTTTTGTTTCGTTATCCAAAAAAGAGACGTCAATACTTTTCAGTACTTTTTTATACATCGCTATTTTTTCATCTGTCAATTTTCTCTGTTTAGCAAGTAAATTAACAAATTTTTTTCCCTTACTTCCTATAAACCCGGCACTCATACCCCTTTCTTCTTGTGTTTCGTGAATTAAAAGGCTCAGGCTTCTGCTTAATTGCATTATGCTTGAAAGCTCTTTTTTTATGGTTAAAGTATGTTGCCAGTTTAAAAAATCCCTTACATTATAAAATGTTAAAAAAATTGAGGCTAACAATACAATAATAATCATTATGGTGCGTAATGTTAAATTTTTAATACCCATTTTAATCCCTTGTTAATATTTTTTTATTATTATATATAAAAAAAGGAAATTCATGAAAAATTTCTGCCTCCCAAATCAGGACAATATAGAAATATGTTTAAAAGATTTAAAAGGGAAATGGATAATACTTTATTTTTATCCAAAAGACAACACACCCGGATGTACCACTGAAGCAAAAGAATTCAGCCAATTATTGGATGAATTTGAAAAACTAAACGCCGTAATTTTAGGAATAAGTCCTGATTCTGCTAAAAAACACTGTAATTTTATTGAAAAACACGGATTAAAAATAACGCTTTTAAGCGACGAAGAAAAAAAAGTATTAAAAGAATTCGGGGCATGGGGCAAAAAGAAAATGTATGGAAAAGAATATGAGGGAGTAATCCGCTCAACTTTTATCATCAATCCTGAAGGTGAAGTTGTAAAAGAATATAAAAAGGTAAAAGCAAAAGGTCACGCAGTAAAAGTTTTGGAAGATTTAAAAAATTTAGTCAAAAATTAAAACCATGAAATTAATTTTTCAAAAAAACTTTCATTTTTTATTTTTTCTGAAGCTATAATATTATTTATTATTTTATTAAAAAATCTTTTTGTTACATAAAAAGAGTGATAATTTTGAAAAGGTTTTAATATTTTATTTTGCCACTTGTATAAATTTAAATATCTGAAATTAATCAGCTGCGTAATTAATTTTAAAAAATTTCTTTTAGTAATTATATAGGTTTTATCAACATAACAAGGGATACTCCACCCTATCACAGGCCCTATCCTTCCTATATAAGGACCTAATATCCCGCTTCCTATTTCTATCCAGTGACCGTTTTTTTTCAAAAAATTTATATGCCTGTTTACAGAAATTGTATGAGTTTTTTTCCTGATTACATTCTGTTCAAAACAGTATATTGTATATCCATTTTTTATTTTTACAACTTTTTTTACAATACAGGTGTGCCCAAAATATATATTAGATTTGGAATGAAAATTATTGGCAAAAGATAAAATACTTCCGTTTACAGGCGGATGTTCTTCAAAAATTCTATTAAATTTTTTAGAATAAATGTAATTATCCCCTTTTCTTTTTATATCATTGATATTTTTAAATGCAAAACTGGCTCTTGGTTTTACTTTAATATTAATATTCGATACCTGATAATAAATTACTTTTATTTTTTTAGAATTAAAACTTCCTGTCAGGTTATTATATTCTTTAGCCGTGGCAATCCCGTTTCTTTGAATAACTTTTATATGAAAAACTTTCCTGTAAAATCTGTTAACCAATTCTGAACATTGATATTTATCATTCATATTATAATTATTGGCTTTTTCTTTAACATTCATATAGCTTGAAACACATTCTCCGTAATGATTATATTTTACGAATTCTTTTTTGGTTTTTTGCTGAAAATCGAGAATTTGCACAGGTGTTAATTTTTTATAAGGCTTGTCAAAATATTTATTGCTTAATTTATTTATAAAATCTGAATAATTAGGTTCAAATTTTTCCATTTTAAATAAAAATTCTTCTTTTGTTAAAGAATTATCCAATTTGGAATGAAAATTTATCCAAAAATCGTTCCCGGCAAAAAGAAAATTTATTGTAAAAAACAGTATAAACAATATAAATTTTAACATCTTTTTATCCATATTTTAAATTAAAACCCGTATCTTTTCATAGCAGCTCTTGCTTCTCTTTGAAGCTCTTTTTCTTTCATTACCCTTCTTTTGTCATGAAGCTGCCTTCCTTTAGCAACCGCTATTTCGAGTTTTGCCCTGTTTCTTTTGTTAAAATAAATCCTAAGAGGAACTAATGTATAACCCTTTTCACTTGTATATCCGGCAAGTTTTGCTATTTCATTTTTATGAAGCAATAGTTTTCTGGGTCTTTTTTCATCATGCCTAAAGGCCTTATAAGTAGTGTCGAGATTGCTTATGTGCCCCTGCATCCACCAGGCCTCGCCGTCTTTTATTTTTACAAATGAATCTTTTAAATTCGCTCTTCCCTGTCTCAGGGCCTTTACCTCACTTCCTTTAAGCTCGATTCCGGCTTCGTATTTGTCAAAAATATCATAATCATGATATGCTTTTCTGTTCGTTGCAACCGCTTTCATTTTTCACCTTTTCACTTTACACTTTTAATTTTTCACCATAGCCGTTTTTCAAACGGTCAGGTGAGCAAGCTCACTTTTAACTTTTCATTTTTCACTCTAAACTTGACCTCTTAGCTTCTTGGCAACTTGGCTACTTGGAACTTGCATACTTAGAATTTGGCTACTTGGCAAGCTCACAACCCCGCCGCTTTTCAAGCAGCCGGGCAAGCTCACAATTCACCACTCACTATTCACTTATAAACAGCGTTCCTTTAATATGATTTCCTTTTAAAAATTCTTTTACACTCTTTAAATCATTGCCGTTGGTTAAGAACATAGGTATTTTTCTATCCATTAAAAATTTGGCCGCTTTAAGTTTTGTTACAATGCCCCCCGTTGCAAATTTATCATTGGGATTACATTCGGCATTTAACCAGGTGTCTTTTATTTCTTTTACAGTCTTAATAGGCAGGGCGTTAGGATTTTTCTTAGGATTGTCCGTATAAAAAGCATCAATATCGCTAAGCATTATAAGCAAATCACCCCCAAAATAATATGTTACATAAGCACTCAACTGATCATTGTCTCCAAAAATTATCTCTTCTACAGAAACTGAATCATTTTCGTTTATAATTGGAATAACTTTATTTTTTAGCAAAACATTTATCATTTTTTTTGCATTGCTGCTTCTTTTTCTACTGTCAAAATCTGCCGCCGTTACCAAAACCTGAGCTACTGTAATATTGTATTTATGAAATCTTTCTTTATATTCCCTCATTAATAAAGGCTGCCCTATCGCCGCAAGAGCCTGTTTGTTTTCCAGTTTATTTTTATCCATAGGACATTTCGTATAACCTGCCCCCACGGCACCTGAAGTGACCAAAATTATTTCATATGTTTTATTAAGTTTTGCTAATAAATCAACAATTTTATCCATTCTCTCTGAAAGTTTTCCGTTTTCATATAACGTCGCAGTCCCTACTTTAAATATCAGTCTCTTCATTGTTTACACTTTCTACTAAATTCATTAATGCATATTTTAAAGAATCTATATTAATATTACTTACAGAACTTATAGGCAAAACAAATGTGTCTTCTTGGAAATAGCAAGGATAATCAGGATTTGCCCTATATTTGCATTCTGTTTTTACAACTCCAAATTTTTCAAAAAATTCTTCTATTTTTTTCTTATCGGCAATATCTGATTTTGTTAAAGCTATGGCGTATTTTCTATTAGCTAAAATCTCGGAATAATTTTTAAGCTCTTCTTTCAATGTTTCAAACTGATAAAAAGGCTCTCTAAAAGAAGCCATATCTATCATATAAAGAATTATTTTTGTTCTTTCTATATGTCTTAAAAACTGAAGGCCAAGTCCCTTGCCTTCGTGAGCCCCTTCAATAATTCCCGGAATATCAGCCATTACAAAACTTCTAAAATCATCTACCTTTACAACTCCGAGTTTTGGAGTAAGTGTGGTAAATTCATAGTTTGCTATTTCGGGTTTTGCATTGGATAAAGTGGAAATGAGTGTTGATTTCCCCGCATTAGGAAAACCGACAAGCCCAACATCCGCTATTAATTTAAGCTCCATTATTATTTCAAGCTCTTTTCCCTCCTCTCCCGGCTGGGCGTATCTTGGAAGCTGCTGTCTCGGGCCTCTGAAATGCCAGTTTCCAAGCCCTCCTCTTCCGCCTTCAAGCAATATTTTTCTTTCCCCGTCTTTTTTCATATCAAGTAAAATTTCACCTGTATTTGCATCTTTTATTATTGTCCCGGGCGGTACTTTAATTATTAAATCCTCACCCCTGCTTCCATGTTTTTTCCGTCCTTCCCCCGGTCTGCCGTTTTTTGCTTTAAGAAGCTTTTTTCCTTTTAAATGGGATAAAGTATGGGTATTCTTGTCACAGATAATTATAACATCTCCGCCTTTTCCTCCGTCTCCTCCGTCAGGCCCGCCTTTTGGAATAAATTTTTCTCTTCTGAAACTGACACACCCGGCTCCGCCTTTGCCTGATTTGACTGTTAATTTGACATTATCTACAAACAAATTAATCCTTTTTTTGAGAATTTTAACATAAAAAAACATAATATTTGATTTCCGATTTTAAAAATTAAATGTTAGATATTTATAAAGTAGATGTTAAATGCTGAATTTAAAATTAATTTCATTTATAATTCAACACTCAACATTCAAAATTAAAAAAGGCAAAGCCTTTTAGAAGTTTATTTTGCAGGATAAACTGAAACTTTTTTTCTGTTTTTATCTTTAATTTCAAATTTTACAAATCCGTCTATTAATGCAAAAATAGTATGATCTTTTCCAAGTCCGACATTGTTTCCGGGATGAACTTTTGTTCCTCTTTGTCTGATAATAATATTCCCGGCTCTTACAAATTCTCCACCAAATTTTTTAACGCCTAACCTTCTACCGGCAGAATCTCTGTTATTCTGTGTAGAACCTTGCCCTTTCTTATGTGCCATTATATCTCCTTAAATTATGCTTTAATTTCTTTAATTTTAACTCTTGTAAAATTTCTTCTAAATCCTCTTTTTTTCTTAGAGTCTTTTCTTCTTCTTTTTTTGAAGATTATAACTTTTTTTCCTCTTGCGTGATTAATAACTTCAGCAACTACTTTTGCACCTTCCACCACAGGAGTGCCGATTTTTGTATCATCGCTTTTTACTAATAAAACTTCATTAATTTCAATATCACTTTTTGGCTCTGCTTCAATTCTGTCAAGTTCAAGTACATCACCTACTTTTACTTTATATTGTTTACCGCCATGTTTAATAACCGCATACATATGCTTCCTTTTTTCTTTTTTAGTGTGAAATATTACACATTTTTCCTTAAACTAACCTTAAATTAAGTAAAACTTAAGGTTAGTTTTAAATGTTAAATGGTAATTTAACATTCAACATTCACAATTTATAATTTACTACTCACCATTTTCACTATTTTCACACTTTCACCACTAACTTATTACCGCCACACACTCTATTTCCACTTTTGCACCTTTTGGCAATTCTTTTACAGCAACAGTGCTGCGTGCGGGTTTATGTGAAAAATATTTTCCGTAAACTTCATTCATTTGGGCAAAATCATTTATATCACTCAAAAATATCGTAGTTTTTACCACATTTTCTATTTTTGCCCCCGCTGCATTTAGCACAGCTTTTAAATTTTCGCAAACCTGTTTTGTTTGTGTTTTTATATCAGAATTTAAAAATTCTCCACTCGGAGTTAGAGCAATCTGTCCTGAAGTAAAAATCATATTTCCGAGCCTAATAGCCTGAGAATATGGGCCTATTGCTTCAGGAGCGTTTGAAGTATGAATTTTTTCCACTTTTTCTCCTTTTTTTGAAATTATATCATTAATTTTCATTTCTTATTCACCATTTTAACTGTTTCACACTTTCACTATTTTCACCTTTTATTATTCCCTTCTTTTTTGCACTGTTTATGGCATCTTTTGTAAATTCTTCACCTATTTTAATGAGTTCTATTGCCCGGTGAAATTCATACCATTTCGCTATATTTTCCGGTATTTCTATTTCAATATCCGCGCTGTATTCGGCTCTTCTGTATCTAAATATAGTATCCATCATTAAATCAATTGACTGATTCACGGGGTCTTGTTTTTCTTTAAAAATTTTGTACCAGATTTCTTCCATTAAATTCTGTTTTTTTCTAACTTCTTTAGATAATCTTATTTTTATTTCTTTATCATTTCCATATAAATTAACAGCAATTATTAAATCACTCATATCACTCATAACAGGGGCTATTGGCATTATATTGAGAACTCCTCCGTCAACCAAAAGCATTTTGTTTAATTTAACCGGCTGAAAAATTCCGGGAATAGAAGCTGAAGCTTTAACTGCTTCCCACAAAGGTCCTTTTTGAAACCAGACTTCTTTTTTTTTATTCAAATCTGTTGCAACAGCCGTAAATTTAACTGGCAAATCTTCTATTTTATAATCACCTACCAGTTCTTTTATTTTATTAAATATTTTATCCCCGTTTAGCCAGCCGTTTTTTGCCAAAGGATTGTTTAAAAATTTTACCATATCCAAAACATCAAGATTTTTTACCCAATTTTCATATACTTCAAGTTTGTTACATGCCTCAAGAGCCCCTATTAACGCTCCCATTGAAGTACCGGAAATAGATATTATTTCAAAACCGTACTTTTTTAATTCTTTAATAACACCAATATGGGTATATCCTCTCGCACCACCTCCGCTTAAAACCAATGAAACTTTCATATAAAACCCCTATAAATAATGTAAAATGAAAAATTGAGAATGGAAAATTTTTAATTTATCAAATATATTTTACATTCTCTTATAAATGATATTATATATTAAATTTTACATTTTCCATTATCAATTTTTAATTAATTTTGTGTCTGTCACTATTATTAAACAATAAGAAGAAAAAAGAAGAAACTTATCTTTTTGAAAATTGTGGAGATTTTCTTGCTTTCTTTTTCCCGTATTTTTTTCTTTCAACTTTTCTCGCATCTCTTGTAAGTAAACCTTCAGGTTTTAAAACAGCTCTGAATTCAGGCGCATACTCAACTAAAGCTTTTGAAATACCATGCTTAAGTGCATCAGCCTGAGCAGCAAAACCTCCTCCAAAAACTTTAGCTTCCACATCTACAGAAGTTTCCTGTTTTGTAAGCATTAAAGGCCATTTAACCCTGAGTTTAAGAGCCTCTCTTCCGCCTAAAAATTCATCTAATGTTTTACCGTTTATTGTAATATTACCGCTACCGGCTTTTATCCAAATTTTAGCCACTGATTCTTTTCTTTTTCCTGTTGAATAAATTTTTCCGTGCATTTTCATTAGTTACCCTTTATTTGAGCTGTATGAGGATGATTTTCACCTGCATAAACTTTAAGTTTTTTAAGCATTTTTCTTCCAAGTTTTGTTTTTGGAAGCATTCCTCTTGTAGCCAGTTTAAATAATTTTTCAGGATTGTTTTTTAGAAGTTTTTCAACTGTTTCCTCTTTTACGCTTCCGAAATATCCCGTATGTTTATAATATTTGTCTCCAAGTTTTTTATTTGAAGAAAATTTTACCTTATCTGCATTAATAACCACAACAAAATCGCCGCAATCTACATGAGGTGTATAAAAAGGTTTATGTTTTCCCCTTAAGTATGTGGCTATCTCTGTAAGTACCCTACCAAAAATTTTATCTTTAGCATCTATTAATATCCAATCTCTTTTAACATCTTCTTCTCTAATTGATTTTGTAAATTTCATTATCACACCTTTTGTGAATTTTTTAGGTGTAGAATTTTAAACTACAAACCTTAAAAAAACCTTAAATTAAGTTTTCTTTAAGGTTAAATCAGCCCAAATTTGAAAATTTTAATACAAGTTCCACTTCGCCGGCGGGAATTCTGAGTTCTCTGCTTATTTCTTCTATGGAATAGCCGTTTTTATATAGTGAGCGTATTCTTTCTTCATCCTGCGTGTTAACATTACTAAAATCAAAAACTTTCTTTTTATTTTTACATTCGACAACAGAAATTTTTTCTTCCAGTTTCTGAAGTTTTGTTAAATATTTTTTTTCCATTGACTTAAGATTTGTAAGCATTTCATCTATTATATTTTCCAAATTCTCTAAATCATTGTCACCTTTGATATTTTTTATCTCTTTTTTTAATTTGAAAACCTCCTGATTCAAATCCTCCAGCATTAATTCCATTGCCCCGAATTTACTTTCATTTACTTTGTCTCTGTTTATTATGTAAAAAAATAAAAAAAGCATAAATCCGCTAAGCCCTATAAACATTATCAACGTTATTTTATCCATTTTCAGCCTTCATCTGTCTTATCATCGCCCTTTCCCTCGCCATTATATAGGCATTATAATCTTTTTCATCCCTTTCATGCATAAATTCGATTTTTGCAATATTTTTATCAACACCTTTAAAAATAACAGGCACAATCCTCGGAGGAAAAACAGGAAGTTTCATTCTGCCGTAATATTTTTTATTTTTTTCGAATAAATTGTTTTTTATTTTAAAATAACCAAAACCTATTTCAGTAATTTCGGTTTTATTTTTTAACTTTATAAAATTTTTTTCTTCATTTTTAACAATAGCGCTTAACTCGTCCACTTTTCTGTGGAGCGCTATCAATAATTCAAGCAAAACAGGGTCGGTTTCTTTTGTCTCCCCCCTGGCTTTTGCAAGCTTTACATACTGTCCTATCGGGTCGTCGCTTTCACTTCCGAGCATATCAAACTCTTTTTGAAGTTCATTATTATATTCATCAAATTCAAATTCAACAATTACCGGTATCAGTCTAATCTTATCTGCCATTATCATTCTCCATTATTATTCACCACTCACCACTCACCACTCACCACTCACTACTCACTACTCACTAATTATGCTTTGTCCAAAATAATAAAAATTAAAAATATAATACCCAAAAAACCGTTTACATCAAAAAAAGCTTTTGGTATATTTTTAAAATCCCTGTTTACCAATATATGCTCATAATAAAGCATTGCAGCAGAAACAATAACTCCAAGCCATCCAAAAAAACCAAGATGTGTATAAGCGGCAAACAATACCCAAAAAACTACCGTAAAAATATGAAACATTCTGGATATAAAAAGAGCCCCTCTTTCACCTACCAATGCGGGAATTGAATGCAGATGCTCTTTTTTGTCAAATTCAATATCCTGCAGGGAATATAAAACATCAAATCCCGCCACCCAGAACATTACACCAATCGCCAAAAAAACACTCCAGCAGGGAATTGAACCGGTAACTGCTATAGCCCCGGCAATCGGAGCTAAGCCTAAAGAAATTCCCAAAATAAGATGAGCAAATTCACTAAATCTTTTAAAATGTGAATATCCCGCCAAAATAAATAAAACAGGAACTGATAATTTAAAAGCAAGGGAATTTATCAAATATGCGGCAATTACAAAAACAAAAGCATTTATTCCGATAAATAAAAGCATCTCTTTTTCTTTTACTTCACCCGTAACAGAAGGTCTGCTTGCAGTTCTTGGATTTTTTGCATCAATATCCCTGTCTACATATCTGTTATAAGCCATGGCGAAATTTCTTGCACTTGCAGCGGCTATAATCGCCAAAATCAGCAGTTTCCATCCAAACCACCCATTGGCCGCCACAATCATGGCAATCAATATAAAAGGTATACTAAAAATTGTATGCTGAAATTTAACCAATTCCATATATTTTTTTATCATCTCTCCTCCATTTCTCAACTCACAACCCCGCCGCTTTGCAAGCGGCCGGCCAAGCTCACAATTCACAACTCACAACTCACTACTCACTACTCACCTTTAATTATTGTATAATTGTAGCAAAAAAGGATAATATTGTTTGCCATTATAGGGCCTACAGCGTCGGGAAAAAGTGATTTGGCAATAAGATTGGCAAAAAAACTAAATTATGAAATTCTTTCGCTTGATAGTTTAAGCATATATAAAGAAATTGACATAGCCTCGGCAAAACCGGATAAAAAAGAATTAAGCGAAGTAACACATTACGGAATAAACGAAATATATCCAAACGAAAAATTCGACGTAACAAAATTTATAGAAATATATAAAAAAATCCCACACACAAATATAATAATTGTGGGGGGGACCAGTTTTTATTTAAAGGCCATGATTAGCGGAATTTCAAAAATGCCACAAATCAGTGAAGAAATAAAAAAAGAGGCAAAAAAACTGAATTATGAATTTCTAAAAAAAATAGACCCTGTTTACGCAGATAAAATTTCAAAAAACGATTCTTATAGAACCCAAAAAGGAATAAAAATTTATCTTGCTGCAAATTTAGCGCCCACAGAATATTTTAAACAAAACCCTCCAAAACCTGTAATTAAAAATCTGCCCATTTTTGAAATAGAAATGGACAGAAACATCTTAAGAGAAAGAATAAATTTCAGAACCAAAAAGATGTTTGAAATGGGTCTTATTGATGAAGTGGCATATCTTGAGTATAAATACCGCGACAGAAGACTTCCGGCATTAAAAGCCATTGGAATAAAAGAAGTGTTAGACTATTTTAATGGAAAATATGATAAAAACAGTCTTTTTGAAAAAATCGTCACAAACACTTCAAGACTTGCAAAAAGACAGCAGATTTTCAATAAAACACAGTTTCCAAATAAAATTTCGGCACCTCTTGAAAAACTCGAAAATATTATATTAAAAGAATTTAATTTTTAATTTTTCATTTTACATTAAAATAAATTTTTTGCGTCCCTACAAATCCCTTTCCAGAGTTTTGAATTTTTAACTTTTAAGCATTTATCAATATATTTTTTATCTTTTGTAAGATTTGCCAGCATAAAATATGCCCTTGCCCTGTCTTCTCCGCTTATTCTGTTTAAAAGACTTTTTAAAACTTTAACAGCCTCTTTTTTATTTTGTGAATACTGGGCGTATGTAAATTCCACAAAAGGGGAATATGGGTACGCCCTAAATTTATCCTGCAAATCAATAATTTTTTTTGAATATGTAGCCGCTAAAAGATTATCACTGTTTTTTAGTGCCCGGTTTACTATTTTTATAAATGCGTCTGTATTTCTTATGTCTTTTGTTTTATCCAGCTCTTTTGCAAGTTTTAATGCTTCATTATATCTTTTAAGCTTCCATAATGCAAAGAATTTTTTAAGTTTATATTCATAACATCCTTTTTTCATTACACTGCATAAATCATCAACAGCTAAAACTAAATTTTTATAATCCCTGAGACCTTCAAGTGCCGTTATTTTTCTTTTCATCCATTTAATAAAAATTTTATCATCTGGTGAGTCTAAATATTTATTGCAAACCACAGACGCTATATCGTAAGTTTTGGTTTCAATTGCGCATTTATAAACATTTTCGTCATATTTTTTATCTAAAACAATCTTTTCAGCTTTAATTAAATTAATAGCTTTAAAACATTTTTTATTTTTAAGCAGATAAATGATATATTTCTTATAAAATTTATTTAAAAACTCTTTTTTGTTTTTAAAAATTTTATCCGGAATTTCTTTAATTTTATTTTCAAGTTTTAAAATTTCATCATATTTTTTGAGCTTATAAAGAATCATTACTTTTTTATATAATGCTTTATATGCTATGTCTCCTTTATATTTTTTAAGAATTTCATCAATTATTTGCAGCTGTTTTGTCAGATTTTTTTCCGGAACCTGAAAAATAACTTTATCCCTCAACGCACTCATTGCATCAGAATAATCCCCGTACGGAAATTCATTTAAATATCTTTCTATCCAGTAAAGCGCTTTTTTATAATTACCAAGTTCATAATACCAGTTTGCCAAATTGTATTCAAGAGGTTCATACAAATCATCCAATTTTTTAAGTTTTTTTATTAAATCTTCTCCTATGTTGACGGCAAGTTTATACGCATTGTGGCCTGCAAGCAGTTTTGCAAGTTCATAGGCTTTTTGAGTGTCTTTTAAAAGATAATTTTTATTTGCTTTGTATATTTTTTCATAATATTTAATTGCCTTTTTTATATCCCCCTTGTCCATATATCTTTGGGCAAGCCTTGAGGCGGCAAGAGAAGCTGTTTCAATATCATTGGTTGAATATAGTGCTTTTTCATAAAATTTAAAGGCTTTTTTATCATCACCCATCATATATAACTGGTCGGCTAAATAAATCATAGCCTTATACGCTTCTTTCGTGTTCGGATATTCATTTATTATTCTTTGAAAAAGATAACCTGCATCGCTCATAAAACCGATTTTAGAATAATTTTTTGCCATTAACAGTAAAACTTTCGGAAGATTGTCGTCAAATGCAAATCTTTTAATCCATTCCTTACCAAAGCTGATAACGTCACTCGCATCATTTTGAGCATCTAAAATTTTAAGTTTTAAAAATAAAATATCCGGTAAAAAAACCGAGTTTGGATAAGTTTTAACAAAACTGTCAATTTCCACCATTACATCTCTGTGATGTTTATAAGCGCTTAAAATTTCAAAATATTTTAAAACATCCCCGCTCTCTTCATTAATTGGATTGCCGTTTTCATCTATCGCCCCTATAAAGGGTTTAGGAGAATCTGTAAAATAAAATTTCAACCCGTTAATTTTTGGCTCATATAATTTTTTATCACTTGCTATTACAACCCATTTTTTTGTTTTTTGCATTTTAAAAGGATTTATTAAAGCATTCTTATACAAATGTTCATTAAAATTTTTTAACTGATAAAATCCTTTTATTTTAATTATTAAAAGAAATTTTTTATTTTGAAATTTTGGAGTAATATTAAAAAAAACAGAATTTGTTTTAAATACTGGAGTTGAAGGGATATCGTTAAATTCACAAATTATTTTTTTAACATTTTTTTTGCAGACAAACGGTTTATCGTTATATAAAGTCAGTATTTCATATTTTTGTTTATTTTTAAAATAATCAATGTTAATTTCCAAAGAAAACAAATAAATAAAAGAAAATAAAAAAAGAAAAAATTTCAATATATTTCCTTAAAATGGAATTACATTGAAATTGTAGCATTAAATACGCCTGAAGCAAAAATCCCAAAATAAATTGTACCGGCCAACAGTATTAACTGACCTATCAAGCTGCCAGGTGTTATCGACAATTTAACATTATTTACAGGTTTGTCAAAATAGATATGTTTAACAATCCATGCATAATAAGCAACCGCCAAAGCGGAATTAAGAACAGCTATCAACACTATAGGCCAAAGACCGGCGTCAACTCCGGAATAAAATGCGACAGCTTTACTCATAAAGCCTGCCAAAAGAGGAATTCCCGCAAGCGAAAACAGCTGGACAGTAAATAAAAATGCATGAACAGGGGCTTTTATACCCAAACCTTTTATATCCTCAAGGAATTTAACCCCGCCTTCTCTTCTTAAATCATTTAAAATCAAAAATACGCTTGTCTGCATAAAAATATATGCAATTGCATAATAAAGCACTCCTGCGTATGAATAAACGCTTGCCGCTGCGGCAAAAGGAATAAGGGCATAACCGCTGTGCGCGATGGAAGAATAAGCCAATATTTTTGAAATTCTTTTTTGCCACAAAGCCATAAAATTGGCAAGCGTCATAGTAATAATCGCAAAAAAACTAAAAATCAATACTGTCGCCAACGGATAAGCAATCATAAATTTATAAAATGCCTTAAAAATAGCTATTAACATTACACTTTTAATAACACCGCTTAGTATAGCAGCGGCTGCATGATTAACCTGGGAATATGTATCGGCAGCCCACGCATGCATCGGTACAATTGTAAGTTTGTAAAACACACCTGCAAGCATTATAGCTACGGCAATTAATGTAAATTTACCGTTTACACTCATTTCGGAATATGTAAAACTCTCTGTTGTAAAAGAGAAAAACGCAAATCCCAGCAAAATAATACCACTTGCTACTGCACCTGCTATAAATGCTTTAACCGCACCTTCCGCATTGTAAAAATTTCTTATATTTGCAACTAAAATATAAGAAACTATCGCAATAGACTCAAACAAAACAATAAATACAAAAAAATTATCTGTTTCGAGTATTGCGAGTGAAAGACCTGCTATAAAAAGCATTTGGGCTATTAGCGGCCTTTCAAATCCTGTAAGTGAAAGAGACACGGCCGCAAGTGTCGCAAGTAAAACATATTCAATCAATTTTGTGGCACCGTCGCTAACGAACAATGGAAAAACACTGCTTAAACTTTGATTTGTATAAACAAAATAAGCAGATGCTATAAATGCCAAAACTGCAATAAGTTTAGCAATAAATATATTGCTTTTATAAAACACTGGTACCAATAATCCCGCTGCAATTAATATTATAAAACTCATTACATACCTCCAAGAAAGCCGAATGCTTGATTTGCCAAATCAAAAATAGGCTGTGGATTTATTCCAAAATAAACAATTAAAACAGCAAAAACTCCCAAAGCAAATTTTTCTGCTATGCTCATTGAAAAATCAGATTTTATTACCGTTTCTGATGCTTCGCCGTGAATCGAACGTCTTACAGCCCAAATTATGTAACCGGCACTTATCAAACTTCCCAAAGCAATTATTGCTATCCACCAGCCATAGGCTTTAATAACGGAAACTATAATTGTAAGTTCGCCTACAAATCCCATAGTACCAGGCAGTCCCAAAGCTGCCATACCGGCTAAAATAAATATTGCGGAAGCATATGGCGCATATTTCATAATACCTCCCATTTCATCCATATACCAAGTATGTGTTTTATGATGCAACCATCCCGCAATCAAAAACAGAGGTGAAATAACCAATGCATGCCCTATCATTTCATATAAAGCCGCACTAAGCCCGTCATATGTCATAGTAGAAACAGCAACCACAACAAGACCCATATGTGATATTGAAGAATAAGCAACCATTCTTTTAATATGTCTTTCAAATATGGCTAAACTTCCTGCAAAAAGTGTTGTTGTAAGCCCTATAATTACCATCCAAATAGCAAACTCTTTTGTAGTTTCAGGCATAAGTTCAACTGTAAACCTGATAAGTCCGTAAGCTCCCATTTTAAGTAAAACACCTGCCAATAATACAGAAATTGAACTAGGTGCCTCTACATGTGCGACAGGAAGCCAAGTATGAAGCGGAAAAACGGGCAGTTTTGCTGCAAATCCCAAAAACATCAGCCACCATATAAGTGCAGGAGTGGTAAGTGCCGCTTCTTTGATTAATGTTAAATCCCAGTATCCTGTCTGTTTAAATAAAAGAAAAAATCCCACAAACATAAACATTGCAAAAACGTGTGTAAAGAGGAAAAATTTTATTGCAGCATATATTCTTTTTTCTCCTCCCCAAATTCCTACAAGAAAATACATCGGAACCAAAGTCAATTCCCAGAAAATAAAAAACCATAATACATTAGTGGTCATAAAAACACCGAAAATAGGACCACTGAACATAATGAGCAGACTAAAATATGCCGCTTGGTTTTTTTCTTCCCAGGACGTAAATACAACAAGAATCAATAAAGCTGATGTTAAAAGCAGCATTGCAATACTTAAAGCATCAACCCTAAGTGTCAAATCAAACCCAAACTGAGGAACGTTTAAATAATTTCCGAGCTCCAAAAATCCAACCTGAGGCAAATCTTTATACCAGCTAAACGCAATAAAAAATTCCACAATAAACCAGCCGAGTGCTATATATTTTGTATATTGTGGAGTTGATTTTGTCAAATAATAGACTAATACCGATAAAAATATCGGCGCAAAAATAATATCTACCGCTACCATCACAGACCCTTTACAATTATTAAGATTGCCAATACAATAATTGCAACACCGATAACCATTTGTCCCATATATGTTCCTATTTTACCAGTATGCCCTCTTCTGAAGATTTTATAAATTCTATAACTTGTAGGGACGCTCCCGTCAACAATATAATCGACAACATAAGTGTCAAACCACCTCGCAGATGCTGCAAGGGCATTTACTATTATATTTTTGCTAACCCAGGTAATCATGGCCTCCACATAATAACCGTTGAATAGAATTTGATGAATTGTCTGCACAAAATGGTGGGACCCTATTTTATAAAGTAAGTTCAGTCCTTTTACATAAAGCCCCACAACAATTAAGAAAATAACAAACATAGTTGTAAGCATAAATATACCAAGCCAGGCTATATGCTCTTCTACACCTACTTCTCCTGTAATATAATGTACTATATTACTTTGCCAAATAGCAATAATAAGTGTTATAAAAGCCAATATTCCAAGAGGTAGTCTAATCCACAAATTACTTGGTTTATGTACGCTTCCCGCTATATCTTCATTTCTAGGTTCTCCTAAGAAAACCAAAATCCAAAGTCTTGTAATATAAGCGATTGAAAGAAGCGCCGCTATTGTTACAAAAATTTTAGTAAATTCATTTCCGTGAAGCCAGGCTGCCGTTACAACCATTTCTTTTGAAAAAAATCCGCTAAACGGAGGAACCCCCGCCAAAGAAAGTGAGCCCATGGCCATAAACAGGGCTATATAAGGAGCTTTTTTTACTAATCCCCCCAGTTTCCATGCATCTTTTGTGTGATGGGAAATATATATAATAGCACCTGCACTTAAGAACAATAACGCTTTAAAAATAGCATGATTTACCAAATGCATCATTCCAGCAGCCAAACTTCCAACTCCAAGGCCTACAAAAGCAATTGAAAGATGTGACATTGTTGAATAAGCGAGTATTTTTTTAATCTCTTTTTGTACAAGAGCAGAAGTTGAGCCTATAAATGCCGAAAGAGCGGCAACATTTGCCACAACATATAACGCATCTGTATAAGCATAAAAATCAAAGAGTCTTGCTACAATATAAATACCACTGTTAACCATAGTTGCACCATGGATAAGAGCTGAAACTGTAGTTGGACCTTCCATTGCATTCATTAGCCAAGGATATAATGGAAACTGACCAGATTTACCAATTGCACCCATAAAAATAAAAAGAGCTGCAACCAGCGCAACTGTTTTATTAATCTCTCCTGCATCTGCTAAATGATTTAGCTCTACTAAATTAACTGTTCCTACATAATAATAAAGTAGTCCAATTGCTGCTAAAATAAACACATCTCCTAATCTTGTATATAAAAATGCTTGCATACCTGCATTAGCAGCAGATTTTTTATAATACCAGAAACTGATTAAAGCATAACTTGCAAGACCCATAAATTCCCAGCCGACAAACGCGCCTATCAAATCTTTTGTAATTACAAGCAATATCATCCCGCCTATAAAAAACAATACTTTTGCGTAATATCTCGGTTGGTCCGGATCACTTCCCATATAATCATGTGCAAAATGAATATCAGCAAACCCAAGACCGGTCGCTATCAAAAGCATTACAATGGAAAGATGGTCTATATAAATTCCAAAAGGCAAATTAATTTCACCATAATGAATCCATGTATAATCAATATTTATAGGAGAGCCTGAATGTGTTAAAAATATAACAATACTTGCCAAAAACAATATTGCACCTGTAACTTCTGCTACCCAAAAAGCCAGAGGCTGTTTTAGTTTACCTAAAACATACGCCAATACTGCACCAATAAACGGAGCGTATAATAAAATGTTTACTGCATTATTCATCTCTCACCGCCTTATCCAGGTTATCAGGTATTATTTCGCCTGTCATCCTTGAACTTAATATAAATATCAAAATACCTGCTGCCGCTTCAAGTGTGGCAATAACTATAATTACATAAGCTACGGCCAAACCTCTTGTAAATCCAAAATGATACGCCGCACTTGCCAAAAGCAGAATTACCGCATTTAAAAGCATTTCAAGAGAAAAAAATATTTTTAAAAAATCACTTTTACTTGTAACACCGTATAATCCAACGCCAAAAAGCATAAGCGCAAAAAAAGCGTCAATATAAAAACTAACCATTTTTATTCCTTTTCATGTTTTAGAGTGTGCAGCATTCTAATACTTCCATATAATATACTTGCTCCCACTACACCTGTAAAAATCGCTATTTCAGCATAAAAATCGGTAAACACCTTTACCTGTTCTTCAAGAGGTATAGGCTTGCCGGCATTTGGAATTTCAGGCATTAAAAACGGAATTATCACCAACCCTATCAAAACAAACGTAACAACCGCAACAGCCCACGGCCTAATTTTAAATTCAGGAAATTTAGCACCTATAACCGTCACACCGAATAGTGTTAAAACAACAATCCCCCCGGTATATACAAATATTTGGAAAAGTCCTAAAAGTTTTTCACCCATTCCTATATAATATATACCGAGTAAAAACATCATCGTAACAAATGACATCACAGCACCCACGGTATTTTTTTGTGTTAGGCTCATAACAGCAAGAACTAATGCCAAAAATAAAATCAGTATACTCATTTTTCTTCTCCTTTTGGAGCTTCAGACTCTTGTTTTTTAGCTTCAGCTTCTGCTTTTTTCTTTGCTTCAGCTTCTGCTTTCTTTTTAGCCAGCATCTCAGCTTTTTTTCTTGCTTTTTCCTCTTCTTCTTTTTTCTTCTTTTCAATCCACTCTTCCGGCACGTCAACCCTTACCCAGAAATTTTCAAGAGTGTCGTGTGTTCCATCATGCGTAATCATTTCTATATCCCCGCCTGAAAGTTTAATGGCTTTTTCAGGTTTAGTAGGGCACACATCTTCACATAAACCGCAAAAAATACAAATAGCTAAATTTACTTCCGGTACTTTATTCGGTCTTTTAATAGGAAGCGGCTTCATTTTAATAGCGTCCACAGGACATATTTTATTACATGCATCGCATCCGGTACATATATCATATCTTACATTATGTTTTCCCCTGAAAACGGAAGATTTATGTGCCGGCTCTTTTACCACATCTTTAATGGCCTCTCTCGGCTCGGTTATTGCTTTTAAAACCCTTAATACTCTTTCACTAATCTGGAATAACATTTTAAGCTCCTAATATATAAATTCTTGCAAATGTAACCCAAACCAAATTGAGTATAGCCATAGGCGTGAGCCAGCTCCAGGTAAATTTCAACATCTGATCAAGCCTGAGCCTTGGATTTGACGCTCTTATTGCAACAACCATAATGGCAATTAAAACTATTTTAATAAACAGCCACCAAAAACTCTCAAACCCCAATCCTCTGTATCCGCCGAAAAAAAGCACCACCGCACTGGCACTTACAACAAGTATTTCGGTAAATTCCGCAAATTTAAGCAAAACATAATTTGTTCCGGAATATTCAGTATAAAACCCGTAAACAATTTCTTGTTCGGCATCCGGAATATTAAAAGGAGGCTGTTCAAGAATTCCAAGCATAGCTATTATATAAATAATTGCACCCGGCAGTAAAATCAATGTAGTAAGCCATGTATTACTTTCCATAATTTCATATAAATTCATAGTTCCAAAAAGAACTGCCGGTGAGAGTGAAGCAAGAAAAAACGGCGATTCCATTGACAACATTTGTGAAAGTATTCGCATCCCTCCAAGAAGAGAATATTTGTTATTACTTCCAAAACCTGTAAGGAACAGTAAAAACGGTTCAACCCCTATTAATACAACAAGTCCCAAAACTCCGTAATTTGTATCTATAATCCCATGCCCGTTATTAACCAAAGGACTCCATGGAATTAAAAACACGGGAAGTGCAGCCACCAAAGGGGCAATTATGGGAATAATATTAAAAAGATACGGATCAGCACTTTTAGGAGTCACATTTTCTTTTACCAAAAGTTTAAACACATCATATACCGTTTGTAAGCTGCCGGCAGGCCCGTTAAAATGAGGGCCCACTCTTTTATGAACATAAGCCAGAGCTTTTCTTGAAAAATAAAAAATAAAAAAAGTCCAGCCTAATAAAAATATAAGTCCAGGAAACACAAAAATATAAAAAAGTATTTCACCTATTCCCATTTTATCTCCTTATCTGTCTAAATCGCCCTGACATATATGCATACTTCCGTAAAGCAGCGGAATGTCAGATAATGTTTTTCCTCTTAAGAGCTTATCAAGTACCATTGTATGGTTTACACTCGGAGCTTTAAGTTTAAGCCTGTAAGGGCTGGTTGCTTTTTCACCTGTTACTAAATGCATAAGCATTTCGCCCCTCGCCCATTCAACCCTTGCTACAGCCTCACCTTTTGGAAGTCTTTTTGGGATTCTTACCAAATGATCTTTCATTGGGTCCATTTCTCCCGCTTCAATACCGGCTTCAATTTTTTTCATTGCCTGTTTTATTAAATCAATAGCCTGGTTTATTTCTTTATAGATTATAAAAAGCCTGTCTCTTGCATCTCCGTTTTCACAGGTTACATAATCTATTTCAAGCTCCCCGTAACCCGCATAAGGTTCATCTATTCTTACATCTGTTTTATATCCGCTCGCTCTGGCTATAGGACCTGCTAAATAAAACTCTTCCACATCGTTAAGAGTAAATACTCCAAGATTTTTTGCCCGTGTGGTCATAAGCGGATTTTTCATAAAAATATCTTCGATATCAGGTTTAACACTTTCCCATTTTTTAATTGCTTTTTCTATTTCCCCAAACCATGTTTTATAATCACTTAAAGGAAACCTCACTCCCCCCGGTTCAACACTTGCGGTTGCGATTCTTGCACCGCTGTAATCTTCCAATACATCCAGGAAAAATTCCCTGATATCCAGTGTCCACATTAAAAATGTCTGAAGGCCCATAGTTCCGAAAAATCCGCCCATTGAAATCAAATGGCTTGCAATTCTTCCGGTTTCACCTAAAATTACCCTCATATATTTTGCAAAAGGGGTTATTTCTTTTCCGGCAATCTCTTCTACCGCCTGGGAATAACAAATCATAGGATTGGGATTGTCCATAAAGCAGATTCTCTCAACCGCCGTAATAGCCCCTATAAAATCTTTTCTCTCAGCTAAATTTTCAAGTGCCCTCCATACATATCCTATGTCTGGGTCTATTTTTTCAATAATTTCCCCGTTTGTGGTAACTTTTAATCTGATTGGCCCGCTTGCAGGATGCGTAGGCCCCCAGTTTAATATTGTATGAGCGCTCTCATGCCCTATTTTTTGCTCATTTTCATCGAAATCGTCAAAAAAATCTTTTGTAATGGTATTAATATTTTCTATTAAATTTTTTTCATGGGAAACCCAGTCAAAATCTTTTCTGAAAGGAAATTTTCCGTAAAAATCCTGGGAAATTAAAAAATATCTGAGATTCGGATGATTTTTAAATTTTACTCCAAAAGTCGAATATGCTTCAAGTTCGTGCCAATCAGCACTTGGAAAAAGAGGAGTTATTGAATCAATCTCACATTTTTCAAGCTCTCTTGGTAAATCAACTTTAAGCCATACATTTCTTTTATTTTTTAAATCTTCCAGAAAATAATTCATTTCAATTTTATCTTCATCAATAAAATCGGTAGGTGAAACGGTTGAGCAGGTTTTAACCCCCTCTTCTTTAAGGGCTTTTACTACATTTAATAAATCATCTTTATTTTTAAGTTTTGCTTTCACCCATGTTTTTTTATAATCTTCAATATATTCGTTTTCATAATTTTTTAAAATATCTTTAAGTTTCTCCATTGCCATCCCTTAAAATTTCATTTGTTTCCAGAGACCGCCCTGACTTGACGCACTCGGCTCGCCTCTTTTTATTTTTTCTTTAAGCTCTTCAAGCCCGGCGATAATGGCTTCCGGTTTTGGAGGACAACCCGCCACAAACACATCTGCAGGCAGAATTTCGGTCATATTTTTAATTACCGATGGAGAATCATTATAAGGACCCCCGTCAAACGCACATGCACCGATTGCCACAACATATCTGGGTTCCGGCATCTGCTCATATGTTCTAAGAAGAGCAGGAAGAATTTTTTTACTTACAAGCCCTGTAATAAAAATAATATCGGCCTGTCTCGGAGTTGGCGTCATTATATATCCGTATCTTTCCCAGTCATATCTCGGCCCCATGGATGCCAACATTTCAAGAGAGCAGCAGCCGCTGCAAAAATGAACTATCCAGGGTGAACGGCTTCTAGCATAATTAAAAAAATCAAGCACTTTTAGCATTTCTATACTCCTTCATACTGATAGTAATAGCCGCGAACAGCAATACACCAAATATCATCGCCCAGTTTAAGGCATTTTTATTATCTGCAAAAACAAACAAAGAAAAGAAAAGCCCAGCCATGTCAAAAACAATAAATGCAATAGCAAAAATAAAATAATTGAAATTGGCTTTGTTTGGAACTTCGCTGCTTGGCGGAAGCCCGCATTCAAAATGATCGTTTTTAATTTCACCCGGATTATAAGGTGCTACGATTATACCCAACAGATACAATAAAACCACTCCTGTAATCAGACCTGCGGCTATTGCCAAAATCAAACCCATTTTATCTCCTTTTTAATTTCAGTATAACAAAATTATAAAATATTTTCTCTCAGTTTAATAATTATAAGAAAAATTTATGAAAAAACAAATCTTTACAAAAATTTTACAGGTTTTCTGTTACATTAAGTAATAAATATATATTCACTAATTTAAAAAACCTATCTCTTTTTCACTGTCAAACGCATTTATTTTTTCTTTTCCAATCTCTTCTATAAAATCTTGAGTTTTAAACACAGAATTTTTTCTCATAGCAACTTTTAGGGCGGTATTTTTTATTATAACCTCAATTTGAGCGCCGGTTAGTTCAAATGATGAGAGTTTTTTAATATCAAAATTTTCTTCGTATTTAGCATTTTTAGGAAGCTTAAGCTCCCATAATTTCAATCTTTCTTTGAAAGACGGTTTTTTAAATTCTATTTTTATATCAAATCTTCTTGAAAATGCTTTATCGAATGATTCAAGCAGATTGGTTGTGGCAATTAGAATCCCGTCAAATTTTTCGATTCTTTCTAAAAATATATTTTGCATCTGATTGTGCATTTTATCGGCACTGCTGAAGGTTGCGGTTGTTCTTGTACTCAAAAACTGATCAGCCTCGTTTAATAAAAGCACAGGTTTTGTTTTGAGCTTTTCCGCAACCATATTATATTCGTCAAAAAGTTTCCTTACATTTTTTTCA
Organism: Lebetimonas sp. JS085; assembly: GCF_000523295.1. Classification (NCBI taxonomy): domain Bacteria; kingdom Pseudomonadati; phylum Campylobacterota; class Epsilonproteobacteria; order Nautiliales; family Nautiliaceae; genus Lebetimonas; species Lebetimonas sp. JS085. The sequence continues at coordinate 576,795 of NZ_ATHR01000001.1, forward strand.
CTCTCACCCACATACATGGAAAGTATTTTAGAGCAGTCAAGGCTTAGAAGAGGCTTATTAAGCTCTTTTGCCAAAGCCAAAGCCGTAACTGTTTTGCCGGTTCCCGGATGTCCGTAAAAAATTATTTTAGCCTCTATGCCGTTTGAGCTTTTTATTCCCCATTTTTTTAATTTATTTATTACTTTTTTATCTATCTGTTTTAACAAAGTATTCAGACTCTCTTTTGTATTCTCATCCAAAACAATATCTTTTAATGAATATTCGGGCTCAATAAAATCAAAAAGCGTTTCTTTTACAATATGTTCAATTTTATGTTTTGTTCTTGGATGTATCAAATCTTTGAGTATTTCATCATTTATAAAAAATATTTTTGTAAAACCGCCGAAAGCACCTATCAGTTCGTCATAATCCACAATTTCCTCGCTTACAAGCTTTGAATTCTCATCCAGCAAACTTCTGTTTTTTATTCTTTCTATCTCATCACTGCTGACAAGATTTAATAAATAATTCATTTCCCTTGCATTTTCATTCGAATTGGTGTACTCTTCTTTTAAAAGAGCCAAAAATATTATTTCCTCTTTTTCATTTAATTCATACTCTTTTATAAAATTAATTACCGGCAGGTCAATTTTTGTTTTTTTAACTTTTTCTTTAATTGTATTTTCAATAAGTTTTAATTTGCTTTGAAGCCTTTTTATACTTGAGCTTGTTTTGGAAAAAGAATTTTTTATATTTGCAAGCTGTTCGTATATTTCTATTCTTAAAAATTCGTCGTGCAAAAATTCCAGATGGTCACTGTAAGGTTTATTTTCAGGCACCACAAGTTCGAGTGAGCCCTGCTCTATTAACCTTAAAAAAGCGATGGAAAGAGAAATACTAGAATTAAAAAGCTCCAGATTGGTCATATCGTTTATTTTAAACTGTCCCACTGAGCTTATTACAATCCATCCCTCCTCTATCAGATTTTTTATTACGTATATATTTTCAAGGGCTTTGAATTTGTCTTTTCCGAATATCGAAAATAAAATTTCCTTTACGCTGACATCCTCTTTTGAATCCAGATAAAATTCAAGCATTATTTTTAATATTTCGGTTTCTTCTTTTTTTAAATTTAAAACTTTGTAAACAGTGCTGTTTTGGGGATTTTTTAAAAAAGATATTATATTATTTACCAAACCCTCTCCTTAATTTTATTATAATTATATCAAAAAGGCGCTAAATGCAGTTTTTATATTATCCCGACCCTCAAAACAGGATTATTTTAACAGGTGAAAGCCATAAATACCTTTTTAAGGTAAGAAGAAAAAACAGAAACGAACCTGTAAAAATCAGGAATTTAAAAGACGATTGTTTATATATTTATAAAATAGACGAAATAAACAAAAAAGAGGCTTTTTTGTCTCTTATTGAAAAAAAATATTTTCCAAACAGACCAAAAACATTTTTTCATATCGCATGGTGTGTAATTGAGCCTAAAAACATGGAAAAAATAATTCCTTCGTTAAATGAAATAGGAGTGAGCAAAATAAGCTTTATATACTGCGATTTTTCCCAGAGAAATTTTAAATTAAAACTTGAGCGAATTGAAAAAATTCTTATAAATTCCTGCCAGCAGTGCGGAAGAAGTGACAAAATGCAAATAGAAATTTTAAATTCAAGTAAAGATTTTTTTGAAAAATACCCTAATTTCAGCGCACTTGATTTTAACGGAAAAGAAATAGAATTTAACAAAAACATAACCATGCCGATTTTAATAGGGCCCGAAGGCGGATTCAGCGAAAAAGAAAAAGAAAAATTCAGAGAAATTTACAAACTTCAAAGTTTTATATTAAGAAGCGAAAGCGCAGCGTGCGGCATATGTGCTAAAATATTACTTTAAATGAAAAAATTATTTAATAACTTTTAATATATTCTCAGCTAATTTCAGGGCTTTTGTTCTGTGGGATATTTTTTGTTTTATTTTTTCATCCAGTTCACCCAATGTATTATCAAACCCTTTTGGAATAAACATAGGGTCGTATCCAAAACCTTTATCACCCTTTGCTTCATCTATAACATCACCATGCATAAAACCATGCGTAGTAAAAATTCCATAAGGTGAAGCTATTGCAATTGCTGCTGTATAAAAAGCCGGGGTTTTTTTTATATTTCTTTTTTTAAGTTCGCTTATCAGCTTTTTTAAATTGTCTTTGTCACTTGCTTCACTTCCGGCAAACCTTGCGGAATAAATTCCGGGAATTCCACCGAGGGCGGGAACGCTTATTCCGCTGTCATCTGCCATTACTAAAAATTCCGGAAGTTTTTCAGCAACGGCTTTTACTTTTATAATCGCATTTTCTTTAAAACTTTTTCCGTTTTCCTCTATTTCAAATGCCTGAATTAAATCCGTATAGGGGATTATTTCAAAATCTTTTAAAATTTCTTTTATTTCCCTGACTTTACCTTTATTTGAAGAAGCCAAAACTATTTTCATAAAATTTCCTTATTTTTAACTTTTTTTCTATCAAATCATTTTCTTTTTTTTATTTTCAAGTTTTTCTACAAAAACAGCGCCTGAATAAAATTATATCAAAGGTTTAGGAGCGGAAAAATAATACCCCTGGGAATAATCGACACCCAGTTTTTTAATAAATTCAAAAATTTCTCTGTTTTCAACATATTCCGCCACAGTCACCATATTCCCTTTTTTGGCAAATTCCACCATTGTCTGGACTATCATTTGTGATTTCTTATCTTTAAGAATATTTTTTATCAGACTGCCGTCTATTTTCAATCCGTCAATCTGAAATTTAAACAGATAACTGAAATTGGAATATCCGCTTCCAAAATCGTCTATAAAAATTTTAACCCCGTAATTTTTCAGTTTTTGCAAATAACTTAATATATAAGAATCCGATGCAATGTCTTCATTTTCCAGAAGCTCAATCGTTATCCTTTCGGGTTCGGGAAAATTTTTTATCAATTTATATATTTTTTCTTTTATATTATCATCTTCAAAATCCTCCAAAGAGAGATTCAGTGAAACTTCTTCTTTTCTTTCTTTAAATAAATTAAGAGTTTTTTCAAAAACAATCAGTGTTAAATTTTTATAAATATTAACACTTTTCGCCACATCCAAAAATTCCCCCGGTGAATATACTTTTCCGTTTTCATCAATCATTCTTATCAGTGATTCATATTTTACAATTTTTTGTGTCTTATTATCTACTATGGGCTGAAAATAAGGAATTATTCTGTCTTCTCTCATAGCTTTTTCCAAAATATTTAAAGTTTTCTGATTTTTTTCAAAACTCTGGGCCAAATCTTTTATTTCGCAGTAACAGAGACATTTTACTTTTTTTCTTTTTGCATATTCCACTGCAATATCAGCTACAGTAAAAACATCTTTTTCTTTTTTTGAACCGATTCCCGCCCTGAAAAAAAGATTAATTTCGTTTTTATTTACAATATACGGTTTTTCCAACTCTTTAATAATTTTTTTAATATATAAACAGTTTTCAAAACATTCGTATTCATCCAGTAATACGGCAAACTCGTCTATATTTATATGATAAATTTTATTATTAATAAGTTTTTTTAATCTTTTTGCGACTTCCTGAATAATTAAATTGCCCATTTCCTGGGAAAAATAATCGTTTACTTTCCTGAATTTATTAATATTAAGTATAGCCAATGCATTTTTATCTGTTTTTTTCATATCTTCCATTAATTTTATTCTGTTTGGCAAATTGGTAACAGGGCTGAAATAATATCTCTTAATCATTTCGTTTTTATAATATTTAATAGAATTTACGGCTTTATTTATAGATACTTTTAATTTTTGAAATTCAATAAAAGACATTGTGATATTTAATTTTTCATAAATACCTTTTGAAACTTTTTCATCAAAGAATTTCAAAAACAGGGTTATATCCCTTTTTAAATTATTTGTAAATTTATAAAATCCGCACAGCGTGGCAATTAAAGCCAGAAACAGCAAAAAGAAAGAAATTAAAAATGTTAAATTAAATTTCATAAAAGATCTTTTAAAAGGCGCTTTTGCCTCTATATATCCAACAACGTCGCCTTTTTTGAATCCTCTTATTTTATTTGAGCTTTTAATCCCTCCACAGCTGAAAATTTTATGTTTTTCATAACCGTGGCATTTCAGGCATTCATTTTTCATAACAATAGGTTTATAATAAGTAATATAATTTGAATTAATCTTATATATCTCTTTTTTATTTTTAATTTTTTTAAAAAAACCGTTATTTTTTAGCTCAGGATTCTTAAATAAAGAAAACAGTTTAAAATCTATATTTGTATTTTTTTTATATATTTTTATAATGGATGAAAAAGGAGTGTAAGTATCTTTCATTTCCGAATATTTAACACTGAATATGGCTTTGGTGCACAACCTTACTTTGTTTACTTCTTCATATATAAAAAAATTTAATAATATAAAATAGAGTATTACAAGTATCATTGTTGCAGTAAACAAAGAAAGTGCGATAATTTTAAGCATCTTAGATAAAATTGAGCCCATATTCACTCTTTTTTGAAAAATTATATCATAATTTTTCGTTATGTAAAGAAAAAAAGAGTTAAATCTCTTTTAATCCGTATACTATATGTTTTTCTTTTTTATGTTTTGAAATTAAATATCTCCAGTAAAGAATAGGCACAACAATAACCGAAAGCGCAGTTGAGGCGAAAACACCGAAAATAAGGGCTACGGCAAGACCCTGCCATACCGGATCGAGCACAATGACAAATGAAGCCAAAATAATAGCAAGGGCAGTTAAAACAATAGGTCTGAATCTTGTGGCCGCCGCTTCAATAACGGCCTCGTTTATACTTCTGCCCTGTTTAATTAAATCGTTTGTAAAATCTATAAGTAATAGCGAATTTCTGACAACAATACCGGCCAGTGCGATAAAGCCGATCATACTTGTTGCCGTAAAATATGTTTTTGAATGGAAAAACGCCAGAGTTATCCAGTTCATTATTGCATGTCCCGGAAGTACTCCTATAAATGTAAGAGGCACTGCCGCAAGTACGATTCTTGGGACTCTAAAGTTTTTATAATAAGCAACCATCAAAAGATAAATAAGAATTACCGCAACTCCAAACGCGCTTCCGAGGTCTCTGAACACATCAAATGTAAGCTCCCATTCCCCGCCCCAGATTAAATCATAACTTTTACCTGTTTTTAAATCAGTGGCTTTTAAATTAAGTCTCGGATTACCGTCATAAGTAATTTTATATCCGGGAACACCTTTGTCTTTAAGATTAAAGAAAATATCGAGTAGTGCATAAATACTTCCTCTTTTATCCATTTCGCCGGTAACCATTACCATAGGGCGCAAATCTTTACTCGTAATCATTCCGTCATATTTAACAGGTTCAATTTTTACGACTTCTTTTAAAGGTACCAATCTGTGTGTAGTCATAGACATTAATTTAATTTTATCAAGGCTTTCCAGATTTTTTCTGTATTTTTTCTCAAACCTCACAAAAATACCAACCTGTTCTTTTTCACTTGGAATATGGGCAACACTGATTACAGCTCCCTTTAATCCCATACCGAGTATTTTTGCAATCTGCTCTACACTGATTCCAAAAAGCGCCGCTTTTTGCTTATCAGGAACAATTTTATATTTTACAATCTGTCTGTCTCTCATAATATCAATATCCACAACCCTGTCGGTATGTTTATATAAACTTTCTATATAATTTGCCAATTTCAGTCTGCCCTCTTCATCTCCCCCGAATACCTGCATAAGAAGCGTGGCCATTACAGGAGGTCCAGGAGGTTCCTGAACAAGTTTTATATTTGCATTGTCAAAACCGCACTGGTTCTGAATAACAGGTCTTAATCTGCTCACCATATCGATAGAACTCTCTTTTCTTCCATCTTCTTTAGGAAACAGATTAACCCTTATTTCTCCGTAATTTTCACCCTGTTTCATAGAACTTCCCCTAAGAAGACCGTTAAAATCAACCACTCCGCTGATTCCTATAAACTGTTCAAAATCTTTTATTTCTTTTTGTTTACTTAAAATATTTGCCACACAGTTGCTGACTTTTGTGGTTGTATCAATACTGCTTCCTTTTGGAAGGTCAATTGTGATATTAAACGTATTTTTATTTGCTCCCGGAAGCATTTTAAAAAGAACTATTTTATACACAGGCAAAATAAGTGAACCTGCAAACAGTAATAAAACAACACTAAAAAACACTATCCTTTTAGGGGTTGAATTTAAAAGAGGATTCAATATAGAATGAAAAACCCTGAATGTTTTTGTTTTTCTAATATCAAAAGGCTCGTGTTTTTCCTTATGCTCAGGTAAAAATTTAACAGCAGCCCAGGGGGTAAACATATACGCAATTACAAGCGACGCTATCATAGCAATTGGCACATTAAACGGAATCGGTCCCATATAAGGGCCCATCATTCCTGTAACAAAAAACATAGGCAAAAATGCCAAAATAATGGCAAGTGTAGCCACATTTGTAGGATTACCGATTTCATTTGTGGCATAAACAGCGGCGTAATCTCTCGGCTTATCACCTATTGAAAAATGCCTGTGTATATTTTCTATAACCACTATGGCGCTGTCAACCAAAAGTCCCAAAGCCAGAATAAGGGCAAACAGGGTGATTCTGTTTATACTCTGGCCTGCAAGCATTCCTATAAACAGTGTAATTGATAGAATAAGAGGGACGGTAAACACAACGATTAACGCTTCCCTAAATCCCAATACCAAAATTAATAAAAAGAAAATTACAACAAGGGAAACTATCAAATGGTTAAGCAGTTCGTTAACCGCATGATTTGCCTTATGCCCGTCATTTCTTGTTATATAAACATGGACATCTTTTGGCAGTGTTTTTTGAAGTTCCTTTGCCTTGGCTATTACATCCCTTGCAACAAAAACGGCGTTGGTACCTCTTTTTTTACCAACAAAAACAGTTACCTGGTTCTGTTTTATACCAACTGGAAATTTATTTTCGCTTTTTCCTATAAGGGGATCTTCATAAAAAGACTTTCCGGCTTCATAAAAAGTTTTATGTTTGTGTTGAAAATCAACACCGTCTTTAACTTTTGCAATATCTTTTATATAAATAGGCCTTCCCATATAATCCGCAACAACCAGATTTTTAACATCTTTAACTGAATTGATAAATCCGTCAAATTCCAAAGGAATAGAATATTTTTTATTATCCATTCCGCCTAAAGGATAATCAACATTTGCAGCTTTAAGAGCCATGACAATCTGAGCGAGAGATAAATGATAAGCGGCAAGTTTCTCTGGGTCTATTAAAATATTAAACTGCCTTTTATGTCCCCCTTTTATTCCGATGACACTTACATTTTTCACTTCTGCAAGAGGACTAAGCAATCTTTGGGCGATTCTGTAAAGCTGGGCGTCATTATATTTTTTACTTGAAATGGCCAAAGTTACAATCGGCACTTCGTCAATATCAACAGGTTTAATCAAAGGTGTCCATACGCCTTTTGGAAGTTTATCCATATTTTGCATAACCCTGTCATAGAGCTTGCTTAGACTTCTTACCTTATCCTGTCCTATTTTAAACCTTACAGTCACAACTCCGGCACTGTTCATAGCCATACCGTAAACATGCTTGACGCCTGTCATGGCTTTTAAAATTCTTTCAAGCGGCTCAACTATTACATTTTGAACTTCTTTAGAGCTGGCTCCAGGATAAACCACTATAACATTGGCAGCTGGCACGTCAATTTGTGGATTTTCTTCTCTTGGAGTTAGAAGAATGGCAATCAATCCCATTAAAATAAGAGCTAATGCAATTACAGGGGTTAAAGGGTTTTTTAAAAAAGTTCTGGCAAGTTTTCCCGCTATATTTAGTTTTAATTCTTCTTCGAGATGAGTTAATTCCTCTTCTTTTTGAGAAACTTCTTTTTCTCTTTGAATTACTTTATTTTCAAGAGCTTTTATTTCATTCTCAAGCTTTTGTATTTCACTTATGTCACATGATTGTGACTTTAATTCATTTAATTCTTTTCGTTTTTCTTTTAATTTAGCTTTTATTGCTTTTAATTTTTCCATTCCCGCTCCTATAATTTTTGTCCGTCAATCATATTCGCAGGCGGATAAAGAATTACCTTTTCTCCTGCATTCAATCCTTTGAGCGCAATATAATCCCCTTCTTGGGCAATTTGCTTAACGGCTATAAATTTGGCAATTCCGTCTCTATTGACAAAAACCCCCATAATCCCTTCCCTGCTCGTCAAAGCGGCAAACGGAACAAGAACGGCTTCTTTTTTTCCTAAAATTATCTTCGCTTTTGCATACATTCCTGGAAGCAGTTTATCATCATATTTATTAAATTTGAATTTAACTATATAAGAATGTGTTGCGGGATCGGCACTCGGAATGATATTCTCCACCTTTGCCTTATATTTTTTATTAATGGCCGGAACAAAAATTTCAACTTTCATTCCAAGCTTAAATTTATCAATATCGCCTTCTTTTACAAAACTTTTTGCTTTAAGAGAGCTTAAATTGCTTAAAATTAAAACAGGATATCCAGGAAGCGCCATTTCACCCACATTTTTCATTTTTCTTGTAACCACCGCATTAATAGGGGATTTTACTTTAGCATATTTTATTTGATTTCTTGCCATAACAAGAGCCGCTTTTGCTCTTTTTAACAAACCTTTTGCCATATCCACCTGTTTTTTCCTAATATTCATATTTAATGTCATTTTTTCAAAATCTCTTTTGCTTACGGCACCTGCGGCATATAAATTTTTAAATCTTTCATAATCCCTTTTTGCATCTGCATAAGCCATTTCGGCCATCAGCACACCGCTTTGGGCCTGTAAAAGAGCACCCCTTGCCTGATTTAGCATTGAATACACATCGGTAGGGTCAACAACAAACAAAAGTTCGCCTTTTTTAACCTTTTCACCTTCTTCAGCTTTTATTTCTTTAATATATCCCATAACTCTCGGGGCCAGCATAACCTGTCTTTTTGCATATATATCGGCAACATAATCTTTTTTTATATGAATAACACCTTTTTTTGCAGTTGCAAATTCATAGGCAAACAAACTCAATGCAAATGCTGAAATTAACGCTATCTTTTTAATCATTTATACTCCTTTATTTTCCATTTTTCACTACTCACTACTCACCAATCACGACTCACTATTTAACAAAGTCTCCAATGCTTGCTTTAAGTTTAGCCGCCGCAACAGCTTCATCATATTTTGCCTTAATAAGTTCCGCCCTTGCTTTTCTTGCATCCGCCTCTTTCATTAAAAGAATAGTCATATTTATCATTCCCTGTTTATACATATAGGTATATTTTTTTAAAATTTCTTCCGCCAGTTCTTTGTTTGTTAATTTATTTTTTATTATTTTAGTTTTTGTTTTTAAATTCAGATATTTCTGTCTTACATCAAGTGCAATAGCTTTTTTCATATATTGATAATAATAGCCTGTCTGAAGTGCTTCAATTTTACTTTTTTCAATGTCGGCATCTTTGCTTTTATCAAAAATATTATATTTTAAACCTATTGCCGCGAGCCAATAATCTTTATCACTTCTTATATTGGCCACAGTGTTATCATTCCATCCATATTCCAAATGTGCCCCTATCATAGGATAATTTTCAGCAGAATCAAATTTAACCTTTTTTTTCATAGTCTCATAATTTTTTTTCATCCATTTTAAGTCGTTTCTGTTTTTTAAAGCCTCTTTAATTAATGTTTTTAAATTACTATCAGGAGAAATAATTACTTCAAAATCACCAACAGACGTAATATCGTAATCATCACTTAAAAATCTTAAATAAGACAAAGCCAGGGCGTATTTGTTTTTGGCCTCTTGTAAATATGCATCAACCTGGGAATCCCTTTTTTGGGCCTGCAGTAAATCAATATCGGTTGCCATGCCCTCTTTTTTAAATTCTTTAACCATTTTTACAAAAGAGCTTGTTGTTTCCTTTGCCTTATTTAAAGCATTTATAAAATATTTAGCGGCGACAGCCCCGTTATATGCTTTTAATACTTCCAAAGCCAAAAGAGTTTTATCTCTTTGAAATTTATATTTGTTTGCCAATATCTGAAGTTTTGCCATTTCTTTTGCATAAGTTAATTTAAACCCTGTAAAAATCGGAATCTCATAAACAAAATTTGTAGCAAAATTGCTTCTCGGGGCAGGATAATTTAAATCATGCGGTTTAATAGCTAAAATTCCCTGCATTGCGGCCAAATCCTGAGGTGTTAAAGAATTTGAATTCGCCTTCATCAAAGCGCCGCCCAAAGGGGCCAGAAAATCGCTGAAGCCAAAATCGCTGAAAGTGGCTTCCCTGCTGCCTAATTTCATACCGAATACATACATAGCATTATTTGTTCTGCTTATTTGCTCGTTAAAAATAAATTTGCCCCATTCCATTCCTCTAACTTTATCCAAATCGCTTTTGGCTTTGTCAATATTAAGCTTTTTTGCCTTTAGCTCTAAATTATTAGAAAGAGTTTCTTTTAAAACTTCGTTAAATGTCACATTTTTGGCTAAAAGCAGACCTGACAAAGCGGTTAGAATCAAATATTTTTTCATACCGCTCCTTTAAATATTTTTCGAATTGTAACAAAGATTATAAAGATTTTAAGAAGATATAAGAAAAAGTTATAAGAAAAAGGGAGAAAAATTATCTTTTTTTATTTTTTCCTGCTCATTCTTTTTCTCTCGGTAGGATCGAGATATTTTTTCCTTACCCTTATAGATTTAGGGGTAATTTCCACAAGTTCATCATCTTCTATCCATTCAAGGGCTTTTTCAAGGGTAAGCTGAACAGGGGGAACCAGTTTTATCGCTTCATCGCTACCACTGGCACGGACATTGGTTAAATTTTTACCTTTAATAGGATTTACTTCCAAATCGTTACTTCTGCTGTGTTCACCGACTATCATCCCGTTATAAACTTTATCCCCGGGTTTTATAAACATTCTGCCTCTCTCTTGCAAATTGAATATTGCATATCCGACAGCCACACCGTTTTCCATAGAAATCAAAGCTCCGTTTTTTCTTGTATAAGGTTTGGTAGTGGCGGGTCTAAATTCAAGAAACGAGCTGTTAAGCACTCCCTCACCTTTTGTATCGGTCATAAATTCACCTCTATATCCTATAAGTCCGCGTGCCGGCATTTCAAATTCAATTCTTGTACTTCCGTCGCTTAAAGGCATCATATTTTTCATAACGGCGCCTCTGGTTCCAAGTTTTTCTATTACAACTCCGCTGTAAATATCCGGTACATCTACAACAACATATTCATAAGGTTCAAGTTTAACCCCGTTTTCCACTTTAATAATAACCTCAGGACGAGACAGGGAAAATTCAAAATCTTCACGTCTAAGATTTTCAGCAAGAATTGCTATTTGAAGCTCTCCCCTTCCGCTTACTTTAAATTTACCCTCACCCAGTTCTTCTATTTTCATTGCAATATTTGTCTGCATCTCTTTAAACAGTCTGTCCCTAAGCTTTGGAGCTGTTACATTTTTACCCTCAGTCCCCGCAAGAGGTGAATCGTTTACGCTTAAAATAACACTTATGGTAGGTTCTTCTATATGAAGTGCGCCTAAAGCCACAGGATTATTCCTATCGGCTATCGTATCCCCCACATTAAGGGCTTCAAATCCGGCAACAGCCACAATATCCCCCGCTTTCGCCTCGTCAATTTCCATCCTGTCAAGTCCTAAAAATCCCATCAGTTTGGTAACTCTTCCGTTTATTTTTTCACCGTCGGCTTTAACCAGTGTTACTTCTTCACCCTTTTTAACTGTACCGTTAAAAATTCTCGCAATTCCTATTCTTCCCACATAATTATCATAATCAAGAGTAAATACCTGCATTTGCAACGGGGCGCTTTCGTCACCCGCAGGGGCAGGAATATATTTTGTAATTGCCTCAAAAACGGGCGTCATATCATTATTATTATCCTCAAGTTCCCATTTTGCATATCCCTCTTTGGCAGCGGCATAAATTATAGGGAAATCAAGCTGGTCCTCAGTAGCACCCATACTTACAAACAGATCAAACACCTCATCAACAACCCTGTCCGGTTCAGCTGCGGGTTTGTCTATTTTATTTACCACCAAAATAGGTTTAAGCCCCAGTGAGAGCGCTTTTTTTACAACAAATTTAGTCTGGGGCATTACGCCTTCCTGGGCATCTACAAGAAGCAATACACCGTCCACCATTTTCAAAACCCTCTCAACTTCCCCTCCAAAATCACTGTGCCCCGGAGTGTCAATAATATTAATTCTGAATTCATTCCATCTGATAGCCGTATTTTTACTTAAAATTGTAATTCCTCTTTCTTTTTCCAAATCATTACTGTCCATTACCCTCTCACCCAAATCTTTCCTTGCGTCAAGGGTGTGGGACTGTTTGAGTAGTTCATCCACAAGTGTAGTTTTTCCATGGTCAACATGGGCTATAACTGCAATGTTTCTAATATTCTTCATTAATTACCTTTAAAAATTTTTGAAATTATACATCAATTTCACTGTTTTCACAATTTCACCATTTTCGCTAAAAACTGCTTGGAATATTTTTTGCTTGCTAAAAATAAAAAGGTTTTTAATGCCTCATTTGATAGAATTATTAACACATACAGATAATAAAACAAAACCGAAAATCAAGCCCGCACAAAATTTTTTATTGCAGATTCTAAAAGATATGGAGCCCCTACTCACAACTCACTGCCTGATTGGAACAATATTTGCTTTAATATTAAAAAAGGTTAAAAAATGTCATCAGTAGCAAATATAACCAACAATGCAACACAGGCCGGCAATGACAAAGTTTACAATCCAAATTCACAGCTCGATAAAAACGCTTTTATGAAGCTGTTTTTAAAACAGCTTGAAATGCAAGACCCAACAAATCCGATGGATACAAATAAAATGCTTGAACAAACTGCTTATCTTTCAACTATGGAGATGAATGCAAATATGCAAAAAACAATTGATACATTGGCAAAAACGCTAACTTCTACCAATGAACTTTCAACCGTTTCTGCAATAGGGAAAATGGCTGATACTGGAAACAGATATATTAATGTTACAGATAATGATACGAAAAAAGATTTTGAATTATATTTTGGAGATAATATACAAAGTGGAAAAGTTCAAATTAAAGATAAAGCTGGAAATATAGTTAAAGAATTTGATTTAAACCCCCACACAAAAGGAATTTTAAGTTTTGAATGGGATTTAAAAGATAATAACGGAAACAGAGTAAAAAGTGATAGTTATGAAGTAAGCGCAACATATACAGACCCTAATGGAAATAAACATACAACAGCAATTGGTGCGTATCCTATTGAATCAATAAGATTTGAAAACGGAAATGCCTTCGCCAAACTCGGAAACCAATATGTACCGTTTGACAAAATAAAAGAAATTTATCAGTGGCAGGGATAATATTTAAATGTTGAATGTTAAATTATGAATATTGAATATTAGATGTTGAATAATTTTGGTTAATAAAAGGATTAAAATGACAAGGTCATTTTTTAACGGTGTAAGCGGAATGAAAAGTTTTCAAACGGGGATTGATATTTGGGGGAACAACATATCAAATATCAATACCGCGGGATACAAAGAAACAAACCCTGAATTTTCTTCAATTTTTTCACAGACTCTGAAAAATTCACCGATATTTTCGGATGTTGGACTTGGAAGCAGACTCGATGCCAATGCCATTAATTTATCGCAAGGAAGTTTTATCGACTCAGACAATCCTTTCGATATTGCTCTTGGTGGTAAAGGCTGGATTGGGGTTAAAAACGGGGACAATATTTACTATACACGAAACGGAAGCTTTAAAAGAGACAAAGAGGGTTATTTGGTTGATAACAACGGGAATTATCTATTAGTTGCCAACGCAAATAATATAAAAAACAATAACGGAAGCTATGAAATAAACCAAAACATTCCGACAGATAATTTAATAAATAATCCTCTCTCCCCCATTTCACTGCCAAATTCAATGATTTTACCCGCAATTGCCACAAGCAAAGTGAATCTTTTTACCAATTTGAATGATGCCGACCAGATAAACTCAACCGCTCCGGCGACACTTAATAATGATTTCAGTGCATTATACTCAAATGACGGAAAAGATTTAAAAATAAGAGACGGTGATTCATTCGTTTTCGGTTTCGGAAATCCGGCAACATATTCCAATAATTTAATTTCAAGTGAAATATGCATAACAGACGATATAAAAGACGGAAAAGATTTGGTTTATGATTTTAGTATTAATGATAAACAGATAAATCTGAGTGTGCCTGATGGAAGTACAAAAAGCGAAATTCAAAATGCCCTTGTCAATAAATTAACACAAAATGGAATAGATGCGACAATATCAGACAACGGAATAGTGATTTCTGACCCAACAAAAATAATTTTACACTCAAATAATGACAATTTACCAAATATTGCAGCTGAAAAATTAATTTATAAATCAACCCCCGCCAAAGAAAATGAATTTGACACTGTGCAAAATTTAATCGATAAATTCCAGTCCCTGGCAAATAATATCAATCCGGATATCTCGGTTTCTCTTGACGATAAAGGAAGAATTGTTACAACAAATCCTACCGCTAAAACTATTAATTCATATCTTCTCAAAACAGAAAATTCCAATGACTTGTTTATTAACAATCTCGGAAGAATTGGAAATGAAATTTATCCCCAGACAAGTGCAAAAAGCAATGCTTTTAAAGTAAACAAACATGATTTTGGAGGGAATATTTATGACGCAAACGGTAACAAAAATATAATTTCTTTTTCTTTTACAAAACAGAAAATTTTAAATAATCAGATTCAATGGAACGGAGTAATTACAATAAAAGATGCAAACGGAAACATTATAAACACTTCAAATCAGATTTTCACGTTTGACGAAAACGGAAAATTACTATCCCCTAAAACAGTGACACTTAATTCACCTCAAAATATAAATATAAATTTTGATTTAACGTCATACGCCAAAACAGATTCCAATACAAGTTATTCTTTTTCCCAAAATGGACTTGAAAAAGGTTACCTTCAAGGATATGATATTAATGACGACGGAGTTATTTTTGCAAATTTTTCAAATTCCAAAAGTGTGGGGCTCGGACAGATTCCGATTTTCCATTTTCAAAACCCTCAGGGACTTGAAAGTATCGGGGGCAATCTTTTTAGAAAGACAAATAATTCAAATAAAGCATTTTTATATGAAAGCAATGGAGAATACATTCCTTATGCAAAAGTAATTTCTCATAAACTTGAAGCTTCAAATGTAAATTTTGCCAAAGCGATGACAGAGCTTATAATAAACCAAAAAGCATTCTCAGCGGCGGCAAAAACTGTAACAACCAGCGATGAAATGATTCAAAAAGCAATTAATTTAAAAAAAGGATAATATAGTAGTGAATAGTGAGTGGTGAGTGGTGAGCTTGCCCGGCCGCTTTTCAAGCGGCGGGGTGAGTAATTGAAAAAGGAACGGTTTTTGCTTGATAAAAAAAACTTTATTTAAAGGAATGAATCATGATGAGAAGTCTTTGGAGCGGGGTTAGCGGCCTAAACGCTCATCAGGTTGCAATGGATGTGGAAGCCAACAACATTGCAAATGTAAATACTGTGGGATTTAAATACTCTAGAACCAATTTTCAAAATCTTTTAAGCCAAACAGTAAAAAGCGCTACAGCACCACAGGGAAAACTCGGTGGAAAAAATTCACTTCAGATAGGCCTTGGAACAAGTGTCAGCGCAGTTGAAACATTGTTTAAACAAGGAAGTATTCAAAATACCGATAAAAATACAGATATGGCAATTAACGGAGACGGTTTTTTTGTTGTGAGTGGAGACGGAGGAAAAACATATAAATATACAAGAGCCGGAGATTTTACATTTGATGCAAACGGTAATTTTGTTGACCCAAACGGAATGATAGTACAAGGATGGCTTGCAGACCCGGACACACATACAATAGATACCGCAAAAGGGGTTCAGCCGATATCTATTCCACCAGGTCTTACCACACCGGCAAACGCTACAAGTAAAATTCAAATAAAAGCAAATCTAAACAGTGGGGTTCATATTAAAGAAATGAGCGGAACAAGACCTACTGTTGATCAGACTGCAGATATTAGCGGATTATATAATGCAAATGGTGAAAAATTATCTTTAACCCCTGATAAAGACACTTTGACTTTGGCAATAGAAGACGCAAATGGAAATATAAACAATTATACATTTACTTACGGAAAAAGCACATCAAATACAGACAGAAAATTTACCACCATAAAAGATTTATTAGACGAAATCAATGAAATAATAAAAGATCCGACCGGTACAAAACCATCATCAGAATACAAAGTTTATTTAAACGGAAACGGACAAATTGTGGATCCAGAAAACAAAATAAAAACAGAAACCACACTTTCATCTACCAATACGGAATTAGAAAATATTTTCAAAGGTTTAAACGGACCCTCAACCACTACAGAGCCTATGAAATCCTTAAAAAACAGTTTTATCGGTGCCGACGATGTAGGCGAGCTTTTTAATGCAAGCGGTGATGCGTTTAATATAGAAGAAGGACAGGGAATTAAAGTTAATATAAACGGACTTGGGGAAACAAGAAATTTCATATATTCAAAAACACCTATAAATGAAACCGAAGGCTGCGGAAGTGCAAGCGGGTCTTATCAGCCAAAGGAAAATACCGTTTCTGATTCGAATGAAGGGCTTCACTGGTTATATAATTCCACAACAAAAGATGATAATAACCGTGCATTTATGAATGTCAATCAAAAAATATCATTTCAAATTGATAAAAACGCAGACGGAACAATAGATGACACCTTAACATATGTTTATGGAAAAGATTTCCAGACATTCAGTGATTTATGCTGCCTTTTGAATTCAGATTTTACAAGCAATAATATAAATGACAATGTAAGTTTTGAAAACGGTAAAATGAAAGAAACCCAGGATATTATTAAAAATGTACAATTAAAAGATTCCAATGGAACAATCAACGATTCAAATTCAAACACCCCTCTTGGGAAATTGTCTCAAATTTTCAAATCTTTGGGCAGCGGCACATCAACAGATACATTTTATAAAAATGACACATATTATTTTCACGATATTCAGGATTTGGCATATGTATGGCAATTGGCGATAGATGACAGCGGAGATACTTCAAATTCAACATCCGGAAACAGCGGTATTGTTTCAATAGATGAAAACGGAAAATTAAATATAAAAAACACCTCAGCAAATTCATTTAATATAAATTTATCTGGTTATCCGGATGATAAAAAAGACAATAATTTATTTACGGAAGCTTTTTCACCGATAAACGGAAGTTTGGCAGCAGGAGGATCAACCTTTTCACAGGCTATTAATGCCGCAACTCACACAACAAGCATTGATGTGTTTGATTCGCTTGGCAGCAAGCACACTTTAACACTTCATTTCAGAAAAGCACATACATCTGAAAATCCGAACGATCCGACAGTTTGGAAATGGTATGCCGATGTCCCGGCACCTTCGTCTCTTGATCAGCCGGCAAACGGATATGTAAAATTCAATCCTGACGGAAGTTTAAATTCCTATAATCCTCCTAGTTTAATATTTAATCCTAACAATGGAGCCAATTCAGGACAGGCCATACAGCTTGATTTAGGAAACATTGGCAAATTTGACGGAATCACATCTTTTGAAGCACCTAGTTCCACTAGCGGACAGACTCAAAACGGTTATCCGGGAGGAGATTTGCAAAGTTTGGTAGTTGATCAGACAGGAACGGTAATAGGGGTATTCACCAACGGCAGAAGTTATTCCCTTGCTCAGGTTGCATTAGCAAAATTTGTTAATAATGAAGGCTTAATGAGTGAGGGCGGAACTCTGTTCAGCTCTTCGCCAAATTCAGGTGAACCGATAGTAGGGACTGCCGGAACGGGGGGAAGAGGGACAATTCAACCAAGCAGCCTTGAAATGAGCAATGTTGACTTAAGCAGAAGTTTAACTCAGTTAATTGTAATTCAAAGAGGTTTCCAGGCAAATTCAAAAACTATTACAACAAGTGATGAGATGTTAAATACGCTTTTACAGCTTAAAAGATAGTATAATTCGCTAAAACTTCTGTTTTAGCGGAGAAATTATGAATCTTTTTCAAAAAAATATAAAGTTTTTTTATCAAAATATTCCTTCGTTTTATAAATTAATAACTTCAATAAAAACAAGAAGATACCAGCTTGTAAACAATAATATACTTGATACACAAACAAATACTTATCTTTATCCGAATTCTATTGATGAAGATTCAATCATATTTTCATATAATCCTGTACAAAATTCTTTATGGGAAAAAAATTTTTTTTATATTAATCCAGAAAAATTAGATGAAAAAGAATTTTATTTAACAGGCAAAATAGTAAATTCTTTAACTGACAAAGCTAAAAATTTAAATTATACCGATGGATTTTATTTTGAAAATAATTTTTTACCTGCAACTGTTATTTTAGGATTATTATCAGGCAAACATATAGAAATATTAGCACAAAAATATAATTTTCAGTCTCTTTTTATATATGAACCGGAACCGGAATTTTTTGCAATAAGTCTGTATTTTATAGATTATGAAAAACTTTATAAAAAATTAAGGGGAAAACTGTTTGTTTTCATAAAAAACAAAATTAATTATTTTGCAATTGAAAAATTTTATTTTGAAAGAATCATAACTTCAAATTTTGCCAGATTCACCCTCACCACCTATGAAAACAAATTTATAATAGATGCCAAAAATAAATTTAATAAAATTTCCGTTTTAAAAAACAGAGGATGGGGAACTTTCGAAGATGAAATAAAAGGAATAAAAAATCATTTGCAAAATATTGGGAGATATCCTCTGTTAAATAAATCAAAAAAATTAAATATTCCTGTTTGTATAGCAGCCAATGGAAAAAGTTTGGAAAAAAATATTGAATTTATTAAAAAAAACAAAGATTCCATGATAATAATTTCAGTAGGAACTGCGCTTAAACCTTTAATAAAAGCAGGACTGCAAAGTGATTTTCATATAGAACAGGAAAGAATAGATACATTAATTGAAGCTTTAAAAGATATATTACCAAATTACAGGGGTTATTTCTTAGGAGCAAGTGTTGTAAATCAAAAAATTTTCCAAATGGCAAAAAAACCTTTAATGTATATCAGGGAAGCTTTTACACAGGAAAACAATTATTTTACTTTAAAATATTCCTCCCCAATAGTCGGAAACACAGGTATGGCATTTGCAAGTGAATTTAGTAATGAAATATATCTATGCGGAATGGATTTAGGTTTCAGACTGGGGGAGAGAAAACATTCATATGGAAGTTTTTATGACAATAAAGAAGACACAGAACAAAAAGGGATTAAAGTAAAAGGAAATTTAAGTGATGATATATATAGCGATTCATTGTTTTTAAGCAGCAAAAGCAATATAGAAAAATTAATAAAAGAAAAACAGACAAATGTTTATAATTTAAGTGACGGCGCTTATATTGAGGGTTCAGTTCCAATAAAAGACAAAAAATTACCCCTTATTGATAAAGAAAAATATATACGAGAAATAATAAACTGTTTTAATAAAACTGATTATAAAGATGAAAAACCGGATATTAAAAATCTGCTTTTGGCAATAAGCAAAGCTATGGATATAAAAATTGATTCAAAAGAAAAGCTTACATCGCTTATTGAAGGGCTTGAAGATTTGATTAAAACATATGAGCAAATCGACAAATCAGGGTTTTTGCTTCTTAGAGGCTCTTTATTCCATATTTTAAATAATTTATATATCCTCTCGTATAAAATAGATTTTAAAAATTATAATAAACTCACAAAAATAATAAAAAAAGAAATTTTTAAATTTAATGAAATTTTAAATAAAATTTTTTAACGTATTAATTAAATCTTTCTTTTCAGCCCAGCCTCTTCTTGACTGATTCAATCCGTATTTCATATTATAAAGCTCTTTTTTATTTGTAGCATAAGAATTAATGCACATTCTTACACCCGTTTCTTTTGCAAGTTTTATTTTAGAATCATCCAAATCAAGCCTGTCTCTTCTTGCGTCAATTTCGAATATTTTATTTTTTTCTTTAGCTGCTTTTAATATTTGCTCAAACTCAATATCGATTCCGTCAAATTCCTGAATTTTTCTGCAAATTGGATGTGATAAAATATCAATATGATTTAAAGCGTTGATTATTCTTTTTGTCTGGGTAGGTTTATCTAAATTAAAATTATCCTCCACACTTCCGTAAACTATATCAAAATCTTTAATTTTATCTTTTAAATAATTTAATTCACCGTTTTTATCTATTTTGCATTCAATAGCACTGTAAATTTTCAGTTTTGATTTTAATTTTTTTATTTTTTCCAAATCTTCAATATTTTTTGTACAAATTCCCAAAAATTCATAACCTTTTTTTTCAGCCTCATCGATAATTTCTTTAATGTTTTTATTAAAATAAACTTTTAAATCGCCTTTTATATCATCCTCCCTCACAAGTTTTGGTAAATTATTATTTTTAGCAGCTTCAATTTCCCCCCTGTTTTCTCTGAGTTCAGGTTCTATATATCTCAGCCCCATTGTTTCATACACTTCTTCTTCGCTTTTTCCGGCAATTCTTTTTGTACCTTTGTATATTCCGTATTCATTTACTTTTAGCCCCATATCTATTGCCATTTTTCTTATTGCTATATTGTGGGCTTTGCTTCCTGTAAAATAATGAAGAGCACTTCCGTAACTCTCTTTTGTAACCGCCCTGAGGTCAATCTGAAGAGAATTGTCCAAAAAAACCGTACTTCTTGTTAAACCTTTTGAATATACTTCTTTTACCCTTTTATATTTTGTAAAATA
The DNA here is from genome assembly GCF_000523295.1 of Lebetimonas sp. JS085. Taxonomy (NCBI): domain Bacteria; kingdom Pseudomonadati; phylum Campylobacterota; class Epsilonproteobacteria; order Nautiliales; family Nautiliaceae; genus Lebetimonas; species Lebetimonas sp. JS085. The sequence goes on from NZ_ATHR01000001.1 coordinate 597,737, forward strand.
TTCACTTACCTTCATATAATCATCCGCAATAACCAAAATATCCAAATCTCCGACTGTTTCTTTTCTCCTTCTGTAACTTCCGGCAATATCTACAATTTCAACACCTGGGAAATCAAGTAAATATTTTCTGATTTCTTCTGCCACTTCTTCAACATCGGCCCATAAAAATCTGATACCGGCTTTTTTAAGCTGCTTAACGCCTTTTAATATTTTTTCAATCAGTTTAGGGCCAAATCCGGGAAGTTTATCAAGCTCACCGTTTTGGGCATATTTTCTAAGTTCTTCAAGACTTGTAATATGAAAAGCGTCATAAATTTCTTTTATTCTTTTTGGACCGAGGCCTTCAATGCTAAGCATATCGATAAGTCCCAGAGGAATCTGTTTTTTAAGCTCTTCCAGTTTGGAAAATTTTCCTGTAATTACTATTTCTTTTATATATTCGCTCAAATCATGCCCTATTCCAGGCAATTTTGTTAAATCAAACTCCTCTTTTACTAGCTTTTCAAAATCTTTACTCGTTCCTTCAACAAGCCTTGCGGCATTCCTGTATGCTCTTACTTTAAACGGATTTTCCCCTTTTATATCAAGCAAATCCGCTGTAAGAGAAAGTATCTTGGCAATTTCACTATTGCTCATTGTATTCCTTTAAAAATTCTTTTATTTTAACATTTAGCGGCAATATAATTTGCTTCCTTTTACTTGTTTCTCCTTTTATTATTATATCGCTTTTGGGAATCTTAAATGTTTTGGATAAAAATTTAACCAATTCTTTATTTGCCGCACCCTCTACAGCAGGAGCTTTTATGTTTATTTTTAAACTGTCGTCCCCATAAAGACCTGCTATTTTATTTTTTGAAGAATTTGGCTGCGCTTTTACATAAATTATAACCTTATCATCTTTTATTTCATAAAAATTTTTTTCCATCTTTGTCCTTTATTTTATCTTTTTCTGCTCACAACTCACAAATCACTATTCACTAAATAAATTATCCATTTTCAATTATATTAATAATTTCTTCTAAATTTAGAATATTTTTTATTTTAGTAATCTTTGCCGCTTTAATTTTTTCTTTAATTTCATCAATTTCACAAATTTCAATATTTTCAACTTCGTTATATAACGCTGTTTGGTTAAAATAATATTTACCGCTGATTATGGGTTTGTTAAAATAAGCAGCCTCAACCGGATTATGCCCTCCAACATTATCAACAAAACTCCCCCCTAAAATTACAATATCGGCAACTTGATATAAATTAATCAACTCTCCCATCTTATCAATTAATACTAAATCTTCATCTATATTAATTTTCCATTTTCCATTTTCCATTTTCCATTTTCCATTATTAAACTTTTCACTTATTTTTTCCACTTTCCCATACTTTTTCATAATATTATATACTTCGTCAAATCTTTCCGGATGTCTTGGTACCACAGCAACCTGAAATTTATTTAAATCAAGCTTTGGCAAAATCAGCTCTTCTTCATTTTTATGTGTTGAAGCCAAAATTAGTAAAGGCTTTTTTTTAATAAACTCGGTTGTGATTTTTGGATTAAAATATGTCTTTATATTTCCTGTAACTTTTATATTTTTTGCCCCTAAATTCAAAAGCCTTTTTTTATCCTCCGCGCTTTGTGCCAAAACAATATCAATATTTTCAAAAATTTTTTTATAAAACCATTTAAATTTAAGATACTTGGGATAACTTTTTTCACTGATTCTGGCATTTAGTAAAACCGTCTTATTACATCTTCTTTTTGCAAGATAAAAAAACATATACCATAATTCGGCTTCCATTACCACTAAAGTTTTACAAGGTTTTAGCCAAAAAGGTAAAAAAATCTCAAACGGCAAAAATCTGAGATGAACATTTTTATATCTTTTTGCTTCGGCATAACCCGTGTTGGTTATTACACTTAAATTAACTTCGTCAAACTGCTCAATAAGCGGTTTTAATGCTTTTGTTTCACCAAGGGAACATGCATGGAAATAATGTAGTTTTTTTGTAAAAGGCGAGTTGTTTATCAGAAAAAATCTGGAGGGGATAGATTTTTTGTATTTTTTTTTAAAGCTGAGATAAATTAAAAAAGGAATTGAAATTAAATATAAAATAAAAAGAAAAAAAAGATAAAAAAAATTAAATATTACATTTTTCACTACTCATAACTCACTGCTCACTTTTTTCACTATCTTCGCTTTCTTCAACAAACAACACTCTTCCGCAATGAGGACAAGTTACTATTTCTTCACCTTTAATCACTTCTGTATAAACTTTATCGCTGATTTTCATATTACAACCGCTGCATGCCTGTTTTCTGACAGGAGTTACAGCCGTTATACCCGCCCATCTCTTAATTTTTTCATAAAATCTGAAAATTTGAGGATTCATTTCATTTATAAGTTTTTCTTTTTTCTTATAAATCGCTTCTTTTTGTTTTTTAACTGTTTCCAGTTTTTTTTCAACATCAACACTCAAAACAGTGATTTCAGAATCTATTTTTTCAATCTCTTTTTTTATGTTTTCTTTTTCTTCATTTTTAAGTTCAAGCTGTTTTTCAAATTTTGCAATTTCTTCGTTTGCCGCTTCAATTTGTTCACGCGCCAGTTCCTCTTCTATTTGAAGCGCTTTAAATTCTTTTTCTGTTTTTGCTTTACTCTGTTTTTCTTCTATAGAAATAAGTTTATCTTTAAGTTCTTTTATTGATAATTCGTTTTTACTTTTTTTTAGTTTAATATTTCTAATCTCTTCTTCAAGTTTTTCAAGTCTCTCTTCAAGAGCTTTTTTCTGGTTTTCAAGTTTGGTTACAGGAGCTTTAATATTAATCTCAACAGGTTCGAGTTCTTTTAATTTCCTTTCATATCCGTTGAGTTCTATTAACTCTTTTAAAAATTTATTCATTGCTGACCTTTTTTATTGGAATTATATCAAATTAAGTCAAACGGATTAGTTGAATTGATTTTTATAATTTCAATCTCCATATCTTTTATATTATCGTATAATGCTTCCGCAAAATATTTTTCACTTTCAAAATGTCCTACATCAATCAGACTGATTCCTCTCGCTTTTGCATCCATAGCTTCATGATACTTGATATCCCCTGTTAAAAAACAATCAGCTTTTATCTGGTCTAATAAGCTCATTCCGCTGCCTGTTGTAATTCCAACTTTTTTTACAAAATCATTGGCTTTTACTACCCGTATATATTTTAATTTCATTTTTTCTTTTATTAAGTTAACCAGTTTGTCAAATTTCATATAAACCTCACTGTAAAAAACAAAATCTTCCTGAAATCCTTCTATTTCTAAAATTTTTTTAGCAAAATAATTATTTAAATGTGTTTTGTCAAAATTGGTATGCATTGCAATTAATGAACAGTTTTTTTGGATAAGTTTAATTAAATATTTTGTAGAAAAAGAATTGAAATTTACTTTTTTTATACCTTTAAAAATCAAAGGATGATGCGTAATAATCAATGAATTCGGCTTTATTTTTTCAATTACACTATCATCAATATCAAGAGATAAATATATCCTTTCAATCTTTTCATTTATACCAACATTTATTCCGCTGTTGTCCCACTCTTCCTGAAGTGAAAAAGGGCTTATTTCATCCAAAAATTTATAGATATCCTTTAATTTCATATATTACCTTTCACTATTCACTACTTTCACTACTTTCACCATTTTCACTCTCCACATATTTCTCGGCCACCATTTTGGCAAGCTCTCTTATTTTTAAAATGTAATTTTGCCTTTCTGTTTGGGAAATAGCTTTTCTCGCATCCAACACATTAAACACATGGCTGGCCATTATTGTATAATCATATGCAGGAAGCGCTAAATTATTTTCTATACATTTTTTTACTTCATTTCTGCAGTCTTCAAACCATCTAAAAAGCATATCAACACTGGCCACTTCGAAATTGTATTTTGAAAATTCATATTCGCTTCTTTTGTGCATATCTCCGTAAGTTGTAGATTCATTCCATTTTATATCAAATACATTATCAACTCCCTGAAGATACATTGCAAGTCTTTCCGTACCATATGTGATTTCAACCGGCACAGGAAATGTTTTAATACCCCCGACTTGCTGAAAATATGTAAACTGGGTAACTTCCATACCGTCAAGCCAAACTTCCCATCCGAGACCCCATGCTCCGAGTGTGGGTGATTCCCAGTTATCCTCCACAAACCTTACGTCGTGTTCAGCAACATTTAATCCTAAATATTCGAGAGATTCTAAATACATATCCTGGATATTCTCAGGACTCGGTTTCATAATAACCTGAAACTGATAATAAGCCCCCAGCCTGTTTGGATTTTCACCGTATCTTCCGTCTGTCGGTCTTCTGCTCGGCGCCACATATGCCACATTCCAAGCACCTTTTCCAAGACTTCTTAAAAGAGTTGCCGGATGAAACGTCCCGGCCCCACTTGGAAAATCATAAGGCATTACAATATTACATCCCTTATTTTTCCAAAACTCCTGAAGTTTTAATAATAAATCACTAAAATACATTCATTCTCCTTATTTTACAAAATTTTTAATCTTAAAATATTCTTTTTGAAACCATTTTATATCATTAGTTTTAACATCTTTTACAATATGTTGTTCTTTTAAATATTCTAAACCGAATTGAATAGTATTTTTGCAAATACCCCTTTTCCATTGTGGTTCATCATTATAAACAATCCCTACATATAACTCATAATTATTAAATTTTAAATTACAATTTTTCTTAGAAATTGATTTTAATACTTCAATTGAATCTAAAATCTTTTTTTTTATTTCATCATTATCTATTTGACTGCATTTTTGATTTTTAAATTCTATTAAAAATAATTTTTTTTCATTTTCATCAAAAAATATTGTATCTACACTACTTGGTAAAGGATGTGAAAAAAAATTCTCCACGAAATAATCAAAATCAAACCTTTTATCTCCACAATCACATAAATGTACCTTTTTAGCGCTATCCATTGAAATTTGTTTCAAAACATTGAAACAATTTATCGAATTAGTTTCACATAATTTTTTTAAACAAAAAAACAATTCAGCCATTTTTTTCCATTAACTGTTCATCTATTTTATCAAATTCATTAAATGGAGCACTCAATTTTTGAAAAATTCTTTCTAATGTTAATGCATTAGAATCTTCTATTTTAAAAATTTTTTCATTTTCCGCTAAATAAAAATCAATATTTTCTAATTTATACAATTCTGCATATTTTTTTAAAGCTTCTATAATATATGGAGAATGGGAATTAACAAGAATTGAAAAATAATTTTGTTTTACCATTTTTACGATTATCTTTGCATATAATAATTGCCATTTCGGATGTAAATGTACTTCCGGTTCATCCAAAATAAGTATTGAATTTCTTAATAACCACCTTTTTTTCAAAAGCATCATTAAAATTCCAAAACTTTTAATGCCTGTAGCTGTGTTTTTTATAGAATATGTCATATTGTTTCTTTTAAATTCAAACTTGCCACTTTTTACTATCACTTCTCCATTTATAATTTGAGATATTTTCTCAATGAGTAAATCAAAACTTTTTTCCAATTCAAAGTCTCTTGGATCAAAAGAAAGTCCTGATAATTTTCTTTTTAAATCTTTAATAGTGGGAATATATTCTTTAGACGCAATTTCTTCTTCATTTAATAAATCGATTAATTGAAATATTACAGGAGAATCAATATATGTGGCATCTGTAAAAATTTTTCCTCCATCATAAAATTTTACTATTTCATTATTTCTAAAAATAACTGTTGTATTTTTAGAAAGTGTTGCAAGTTCAATTTTGGACTCTGTAGAATTTTTATTTGTTATTTCTCCGTCAAATAAATAATTTATAATTTTTTTTAAAGTACCAATCCTAAAATCATCTTTATATTTAAAATCAAAAAATTTTAAAATATCTTCTTTTAATTTTAAAAAATGTTTTTTTATTTCATTGTTTTTAAAATCAATTTTTTTAAAAATATTTTCAATTTCTTTTTTTTTATCTATATTTATATTTTTATTTTCTAAAAGTTTTGTTATTTTTTCTTTTAACATATTAACTTTATTAGCATTTTCATCATATTCTTGTTTATTTTTTGATATAAAATTTAAAAGATTTTTAAAATTTTCAAGATTATATAAAATTTGTCTATTTCTAACAGAATAAAAAAAAGCACCTCTGCACATTTCAGTAGTTTTTATTAAAGAAAACAAACTTTTCCCAACAGTACTTTTTCCTGTATCATTTTCCCCTGCTATCACAGTTAGTCCATTTAATTTTACATCAGCTTCTTTTATCATTCCAATATTTTTAAGCTTTAAGTTCATTTATTGCCCTTCAATATTACATTATCGCCTTTTTCACATCCGCATGCATTTGCTACTACACCGCATTTTACTTTAAACAGATAAAAGACTTCCCTTCCGCATTCACCAAACAAAACTTCAAAATTACCCATTCCCTTACTAATTACTAAATCAGCATTATAAAATATTTCCTTGCTTTTGGAATTTGCATATTTTAAACTAAATCCCGGAGTATCCACTCCCGTATCAATAATTTCGGCAAAATTACTGATTTCAGAGCCTTTTAAATCATTAACGGTTATATCATTAATTATAGGTTTTCCTCTTACTAAATAATAAACTTTTATTTTTGGATATATTTTTTTAATCACCTTGATTAAAATTTCATCAAAAACATTTTCTCCCGCATTGTCTGCCAGATAACACAATGTTTTAGCCTTTTTTAATTTATTTTCTAATTTATTAAAATCATTATGGATAAAATTCATATTAAAAATATTTTCAATTTCTTTGTTTAAATCATACTCCTGGTTTACTCCCAAATCTATTATATTTCCCGCAATGGCAATCTTACAGGCATCGAAAAGAGGGTTTTTGGAATTTTTTAATTTTTCTTCCAAAAGCGGTTTAAAATTTAAGGCCTCTTTTATTGAAATCTCTTTTTCTTTTTTAAAAGGGTCGTTTATATTTAATTTTTTTCTGATATATTCATAAACTTCTTTAGCGATATCGGGAGGGGTAAAAGATAAATCGTATTTGGATAAAATCAAAGCGACACCCCTTAATATATCACTTGCTTTGTTTTCATCCAAATTAAGTCTTTTGGTGACATTCAAAGCCTGATTATAGATACATACGTAACAATCTCTTTTTATTTTCATTTAATTCCAAGCTCCTTTTTAATAGCCGCTTCATTAAAGCCGCAAATCCATCTGCTTCCCACCAAAATTACGGGCACCCCCCTGCATCCGTGCCTTTCACAGTCTTTGGCTGCTTTAGGGTCTTTACTTATATCAACTTTATTAAACCTGATTTTATTTTTTCTAAAAAACTGTTCGGCCCTGCTGCACCAGACACATCCAGGAGCCGTAAATAAAACCACTCTTTTTGCCATTTACACTCCTTTTTATATAATTTTAAATGTTAAATGTTAGATGTTAAATTCATAATTCAACATTTATTTTTCACTTTCTTTCTTAAGCACTCTTCCCCACATAAGTTTATATTTTTTCCTGCAAAATTCAAGCTCATCCTGAGTAATTTCAAGCTGTTTTTGAAGCCTTTCAATTGTAATTTTAGCTTCTTCGTAAATTTCCTGTAAAGAATAGATGGATTCTTTCAAAAATCTGTTTTCATCTTTTAGCGATTCAATGGTTTCATCTTTGCTCATAAGCACTTTTTCATGCATATTCAGAAATGTTGCCAATGTTTTTTTGGCTATGTCATTACTGTTTACAATTTCTATTTCATTTAAAGGCACTATTTGATTTGTGTTCTCCGCTTCTATATAAATAATACCCTCACTTTTTTTACATTTAAGTTTTTTTTCTTTGCATAAGGAAAAAATCTCTTTTTTACTTTTACCGCTTATTTTTTCAAATTCTTCGATTGTCAAAAGAGTTTTCATTAATCTAATTTCACCTCAACTTCTAATGAATCCATTTCAACTTTTTTAGCCTGTGAAATTCTGTCTTCTTCAAGTTTTGTATTCAGCTCTTCGTCGCTCAAAGCCAAAATCTGAAGAGCTAAATATGCTGCATTTTTAGCTCCCGCTTTACCGACTGCAAGAGTTGCAACGGGCATACCGCCCGGCATCTGCACGGTAGAAAGAAGCGCATCAAGCCCGTCCATCATTCCGCTCGGCATTGGAACACCAATTACAGGTCTGGTTGTAATTGATGCAACAACACCTGCTAAATGTGCGGCCATTCCCGCCCCGCAGATAAAGACTTTAGCACCACGCTCTTCGGCATCTTTTACATACGCATGAGTCCTTGCGGGGGTTCTGTGGGCGGATGTAATCAACACTTCATAGGGAATTTGAAATTTTTCTATAACTTTTATTGCCTCTCTCATTATTTCATAATCGCTTTTACTTCCCATTAATACACTTATAAATTTCATATCTCTTCCTTTCTTAAAAACGTCAAATAAGGGAGTTTACACGGCAATTTTATCGGATTTAGATTACCGCTGTGAACACTGCTTAATTCTTTGTTGCCTTGTGTAATAATTTTATTTAATTTAAGCAGCCACCTGCCGTTTTCATTATAAACTTTACCTATTTCATTTTCACATGGTGAAATTTTAACATTTTTTGGCAGTACTATTTCAAGCACATCGCCGGGATATGTTTTATATTTACACATAAAATGGCCGCCATCTTCTGTCACAACCCCACTTACCTGCCAGTTTCCGGTGGTTAATGAAGTTTTTAAATTTTGGGTATCGTTTCTAATATATGGCCTTTTTACAATATATGCATCGCTTAAACCTCTGTTTTTGGTAGTTAAAATTTCATTGAGATATTTTTTGCAGTCGCATTTGCCGCTTTTTATATATTCATCAATTGCATCTCTGTAAGCTTTTGTCACAACTCCCACATAATAAGGAGCTTTTGTTCTCCCTTCAATTTTCACCGAATCTATTACACCGGCTTTTAAAATTTCAGGGATATGTTCAATCAGACATAAATCTTTTGCATTCATTATATAAGTGCCGTCTTGATATTCTTCTAATTTAAACATTTTTCCAGTTTCTGGGTTTTCGGCATAAAGCACATAAGGATACCTACAGTCATTCGCACAGCTTCCTTTATTGGGGTTTCTTCCAAACTGAACGGCGCTTAAAAGGCATCTCCCCGAATATGCAAAACACATAGCCCCGTGAACAAATATTTCTATTTCAATATCAGGCACTTTCTCTTTTATTTTTATCAAATCTTTTAATGTGGCTTCTCTTGCGGCAATTATTCTTTTAACACCTAAATCCCTGTATGCTTTATAATCCCATGAATTCAAGGCATTTGCCTGGGTTGAGAGATGAATGTCAATTTCTGGCGCTATTTCTTTTGCTTTCATTAAAACGCCAAGCGTTGAAATTATAAAAGCGTCAACCCCCGTTTCTTTTAGTTTTTTTATATGGGATTCTATAAGCGGAAGCTGATTTTCAAATGGAAAAGCATTCACGGTGGCATAAACTTTTACACCTTTTTTGTGGGCATATTCAATAGCTTCATTAAATGTTTCATAATCGAACTCTTTTCCGCTGTGACACCTCAGGGAAAAATGGCTAACCCCGGCATAAACGGCGTCCGCCCCGTAGGCAATGGCAATTTTTAATTTTTCAAAATCTCCGGCAGGTGCAAGCAGTTCCACTATTTGGCTCCGAATTTTTCAAGCAGTTTTTCAATATCTTCGTCACTCACCACTTCTTCTGTTTCATCCCCCTGAAGATGTCTTGCGCTTTTGACTCTTGCCTCATCTTCAATTTTTCCTTCAAAAAGCCTGTTCATATATTTTATAAGAGCCCTCATTATATTTATAACCCTTTCTATTTTTTGCCTATGAATATCTTGATACTGCATAATATCCATTACGGTAAATATTTCATTTTCAGCCGATTCGTTTTCTTTTGAAATCTGCTCTGCGATTTTTATTATTTCTTCTAATTTTTGGAGTTCTTCTTCAAATTTTTTAATATGGGGAAACGTAGTGTGAAGTTTTGTAAAAAGAGCTTTTTCTTCAGTTAAAAATTCTATAATTTTTTTAATTTTTTCGTTTGTATCGCGTATTGCGGCGGAAATTTCATCCATTTTTTCCAAAATCTGCACCGCCTTTTCCTCACTCTCTTTTGTAACTTCGTCAAGCTGCGCCACAACTTTGTTTTTTGAATCCGCAGGAGGAGGAGTTATAGGCTCACCTTCATCAACATTTTCATTATCTTTAGTTTCTTCTTTTACTTCCTCTTTTTCTTCTGTTTTTGAATCTTCTGTTTCATCTATATTATCTATATCGTCTAAACCCCCCGCCATTAAAGCGTCTAATTCTTCCTGGGTCATAACTCACCTCATTTTTTTAATTAATTATATATAATTTCACTAAAAAAGGCAAAACATGCTTATTGATATTCACAACCACACACCCCTTTGTAATCACGCCACAGGCATCCCCGAAGAATTTATAAAAAAAGCGATAGATAAAGGAATAGATATATACGGTTTTGCAGACCATGCGCCGATGGATTTTGATAAAAAATACAGAATGGGCTTTGAAGATATGCCGAAATACGAAAATGAAATAAACGCTTTAAAAGAAAAATATAAAGACAAAATAAAAATTCTTTTAGGGTATGAAGTGGATTTTACGCCTTTTATTGATAAAAGAGTGCTTGAGAGAAAAGTGGATTTTTTAATAGGAAGCGTTCATTTTCTAAACAACTGGGGTTTTGATAATCCCGAATTTATTAAAGAATGGGGAAAAAGGGATATTGATGACGTTTATAAAGAATATTTCTCCAAAATAAAAGAAATGGCTGAATCTAAACTGTTTGACATAGTGGGACATCTTGACTTAGTGAAAGTTTTCGGCTTTAAACCTAAAAAAAATATAAAAGATCTGGCAAAAGAAGCGATAAAAGCCATTAAAAAATCCGATATGGCAGTGGAAATAAACACTTCAGGTCTTAGAAAAAAAGTAAATGAAATTTATCCGTCTGTTGAATTATTGAGAATAATTAAAGAAGAAGGAATAGATATCACATTCTCAAGCGATGCGCATAAACCTCAGGATGTAGGATACAAAATCACTCAAGCAGTAGAACTTGCAAAAAAAATAGGATTCAGTGAAGCTGTTTATTTTGAAAAGAGAAAAAAACAGAAAATTAAATTAACATAAATTTAAACTATTAGTATTAAACTAACAAAAAAAGGATATAAATGGTCTATTTAAGTCTTTTAATGGCTATAAGGTTTTTGGGGCTTTTTATTGTTATGCCGCTTTTATCGTTATATGCATTAAGTTTAAACGGGGCAAATGCGTTTAATGTGGGTGTGGCGATGGGGGCATATGCCCTTTCACAGGTTTTTTTACAGATTCCTTTCGGCAGATGGGCCGATAATTATGATAAAAAAAAGATTTTAATAACAGGCCTTTCATTGCTATTTTTGGGAAGCATAGTCTGTGCGTTTTCAACAGACATATATATGCTGATTTTTGGTAGGCTTTTACAGGGTGCTGGCGCAATAGGAGGTGTAATTCTGGCTTATATAGCGGATTTGACCGATGAAAACACAAGGGCAAAATCATTTGCAAAAATGGGACAGTTTATTGCCCTGAGTTTTGCGCTTTCTATGGTTTTGGGACCTACCGTAGGTGCAAAATGGGGGGTTGACAAACTGTTTTTACTGACCGCACTTTTAGCACTGTTTTCAATCTGGCTGGTTACCAAAAAAATTCCGAATCCACCAAAAATTGTCCATCATCAGGCAAAAGCCACTTTAAAAGAAGTCTTAACGCATAGGGAGCTTTTAAAACTTTTTTTCTCTGGTTTTATGCAAAAAGGTCTTATGACTGTCTTTTTTATGATTACTCCTATTGTTTTTACAAAAAATCTCGGCTGGGATAAAATGGATTTATGGAAAGTTTATATTCCGGCATTGATTATAGGTATTTTCGCACTGCCTCTCGGTGCAATTTTGGCTGAAAAAAAAGAAAAAGGGAAACTGGTTTTTATTTTAAGCGCCGGTTTAATAACGATATCTTTGTTTTTATATTCAATTGAAAATATTATCAGTGATTTTTTGGCGGTAATAATATTCTTTTTCGGATTCAATATGCTCGAGCCTGTTCTTCAAAGTTTTGTAAGCAAAGTGGCAAGGGCAAATCAGAAAGCAACCGCACTTTCAACATCAAACACTATTCAATATTTAGGAATTTTTTTAGGCGGCGCGGGGGCAGGTATTTTTATGAAATATAATTTATTAAATTTGTTTTTAATTTTAAGCGCAATTATCGGAATTTTATGGGTAAGCGCACTTATTAAAATGAAACCTGTTAAAAAATTTAAAATCGTGGAATATAAAGAATTTGATAAAGATTTTATAGAAGAGATTAAAACCGAACAAAATGTATATGATTTTTATGAAAAAAACGGTGTTTTGATAGTAAGATACATTTAATTGCTTAGGTGAATAGTGAGTGGTGAGTAGTGAGTTTTAGGCTGTCAAGTGGCTAAGTATCAAGTTAAGAATGTAAAGTAAAAAGTGAAATTTTACATTTTTAACTTTTCACTATTTATTATTTAAATCTCTACTCACAATTCACAACTCACAATTCACAACTCACCACTCACAACTCAAAACTCACCACTCACCGCTCTCACCACTCACTATATAATTGGAACGAAATTTGCTGCTTTTAAATAAAAAAGGCTTTAAATGTCAGCAAAAGTCGACGGTTTTGAAAAATTTTTGGCAATTATGTTTTTTACAATTTTTTATATGTTCATTTCTACCAATCTTTTTGCCGATAAAATTAAAAATATTTCATCAATAATAGGTGTAAGGGACAACCAGCTAATCGGGTACGGACTCGTTGTAGGATTAGACGGCACCGGAGATTCGACATCTTCAAAATTTACAAATCAGACCCTTTCAAATCTGCTTAAAAATGTAAATGTAAAACTTGACCCAAAAGACATAAAATCAAAAAATGTAGCTGCCGTAATGGTAACTGCAACCCTCCCGCCGTTTGCTAGGGAAGGAGATAAAATCGATGTGACAATATCTTCAATAGGTGACGCCACTTCTCTTGAAGGGGGAGTATTGCTTATTACACCGCTAAAAGGTGTAAACGGAAAAATTTATGCCCTGGCACAGGGGCCTGTAAGCATGGGAGGATTTAATCTAAAAGGAGGCTTAAAGCAAAAACATTTTACAACAACAGTAAAAATTCCAAACGGGGCTACGGTTGAAAGAGCGGTTGTATGGGATATATATCATCAGAATTTTGCCACTCTTTCACTTAAAAGAAGTGATTTTGATTTGGCTGTTAACATTCAGAATACATTAAATAATAAATTCCGCTCTCATGTCGCCGTTGCAGTTGATCCAAGAACAATAAAACTTAAAAAACCGCAAAAGCTTTCCATGCCGGAATTTTTGGCAGAGGTTGAGAATACCGATATCACTGCCCAAATGCCTGATGTTATTGTAATAGATGAAAGAACGGGAACAATAGTTGCTGGAAGTAATGTAACGGTAAAACCGACAGTTATTACTTACGGTGATTTTGTAATAAAAATTAAAAAAGAAACAACTATTTTAAATTTAACGCAGATGTTTCAAAAATTTAAAGCAACGCCGCAGGACATTATCGCTATTTTGGAAAACTTAAAAACCAGCAGCGCAATAAACGCAAAACTGATAATAAACTGATAATAAATCTTAGATGATGGATGTGTAAAATTTAAAAAGGAGAAGAAAATGAGCAATTACAATATAAACATAGGTATTCATCATAAAATAAATTTAAAAGAAAAAAATCTGAAAAAATTAAAACAAAACTGTAACGCATTTGAAAGTGAAATATTAAATTTTTTTTTAAAAAAAGCCTTAAAAGATGAATCAAAGCTTTTTCCCGAAACACCCGGGGAAAAAATTTACAAATCTATGCAAATAGAACAAATTTCAAAAGAGCTGGGCGGAAATTTCGGATATTCACAGCTTTTATTTAATTATTTAAAAAAAGATATTTAAAAAAATTTGAAATTTGCCGATATGGTTGGGTAGAATAACAATAAAAAAAGGTTTATAAATGATATCAAGAGTTGGAATAAATCAAACAAATTTAATATCTACCCAGCCAGAAAAAAAAGAAGTTAAAAAAACACAAAATTCTGGAAGGGTAGAAGAGATTAAAAAACAAATCGAAGCCGGAACATACAAAATAGACTTGGACAAAACAGCAAAAGCTTTAGCCAAAGCGCTTCTTTAATCTCTTCACCCTTCCCACAAAAGGAAGGGTTATGCTTACAAAAAAAATAAATGAAATAAATGATGTTTTAAACAATTTAATCTTTTTAACAAAAGAAGATATAACTGCTATAAAAAATGCAGACCACGAAACTATATTTTCACACACAAAAACAAAAGAAAATTTAGCCAAAAATTTTTCTTTTTTAAAAAGTGAAATAGATTCAATACTGCTAAGCAGAAACAAACCCATAGAAGAAATTTTTTCACCTCAGGAAGAAATTCTATTTGATGAATTCAGGGAAAATTTAAGCAAATTTAATTCCCTTCACAAAAAATTTTCTGTATTGGCCCTTGGTGTCGCAAATTTTTATAATGCACTTATGAATGAAATAAAAAATGAAAAACCTCTAAATTATAAAAATGAAAACATCTTAAATTCAAAACTCAGCTTAAAGGCATAAAATGGGAATTTCATCAGCTTTTAACATAGCACAGACCGGTCTAAACGCACATCAAAAGGCAATTGACGTAACCTCAAACAATATTGCAAACGCATCAAATAAGGCATATACAAGACAAAGGGCTGAATTTTCCACGCTTGGAGATGTAAACACCATCCCCGGCGATATAGGAATTGGGGTTCAGATAAAAAGCATTGTCCGGATAAAAGATATTTTTTTATTTAACAGGTTTACTCAAGCTTCGGCTAATTTACAGAATTTATCGGCTCAGGAAAAATACCTTCAGGAAATTTCAACATATTTCCCGGATACCACAGACAATGGTATATATAAAAATTTAAAAGATTTTTTTGATGCATGGCAAAATTTAGCATCAAACCCCAATGATTCAAGTGTAAAAGTAGATTTGGCATCAAAAACAAAAATTTTGGCTGATTCCATAAAACAGGTCAGAAATTCAATTACAGATATAAAGCAGAATATAAACAGCGAAATAAAAACGAAAACAGATGAAGCGAATGATATTATCAAAAAAATTTCCGAACTTAACAAAAACATATACGCAAATGAAGCAAACAATATTGACCATGCAAACGATTTAAGGGATGAAAGGGATAAACTTGAAAAAAGACTAAAAGAACTTTTAGATGTCAAAATTTATAAAAACGGATTAAAATCATTTAAAAGCGGGGGAAGTTCAAATATTGATTACGAAAAAAACTATTCCATTTCTCTTAGCGGATATCCTCTTCTTGACAATTCCACATATTATCCTATCAAACTGACGGACAATCACGGAGATGTGGATATAAATATTCAAAAAGAAGACCATACGCTCACTGATATTACAAATAATATAAACGGGGGTGAAATAGGAGGGCTGTTAAATATAAGAGGCAAAGAGATAAATGAAAAAGGTGAACCGACTGACGGAATAATAGGGGAAATTCTAAATAAACTCGATACTTTTGCAAGCAGCTTAATAAAAAATGTAAATTCTCTTTATTCCCAGGCGGCACAGTCGAATGCAGTGTCTGATCAGATAAATGTTCCAATAAGTATTTCCCATGATTTGGCCAACAAACCTTTAAGCTCTTTGAATAATATTTTATTACACCCTATAAGAAACGGAAAAATCACATTAAATATTTATGATGATAAAGGGAATTTTATTAAAAATATTTCAGTATCCGTTAACAAAAACGATTCATTAAACGATGTAATCAATAATATAAACAATGCTTTTAACTCAAACGGGATAACCGACACCCAGGCAAAACTCTTAAACGGGCAATTAAAATTTGTTAACAGTCAAAACGCTGAAGCTTCAAATGTATTGGTAAAAGATGACGGAAGTACGCTTTTTAGTGCAATGAATGAAATAGAATATCTGCCTATAAATAAAATAAATCAAACCCAACTTCCGCTTCCGATGGAAAACGGCTCTTTTGATTTAGTAGTATATAATGACAAAGGGAAAGAGTTAGCCAAAAGAAAAATTATTATCAACATGAATTCAAATGATCCTAAATATTCCACTATTGAGGGAATAGTTTCTCAAATTAATACACCAAATATCGACGATAACAACGACAATAATCCAGATAACGACGTTGACGATTACTATAACGCCGGTTATTTAAACGGAAAATTTATTCTTTCCAAAAAAACAGATGAAAATACATATGTGGGAATAGATGAAGACAGCGCAAAATTTGGAGGGGCTATTGGAATAAACAAATTTTTCACGGGAAACAACGCTGAAAATATAGATATAAAAAAAGAGCTTTACGAAACCCCGAGTAAAATTCAGGCAAATAAAACACCGAGCTCAGGAGACAATAAAATAGCGAATTCCATTTTACAGCTTCAGTTTGAAAAACTCAATTTTTATGAGAAAAACAATATTTCCAATGAAACTGTTTTTGAATATTACAGAAATATAACAGGAGAACTTGCCGATAAAACGAAAAACATATCTTCAAAAAAAGAAGTTGCCCAGACACTTATGACAAATATTTCAAACGAATATTACAGTGTCAGCGGGGTTAATATAGACGAAGAACTGATTAATCTGGAAAAATTTCAAAGAGGATATCAGGCAAATGCAAAAGTCATTACCACTATAAACCAGATGCTTGATAGCCTCTTTAATATCAGATAGATTTATCATAATCTATCTGAATAATATCTTCCAATAAATCCCATCCAAAATGCATAACATCAATTTCTGTTATTTTATCCAGATATTTTCCGTTATCATTCATAATGGTATATAATTCTGCCGTCATTTCGGACTTTGGATAAAAATTGCTCGCAACGACATCTTGTTTTTCCCCGTTCATTTCCACATTGTTTGGTAAAAGCAAATCACAAAATTTGTTATAAATTTCATTATCCGGTTTTTTAATGTCACAAGCGCTGTAGCCTATTTTTATTTCATTTATATCGGGATTTTTTTCATATTCAAAATATCCGTCGCCGTTTGTTTTTAAAAGCAGAATAATATCCCCCGTTTTAAAATTTTCATTTATTATTTTGTCAATATCTTTATTAATATAATCAATATCCTCCGCCGTAAAAATTTTATTTTCAATTTCTATTTCAATGCCCTCAGGATTGATTCCTGTCAAATCTTCATTTAAACTCAACGCTTCCGCTTCCCCGCTGTCAAGATAAGCCGCAACATTCTCTTTTAGTCTCTCAATTTCTTTTGAATCATCCAAATCGTAATCATCTAAATTTATAAGATATGAATAATCATAAATTTTAATAATATTCGTATCGCCTCTGATTATCATTTTGTCTCCTCTTTTTATATAATTATAACAAATTATCAAAGAGAAAAAATGGAAAAATTAAAAAAGAAATTAGACAGTTTGATAGATAACAATATTTATGAAATAAATGAAAAAAAACTCGATCCAATTATGATAGCCCAAAAACATAATGATGAATATATAGCGTTAACTGCAGCCCTCTTCTCCTACGGAAATGTAAAAGCCATTTTGAAATTTTTAAATTCAATTGATTTTAATTTTCTTGAAACAAAAAAAATACCGACAAATCTTTATTACCGTTTTCAGACCAAAGAAGACATATATCAGTTTTTTAAAGCATTAATCAGTATGAAAAAAGAATATTCTCTAAACGATTTGTTTTTAAAAGGTTATAAAAAAGAAAATAATGTAATTGATGGACTAAAAGAAATAATAAAAAAAATTTATGAAATTAATCCTTACAAATCAAAAGGATACGAATTTTTAATAGGCAAAATCCCAGGTAACAAAACCAAAGGTGTCAGCCCGTATAAAAGATGGAATATGTTTTTAAGATGGATGGTAAGAGACACTGAGCCTGATTTAGGATTATGGAAAAATGTTAAAAAAAGCGATTTAATTATTCCGCTCGATACGCATACCCATAAAGTTTCTTTAAAATACGGTTTATTAAAAAGAAAAACATATGATCTGGCAGCTGCTATAGAATTAAGTGAAAATTTAAAAAAATTTGATCCAACCGACCCTCTTAAATACGATTTTGCACTTTACCGAATAGGACAATTTAAAATAAATTTGTAAAAAAATTTAAAATTTATTTTAATTAAGCATTAAATTTGATACAATTACATAAAAAAGGACTTTATATGGAAGATAGAATTTGGCTGATTTTTGGATTTTTAGGCCATTCTCAGGAAGTTCAGCTAACAGTTCATGTTTTATTGGCGGCTTTTTTATCCGTTTTTGTTGCAAAACTTGCCACAAGAAATCTTCAAATTGTTCCAAACGGATGCCAAAATGTTATGGAAGCTGTAATTAACGGAATGCTATATGTAGGAGAAGATATTACAAACAAAAAAGTTGCAAGAAAATATCTTCCTCTTGCAGGAAGCCTTGCTATTTTTATTTTTATGGGTAACTTAATGGAAATAATCCCCGGATTCGAACCTCCTACCGGAAATGTTAATTTAACGCTTACCTTGGCATTAATCGTATTTTTTTATTATCATTTTGAAGGAATAAAATCTCAGGGAGTGGGACATTATATTGCCCATTTTGCAGGACCTGTAAAATGGCTCTCTCCCCTTATGTTCCCCGTTGAGGTAGTTTCTCATTTTTCAAGAATTATTTCCCTTGCATTCAGGCTTTTTGGTAACATTAAAGGTGACGATTTGTTTTTACTTGTTTTATTGATGTTGGCACCCTGGGTATTTCCTCTCGCAGGATTTGCCTTAATGAGCTTTTCTGCATTCTTACAGGCATTTATTTTTATGGTATTGACTTACGTATATATTTACGGAGCAGTAACAGGTCAGGAAGAAACACTCGAATAGGTAAAACCTATTCTTCTTCAATTTTATGCTAACTTATTTTATAACTGATCCCAAATATCCCCTTACAAATATATTTAACTCAATAAAAAAATATAAACCAAATTTTGTGTGTTACAGAAATAAAAAATATTTTGATGAAAATGAAATAATTGAATTTGTCAGTTTTGCCAAAAAATATTCAACTGTTTTTATAAATTATGATGATTTAAAAAATGATAAATTACTTCAATATTTTGACGGTATTCACTTTCCGACTTCTAAGATAAATTTAGCCCTAAATTATCCAGATAAATTAAAAATAGCTTCAGCCCATTCAATAGAAGAAGTAAAAAAAGCCAAAAATCTAGGATTTGATTATATTACTTTCTCTCCTGTATTTTATTCAAAAGGACGCAAAGGTGTAGGAATTGAAAAATTAAATGAAATTTGTGAAATTTTTCCAAACACCATAGCACTCGGCGGAATTATCAGCGAAAAAGAAGTAAAAGAAATTGAAAAATCAAAAGCCATTGGATTTGGTGGCATCAGATATTTTTTTCATTAAAAAATAAAATTCAATTTTTTCCTACTCACTACTCACCATTCACAATTCACTTTTACATCAACTACATTATCTTATGCAGTTTGTTTCCATTTTCCATCCAAATTCTGAGCTCGTCCCATTCACTGTTTTCTATTAAATTTTTTGCCAGTTTCAGCTCTTTTTTAAATGCTTCTATAGCCTTTAAAAGATTGCTTTTATTTTCTCTGAAAATGTCTTCCCACATTTTGGCATTGCTTTTTGCAAGCCTGCTCATATCTTTAAATCCACCTGCGGCAAGAGTAACAATATTTTCTCCCTCTTCCTGGTTTAAAACCGCATTTGCCAAAGAAAAACTTATGATATGCGGCATATGGGAAATAAAAGCCGCATGTCTGTCATGGGAAGAGGCTTTCATAAACTTTATTTTCATTTTTAAGTATTGGAACAAATCAATTGCCACTTCTTTTTGTTTTTTACCGCTATCTTCTATATCACAAACAACCATTATTTTATTTTCATACAAATCTTCTATTGCAGCGTTCGGGCCGGAATACTCCGTTCCGGCCATAGGATGGGAAGCAACCAGATTTTTTCTTATATTTTTTGGACACTCTTTTATGATTGTCTCTTTGGTAGAACCAAAATCTATAATACTCACATCATTTTTAAGCGGCATTTTCGAAAGTTCTTTTAATGCCGAAATAATCCCTCTTATCGGTACAGACAAAATAATAACGTCAGCTTTTATTAAATCAGAAAATTCAACTATTTCATCCACAAGGCCCAATGTTAAAGCCTCTTTTTGATGAAGGGGATTATGATCAACTCCTATAATTTTTTTGAAATAATTTTTTGAAGAAAGTGCGAAGCTCCCTCCCATTAGTCCCAAACCTACTACAGCGCAAACCATATAACCTCTTTTTGAAAAAATTATATCACATATTTGGTATAATTTCTCTTAATTTGAAAAAAGGATTATAATGAAGAAAATTATTTTTGCATCTTTACCTTTTATTTTATTTGCAAATATTAAAACAATAACTTATCAGGGTTTGATACATATATCCCCCGTTACGGCAAATACAATAATTTCTGTGCATCCTGGAGATGAATACAATATAAAAAAAATAGATGAAAGTATTAAAAAACTGTATGAGACAGGTTATTTTAAAAAAATAAAAGTTGATTACACCAACGATAAACTTACATTTATATGTCAGGAAAAACCAATTATTTCAAGACTGGAATTTGAAAACCTCTCAGAAGAACTTAAAAAACTTTTAAAAGAACAAAACATTCTTCCCAAAAAAGGAGAAATTTACAAAAAAGAAACTTTTGAAAAATTAAAAGATTTTATCGAACAATATTATCTGGCAAAAAAATATTTTAACACATATATCAATATAGAAAAAACCTATATCAGCCCCACAAAACTTTATATAAAAGTAATAATTGTAAAAGGTAAAAAAATAGATATAAAAGAGGTTAATTTCTACGGTGCAAAACAGATAGATAAAAGCGATTTAATTGATTTAACAGAAAATCAGCCAAAGACCTTCTGGTCATTTTTACCAATCTTTAATTCAGGCGAGCTTAATGTATTCAAACTGCCTGAAGACAAGAACAATATACAAAATTATTATTTCAATTTAGGCTATATGGACTCAAAAGTGTCCATGCCTCTGGCCAAGGCAAATATTGATGATTACAAAGCCGTAATTGATTATAAAATACACGAGGGGAAAAGATATAAGGTAAAAAAAATAAATATAGACTATCCTAAAAATATTAAAGTAAAAACACCTGAGCTTGAATTAAAGCCCGACAAATATTTTAATGTATCGGCTCTTAGGGAAGATTTAAAGAATATAACACATGCTTTTCAAAATATAGGTTACGCTTATGTAAAAGTATTCCCTGAAATTAAAAAGAAAGGGGAATTTGCTTTTATTACTTATAAAGTAATACCTGGTAAAATTGTATATATAAGAAATGTGACAATTTCCGGAAACACAAAAACACTTGACAGGGTTATAAGAAGAAATATTTTTATAGCACCAGGAGATAAATATTCTTACCAAAATATTACAGATTCAAAATACGCCCTTCAAAGAACGGGTTATTTAGAAGATGTAAAAATAGAAGAAAAAAAAGTATCAGACAATCAAATAGATTTAAACGTAAAAGTAAAAGAAGGCCTCAGCGGAACACTAAAAGCCGGTATCAGCTACGGAAGTTATTCCAAATTCGGTGTTTCTTTTTCTATTACGGAAAAAGATATTTTCGGAAGCGGACAAAAACTCTCAGCCAGCGCCGATTTATCAGCAACCAGTAAAACTTACGCTTTTTCATTATATAATCCAAGGGTGTTTGATTCAAAATTTTCAATGAACACATCTATTTTTAACAGTGAATTTCAAGGTATTTCATACACTTCCAAGAAAAAAGGGTTTACATTAGGCATCGGTAAAATGCTAAGCAGAAATTTAAATTCAAATATTACATACGGATTTACAAAAACAGAATTAACCAATTACGATCAAAATTTAACATATTTAAAACCGACCAGTACAAAAAGCTATGTTATCGGTTCGATAAGATACAATTCAACAGATAATTATTATTTTCCAACACTCGGAATGAATGCCGGTACAAGTGTTGAATATGCCGGGATCGGGGGAGATGAGAAATTTATAAAAACAATAGGCAGTTTTAAATATTTTTATCCTCTAAAAAATTCAACATATGAAACATATGCCGTATTAAAATACAGAATAAAAGCCGGGGCAATAAAAAACAATGGTTATTTGCCTATCGATGAAAAATTTTATTTAGGTGGTATAGGAAGCGTAAGAGGTTTTGCTTCTTATTCTATTTCTCCTAAAGACAGCAACGGAAATTATATAGGTGGTAAATATGAATTTATAACAGGGCCCGAAATTTCCACACCGATTAACAGAAAAATAAAACTCTGGGCCAGCGCTTTTGTTGATTACGGTGCTGTGGGAGAGAACAGCTTAAATATTTCAAGAGCGTCAGCCGGTGTTGCAATTAACTGGATAACTCCTGTAGGACCTCTTACTTTAGTGTTTGCAAAACCTATTAAAAAAGAAGAAGGGGATAACACCAAAACATTTGACTTTTCTATCGGGGCATCATTTTGAGTTAGCCCTGAACACATAAGCCAGAATTTCCGCCACAGCTTTGTATAATTTTGGCGGAATAATTTCATCCAAATCCACTAATTTATATAATTCTCTTGCAAGCGGCGGATTTTCCACAATCATTATTCCGTTTTCCCTTGCTATTTCTTTTATTTTTAGCGCCAGATGATTGGTTCCTTTTGCTATAACCCTAGGAGCTTCGTCTTTAGTTTTATCATACCTCAGTGCCACCGCATAATGGGTAGGGTTTGTAATCACAACATCGGCTTTTGGAACTTCGGCTATCATTCTTTTTCTTGCCATCTCTCTTTGGAGTTGCCTTATTTTGGCTTTTATTTCAGGATTTCCTTCGGTCTGTTTGAATTCATCTTTAATTTCCTGTTTACTCATTCTGAGAGACTTTTTATAAGAGTATCTTTGATAAATAAAATCTATCAGGGCAAACACAAAAAAAACTCCGAGCATAGCCATTATAATTAAAGCAGCTTTATTTTCAAGCCATTTAATCTGATTAAAAAAATCCATAAGTTCAAGATTTGGAATTTGGGTAAAAAATGTCATAAAAAGCCAAAAGCCCACCAAAAAAGAAATAAAAACCTTTAAAGTGGTTTTAACCCCTTCTACCATTTTTTTTAAAGAAAAAAGATTTTTAAGACCTTTAAAAGGGTTTAATTTATCAAATTTAGGAGTAATTGGTTTTGTGGTAAATAAAAAACCAAACTGGCTTACATTTGCCAAAATTCCAGCAATTACTACAACTAAAAAAATAGGAAACATTACAACAAAAAAATAAAAAGCGCCTTTTACCAAAATATTAAAAATCAGATTTTTATTAAATTCGACACCTATAAAAGAATAAAAATATTTAAAAAAATCTTCAAAATAAAAAGCAATATATTTAACATAAAAAAATAGAACCAATAATGCCAAAAAAAGCACAATAAAGCCTGCTGTTTCTATTGATTTTGCTACATTTCCCTCTTCTCTTGCTTTTTGAATTTTACGCGAGGTGGGCTGTTCGGTTTTTTCTTCGTCAGCCATTAACTGCCTTTTTTATTATAATTATACAAAAAGGTTTTGAATGAATATATTTATTTCGGCAGATAATACAAATTCCGGAAAAACATACACCGCTATAAAACTTATTGAAGCTCTTTCAAAAAAAGGGTATAAAGTAGGCGTTATGAAGCCCATTGAAACTGGAGTGGAAAAATATCCGGAAGATGGAAAAAAATTATTTGAAGCAGCATTAAAATACAATAAAAATTTAAATAACCTGACACTAAAGGATATTGTACCTATCCAGCTGCACCTTCCGGCAGCTCCAATTGTTGCGGGAGAGATTGATTTTGAAAAAATAAAAAAAGCTTATTATAAAATTAAACCATTATGTGATATTTTACTTATTGAAGGTGCCGGAGGTTTATTAGTTCCAGTAACAGAAAATTTTAAAATGCTAAATTTCTTAAATTTTTTTAATGCAAAACTTTTTTTAGTTATTTCAAGCCGTCTTGGAATGATTAATGATTTTTTATTAAATAAATTCTATTTGGAAAACAACAGTATTGATTATATCTGGGCTATTAATCTGTCTGATAAAAATTATTTTGATATATCCCATCCTTTTATGAAAAAATTCAATCCTATGTTTATTCAAAAAGATTTAGATAAAATAATAAAAAAATTATTAGGAGAATAAATGAACGAATTTGAAGTGGAATTAAAAACACATACAAAATATCTGCCTAAATTCGGAAGACTGATTGAGCTTAAAAAAGATTACGCAAAAGTAATATTGGATACCTCGGAAGAAATGGCTGTCGATGAGTACGGCTTAGTTCACGGAGGATTTACATTCTCGGCAGCTGATTTTTGTGCCATGGCCACTGTAAACGAACCTTATGTTGTACTGGTCAGAAGCCAAAATGAATTTTTGGCCCCTGTTAAAGTAGGTGAGAGTGTTGTATTTGAAAGTGAAGTAATGATGAAAGAAAAAAGAAAATGGGAAGTGAAAGTAACAGGAAAAATAGATGAGATTAAAGTTTTTGAAGGGATTTTCGGATGTGTTGTTTTAGATAAACACGTATTAAAGAAGAATGTATAATTATCTTCTTCTTCCTCTATTATATCTATTGCCTCTTTGATTCCT
Organism: Lebetimonas sp. JS085; assembly: GCF_000523295.1. Classification (NCBI taxonomy): domain Bacteria; kingdom Pseudomonadati; phylum Campylobacterota; class Epsilonproteobacteria; order Nautiliales; family Nautiliaceae; genus Lebetimonas; species Lebetimonas sp. JS085. The sequence goes on from NZ_ATHR01000001.1 coordinate 622,658, forward strand.
GTTTTTGTAATTTCTTCTGCCTGAATTAGAATTGGAGCTATTAAATTTTTCTCTTTCAATCAATCTTTTTGCCTCTTTTAAACTTTTGCCTATTCTTTCTTTTCCTTTTGCTTCTTTTTCAAAAAGCATGGCCGCAAATTTAGTTGCAATGGTGAATAAATCAAATTCATTTTGAAGTTCTTCTATGATTTCTATAGATTTCGGACTTGCGTCAATATTATTAATTTTTTCTATTATTTTTTTAATTTCTGTATTTTTAACATCTTCAAGTGTAGGTATTTCTTTAAGAGTTATTTTCGAAATTTTTTCTATCTTGCTAAGAGCTTTAAATTCATACGGAGTAACAAGCGAAATAGCCATCCCCTCTTTCCCTGCCCTTCCTGTTCTTCCAATTCTATGAACATAACTTTCAGGATCAAGAGGCAAATGATAATTAAACACGTGGCTTACGTCGTTAACATCAAGCCCTCTTGCAGCCACATCTGTAGCTACCAATATATCAAGTTTATTGGTTTTAAAATTTCTTATAATAGTTTCTCTTTTTCTTTGTTCCATATCTCCGTGAAGTCCGCTTGCATTTAATCCAATGCCCTTTAAATATTCTGCAACATCATCCACATCCCTTTTTGTTCTACAAAATACTATAGCCTTGCTTGGGGCTTTATAATCAATAAGTCTGATTAACGCGTCTTTTCTTTCATGCTCATCAATAACATAACAATATTCTTTAATATTTTCATTTGTTACGTTTTGTTTTGTAATTTTTACAAATTCAGGCTCTTTTAAAAATGTTTTTGCAAGGTTTAAAATCTCTTTTGGCATTGTTGCGCTGAAAAGCAGTTTTTGGGCATCATTTGGCACAAATTTGAAAATTTCTTTTATATCGTCCAAAAAGCCCATATCAAGCATTTCATCCGCTTCATCAAGCACTACAAATTTAGGAGCTATATCTATTCTTCCGCTGTTAAGTAAATCAATAAGCCTTCCCGGAGTCGCAACTATTACCTGAGAAGTTTTTATCTGTGAAATCTGTCTATTGTAACTGCTTCCTCCGTATACACTGGCTGTATGAATTCCCAAATCTCTGCCGTATCTAAATATTTCTTCACTTACCTGAATGGCAAGTTCTCTTGTAGGGGTTACAATTAATGCTTTCTCCCCTTTCTTAAGCATATTCAAAATAGGAAGTCCGAATGCAGCCGTTTTACCGGTTCCTGTCTGGGCCTGTGCCACTATATCTTTTCCTTCTAAAATCAGGGGGATCGCTTTTTCCTGAATAGGAGAAGGTTTTTCAAATCCAATCTCACTTAATCTATGCAATAATTCTTTTTTTAAATTAAAATCGCTAAAATTCATCTGTTTCCTTTTTATTTTTAATGACAATACAACTTATAATTAATATAGGTGTTTGTAAAATAGGGAGGATAAGGCACAATGGCAGAAAAATTTTTAATCTCTCCGGGAATCAAATTTTTTACAATTATTCTTGTCGCTTTAATAGTATTTGGCTTTTGCTGCTGTTTTTCTTTTGCTCCAAATATACTAAGGCCTCCAGGTTTAAAAAAAGTTCCTTTTGGAACCTTTCCGCCCCATCCGTTATTTACAAGTTTTATTTCAAGCTTGCAATAATTTATTTTAAATTTACCTATATTTTTAACTTTACCTTTAACTACTAACGTTTCATTGATAAGCACTCTTCTGTTTCTAACATCAATCAGTTCGGCTTTTTTGGTATATTTTTCCAAAATAATAATACTAAGTACCGCACCAAAAGACGTAACCAAAAAAGAAGCAAATATCATACTTATAACAAGCCCGGTTTTATTACCGGCAGCTTTAATGGATAAAAAAGTCAAAAATATAAATAAAATTAAAAAAAAAGCCAGGCTCAGCCAGTGAAGAAATGTAAAATAGGGAATCATTTTTTTCGGTTCCTTTTTTCTTCTATACCGCTTACGCCTTCTCTTCTTTTCAGCTCTTCCAAAATAGCCTCCGGATGTATATTTTTATACGCCAGAGCCACTAAAGCATGAAAAGCCAAATCAGCAGCTTCATAAATTATTTCATCTTTTTTATCATCTTTAATAGCAAAACAAAATTCACCTGCTTCTTCAACAACTTTTTTAAGTATTGTGTTTTCACCTTTTTTGTATAAAGAGGCTACATAAGAAGTTTTGGGCGAAGCGTTTTTTCTATCAAGTAAAGTATGATAAAGCTTATCTGTGAAATTATACTCTATTTCTTCCTCTTTGTCGAGTATTATTTCACCGCTGTCCAATTTGGTAAAAAAACATGATTTCCTGCCTGTATGACAGGCAACTCCGTTTTGTTTCACTTTAAGTAAAAGTGTATCATTGTCACAGTCAAGCAAAATTTCTTTAACTTCCTGGGTATTGCCGCTGCTTTCCCCTTTTTTCCAGAGTTTATTTCTTGATCGGGAAAAATAGTGGGCAAACCCTGTTTTTTGGGTAAGTTCAAGCGCTTCTTTATTCATATACGCAAGCATTAAAACCTCATTTGTATCCGCTTCCTGAACTATTACAGGCACAAGCCCCCCGTTTTTTTCAAAATCAACTTTATTTACCATTACTCAAAGCCTTTTTTTTATCATCGATATTCATCCATATATTAGGAACTGCCCCACCAGGGGTTAAGAATATCTTTACATTAGGATTGACTTTAAGCGCATCGTTAAATTTGCCCTGAACTTCTATTTCTTTAAGTTTTAACAAATTATTTGTAAGTGATTTAGAAATAATTATATTTGCTTTTGCTTCAGCGCTGGCTTCAATAAGTTTTGCATCAGCTTTCCCCTGGGCTTCTATTTTTGCCGCATTGGCTTTACCCTGGGCTATTGCCGCTTGTTTCTGGGCTTCCTGCTCGGCTCTTAACACTTCATATTTTGCCCTTTCGGATTCTTGTTTTGCAATTTGAACCCTTTCTATCTGTTTTCTTATATTTTCAGGCAAAACAATATCCCTTAATTGAAAACTTTCAAAAATAACAGGTTTATGGTCTATTTTATTTAACGTGTCTCTTATTTGTGTTTCTATCTGCATGGCAATTTCATTTCTTTTTACAGGTAAATCTTCGGCCGGGTATTTTCCTATTACATTTCTTACCACATCTCTTACTATAGGATTAATTATTTTATCTTCCCAGTTCAGACCGTATGTTTTTATGGTGTAAGCCGCTTCATCGGGGTTTATCCTGTAACTGACAGAAAGTTCAACCGTAATAGGCAAACCTCTTGCATCAAGCACGTTAATAGCGGGATAAACTTTTATTGTTCCGTATCTGTCGGGCATAGTTCCGGCTTCTTGTATTCTTTTATAACTTATCATATGAACCTTGGTATCTACAATAATCACCTTTTGAATAACAGGGACATAAAAATGCATTCCGGGATATAGCGGCTCTTTGGAAAATTTTCCTGTCGTGGACAAAATACCGATTTCTCCTTCGTTTACAATAATCCAAGGTCTGAATAAAATTCCAAAAACAATGATTATCCCTATTATTATTAAAGCGAGACCGCTGCCTCCTTTTATAAATTTCGGAGGTTCAAACTTCGGAGGTTCGAAACCCGGTTTTTTGTTATTGTTTTTATTCATCCAATCATTTAAATCAGCAGGCATAATTATCCTTCAATAAGCGTCAAATAATGTTTGTAGCCTTTATCTTTTCCATAAACTACATCAAAATACGCTTCTTGTAATTCTTTTGTAATTTCCCCTCTTTTACCGCTGCCTATAATTCTTCCGTCAACTTCTTTTACGGGAGTAACTTCTGCGGCGGTTCCGGTAAAAAACGCCTCGTCAGCGATATAAACCTCATCTCTTGTTATTCTTCTTCTCTGAATTGGAATATCTCTTTCACGGGCAAGTTCCAAAACAGTCGCCTGGGTAATACTTTCAAGAGAATTGTCATTTGGAGGGGTTATTAAAACACCGTCTCTTACAATAAAAAAGCATTCCCCGCTTCCTTCAGCGACAAATCCTTCCTCATCAAGCATTAAAGCCTCTTCATATCCGCATTCAACCGCTTCATATTTTGCCATTTGAGAATTTAGATAATTAGCGGCAGCTTTAGCTTTTCCAAACATTGATTTTACAGAGTTTCTTACTAAAGAAGAAATCTTAACCCTGATTCCGTTTTCCAACCCTTCTTCACCGAGATATGCACCCCATTCCCATGCGGCAATTGCAACCCTTACAGGAGCTCCTATATGATAAAGTCCCATTTTTCCGTAACCAAGAAAAATCAAAGGTCTTATATAAACATTTTCTTTAAAATCGTTTTTTCTAAGTAGTTCTATCTGGGCATCTTCCAATTCTTCCTGGGTAAAAGGCACATCAATTTTTACTATTTTAGCAGAATTTAACAGCCTTTTTGTGTGGTCCTGAAGTCTGAAAATAGCAAGTCCGTCTTCGGTTTGATAAGCCCTGGTTCCTTCAAAAACTCCGTTTCCATAATGAAGTGTATGAGTTAAAACATGTACTTTTGCCTCATTCCATGGAACAAAATTTCCATCCATCCATATGTATTTTGCTTCGTTCATTTTTAGCCTTTTTTAGCGATATTTTATCATAAATTTGCTATAATTAATACAAAAAGGAAAAACAATGGGTTTCTTGGAAAGATTTTCGGAAATATTTAACACAAAAAAACAAGATTTTATTGCAAAAAAACTTATAGGCTCAAATGAAGAAGACGGAGAAATCGGAGAAATTATCAACCCGTATCTCAAACAGGTAACTACAAAATATATTAAATGCGCCCCTGAAGATGCAAAAAGAGCCCTTGAAACAGCAAAAAATGCATTTGATAAAACAAAAAACTCCTCTTTGGCACAAAGAATCGCCTGGATTGAAGATGTTGCAAAAAAACTTGAAGAGCAAAAAGAAGAATTTGCACAATACATCACCCTTGAAGTTGCAAAACCGATTTCGCAGGCAAAGGTGGAAGTAACCAGGTGCATTGAAAATTTAAAAATAACAGCTGCTGCGGCTTACGATATTGTCGGAGAAACAATTCCCACAGATGCAACTTTTAGCGGTGTTAAAACTACATCATTTTATAAAAGAGTCCCGCTTGGGGTGGTAGTTGCGATAACACCATTTAATTTTCCTCTTAATCTTGTAGCCCACAAAATTGCCCCTGCCCTCATCTCCGGAAACAGTGTGGTATTAAAACCGACTCCGGAAGCTCCATATACAGCCTATGCATTTGCAAAACTTTTTATTGAAAGTAAATATGCAATTAAAGATGCCTTAAGTGTAGTTTACGGAGATGCCGAAGTTGGAAGTACTCTTATTAAAAGTGGAGTTCCGAGAAAAATAAGCTTTACAGGAAGCGTTCCTGTAGGAAAAATAATTACACAAAATGCCGGAATCAAAAAAATAACACTTGAACTCGGCGGAAACGCAGCAACATTTGTAGAAAATTCGGCTGACCTTGACTGGGCGGCAAAAAGATGTGCAATAGGGGCTTTTGCAAACTCAGGTCAGGTATGTATTTCACTTCAGAGAATTTATGTAGATAGCGAAATTTACGAAGAATTTGCCCAAAAACTGGCAGTTGAGGCGGCTAAATTAAAAGTCGGCAATCCTTTTGAAGAAGATACATTTATGGGGCCTTTAATTAATGAAGATGCGGCAATCAGGGCTGAGAGATGGATAAATTCCGCAGTTAAAGAAGGTGCGAGAATAATTTCCGGAGGAAAAAGGGAGGGGAACATTTTAACTCCTACCATTTTAGCAGATGTAACGGATGATATGAATATAATCTGCGAAGAAGTGTTTGCCCCAATTGTCAGTTTAGTAAAAGTCAAAAGTTATGAAGAAGCTTTAAATAAAATAAACAACTCACCTTACGGTCTGCAATATTCAATTTTTACCAACAGAATAGATTTGATGCAAAAAGCAATCAACGATTTTGAAGCCGGAGGCGTAATAATCAACGACATTCCGACATTAAGATTTGACATCCAGCCTTATGGAGGGGTTAAACTCTCAGGTATTGGAAGGGAAGGTCCTAAGTTTGCAATTGAGGATATGACAGAAATTAAAACAGTAATAATTAGATAAATGTTAAATGCTAAATTATTATTTTAATTAAACATTAGGCATCATTTTTCACCACTCACTACTCACCACTCACTACTCACCACTCACTTTTTTATATTCCAAGAGATAATATTTTCCAGAGTTTTTCTATTTCTTCGTCAGAAAAAAGGATAGTTTTTTTTTCGTTAAACAATATATCTATTTTTTCCGCGTCAAAACCGTCGGACATAATACATTTTTCGTGGGCCACTAAAAAACTTCTTGCAAGCGCAATTTTTTTATCAACTTTTTTTTCGCACAAAAAACAGTTTTTGTCTTTATAGAGTCTCCCCTCTTTTTCAAGCAATCCCGCATAATGTTCGATTATTGCCCTTTTTGCATCTCTTTGATGCAGAGATTCGGCCAATCGAAACAATGAATCATAATAAAAATTATCAACCCTGCTTACATCTGTAAAATGAATATTTAAAAGTCTTACATATTCTTTAAAATAAAACAGTTTTTCCCTTTCGAATAAAAATTTAAAAGGAATCTGAGCCACATTTCTTAATCTTTTTATAGTGCTTTTATAATTTTCTTCTACAACAAAATCTATAAAAAAACCACTATTTATATAAGAATGTCTCGCACCGTAAAATCTGTACAAACTCAGCACTTCAGTATTTGTTATAATTTTTACAATTAAATCTTCGTCTCTTACCCTCACTGTGTTTAATATTAAGCCTCTCATAAAAAAATTATATCAAAAAGAGCGTTAAAAATATGCTATAATTAGAAATTATAAAATTAGGATAAATAACCTCTTAAAAGGAAATATATGTCAGGATTAGAATTTAAAGACAACTGTGGCTTCGGAGTAATAGCCAATATTAAAGGAAAAACTTCTCATAAATTAGTAAATGACGCACTAATTTCACTTGAAAGAATGATGCACAGGGGTGCTATTGCAGCTGATGGAAAAAGCGGTGACGGCAGTGGACTTCTTTTTTCAATGCCTGAAAAATTTTTTAAAAAGATAGCAAAAGAAAACGGTATAGACTTACCTGAAAATTTTGGTATAGGCGTAATTTTTTTAAAAAATGAAAATCAAAAAACAACAGTGGAAGAAATATGCGAAAAAAATGATTTAAAGGTGGCTCTTTGGAGAGAAGTACCTATAAATATTGAAGTTTTGGGGGAATTTGCCTTAAAAACCCTTCCTAAGATTTATCATGCATTTATAATTCCAAATTCCATTATAGCAATAAAAAGATTCGAAGAACTTTTATATCTGACAAGAAAAGAGATAGAAAATTTTATAGAAGACAAAGAATTTTACATTCCTTCTTTTTCAAGCAAAAAAGTGGTTTATAAAGGTCTTTTAATGCCAAATTATTTAAAAGAATTTTATCCTGATTTGGCAGATAAGGATTTTGAAATTTATTTTGCTTTGTTTCATCAAAGATTTTCTACAAACACCCTGCCGGAATGGAGACTGGCACAGCCTTTCAGATTTATAGCCCATAACGGTGAAATAAATTCAATACAGGCCAACAGAATAAACACGCTGATTAAAAGCGAATCAGTAAAATCGGATGTATTCAGCAAAGAAGAATTACAAAAGCTCCTTCCGGTAATAAGATTCGATGAAAGTGATTCAAGCTCACTTGACAGGATGATGGAATTTTTAATAATGAACGGAATGGATTTTTTCAAGGCTGTAAGGGCGCTAATTCCAATGCCTTGGCAAAACGCCCCTTATCTTGACAGCGAATTAAAAGCGTTTTATGAATATTTTTCAACACGTTTTGAAGCATGGGACGGACCTGCCGCTATCAGTGTGAGCGACGGGAGATATATTGCCGTAGTACTTGATAGAAACGGGCTCAGACCAGCAAAATATACAATCACAAAAGACGGCAGAATTTTAATAGCAAGTGAATACGGGGTACTTGATTTGAACGATACAGAAATAGTAGAAAGAGGAAGACTTCAATCCGGCCAGATGATTGGAGTTGATACAAAATTTGGAGTAGTGCTTAAAAATAAAGATATAGACGAATATCTTAAATCAAGCAATCCTTATACAAAATGGCTTAATGAAAATATGATTTATCTTCAGGAATATATTGAAAATCCATACAGTATAGACGAAAATATCAATTTAAACGATTTGGTTTATAAACAAAGATACGCCGGAATAACCAAAGAAATTATAAATTTGGTAATAAAACCTATGATGAGTGATGCAAAAGAGCCTACCGGAAGTATGGGAGACGACTCGCCTCTTGCATGTTTTAGCGATTATCCTTTTAGAAGTTTTAACGACTTCTTCAGACAAAAATTTGCCCAGGTAACCAACCCTCCTATTGATTCATTAAGAGAAAAAATCGTAATGAGTTTAAACACAGGTTTTGGAGAAGTTCACAATATTTTGGATGAAGCACCGGAGCATGCAAAAAGGGTAAAAACAACCTCTCCTATTCTCACCCAGACAAAGCTTGAAGTATTAAAAAGCTTCGGTGACGAAAATTCACCTAAATTTGAAAGTGACTATAAAAACGCCTTTTATTCAACACTGTTTAAAAAAAATTTAAAAGAGACTCTTGAAAAATTAACAGATAAAATAGTAAAAGACGTAAAAAACGGTGTTAGAATCATTTTTCTTGACGACAGAAATATAGATAAAGACCACAAAGCCATACCGATGGCCATGGTAATCGGCAGACTCCATAAAAAACTTCTGGATAACAAATTAAGACATCTTACAAGCATAGTGGCTATTACAAATGAAATTACAAACCCTCATGATGCGGCTGTACTGATAGCGTATGGGGCAAGCGCCATTTATCCGTATTTACTGTTTAAAACAGTTACCCAAATAGCAAAAGAAGAAAACATAGACAGGGAAGACGCTTTATTTAACGTTCATTCGGCACTTAATAAAGGTATTTTAAAAATAATGTCAAAAATGGGAATTTCCACAATTGCAAGTTACAGAAATTCTGCCCTAATGGATATAATCGGCTTAAGCGAAGAAATTACAAAAGAGTGCTTTATAGGAAGCAAAACCCTGCTTTCTGGATTAACATATAAAGATATAGAAGAGAAAATTAATATCCGTCACAAAAAAGCATTTGAAGAAGACAAACTCGATGCCGGAGGAGTTATAAAATACAGACGAAACGGAGAATACCATGAAATAACTCCGGAGCTGACCAAAACATTCAAAAGAATGTTAAGCGGAGAAAAAAAGGATTATGAAGAATTTAAAAAATTAGTTGAAAACAGACGGCCGACATATATAAGAGATTTCCTTGACATAAATTCAGATAAAAAGCCGGTTTCAATTAATGAAGTGGAAAGTGCCCAGAATATTGTTAAAAGGTTTATAGGCGCAGCTATGAGTATAGGAGCATTAAGTCCCGAAGCCCATGAAATAATTGCCCAGGCTATGAATGAACTCGGAGCTAAAAGCAATTCCGGTGAAGGAGGGGAAGATAAAAAAAGAAATAAAACAATAAAACAAAGTAAAATTCGCCAGGTTGCATCAGGAAGATTCGGTGTAACGCCTGAATATCTGGTCAATGCCGAAGAAATTCAGATAAAAGTGGCCCAGGGTGCAAAACCAGGTGAAGGAGGACAGCTGCCGGGCTTTAAAGTTTCTACATATATTGCCAAACTAAGACACACCACACCTGGTAAAACATTAATTTCACCTCCTCCGCATCATGATATTTACTCAATTGAAGATTTGGCTCAGCTTATATTTGATTTAAAACAGATTAACCCAACAGCCACAATCAGCGTAAAATTAGTTTCAACCGCCGGGGTAGGGACTATTGCCGCCGGGGTAGCCAAAGCATATGCCGATAAAATAGTAATAAGCGGAAGCGAAGGCGGAACAGGTGCCGCCCCTCTAACATCTATAAGACATGCCGGCAACCCATGGGAAATCGGCTTGATAGAAGCCCACAATTCATTAAAAGAAAACCAATTAAGGGAATTTGTTTCTCTGGAGACAGACGGAGGATTAAAAATTGGAAAAGATGTAATATTCGCTGCCCTTTTGGGAGCGGAATATTATGCGTTTGGTACAAGTTTGTTAATGGCGGTTGATTGCATATTTTGCAGAAGCTGTCAGACAAATAAATGTCCGGTAGGTATTACTACTCAAAATCCCGATTACAGGGCTAAATTTAAAGGCAATGTTGATAAAGTAAAAAAATATTTACTTAATCTTGCCGAAGATGTTAGAGAACATCTGGCAAAAATGGGATACAAAAGTTTGGATGAAATAATAGGCAGAAACGACTTAATAAAAATAAAAGACATTCCAGAAGCTAAAAAATTTGATTTTTCAGCACTCTTTAGAAAAGTAGAAGGTTTAAACACAAAACAAAAAGAAAACGTTCCGTTTGATAAAAACGAGTTTGAAAAAGAATTACTAAATAAAGTAATAGAAACAATTAAAAATCCAAACCATAAATCTGTGGTAAAAGCAAAAATCATTAATTTAAACAGAAGTTTCGGGGCAAGAATAAGCGGTGTAATAGCAAAATATTACGGTGACAACGGTTTAAATGACGATTCTATTATTTTTGAATTAAAAGGTGTAGCAGGGCAAAGTTTTGGGGTATTTTTAAGTAAGGGCGTAACATTGAAACTAAACGGAGTTGCAAACGATTATGTAGGTAAAGGCATGGCCGGGGGGAAAATTATAATTACCCCTAAAAAAGAAGGGGCGGCGGCAGGTAATACATGCCTTTATGGGGCAACTGCCGGAAAACTCTTTATTGCGGGTATTGTAGGTGAAAGATTTGCAGTCAGAAATTCCGGAGCCGTTGCAATAGTGGAAGGAACGGGAGATCATCCTTGTGAATATATGACAGGCGGGGAAGTTATAATTTTAGGAAAAACAGGTATCAATTTCGGTGCCGGTATGACCGGCGGAGTGGCATTTGTATATGACAAACATCACGATTTTGTAGATAAAATAAACCCTGAACTTATAGAAATCAGGAGAATAGATATAGATGAAAACGAAAAACCGAAAATTTATCTTAAAAAAAGACTTATAGAATATTATAATGCCACAGGAAGTGAAAAAGCTAAATTTATTTTAGATAACTTCAGAAGCGAAGTAAGACATTTTTGGCTTGTAACACCAAAAGACAACCGCCCGCCGCTTGATCCAAACGATATGGATTAATTTTTTTCTTTAATAAATAAAAAAAGGATTCTAATGAAAAATTTTGATGAAATGAACTTAAAAGAAAAAATAGAAGCAATTGAAGAGGTAATAAAAAAAGATATTTTGCCGATGCTTGCTTTTGACGGTGGAATGGCGGAAATTCTTGATGTCAGGGAAAGCAACGGGGAAACACATGTATATATTAGATACGGAGGTGCCTGTGCCGCCTGCAGCAGCGCCGGAGGTGCGACACTTTTTGCCATTGAAGAAACACTTAGAAAAAGATTAAATACAGATAAAATCAGGGTATTTCCTATTTAATAGTGAAAGTGGTGAATAGTGAAAATAGTCAGTAGTAAAAAATTATTTTTTCTTCTTTTTACAATTGCATTTTTAATACCGATATTTATTACTATTTTTTTCTCCCATTTTTCTCCGTTTTGGAAAGTTTTATTCTTAGTAATTTATCCCAAAATGAATTTAATTTATTACGGATTTTTAATTTTGTTTTTATTCTTAAGTTTTAGTAAAAAATATTCACATTTTGCCGTTATTACAGGAATTTTGTATGTTATATTTTTTTATTTTTATTTATGTATTTTTTATTATGCCCTGCCTTATTTCAAAGCAAAAGAAATAGCAAAAAAAGAAAATGCTATTTTTACAACTGCCGATAATTTAGGAAAAATAAAAGATTACAAACTTTTATATAAAAATTCAGTTTTTGTTGTAATAAAAAAAACAAAATATAACCATACAAATCCGTTTAATTACAAAAAACAAAGAAATCAATGAACACAAAACAGTTTAAATTCTGGCTATTTTTAGCAATACTGATTAATTTTTTCTTAACACTTTCCCTTACTCCCCTTTTTAACCTTGATGAAGGTGCTTTTAGCGAAGCTACAAGGGAGATGCTTCATAACCACAATTACATTACAACATTTTTAAACGGGGAATACCGTTTTGACAAGCCTATTTTAATTTACTGGCTGCAGTTAATTAGCATTAAAATTTTTGGCATAAATGAATTTGCTTTTAGGCTACCGAGTGCTGTTGCCGCCACTTTTTGGGCTCTTGGAATTTATTTTTTTACTAAAAAAATATATAATGAAAAAACAGCGCTGATCAGCAGTTTTTTAATGGTTACAACCTTACAGATTGGCCTAATTGCAAAAGCGGCTATTGCAGACAGTTTACTTAATATGTTTATAGCTTTTTCCATGTTTAGTATTTATCTTTATTTAAAAGAAAAAAAAGAAAAATATCTGTTGTTTGCTTTTGCCTTTATAGGATTTGGCACTTTAACTAAAGGTCCGGTTGCAATTATGATTCCTTTAGTTGCCACTTTTATTTATATGTTAATAAAAAAAGAAATTAAAGAATTTTTTAAAATGGTTTTTAATATAAAAGGCATAATTATTTTTTTAATTATTGCACTTCCGTGGTACGTGGCAGAATATATGCAAACGGGAGACAAATTTATTGAAGGATTTATTTTAAAACACAATATTCACAGATTCACATCGCCTATGGAGCATCACAGGGGAAACTATTTTTATTATATTCCTGTTGTTTTAATCGGACTGCTTCCCTGGAGCAGTCTTTTTATTACTTATTTAATAAAATTAAAAAATTTAATAAAAAATGATTTTACTCTTTTTGGCAGTATCTGGTTTTTCTTTGTATTTTTGTTTTTTTCAATTTCCGGGACTAAATTACCCCATTATGTAATTTACGGATATACCCCGCTTTTTATTTTTATGGCTTTAATGACAAATAAAATTAGAGAAATATATTTGTCGTTTCCTTTAATTTTATTTATTCTGCTTTTATTGGCTCTCCCTTTTGTACTGGAAAACATTAAAAACACTGAAGTGCATTTAGCTTATACTGCAATCAAGCCTTATTTTGACTGGTTTTATTTTTTAAGTTTTATAATTTTACTTATTTTATCATTTATTAAAATGAAAGAGTTTAAAATTATTTTTTTAGGCTTTGCAAGCATATTTATATTAAATTATGTAGGATGGATTTATGCTCACGCAAGAGCAATTCCTGTAAAAGAAGCTGCTGTTTGGGCTAAAAAACATAATATTAAAAAAGTTTATTTAAAAACAGATTTACCGTCATTCAGTGTCTATTTTAATAAAATAACACCAAAAGAGCCCAAAAAAGGAGAAATTGCCCTTCTTAAAATAACTAAAACAAAAGGTTATAAAATAATTTATAAAAACGGACTTATTGCACTGGGAGTTAAAAAGTGAAAACATTAATAATAGGAGGAGGGCCTGCCGGGGCGACAGCCGCAAAACTTTTAGCAAAAAAGTATGATGTTACATTAATTCAAGACAGGGATTGGGATAAACCATGCGGAGGAGGGACTAAAATAAAACTTTTCGATGAAATGGACATTCCAAAAAATTTAATAAAACATAAATTAAATTATATTTATATGAATTATAAAAACACCAAAATAAAAATTGATTTAAAAGGTGAAAATTTAGCAATTGTAAAAAGAGCAGAATTTGACAAAACATTAAGAGAACTTGCCCTAAAAGAAGGTGCAAAATTATATTATGGAAAATTTAAAGGATTTAAAGAAAAAAAAGCTATAATTGAAATAAATAAAGAAAAAATTTTATTTGATTACAATATTTTAATAGCAGCTGATGGAGTTAATTCATCAGTTAGACGTGCAATAAACTTACCTCCTATTCCAAAAACAATAACACATTATGCAAAAATTGATAAAGAAATTGAAACTTGTGAATTTTATTTTGATGAAGCCTTAGGCGGCAAATATTATGCATGGGAATTTCCCCATATTAACAAAACGCATATAGGAAGTGTAGATAAAACAAGTTTTAATAATTTTTGTAAATTTTTAAATATAGAAGTTAAGCCAAAAGGCTATTTTATTCCAACCTGGCAAGAAAATATTGTTATTCAAAAAGATAATATCTATTTTGTAGGAGATGCCGCTTCTCAGGTAATGCCTATGAGTTTTGAGGGAATTTATTATGCCATTCATTCAGCCAAAATCTTAGCAGATTCAATTATAAATCAAAAAAATTATAAACAGCAGTGGAATAAAAGATTTTTAAAAGAATTTAAATTTATGAAATTTATTGAGAAAATTCATCAAACAAGATTTAGAGGTTTAATGGTCAATTTACATAAATTTGAATGGATGAGAAATTTTAGCGTTAATTTATGGCTACACAATAATAAATGATAAATGTTGAATTATGAATTTAAAATCCAGAATTTAACATTTATCATTTTCCACCTGGCTGTTTTTCAAACAGCCAGGTGAGCTTAATTTACTTTGCTCATTTGCGCTCATTTTCCATTGTTTATAGCTTTCATCCATAGCTTTTGTAGGAGAGCCTAAGTATGGAAAATGGCCGTATTTAAGGCTTAACATTGAATTATTTTTTTCACCTATTAAATATAAATAGGCTGCACTTACAAGCCCCGTTCTATCAGCCCCCGCCCTGCAGTGAATCAGCACAGGTTTTTTAGCATTTTTTATAATTTTTAAAACTTCATTTATTTTTTTAGGTGATTGAAACTCTTTATCGCTCATTTGAAAATCAATATGGGTTATATTATGCTCTTTACAAAACTTTATTTCATATTTATACCACTTTTTATCAGGATGGGCTCCTCTTAAATTAATTATTGTTTTAAAACGGTATTTTTTATAATATTTGGGAAAATCATATTCATACAGCTGGGCACTCCTGTAAATTCCGTCAGCTACCTTATGAAAATTGCCAACCTGTCTGATAACTCCAAGCCACATAACAACTAAAACAAGTATACTCCAAAAAATTAAAAACAGAAATTTAACTAAATTTTTCATAATTGATATAATATCATAAAAAAAGGGATTTTAATGAAAATTTCCGTGGTAGTGCCTTTAATGAATGAAGAAGAAAATATAAAATATTTAATTGAAGAAGTAGATAAAGCCCTAAAAGACTTTGATTACGAATTAATTTTAGTGGATGACGGAAGCACAGACAATACTGTAGAAGAAATTAAAAAAAGAATGAACGATAAAACAAAACTTGTTATTCTAAACAGAAACTACGGCCAAACATCTGCAATGGCCGCAGGTATAGAAGTGGCAAGCGGAGATGTAATCGTTACAATTGACGGAGATTTACAAAATGACCCAAACGATATTCCTATGATGATTGAAAAACTAAACGAAGGTTATGATGTAATTGCCGGTATAAGGGCAAAAAGACAGGATGAACCTGTCAGAAAATTTTTAAGCAAAATCGCAAATAAAATTATTAGAAAAATAACAGGCGTTTATATTACAGATTATGGATGTACTTTAAAAGTCTTTAAAAAAGATGTTGCAAAAAATCTCCAGTTATATGGGGAACTTCACAGATTTATTCCCATTTTAGCTAAAATGTATGGGGCAAAAATTACAGAAGTACCTGTTAGACATCATGAAAGAAAATTTGGAAAAAGCAAATACGGATTTAACAGAATTTTTAAAGTAATAAGCGATTTGATGTATTTAGTGTTTATGCAGAGATTTGGACAAAAGCCTATGCATTTTTTTGGGACAATCGGTTTTATAATGTTTAGTGTGGGGGCCTTGATTGACCTGTATCTGTTTATTTTGAAACTATTTGGAGAAAGCATAGGCAACAGGCCTCTTTTAACGGTAGGAACCGTATCTATTATTGCCGGTATTCAATTAATTACCACAGGATTTTTAGCAGAAATTATGATAAGAACTTATTATGAATCACAAAACAAAAAACCTTATGTTATAAAAGAAATAATAAATAGTAAAAACAGTGAGTAGTGAGTAGTGAGTAAAGAATTAAAGAAAAAAATTAAATTACTAATAAAAATAATTTTTATTATTTCAGCTTTTATAATTATTGTAAATAAAATTGATATTAATAAATTAAAAGAGATAAAGCTAATTCACCCAACTTTACTGATTTTGGCATTTGTTACTTTTAACCTCTCCCAAATTATTTCTGCTATGAGGGTTCACACATATTTAAAAAACATAAACGTAACACCAACATTTAAAACGCAGCTTATTTTATATTATCTCGGAATGTTTTATAATATACTTTTGCCGGGCGGTATAGGAGGGGACGCATATAAGGCTTATAAATTTCAAAAAAATTTTGAGGTAGGATATAAAAAAATAATAAAAGCCCTTTTAATTGACAGAATATCAGGTCTTTTTGCAATTTTTTTTATTATTTCCGTTTTAATTTTTTTCAGCAGATTTGATATGTTTATTATTTATGCCATTATACTTCTTGTCATTAGCCCTTTTATTTTATATTTTATTCATAAACTGCTTTTTATTGAATTTAAAAAAAGTTTTTTAAAAACATTTGTTTTTTCACTTATTATTCAATCCCTTCAGTTAATAAGCTTTATTTTTATAATGCTAAGTTTTAACATAAAACTTCATTTAATTGATTACGGGATTTTGTTTTTAATTTCTTCAGTTGTAAGCGTAATTCCTATTTCAATCGGTGGAGTTGGTTTAAGGGAACTTACTTTTCTTTATTCTTCAGATTATTTTCCAATAAATGCAGAAGTGGGAATTTTAGCAGCCTTTTTATTTTTTGTAATAACTTTGATTTCTTCAAGTATAGGAATTCTATTTTTAAGGAGCAAACATGTTTAACACACCTATTTTTCAGCTAAACAATATTTCAATCAAACTTGAATACAAAAACCCGGCAGGCAGCATAAAAGACAGACCCGCTCTTTTTATGTTAAAAGACGCTTTTTCAAAAGGATTCAGGGAAATTGTGGAAGTTACAAGCGGAAATACCGGAATTGCCCTTAGTTTTTATGCCAAAAAATTTGGTATTAAGCCTACTATTTTTATGCCGAAAAGTTTTTCAATAGAAAGGCAAAAACTATTAAAAATGTACGGGGCAAATTTAATTTTAACGGACGGCACAATAGCTGATGCTATAAAAGAGGCAAAAGAATACATAAAAAAACATAATGCTTATTATACAGACCAGTTTAATAACCCCTTAAATGCTCTTTCACATGAATACTCAACTGCACTTGAGATTTTAAATCAGGTTGAAAAAATAGATTATTTTGTCGCAGGTGTCGGAAGCGGAGGAACTATTACAGGTATTGCCAAAGTTTTAAAACCATTAGGAGTTAAAATAATAGCTGTTGAACCAAAAGAAGCACCTGTGATTTACAATAAACTTAAAAATGAAAATTTACCAATAAATAAACATAACATTCAGGGCATAGCAGCGGGGTTTATACCAAAAATAATTGATTTAAACTTACTTGATGATGTGATTTTGATTAAAAGTGATGAGGCGGTTGAATATATGAAAAAACTGCCGAATTTAGGAATTACAGGGGGAATTTCAACGGCCGCAAATATATTAGCAGCAAAAAAGTTAAACGGAAATATTGTTACAATATCACCTGACGGAATAGAAAAATACCTCAGCCTTTAAGGCGTTTTTTTATTGTAAAAATAAGACATAAAAAAACAAAAAAATAAAATCCCCCTATAATTAAAAAAGCATAATAACTTTTCATAAAAAGTTTTAAAAATTCATATACACCGAAACTTATAAAAATTAAAGACAGAATAAAAAATATTAATCCGATAATTCCAATAAACACAGCATTTAAGTATTGTGCTGTATCTTTTTTTATTTCTTCTTTAAAAGAAAATAACAAATTACTTCTAATTAATAATAAAACAACTTCTAAAATAGAAACAATTATATTGCTTCTTTTATCATTCATTTACTAAGTCTGCCAAGCAAAAATCCTATAATACCGGCTACCGCTATTGAAAAAACAGGATGTTCTTTTGCTTGAGACTTTGTTTGTTCTAATATTTCTTCGAGTTTGGCTTTTATTTCTTTTATTTTTTCATTGTCAAGTTTTGAATTTACACTGTTTTTAAGCTCATCTAAAATGTTTGTAACTTTTTTTTCATCTGCATTTTTAATTGCATCCTCAAGTTTTACCAAGGTATTGTTTATTTTTTCCATTTTTTTCCCTTTTTTTTATTTTAAATATTATATCATTTTTTGACACTGACTAAATAACGGAAAAGTAAAAATATGACAGCGTAGCGGAATTTAGCGAAAATTTTGCGTTTAAAAAATTGCACTTAACCCGTAAGGGCTGCGTAGCTGTTTGCAATTTTTAGTAAAATTTGAGCGGTGCTTTAGTAAAATGAAGCTCTCAGCTGTCATATTTTTATCTTTGTAGTTATTTTTGTATATTTCTACCATTTAGTCAATGCCCATTTTTTTAAATTACTTTTCTCAATTAAAATTATAATGCAATAAATTTATTTCTGTTTTTTAATACTTTAGGAAGATAATTTCTTCCCTCACTTGTAGGTAATCTATGAATTAATCTATAATAAACTTCATTTGGAGAAAGTAAATTGGCAATAGCAACCGCTCTGTCTTTTCTTATATTGAATACTCTTAAAACATTACCTATTCCGCTGTTATAAGAAGCTATCATCATATATTCACGGCTTAGGGGATTTTTTATTTTTGAAAGGTATTTATAATATAAAAGATTTAAATATGCACTTCCAATATTAATATTATTCTTAGGAACAAATAAAAATTCTTTACTTGGAATATGTTTATATCCGTAAGCTCTTTCATAACCTTCAACCCCCGCGGTAGTAGGAACTATCTGCATAAGTCCAAATGCTGGAACATAACTTACAGCATAAGGGTTAAAATCGCTTTCTGTTTTAATAATTCCAAGTATCAGACTCTTAGAAATTGAATATTTTTTTGAATAGGTTCTAATAAAAGGCAAATATTTTTTAGCCCTGAGAGTTTCGCTGTTTTTGACTAACGGGAATGACACATAATAAATTTTTTGATTTTTATATACATAACTTTTTAGATTATGTCTTATTAAATAACTGGAATACCTGTTTGCCCTCCATTTATATAAAACCAGTTTCCCTTCAAAATCATATATTTCACCCGCCAGAAAAGGTTTTCCTTTTAAAACTATTTTATCACTGAATAAATCTACGCTTCTTGGGTCATCTGGCATAAGCATTGTGTTAACCAAAGCTTTTTGCAAAATTTTTTTATAATTTTTATCAATTGTTTCAACCCTTACTAATCCTTTGTCAAAATCAATAATAGCTCTTGCCCTGTAATGATTTGAATACTTAACCAGTTTTTTGATAGTCGGCTTCTCTGGATTTTGCCAAATAGAAATTGCTTTTGTAAACTCTTTAACTTCTAAATTAAAATGATACAAAAAACTTTTTACATCTTTTGCAAGAGCCTGGGGATGTGTTAAATAATAATCTTTTTTCCTGATTAAATAATGCTTTAACGCAGACTTCGGATTTTTAGAAATTGCTACGGACGCAATATTTTGATAATCACTAACACTGCAGCCGGTTAAAAATAAAATAGCCAAAAATATTTTTTTCATAGACATAATTATATTAAAAATTTAACAATATATGGAGCCGGCGACGGGATTCGAACCCCCGACCTGCTGATTACGAATCAGCTGCTCTGGCCAACTGAGCTACGCCGGCATTAGTGACAGACACTTAAATATAAAAATTGTTTAAAATTTTTTCATTTATATGATGGCTCCGGCGAGAGGACTCGAACCTCTGACCCGACGGTTAACAGCCGTCTGCTCTACCGACTGAGCTACGCCGGAATAATTATGGATTGAAATTATATCAAAAAATAAAAAAAATACAATTAAATTTGAAATTTGCTTGACAAAATAAAAAAATTATTTTAAAATACGTTATATAAATAAATATATAACGAAAGGATAAAGATGAAAAAATTTATTTTACTAATTATTTCATTAAAAATTTTTGCAAACTGTATTATAGGAATCACCGGTGGATATAAAGAAATCTTTAAACCTTTAATAAAACAATACAATTTAATACACAAAGAAAAAATAACTGTAATTTACGGCCCTCTGGGAACGCTTATTGCAAATGCCAAACTTAAAAACATTTCTATGATATTCGGAGAAAAAGAAACATTAAAACAAAACGGTTTTAATTCTTTTATTCCTATTGGTAAAGACAACTTAACAATTATTTGCAGAAAAAAAACAAATTTAGACGATTTAAATCAAACAAAAATTGCAGTTCCTAATCCAAAAGGAACTATTTATGGCAACAGGGCAGAAGAATTTTTTAAAAATATTCATATTCATCCTATAAATGAATTAACAGTATCAATGATGCCTCAGGGAATTAATTATTTACAGATGAATATAGTAGAGTGTGCAGTCGCAAATGAGGTAATGGCACTATTTTTAAAAAACAAATATTCATATATTGAAATAAAAAAGAATTATACACCTATAATTTTAGGTTTTTCATCAATAAAAAAAAGTAAAACGTGTGTTGATTTTATTAAATTTTTAAAATCTGAAAAAATAAAAAAATATTTAAAAAGCAGGGGGATATGCATTTAAACGAAGAAGCCATATTTTCAATTGTTCTTACGCTTAAAGTGCTGGGGGTAGATTTAATACTGCTGCTTACAATAGGAAGTTTAATATCTTTTTATCTGGCGGAATCACATTCCTTTTTCGCTAAAATTTTTTCTTTTATACTTGATTTACCCCTGGCCCTTCCGCCTATTGTAACAGGTTTTTTACTTTTATATTTTCTTTCACAAAACACTGTTTTAGGCCAAACACTGTTAAAATTAAATATAAATCTTGTTTTTAATTTTTATTCGTTAATTTTGGCCGGTTTTATTGCATCTCTTCCTCTTTATTCCAAACCTGTGATTTCAGCAATAAAACATTATCCTATGAATATAAAAGAAGCTGCATATATAAGCGGTAAAAGCAGGTTAAACACATTTATATTTATAATTCTGCCCGGAATAAAAAAAACATTTTTAGTATCGGTTATTTTATCCGTAACAAGAATATTTTCAGAAATCGGTATTTCTTTAATGCTAGGAGGAAATATCCCGTTTAAAACAAATACCGTTTCACTTGAAATTTTTACAAGCGTATTCAACGGAGATTTAGATACCGCTTTTCATTTAAGTATTATTATGTTTATAATTTCTCTTTTATTTTTTATAACATTAAAAATTTTGGAAAAAGAACATTAAGTTCTGTATTCCGCATTTATCTTTACATAATCATAACTCAAATCACAGCCAAATGCCCTGAATTTGCCATCACCTATTCCGATATCAACTTCTATTTTAAAAGAATCTTTTTTCATAACTTTACGGGCTTTTTCTTCTGTAACTTTGTCAAAACAGTTTTTCCCCTTATCATATATTAAAACATCTCCTATTTCAATGGATAAAGTGTTTTCATCGCATTCGATCCCGCTTGCCCCAATTGTTGACGCAATTCTTCCCCAGTTAGGGTCTTCTCCGAAAATTGCCGTTTTTACAAGAAGCGAATTTGCAAGAGCTTTGGCGGCAATCTTGGCTTCCAATTTATTTTTAGCGCCTTTTACATTAAAAGCCACCAGTTTTGTAGCACCCTCCCCATCTTTTACAATATCAGTTGCCAGTTTTAGCATTACCTGATTCAATGCTTCCCTAAAAGCCCCTTCTTCATAATCACCCTCGTTTGTACTCATTAAAAAAACGCTGTCGTTAGTGGATGTATCCCCGTCAACACTTATTGCGTTAAACGTATTATCATTAATTTCACTCAATATTTTTTTCATTTTTTCTCGGGGAACATTTGCATCAGTCACTATAAAACAAAGCATTGTAGCCATTGCAGGGTTTATCATTCCGGCTCCCTTGGCAACACCTGCAATTTTAAATTTTCCAAAATTTCCTTCTACTTCAAAAGCTATTTCTTTATAAAAGCTGTCTGTGGTCATTATTGCTTTTGCAAAATTCTTGGAATTTTTAGCATTAAAATCAAATTTTTCTATAGCACTCTTTATTTTTTCTTTATTTAGTTTTACCCCAATTACTCCGGTTGAGCTCATTATAGGATTTATTGCATCTATTTTTTCATTTAAAAAACTTAAAATCTCTTTAATGTCATTAATTCCCTCTTCCCCGGTTAAGGCGTTTGCATTTTTTGAATTTGCCAGAATAAAATTTGTTTTTTCAATATTTTTGTTTAAAACATATTTAACTGGCGCCGCTTGAAATTTGTTTGTAGTAAATAAATAAGCTATATTCATGATTTTTTCACTTCTTATAAATCCCACATCAAAACCATCTTTTTTGAATCCTGCATTTACACCGTCTGCATAAATCCCGTCTATTGCACAAAGTCCGTTTTTTATTGGTGTTATTCTAAACATTTTAATCCTTTTAATTTTTCTCACAACTCACAACTCGCTACTCACTATTCACTTATATAAAATCAATATTTTTGGGTCTTTTTGTACTTCTTATTACAAACCTGGCTTTAACCATGTCTTTTGAAGTACCGATTACCAACACTTTATCCCCAGGTTTAAGAGTATATTCGCCTTTTGGAACAGGCACGAATTTTCCGCTTGCTTCTTTTACTCCGACAACACTTACATTAAACAATTCTCTTAAATGTGCGTCTTTGAGTTTTTTATATGCAAGCCACGATTTTTTACTTACAGTTATTTTTTCCAGATTAAGAGGGCTATCTGTAGAATATACAAATTCCTCCAAAATATTTTTAACATCTGGATTTGCGGCTATTGCCGTCATTCTTTTAGCAATCAGCTTATTAGGTGAAATTACTTCATGGGCCCCCAGTTTTTGAAGTTTTTCTATATCTTCTTCTGAATTTGCTATTGAAAGAATATAATAAGGATGCCTTTTTAATTCTTTTTCGTATAATTTTACACTGCTGATCAGTGCTATATTGTCGGCTACATTTTTGGATAGAGATATTACACCTTTTGCACTGCTAAGAGATGCCTTTTTAATAGAAACCGTGGTATGAGGATCCCCTTTTACAAAAAAAGGATATCTGTTCTTTTTGGCAATTTCTTCCAAATTATCATTATTGTCTATAACAACAAAAGGAATATGGGCATGTCTTAGTTCTTTTGTCACATCTATGGTATATTCGTTATGAAAACACACGACATAATGATTTTTAAGTCTTGCTATTTTATAAAGCATTCTGTTCTCCTTAAGTAGTGCAAAAAGGCGGCCTTTATTAATCACATCCACTAAAATACCCACCGCATAAGAAAATACGGCAAATCCTGCAATAATCAAAAATATTGTAAAAAGTCTGCCAAGCGGTGAAATGGGGGCTATTTCACCAAAACCCACCGTGGTAAAAGTAATTCCAGTCTGATAAATTGCATCCATCAAAGAAAAATGATCAATTGCAATATATCCCAAAGTACCGAATAATTCGATTAAAACAGTAAGTATTATCGGGGCTCTGAAAGGTTTTAGCTCTCCCCAGATTTCATAAGAAAGGTCTACTTCGGGCTTTTTTGTTCTTTCCCAGTTAAAGAGTTTAGCAAGTTTTTCTTTAAAAGTCATAAAAACCCCATAAAGAGGGGGAAGATTATACAGATTTCTTTAGGTTTCTAAGACAACTTGTACAAATTTTAACTTTTCTTCTGACTCCGTTAATTTCAATTTTAACGTTTTGAATGTTCGGATCAAATTTATGTCTGATTTTTTTATTTGAATGGCTCACTCTGTTTCCAAATTGAGGACCTTTTCCACAAATTTCGCATTTTCTTGCCATTTAATATCCTTTTACTTTATTTGAGTTTGAAATTATATCAAAAATTTTTTATTTTTACTTTTTATTTTTTCCTTTTATAACGGAAATTTTCTATTAAAATAACTTATCCTTACCACTCACTTCTTTAATGAAGCTCTTCATTAAGCTTAACCTCACGTCTGCTTCTAAATGCTGTCATTTTCCCTTTTGTTGTGTCAAATCTGTAATGAATTCCGTTAAGTCCTGCTAATTCCAACCCTTTAAAATATTCTTTATATTCCGCCTTCCATTCAGGGTTTACCTCTTTTATTTTATAAAATTCATCTTCACCAATAAATATTTTTGTGCCCTCTAAAACCGCAATTCCGGCATCTACTATACATCCGTCTCCCAAAGGGATTCCTGTTACAGAATTTGCGCCAAGAAGCGTATTTTTACCAATGGTAATAGGATTTCCGTTTGTACCGCTAAGCACTCCTAAAATACTCGCGCCTCCGCCTACATCCGCACCTTCTTTTACAACGGCGGATGAACTTATTCTACCTTCAACCATTACCGCACCCTCTGTTCCGGCGTTAAAGTTTATATAACTTGCCCCCGGCATTACAGTGGTTCCGGGAGCCAACTGAGCACCGAATCTTACTTTGCTTGTATCAAGAATTCTTATATTTTCATCCGGAATTATATGTGCAAGGAATCTCGGAAATTTATCCACATATTCAATTTCAGGAAATGAATCTTTAAGCTTCATTTCAATTTCATGGGCTTTTAAATATTCAAGCTCAATCGGTACATTTCCAATCCACGCCGAATTATGCAAAACACCAAAAGCCCCGCTCAAATTTACTCCCCTTAAAGGTGCTTTTCTTGTGGAAAGGGCGTATAATTTCAAATAAACAGCCTCAACCGACTTTGGAGCCTTATCTTCAAATAAGAAACAAATTCTGTAATTATCGTATAACTCTTCTTCAAAAATTTCTTTTAAAACCTTTAAAACCTGTATATTTTTATGTTTTTCGCCTACGGCCTCACTTATTAAATCTTCTCCGAAATAATTTAATGCCGTATCTACAAAATCTTTGGAAATAGGCGCTACAAATTCGCTTTTTTCAAAATCAACATCAACGCCGCATTCAATCAAACTTCTGATAAATACTGCTGCTGAGCCAAAATTTTCATTCCAGTTTATTACGGGATAAGTGGCCTGAAGTACTTTATCATGGTTTAACTGTCCCAAATCGACTCTTGCAATTCCAAAAGCCATCGGTTGTCTGTAATTAGATATATTTTTTACTAACTTTTCAAACATTTATATCCTTTTTTACAAAATTATACCAAATGTTTTTAATTTTCCAATTCACATTTAAGCGCTAAATTTATCAGTATTTCGGCAAGTTCTTTACTTTTATCCACTACATAAACATTTTTTTCTTTATAATAATTAACCTCATCCTCATTTTCACTTAAAACAATAATATTCAGATTTGGATTAATATCTAAAATATTTTCTACAATCATATGGGTGTGTTCTTCATTCTGTGTGGTAATAATTACCGCACACGCATTTTCTATATCCAGACTTTCAAGCACTCTTTTATTTGCAGCATTGCCAAAAATAACATTATCGCCTTTATTTAAACCATCTTTTACCAATTCTATCTGCTTGTCTATCGCTACATAAGGAATTTTAAAATTGTTAAGTTTTCTTGCTATCCTTTGACCTATCTTATCATTGCCAATTAGTACAATATGCCCTCTGGCTCCTGCCGAAAAAATATTATATTCTTCAAAATTCTGTATATCTTCGTCAAAAATGTCTGCTATTTTATAAATATACTTAATGATAAAAGGCGTTAAAAGCATAGAAATTACAGCGGCAACCACCAGTTCTTGCAGTAAAAATTTTTCTAATAAAGAAAATTTACCCAAAAGTGCAAAAATTACAAAAGCAAATTCGCCTATCTGAGAAAGTATAAAACCGCTTTTTAAAGCCACTCTTTTATGTTTTACAAATTTTTTCAAAATTAAATAAATTAAAAAGGCCTTGAGTGTCATAACAGTTAAAGTAATTAAAACAATTGAAAATACATGGTTAAATACAAAATGAATATTTACCATAAGACCTACGGAAATAAAAAATATGCCTAAAAGCAAATCTCTAAAAGGAACCAAATCCGCTTCTATCTGATATTTATATTTTGTTTCGCTCAAAATCATACCCGCCAAAAATGCTCCGAGAGAATAACTGAGTCCAAAAAAATGGGCTGTCTCAGCCGCAGTCAATACAACCAACAAAACAGTTGAAAGAAAAATTTCATCAGATTTTGTTTTGGTGGCTTTTGTAATAATAAACGGGGCAATATATTTACCGAAAATATAAATAAAAACACCCAGAGACGCCATTGCTTCTATTGTTTTAACAATCAGGGGTAAAAACGGGGCGTCTTTGTTTACTATAAGTGAAATTGCAATTAAAATAGGGATAACAGCGATATCTTGAAAAAGCAATATGCCAAGAGCCACTCTTCCGTAAGGTTTTGAAATTTCACGGGATTCATTTAAAAGTTTTAAAACAATAGCGGTGGAACTGAGTGCCAAAGCACTTCCTACAATAAAAGAAACCCTTATATCCACATTTAAAACAAACCAAAAAACAAGTCCGAAAAAAACACCTGCAATACTCATTTCCAAAAAACCGTATAAAAAAACCTCTTTTTTCATTGTTTTTAATTTTTCCGGAGAAAACTCAAGTCCGATTAAAAACATTAAAAAAACAATTCCTATTTCTGCGACAATTTCTATCGTATGATGTTCAATATGAAAAATATTCGCAATAACAATACCTGTAAAAATATATCCTATAATAGGAGGAATTTTAAATTTAGCCAAGGGTATGTTAAAAATTAAGGCAATAAAAAGTAAAATGATTATAATTAAAATGGGGTTAATCATTAATTACCTTAACATACACGCTCCTTTCTCTTGGTCCGTCAAATTCAACCAAAAAGACACTTTGCCATTTTCCAAGCATTATTTTGGCATTTTCCACTATTAAAGTAAGATTACTGGTTAATAAAGAAGCCTTTAAATGAGCCCTTGCATTTTTATGAGCGTAATCTTTATATGGAACAATGTTTTTTAATGTCATCAATAAATCCCTTCTGAGAGTCGGATCACTTTTTTCAAAAATAATGACACTTGCCGTTGAATGAGGGCAAAAAACACTGACCACACCGTTTTTAACCCCGCTTTTAATTATTATTTCTTTGATATCGTCTGTTATGTCTATTATTTGAGATTTATGCTCCGTTTTAAATCTAATCGTTTTCATTTAACTCCCTTTTAAAAAATCTTTTAGTATTTTATATTCTTTTTTATCAAAATATCTTGTCTTTCCCTGAGGCAAAGCATTAAGGCTCACCCACCCGTAACTAAGCCTTTTTAAATCCATCACATCCCTTCCGAAATGAGCGAAAAAGCGTCTAAGTTCTCTGTTTTTCCCCTCTTCTATAGCAACTTTAAGTGTTGAAAATTTAGGTGAATTTTTTATAATTTGAACATTTAAAAAAGGTTTTAAAGTAATATTGTTTATGTCGGTATTTTTATGGGCACCTTCAATTCCCACTTCAATACCTTCCCCCATGGCTTTTAACATTTCTTCTGTTATAGAGCCTTTGATTCTGAGCCTATAAACTCTCGGTAAATTGGATTTCATCAAAGCTTCGGCAATTTTTGGCGAATCGGTTAAAATCAAAAGCCCTTCGCTTGCAAAATCAAGTCTTCCGACTGGGATAAAATGTTTAAATTTTCTTGGAAGGGAATCATATATTGTTTTTCTGCCCTGTGGGTCTTTTTTTGTTACAAGTTCTCCTTTTGGCTTATTATATACAATACAAGTATATTTTGAACTTATTTTTACTGGTTTTGAATTTACAGACACTTTGTCGCCGTCTTCCACTTCATATGCAGGATTTGTAACAGTCTGTTTATTTACTTTTACCCTTCTCTCAAATATAAGCCTGTCCGCTTCTCTTCTTGAATAGGTCGTATGATGGCTTATAAATTTATTAAGTCTCATTTATTTCCTTTAATTTTTCACTTTTCATTTTTCACCATAGCTACTTGGAACTTGGCAACTTGGCCTCTTGTCAATTTGACTACTCACTACTCACAACTCACTACTCACTATCTTATTCCCGCTTCAACCAATTGATGTATATGAATCACACCGACTACGTTTTCTTTGTCGTCTATTACAGGCAGCAGCTGAATTTTATTGTTTTCCATATATTTAAGCGCATTACTTGCCAAAATATTTTCATTTATCGTTTTAGGATTAATGCTTGCAAAATCAATTGCTTTTTTATTTAAATCAAATTTTTCGCTCATCATAGCCCGTCTGAGGTCACCGTCGCTTAAAATGGCTTTTATTTTTGAATTGTCCAAAAATAAAATATGCCCTATTCTCCCCTCTGTCATTTTAATAATAGCCTCTTTTAAAGAATCATTCTCATCGGCTACAGGAAAATCTTTTTTCATTAAATCTTTGACTTTTATAAAAAGTTTTTTTCCTAAACTTCCTCCTGGATGAAAAGATGCAAAATCCTCTTTTGTAAAGTTTCTTTTTTTCATCAGACAAACCGCCAGGGCATCCCCCACAGCAAGTGTAAGGGTGGTCGAACTTGTAGGCGCCACATTCAAAGGACACGCCTCCTTTTGAACATGTATATTCAAAACCACGTCTGCATATCTTGCCAGTGTTGAATCAGACTTACCCGTCATTGCAATCAAAGGCACATCAAATCTTTTAATATGGGGAAGGATTTTTATAAGCTCTTCGCTCTCCCCAGAATAACTTATTGCAAGCACGCTGTCATTTTTCCCTATCATCCCAAGATCCCCGTGAAGGGCCTCAGTCGGATGGATAAAAAAACTCGGAGTTCCGGTACTTGCAAGTGTTGCCGCTATTTTACCCCCTATAAGACCGGATTTTCCAACACCCGTAACTATTAATTTACCCGGTGTATTATATGCTATTTCAACCGCTTTTTCTATGCCGCTGATATCCGCATGTAAAAGCTCGTTTGCCTCTATTTGCAAAACTTCTTTTGCAATTTTTTTAAAGTCCACTATTTTCCTTTTTGTTAAAATTATAACAAAATATTTTGTTACTATATTACACATCAAATAATTAAAAGTGTTAATTGATGTAACAATTTGTAAAAATAATTTTATAATTGCAATAAAAAAGGACAGATATGAGCTTTATTGAAGAATATAAAAAACATACTGAAGAAAGAGCTAAACTTGGCATTCCGCCGCTTCCGCTTACAGCTAAACAAACAGCTGAGTTGGTTGAACTTCTTAAAATGGTTCCAATCCCGGAAGAAGAATATTTAATGGATCTGTTTTTAAATCATATTAATCCTGGTGTTGATGAAGCTGCATATGTAAAAGCGGCGTTTTTAAACGATATTATTCAAGGCAAAACTTCATCTCCTGCAATCTCCCCAAAAAGAGCTGTTGAAATCTTAGGGACTATGCTTGGAGGATACAATGTAAAACCTCTAATTGATGCTTTGTCTCATAAAGATGAAGAAATCGCACAAGAAGCTGCAAATCAGCTAAAAAATATTTTACTTGTATATGACGCATTTCACGATGTTGAAGAATTAGCAAAAGCCGGAAACAAATATGCTAAAGATGTGCTTGAATCCTGGGCAAATGCCCAGTGGTTTACTTCTAAAAACCCTCTTCCTGAATCAATTAAAGCAATAGTATTTAAAGTACCAGGTGAGACTAATACTGATGATTTATCTCCTGCCAGCGAAGCATTTACAAGAAGCGATATTCCGCTTCATGCAACAAGTATGCTAAAAGCAAAAATACCTGATGCCCTAAATAAAATAGCAGAACTTAAAGAAAAAGGGCTTCCTGTTGCTTTTGTTGGTGATGTAGTTGGGACTGGAAGCTCTAGAAAATCAGCCGCAAACTCACTTATTTGGCATATAGGTGAAGAAATTCCTTTCGTTCCAAATAAAAAAAGAGGTGGAATTGTTATAGGCAGCGTAATTGCCCCTATTTTCTTTAACACACTTGAAGATTCTGGCGCTCTTCCTATCGAAGGTGCGGATGTCAGCAAACTCGAAACAGGAGACGAAATAGAAATCAGACCTTATGAGGGTAAAATTCTAAAAAACGGAGAAGTTATTAGTGAATTTAAACTAAAACCAAATACACTTCCGGATGAAGTAAGGGCAGGAGGAAGGGTTCCGTTAATTATAGGTAAAAACCTGACTAAAAAAGCTAGAGTTTCTATTGGAATGGAACCTGAAGCTGATATCTTCATAAGACCTGCCCAACCAAAAGGAAAAGAAGGAGTAGGATATACACTTGCCCAAAAAATAATCGGTAAAGCCTGCGGAATGGAAGGCGTTAGACCTGGTATGTATGTTGAACCGACAGCTACAACTGTCGGCAGCCAGGATACAACAGGTGCAATGACAAGAGATGAAATTAAAGAACTGGCCGCTTTAGGATTTAATGCGGATTTGGTATTACAGACTTTCTGTCATACAGCGGCTTATCCAAAACCGGCTGATGTCAAGCTTCATCACACACTTCCGGCATTTATTACAAGCAGGGGGGGTGTGGCGCTTAGACCGGGAGATGGGGTAATCCACTCCTGGTTAAACAGAATGATTTTACCGGACACTCTTGGAACAGGAGGAGACAGCCATACAAGATTCCCTATGGGTATCAGCTTCCCAGCAGGAAGCGGGCTTGTAGCGTTTGCAGCCGTTACAGGCTCAATGCCTCTAAATGTACCGGAAAGCGTATTGGTTAAATTCAAAGGGGAATTACAACCTGGAATCACTTTAAGGGATTTGGTTAATGCTATTCCATATTTTGCAATAAAACAAGGACTTTTAACCGTCGAAAAGAAAAACAAAAAAAATGTGTTTAACGGAAGAATTTTGGAAATTGAAGGCGATATAATAAGAAACCTCACAATAGAACAGGCTTTTGAATTGGCTGACGCATCTGCCGAGAGAAGTGCGGCTGCGTGCACTGTTGATGTAAGCGAAAATCAGGTTGAAGAATATCTAAAATCAAATATCAAAATGCTTGAAGCCATGATTGAAGCCGGATATGAAGATAAAAGAACGCTTCAAAGAAGAATTGATAAAATGAAAGAATGGCTGAAAAATCCAAAACTTCTAAGAAGAGATGAAAACGCAGAATATGCGGCAGTTATTGAAATTGATTTAGATAAAATCACCGAACCTATTGTAGCTTGTCCGAACGATCCGGATGATGTGGCAACAATTTCTGAAGTATTGGCAGATGAAAACAGACCTCACAAAATTGACGAAGTGTTTATCGGAAGCTGTATGACAAATATAGGACACTATAGAGCAGCTGCCGAGATACTAAAAGGTGAAGGGCAGGTTCCTACAAGATTATGGATTGCACCTCCTACTAAAATGGACAAAGAAAAACTTACAGAAGAAGGATATTATGCCGTGTTCGGCCAGGCGGGGGCTAGAATAGAAATTCCTGGATGCAGCCTATGTATGGGTAATCAGGCAAGGGTTAGAGACTTTGCAAATGTATTTTCAACTTCTACAAGAAATTTTGACAACAGAATGGGTAAAGGTGCTAAAGTTTACTTAGGAAGTGCGGAACTTGCAGCTGTAACAGCACTTCTTGGCAGAATCCCGACACCAGAAGAATATAAAGAAATCTATGAAAGAAAATTAGCTGGAATTGAAGACAAAGTTTACAACTACCTCTACTTCCACAAAATGCCTCAAGAGGATGTTAAACATATGCTTAACTTAACTATTCTTTAATTCCTCTTTTTCTGCTTTATAAGTTATTTTTATTGACAAATATCTAAAAAAGAAAAATATCCCTATTAAAGCCACAAGTGAAAAAATAGTCTTTTCATTTTTATGTCCGACAACAAAAATAAAAACCTCTCTTATAAAAAATATAATTCCTGCATCAATCATATATCTCAGTTTTATCCTTTGTCTTTTGAAAAAGACAAAAAGCATCTGCACCACTTCTATAATTACAATATATTCCAAAATAAGACTTACCAAATGATAAAAATCATAATGAAAAATCAAAAGAAACAAAAACAGTAATGAAGCGATTATAATTTCAACATTTAGCACAATTCCCCTTTTTTGTGGAATTATGCTAAAACAAAATTACATTTGAATAACAAAATATTGAACAAAACCTATAATACCGCCGAGAACGGCTCCTGCAACATTAATAAACCCAAAATGCTTTTTCATTAAAACAAACAGCATATCTTCTAATTTTTTTTCATCAAATGAATTTATTTTATCTTCCACAATTTTTTCAATATTAGCTTTTATTAAAATTTTGGGCAGTTCACATTCCATAAAAACATATATTTCGTTTAAAAGCTTGTTTTTTACCTTTTCTTTATTTACAAATTTATTAAGTTTTATTCCGAGATTGACCTCACTCAATAATCTTTCAATGGTAGATGCATCTATAAAAGAGCCGAGCATCGGAAATTTTGATTTTATCAAATTATCTATCCATGTTCCAAGATTTTTGGCAAGTTCGTCTTTTGGGGTAAGCTCCGTTATATCCTGTGAGAGAAATTTTTCTATTTCTCCTTCCAAAAAAATTTCAATCTCTTTTTTTACCCCTTTATTTGTTACAATTTTTTTTATTTCCTCTTCGCTTAATATGTAATTTTTTACAACAGCGCCAACCTTTTTTGCCAGTGTGTTTTTTTCTCTTGGAATAACCCCCTGGGGGAAAATAAGGATATTTTTTAGTTTAACTGGTTTATAAGGTCTAAAAAGAAGTTTTATTGCAACATAATTAGTCACATATCCGATGGCTGCACCGACTCCCACACTTATGGTTAAAATTTCAATATTCATTCAAAAATTTCCTTATATTTTTCTTCATCAAATCCTACAACAACTTCACCGTTACCCAATTCAATTACCGGCCTTTTAATAAGCAGATTTTCTTTACATAACCACTCTAACATCGCTTCATCGTCAAGGTTTAATTCTTTTAATTTAAGCTGTCTGTATTTTGTACCCCTTTTATTAAAAAGAGTATTAATATCAACTTTTTTAAGCCATTCCTTTACTTTATCACATCCAACAGGTTCTTTTTTAAAATCATGAAACTCATATCCAATATTCCTGTCATTAAAAAATTTTAAAGCCTTTTTAACACTTCCACATGTTTTTATTCCATATACTTTCATTCTTCCCCTTTAATTGGTTTAATATTAAGTACTTCTGTTATATAAAAAAAACCCCCTCTGAGCCCTACAGCATCAAGACCCGTGTTTTTTGCAATTTCAACCGCCTTTTTTAAATCAGTTAATATTCCTCTGTCGTCCATAATCGCATATTTTTTACTTTTATCAAGCATCATAAGTTTACTTGCAAAATATTCATCAAAAGGTATATTTTTTGAATTGGGCAGTTTCCCATAAAATTCGACATCTTCCGGACCTCTTATATCGATAATTATTCTTGTATTTACGTCGTTATAATCCGGAAAAGGGTCTTTTGCAAGTTTGATATTGCTTTTTTTCTTCTTAAAAAACATATGCTCTCCTTTGTTATAATTTTATCAAAAATACCGATATAAGCTTAAATATATCAAAAAAGGAAAAAAATGTCTCCAATCTTTGAAAAAAACATAAAAGCTTTATTTAATCAAAATCCAAATTTAGCAACAGAACTTTTTGGTTTTCAAAATACCAAATTTGAAATATTCCAACAAGGGGATGACCCGGCAAACATAAACTTAATAGATAAAGAAAAAAAACTTCCGCTTTATGAAACCAAACCATTAGATGAAATTGAATCACAAAAAAAAATATTTGATCAAAAATATTTAAGATATCCTGTTTTATTTTTTTATGGGACAGGAAACGGTATTTTAATAAAATTACTGCTTGACAACCCCATAAGAAAAAAAATAGTAGTTATTGAACCGGACACTCAAATTTTATTTATTGTTTTAAATTTAATAGATTTTTCAAAAGAGATTGAAGAAAACAGATTAATCCTTTATAAATCAGCCCAGTTCAATTATCCGGAAGCAATAAAAATAATGACCCATCCGGATATTATTCTTTTTGTCAAAACATATGAATTACAAATTAACACAAAATATTATGAAAAATTATATAAAAAAGACATTATTGATATAAATCAGTTATTTACAAGGGCAATAAAACAAGCCGTTATTAATTTTGGTAATGACACAATAGATACATTGATAGGAATAGAGCATTCTATAAAAAATATGCCTGAAATGCTCAAAAACCCGCCGATTCAGTCGATTAAAGGAAAAAAAAATTCGGATATCGCAATTATTGTCTCAACCGGACCTTCTCTTACAAAACAGCTGCCCCTGCTTAAAGAAATACAAAATTATGTGAGTATTATCAGCGTGGACGCTTCTATGCCCATACTTGAAAAATGGGGCATTATTCCGGATTTTGTAACAAGTCTGGAAAGGGTAAAGGAAACAGCTAAATTTTTTGACAATACATCAAAAGAATTTCAGGAAAAATTTATCACAATCCATGCATCGCTTCAACATGAAAATGTTTTAAAAAATTCATACGGGCCAAAAATTCTTTCTATGAGAGGTTTTCAATATAACAGATTCCTAAATCTTAAAAAATACGGATATTTAGGTGTTGGAATGAGTGCTGCTAATATGGCTTATGAACTTGCTTATATGCTTGGATTTAAAAAAATTGTTTTAATTGGACAGGATTTGGCTTACAGTGAAGATGGAACAAGTCATGCAAAAGGACATGTATACGGGGAAAAAGAGATAGAATACAAAGAAACCGATGAATATGTCACGAAATACGGGGGAAACGGGGTAATCAGAACGTCAAAAACATGGCTTATGTTTAAAAACTTTTTTGAAAAAGATATATATGAAACAAACCTTGAAGGAATTTTAACTATTAATGCAACTGAAGGAGGGGCAAGAATAGAAGGCAGTATAGAAATGCCTTTTAGCGAAGTTATTAAAAAATATGTCAAAAAAATTCCAAAATCAAAAATAAAACTTAGAAAACCGAGAATTGACGGTTATATTAAAAATCTACAAAAAGCATACAATAAAACATTGAAGATGATTAAAATAGGAGAAAAAACAAAATCAGACATTGAAAAAGTGTTTATTGAAGTAGCTAAATGTTTTGACGAACTGGTGGAATTAAACAAAAACAATCATCTTGAAAAGATAGATTTTAAAAAATTAAACAGACTCTCTGATAAAATTGATAAAATAAAAGAAAAAATCGAATCAAAAACTTTTATGCAGTGCTATGGGGAAACTATGGTTCCATATCTGATAAACAAGGAAACAGACCTTGCTAAAATTCAAATTCAAAATCCAAAAACCGACATTGAAAAAAAAGCAAAATTAATAGACTGGATAATGAATCACAGAGAATGGCTTTTTAATTTAGCAGGAAGCATAAACGCACAAATAGTTGTTGTAAAAAGAGCCCTTCCTTTTGTAGAAAAAGAATTAAAAAAAGAAAAATCTTATTGATTTTTCTAATTATTGTAACAATTTCAATACATTCTGCTGTACTGCGTTAGCCTGAGACAAGGCAAAACTTCCTGATTGTGCTAAAAGATTATGTTTTTGGAAATTAGCTGTTTCAGCTGCAAAATCTACATCTCTGATTTGAGATTCAGCCGCTTTTACATTTACCTGTGTTACGGAAATATTGTTTATTGTACTAACCAACTGATTTTGTACAGAACCTATATCTGCTCTTACTTTATCAAGAAGTTTTTGTGCACTCTCGGCAATATCCATAACAGCCATAGCACCTTTTAGTGTTGTAACTCCTGCGCCTATTCCGCTTGCATTATCCGCTCCTACCACAGAATTTGCATTTGCTCCAATGGCACTTGCCTGATCTGCACTGAAAGAGCCTTTAATAGTTCTTAAATTAATAGTGGCCTCGGCCATGTTACTGGTAATACCTATTTTTGAAATACCTGTTCCGGTAATTTTAATATCTCTTGCATCTAATCTTGTTAATGTAAGCCTTCCGACAATTGTATCTGATGCCGATGCATTTGCAAAACTTCCCCCTCCAAGTATTGAAGAGCCTGATGTAGTAGAAACCTGAATTGCCCTACCGTCCAAACTTCTTAGATTAAGTCTGCCTTCATGATCTATATAAGCTTCCACACCGGTTTCATCTTTTACCGCATTAATTGCATTAACCAATGTTCCGTCACTGTCTGCTTTTTGAACAGTAAGATCACCTATTTCAACCCCGTTTATTTTTAATCCGTGAACGGTGCCTGCTTGTATTTCACTTGAACCTGTTCCATGTACCTGCCATGATGCCCTGACACCTGTTAAATCAGAGTTTTTATTTATAACTTCCGCAAGTACTCCTATTCCTGTTCCTGCACTTGTTGATACTTTTACTGTTTCTAATTGTATATCTCTTCTTCCGTCTGCTGATTTAAATGTTAATTTATAGCTATTAAGTGAATTGGAAGCAGTAGAAACAGCAACATCCGCAGTTGTTTCAAATCTTGTGTTTCCTATTTTGTCTGAAGATGTGGCACCTATACTCGCCTGAACTGTTTCATTTGAATAAGCACCTATTTGGAATTTTTGATTGGTAAAACTACCGCTTAAGAGTTTTTTACCGTTATAAGATGTTGTTTGAGCAATATTGTCAAGCTCTTCCATTAATCTTGTAATATCTTCTTGAAGCGCTTTTCTTGTATCTGTTGTCTGTCCGTCCTGTGCGGCCTGAGTGGCTTTTACTTTAATTGTATCAAGAATTTTTACCTGTTCGTCCATTGCTTTGTCGGCAATTTGCATAACGCCGACGGCATCATTGGCATTTCTAATAGCCTGACCTAAACTGTCAGCCTGATCTCTCAAAGAATCTGCAATCTGAAGACCTGATGCGTCATCCGCAGCTTTGTTTATTCTAAGTCCAGTTGAAAGTTTTTCCAAAGAATCGCTAAGTTCCCTGTTGTTGGCCACAGCTGCCGCATGTGCATTTAATGCAGCAATGTTTGTATTTATTCTAAAGCCCATATGCTTCTCCTTAATATTTTAAAAAAAGAAGCAAAAGCTATTCCGAAAAGTGAAAAATGTAAAATGGAGAACGGAAAATGAGCGCAAATGAGCAGTTCACCTAGCTGCTTGAAAAGCGGCCAGATGGATAATGGAAAATTAAAAAATAAAGAAAAAGGCAAAAAGCCTTTTTAAAATCGAAGAAATATTATTGTAATAATCTCATAACATTCTGTTGGACAGCATTAGCCTGAGAAAGTGCATAACTTCCTGATTGTGCCAATAAATTCCATTTTTGGAAATTAGCTGTTTCAGCTGCAAAATCTACATCTCTGATTTGAGATTCAGCCGCTTTTACATTTACTTGAGTCACTGAAATGTTATTAATTGTACTTGTTAATTGATTTTGAACAGAACCTATTCCTGCTCTGATTTCATCAAGAAGTTTAGCTGCACTGTCTGAAATATTCATAACAGCCATAGCACCTTTTAGAGTTGTAACCCCTGCACCTATTCCGCTGGCGTTATCAGTGGCAATTAGTGAATTTGCATTCGCACCTATTGCACTTGCCTGAGTTGTATTAAATCTGTTTTTGATTGCTCTTAAATTAATAGTGGCCTCGGCCATTTTACTTGTTACACCAACCAAAGAAGCACTTGTTCCACTGATTTTAATATCCCTTGCATCAAGTCTTACAAAAGTAAGCCTTCCGACAATTGTATCTGTTACTGAAGCTTTGTTAAAACTTCCGTTTCCTAATACTGTTGATGCTGATGTAGTAGAAACCTGAATTGCCCTACCGTCCAAACTTCTTAAATTAAGCCTTCCCTGCTCGTCTACATATGCTTCCACACCGGTTTGGTCTTTTACCGCATTAATTGCATTAACCAATGTTCCGTCACTGTCTGCTTTTTGAACAGTAAGGTCACCTATTTCCACACCGTTTATTTTTAATCCGTGAACAGTACCGGAACTAATCTCACTTGAGCCTGTTCCCTGTACCTTCCATGAAGCCCTGACACCAGTTAAATTAGAGTTTTTATTTATAACTTCCGCAAGTACTCCTATTCCTGTTCCTGCACTTGTTGATACTTTTACTGTTTCTAATTGTATATCTCTTCTTCCGTCTGCTGATTTAAATTTTAAAGCTACATCTTTTAATGAATTTGCCCCTGCTGAAACAGCAACATACGCAGTTGTTTCAAATCTTGTGTTTCCTATTTTGTCTGAAGATGTGGCACCTATACTTGCTGTTATTGTTTCATTTGAATAAGCACCGATTTGGAATTTTTGATTGGTAAAACTACCGCTTAAGAGTTTTTTACCGTTATAAGATGTTGTTTGAGCAATATTGTCAAGCTCTTCCATTAATCTTGTAATATCTTCTTGAAGCGCTTTTCTTGTATCTGTTGTCTGTCCGTCCTGTGCGGCCTGAGTGGCTTTTACTTTAATTGTATTAAGAATTTTTACCTGTTCATCCATTGCTTTGTCGGCAATTTGCATAACGCCGACGGCATCATTGGCATTTCTAATAGCCTGACCTAAACTGTCAGCCTGATCTCTTAAAGAATCCGCAATCTGAAGACCTGATGCGTCGTCTGCTGCTTTGTTTATTCTAAGCCCTGTGCTTAATTTTTCAAGAGAATCATTTAAATTTCTGTTTGTTACCATTTCTGCAGCATGCGCATTAAGAGCCGCTACATTTGTTCTGATTCTAAAACTCATTTTTAACTCCTTTTAATTTTATGATGGCTTCCTTGCCATCTTGGATATATATCGGCCGATAAAATATTTTTTTGATATAATTTTTCAAAAAAAGTATAAAAATAATGAAAAAAATAAGAGAAAATATTATAAATTTATTAAAAAAAGGCGATTTGCCTTCAAATGCTTATATAAATTATTATGATAAAGTAAAAAACATAAAATTTAAATATAATAAGTTTTTAGAAAAAAATATTGAAGCTTTAAAAAATTATTATCCAAATGCATTAAATGCTGAAAAAGGTATAATAAATAATGTATTGTTTATTTTAGAAACATTTACTTCAAAAGAAAATGCTCTAAAAAATTACCTATTCAGATCACTTCATTTTAAACATGATATAAAAGACGTTTTTTACTCTCTTGATTTTTTTCAAAAAACTCCTTCACTTACAAAAGAAATATTTTTAAACACATTAAATAAAATTTTAAATCCAGACTATTTTTTTTCGCTTAATGAACAGACAAGAAGAAATATTTTTATAAATATTTTAGCTGTTTGGCACAATAAAAATATTTTTGTAAAACCTTTTTGGCTTGAACAACTACCTCTTTTTAAAAAATTAATTGATTCTGCCATTACAAAAGATTTAATAGAAGATATAATGTATATACATTTTTATTATTACCATTTTTATGGAAATTCCTCTCAAACTATAAAAGATTGGGAAAAATTTAATGAAATCGTAGAAAAACCTTTAAGTAAATATTATAGAAATTGGGGCAAAAAAAACAACTTACCAAAACCACCGCAAAATTATAATAACAAAAAGAAAAGAATAGGTTTTTTAATAGATAGATTAGTTACTACTTCTCCTTTAATGGTAGAATATTCATTATGGAAAGAATTAATGGATAATAATGAATTTAAAAATAATTACAAAATATTTGTTTATTCAATGAATTATGTAGATAAAAACCCTGATGAAGAAGAATGGGTTATTAAACTTAAAAAAATAGGTATTGAAGTTTATACCCCCCAGTTTAAATTTTACAAAGATGGGTATTATTATAAACATTTGCCAAAAGCTCTTGATTTAAGAGAACAAATTTTAAAAGACAAAATTGATATTTTAGTTTCTGGTTTTGGTTATGATATTCCAAATTTTCTTTTTTCTACAAAAACTGCACCAAAACAAATTTTCTGGTCTCACGGAAACTGCACAAGTGAGATTGAAAATATAGACCTTAGAATTAGCCATTTTGAACAAGAATGTAAAAATTACGAATGGAAAATATTTAACGTTCCTATGGCTGAAGAATTTTTAATAGGGCCTGAATATTGTAAAATAGAAGGCAAAAAAATAAAAGAAAACCTTTTACAAAAATATGGGAAAAACACTGTAATTTTAGGCACTATCGGAAGACTAATTAAAATAGACAGTGAAGAATATATTAAAGTTTTAGCCGAAATTATGAAACAAAATCCAAACACAATTTATTTAGCCTGTGGAGAAGGAAATCAAGAAAGCATTAAGAAAAAACTTAAAAAATATAATATAAATGAAAATAGATTTATTTTTACAGGTCAAATTAACCCCCATATATATGGGTGGGTTATTGATATTTGGCCGGATACTTTTCCTTTAAGACAAGGACATAGTATCATAGAAGCTCAGGCAAAAGGGGTTTCTTTAATCCATTATGGACCTAATTATACAAAAGAAGATTTAGAAAAGTTAAAAATTGGATATAATTATGGTTTTAAACAATTAAATATAAAATTATTTTATCCTATTGCAAATGATAAAAATAAATATGTTAAAATTGCTAATTTTCTTATAAAAATTAAAGATAAAAGATTAAAAATTGCAAAAGCTTTTCAAATAGATATTTTAAAAAATATAGAATCAAATTTTATTGAAAAGGTTATTAATGTTAATTAGTATATTAATTGATAATTATAATTATGGAAAATTTTTATCAGAATGTATTGAAAGTGTTTTAGATCAAACATATCAGAATTTTGAAATTATTATTGTTGATGACGGAAGCAGTGACAATTCAAAAGAAATAATTGAAAAATATGCTAATAAAGATAAAAGAATTAAACCTATATTTAAAAAAAATGGAGGGCAGGCAAGCGCATTTAATGAAGGTTTTAAACATTGCAATGGGGAAATAATTTGTTTTTTAGATAGTGATGATAAATTTCTACCAAATAAACTTAAAAAAATTAAAGAAATATATGAAAAAGGTTATGAATATATAGTTAATGATTATAAATTAATTGGAAATACTGCTTATAAAGGTCCATATTATCCATATGGAGGATATAATATGTTTTTAGTTTATTATTTAACTTTTTTTGCAGGAAGCACTACATCTAATATTTCAATATCAAAAAAACTGGCAAACCAAATTTTTCCAATTCCTTATGAAAAATTTTTTAAAATCAGAGCTGATGATGTTATTGTTTTTATATCTAATTTAATGACAGAAATGTTTTTCATTGATAAAGAATTAAGTGAATACAGAATACATGGGGACAATTTATTTGCATGTAATAATTCTGATACTTTAAAAGATAAATTTTACAGAGATTATATATTACATAAAATAAAGAAATACTATTTAGATAAAATTAATATAGAAAAAAGATTTTTTGAAAATCCATATGATTTATATTTAGAATTTACTACAAAGCAAATTTATGATTTTAATATTTTTAAATTATATTTAAAATTATTGTTTTTAGAAATAAACGCTCCATTTATCAAAAAAATTCAAATAGCAAAAAAAATGTTAAATTTTTATAAAAGACAGAAAAAGACAAAACTTAAGAAAAAAACTCATTTACCATAAAAGGAAATAGATTGAAAAAAATTTTAATAGCAGGCGGAGCCGGTTTTATAGGAAGCCATTTATGCAAAAAACTACTTGAAGAGAATAATGAAGTAATTTGTATTGACAATTTACTCACAGGCCAGAAAAATAATATCTATAATCACAAAAATTATACATTTATTAATCATGATATAGTAAATCCAATTGATATAAAAGTTGATGAAATATACAATTTAGCTTGTCCCGCATCACCAAAACAATATTTTAAATATCCTATATATACAACAAAAATTTCTGTTATAGGAACTTTGAATTTATTAGAATTAGCAGATAAATATAATGCAAAATTTCTTCAAGCTTCCACCAGTGAAGTATATGGAGATCCTTTAATACATCCTCAAACCGAAGAATATTTTGGAAATGTAAATACCATAGGTCCAAGAGCTTGTTATGATGAAGGGAAAAGATGTGCAGAAACATTATGCAGTAATTTTAAAAGAGAAAAAAACATTAATGTAAAAATAGTTAGAATTTTTAATACTTACGGTCCAAATATGAGAGCTGATGACGGAAGAGTTATTAGCAATTTTATTATTCAGGCATTGACAAATCAAGATATCACTATTTATGGAGACGGTAAACAAACAAGAAGTTTTTGTTATGTGGATGATTTAGTAAATGGACTTATTAAAATGATGAATTCAAATGAAAACGGCCCTATAAATATTGGAAATCCTGAAGAATATTCAATAATAGAAGTTGCTGAAAAAATAATAAACTTAACAAACCCGAAAAGTAAAATTAAATTTTTAAATAAAATGGAAGATGATCCAAAAGTTAGAAAACCTGATATTAAAAAAGCTAAAAAACTTTTAAATTGGCAACCAAAAATATCTTTTAATGAAGGATTAAAAAAAACCATTAAATATTTTAAAGAGCAATTATGAATATACTTTTTGATTTGGATATGTCAAAATGGGCACTTTTTTTTATACCTATAATAAAAAAATTAAAAAAAAACCATACTGTAATTGTAACTTCCCGAGGAGGAAAAGGATATTCAGAGCTTAATAAAATTTTAGATTTATATAAAATAAATTATATTTCTATTGGAGAATTTGGAGGCGCAGATTTAGAAAACAAATTAAAAGCCAGTATACAAAGACAATTACAATTAATCGATGTAATAAAAAAATACTCTATCGAAAAAATCGTAAGTGGAAGCGTAGTTGACAGTAGCAGAGTTGGATTTGGATTAGGTATTGAAGTTATTAACTTTTATGATATGCCAATTAAAGGTCATACAACAAATTTAAAATCAGCCCTTCCCCAAATAAAACTCTCTATTCCATTATCCACTAAAATATTTAAACCATTTATTATACCAGATGAAATTTATTTAAGATTGGGATTAGAAAAAGAACAAATTATTGAATATAATTTTATTGATCCTTTAATTTGGCTTAAAAAATTTAAATTTGATAAAAAATATATTGAAAGTTTTTATAATAAATACAACATAAATAGAAATAAATTTACAATAGTTATAAGAGAAGAAGAGTATAAATCAAGTTATGTAAATAAAAAATATCCTTTTTTATATGAAGCAATTCCAGAAATTTATAAAAAATTTAATGCAAATATTATAATAATTCCAAGATATGAAAGTAACTATCTAAAAAAAGAGTTTCCTTTTGCTTATGTGATAGAAGAAAAAATTTTTCTTCAGCATTTATTAAAAGACGCTGATTTATTCATTGGAGGTGGCGGAACAATAAATACTGAAAGCTGTTTTCTTGGCACTCAGACAATTTCAACAAGAAGTTTTATAAGCCATTACGATAAATGGCAGATTGATAATAATTTAATGTATTGGACAAACAATAAAGAAGAGCTATTAAATTTGGTAAAAAAAGCAACAGAATTTAAATTAAAACCAAATACTGAAATTTTAGATCAAATGGAAGTAAATTCAGATTTACTAATAAATAACATCATCCAATAACTTCCCAACTAAGTCTTTCCCCTCTTTCCAAATCCCTGCAAGCTTTTTTCCCTAAAATTTCAGGCAAATATTTTGGATAAAGCCCATATCCTGGACGAATTGCTCTTATATTTTCACGGGTAAATTTTTCACCTTTTTTAATATCTTTTACAACATATAAACTTCTTGCAAATTCTCTTCCTTTTTTTGGTTTAAAATCTACCTCTCCAATCATTTCTTCAACTTCTCTTACAGTTTTAACCATCTCTTTAAATTCTTTTGGAGTTAGACTAAATGCCCTGTCTGGAGAATCAATAGATTTATCTAAAATAAAGTGTTTTTCAACTATTCTGGCACCAAGTGTTACTGCTGCAATTGGAGCTGAAATTCCAAGGGTATGGTCTGAAAATCCGACTTCTACATTAAAAATTTCTTTTAGTGCAGGAATTGTTTTTAAATTTACTTCACTTCTAGGTGCAGGGTAGGCTGATGTGCATTTAAGAAGAGCAATTTCGGTATTATATTTTTTAGCTAAATTTACGGCATTTAATATATCTTCAAATTCTGCTATTCCAGTAGAAATTATTACAGGTTTTTTTTGAGAAATAACATATTCAACAAACTCATAATCAGTTATTTCAAAAGAAGCAATTTTATACGCAGGAGGATTAAATTGCTTTAAAAAATCTACATCTTTTTTGCTAAAAGGTGAACTAAATACTTCTAAATCTAAACTTCTTGCATAGTTAAAAAGTTCCTCATGCCACTCAAGTGGAGTCATTGCAACTTTATATAATTCATACAAATTTTTCCCATCCCAAAGCCCGCCTTTAATTAAAAAATCATCTTTTTTACAATCAATTGTAAGAGAATCAGGAGTATAAGTTTGAAGTTTTATTGCATCAGCTCCGCTTTCTTTTGCTGCATATATTGTATCTTCTGCCGTTTGTAAAGAATGGTTATGATTTGCACTAAGCTCAGCTATTATAAAAACTTTGTCTTTTGTATCAATTTTTCCTATTTTCATTTTCAAGCTCCATTTTTATTAAGTTATTTTTTTTATCAGTCTCTTTAAATCCATATTTTTTGTATAAATTTATAGCTTTTAGATTATCTTCATATACATAAAGTATAAGTTTATTTA
Source organism: Lebetimonas sp. JS085 (assembly GCF_000523295.1). NCBI lineage: Bacteria > Pseudomonadati > Campylobacterota > Epsilonproteobacteria > Nautiliales > Nautiliaceae > Lebetimonas > Lebetimonas sp. JS085. The sequence goes on from NZ_ATHR01000001.1 coordinate 667,400, forward strand.
AATTTAACATATTAAAGCCATAATCAATAATTTTTTTAATTAAAATTTTTCCAACACCTTTTTTTTCAGGATTTTTATGAATTCCTATTTCTGCTGAGTTTTTATTTATTTTAAAATTTATCACTCCTAAATCATTTACTTTAAAATATAGTCTTGATTTATCGTTTTTTAGTTTTTCAATAAATTCTAAATGATTTTTTAAAGAAATTTCATTCTTATCAAACATCCATTTCCTGATTTCTGGATGGTTTCTCCATTTTAAAACTTCTTTTTTTTCATCTAATGTTAAATCTGTGAAGTTTTTCACTTATTTTCCTTATATCTCTAATTTTTAATAGAGGGATTCTTTTTTCTTTTAAATATTTGGCTATTTCTTTTTGATTATCGGCTATTTCAATAGCAATAAAAGGTAAATTCATATGAATAGCTTCCCACGAGATAGTGCTTGGCGTAATTATTGCAAATTTACTTTTTGCCATTCCCTTAGCCACATTTTCGTCAATATGCAGTTTGCACCATTTATTTACTTGGCAAAATCTTTTTAGTTTAATTAAATTTTTATTAGAGCTTGTTGTATAAAAATTTACAGGAAATTTCAGTTTTTTTAACTCTTTTAAAACCTTAAGTCCGATTCCCTTAGCATCAGTTCCTCCAAAAGAGATAAAAATCCCTTCTTTTTTATCTTTTTTCTTTTTTGCTTTTTGAAATTCTTCCCTGATTAGCGGGGGAAGTATTGTAACTTTGCAAAAAGGCGGGATTTTACCAATGTATTTTTCTTTTTTAGCGTATAAATTTACATTTATTACTTCATCTGCATAGTGTCTATAGTATAAGTCGTCAAATACTATTAGCTTAATTTCAGGAAATAATTTTTTAAACTCTTTTTCATTTTCATAAGTAAAATTGTAATTATCAACAATTACTTTTTGTGGTTTTAATTTTTTTACTTTTTTAAAAAACTCTTTTTCTTTTTTTATTTTCACAACTGGTAAAGAAGTTAGTTTTTTATTGCATTCTTTGCATATAATTAAAGAATTTTTTATATTATATTTTTTTATAAATGTTTCCATTCTTTTTAAATGTCCAAGTCCTATTTTGCTTGAAAAATCAACTCTTATTATCACAATAAGCCTTATACATCATTTCTGCTTTTATAAAATCTTCCATTGTATCTATATCTTGAACTAAATATCTTGGAATAATTATCGGAATATTTCCGTCAAATTTAAATTTTTCAGTGCAATTTATTTTTTTCCAGTAAAACTGTCCGGCATCATGGAAAGCTTCTTTTAAATCCTGACTTCTTTTTTCCATAAATTCAGGAAAAAACATTTTTGCTTTATCATGATTTATTTCAAATCCCCTCCATATGGGAAAATCATATGTTGTAGCAGAAAAAGAATAACATACATCTGAATTTTTTAATTTTTCAAACCCTTCTTTTAAATACTTAACTTCTAAAAAAGGGGCTGTTGGATAAATCATACAGGCATATTTATATTTTTTTTCTTTGTTAAGTTTGTTTATTGCATGTTCGAACACATCAACACTTGAAGTATAATCATCTGATAACTCTTTTGGTCTATAAAGTATTTGGGCTCCGTATTTTTTACTAATTTCAGCTATTTCTTCACTGTCGGTTGAAACAACTGTTTTTTCAAACAAATTACTTTTTTTAGCCGTTTCTATCGAATAAACAATTAACGGTTTACCACAAAAAGATTTTATATTTTTTTTAGGTATCCTTTTACTGCCGCCTCTTGCCGGTATTATACATATATTCATTTAAGAGCCTCAAATAGTTTTTCAATCACATAATCCTGCTCTTTTTCACTCAGAGAATAATAAAGAGGGATTGAAAAAGCCTCTTCATAATATTTGTACATCTTTGGCAGATTTTCACTACCGTACCCAAGCTTTTTATAATAAGGCTGTTTGTTTATAGGAATATAATGAAGCTGCAAAAAAATTCCAGCTTTTCTTAATTTATAAAAAAGCTCGGCTTTTGTAATATCAAGTTTACTGAAATCAACCCTTACAACGTATAAATGATAAGCTGAAAATTCATTGAATTTATAAAGCGGCTTAATTATTGAATTTTCAAAAGCTTTATCATATCTCTTAGCAAGATAGTGTTTTTTTTGTATAAACTTATCAAGTTTTTTAAGCTGACTTAAGCCAAGAGCACACTGCATATCTGTAATTCTATAGTTAAAACCAAGCTCTTTCATTTCATAATACCACGGATTTAAATTGCCTTTTTTATCATAAGCCATATCTTCATTTTCCATTTTCCATTTTCCATTTTCCATTCTAACAATTCCGTGATTTCTAAGAATAAGTGCTTTTTTGTAAATTTCTTCATTATTTGTCAAAATCGCTCCGCCTTCAGCTGTAGTTATATTTTTTACTGGATGAAATGAAAATGTTGTTATATCACTTATTTGACAATCTCCAATTTTATTAATTTTCCATTTTCCATTTTCCATTTTCCATCTATAAGTTGCCCCTATCGCATGCGAAGCATCTTCTAAAATTTTTATATAAGGATAATTTTTTTTGATATACACTAATTTTTCCATATCAACAGGGTTTCCGGAAAGATGAACAGCATATACGGCTTTTATTCTGTTTCCAAACTGGTTTATAATTTCTATACATTTATCCAAATCTATATTTCCATTCTCTTTTATATCTATAAACAGCGGAATAGCCCCGGCATAAAGAATAGAATTACTTGTAGCCACAAATGAATTCGGAGTGGTTAAAACCAAATCACCTTTGTTTAGTAAAATCAGACTTGATATGTGAAGCGCCGCCGTTCCGTTACTGACAGCCACAGCATATTTAGCCCCTGTATATTTACATAAAGCTTCTTCAAATTCTTTTATTTTTGGTCCTGTTGTTAAAAAATCACTTTCAAGAGTTTCTAAAATAGCTTTTTTGTCATTTTCATCAATAAACTGTCTTGAATAAGGTATTCTTTTCATTAAATAAATTCCTTGGCTAATTTTAAAAATTCTTCACTGTTTAACCACCAGTCATTATTATCGGAAGAATATTCAAAACCGATATCTTTTTCCTCTCCTTTTTCCCCTAAATTATTAACGCTGTAATCAACCGGAGTATGAAATTGAATTGTAGGCTTTATTACAAAATGGTCGTTAAACTCAATGCACCTGTCATTTTTGGTAATCATTACTTCATGTAATTTTTCACCAGGTCTTATTCCAATTTCTTCCAATTCACATTCAGGACATAATGCTTTTGCTAAATCAGTCATTTTCATTGAAGGAATTTTGGGAACAAATATTTCTCCGCCGTGCATTCTTTCGAAATTTTTTAAAACAAATTTCACACCCTGCTCAAGCGTAATTAAAAACCTTGTCATATCCTTGTGGGTAATAGGAAGCTTTTTTCTGCCCTGTTTTATCAATTTTACAAAAAATGGAACCACACTTCCGCGTGAGCCTATTACATTACCGTATCTCACAACGGCAAACCTTGTTTTTCTTTTACCTACTAAATTATTTGCAGCAATAAAAAGCTTATCACTAGCAAGTTTTGTGGCACCGTATAAATTAATTGGGGCAGCCGCTTTATCAGTTGAGAGGGCTATTATCTTTTCTACTTCGTTTTCAATTGCACATTCTATTACATTTTCAGCACCATTTATATTTGTTTTTATACATTCCATCGGATTATATTCGGCAACCGGAACATGTTTAAGAGCCGCTGCATGAATCACATAATCCACATCTTCCATTGCTTTTTTAAGCCTGTTTTTATCCCTTACGTCACCTATAAAATATCTCATACATTTTTCATTAAAAACCTGAGCCATTTCATACTGTTTAAGCTCATCCCTGCTGTAAATAATAATTTTGTTAGGTTTATAATTTTTTAAGATTATTTCTGTATATTTTTTACCAAAACTTCCGGTACCGCCTGTAATAAGTATGTTTTTATTATTAAACAATTTATTCCTTTTTAAATAAAAAGCAATTTTTATTCCATAAAACTTTAGTAAAATTTTATAAAAAAATGAAAAAAATAATTTTATTAATAATCTTTATTCTTCTAAACGCTCATCCTCTTAATATTACAAAAATGACACTGGATTTAAATAAAACCATACCTACTTTATATATGAGATTTGCTATTTTTAATATACAAAAAGCATTGCATAAAGAAACTATTTCAAAAAAAGAAATTCAATCATATATTTTAAATCACATAAAAATAGATAACTGAAAATAAATCCTCTTTATACGAAAATAAAAAACGAAGTTATAGTGGATAATTATTTCAATTTAAAATGTAATAACATTAATAAAATATATTTTGATATATTTTTTGATATAGACAAAACGCAACAGGGAATAATAAAAATTGTAGAAAATAATTCTACAAAAATTATCGTATTTAATCCTAATAAAAAACGTTATATTTTAAAAAATAATCAAAATGAATTTTTAGCTTTTTTAAAAGAGGGGATTTTCCATATTTTAGAAGGAATAGACCATATATTCTTTTTATTAATGCTTATTATTTCAGTTTTATTAAAAAATAACAATCTAAAAAAAAGTATAATAGAAATAATAGAAATTGCAACTGCGTTTACAATTTCTCATTCTATTACGTTAAGTTTAAGTATGTTTAATATTGTAAATCCACCTGAAAATTTAACAGAAGTATTGATTGCTTGTACAATATTATTTATGGCATTAAATAACTTATATTTTTGGATAAAAAAAGAGTGGTTGCTAGCTTTTTTATTTGGATTTATACACGGATTCGGATTTGCAAATGCATTAAATGAAATGAATGTAGAACATATAAATTTTATTAAAGTGGTTTTCGGAGAGAGTGTTAGCAATTCCGTGTCAGTCAAGGTAAAATACTAAAGAAGAAAGGACTGACATGGAGAAATTTAATTTTGACAAAGCAGTAAAAGATTTATTAGCAGGTAAGAAGATAGGTGGAAAAGATGGAGTATTAGCTCCACTAATTAAAGAATTGGTAGAAGCTGCACTTGAAGCAGAGATAGAATCCCATATTGCAGATGAAGTATTAAGTGGTAAAAAAAATCGCAGAAACGGTTACAACAGAAAAACAGTAAAATCAACATCAGGAGAATTTGAACTTGCTACCCCAAGAGATAGAGAAGGTAGATTTGAGCCTCAAATAGTAAAAAAACATCAAACAACAATAAGTGATGAAATAGAAGAGAAGATATTATCATTATATGCACTTGGAATGAGCTATAAAGATATAAAATCACATATTGAAGAGCTTTATCAAATTTCTATTTCATCAGCTACAATAAATGCAATAACGGATAAAATAATACCAAAAATCAAAGAGTGGCAATCAAGACCTTTAGAGAGTATATATCCATTTGTATTTATGGATGCAATTCATTATAAAATCAAAGAAGATGGGAAATATGTAAATAAAGCGGTTTATACAATTTTAGGTGTCAATATTCAAGGTAAAAAAGAAGTTTTAGGGCTTTATTTAAGCGAAAGTGAAGGAGCAAATTTTTGGCTTCAGGTTTTAACCGATTTAAACAACAGAGGAGTAAAAGATATACTTATTGCAAGTATAGATGGACTTAAAGGATTTCCAGAAGCCATTAACGCTATATATCCAAATACAGAGGTTCAGTTATGTATAATTCATCAGATTAGAAATTCTTTAAAATATGTAGCTTCTAAAGATAAAAAAGAGTTTATGAAAGATTTAAAAAAGGTATATCAGGCTGTAAATAAAGAACAAGCCGAAAGTGAACTTGATAGACTTGAAGAAAAATGGGGGAATAAATATCCTATAGTCATTAAATCTTGGAGAAACAAGTGGAATAATTTATCTAATTATTTTAAATATCCTCAAGATATAAAAAAAGTTATATACACAACTAATATTATTGAATCAGTTCATAGACAATTTAGGAAATTAACCAAAACAAAAGGTGCTTTTCCTAATGAAAATAGCTTACTCAAACTCTTATATATGGGTATTCAGAATGCAGAAAAAAAATGGACTATGCCTATTAAAAACTGGAATCTTACACTCTCTCAGCTGGCTATTTTCTTTGAAGGTAGATTAGATGATGCTTTAAACTTATGATATAATCTCCTCAGTTGACACGGAATTTTGAACGGTCTCTTTTCGGATTTAATATTGGAGTGGAAATAGGCCAGATAATGATTATTACATTAGTTTTCTTTCCTCTTTATTATTTTAGAAAAAGCAAATTAATCAAATTGATAATTTATATAACAATAATTCTTTCAATATTGTGGATAATTGATAGAAGTTTTAATTTACATTTTATGCCATTTTAATTATATTTAATATAAAAGAATGAATAATTAATATAAATAAAGATAAACAAAGAAGTTAGGAATAAACGATATATATAAAGGAGATAATGAATATTATACTCTGTATATCAAAGGTGCCAGACCCAAAATGATAGTAAATAATAAAAAAGGATTAACGATAAAGAAGATAACATATTAAAGCTTAGCGGGGACCTACTTTCCCACACCCGCAGGGCGCAGTATCATCAGCGCTGGAGGGCTTAACTTCCTGGTTCGGAATGGTTCAGGGTGTTTCCCCTCCGCTTTGCCCACTAAGCTTAAATATATTATCTCATAAATTAAAAATTAGCTGTTAAAAGTCTTGTCTCACGTCCGCTTAAAAGCCATTCGGGTTATTAGTACTGGTCAGCTCAACCCCTCGCAGGGCTTACACCCCCAGCCTATCAAGCAGGTAGTCTTCCTGCACCCTCATGGGAAGGCTCATCTTGGAGTGGGCTTCCCGCTTAGATGCTTTCAGCGGTTATCCCTTCCGAGCTTGGCTACCCAGCGCTGCCCTTGGCAGGACAACTGGTACACCAGTGGCTCGTCCAACCCGGTCCTCTCGTACTAGGGTTAGCTCTCCTCAACCTTCCTGCGCCCACGGCAGATAGGGACCGAACTGTCTCACGACGTTCTGAACCCAGCTCGCGTACCGCTTTAAATGGCGAACAGCCATACCCTTGGGACCTGCTCCAGCCCCAGGATGCGATGAGCCGACATCGAGGTGCCAAACCTCCCCGTCGATGTGAGCTCTCGGGGGAGATCAGCCTGTTATCCCCGGGGTACCTTTTATCCTTTGAGCGATGGCCCTTCCACTCAGAACCACCGGATCACTAAGACCGACTTTCGTCTCTGCTCGAGGTGTCTCTCTCGCAGTCAGGCTGGCTTGTGCCTTTACACTCTTCAGACGATTTCCAACCGCCTTGAGCCAACCTTTGTGAGCCTCCGTTACTCTTTAGGAGGCGACCGCCCCAGTCAAACTACCCGCCAGGCACTGTCCCCCAGAAGGATTACTCCTGCGGGTTAGTAGGCAGGATATCCAAGGGTGGTATCTCAAGATCGGCTCCACCAGAGCTGGCGCCCTGGCTTCTCAGCCTCCCACCTATCCTGCACATGGATATCCCACCTACAATGCCAAGCTGTAGTAAAGGTCCACGGGGTCTTTCCGTCTTGCCGCGGGTAGGAGGAATTTTCACCTCCACTACAATTTCACTGGATCCCTCTCTGAGACAGCCCCTCATTCGTTACGCCATTCATGCAGGTCGGTATTTAACCGACAAGGAATTTCGCTACCTTAGGACCGTTATAGTTACGGCCGCCGTTTACCGGGGCTTCAGTTCACCGCTTCGCCTTATGGCTAACGGATCCCCTTAACCTTCCGGCACCGGGCAGGCGTCACACCCTATACCTCCTCTTACGAGTTAGCAGAGTGCTGTGTTTTTGGTAAACAGTCGACAAGAGCGCTGTGCTGCGACCCCTTTCGGCTCCACTCGCAAGGAGCTTCACCTACTCGGGGCACACCTTATCCCGAAGTTACGGTGTCAGTTTGCCGAGTTCCTTAGAGAGGGTTCTTCCACGCGCCTTAGAATACTCATCCCGCCCACCTGTGTCGGTTTACGGTACGGGCTACTAACAACTCAATCGCCTTAGAGGCTTTTCTCGGCTCAGGGCATCTCCGATTCCCCCTCCGCTCCGAAGAGCTTTGGAGGCCTGTCGGGTCTCGGGCTATTGAAGAGCGGATTTGCCTACTCTTCACCCTACACCCTTCGAACCACTATTCCATCAGTGACCTCGGTTAACCCCAAGCGTCCCCCCTTCGGCTCATTGTTAGTAGGTAACGGAATATTAACCGTTTCCCCATCGACTACGCCTTTCGGCCTCATCTTAGGCCCCGACTAACCCTACACTGACGAACATCGTGTAGGAAACCTTGGGCTTTCGGCGAATGGGATTCTCACCCATTTTATCGCTACTCATGCCTGCATGCTCACTTGATGACGCTCCACCGCTCCTTACCGGTACGGCTTCTACGCTGTCATCAACGCTCTCCTACCACTCTTACAAAGTAAGAATCTACGACTTCGGTGTAAACTTTTAGCCCCGTTATATTTTCGGCGCCTCCCCGCTCGACCAGTGAGCTGTTACGCTTTCTTTAAAGGATGGCTGCTTCTAAGCCAACCTCCTGGTTGTTTAAGCAGGAAAACCTCCTTTTCCACTTAAGTTTAACTTTGGGACCTTAGTCGGTAGTCTGGGTTGTTCCCCTCTCGACATAGGATTTTATCACCCTACGCCTCACTGCTAAGATTACACCATAGGTATTCGGAGTTTGACAGGGTTTGGTACAGCTGTGGGCCGCCCTAGCCCTATCAGTGCTCTACCCCCTATGGCTACCTCTTAACGCTGCACCTAAATGCATTTCGGAGAGAACCAGCTATCACTGAGTTTGATTGGCCTTTCACCCCTATCCACAGGTCATCCGAAGGCTTTTCAACGCCTACCGGTTCGGTCCTCCACGGGCTCTTACACCCGCTTCAACCTGCCCATGGATAGATCACTCAGCTTCGGGTCTGCAGCTACTGACTCGCTTTCGCTTCGGCTCCCCCTCTCGGGTTAACCTCGCCAGTAACCACAACTCGCAGGCTCATTATGCAAAAGGCAGTCCGTCACCCTTGTCCGAAGACAATAGGGCTCCGAATGATTGTAGGCAAACGGTTTCAGGTTCTATTTCACTCCCCTCACTGGGGTTCTTTTCACCTTTCCCTCACGGTACTTGTGCACTATCGGTCTGACAGGAGTATTTAGCCTTGGAAGGTGGTCCTCCCATCTTCACTCAGGATAACACGTGTCCCGAGCTACTCACAAGGTCTTAGCTTAGTCCCACCGGTATCTTTTTGGGTACGGGGCTTTCACCCTCTGTGGCTTACCTTTCCAGGTAACTCCCCTAAAATACCGGCTACACTAAGACGGGCTAATCCCATTTCGCTCGCCGCTACTTTGGGAATCTCGTTTGATTTCCTCTCCTCCGGGTACTGAGATGTTTCACTTCCCCGGGTTCGCCCCCACTTACGTGGGTGACCAGTCTCTCAACTGGCCGGGTTGCCCCATTCGGATATCCAGGGATCAACGCTCCTTGACAGCTCCCCCTGGCTTTTCGCAGCCTGGCACGTCCTTCTTCGCCTCTGCCAACCTAGGCATCCACCGCTCGCCCTTAGTAGCTTTCTCGCGGCGTGGACAAGACTTTTAACAACTAATTTTCAATTATCTCTCGTACTAAAATGTACAATGGAAAATGTCTCTCATTCTCCATTCTACATTTTATTAATGTTGAATGTTGAATTTTAAATATTGAATTTACATTTTTAATTCATCATTCATAACTGCCCTTGCTTGGTGGAGACAAGGGGAGTCGAACCCCTGACCTCCTACTGGCGTCTTGCGGTGCTCACTTCTTTCGCACATCGCAATCACCGTGCGGGGCTACAAACGACAAGCAGTTGTCGTTTGCTTTACGCCCCTCCCGTGCAAGCACGCAGTCTGTATAACAGCCTTTAGCTACTTTACAGGCTACTCTTGCATGGTGGAGACAAGGGGAGTCGAACCCCTGACCTCCTGCGTGCAAGGCAGGCGCTCTACCAGCTGAGCTATGTCCCCTTCTTAGTTCAAAGCACCTAGTTCATAGTTCCAAGTTATTCACTTAACTACCTGGCTTCTTGGCCTCTTGGCAACTTAACTG
>NZ_ATHR01000001.1:680000-1550097 GCF_000523295.1 Lebetimonas sp. JS085
ATTAAATTATATTTCGGGTATGTATGTGCATATTTATCGAAATTTTTCATTTTTCGCTTTTAATTTTTCATTTTTGTTATAATTCTATCAAAAAAGGTAAAAAATGACATCTGTTTTATTTATTGTTCAAGTAATACTTGTAATTGCAATAGTAATTTTAGTTTTATTACAAAAATCCGAATCAATGGGGCTTGGTGCATATTCAAGCTCAAATGAAAGTGTATTTGGGGCAAAAGGTCCTATGAACTTTTTGGCAAAAGCAACAATAATTTTAGGATTTTTATTTGTATTAAATACTTTAACACTGACATATTTGTATAATAAACAGGCAAATACTTCTGTTGTAAGTGAAGTTAAACTTCCAAAATCAACCCCTGTTCCTCCCGCTCCCGTAAAATGAGATTTTTTCTTTTTTTTCTGCCTATTTTTCTTTTTGCCCAGGCCCATATTTTTGTACTTCACAGAATAAATGATTTCAGACATTCATATACAAACACCTCAACAAAAGAACTTGAGAAATATTTAAAATATATAAAAAATAATAATTACAAAGCTGTCAAACTTTCAACCCTTGTAAAAAAATTAAAAAACAGAGAAAATATTGATAATTATGTTGTTTTTACAATAGATGACAATTATAAAAGTTTTTATAAAAACGGCCTGCCTTTATTTAAAAAATACCATATTCCTTTTACCCTTTTTGTATATACAAAGGCAACTGAAGGTAAATGGGGAGATTTTATGACATGGAAAATGGTAAAAGAATGTGCAAAATACGGTGAACTTGGAGTCCACAGCTACGCTCATCCGCATCTGCCAAAACTTAGCGATAAAGAAATAAACCAGGATACGCTTAAGGCTATTAATTTATTTAAAAAAAGAATCGGTTACGTTCCCGACATGTATGCATATCCGTATGGAGAATATGACAAGAGGGTAAAAAAAATAATTTCAAAATATTTTAAGGTTATTGCAAATCAAAATCCCGGAGCAATTGATTTAACCACTCCGATTGACGATTTGGACAGAATCGCACTGACAGGAAAAGTAAATATAGCAGAAAAACTAAAGCTCAAAAGACTCCATATAAAAAATTTGATAATTAAAAGAAATAAAAATTCAATTACTGAAATTTCGGGAAAACTGATAAATAAAATTCCATATATAAATATCTATTTAACAGATTTCGGCTGGAAATACCATATAAAAATTAAAAATAATAAATTCTGTTTTCATCCGAATTTTAAGCTCAAAAGATTCAGAAACAGGATTATCATAAGGTATAATTATAAAATCTTTTCAAGAATGATAATAAAATATTAAGGAGGATAAAAATGGAAGAAGTTTTTAAATTTGCCAAAGAGCATATGCAAAAAAGTATAGATGTATTAAAAAAAGATTTAAATACACTAAGAACCGGAAAAGTTTCTATTCATGTTCTTGACGGGGTGAAAGTTGAATATTACGGAACGCCAACTCCACTAAATCAGGTTGCAAACGTAAATGCCGTGGATGCAACAACCATTGTAATTCAGCCTTGGGACAAATCTATTATGAAAGATATAGAAAAAGCCATTCAAGAAGCCAATGTTGGAGCAAATCCTAACAATGACGGAGAAGTTATCAAAATGTACTTTCCTCCAATGACAGAAGAAGAGAGAAAAAAACAGGCCAAAAAAGCAAAAGAGTTTGCAGAAAAAGCAAAAATCGCTATTAGAAACGTAAGACGCGAAGCCAATGATAAAATCAAAAAAATGTTTAAAGACAAAGAAATAACAGAAGATGAAGAAAGAAAAGGACTCGATAAAGTTCAGGAAATAACCGATAGTTTTGTTAATAAAGTTGATGAAACAGTAAATAAAAAAATTGATGAAGTAATGAAAGTATAATTTAATGGAAAATGGGAAATAAAAAAATGAATGTAAAAGATATTTATGAAAAACACGCCGCTTTATTAAAAGGCCATTTTCTTTTAAGCAGCGGAAAACACAGCGAATATTACCTTCAAAGCGCGAGAGTTTTGGAATATCCAGAAGTTGCCGAGACTTTGGCAAAAGAACTTGCAAAAAAAATAATTGAAGCCGGAGTTAAAGTAGATACTGTATGTTCTCCGGCTATCGGGGGGCTGCTTGCCGGATACGAACTGGCAAGGGCTCTTGATGTCAGATTTATTTTTACCGAAAGAGTTAACGGTAAAATGACTTTAAGAAGAGGATTTGAAGTAAAGGAAAATGAGAAAGTATTAATCTGTGAAGACATTATTACAACCGGCGGATCCGCAATGGAAGCGGCAAGAGAAATTGAAAAAAGAGGCGGCAGGGTAGTAGGATTTGGGGCAATTGCCAACAGAGGCGTTTGTAAAAGGGTTAATGGAAAAACCGAGAGAAAACCGGAATGTAAATTACCCCAAAACAAACCTTTTTTTGCTTTAGAAGACTTTGATTTTGAAGTTTATGAACCGGAAAACTGCCCAATGTGCAAAACAGGAAGCAAACCGGTTAAACCCGGCAGCAGAGGAAATTAGTGAACTGCCCTTTGTGTAATCCGGAAAATGAAAATATAATTTTTCAGAATACCCTTTTTAGGGTTATTTTGATTAATGAAATTCCTGGCTACATTAGAATCATTACACAAAAACATATAAAAGAATTCAGCGATTTGGAAGATAAAGAAATAATACAAATAATGCAGTCTGTCAAAAATATTGAAAAAACAATGATAAAACTGCTTAATCCTGATAAAATAAATATTGCTGAATTCGGAAATATGGTTCCCCACCTCCATTTTCACATAATGCCGAGATATATAAATGACCCATGGTGGCCGGCAAGCACTTTTTGTAAAAAAGTAAGAAATTTTACATATCCAGAGTTTGATAAAAACAGATATAAAAAAGCAATAAAAGCGTGCTTAGAGAATTTATAGCCCTTAGTTTATATTATTTCCTCTTTTTTGCATTAATCGGTGATTATGTAATTTTTATGCCAAAAATGTATTCAGCTTATTTTACACCGGCTCAAATAGGAATTCTTTTTTCCATGCTTCCAATTGCCAGATTTTTAACTCCTTTTTTGTTTTTTAAACTTACAATAAATAAAAAAATATTTTTATCGGCGCTTACATTTTCAATATTTGCTTCATTTTTACTTATCAATAAAAATTTTTATTTAATTTCTTTCGCTTTTTTTCTGATAGGGGCATGCTTTAGTATAATATTTCCTTATATTGAAACAATTGCAGTTGAAAAATTAAAAGAAAATTACGGCAGAGCGAGAGTGTATGGAAGTCTGGGATTTATGCTGTTTGGGATTATATTTTCATATTTTAAAATAAATTTCATTTATATTTTTATTATTTTGATGATATTTACCAATATTACAGCTTTATATTTTTTGGAAGACAAATATGTAAAAAAAGAAAACAAACCGATAAATTTTTTTATTGCATGGAAATTCTGGTTTGCTTTAATATTAATGCAGATTAGTTTCGGGGGATTTTATAACTTTTTTACAATTTATAATTTAAATCATAACATTTCAAAAGAGATAAACGGGTGGCTTTGGGCTATAGGGGTAATTGCTGAAATTTTAATTTTTCTAATTCAACATAAATTTATCAAAAAACACTCCCCTCTCTTTTGGATTAAAATTTCAATATTTTTAACATCAATTAGATGGCTGATGCTATATTTGTTTGCCGGCAATATAATGTTAATAGCTCTTTCGCAGCTGCTTCATGCTTTTTCTTTTGCTATATTCCATACATCTGCCATGTTGTATCTTTTTGGAATTTATAAAAACAAAACACTTGCCCAGCAGTTTTATGCAGGAATCGGTTACGGGTTTGCCGCATTTTTAGGAAGTGTCATATCAGGAATTTTATACGGGGAAAATCTTTATTTATACGAAAGCCTGATAGCAATGGCTGGATTTTTAATTATGCTATAATTAAGCAAAAAGGTTTTTATGTTTCCCAAAAAAATATATGACAGAAAAATAAAATTAAATTATGAAAATACATTAATTACCGGCCCTAAAGGGGTGGGAAAAACATTTTTAATTTTTAATTTTTTAAAAAAATTTAAAGGCAGCTGGGAATATTATGATTTTTCTGATTACAGGGAAAAAAACTTTGAATTAACATCTGATTTAATTATTTTTGAAAATTTCGATTTTTCTGTGAAAATCCCTGCTAATAAAACAGTTTTTATAACAAGCTCTGAAAATATTGAAATTGAAAATTTTAAAAAAATAGAATTAAAACCGCTTGATTTTGAAGAATTTTTCGCTTTCGAAAAATCAAATTCCCCAACAAACACATTTGATAAATTTTTAAAACACGGAAATTTTGCAAAAAACGCTTTTGTGGAAGATTATTTTAAAGAAGAATATTTAAAAGATGTGTTTGACCTACTGCCTTTTAATAAAGAAATTTTAAAATTCTTTTTTGCCCATATCGGAGAAAAACTGACTCTTTATCAAATATTTCAGATTTTAAAAAAAAGAATAAAAATAAGTAAAGACAGTTTTTATAAAACAACAAACGAATTAATTAAAAACAGGGTTATTTATGAAGTTGAAAAATATAAGGCACCGAAATCTCCTAAAAAATTTTTTGCTTATAATTTTGCCTTCAGAAATATTTTAACTAATAAAAAAAATTTTTTTCATAAATTTGAAAATATGGTTTTTCTTGAATTAAATGAAAAAGAAATTTATTATAAAGATACCCTTAATTTTTATTTGCCTCAAAAAGAGATGGGAATACTTGTAATGCCGTTTGCAGATGAAAACACAATTTTGGAAAAACTCAATAAAGTAAATGATGTAAAAAAAATTGAAATCATTACAATTTCAAACGAACTTGAAATAAAACATAAAAATTTTGAAGTGGAGGTAAAGCCGTTTTGGCAATGGAGATTTGCGGAATAGACGAGGCTGGACGCGGACCTATTGCAGGGCCTTTAGTTGTGGCTGGATGCTTAATAAGTGAAAAATGTAAAGTAAAAAGTGAAAAATGGTATAAAGAGTTAACAGATTCAAAAAAATTAACCTCTAAAAAAAGAGATGAACTATTTGAAATAATAAAAGAAACCAGTATCTATCATATTGTATGGATTGACAATAAAACAATAGATAAAAAAGGGCTTTCTTTTGCCATCAATTTTGCATTAAAAGTAATAAAAGAAAAAATTAAAGCGGACAAATACCTGTTTGACGGAAACAGTAATTTTGGTGTTAAACAAATAGAAACTATAATAAAAGGGGATTTGAAAATTAAAGAAATAGGCGCAGCAAGTATTTTGGCAAAAGTAAGCAGAGACAGATATATGATAAAAATTGCCGGTAAATATCCCGAATATAATTTCGCCAAACATAAAGGATATATAACGAAGGAGCATATTGAAGAAATTAAAAAATTCGGATTTAGCGATATTCACAGAATCAGCTATAAATTAAAAGCATTAGAACCAACACTTTTTTAGGAGTACAATGAAAAAAATTATTTCACTTTTAATTTTTAATTTTTCACTTTTCACTGTTTTAAACGCAGCTTTCCCGGACTGGTATTATAATATCAGAAATATTAACGAACAAAAAAAAGCATTTGTGGAAATAATGCTGCCTTTAATTCAAACAGAAAACAAAAATATATTAAATTTAAGAAAAAAAATTATAAAAATATTTAACGACCCGGCCTTTTTATTAAAACCGGAAAAAATTGCTTTTTTGGCTAAAAAGGCCAAAAAATACAAAATAAAAAATATACTGAACAGAGATGAATTTTTAAAAAAAATAGACACAATACCCCCTTCACTCGCCCTGGCCCAGGCTGCAATAGAAAGCGGATGGGGAAAAAGCAGATTTGTTAAGTTAGCTAACAACCTCTTTGGACACTGGGAATATTCTAATAATGGCCTTTCTCCAAAAGACAGATATAGTAGCATTGATATAAACTATTCATTAAAAATTTTTCCAAGCATCGAAGATTCCATAAAAGCCTATATGCTGAATCTAAACAGAAACCCGGCTTATAAAGAATTTAGAAATGTAAGATATTTTTATAAATTAAAAAATAAAAAATTTACCGGTCTCATAGCTGCAACTACAATGGAATTATATTCCCAAAAAAGAGATGAATATGTGAAACTTCTTCAAAAAATGATAATCCAAAATCACTGGGAAAAATTTGACAAATAAATTTTGTCATTTAAATATCATTTAAATTTGTTAAAATGCTATTAAATCCTAAAAAGGAGATAAAATGGATAAATATATTAATTTGACAATGCAGTGGGGAATCAAAATCATCGGAGCCATTGCCATTTATATCATCGGTAAATGGATTGCGAAAATTATTACAAATATTGTGAAAAAACTTCTGGAAAAATCAAAAGTAGATATTACACTGGTAAAATTTTTAGGAAATTTAACATATATCGGTCTGCTTATTTTAGTAATTATTACGGCTCTTGGAACATTAGGGGTTGATACCACCTCGTTTGCAGCAATAATTGCGGGTGCAGGTTTAGCTGTAGGTATGGCACTTAAAGATAATATATCAAATTTCGGTGCGGGAGTATTGATTTTATTCCTTAGGCCGTTTAAAATCGGGGATTTTGTTGAAGCGGCCGGAACTTCTGGCGTTGTTGATGAAATAGGTATTTTCAACACTATTATGAAAACAGGGGATAACAGAGTAATTATAATTCCTAACAACAATATAATCGGAAATAATATAATAAATTATTCAAGAGAAAAAATCAGAAGAATTGATTTGGTGATAGGCGTGGGATATGAAGATGATTTAAAACTGACTAAATCTACACTAGAAGAAATTTTAAATTCTAATCCTAAAATATTAAAAGAACCGAAACCGACAGTGGCTCTTGCAGAATTGGCTGATAGCAGTGTTAACTTTAATGTAAGACCTTGGGTTAAGAGTGACGATTATTGGGGGGTAAGAAGCGAACTGCTCGAAACGATAAAACAAACATTTGATGAAAAAGGCATTAATATCCCGTATCCTCAAATGGATGTACACATAGAAAAAACGGCTTAATCCCCGCTTTTTATAAATTTTTCTATATTTTTATAAATTCCTTCCATCAATTTTTCCCTCGCTTCAATGCTGCTCCAGGCCATATGCGGGGTTAATAAAACTTTTTTATTTTTTAAAAGCGGATTATCAATATTTACAGGTTCTTTTTCAAATACATCCAGACCGACAAAAATATTTTTTTCTTTTAAAATTTTTACCAAATCATCTTCATTTATTATTCCACCTCTTCCCACATTTACTAAAATACTTCCTTCTTGCATGAGCGAAAGTTTTTCATAATTTAAAAGATTTTTGGTATTTTTATTTAAAGGCGCATGGATTGTTATTATTCCTGAAGTTTTAAGAAGCTCTTCAAGTCCAACTCTTTTAAATTCTTTTGAACTGTTTTTCCCGCTTGTTGAATAATACACAACCTTGGCCCCGAAACATTCAGCCGCTCTTGCAACATTTTTTCCTATTTCACCAAGTCCTATGATTCCCCATTTTTTTCCTTTTATTTCAAACCAGTTTTGAATATGAGTAAATATTTTTGAATTTGGATATTCTTTCCTTACATATTTATCAAAATAACAAATTTTGTTTATTGAAGCCAAAACCATGGAAAATGTATGCTGAACAACCGCATTTGTGGAATATCCCGCTACATTCTTTACAATTATCCCCTTAGCTTTGGCATATTCTAAATCTACATTATTCATACCCGTTGCCGCAATTTGAATAAATTTTAATCTTTTTGCATTATCTAAAACACTTTTATCGATTACAACTTTATTAGTTACAACTATATCAGCATTTTTAATCCTATCTATTGTTTCATCTTTATCTGTAGTCTGATAAATTTCAACCTCACCGAATTCTTTAAACCTTTCAAAATCTACACTCCCAAGAGTTAATGCATCTAAAAATACTATTTTCAATTTCTTCCTTTGATATAATTTCTAAAAAAGGCAAATTATGAAATATATTTTACTATGTTTTTTATTCTTTTCATTATACTCTAAAACACTAACTGCCACATACGAGGCAAAATACGGCTGGTTCGGTACAATTGCAGCAGCCCAGGGTTTTTTTGAAAAGAATCAGACAAACTATAAAATTCAGACAATAGTAAAAACAAAAGGGCTCGCAGCCGTACTTTCGCATCATATGATACAAAAATACACAAGCATAGGAATAATTAAAAATAATAAACTGATTCCTTTTGAATATATCACATACAGAAAAAGGGGGGATAAAGAATATAAAAGAATATATCTGTTTGACCATAAAAAGAAAACAATTACAAGGATAAAATACTTTAATAACAAATTTGACGGAAAGGAAAAATTCGATTATTATGCGCCTCAGGATATTTTAAGCCTTTATTTTAATTTGCCGTTATATCTCAAAGACAAAAATAAAATTTATACATTTTATGCGTTAGGGGCAAGAAAGCGTGACGGAAGGGTTGATGTAAATTTTTGTAAACAAAATATTTTTGGGAGTAAAGGCGTTTGTATAAAAGCAAATTTATATAATAAAGTTTTTTCAGGGGATAAAGGAATTTTATATTTACTTATAAACCAAAAAAACTGGGTCACTTTAAAAGGAATTGTAAAAAATGTATTAAAAATCGGGGACTTGAAAGGAAAACTTGTTGATTTTAAACAAGTCCCTTAGTTTCTAAATATTTAGTATCATAGTTATTATTTAGAAAATCTTCATTTTCAAGCATTTTTAAATGAAAAGGTATTGTAGTTTTTATACCGCTTATTTGAAATTCCCTCAGAGCCTCTTTCATAATTTCAATTGCTTCATTTCTGTCTTTTCCCAAAACAATTACTTTTGCAATTAAACTGTCATAATATTGTGGAATAATATAACCTGCATATATATGTGTATCAACCCTTACATCTTTTCCTCCCGGGATATAAAGCTTTTGAATTTTTCCGGGATTTGGAATAAATTTATCAGGATCTTCGGCCAAAATTCTGCATTCAAGGGAATGCCCTTTTATATTTATATCTTTTTGTTCAGGTATTTTTTCACCTTCTTCTACTCTTATCATCCATTCAACCAGATCAATTCCGCTTACCATTTCACTTACCGGATGTTCTACCTGAAGCCTTGTATTCATTTCCATAAAATAAAAATTTAAATTTTTATCTACTAAAAATTCAATTGTTCCGGCTGAATAATATCCTATAGCTTTAGCGGCTTTTACAGCCGTTTCATGTAATTTATTCCTGGTTTTTTCATCTAAAATAACTGCCGGGGATTCTTCTATAAGTTTTTGGTGTCTTCTTTGAAGAGAACAGTCCCGCTCACCCAAATGAATAACATTTCCGTGTTTGTCGCCTAAAATCTGAACTTCAACATGGCGCGGTTTTTCAATATATTTTTCCATATAAATAGTTGGGTCTCCAAAAGCACTCTGGGCTTCACTTGAAGCTGCCAAAAAAGCATTTTCTATATAACTTTCATTTTCAACAACCCTCATTCCTCTTCCGCCTCCGCCACTTGCCGCTTTGAGAATAACAGGATATCCTATTTCAGCAGCCGCTTTTTTAGCAGCTTCAACATCTTTTACAGCCCCGGCACTGCCAGGAATTACGGGAACACCGGATTTTTTCATAACTTCTTTGGCTTTTGATTTATCGGCCATAAGCTCCATAACTTCAAGACTCGGACCTATAAAAGCAACATTATGGGCTTTGCATATTTCTACAAACGTCTGGTTTTCACTCAAAAATCCGTATCCGGGGAAAATTGCGTCACATTCGGTAATTTCTGCCGCACTTATTATAGAGGGTATGTTTAAATAACTCTCATTGCTTCTTGGACCACCCACACAAACGCCCCCGTCGGCAAAATTAAGATAAACTGCATCTCTATCGGCCGTAGAATAAATTGAGACAGCTTCTTTTTTTAATTTATGTATAGCCCTGATAGCCCTTAAGGCAATTTCCCCTCTGTTTGCTATTAAAATTCTTTTCATAATTTTTTAACCTTAAAAAGGGGAGTGTCAAATTCAACAGGTTGGCCGTCTTCCACTAAAATATCGAGTATTTCACAATCAAATTCGGCTTCCAATTCATTCATTATTTTCATAGCTTCTATAATGCAAAGCGTATCTCCCTTTTTTATTTTATCGCCCACTCTTACATAAGGAGGGGAATCCGGGCTTGGAGCCTGATAAAAAGTCCCGACCATCGGAGAAGTAATAAGCTCCCCTTCCACTTCACACTTAGGTTTTGCTTCTACTTTTTGAACAGCCTTAGGAGTTTCTTCCAAAGCCAATGCCGGTGCCGGTGTCTGGGCAGGAGCGGCTTTTACAGATTTATCAAGAAAAATCCTAAATTTTTCATTTTCAAGTTCCAAAACATTGGCTTTTGAATTATCAAATATTTTTACAATTTCTTTTAATGTTTTAATATCCATAATATTAACTCCTTAATCCTTTTTAAAATGATATCATAAATTTGATATAATTTTAAATATTCAAAAAAGGATGCCAATGGGTGTAAAATCTGATAAATGGATTAGGACAATGGCCAAAGAATTTGGCATGATAAATCCTTTTGAAGAAAAACAGGTTCGCACAAACACTATAAGCTACGGAGTTTCTTCATACGGATATGATATAAGAGTAAGCGATGAATTTATGGTTTTTACAAATATAAATTCCACTATAGTTGACCCTAAAAATTTTGATGAAAACAATGTAGTTAATATTAAAGGCGATTGCATTATTCCTCCAAATTCATTTGCACTTTGCAGGAGTGTGGAATATTTTAAAATGCCAAGAGACGTACTTGCAGTATGTGTTGGAAAATCAACTTATGCAAGATGTGGGATTATTGTAAATGTAACACCGATTGAACCTGAATGGGAAGGGCATATTACTATAGAAATAAGCAACACCACACCTCTTCCGGCAAAAATTTATGCAAATGAGGGAATTGCACAGTTAATTTTTCATAGTGCTGATGATGAAATGTGTGAAATCAGCTACGCCGATAAAAAAGGAAAATATCACGGGCAAAAAGGAATTACCCTTCCTAAGGTGGATAAATAAAATGAAACTCTGTATTGCTTTAGATTTATCGAGTAAAGAAGAAAATTTAAAATTAGCTAAAGAAATTGGCGAATATGCAAATGATATTTGGCTTAAAGTCGGTTTTAGAAGCTATATAAGAGACGGAAACGAATTTATATTTAAATTAAAAAACTTAGGCTATAATATTTTTTTAGATTTAAAATTGTATGATATTCCAAATACAATGGCTGATGCAGCAGAAGAAATCACAAAACTTGGAATTGATATGTTCAATATTCATGCAAGTGCAGGTGAAAAAGCAATGAAAGAAGTAATGAAAAGAATTTCTAAATTCGAAAAAAGACCGTTAGTTTTGGCGGTAACGGCACTGACCAGTTTTTCAAACGATGAATTTAAAAAAATATACGGAAACGATATCGATATTAAAGCCAAAGAATTCGCAAAAACAGTTTTTCATTCCGGGCTTGATGGAGTTGTATGCAGTGTTTGGGAAAGCAAGGAAATTAAAAACATCACTTCAAATAATTTTATTACACTTACGCCTGGAATAAGACCGTTTGGAGAAGATGCAGGAGACCAAAAAAGAGTTGCTGATATAAAAGCGGCAAAAGAAAATAAAGTTAATTTTATAGTTGTGGGAAGACCTGTTTATCAGGATAAAAATCCAAAACAAAAAGTTGAAAAAATATTAAAAAAGCTCAAGGAGAATTAATGAAAAAAGTATTTTTAAGTTTAAGTGTAACAATAAGTCTATTTGCAAGCGATAAACTGTTACCTCAAAAAGAATTAAATTCCGTTTTAAAATCAAGTATTTTATATCCAAGACTCGCTCAGGATATTAAAAAAGGCCTTATCAAAGTCAGAGGTGTAAAAAAAGACGGATTTTATATAATAAACATTCAAACAAAAAGAGGAGCCGGAAACATTTATATAACAGCCGATAAAAAATATACTGTTATAGGAAGAATATTAAACAATAAAAACGGAAGCACATTAAGCGCAAATTTTCCGGTAAATAAAAAAATAGTAAATGAGGGAATCTCTTTCAGTTTCGGAAAAGGTAAAAAAGATTTGTATGTTGTTACAGACCCTGAGTGTCCGTTTTGCAGAATGATGGAACAGAAAACAAAAAATAACCTGGCAAAAAATTACAGAGTTCATGTAATTTTGTTCCCTTTGCCGTTTCATAAAGACGCAAGGGCAATGAGCTGTTATATTTTAGCAGGAAGAACAAATAAAGAAAGACAAAAAAGATTTAAAGAAACTTTGCTTGGCGGAAATGAATGGAAAAATTATAAACCTTCAAAAACAGAACTCAACAAATGTTACAGCGAGCTTGAAAAATCAAAAAGAGCGGCAATTGAACTTCAGGCAAAAGGCACACCAAGCGTATATGATGAAAATTTTAATTCTATTGAATGGCCGAGTTTAGTTAAAGGTAAAAAATGAGTTTTATCGATGCTACTTTATGCGCAAGTTTAAAAATCATAAGGGCCCTTCACGAAGAAGAAGGTATTTTTGAAGCCAAAGGAATAGGATACGGAGGGGACAGAAGTTTAAAAATAGACCTTTTGGCAGAAGAAATGTTTATAAAGGCATTAAGCCACTATGGAAATATTTTTTCAGAGGAAAGAGGGTTTATAGACAACGGGAAAGATAAAAGAATTATAATTGACCCGATTGACGGAAGTTACAATGTCTCAAACCATATCCCCTATTTTGGAAGCAGTGTTTATCTTGAAGATGAAGCAGCTGTTATTGTAAATTTAAGTAACGGTGATTATTTTGTTAAAGACAAAAACGGCAAAAGATTTGAAAATTTATTTAGAAAACCGTTTCAGTCAAATTACAGACACGATGTCGTTTTATTTGAAAAGGCATACAAAAATCCGGAAATTGTCGCAAAATTAAATAAACATAATTTAAAATTCAGAGCACCTGGTGCACTCAGTTTATCCCTGTGTTACGGAGAATTTTCAAAAGCAGTAATATACAAAGGGGAAATAAGGGAATTCGATATTGCCGCCGCAAAATTTTATAACAGCGAATATTTCTGGTATTTTGAGGAGAGTTTGATAATAATGGCACCTAAAAAAAATGATTTGGAAGAAATTCTAAGGGTAATAAAGGAATAAAATGGGATTCAGTAATTTTTTGAAAAAATTTAAAAAACCTCAGCCTAAAAAAGAAGACACCTCTAACAACTGGATAAAATGCCCCGCCTGTGGCGCAATAAGTTTTTACAAAGAAGTTCAAAAACAAAACAACACATGTCCAAAATGCGGATATCATTTCAGAATGAGCGCAAACGACAGAATAAAATTACTTGCCGATGAAGATACTTTTACTGAATTTGATAAAAACTTAAAACCGAACGACCCTCTAAATTTTGTGGATAAAAAAAGCTACAAAAAAAGAATAGAAGAAAATTACAAAAAAACACAAAACTATTCTTCTGTAATAAGCGGAGAATGCAGAATTAATTCTATCTTAACCCAGCTTGTAGTGTTTGATTTTAACTTTATGGGAGGAAGCCTGGGAAGCGTTGAAGGTGAAAAAATAGTAAGGGCTGTAAAGAGAGCCATTGAGAAAAAATGCGGTTTGGTTATTGTATCCACCAGCGGAGGCGCCAGAATGCAGGAGAGCACATTTTCTCTTATGCAAATGGCTAAAACATCCGCAGCACTTGCAAGTTTATCTGAACATAATCTCCCGTATATTTCTGTTTTAACAGACCCGACTTTCGGGGGAGTAAGCGCAAGTTTTGCATTTTTAGGCGATTTTATTATTGCAGAACCCGGGGCAATGATTGGATTTGCAGGACCTAGGGTTATTAAACAGACAATCGGAGAAGATCTGCCGGAAGGCTTTCAAAGGGCGGAGTTTTTACTTGAGCACGGGTTAATAGATATGGTTGTAAAAAGAGACAAATTAAAACAGAGTATTGCCGATTTATTAAAATATACGCTAAAGAATGCCGGTTAATGATTTATGCCCTCTTAGACTGGGATACGCTGCAAAAATATCATTTATCCATTAAAGATTTTTGCAAAACGGCAAAAGGGCTCAAAGCAAAATTTTTACAATACAGAGACAAAAATTCCTCTCTGGAAGAAAAACTAAACAGACTCCGTGAAATTAGAAAACAGTGGAAAAAAACATTAATAATAAATGATGCAATAGAACTTCTTCCTTATGCTGACGGAATACACATAGGACAGGAAGACCTTGAAAATTTATGCAAAAGATTTAATCTATCAAAAAAAGAAGTAATATTAAATTTAAAAAATGGGAATATTAGTGGCCAAGTTCCAAGTTCCAAGTTACAAGACAACAAATTTAAAACCAAAATTGTTGGTCTTTCCACACACAATAAAAAAGAGATACTTAAAACCAATAAACTGCCGCTTGATTATATAGGGCTTGGGGCTTACAAAAAAACTTCCACAAAAGATACATCAAATATTTTGGGAAAAAAAGTAATAGAACTTATAAAATTTTCAAATCATCCTGTTGCAATTATAGGCGGAGTAAAAATTTATGATAAAATTCCAGCCATAAAAGTAATAGGAAGTGATATATGCAAATTAACGTCTATTCGATTGAAAAAAAAGAAGAATATAAAAAAGAGATTGAAGAATTTATAAAAAAATCACGCCCCTTTGCAGATGTTAAAAATATAACACTCTATTCTAAAAATCTTTCCAAAACAAATAATCCAAAAAGAGAATATTCAAACATTTTTGAAAAATATACAGCTGAGGGGTTCAATATTATATTGACACCCGAAGGGAAACTGATTGATTCAATTGAATTTTCAAAGATGTTTGAATATCCGAAAATTAACTTTTTTATAGGGGGTGCGTGGGGATTTGACGAGGAATTCAAAAAAAAAGGGATTAATGTTTCGCTGAGTCCTTTAACTATGAGTCATAAAATAGCAAAAATTGTTTTATTTGAACAAATTTATAGAGCTCTCAGTATAAAAAACAATCATCCGTATCATAAATAGTGAAAATGGTGAGTTGTGAGCTTGCCCGGCCGCTTGAAAAGCGGCGGGGTGGTGAGTTGTGAGTTATGAGTTGCTAAGAAGCCAAGTTTAATTAAGAAATAAAAAGGAGAGAGAATGACAATGAATAACAATCATATTTTTAAAGAAAAACTGCTTGAAAGAAAAAAAGAAATTATTAAAATTCTTGATGACATTACAAACGAAATAAAAGAACTTTCATGTGATGATGTATGCGACGAAGGCGATGAGGCTACAAGTGCAATGGACAGCGGAAGAAAACAGCAAATTTATTTAACACTGAAAAACGAACTTGAAGAAATAAATATTGCCCTAAAAAAAATAGAAGAAGGCACATACGGAATATGTGAAATGTGCGAAGAACCTATAAATAAAGAAAGACTTTTAATAAAACCTTATGCAAAATATTGTATAATATGTAGAGAAATAGTTGAAAAAGAAGGAAAAAACAAAAAATGAAAAAATATTCCGTTTTCAGTCTTATTTTTATTGCATTAATGACTCTTTTTGTTTATATACAGGATAATTCATCTACCGTCTTTTCAATATTTGGAATTAATATCTCTTTGCCTAATGCCGTATGGATAGCACTGTTTTTAGGAATTTTTTATATTTTATCCATTCTCTTTTTTGTTTTTATACATTTACAAACCTTCTTTTATAAAAAAAACATACAAAAAGATATAGAAATAATAATAAATAATATTAAAAACAAAATTCTTTATAAAAACAGTTTAAAAGAAGTCAAAGTTCTTAAATACTGCAACAATTTTGTAAAAAACATCAACGGGCTTAATATAGAACCAAATCCTAGTGAAAAATTTGAATTTTTAGAAGATTTGAAAAAACTTAAAAACGGCAAGGTTATAGAAATCAGCAAATATAAACTGAGTGAAAACAATCCGTGGTATATTTTAAATATAAAAAACAGACTCAAAAAAGATGGAAACTATGCAAAAGAAGTGTTGAGAAAATTTAAAAATGAAGAACTTAAAAAAGAAGCTTTTCAAATTTTTGCCCAAAAAGCCCCTATCGAAGAAATTTTAAAATATAAATATCCCCTAACAAAAGAGATAATACTTTCGCATATAAATGATAAAGATTTAAAAAAACTGCTTGAAATTGCCAAACTCTCTAAATTTGAAGAAATAAAAATAGCAAAAGCACTTTACGGCTCAAGAACGCCTGATGAGGAACTTGAAATAATATTTCCGTTTGTTTACGGAAGTGCTTATTTAGCATTAAAATATGAGCATATTGAAAAAGCAAAAGAAATTATTGAAGAGCATTCACTTAAAATTTTTGAATATATTTTAAAATTAAAAGAATGCGGAGTCAAAATAGACGTTGATGAATATCTTCAGGCAATATCCTAAATTTTTTTTGGCTCCTTTAGCAGGATATACCGACCTTCCATTCAGAAGCGTCGTTAAAAAATTCGGATGTGATTTGACATTTTCTGAAATGATAAATGTAAACGCTTTTGTATATAATAATGAAAAAACAAAAAAAATGATGCAAAAATCCCCAATTGAAACCCCTTATTTTGTACAAATTGCCGCTAATAACACTGAAAACGCAAGAAAAGCTGTAGAAATTATTAATGAAATAGATGAAATTGACGGAATTGACATAAACCTGGGATGCCCCGTAAAAAAAGCCAGAAGAAGCGGATTTGGAGGAATTTTGCTAAAAGATGAAAATAAAGAATTTTTAAAAGAAATTATAAAAGTAATTGTCAATACTTCCAAAAAACCTGTAAGTGCCAAAATAAGGCTTGGATTTGAGAGAAGCGTGGCGGTAGAGAGGGCTAAAATGCTAGAAGATCTGGGAATTAAATTTTTAACTCTTCACGGAAGATCGATCACACAAATGTACAAAGGCAAAAGTAATTATGAAGAAATCAAAAAAGTGGTGAAAGCCGTAAATATCCCGGTAATTGCAAACGGAGACATTACCGATTTCAAAAAAGCCAAATATGTTTTGGAATACACTGGTGCAAAAGGCGTCTCAATTGGAAGAGGTGCTATCGGAAAACCCTGGATTTTTCTTGAAATGAAACAAAGCGGTAATATTACACCTAAGCAGAAAAAAGAAGTAATAATTGAACATTTAAAACAGATGCATAATTTTTACAGAGATTACGGCGTTATTTTATTTAGAAAGCATGCGCACGGATATTCAAAAGGAATAGAAAAAGCAAGCGAATTTAGAAGTAAAATAAATAGTGTTACTGATTTTAATGAAGCGATGAAGCTAATTGAGGAGTATTTTTAATGTTTAACGGAGTAATAAGAGAAATAGGAAAAATAAAAAATTTCAGCAATAACAAACTAAGTATAATTTCAAAATTACAACCGCAAACAGGTGATTCAATAGCGGTAAACGGAGCATGTCTTACGGTTACCAAAATTTTTAGTGACGGATTTGAAGTAGAACTCTCTCCTGAAACCCAAAAAATAGTTGCAATTAAAAATTACCAAAGCGGAAAAAAAGTTCATTTAGAAGAGGCGTTGCGTTTTGGAGACAAAATAGACGGACATCTGATTCAGGGGCATATTGACGCAGTTGGAGAAATACTTGAAATTAAAAAAAACAGAAACTCTTATGATGTAATAATAAAAACAGACCCTAAAATAATGAAATATATTGCCCAAAAAGGCTCTATTGCAATAGACGGGGTCAGCCTTACAATAAATGATGTTTTTTCTGACAGGTTTAGACTGACTATTATTCCCCATACTTTTGAAAACACTCTATTTAGAGAATATAAAATTCATAGGAGGGTAAATATAGAAACAGATTTGTTTGCAAGATATATATATAATATGTTTAAAAAAGAAAATAATAATTTCGATGAGGTTTTGGCCTGGTGGTAATATTAAATGTTAAATGATGAATGTTAAATGTTAAATTGAATGTTAATTTTTAAGAAAAGTTTAAGAAATTTAATATTTTAACCTCTTTTTAATAAAAAAGATTTATACTTATGAAAACAAAAACTTTTAAGGAGAGGTTATGAAAAAGATTATATTAAGCTCATTTTTAGCAGCTGCCCTGTTGGCAGGAAATATCAATATAAAAAGTGACAATTCCACATTAAACAGAGTTGCGCCTAATCAAAATCAGGTTATGTCCTTTTCACCGGTAGTAAAAAAAGTAATCCCTAGCGTTGTAAACATTTCCACCACTAAAATAGTAAAAATAAAAATTCCCGATCAGTTCAGAAGATTTTTCAACGACCCGTTTTTTAAAAGATTCTTCGGACCGTTCGGAAATGTTCCAAACACTCCGAAAGAACAGAAAGAATATGCACTCGGTAGCGGCGTGATTATCTCCAAAAACGGATATATTGTTACAAATAACCATGTTGTATCGGGAGCGACTAAAATTATAGTAAAAACATTTGATGGGAAAAAATATACAGCAAAACTTATAGGAAGCGACCCGGCAACAGATATTGCAGTTATAAAAATAGAAGCAAAAAATTTACATCCTATCACTTTTACAAATTCAAACAAAGTAAAAGTGGGGGATGTTGTTTTGGCTATAGGTGAACCTTTCGGACTCGGAGAGAGTGTAACACACGGAATTATAAGCGCAAAAAACAGAACTTCGATTGGACTAAATTCCTATGAAAACTTCATTCAAACCGATGCGGCCATAAATCCCGGAAACAGCGGGGGAGCTCTCGTGGATTTAAAAGGAAGGCTTATAGGGATAAATTCCGCAATAATTACAAAAAGCGGCGGAAATAACGGAATAGGTTTTGCAATTCCAAGCAATATGGTCAAATTTGTAGCAACTTCACTTATTGAAAAAGGGAAAGTAGTAAGAGGCTACCTTGGGGTTATGATTAGCAATATAGATTCAAGCAAGGCAAAACTGTACGGAATTGACCACGGTGTACTTGTAAACAAGGTTCAAAAAAATTCCGCTGCAAGTAAAGCAGGA
The DNA here is from genome assembly GCF_000523295.1 of Lebetimonas sp. JS085. Taxonomy (NCBI): domain Bacteria; kingdom Pseudomonadati; phylum Campylobacterota; class Epsilonproteobacteria; order Nautiliales; family Nautiliaceae; genus Lebetimonas; species Lebetimonas sp. JS085. The sequence goes on from NZ_ATHR01000001.1 coordinate 699,086, forward strand.
ATAAAACCTGGGGATATTATTGTGGCTGTTGACGGTGAAAAAGTTAAAAATGCAGGCGAACTTAGAAATAAAATAGCATTTAAAGGAGCGGGGGCCGAAATTACTTTAACCGTATACAGAAACGGAAAATATATAACACTAAAGGCAAAATTAAAAGCTCTAAAAGTAAAAAAAGAAAAAATTCAAAATATTAAACTGCTTGAAGGCCTTACTTTGAAAGAAGAAAAAAATGAAGTAAAAGTAGACAATGTCAATCCAAATTCTTATCCTTCAATGGTGGGCGTTCAAAAAGGCGACATTATACTTGCGGTTAAAACTGTAAAAACGGGAAAATGGGTTGAAATACACTCAATAAATGAATTGAAAACTTTGTTAAAAGGATTGGACAGGGGTGATGCACTACTTAAATTAAAAAGAGAAAATTCAATATTCATAATTCAGTTATGAAAATTTTATTAGCCCCGAGCGAAAGAAAAACAAAGGGGAGAGATTTTTCTCCTATTAATAAAGACTCTTTTATATTCCCTGAAATATATAAAAAAAGAGTTGAAATTGTTAAAAAGTATGATGAGTTTTTGCAAAAGAATACAGATACGAAAAATTTTGGTGATGATAAATCTTCAGTTTTTACACGTCCTACAAAAAAAGCGATTTTAAGATATTCAGGGGTTGCGTTTGAACATTTAGACTATCCTTCCCTGGATAAAGAATCTCAAAATTATATAGATGACAATCTGTTTATTTTTTCCAATCTTTTTGGAGTAATTAGCGCAAAAGATTTAATACCTTTTTATACACTTAAACAGGGGGCAAAACCGGGATTTGATATTTATAAAATGCATAAGGAAATATTTACCCCTATTCTGGATGAAATAAACAAACATGAAGAATTTATAGATTTAAGAGCCAAATTTTATGAAAAAATATATAAACCGAAAAACGCAGTTACTTTTAAATTTATAAAAAACAATAAAATAGTTAGCCATTTTGCCAAGGCTTACAGAGGCAAACTTACAAGAATTATAGCTGTAAATAAACCTTCAAACATTAATGAACTTTTAAAAATAAATTTTCCTGATATTAAAATCATGGAAATAACAGAAAAAAAAGGAATTAGAGAAATAGTCTGCGAAGTTTAAACATCATCAATTCCGTCAAAATCGTCAAATCCGCTGTCAAAATCATTGTCAGGTAAATTATTTTCATAACTTTCATAATAATCATTATCCATTATATCATCACTGTTAGCTGAATTATTTTCATCCAGTTTTTGATCAATTTCATCAAGTTTATTATCAATTTCACCCAGTCTTTCATCAATATAATCAAAATTATTACCGGTTGTTTCATTTATCTCATTTGTATCCATTCCAAGAGATTCTCCAAAATTTTCGGGGGTAACGGAATGATCAAACAATAAATGATAAAGTCCCATCCCGGCCATTGAACCTGTAAGGGAGCCCAAAAAACTATTTCCAAAACCACTTAAGGAACTGCTTGAAGAATGTTTCGTCTGAGTTTGGGTTTGAGTCTGAAAATCCTTGCTTGAGAACTTTTTTTCAACGTCTCCTGATTTTTCTTCCAATTTAGAAACCCTCTTATCTAATTCATCAACCTTCCCAGCCAATTTTTCAATCACCAGGCCCATTTTTTTTAATGTATTTTCAATTTCCATTGTTACCTCCTTCAATTACATAAAAAAATTCCGGATGTAAATCATTATAAAAAAGCTTTACCTTTGCCTCCTGATAAAGTTTCTTTTGTATTATTTCAGTTATTATACCAACTTTCGCACCTTTGTAAAAAATACCGTCAAGCCCGCTTGTAACAACCTCATCCCCTACATTTATATGTTTAAATTTGGGAATATATTTTAATGTATCTGTTTTTCCGTAAAAAATACCTGGAATTTCATTTTTTCCTATATAAACGGTATATCTTGTTTTTTCATTTGAATTAAGAATAGCCAGTGAATAATTTCCTATGTTTTTAATAACCTCCCCGCAAACCAAATTATTATAAACCAATCCTTTAGGCTTAATTAATTTTTTATGATAATTTAAATAAATTTTACTGAAATCAGGCACTGAGGCATAAGAGAGGGTATAAACAAATGTCAGATTGGGTTTATTTATATATTTAAAATATTTTAAATCTCTGCAAGAGTTAATTTTAGCTTCCAGATTATTTATTTTGTTTACCAGCAGTTCATTTTTTTCAACAAGATTTTTAATTTTTTCCGCCTGATTAAAATGCTCATTTATTTGTTCATAAATTTTATTTTTTATAAAAAGAACACTGTTCCCGACATATAAAGAAGATTCAATTATAAAATCCTTAAAAAGAAAAGAAAAGAAAAAAGCTAATAATAAGCTTATAATTAAAATTAATTTTTTACTCATTGATACTTGAAAGAAGTTCTATTTCATCAAGCACTTTTCCGGTACCTTTTGCAACGGCTAAAAGAGGCTCTTCTGCCACATATACAGGAAGGTTAACCAAATCGCTTATATATGAATCAATCCCTCTGAGAAGGGCTCCGCCTCCAGTCATTACAATACCGTTCTCTACAATATCCCCTGCCAAATCAGCCGGGGTATCTTCCAAAACTTCTTTTACAGCTTCACCTATATCTTTTACCGGCTCTTTAAGAGCTTCCCTGATATCTTCGCTTGTAATTGTAATAGTCTCAAGAAGCCCGGAAATTCTGTTTTTACCCTGAATTTGCAAAGTCAATTCCTCTTCAAGTTTAACGGCACTTCCTATTGCTTTTTTAATTTCTTCCGCTGTTCTTTCACCTATAATCAGGTTATATTTTTTATTTATATAATCAACTATGGATTTATCAAACTTATCTCCTGCGACCCTGATTGATTTACTTACCACCAAACCGCCTAAAGATATCACACCTATTTCTGTCGTACCGCCGCCTATATCAATTACCATGCTTCCCTGAGGCTCTTTTACAGGAAGCCCTGCCCCGATTGCAGCAGCCATCGGCTCTTCTATTAAATAAACTTCCCTAGCCCCCGCACTCATGGCAGACTCTTTAACGGCTTTTCTTTCAACCTGGGTTAATCCGAAAGGCACGCAGATTACAATTCTTGGACGAATCAGGGTTTTTCTGTTGTGAACTTTTTGAATAAAATGTCTTATCATCTCTTCAGTTACAGTAAAATCGGCAATTACCCCGTCTTTCATAGGTCTTATTGCCACTATGTTTTTAGGAGTTTTTCCGACCATTTCTTTTGCTTTGAGACCTACAGCCAAAACCTTTCTTTTATGTTTATCATCCTGAATGGCTACAACACTCGGCTCGTTGATAATTATACCTTTTCCCTTAATGCTTACAAGCGTATTTGCAGTACCCAAATCAATTGCTAAATCACTGCTGAAAAGCCCCAATAATTTATTTAGCATTTTTATTCCTTTTTATAAGAATAGGCTCATTCTTTTTTTCTATTACATCTTTTGTAATAATTATTTCATATCCCCTGTATTCAGGCAAATTAAACATAACATCAACCATTGCTTCTTCAAGAATTGCCCTGAGCCCTCTGGCTCCTGTGCCTCTTTGAATGGCTTTTTTGGCAATTGCCCTTAAAGCGTCTTCTTCAAAAGTAAGTTTAACATTATCAAGTGCAAAAAGAGCTTGATATTGTTTAATTAGTGCATCTTTTGGTTCAGTTAAAACTCTAATTAAATCATCTTCATCAAGTTCCCTTAATGTTGCAATTACCGGAAGTCTTCCAATAAGTTCTGGAATTAAACCATATTTAACTAAATCTTCTGGCTCAACTAATGCATAAATATCATCTTTTTTCATTTTTGCTTTTGCATTTCCCAAAAATCCAACGGTTGAACCTTCAAGCCTTTTTTCTATAATATCACCCAGTCCATCAAATGCACCGCCACATATAAATAAAATATTGCTTGTGTCTATTTGTATAAACTCCTGGTTCGGATGTTTTCTTCCACCCTGAGGGGGAACGTTTACTATACTTCCTTCTATAATTTTTAAAAGCGCCTGCTGGACACCTTCTCCGGATACATCCCTCGTAATGGAGCGGTTTTCAGAAAGTCTTGAAATTTTATCAATTTCATCTATAAATACAATACCCCTTTGGGCCCTCTCAATATCCCAGTCGGCAGCCTGAATTAATTTTAATAAAACATTTTCAACATCTTCACCTACATACCCGGCTTCCGTTAAAGAAGTTGCATCTGCTATTGCCAAAGGAACATCAAGAAGCTTTGCAAGAGTTCTTGCTATTAATGTTTTACCGCTTCCTGTAGGCCCTATCATCAAAATATTTGATTTTTGAATTTCTACATCCTGATTCTCACCGTAAAGTATTCTTTTATAATGGTTATAAACAGCAACTGAAACAATTTTTTTAGCTCTTTCCTGACCAATTACATATTCATCCAAATGGGATTTTATCTCTTTTGGAGTTAATAATTTTATCTGCTCGCTTTTTTTATTTTTTTTATCCTGCTTTTCCTCGGCCCCCATTATAATTTCATAAGCGGTTATTACACAGTTTTTACAAATAAAAGCCTTATTGTCCGGTGCTGCCAAAAGAGGGTTATCTTCACTCTCAACACTTCCACAAAAACTACACTTTTCTAACATACGGTATTCCCCTTTTTGAATTTAATACAAACTCGCATAAATGTTTTACATATTTATTGTGATTATTTTCCAGTATTTTTTTTGCTACATCTTTTAACGATTTTCCGCTTTCAAACAGTTCTTTATAAGCTTTTTTAAGTTCATCTATATCGTTTCTGTTCTCAAGCTTTCTCCTAAGCCCTGTAATATTAAGACCCCTTAGTTTTGCCCTGTTTCCCTCAGCTAAACAATAAGGAGGAATATCCTGACTTAAAGCGCTCGCACCGGCTATCATGGCAAATTCTCCTATTTTTACAAATTGGTGAATCGGAGTCATGCCCCCGATTACAACATTGTTTTCTAAAACCACATGCCCGGCTAAAGTTGCCGCATTTGCCAAAATACAGTTATCTCCTATTATTACATCATGCGCCACGTGAACATATCCCATTAAAAGGTTGTTATTACCTATTTTTGTCACTCCGCCTCCGCCTTGGGTCCCTGGATTTATTAAAGTAAATTCACGGATTTTATTATTATCACCTATTACAAGATAGGTTTTTTCACCGTTATATTTTAAATCCTGAGGAATACTTCCTATAACTGCATGGGAAAATATATGATTATTATTTCCTATTTTTGTATATCCCGTAATTACGGCATATGGGTCTATTATACAGTTATCCCCTATTTCTACAAATTCATCAATTATTGCACCCTCTCCTATTTTACAGTTTTTACCAATTTTGCCTTTTATATTATTCATTATTTATCCATTATCATAGCTTTTAAATCTGCTTCGGCTACAATTTCATTATCTATATATGCTTCCCCGTGAAGCATCCAGATTTTCCCTCTTTGTTTAACAGTTGAAACCCTGTATTCCAATCTGTCCCCTGGTCTTACCGGTTTTCTGAATTTAGCATTATCTATACTCATAAAATATACAACTTTGTTTTTTAACTCTTTTTTATCCATTACAGTAAAAGGCAAAACTGCTCCGGTTTGAGCCATACCTTCAATTATTAAAACACCTGGATATATGGGATGGCCAGGAAAATGCCCCTGAAATACAGCATTTGTAATAGAAATATTAAGAAAACCTTCCACATATTCTCCTGTTTTTACACTGGTAATTCTGTCTACCAATAAAAAAGGATATCTGTGTGGAAGCATTTCCTGAATTTCATTAATATTGTAAACCATTCTTTTCCTTTTTTTAAAAATTATATCAAAATTTCCCGTGTGTCAGGATATATTTTAGCTTCTATTTTTATATCAATTGTTTTATCCGTCAGTTTATCTAAAACTATTATAGGCGATAGATTAAACGGTGTGTTTGTAATAATATTTCTAATTTTTAATTCTTCTTTTATATTTAACGGTTTTAAAAAAAGCTCTTTTACATTTTTATAATATTTATTCAAAATTTCATTTACTTTTTTAATTGGGATAAATATAATATTTACCCTGTTTGCATATCCAACTCCATTTTTAATATATTCAATTCTAACCCTTTGTTTTCTATCTAAATATGAATAAAATAAAACATAACTATAAATTATTTCACTTTTCACTTTAAATTTTACACTTTGACGAAGCAGTCTGTAATTTAAAAAGCTCTCTTTTTCAATTTTATATTCAACTCCTTTTTCTTCAAACTTCATTCTATTTTCATAAAAATTTAACCTCTCTTCTATACTTGCTGGAAGTATCTGAAATGGATATGGAGAAATAAGCTCATCAATAATTTCCTGATTTTGTTTTTGCTGCCAGATTCCGTAAATACATCCGCAGTAATCCTGACGGTAAAGCTGATTTTCTTTTGCATATAACTGCTGCTCTTGCGTACCGCCTTTTTTCCTGTAATCAACCACTAAAAAATCGACATCATATTTTCTTTTTACCGCTTTTCCGATTGATGACAGCTGCTCCTGGGATTTCATCGGAGACATAAGAAGTGAAGTTGTTATTTTATTTTCCCCTATTTTTTTGGCGAATTTAGCTGTTGCTTCAAGGGAATGGTCAAAACATATTGAACATCTAATTCCTTTTTCAGGCTCTTCTTCATACCCTTTTACAGCCTTTAACCAGCTTTCATAATCATATTTACCCTCAATATATTCAACCCCTAATTTTTCACAAATTCTTTTTGTATCCATACTTCTTAATTTAAATTCGCTGTATGGATGGATATTCGGGTCGTAAAAATAGCCTGTAATTTTTTCATCCGGATAATCCTCTTTTAGCCTTTTTATAAAATATCCGGCATCCACACTGCAGCATAAATGTACAACCATAAAAAAACCTTATTAATGTTTAATTACAAATGTCAATGTTAAATTTTTAACTAATTTTAGGACAGGAAAGTTCTACACAGATTGTAAAATTATTCCCTTCTTCATTAACAAAAAACCTGTGTTTTTTACAATAATTGGCATTCATATAATTTGCTAACTTCAGTGCTTCAAATTCCGCTTCTTTTTTATCCTTAAAAGTTTTTGGAAGTTCTAAGCTAGTGTCTTTTTTTACACATCCGCATCTTTTTTCAATATCAACTGTATACATTTTTTCTCCTTTTAAGATAATTTTTGTCTTAATATATCTAAATTTTTTTGAAATTTCAAATTTTTTTGCTATATTAAGCCAAAAAAGGATTAAAATGAGTGAAATTAAAAAAGAGATGATGGCACTTGTTGGAGCATGTGTTAGTGAGGGCACTAAGGTTTTAGCTCCAAGTGAATTTAATAATGAGTTTAAAAAAATAATAACTGCTAAATTTGATATTTTCAATGAAGACAGCGAAGAAAAATATGATCTTATAATAGAAGATACACCCACAGATTATATAAGGATATATCAAAAACTAAACGACAAAGGCATATATATTACTACAGCTGAGAGTTTAACAGATAAGGCTTTGTTTGAAAATTTAAGCAAAGTTTTTTATATAGTGCTTCCATATTATTACATTGAAGAAAATAAAATTTACCCACTTGTATTTGCAAGCAAAAAACCTCATCCTACAGCCGATATCATTAGACACAGAAGCGATTTTGTAGAAAATGCATATTATTATCATACTGACATTCATTTGGCTTCTTTTGTAATGCCAAAACATATTTTTGAAGAAATAAAAGACGTTATAAAATTATAAAATGAAAAATGAAAAATTTAAAAACGCTATTGTTTTGACAGGAGGCATAGGTACTGGCAAAAGCACCGTTGCATCTTTACTAAAACTTTACGGATATAAAATAATAGATGCAGATAAAATAAGCAGAAAAGTTTTTAACACAAAAAAAGAACAGATAAAAAAAATTTTTGGAACAGATGACAGAAAAGAGCTTAGAAAAATAGTTTTTAACGACAAAGATAAATTAAAAACACTTGAAGATATAATTTTGCCGGAAGTAAAAAAACGGGTATTAGAACTTGCCAAAAAATATGAAAAAGATGGTGTTGTTTATTTTGTAGACTTGCCACTTTTTTTTGAAAAACAAAATTATCCTGAGTTTGACAAAGTTTTAGTTGTATATACCCCAAAAGATTTTCAAATAAAAAGAGTAATAAAGAGGGATAAAGTAGATGAAAAAGGGGCTTTATCAATTATAAACAATCAAATGAATATTGAAGAAAAAAAACTTAAAGCTGATTTTGTAATAGATAACTCTAAAGATTTAAAACATTTGCAAAAAGAAATTGAAAAATTTTTAAATATGGTATAATGAATTAAAAAAGGAGAGGAATATGAAAAAAACAATACCTATAGCAGAATTTCCACTTGCACATACAAAAGAAGGGGTTATTAGCATAACTCATATAGAAGAACCTTACGGAGAAGGAAGTAAACCGGTTGTAAGTATTGGTATTTCAATTAATGGAGATAAACCTGATTGGAAAGCACACATTCCATATGAAAATATAGATGATGTAATAAGTGCTTTGAAAGCGGCAAAAGAAAAATTTAAAAAAGATTAATTTTTTCTTATTTTACAAAAGAAAAAACCGCTATAAGCATCGGTGGGAAGTATTCTTATTGCCTTTTTTACTTCTTTATTGAATTCTTTATCTTCCCATTTAGTTATGCCTTCTTGAATATTATCAATAGGTAAATTAATTTCCAAAATTTCGGCATTTGAAAATTTATTTAATAAAAAGTCTATATTTTCTTCATTTTCTTCAGGAGAAAAAGTACATGTTGCATAAATCATTTCACCACCCGGTTTTAAACAGTTAAAAGCGGAAATTATAAGTTCTTTTTGAAGTTTTGAAAATCTTTTAACCCTTTTTAAATTCCACCATGTAACTTCTCCATCAATATGTGCTTCTGAACTGCACGGTGCATCTAAAAACACTTTATCAAACATTTTACCCGTTGCTTTATAAACAAATCTCCCGTCTTTATTATATGTTTGGATATTTTTTGCACCGTGTTCTTTAAAATTTCTTTTCATTCTAAAAAATCTTTTTTTATCAGGCTCAACCGCACTGACTTTTTTTGCAATTTCGCTAAAAATTAAACTTTTTCCACCTGGAGCTGCTGCAAGATCTAAAACCCAGTCATTTTCATTTACATCTAAACTAATCGCTGCTATAATTGATGAAAGGTTTTGAATGTAGATTTTATTTTGTGTATAAACAGAAGATTTAGTTATTTTTTTACGCTCTTCAATTGGCAGCGTAAAAACATATTTATTCCATTCAACTTTGTTAGGAGAAAATCCTTCTTTTTTAAGTTCTTCAATTACTTTTAAATCGGCTTTATGCCTGTTTATCCTAAAAGAAAATTCTTTTTTTTCTTTTAAACCTTTTAAAATTTCAGGATTTATTTTATTAATTCTTTCTTCAAATATTTTTTGCAATTTAAACCTTTGGAAGTTTTTTTAATATGCTCATATCAGCATTACTTAATTCTCTATTGTTTTCAATATCATCATACCATTTGTGAATTTGAGCTGTTGCATCAAAAAGCCACTCAATTACATCTTTTGGAATTTTTTCTTTTCCTCTTACTTTGTCTAAAATATCTTCAATTAAATGGGCATAATTTGAAATTCTTTTAAGTTTTAAATAAGCCGTGGCAGATTTTAAATTATGAAACATTCTAAAAAGATCATTTACAGCTTCCGGATTGGTGTATAACTCTTCTAATAAAAGATCCAGATTATCTTCAATAATATCATAAAGCATTAAAAATTCATCTACAATTTCGCTGTCAAATTCAGAATATAAATAATCTTTAACGCCCACTAAATTATCCTGTTATAATCCTCAAAATCCAGCTTCCAAACCTTTACACCGCAAAACCTATCACCTTCGGGACAAACAGGCCTTAAACCTTCTTTATACCTTATTGCACAAGGAGGTAAGAAATTTTTAGCAGCTTTTACTCCGGCATCTTTTAACTGTTTAACCTGATTATATACTATATCAAAAATTTCCTCCTGGGCATTATAACAAAGTCTCATTTGAGCCTTATGGGCAAATTCATTAAAATCATCATGCTCAATTATTTCAATATTATGAGCATTTAAAAGTGCGTAAGAGGCTTCAGAAAAGCCTAAAATTTCTCTTTCTTTTTCAAAAAAATCATACGCATAATTTATAGCTTCTTCATATAAATCTTTTGCAAATTTTTCTATTACCGGTGGAATATAATAATCTATTTTGTAAATATCCTCTAACTTTGGTCTAATAGCAGGCGAGCGGCGGTGTCTTTGATTTTGAGCATCGGCTGAAAGAGATAGTTTTATATATGAATTAAAGCTTCCAAGTATACTTTCATCTAAATACATACTGCTAAGCCTCATAACACCGGCATAATTTGCATTTAAATTAAAATCATAATCCACAATATCAAAAATCTTAACTTTTTCTTTTATATTATGTTTTTCTTTTATTTTCTCTATATCAATTTCTGGAAAAATTGCTTTTTCATTTTCTGCAAATTCTATTAAAGGTGCCAAATTTTCATCTATTTTTAGCATCTGCTGTTTTAACTGATTTGTAAATTCAGCTGCTTCATCTTTAGCTTCTGGGATTGCTTTTGCGGCTGTGATATACCTTAGGGCTGTTATTACATTTATTGTATGGTAAAGATGGGCATTCATACCCATTGGCAAAAGATATCTTGCAAATTCCTGTGCTTTTTTTTTAGCCGATTTTTTTTGAAATTTTGGAAGTATTTTTTCTATAACGGGAGTTAATTTTTCAATTAATTCTTCATAATAAGAAAACATTTTTTCATAATATTTTTGCCATTTTTCTTTATTGGCATTTTTTGGATATGTAAAATTATCTATTTTCATTTTTGCATATCTTTGAGAGACTTGTTCGGAATTATAAAAAGGGTGCGAATGAAGTAATCTCCAGATTAAAAGCCTGCTCATTCCCTCAATTAAAAAAGTAAAATGATAATGCATAAGCGTTGTATGATGCCCCGCTTTAAAAATGGAATTTAATAGTTCATTTTTTTTATCCCAATTAGCAGCACCTTCCGGAGTTATTATATGCTTTCCAAAATAGCAGCTTCTGGCACTCCCCACTGCGATATCTGTCGGTTTATAATTAGTTTTTAGAGCCGTTATTTTCATTGTCTGCCTTTAATAAAAACACTATTAATTTTTTATATTGTAACATTTTTTTTAAAAATTAAAAAAATTAATATAATACTTAAATCCAATATTCAAATAGCTATTCAGTAAAATCACTACCTTCTTTATCTATAGTATTAAAATTTTGATATTCTTTATAAGAAAGCTTTGTAGACATAATTAAATAATTATATATATTTGCTGATAAAAAAGAGGAAAAATAATAAAATTTTTTATTTTTCTTTATTAATTTTTTCACTGTCTATTTCAATAACGGTATGAACATTCCCCCTCGGATTAAAATCCATTGTAATTTTCATATATTTTGGTTTCAGTTTGTTATAAAGCGTGTCAAAAATTTCATTTGCACTGTCTTCATGTGAAATGTATCTGTTCATAAAAGAATTTATATAAAGCTTTAGGGCTTTAAGCTCAACCACCCATTCATCAGGAATATATTCAAGATAAACTGTTGCAAAATCGGGATATCCGCTTCTTGGACACTTACACATAAACTCTGGCAAGGTGATTTTAATTAAATAATTTTTTTTGTTTTTATTCGGCCATATTTCCATATTTTCAGGATTAAATTCAACAATCTCTTTTTCTCCGTATTTCATAAAATCTCCTCTAAAGTAATTAATTTATTAAATTTTTTATTTTTTAATCCATTAAAAAGTTTTTTATCCCCTGTTAATAAAAGCCCATTCAATTCAATTGTTAATGCTACAAAACTTATATCATTTCTGTCAATATCTTTACATAATTCATATGATTTTTTTAACGATTGTGTTGATAATGTTTCCTCATTTACCAAATAGATTTTTTTTAATACAAATGCAAAAAACTCATCTATTTCTCTTAAAGTTAAATTTGAATATTTTATTATTTTGGGTTTATATTTAAAAATCTCATACACTAAATAATTAGGGGCATAAAAATTGTTATTTAAAAATAATTTCAAATATTTTTCATTTGAAGAAAGCAAAGAAGAAAAAATAATATTTGTATCAATTATTATTTTCATAAATATTTCTTTTTTCCAATAAATCTTTTAAAAAATTTCGATAATAATTTTCATTTATTTCATTAGAAAATTTGTTAATTTCTTGTTCATCTAATTTATTAGATTTATAAAAAATTTCTTTTATTCTTAGATATTCAATAATATCTTCAATATTACCTATATCTTTATCAATTTCTATTAACAATTTTCCATTTTTATAATAAATTTGCATTTTATTCCTTACACATCCAGATTTTCAACTTCTTTTGCATTAGCCTGGATATATTCTCTTCTTGGGGCTACTTCACTTCCCATAAATAGTTCAAATTTTTTGGCCGCTTCTTCGGCATCTTCCATAGTTACCTGCACCAATACCCTGTTTTCAGGATTCATTGTAGTCTCCCAAAGCTGTTCTGGGTTCATTTCTCCTAAACCTTTATATCTTTGTATATTAGCACCTTTTCTTGCTTTGGCAACCACCTCATCCAATAATTCCAAATAATCACCTTCAATCAAATCTTTATATTCTTTTAATTTATTAAAAATTTTTTTAGCTTCTATAAACAAAGGATGATTAAGAAGTTTTTCATCAATTGTTATCTCTTCAAGTCCTCTTGTTGTTTGAATATAAAAATGGTTGTTATGACTTGAAATAATATTAAATCCTATTGATTTTAAATACTCTTCCAAACCTTCAATTGAATCATGCTCTACCAAATATCTTATGACTTCAGGAATATTAAACCTGATTGAAAGTTTTTCAAGCAGCAGTTTATAATAAGCCGCATTTTTGAGTAATTCTTTGAGTTCCGGTTTTCCCACTCCTGTGATATCTATGGAATTTATACCCTGCTCAATTAAAAATTCATTCAGTTCTTTTTCGTCTTTAAAATATTTTGCAATTTTACCTTTTTTGTATCTGTATAAAGGAGGCTGGGCTATATATAAATAATCGTTTTCGATTACTTCTCTTAAATGATTAAAGAAAAATGTCATAATAAGCGTTTGGATATGGCTTCCGTCCACATCCGCATCGGTCATTATAATAATTTTATTGTATCTGATTTTTTCTATGTCAAAATCAGCCCCTATACCTGTTCCAAGTGCGGTAATTATATTTTTAATCTCTTCAGAACTCAGAGCCTTGGCATCCGTAGATTTTTGAGTATTTAAAATTTTTCCCCTAAGAGGAAGGATTGCCTGAAAAACCCTGTCACGTCCCTGTTTTGCACTACCTCCTGCACTGTCTCCTTCAACTAGATACAATTCGGATTCACCTGCATCTTTGCTTTGGCAGTCCGCTAATTTTCCAGGAAGCGTTCCGATACCGACTTTTGCCTGTTTTCTTGTCAGATCCCTTGCTCTTTTTGCGGCAAGTCTACTTCTTGATGCTGCTATTGCTTTATCCGCTATTATTTTTGCGTCATTGGGATTTTCTTCAAAATATCTTGTTAAAAATTCATAAGTAACTTTTTGTGTAATCGGTTTTACGTAAGAACTTCCAAGTTTTCCTTTTGTCTGTCCTTCAAACTGAGGCTCGCTCATTTTAACGCTGATTATTGCATTGATTCCTTCTTTTACATCATCACCTGTAATTTTTATATTGTCTTTAAGTTTCATATTTTTATTTATATAATTAATCACCGCTTTAGAGAGCCCCGCTTTAAATCCGCTTTCATGCGTTCCTCCCTCCGGTGTTTTAATATTGTTTACAAAACTTAAAACCTTTTCATCATAACCGCTGTCATAACATAAAGCAATTTCCAAATCCAATGCTTTTTCTTCATCTTCATAACGGTCATTTGTATAAATAACATCTGTAATGCACTCTTTATTTGTAAGAGTTTTTACAAAATCTTTTATTCCGCCTTCATAATGATAAACTTCTTTAACGCCGTCATTTTCATTTTCAAAATAAATAGTTATATTCGGATTAAGATAAGCTAATTCTTTTAGTCTTTTTTTTAAAATTTCGCTTTTAAATTCAGTGGTTTCAAATATTTCATCATCAGGCCAAAATCTTATTGATGTACCTGTTCTGTTTGTATCTCCTATTATTTCTAAATCGGTTACGGGTTTGCCTCTTTCAAATTCCTGATTATATATTTTTCCGTTTCTTTTAATAGTCATTATCAGTTTTTTACTTAGGGCATTTACTACAGACACCCCTACCCCGTGAAGTCCGCCCGAAACTTTATATGTTTTATTGTCAAATTTTCCTCCGGCGTGAAGTACCGTTAAAACAACGGTGGCTGCCGGTATTTTTTCGTCCGGATGTATATCAACGGGAATTCCTCTTCCGTTGTCTTCTATTTCCGCACTGCCGTCTCTAAGAATTTTTACTTTTATCTTATTAGCATATCCTGCCATCGCTTCATCTATTGAATTATCAACCACTTCATAAACCAGATGATGAAGACCTCTTACACCGGTATCCCCGATATACATTCCAGGTCTTTTTCTGACAGCTTCAAGTCCTTTTAAAACTCTTATATTTTTAGCTTTGTATTCACCCATATATAACCTTTAAAATATATTTATTTTATTAATATTATATCATATATTAAGAGGCATTACTATTGTCAGGAAATTCTCACTGTTTAAGATAAACGGAATATTTGGTTCGTTTAACCCCAAAATAAATTCTTCCGTATCTATTACCGTTAAAAAATCTATTATATATCTGCTGTTGACGGCAAATGTGAATTCTTCTATATCACAGCTGTAATCAAAACTTGTTTTAGCCTGCATACTTTCTTCTGATATACTTTCAAATTCAATTTTGTCTTTTCTTATTGTAATTTTTACCTCTGTGGATACTATACTTATCTGTTTTAAATGGGAAAGAAATTCATTTTTATCAATTTTTAATTTATATATCAGATTTTTTGGTATAATTTTTTCATAAGTAGGAAATTTTCCATTTATCAGTTTGGTGAAAAAGAATATGTTTTTGTTTTTTAAAATTAAATAAGTCTCGTCATAAAAAATCTGCATATCATCTCTTATAATTCTTTTAATTTCTGCAATTGAACGTTTAGGTACTATTATTTTATTTTCTTTTGCTTTTGCATTTGAATAATAAACAGCAAGTCTTCTTGTATCGGTTGAAACAAAATTTGATTTTTCTTTTAAATCAAATAAAGCACCGTTTAATTCATATTTCGGATTATTTGTATCGATTACCGGATAAATTTTTTTTATTGCATCCTGAAATTCATCTATATTTATATCTATTGCTTCCAAATTATCTGTTGTCGGAAATTCAGGAAATTGATTAGGATCGAATGAAATTAACTTATATACGGAGGTGTCTTGGATTACTGTTATTTTGTCATTTTCGGAAATTATTTCAATTTCTTTGTTTTTAAGGGCTTTTACGATATCATTTATTTTTTTAGCATTTAATGTTGTTTTGCCTTTTTTTAATATTTCACATTCTGTTGATAGTTTTATTCCTATTTCTTTATCTGTAGCTTTTATCGTCAGTTCTTCGTCTGCTTCTAATAAAATATGTGATGTTATCTGGGTGTTGTCTTTTTTTTCAGTAAAACCCATTATATTTGATAATATGCTTTCCATTAACGGTTTTTCAATTTTGATATGCATTGTTTCTCCTTTTTAAATTTCTTTAATAGTAATAGTAAGCAGCGTTAATATGTGAAAAACTTTATTTTTTACCATTATATCTAATTTTTCTTGGTGAATGTGAAATTTTTTTTGTTCACATTATTCACTTTTTTTAAGTTGTATTTTACTTTTGAGCTCTTCTATTTTCATTCTGAAATCCCCGTCTTCTTTTAATTTTTTGTTAAAACTTTTTATAGCATGGCTTACCGCACTGTGATCTTTGAGACCAAAATATTTAGCAATTTTAGGAGTTGATTCCTGGGTAAATTCTCTTGCAAGGTAAATGGCGCATCTTCTTGCCTGAACAATATTTCTGTTTCTGCTTTTTGAACTTATTTCGCTTGGTTTTATATTGAATTCTTTTGCAATTAATTCTATTATATCTTCGAGTGTAATATTTTCTTTTTTATCTTTTATATGTTCTTTTAACGCCTGTTTTGCAAAATCGAGAGTAATTTCGTTTACTCCGAGAATTTTGGACATTGCATTTATTTTTGTAATCATCCCTTCAATTTCTCTGATATTTGAATCGAGTTTTGTAGCAATATATTCTATTATTTCATCAGGAAGGTAAATTCCGTTTAATTCGCATTTTTTTCTTATTATTTCTATTTTTGTTTCAAGTTCAGGAGGTTGGATATCCACTATCAGTCCGGCTTCAAATCTGCTTCTGAGTCTGTCTACTAGGTCATAAAGCTTTTTGGGAGGTCTGTCCGCTGTTAGGCAGATTTGTTTTTTTTGATTATACAGTTCATTGAATGTATGGAAAAATTCTTCCTGGGTTTGTTCTTTCCCCGCAAAAAACTGAACATCGTCGATAAGCAGCACATCACAGTTTCTGTATTTTTCATGAAATCTCTCAGGTGTCTTCATTCTTATGTTTTCTATAAATTCATTCATAAACTGTTCGCTGGTTACATACAATACATTGAGTCTGTTTTTAAGGTAATTTCCAATTGCCTGGAGCAGGTGTGTTTTTCCGAGTCCGACGCCTCCGTATATAAACAGCGGGTTGTAATTTTTTCCGGGGTTTTCAGCTACACTTTTTGCAGCTGTGTATGCAAACTGGTTTGAGGGTCCAACTATAAAACTCTCAAACGTATATTCGGGAATCAGGACACTGATTTGGGTAAGGGAAGGGGCGGCTTCAATATTTGTAATTTTAGGTTTTATTTTTCCGGTTATAATTTCAATATTGGGTTTTATTCCCGTTTCTTTTTCATAAAGCGAAATTATTTTATTTAAAAATTTTCTTTTTATATAACTTGCTATGAAAATATTTGCGGCTTTGATTATCAGATGCGATGAAGATGAATTTTCTTCATCGAGTGTTAAATTTTTTAAAAATTTATTATAATTCACAGGATTTTCACTTTTTAAGTGTTTTTTTATTTTTTCAAATAAGTTCAATTTAAACCTTTGTATAAATTTTGTGAAAATTTTTTTATTCACATGTTGAAAAATTTGTGAAAATTTATGTGAATTTAATTTTATCATAACCTAAAATAAATGTCTATATAAGTTATTCACATTGTGAAAAAGATGTGAATAAAAACTGAATTAATTGTGAAAGGAAATAATGAAAATATTGGGAATCGATCCCGGAACCATCAGATGCGGATATGCAATTATTGAAACAAAGCCAAAAATTCATCTGATAGATGCGGGAATTATAAAAATAAAAGAAAAAGAGTTACAGTATCAATTGTCCGAACTTATAGAAGGGATTGATGATATATATCAAAATGATATAGATGATGTCGCAATAGAAAATATTTTTTATGCGTTTAACCCGAAAACCGTTCTTAAACTGGCCCAGTTTAGAGGGGCTTTGAGTCTTAGGATTTTGCAAATCCATGGTAATTTTTTTGAATATACCCCACTCCAGGTTAAAAGGGCTGTAACAGGAAACGGAAAAGCCGCAAAAGAGCAGGTTGCATTTATGGTTAAAAAAATTCTGGGTATAAAAAGTGAAATCAAACCTTTTGATATTACTGATGCAATTGCTGTGGCAATTACCCACGCTCAGAGGATAAAATGTTAGAAATAGCGGATATTATAGGTATAATAGCTTTTTCAGTCAGCGGATTTATAATAGGCGTTAAAAACAGGCTTGATATGCTTGGAATAATTTTAAGCGCTTTTTTTACAGCGCTCGGGGGAGGGATTATCAGGGATTTATTGACTCACAGAAATATTTTTGCTTTTAATAATTCTTTTGCAGGGAGCATGGTTTTAATAGTTGTAATTATAGGAATTTATTTAAAATTTCATCAAAAAAATATTGAAAATAAAACCATTTTTATTTTAAGCGATGCGATAGGGCTTTCCTCTTTTTCTATTTCCGGATCTTTAGCGGCAATAAATGCGGGGTTTAATATTTTCGGTGTTGTTTTTTTGGCTTTAATAACAGCTGTGGGCGGCGGGATGATAAGAGATATTATGATAAATGAGGTTCCCTTTATATTAAAAGAAAAATTTTACGGAAGCGTCAGCATTATTATCGGTTTTATAATTTATTTTTTTAATTATAATTTTTTGATACCGTTTATTTTTATTTTTGGAATAATTTTAAGAATTTTTGCATATGTTTATGATTGGCATTTGCCAAAAATTTAAGTATAATTTAAAAAAAAAGGAGTAATATGAAAGTAGGAGATTTAGTTATAGTTGCAGGACTTGGAGAAATTAAAGCATATATTGCCTCTCCAAGAACACCGGAAGCCGAAGCCGGTTTAAAACCTGAAGAAATCAAACTTGATTTTGTAAGGGGTATAGATGTGGTCGAATCACATAAAAAACTTCAGGATTTAATTACAGACACAACCGGAACAACATATAAGCCCGGATTTTTAGACAGAGCCACAAGCGGGGAAAAACACACCCTAAAACAGGAAATTATCAATGAAGCCGTAAAAGATGTGGCAGAAGATATTGATTTAATAATAAATGAACTTGGAGAAAAAAAAGTATTTTTATCACTTCCTAAAATTTATGCTAAAGATATTTTGGAAAAACTTAAAAATAAAGATAAAATTTTCAGAGTAGTTGAAAAAGATCTCTTAAAAACAGATAAAAATAAATTACCTGAAGAATTTAAGCCAGAGATTTTAAAATAATCTCTTTCTCTTTTGCCACTTTATCCAAGATGCCGTTAATGAAACCTTTTGATTTGTCTTCTGAGAAGTTTTTGGCTATTTTAATCGCTTCGTTTATAACTATCTGATAAGGTGTGTCGGTAAAAAGTATTTCATAAACGCCAAGTCTTAAAATCTGTTTGTCAACTTTATCAAGTCTCTCAAAATCCCAGTCTATTAAATGATTTTTTATTATTTCATCTATTTTGTCTAAATTTTCGGTTATTCCTTTTAATAATTTTTTGGCAAATCCTGCTTTTGCATCTTTTACTTTTTTATCCTTTAATATTTCTTCAAATTGGTTAAAAGCATCGTCATTTCCCATTTCTTTTGCATATAATGTTTGAATGACGGCTTCTCTTGCATGTGTGATTGTGGCCATTTATTCTCCTAAATTTTTATATAAATTTATCATTTCAATAAGTCCTGTCATTGCTTCAAAACCTTTGTTTCCGGCTTTTGTCCCTGCCCTTTCTATGGCCTGTTCTATTGTATCTGTGGTTAAGAGGCCAAATGTCACAGGTGTGTTTGAATGTAAGGTGGTATTTGCTATTCCTTTTGTGGCTTCCGCCGCCACATAATCAAAATGAGGGGTTGCCCCCCTGATCACCGCCCCCACACAAACAATTCCGTCAAATTTATTTAATTTTAGCGCTCTTTTTAGGGTAAACGGAATTTCAAATGCGCCTGGAACCAAGATAAGGCTCAAATTTTCTTCCTTTCCCCCGTTTCTTAAAAATGCATCTTTTGCCCCTTCTACTAATCTGTCCGTAATTAAATGATTGAATCTGCTTGCTATTATTGCAATTTTTTCGCTACCTTTTAATTGTAAATTTCCTTCAATTACTTTCATGCTGTTCCTTTCTCTTAATTTTCCATTATTAATTTATTTGCATTTCTTTATACAATCAAAGTCTTTTAAAATATTTTCTAATATTTCAGGTGTAATCATATTAGGTCCGTCGCTTAAAGCCTCATCTGGATTGTAATGTGTTTCAAAGAAAAATCCGTCAACCCCAACTGCTGCGGCAGCTTTACTTAAATATGGCACGAATTCCCTTTTACCGCTGCTTTTTCCTCCGGCGCCGCCTGGCATCTGAACGCTGTGTGTTGCATCAAAAACAACAGGTGCGTAATTTCTCATAATAATCAGACTTCTCATATCAACCACTAAATTTCCATATCCGAATGTGGTGCCTCTTTCAGTTAACCATACACCGTATTTTTTTGAATTTTCGTATGCGGCTTCTTTTATCCCTCTTGTTTCAAGCACTTTTAAAACAGAATATTTCATATCGGCCGGATTCATAAACTGGCCTTTTTTAATATTAACTATTTTATCTGTTTTTGCTGCTTCTACAAGTAAATCCGTCTGGCGGCAAAGAAACGCCGGAATTTGAAGAACATCCACAACCTCAGCTGCTTTTTGAACCTGCCATGTTTCATGAACATCAGTTAAAAGTTTGTATCCGAATTTTTCTTTTACTGCATTTAGTATCTCAAGCCCCTTGTCAATTCCGGGGCCTCTATAGGAATTTAATGAAGTTCTGTTGGCTTTATCAAAGCTTGCTTTAAAATAAAAATCGTATTTTTCTTTGTATGGTTTTAGATATTCCGCAATTTTAAAAATCTGTTCTTTGCTTTCTATTACGCAAGGTCCTGAAATTAATATCATAAACCGCCTTTTTTTGGTATGATTATAACATAATAAAAAGGAGCTGAATGACCAAAAAAGTTAAAAAGATATCTTTGCAGATTTTTTTATTGCCTATTTTAATGACACTTTTTGCGGTTGTTGTTTCTTATGTTTCTGTTTTTATCACGCTTGAGGGTTATTTTAAAAAACAGCAGATTCAAACTCAAAAAGAATTTTTCAAAGACCTTAAAACAACTACCAAAATCAGGGTTGATATAGCTTATAATATTTTAGTCACAATATATAATGAAGAAATTCAAAAATGTAATAAACAGCATATTTCAAAAAATATTTGTAAACAGAAAATTTTAAAAAAAATAGTGAAAATTTTTGATAATTTCAGATGGCCCAATAAAGGTTATATTTTTATTTTGGATTTTTACGGAAACACATTATATCATCCCGATCATGGTTTAATGAAAATAAACAGATGGAATTTAACAAGAAACGGAATAAAAGTGTTTCAGCTTTTGGTAAATGAAGCCAAAAAACATCCCGGCGGGACATATGTAAAATATTTGGGATACAATTTTAACAAAAAGCCTGTGTGGAAAGTTTCTTATGTTAAAGTTTTCAAACCGTTTGACGCATTGGTGGGAAGCGGGGTATATATTAATTTTTTGAATAAAAGATTGGTGAAACTTCAAAAAAAACAGCAGCAGTTATTTAAAGAAATGAGTAAAAAATTAAAAATTTTCAGTTTTTTAATTTTATTTGTTTCTTTAATTATTTCATATATTCTGGCAAAAATAGTTCAAAAAATGTTCTTGGATTATGAAAAAGAAATTGAAAAAGAACAGTTAAAAATAAGAGAAAAAAGCATTACGGACAATTTAACGGGACTTTTTAACAGAAATTATTTAAAATATGTATTTGGAATCTTACAGGCAAAAATTAAAAGGGAAAATAAAAAACTGGCCGTTTTGTTTATAGATTTGGATTACTTTAAAGAAGTTAATGACACTTTGGGACATAAATACGGAGATATCTTATTAAAGGTAATTTCAAAAAGATTAAAAAATGTTTTAAGAAAAGACGATATTTTAATCAGATTCGGCGGGGATGAGTTTCTTGTTTTTATTCCTTATAATAAAATTGATGAGGTTTTAATTGTTATTGACAGGCTTAAAAAGGCCATAAAAGAAAAAATTTTAATAAACACTAAAGAAATTAATATAGATTCGAGCATAGGTGTTTCTGTTTATCCGGTTGACAGCGAAGATTTGAATGATTTGATTAAATATGCCGATATGGCAATGTATGAAGCAAAAAGAAAAGGTAAAGGGAATTTTGAATTTTATAAAAAAGAGTTGGGTGAAAAAATTAAAGAAAAAACCGAATTAAAAAGGGATTTAATAAAAGCAATAGAAAATGAAGAGTTTGATATTTATTTTCAGCCGAAAGTTTCAAAAGATGAACACTTATACGGAAGTGAAGTGCTGATAAGATGGAATCATCCCAAAAAAGGTCTGTTAACTCCCGATAAATTTTTGCAAATCGCATATGAAAAAAAATTAATTAAGAATATTGATTTAATTGTGCTGAAAAAAGCTGTCAATCAATATATAAAATGGCAGGAAGAGGGATATAATCCCGGGAAAATCAGCTGCAATATTACTATGATAGATTTGCAGGACAATAATTTTATAAATCAAATAGAAGCTATTTTAAACGATAATAATTTTGATTCTAAAAATTTGATTTTAGAAGTCACGGAAGAGAGTATAATGAAAAATCCACAAAAAAGTGTTGGTGGTTTAAACAGGCTGAGAAATTTGGGAATAGGAATTTCCATTGACGATTTTGGGACGGATTATTCATCTTTATCATACCTTAAAAAATTTCCATTAACAGAGTTGAAGATAGATAAAACTTTTGTAAAAGATATAGGTATAGACAGGGATGACGAAGAAATAGTGAGAATTATTATTTTACTTGGAAGAGTCCTTAATTTATCGATTGTCGCAGAAGGGGTTGAAACAAACAGACAAAAGGAATTTTTATTATTGGAAGGTGTTGACATTATTCAGGGATATTTGTATTCTCCCCCGATTAACGCAGAAGAATTTGAAGAAAAATTTCTAAAAGGATTTTAATGGTTGTAAATAAATATAATGCAAGTGGAAACGATTTTGTAATTTTTCACACATTTAAAAAAATAAACAGAAGTAATTTGGCAAAAGCTTTATGTGACAGATTTAAAGGGATGGGAGCGGACGGTCTTATTGTAATTTTACCTCATGACAAATATGATTTTGAATGGCAGTTTTATAATTCAGACGGAAGTGAGGCTGAAATGTGTGGGAACGGGAGCAGGGCGGCCGCTCATTATGCGTATTATAATAATCTCGCAGACAATAAAATGCGGTTTTTAACCCTTGCAGGAGTTATAGAGGCGCAGGTAGAAGGAAATATTGTAAAAACACAGTTAAGTCCTTATAAATTTATTGAAAGATATGAAGATTTTGGAAAAAAATTTACAATATATGATACAGGGGTTCCTCATATTGTGATTTTGGAAAACATAAATAATTTTGATAAAAACTTAGCCAGAAAACTTAGGGAAAAATATAATGCAAATGTAAACTGGGCCGAAGTTAAGGATAATAAACTTTTTGTAAGAACTTATGAAAGAGGTGTTGAAGATGAAACACTTGCATGCGGTACGGGTATGTGTGCAAGCTTTTTGGTTGCGAGAGATAATAATTTAATAAAGGATAGTCTAAAGGTTTATCCAAAAAGCAAGGAAGAGCTTGAAATTATTATAAATAATGACAGACTTTATTTAAAAGGAAAAGTAAAACAGTGTTTTACTGCGGTATTGGAGGGAAGAAATGAAAGGGATTTTATGTGATATAGGAGGGGTTTTATATGAAGGAAATAAAGTAATTGACGGGGCGATAGAGACAATAGATTATTTAAAAAGAAAATATAAAATCAGATTTTTGTCCAATTCTTCAAGAAACACACCTGAAATAATTTATAAAAAACTTAAAAATTTTGGATTCAATATTGAAAAAAAAGAAATTTTTACAGCCCTTTACGCAGTTAAGAAATATTTAATTAACCATGGCAAAAAAGCATTTATAATAGCAACGGACGAGGCGGAAGAATATTTAAAAGAGTTAAAAGGTGAGGGCAGTGTGGTAATAGCGGACGCATATAAAAATTTTTCTTATGACAATTTGAATATTGCTTTTAGAAAAATAATGGACGGTGCCGAATTTCTGGCAACGAATAAAAACAGATATTTTAAAGATAACGGCGGGTTGTCACTTGATGCAGGGGCATTTGTAAATGCATTGGAATATTCAAGCGAAATTGAGGCTAAAATACTTGGAAAACCAAGCTGTGAATTTTTTAATGAAGCAATAGATGATATGGAATTAAATAAAAACGAGGTAATAATGGTAGGAGATGATATTGAAAGCGATATAACAGGTGCTAAAAAATGCGGGATTAAAACTGTTTTGGTAAAAACAGGCAAATTTAAAAAAAACGATTTGAAAAAAGCAAAACCGGACTTTTTAATTGAATCAATAAAAGAAATAGTAAGAGTTTTATAAATTTTTCTGTTTTTGATACAATTCTAAGTAAATTGACGAAGGGAAATTATGCATTTTAATATAGAAAATTCTATAGCTCTTAAATTATCCAATACACTCAATTCCTTAAGAAAAGCTTTTAACAAGGAAATTAAAGATTTTGGTATATCAAGTGAGCAATATGCATTTCTTAAATTGATAAGCATTAAAAATTTAACGCCTTCTGAAATTGCGGATATTTTAAATAAAGATAAAGCAGCCATAACAAGATTTATTATTGCGTTGGAAAAAAAAGATTTAATAAAAAAGGAAAATATAGATAAACGTTCTTATAAATTAATATTAAAAGAAAAAGGCAGAAAAATTTTAAATAAAGTTGATAAAAAAGCTTTGGAATTTAGAAAAAAAATAGAACAAAATATACCGGAAGAAAAAATCGAGTGTTTGTTTAAAACATTGGAAAAAATAGAAAAAATAATGAAGGAATGAAATGAAAAAATATTTATTAATCGCATTGTTGATTATGGGTCTAAATGCCAAAACAGTTGATAAAGTTATTGCCAATGTGGAGGGTGAGCCCATTACTTCATATGAGTTAAACAGTTTTGCCAAAAACAGTAATCTCTCTAAAGAAAAGGCTTTGTCTGTTTTGATTGATCAAAAATTAATCGAAAGTGAAATAAAAAAAAGAGGAATAAATGTAGACGATTTTGAAATAGAAAATGAAATGGAGAAAATTGCAAAACAAAACGGTATGGATTTGTTTCAGTTTAAAAATATATTGACCCAAAAAGGTGAACTAAATAAATTAAGAAAACAGATAAAAAACAATCTTTTGAAAAGAAAATTGTTTGAGCAGATTATTCAGACCAAACTTAGAATCGCACCAAGCGAAATAACGGATTATTATAAAAATCATAAAAAAGATTTTACTATTTTTGATTCCATTCAGGTTATAAAATATTCCGCCAATAATCCTGAACTTTTAAAAAAGATAAAAGAAAATCCGTTAATAAACAATCCCTTGATAAGTACCAAAAATTTGGTTTTAAATTCTGATAATATGCCTTTATCGCTTATTTTTATTTTAAAAGATATAAAAGAAGGCGGATATTCCCCGATTTTTAACGACGGGGCAAATTACTCAATGTTTTATGTTGTGAAAAAAGAAGGTGAAAAAACAATGCCTTTGGAAAAAGTAAAAAATTTAATTTATTCAAAATTGGCCCAGCAAAAACAGGAAGTTATCTTAAAAACATATTTTGACAGGCTTAAAAACAGGGCGGATATAGAAATATTTAACTAACCCTGCAGCTTTTAGCTTCTATATTTCCTTCTATTTTTACAGGCTTTTTATTCTCATATTTATAAATTTCATAATTTATATCTCTGTTTTTTAAAATATTTTTTATTTTTTCTTTTTCTTTTGTTAGAATTGCCACCCCGCAATCTTTAAAAATATCATTTGGGACAGGAATTGATTTTATATTTTCTTTTTGTAAAATTTTTTCAGCTTTTAACCCTGATTCAATTGAATCAAAATGAAAATAATAATACTCATTAAGATTATCATGTGTTAATTTATAATAAAATTCTTTTAAATGAAGTCTGATTCCATCTGCTAAATATTTAAGCTCAGCCATTTTTTTCCTTTAATTTTTTTTCTCTCAGTTGACCGCAGGCAGCTGAAATATCCATTCCTTTACTTTTTCTTATAGTGCACATAATTCCTTTATTTATCAGATAATCTTGAAATTTTTTCATACTCTCTTCGTCAGGCCTTTTAAAATCTGTTCCTGGATAGGGGTTAAAATAAATCAAATTAACCTTACTTGGAATTCCGTTTAATAATTTTACCAATTTTTTAGCGGCATTGATGTCATCATTTACATTTTTAATAACTAAATATTCAAACATAACTTTTTTTCTTTTATCGACAGGAAATTTTTTAATGGCGTCTATAACACTTTTGATGTTATATGCTTTATTCATAGGAATTAGTTTTTCTCTTGTTTCGTCATCAACAGCATGAAGGGAAATTGCCAAATTAACCCCTAAATTTTCTTCCCCCAATTTTTTTATTTTTGGTGCAATACCGGAAGTTGAGACAGTTTGTCTTCTTGTTGAAATATTCATCCCGTCCGGATGTGAAATAATTTTAATTGCTTTTATTAAATTATTATAATTATCAAGAGGTTCGCCCATACCCATATAAACAACATTTAGTGCTTTGTTTTCATCAAAATTTTTAAATTTTTTCATCCACCAGACTTGTCCGACAATTTCCCCTGCACTTAAATTTCTGACAAATCCCCCTTTTGCAGTCAAACAAAAAGCACAGCCTACTTTGCATCCCACCTGAGTTGAAACACATACTGTATATTTGTTCTCTTTCATTTTAATTAGAACTGTTTCCACCGTTCTTCCGTCAATTAACTTAAATAAAAATTTTTCTGTCTCATCACTTGAAATTTCATGGTTTATAAGTTCAAACGGATTTATCATAAATTCTTTTGAAAGTTTTTCTCTTAAAAGTTTTGGAATATTTTGCATTTTTTCAAATTCATCTGTATATTTTCTGTATATCCACTGGTATAATTGTTTTATTCTGAATTTTGGCTCAATTCCCATTTCGAGCAGTTCTTCAGGTAAATAATCCATAAACTGTTTTTTAAGCATTAATTTCCTTTATTATTTTTTCATCAGTTAGATATTTAATTAATTTTTCTTTTGCTTTTTTTATATTTTGGCTGTATTCTTTATGTGCATTTTTAAAGCAGTAATTTGTAATTACAAAAATGCCAATTGCGGGAATATTAAATTCTTTTGCCACTCTAAGTACGGAAAAAAATTCCATATTTTCAGCATCAATATTCAATGAAAGATATTTTTTTGAAATTTTTTTACTTGTTGTTATATAATTTGATGAATTTATAATTGTTTCACGTGAAACAGAAAGAGAAATTACATTTTCAATCGGTGTGTAACATTTTTGATTTAAAAAACAGTGTTCTATATTTGAAGCGGTTTTTGTTTTTATTATTTCAAAAGGTTTTATTTTTCCATAACTTCCGGCACTGCCTATGAATATTATAATATCAGGTTTGTCAAAAAGACATAATCTTGTCAAATTTACAGCACTTTCTATCAGTCCTATACCAATAGGATAAGCAAAATTAAAAAATTCTTGATTTCCGGCTGAAATAATTACCGATTTTTTATTTTTCATTGTTATTCTCCATTTATTATAAATAGTTTCACGTGAAACATTTATTTACAATCCAATGTAATTTTATATCTTAATTTTATTTCTGTCGGTTTTAAAACAATTTTTTCCTCGTCCGGATTTAAAAAAATAATATTTTTTATTTTACATGATTTATAAATGTTTGATAGTTTTTTAATAATTTGATACTGAAATTGGTCCATATCAACAACAGCAATTTTAATGTATTTAAATTTTGCGTCTTTCGGGGCGTAAAATTTATTATTCAGGTAATTTTCAATTTCTCTGGTATCTTTTATAATATAACCGTTTTTTGTTCTGTAAAATTTAAAAGGAAATATTAAATTTTCTTTTGTCTGAATTAAAACTGCATCTTCATTTGGAATAATAAATTTTTTTTCTATTTTTATAAATTTAACATTAAAAGCATTTAAAATTAAAGGTAACAATAAAATTATTTTCCATTTTCCATTATAGCCGCTTTTTAAGCGGCCAGATGAGCAAAGCTCATTTTTCATTTTTCATTCTCCATTTAAATTCTCACGCTTATATTGTTTTGCTGTAAATATTTTTTAAGGTCCATTATCTCTATTTCTCTAAAATGAAAAATACTTGCTGCTAATGCAGCATCTGCCGAGTGTTCAAAAACTTCTTTGAAATGCTCCATTTTTCCTGCCCCTCCGCTGGCAATAACAGGTACGTTGAGCATTTTTGAAATAATTTCCGTTATTTGAATATCAAATCCTGCTTTTGTCCCGTCTGTATCCATTGATGTTAAAAGTATTTCCCCCGCACCTCTGTCTACTACCTCCTTTGCCCAGTTAATAGCATCAAGTCCTGTGTCTTCGCGGCCTCCTTTTATAAAAACATTCCATTTTTGAGGCGCTACTTTTTTTACATCAATTGCAACTACTATACACTGGCTTCCGAATCTTTTTGCCCCTTCATTTATAAAATCCGGATTTTTTACAGCGGCTGAATTTACTGAAACCTTATCGCATCCCACGTTTAATAAATTATAAATATCATCAAGTTCGCTTATACCCCCTCCCACGGTTAAAGGAATAAAAACTTCTTTTGCCACGTTTTTGATAATATCAATTATAGGTTTTCTTTTTTCATGGCTTGCGTTAATATCAAGAAAAGTCAGTTCATCCGCTCCTTCATCATTATATCTTATTGCAGCTTCAACAGGGTCACCGGCATCGCGCAAGCCTACAAAATTTACCCCTTTTACAACCCTTCCTTCTTTAACATCAAGACAGGGAATTATTCTTTTTGCAAAATATTCCATAAAAAACCTTTTTTGTTATAATTTTAACATACTTTACATTATAAAAAGGATATGTTATAATCAGAGCAAAGAAAAAATTTGGTCAAAATTTTTTAAAAGATAAATATTATTTGGAAAAAATCGTCGAAGCGATGCCCAATACTCAAAATTTAATTATAGAGATTGGGCCTGGCTTAGGCGATTTAACGGAAAAGTTGCTGGAAAAAAGAAGAGTGACAGCAATAGAAATTGATAAAGATTTGTGTGAAATTTTAAAAGATAAATTTCCGAACTTAAATCTAATTTGTGGTGATGTTCTTGAATTTTGGAAAAAGGGTTTTTTAGCTGAAGAAAATTATGATTTGATTGCAAATTTACCATATTATATAGCAACAAATATAATTTTAAAAGCCCTTAAAGATAAAAACGCAAAAAATATTTTGGTTTTAATTCAAAAGGAAGTGGCAGATAAATTCAGTGCGAAAACAGGCAATAGAAATTATTCTTCTTTGGCTGTTTTGGCAAGCAGTGTTGCAAAAGTAAAAAAATTGTTTGATATACCTCCCGGGGCGTTTGTTCCTGCTCCGAAGGTGACAAGCAGTGTAATTTTATTTGAAAAATTTAAAAAAAACTATGATGAAGAGTTTGCTAAATTTTTAAAAATTGCATTTAGTAATCCCAGAAAAACACTCAGTAAGAATTTATCTGCAACAGGGCTGAATTTGAAAGATTTTGAACTTGATCCGAAATTAAGACCTCACCAGGTAGACGGCTTAACTTTTTTCCGGCTCTTTTCCGCGCTAAAGGAAAGGAGTAAGAATGGAAGAAAACAAAAACCAAAATCTCAGTAAACAGAATAATAAAAACAGCAATCAAAAACAAAATTTAAAATCTGCACAAAAAAAAGCAGATCCAAAAAATTTTGTATGGTTTAAAGATTTGAACAAAGCTTTTAATGAAAATGAAAAAATTCACCAATCAAGGCTTAATACATTTAATAAAATAAATGAAAATACAAAAAGATGGATTAAGTTTACCCCGCTTGGCGGACTTGATGAAATAGGGGGAAACTGTGCAGTACTTGAAACAGAACACAGTGCAATTATAATTGACTGCGGGATGAGTTTTCCGAGCGAGGATATGCACGGAGTTGATATTTTAATTCCAGATTTTACATATTTAAGGGAAATTAGGCATAAAATAAAAGGGCTTATAATAACACACGGTCACGAAGACCATATAGGGGCCGTGCCATATCTTTTTAAAGAAATGCAGTTTCCAATTTATGGAACAAGTTTGCCTCTTGCCATGATAGAAAACAAATTTAAAGAACATAAAATTCTGCAATACAAAAGTTATTTCAGAAGCGTAAAAAAAAGGCATCCTATTCAAATAGGGGATTTTAAAGTAGAGTGGATTCATATGACACATTCTATTATTGATTCATCTTCGCTTGCCATACAGACCCCGGCGGGGACAGTAATACATACCGGGGATTTTAAAATCGACCATACACCGATTGACGGATACGCCCCTGATTTAAACAGGATTGCATATTACGGTGAAAAAGGGGTGCTTGCACTTTTCAGCGATTCTACAAATTCATATAAACCGGGTGTTACCCCGAGTGAAAGCATAGTTGGAAACACATTTGACGATCTGTTTTTGAAAAGCAAAGGCAGGGTTATAATGTCAACATTTTCTTCCAACATACACAGGGTTTATCAGGCAATTGAAAGGGGTATAAAACACGGAAGAAAAGTTTGTATTATCGGAAGAAGTATGGAACAGAACTTAAACGTAGCAATGGATTTAGGTTATATCAAACTTCCAAGGGATATATTTATAGACCCTTATGAAATAGGGAAATATCAGGACAATGAAATATTGATTGTAACAACTGGAAGCCAGGGGGAAAGCATGAGTGCATTATACAGAATGGCTATAGACGAGCACAGACACGTTAAAATAAAAGAAGGTGATCAGATTGTGCTAAGTGCAAGGGCCATACCCGGTAATGAGCCAAGTGTTTCCCAACTGATAAACTTTTTAATGAAAAAAGGCGCAAAAGTCGCTTATCAACAATTCAGTGAAATACATGTAAGCGGACATGCTTCTCAGGAAGAGCAAAAATTGATGATAAGGCTTGTTAAGCCCAAATATTTTTTTCCGGTTCACGGAGAATACAACCACAGGATGAAACACAGGGAAACTGCTCTTACAACAGGATTGGATGAAAATAATATCTTTATAATGGAAGACGGCGAACAATGGGAAATAACTCCAAAAAGGGTCAGAAAGGTAAAATCTGTAAAAACAGGAAAAATATATATTGACAACCAGATAAACGAACAGATTGAAACAGATATTGTTTTGGACAGGCAAAAATTAGCAAATGAGGGGATTATTATGGTTGTTGCCCAAATAGATAGGCAAAATAAAAAACTTATAGGAAGGCCGAGAGTTACAACATACGGAATTATCGCGGACAGACAGGATAAAGCATTTGCCAAAGAAATGGAAGATATTTTGGTAAATTATATTGATCATGCGAAAGATTATGTATATGAAAAAAACAGAATTTTTGAAAATGAACTCAGAAATGTGATAAGAAAACATGTTTTCAGAAAAACCAAAAAATACCCTACAATAGTGCCTGTTGTCTATTTTATGTAAACAACTATGTTTCTTCCTTTTTCTTTTGCCTTATAAAGAGCTCTGTCGGCTCTGTTTACTATTGAAATATTATCGTCATTTTCTTTTAATTCAGCTATACCGAAAGATATGGTAACATTTAAACCGTCAAAATTATGCTCTTGTATAATTTTTCTTAATTTTTCAGAAATTTTAACCGCTTCTTTTGCTTTGGTGGAAGGTAATATGATTAAAAACTCTTCACCTCCCCACCTTCCAAATATATCTGTTTTTCTAATATTTTCTTTTATAAGTTTAGAAATTTCTTTTAAAACAAAATCACCTTTTTCATGTCCATAAGTGTCATTAATTTTTTTGAAATAGTCTATATCAAAATAAATGATAGATAACGGTGTTTTATATCTTTTTGCTCTTTCAATTTCCTCAATTAATCTTTTGTTCATTTCCAGTCTGTTATAAATTTCTGTAATAAGTTTGTCATGAGTTGCAATTATTTCCAATTTGTTTTTTATTTTTTTTATTTTAAAAAACAAAATTACCAATAAAACCAGTATTAACGATAAGCTTGCTATTATAACAGCACCTATTAAATATCTTTTTTTTACTTTTTCGTATGGTATTCCTTCATAAATGTTTACCGAAACATATTTATTTAATATATTTACTTTTTCTTTTGCTGGAATATCGTTTATAACTTTATTTAAAATATTTTTTAATGTGTTGTAATCATTTCTTATCATAAATTTCAGAGGGAAAGAAAAAGGTGTTATTCCTTTTATAGAAATATTTAAATATTTATGTTTGGATATATAATATGCCAGTGTGGGGAAAATATCAATAACTCCGAAAATTTCCCCTTTTTCCAAAAGTTTTAAACCTTCTTCGGAATCTTTTACAGGAACAATTTTGATTTTTGGATAATATTTTTTAATTAATTCATATGCCGTATAATTTTTTCCTACGGCAATTTTTTTGTTATATAAATCTTCCATATTTAAAATAACATTTACATTGTTTTTTGTAGCTATCACAATGGGATAACTTACATATGCCTTTGTAAAAATAGCGTATTTTTTTCTTTCCGGGGTATCGGTTGTATTTGGAATAACATCTGCTTCTTTGTTTTTTACTTTATTTAATTCAGTCGTAAAATCAGGTGCAATTTCACAAAATTTTTTTAGATAGATTTTATTACTGATATTTTTCCAAAAATCTATAGATATTCCCGTTAATTCATTATTTTGTAAAAAATTAAAAGGCGGCCAGGTTGAAGTGGATATACAATGAATGAGGTTGTTTTCTATAAAGGTTTTTTCTGTTTTCTCTGTGATATAAGGGGAATATACAAAATCAAAAAAATCAAAATCGTTTTTTATATTAAAAATTAACTGGTATAATAGTTTAAGCTGATTTATTTTGTCTCTGTTAAAAAGATAATTTTCCGATAAAAACGGGATAGTTTTATATGCTTCATTTTTTAATTTTTTATAAGTGAAATGCTGTGTATTGTATTTTCTGAGAATTGTTTTTACAGTTTCATCTATATGGGTTTTTGTATACTCCCACCCTTTTTTGGTGGCTTTTACAAAATTTTTAACTGTTTTGGGATTATTTTTTAAATAACTTTCGGATGTAAACAATACATCACCATAAGCATCGATGCCTTCATTTAAAGGCGAAAAGAGTTTGTATGGAATTTTGTTTTTTCAAGCCAATATAATTGGTCGGTTATGTAAATAATATAAACACCCTTTTTTTTTAAATCTGTTTCGCTAAAAATCTTATTGGTAATTTTAATTTTTTTAAAGTCTATACCGGCTTTTTTTAACATTCCGATGATAGCGATGTTATAAAATGCCATTTTAGGGGTATGTATTATTTTTCTTTTTAAATCTTTAAGTGTTTTTACTTTAGGGTCGGTTGAAACAATTGCAATAGGGGTATTCTCAAAAACAGGCATAAGGGCAACTACATGTTTTCCTTTTAGTTTATAATAAATTAAAGAGGAATTTGCAATTCCAAACTGAGCTTTGTTATTTAAAACATCGCTTATAGGATTATTATCACTAAGTTCTTTAAAAGTTACATTTAAATCATATTTTTTGTAAAATCCTTTTTCTTTGGCCATATAAAAACCGGCAAACTGAAAAGCGTTTTTCCATTTTAAATCCAGTGTAATATTTTCGGCGCTAAGAATTGAAAGTAATATAAACAAGATTATTACAGGCATCTCTCCCCTTTATGATATAATTATATAATAAATTAATATAAAATTAAAGGAGTAATATGGAAAAAAAGATAGAATATCCGAGAATATGGGGATATACTATTATTGGAGAAGATAAAGAAAAAATGAAAAAAGCCGTAAAAGAGTGTATAAACAACCAGGAATGTGAAATTAAAGATTCAAAATCGCACGGAAAATACCACTCACAAAAATTTGAGGTTTATGTTACATGTGAGGAAGAAAGAAATGAATTTTTTAAGCGTCTCAATAAACATAAAGATATAAAATTTGTTTTGTAAAGGTATATAATGATTAGAGAAATTGTAAAGCCAGATAAAGAAAAATTAATTATTCATATACCAAAAGAATATATTGGAAAAGAAATTGAAATTTTAATTTTTCCAAAGAATGAAAATAAAAATGATTTAGAAGAATTTAAACAAATTACTAAAAAAAGAGTTAAACCCAAAGTTTCATATTATAAAGGTATGGAAAATGAGGTAAATAATGATTTATTTTGATACTAATGTTTTAATTTATAATACGCTAAATCAAGATGAAGAAAAATATTTATTGGCTGAAAAATTGATAAAAGATGCCTTAGAACACGATGAGTTTGTAATTTCTTCTCTTGTAATAAGTGAATATATTTTTACTTTATCAAAACTAAAAATTATTAATGAATGTAGGGAACATATTGATTTTTATTCTAAATTTTGTCAATTTACTTTTAATAAACATGATGTTTTAAATGCTTATCAAAAATGTATAAAATTAAATAAATGTAGAAATATTAATGATTTTATTCATTTAGAAACGGCAAATAAGTTTTGTAAAAAGATTATTACATTTGATTTTGATTTTAAAAATTTAGAAAAATTTTATAATATAGAAATTGAAATTGTAAAATAAAGGATAATAATGATTTTAAATACTCCGATTGATATGCATTTGCATTTAAGAGAGGGCAAAATATTAAAAGATGTTTTACCTTACACTGAAAGTCAGTTTGCAGCGGCAGTTGTTATGCCGAATTTAGTACCGCCCGTTGATAATAAGGAAAGACTTCTTTCATATAAAGAGAAAATTTTAAGCAGTTCCAAAGATTTTACTCCTTTAATGAATGTTTTTATGAGAGAATATTCAGAAAAAGAATTAAAAGAATTAAAAGAGTTTATTTTTGCTGTAAAACTTTATCCCGCCGGAATTACAACTAACAGTGAAGGCGGTGTCAGGGGAATTGAAACGGTTTATCCGGTACTTGAAATGATGCAGGAACTTGGAATTCCTCTCAGTATTCATGGTGAAACCCACGGATTTGTAATGGAGAGGGAAAGAGAATTTATTCCAGTTTATGAAAAACTGGCCCGTGATTTTCCAAAATTAAAAATTATAATGGAGCATGTCGGAACTGCCCAAACATTGGATTTGCTTGATAAATATGAGAATTTGTATGCGACCATCACGCTTCATCATCTTCTTTTAACGCTTGATGAGGTTGCAGGTGGAATGCTAAATCCCCATTATTTTTGCAAGCCTGTTGTCAAAACTCCAAAAGACAGGAATGCAATCCAAAAATTTGTAAAATCCGGTCATAAAAAAGTTATGTTTGGAAGCGATTCGGCCCCTCATCCGATAAAAAACAAATTAAAAGGTGCAGCGGGAATTTTCAGCGCCCCTATAATACTTCCGGCACTTGCCGAATTTTTTGAAGAAGATATAGAAACACTTCAAAAATTTGTAAGCAACAATGCAAGAGAAAATTTCAATATTGATGTGCCGGAGAAAAAAGTAAAATTAATAAAAGAGGAATGGACAGCCCCATATATTGTGGGTGAAATTAAACCGATGTTTGCAGGAAAAATTTTTAAATATAAAGTGGTTTCTTAAGCCCCAATATAGGGAATGAATGATTGTTTAGGACAAAAAGAGTCCGGTAATCCCGGGCTTTTTTAAGCTTTTATTAAGTTTATAGATGTATAATTTTAAAAACTCCAAGGGCTGAAAAATGAAAAGAGTAATAAAAAGAGACGGAAGTTATCAAAACTATTTCCCTTATAAAATTGAAGAAGCGATAATTAAGGCTTTTGATGCCACAAATGTTAAATATGACCCTCATGTGTTTAATGAAGTAATTGAACAGATTAAAGAAATAGAGACACCTGAAGTCGAATATATTCAGGATTTAATAGAAAAATCTCTTTATAAACACGGATATTTTGATGTAATGAAAAATTTTATGCTTTATCGGCATTTGCATAAACTTCAAAGAGAAAATTTATTAAATAAAGATGCTACATATATAAACTGCAATACAACAATCGAAGAGTATATTAATAAACAGGACTGGAGAATAAACGCCAATTCCAATACGGGTTATTCACATGCAGGACTTATTAATAATACCGCAGGAAAAGTTATTGCTAATTTCTGGCTTGATAAGGTATATTCTCCCGAAGAGGGAAGGGCCCACAGAGACGGGGATTATCATATACATGATTTGGACTGTCTGAGCGGATACTGTGCGGGTTGGAGTTTAAGGAATCTTTTAAATGAAGGGTTTAACGGAGTAAGGGGAAGGGTGGAAAGCAAGGCGCCCTCTCATTTCAGAAGTGCTCTTGGACAGATGGCGAATTTTCTTGGAATACTTCAGAGTGAATGGGCCGGAGCTCAGGCATTCAGCAGTTTTGATACATATCTGGCCCCTTATGTGTTTAAAGATAAACTGAAATTTAATGAAATTAAAGAGGCGGTTGAGAGTTTTGTATATAATCTTAATGTTCCTGCAAGGTGGGGACAGAGTCCTTTTACAAACATTACCATAGATTTTACGGTTCCGGATGATTTGAAAGACCAGATACCGACAAGAAACAATAAACATTTGCTTGAAGGTATGGAAGATGAAGAATTATTGAAAAAATTACAAAAAAGGAACCCCAATATCAAAAAACTGACAGATGCCACATATAAAGATTTCGAGCCCGAAATGCAGGAAATTATAAAAGCTTATTATGAGGTAATGACAGAAGGTGATGCAATAGGCCAGCCTTTTACTTTTCCTATCCCTACGGTAAACATTACCGAAGATTTTGACTGGGATTCACCTGCTGCTAAGGCTCTTTGGGAAAACACCGCAAAAATAGGAAGTAGTTATTTTCAAAATTTTATAGGTAGTCAGTATATTACAGATGAAAACGGAAACAGGGTGAGAAATCCAAATGCTTATGAGCCCGGAGCGGTCAGAAGTATGTGCTGCAGGCTTCAGCTCGATTTGAGAGAACTTAAAAGAAGAGGCGGCGGGCTTTTCGGAAGTGCCGAAATGACAGGAAGTATAGGTGTTGTAACTATCAATATGGCAAGACTTGGGTATCTGTTTAAAGGCGATAAGGAAGCGTTACTTGAAAGATTGGAATATTTAATGGATTTGGCTAAATCAACCTTGGAAAAGAAAAGAAAATTTGTAGAGGAAATGTATGACAGGGGGCTTTATCCTTATACAAAAAGATATTTGCCGGGATTTAACAACCATTTTTCCACAATCGGCGTAAACGGTATAAATGAAATGATAAGAAATTTTACAAGTGATAGGGAAAATATAGCAACTGTTTGGGGAGTGGAATTTGCAAAAGAAGTGCTTGAATTTATGAGAAATAAGCTTATAAAATATCAGGAAATTACAGGAAATTTATATAACCTTGAAGCGACTCCGGCAGAGGGGACAACATACAGGTTTGCAAAAGAAGATAAAAAAAGATTTCCAAATATTATTCAGGCGGGGTATGAAGATGCGCCTTATTATACGAATTCATCCCAGCTTCCTGCAAATTATACAGACGATCCTTTTGAAGCCCTAAGTCTGCAGGATGATTTGCAAACTTTGTATACGGGGGGAACGGTATTGCATTTATATATGAGTGAAAAATTAAGCTCACCCGAAGCTGCTAAAAAGCTGGTTAGAAAGGCAATTTCTAATTTTAGAATGCCTTATATTTCAATAACGCCTGTGTTTAGTGTATGTCCAAAACACGGATATATAGCGGGTGAACATGAATACTGTCCTTATTGTGATGAAGAGCTTTTAAGGGAAATTGAAGAAGGAAAATATAAAATCGATGACTAATCTAAAAAAGGAGAGAATATGAAAGTAAAAGAATTATCTAAAGAAGAAATTTTGGAAAAATTAAAAGAAAAAAGACAAAAATGTATGGTTTATACAAGGGTTATGGGATATCACAGACCTGTTGAGAGTTTCAATATAGGTAAAAAGGCGGAGCACAGAGAAAGAAAATATTTTAAAGAAAGTTAATGAACGGAATTTATTCCATTCAAAAATTTTCATCCCTTGATTTTCCCGGAAGGCTTTGTGCCATATTGTGGTTTAGCGGATGTAATATGAGATGCCCTTATTGTTACAATAAAGATGTTGTGTTCGGTAAAAAGAGAATTGAAGAAGATGAAATAATCGGATTTTTAAAAACAAGAACAGGGTTGCTTGACGGAGTGACATTTACCGGGGGATGCCCCACGCTTTATCCAAATTTAATAAATTTTGCTAAAAAAATAAAAGATATGGGCTTTGAAATCAAACTCGATACAAACGGTATTAATACAGAAATAATTAAAGAAATGGTTGAAAATAATTTAGTGGATTACATAGCACTTGATTTTAAAGCCCCTCCTGAAAAATTTGAACAGATTACCAAAAACAGATATTATGATAAATTTGAAAAAACACTTGAAATGTTAATAAAAAGCAATATTGACTTTGAAGTAAGAACTACCGTGCATACTGATTTACTGAATGAAAAAGATATAAACAAAATTATTGATGTTTTGTATGATTTGGGATATAAAAAAACGTATTATCTTCAGAATTTTTTTGAAAGTGAAAAAGAAACTCTTGGAAATATCGGACCTCAAAAAAGAAAACTTGACCGTTCGCAAATAATTTCCTCCATTCCTGTAGAATTTAGAAATTTTTAGTATAATAACCTAATTTGTAAATAAGGCTTTTTATGATTTTATATTATATAATATTAGGTATTATCACAGGTATACTTGCGGGCATATTGGGAATCGGCGGGGGTTTGGTAATCGTACCCGGGCTTTTGCTGATTTTTAAACATTTTGGACTGTTTCATAATGAGTATATGCATTTTGTCTCAGGCACTTCTTTGGCAATTGTTTCTTTAACTGTTGTAGGAAATATTATTTCTTATCAAAAACAAAAAAGAATTGATTGGAAACTTTTTAAAACATTAATTTTATATATTGTGCCTTTTAATATTATAGGGGCTCTTATAGCAACCTATCTTCCTTCAAAACTGCTTGAAAAATTTTTCGGACTGGTTATATTAATTTTATGTATCAATATGATTATAAATACATTTAAAAAATATAAATTAAAAAAAGAATTTGAAAAAAAAGAAATTCCTTTTGTTGTAAAAATGGTTATAGGAATTGTCATGGGATTAAAATCCGGAATGTTCGGAATAGGAGGAGGAGCTTTTATAACACCTGTTTTGTTAAAATACGGAATTGACATTAAAAAAGCGACAGCCACTACATCGGCATTGATACTGCCGCTTGGAATAATCGGAATGTTAATGTATATTTTTCTGGGTTTTAATAAAGTCCATTTTCAATGGACGCTTGGATATGTATATTTTCCGGCTGTTTTATTTGTGGCCCCAATTTCTATGGCTTCCACTTATATAGGGGCATGGATGTCTCATAAAATGCCAAAACTCTGGCTTAGAATTTTATTTATTTTGTTTTTGCTTTTTGTAGGGTTACATTCCCTTTTGGGTTAAAATTGGCAGAAGAAGAAATTAAAAAGTTATTACTTTGTCGCATTCTTCCACCCATTTTGCCAAGTCTTGCATCGTAGCTTTTATGGTATCTTCAAAATATGGCTGGTTTTTAT
The DNA here is from genome assembly GCF_000523295.1 of Lebetimonas sp. JS085. Lineage (NCBI taxonomy): Bacteria > Pseudomonadati > Campylobacterota > Epsilonproteobacteria > Nautiliales > Nautiliaceae > Lebetimonas > Lebetimonas sp. JS085. The sequence continues at coordinate 738,618 of NZ_ATHR01000001.1, forward strand.
AAATTCCGCATCTTGCCTGACATGTTCCGCAAACTTTTAGTTTTATTCCGTTTTGATACATCTCTTTAAGCATTGCAACTAAATCCGTATCATAGGTTTCAGGTTTTTTGTAACATTCCCTTGCCATATCCACAGAATCATTCATTAAAAAAATTCTGACATCATTTCCGTTTTCAAACAATGTTTTGGCAAGTCTTAACCCGTTCCATGCAATATCACTGCCGTCATATGGTTCGTGGTTGAAAATAAATAAAATTTTTTGATTCATATCCGCTCCTTTTTACTAATTTAGCTATTTAGCTTTTTTGCTAAATATTAAAGCGTATGGTATAATCTTTTATAAAAAAAATCAAGGATTTTTATGTTGACGCTTGAAGAAAAAGTCAAGGCTTTTAAAGCCCTGGGCCATAAGACGAGGCTTGAAATTTTTTTAAATATTTTAAGAAAACCTTATGTTTGTGGAATTAACAAAAAAGCCAGAAAAGATGATATTATTTCCCAGGCTTTGTGTGTAGGGGTTATTGCCGAACAGTTTGAATATTCACTGCCCACTATTTCAAGACATATAAAAGAATTAAAAGAAGCCAATTTAATAAAAATGAAAAAAATAGGTAACAGAATTTTTTTAGAACCAAATATGGAAGTTATAAAAGAATTGCAGGAATGCTTTAATTCTATGGTGAAGGAATAACAAATGCTTTTTGATAATTTAGTAAAAGATTACGAAGAATGGTTTGAAAAACATACAAAAATTTATGAAGAGGAGTTAAAAACAATTAAAGAATTATTGCCTGAGGGAAAAGGTATTGAAATAGGGGTGGGAACCGGCAGGTTTGCAGCACCTCTTGGCATTAAAGTTGGGATTGAACCAAGCAAAGAAATGAGCGAAATCGCCAAAAAAAGAGACATTGAAGTAATTAATATTACAGCTGAGGAGATGGATTTCGAGGAAGAGTTTGATTTTGCTTTGATTGTAACAACAATCTGTTTTGTAAAAGACCCACTTAAAACGCTTCAAAACACATATAAAGCATTGAAACAAGGCGGGTTTGTAATTGTAGCTTTTGTAGATTTAAACTCTCCTCTTGGCATGTTTTATGAAAAAAATAAATTTAAGTCTAAATTTTATAAAGAAGCTATCTTTTTTACAAAAGATGATATAATTGATTTACTTCAAAAAGCCGGATTTAGTGAATTTGAATGTGTGGAAAATTTATACGGAGAGGGTTTAGATAATTTAAGTTTTGAAATAAAAAGTTGCAACGGCGGGGCATTTAAGGTTATAAGGGGAAGAAAATGAGATTCAGTATAGTTTTTGATAATTACAGGGCAAATGAAAAATTAGAGAGTTTTTGGGGATTTGGATGTATTATAAATGATAATTTTTTGTTTGATACAGGTTCTAACGGAAGGGCGCTAATCAGGAATATTTCAAAAATGGGATTTGATATAAAAAAACTTGAATATCTTTTTATTTCACATCCTCACTGGGACCACATAGGAGGAATTGATTCTGTGGTTGATATAAACAGAAATTTAACAATGTTTTTACCGGATTCATTATCAGCATTATATATAAGGGATTTAAAAAAATTAAGCAAAAAAGTAAAAGTTATTAATGAATATCCCACTAAACTTTTTGATAATTTTTATTCAACCGGAGTTATGCATCCAATTGGTGAACAAAGCCTTGTAATTGATGAAGGAGAGTTTTCAATAGTTGTTACAGGCTGTGCGCATCCGGGGATTGTAAATATTGTAAAAAGAGCAATTGAGATGCTAAATAAACCGGTGCTTTATGCACTTGGAGGATTTCATTTAATGAGAAGCAGTGAAGAAGAAATTGCTGAAGTTATAAATGAACTTAAAAATTTAGGGGTTGAATATGTAACACCAACTCATTGCAGCGGTGATTTGGCAATAGGGATGTTTAAAGAAACTTATGGGGAAAATTTTATACCGGGCGGAGTCGGTAGAATTATTGAATTTTAGATTTTTTATGTCTCACCCTCCTTAGTTCTTTTTCAATAATATCATCATAAGCCCATTTTTTAAGGGTTTTTTGAATAAGTTTAGGTGGCAGCTGAGGTTTGTTATACATTCCTTTTGCCTGTCTCTGACGCTGGGCTTCATACAGCATTACTGCATTTGCCACAGATACATTAAGACTCTGACTCATTCCATACATTGGAATAATCACTTTTTTATCTGCATATTTAATTGAAATATCACTTACACCATCAACTTCGTTGCCAAGAACTATTAAAGTAGGTTTTGTATAATCAACTTCTCTAAAATCAACAGAAGTTTCATCAAGCATGGTAACTACCACCTGATAGCCTTCTTTTTTAATATCCTGATAAAATTTTTCTATATCGTTAATATATTCATTAAATATCCAGTTATGGGCACCCATAGTTATATCATTGTTTAATTTTACTTTTTTCTGGTGCCTGTAATAAAGTTTTCCTATATTTACGGCATCGCAGGTCCTGACAATTGCCGAGAGATTGTGGGCGGAATAGACATAATCCATAAAAACCCTTAAATCCCGCTGTCTTGTGTTTAAAATTTGTTTCATTTTACCTAATCTTTCCTGAGTAACTAAATACACTTTTTTCCTTTTTGTTATTTGAATGTTATTTTAACATTTTAAAATAATGAAAAAATGGAGGTTTTATGTTAAATATTAATAAAACAGTCTTAAAAAATATCCTCAGTTAAAAAAGCTTCCAAAACCTGTCTCTAAAGGTGTAATTAAAACAATAAACAAAATTGTCCATAAAAATGAAATTGACGAATTTTTAAAAGAATTTCCCCAAAAAGAGCCTTTTACTTTCATTGAGGAAGCGCTTGAGAAGTTAAATTTCTCTTATAAATATACAGTATCTGAGATAGAGAATATTCCCGTAAACGGCAGGATTATAATTATCGCGAATCATCCGACGGGTATTTTAGATACATTTTGTCTTATTGATTTGGTAAAGAAGGTCAGAAAAGATATAAAGGTTATGGCAAATAATTTGTTGTTACTTGAACAGTTAAAATCTATTCTAATAGGGGTTGATAATTTTGACAATAAAATTACAAAAGCTTCGTTATCAAACATTAATAAGTCCCTTCATAATGAGGAAGCTGTAATAATTTTTCCTTCGGGTGAAGTTTCAAGGCCGACTCCCACAGGAATAAGGGACGGCAAATGGCATAAAGGATTTTTACATTTTGCAAAACATAATAAAGCCCCGATTTTACCTGTTTTTATAAAAGCTAAAAATTCCAAAATATTTTACAGTATGTCTTTGATTAATAAAAATTTATCTTCTCTTCTTTTATTTAATGAAATGTTTAAGAAAAAAAATTCGCATCTTGAATTTAAAATTGGAGAATTAATCCCGTTTGATAGTTTTGATAATAAAATTGATGAACAATATCAGGTAAAACTTTTTAAAAAACATCTTTATAAAATTGGAAAAAATAAAAAGGAAGTTTACCAAACTCAAAAACCGATTATTCATCCTGTTGATAAAAAAGAGCTTAAAGATGAATTAAAGCGCTGCGAAGTTTTAGGAAAAACAACCGATGGAAAAATTATATATCTGTATAAATATTCTCCAGACAGTGTTATTTTAAAAGAGATTGCAAGGCTAAGGGAATATACATTCAGAAAAGTGGGCGAGGGGACAGGTAAAAGAAAAGATAAAGACAAGTATGATTATTATTATGACCATATAATTTTATGGAATGAAGATGAACTTGAAATAGTGGGCTCTTACAGAATAGGAAATGGAGAGTTTATATATAAAAAATTTAAAGAAAAAGGGTTTTATACCAATACTTTGTATGAATTCGGTGATGAGTTTATAAAAATTTTACCGAATGCAATAGAACTTGGAAGAAGTTTTGTAGTACCAAAATACTGGGGCAGCAGGGCGCTTGATTTACTTTGGCAGGGAATAGGTGCTTATATTAAAAGTAAAAATAATATTAGATATCTTTTCGGGCCTGTGAGTTTAAGCACTGAAATTCCTCTTTTTGCCCAGGAGATGATAATTTATTATTTTGATAAATATTATGGAAAAAACAAACATTTAGTAAAAGCAAAAAATCCTTTTATTGTTTCAAAAAATTCATTGGAAGAATTTAATTCTGTTTTTAAAGGCGGTTTAAAAGAAGATTTTAATATTTTAAGAAGCTATCTAAATTACTATAATACTTCTATTCCTACTTTATATAAGCAATATACTGATTTATGCGAAAGAGAAGGAGCCAGCTTTATAGATTACAATGTGGATGAGGATTTTAACAATTGTATTGACAGTTTTGTATTGGTTGATATTTCTACCATTAAGCCGCAAAAGAAAAAAAGATATCTTTAATTGTTATTTTAATGTTATTTTAATTTCCTATACTTTCTTTTGAAAAACTTTTAAGGAGAGGGAATGAAAATTAGAAAATACGGTTTGATGTTATCAATTGGTTTGATAATGATGAGCGGATGTGCAAACAATATGAATTTGGACAGACAATCAAAAAATGTTCAAAATGAATATTTTGCACCGACCGGAGATAGGTTAACACCCGCAGGCAAATTAATAAAATACGGAACTGCGGACATAGAGCAGCATGCAATGGACTGCAGGCTTTCGCCGGATGGGAAAATACTTGCGGTTGAGGGGAGGTTTTATTTAACATTGATTGATACAAAAACAGATAAAGTTATAAATGAAATTAATCTTAAAAAATCTTTTTTATCTAAAAAACATTCAGGTAATATGTATTCGGGAATTGCTTTTTCAAAAGACGGAAAACATATTTACTGGACAACAAGTTTGGGAGATATTCTGGAAGCCGCTTTAACAGGTACAAATGCGGCAATAAGTAAATTTTATCATTTTGATAAAGAAAACGGCAGACCCGCACTTCCTAACGATATAAAATTTTCAAAAGACGGGAAATATATGTACGTTACACTTAACGGTGCTGATAAAGTAGCAAAAATAGATGTGGCCACAAAAAAATTGGTTTGGGAAAAAGGGACAAAAGGAAATTTCCCATACGGCTTGGCAATTGCCAATAAGAAAATTTTTGTTACAAACTGGGGAGGGAAATTAGCCAATCCGTATAATGACATTGTTTCAAAAGGCGGATGGAATGATGAAAAAGCAGGATTTATAAAGGTTGATTCCATGAGTGAAAGTGCGGCAAGCGGCACTGTAAGCGTTATGGATGAAAACGGCAATGTAATAAAAACCTTAAACGTGGGGCTTCATCCGAATGACATTATTTCAAACGAAGAAGGAAGCAAAGTTTATGTGGCAAATGCAAACTCCGATACTGTTTCGGTTATTGACACAAAAACTTATAAAATTGAAAATATAGGTGTTTCACCAAACAGGGTTCCTTACGGATTTTCTCCTGATGCCCTGGCGCTGTCCCCAGATGAAAAATTTCTTTTTGTGGCGGATGGAAACCTTAATTGTGTCAGTGTAATTGATTTAAGTAATAATCAAGTAATCGGACTTATCCCAACAGGTGCGTATCCTGGGGGGCTTGATGTTTCAAAAGACGGGGAAAAGTTATATGTAGCCGATACGGAAGGGCTTTATTCAAGAGCTACAACTCAAAATAAAAATGACAAACACTTCAAATTGAATTATCCTCAAAAAGGAAGAAAAAACATTTCAACTGCTGGGTATTACAATACACACAGAGAATTTGCATATATTTCTGATATAAAATTGCCTGAGCTTGAAAAAGAGGATTTACAATACTGGACAAATCAGGTTAAGACCAATATGCAATATAGAAAACTTAAAAAAGCAATCGAAGAATCTATGCTTCCTCCGAGAAAAAATGTTAAACCTGTTCCGGTTCCTGAAAGACTCGGGGAACCTTCTGTATTTAAGCATGTTATTTATATTATAAAAGAAAACAGAACGTATGACCAGGTTTTAGGTGATATGAAAGAAGGTAACGGGGAAGCTTATTTAACGGTATTCGGTAAAAAAGTTACTCCTAATATGCATAAATTAGCACGTGAATTCGGACTTTTGGATAATTTTTATGATGTAGGCAAATGTTCGGCCGAAGGACATCCTTGGAGTGATAGTGCATTTGTGGATGATTATGTGGAAAAAAATGTAAGAGGCTGGTTCAGGGGATATCCTCATGTAATTTTGGATGCGATGGTTTCACCAAAAACAGGATATATCTGGGATGATGTTCTTTTCCACGGACATACTTTTAAAAATTACGGTGAAAATGTTCAGGCTGATGTTCCAAAATATTCAATATGGAAACAGTTTTACACTGATTATAAGAATGGAATTTCAATACCGTTTAAAAATTATGTATCTTTAAACAATATTGCAAAATATACTTCAAATACATATCCGGGATATGATCATCACAGAATACCTGACGAGATAAGGGCGGACGCATTTATTAAAGATATTAAAAAAGCAACTGACAGTAATTTCCCTGATTTTACCATAATGGCTCTTCCGGCTGACCATACTTCTCATCTAAAACCTGGATATCCGACACCTGCGTCAATGGTTGCGGATAATGATTTGGCTTTGGGGAGAATTGTAGAAGCCGTTTCGCACAGCCCTATATGGAAAGATACTGTAATTTTTGTATTGGAAGACGATACCCAGGACGGCTGGGACCATGTTTCTTCATACAGAGGTCCTGCATGGGTTATCAGCCCTTATTCAAAAAAACACCAGGTAATTCATACTTTTTATACACAGTTATCGGTTTTGCATACTATAGAAAGAATTTTAGGAATTCCTCCTATGAATATTAATGACGCAACTGCCCCTGTTATGTACAGCTGTTTTACAAATAAACCTGATTTCACCCCTTATACGAATGTTAAAAACCAGATACCTCTTGATAATATGACTCCAAAACCTGATGAGTTAAGTGGATTGGCTCGTAAATGGTCTCAAATAGCATCAAAATTGGATACAAAAATGGATAATTCAGCAAATGATGATTTGCTCAATAAAATGATTTGGTATTCTGCAAAAGGCTATAATACGCCTTATCCTTCAAAATATGTTATAAAAAGCAGCCATATAGACGATGACGATTAAAATCACGGAAAATTTTCCGTGTATTTTCAGGGAATGAGCAATGAAATATAAATCAATTTTTATATCCGATGTGCATTTAGGGACAAAATATTCAAAGACAGAAAAACTTCTTTCATTTATGAGGAAAAATGAATCTGAAAATCTTTATCTTGTTGGTGATATAATTGATGGTTGGGCATTAAAAAGAAAAATAAAATGGGCTCAGTCCCACTCAGATGTTATTCAAAAACTTTTAAGAAAAGCAAGAAAAGGAACAGAAGTTTATTATATCACCGGAAACCATGATGATTTTTTAAGGCCTTTTTTGCCAGTGGTATTGGGGGAGAGAATCCATATTTTAAATGAGGCTGAATATGATGCAATTAACGGTAAAAAATATTATATTACACACGGTGATTTTTTTGATTCTATAACTATGACAAAAAAATGGCTCTCAATCCTTGGAGATTACAGCTATGAAATTCTGCTTCATTTAAACGACCCGATTAACAGAATCAGAAAAATCTGTGGAATAAACAGATACTGGTCACTTTCAAAATATATGAAAGACAATGTCAAATCTTCTGTCAATTTTATAACCGATTTTGAAAATGTATTGGCGCAGTATGCAAAAACAAATAAATATAATGGTATAATCTGCGGGCATATTCATAAAGCTGAAATAAGAAAAATAGGGGATATTGATTATATGAACTGCGGGGACTGGGTGGAATCCTGCACTGCTTTGGTTGAAACGTATGAGGGGGAATGGAAAATAATTGAATGGTTAAATTATGAAAATTAATCTGGCACTTTCAGGCGGAGCCTTCAGAGGGGCTTTTCATTTAGGGTTTTTGGAAGCTATTGATTCAAAGATAGATATAAATGCAATTTCAGGCAGCAGTATAGGTGCATTAATCGGTGCAAGTTATGCATGCGGGGTAAAACCTCAAAAACAGCTTGAACTTTTAAAATCAAAAGCGTTTAAAAAAGTTTTTAAATTCAATTCTCTTACTAAAGGCTTTTTTAAAATAGATATAAATTCAGAGATTGCCAAAAAATTTATTCCACTTTCAACTTTTGAAGAACTTAACATTAAAACATATGTAAATGCACTCGATTTAAACAGCGGAAAAATTATCTACTTTGAAAAAGGTGATTTAAAAAAGGCTGTTTTGGCTTCAAGTGCCATAATGCCTTTTTTCCCTCCGGTTGAGCTGGATAATCTTTTTTTGGTTGACGGGGGGATTAAGGAAAACCTGCCTGTCGGTGTTTTTAAAGAGGGGATAATTGTCGGGGTTGATTTGTTTCCTTTAAAAAAAGAGTTTAAAAAAAGCTTTTTTGGAATTTTAAAAAGAATGTTTTATCTTTCATGGAGGGTTTCGTCAGAGGGCAGCATTAAAAAGTGTAATTTTTATATAACCGATGAAAGACTTTCAGATTATAAGCTCTGTTCATTTAAAAATTTTGACGATTTGTTTGAAATGGGGTATGAGAGGGGAGAGGAGTTTCTTAATTCTTTTTAAAAAGGCTCAAAAAAAGTCCGATACTTGCAATAATTACAATAGCAGGGGTTGGGGCGATGTCGTATTTTGCACTTATAAAAATTCCGGCGGTTGTAAAAACTGCGGCTAAAACAGCACTTAAAATAATCATTTTATAAAATTTATCTGTAAATCTTTCGGCTATAAGAGGCGGAATTGTAAAAAGAGCTAAAACCAATATAATTCCAATGGCTCTTACGCTCATTACAATACTAAGAGTCGTAAGAATTAAAAACAGTGTATAAATAATATTTGCGTTTATCCCCCTTAAATATAAAAATTCCCTGTCATAACTCATTGCAAGAAAATAGTTATATAAAAAAATTATAGAAATTAACAAAATAAAATCAACTCCTATCATATATTTTAAATCATTTGAATCAACAAGTAGAATATTTCCAAACAGATAACTTAACACGTCTGAATGATACCCTGGAGCCAAGGATAAAAATAAAATTCCCAAACTCATTCCAAGCGCCCAGATAACACCTAAAAAACTGTCAAGCCTATGGGGATATTTTATGGAAATAAATGCCAAAATCAGTGTTAAAAAAATGGCAAAAACAGTGGTTGTTAAAAGTACGGAACTCCCAAGAAAAATTGCAAGTCCTATTCCTCCAAAACTTCCATGGGCAATACTTCCGGTAATTGCTGAAGCTTTGTTTATAACTATCAGTGAGCCTATTATTCCAATTGCAATGCTAAGAAGAATTCCTGCATATACTGAATTACTTATTAAATCCCACATTTTTTTCCTTTAAAAAATCCATAAGTTCTACTTCACAAAAATGCTTGTCTGTTGGAATATTAAGTTTTGGACCTTCGTGAATTACGGCAGTTTTATTAATATAAGCTATTTTATCAACTTCTTTAAATAATATTTTAATATCGTGACTAACAACAATACGTGTTATTTTAATATTTTCTATTAAATCAAGAATTTCTTTTTGTCCGTTTATGTCTATTGCGCTTGTAGGCTCATCCATTATTAAAATTTTAGGCTCGGTGACAAGTGCCCTTGCAATTAAGACTTTTTGCCTCTGGCCTCCTGAGAGATCGCTTATTTTTTTATTTTTAAGATTTTCTATTTTTAATTTTTTAAGGATATTTACTGCTTTTTCCTTGTCTTCTTTTGAATAAAAAAATTTACCTTTTTTAACTCTTCCCTGAAGCACTATATCAAAAACGGTTATTGGAATATCAAGGGAAAAGGTTGTATATTGGGGAACATAACCTATTAAATTTCTGGCTGAAAGCGGGGATTTATTATAAATTTTAATTTCCCCTTTATCTGGTTTTAAAAATCCTAAAATCAGTTTTAAAAGGGTGGTTTTTCCACCTCCGTTTGGCCCGATAATAGCTAAAAACTCTTTATCATCAAGAGTTAAATTAATATTTTTCAATATCCATTCACTATTATATTTAAAGAAAAGCTCTTTTATTTCAACCGCTTTCATTTAAGGGCTTTAATGAGTTCTTTAATGGTATATCTCGGATCTTCATTCAAAGGACTTATCACATAAGTTTTGGCATTTATTTTTTGAGCGATGATTTCGGCATATTTTTTAGGAAATTCCGGTGAAATTATTACTGTTTTTATATGATTTTCTTTTGCTGTTTTCAACACTTTATTAAGATATGAAAAGCTTGGTTCTTTACCTTCTTTTTCAAGAGCAACTTCTTTTATGTGAAAATCCTGGCTGAAATGATAAAATGCCGGGTGGAATGTAATAAATGATTTTTGATTTATATTTAAAAATCCTTCTTTTTCCAAAGCAGCTAAGGAATTAATATATTTTATATAATTATTTAAATAAAATTCTTTGTTTTTTGGATCTGCTTTAATTAATTCATCTAAAACAACTTTTGCTTCAAGCTGTAGTTTAGCAGGGCTTAGCCATATATGCGGGTTGGGTTCTTTATTTAAATATTTTCCAAAATATACCACTTTTATATTTGGATTTGTTTCTTTAATTTTGTTTATATATTTTTTATCAAAAGGCACTCCGATTGTAAAATAAACATCTGAATTTTTAATGTTTTTAAGCTCTTTAAAACTTATTGAATAGGTTGCAGGGCTGCTTCCGGGAGGTACCATTACATAAACATTGGCCTTTTCTTCGGCAATAGCTTTAACAACGCCTTTTTGAGGCAATACCGTTACTGAAATATTTAAGGCAAAACTAAAAATTGGCAATAATAAAAATATAATTTTCCATTTTCCATTTTCTATTTTATATTGATTGTTTGCATTCATTGCATATTCCTTTAAATTTAATTTCAATTGAATCTATTTCAAAATCCGTATATTTGGTTAGACTTATTACATCTTCAGGCTTTAAAGCATTCAGGCAGTAAATTTTTTTGCATATTTTGCATTCAAAATGGGGATGAATAGGATTGTGAATTTTACAGTTTATTTCATAAAAACTAATGCCCTCGCTGTTTTTTATTTCTCTTATTATCTCTTTTTTTAGTAAGGAATGTATGTTTCTGTAAACAGTTGCTTTATCTACATTTAAATTTTTTTGCAACTCTTTTGCAGAACAAATACCTTTTTGTAACAATTTAGCTATTTTTAACTCTGTTTTTTTAAGATTTAATAACTTTTCACACATGTTGAAATTATATCAAAAATGCAACTTGGTTGCAAAACTATTTTATTATCCCTTTTTTCAAAGGGACAAATTCACAGGACTCAATTTCTTCTTTTTTTCCATTTTTATAAAATTTTGTAATTATTTGTTTATTACCTTTATTAATTGGGGCTAAAATAAAACCGTTATTATCAAGCTGAGTTAATAATTCTTCCGGTATCTCTTCTGTTGCAACGGAAAAAAGTATTCTCTCATAAGGGGCAAATTCTCTCCAGCCAGCTCTTCCGTCATCACATTTTATATTTATATTAAAGAGTCTCATTTCTTCGAACCGTTTTTTTGCTTCTTTAACAAGTCTGCAGATTCTTTCAACTGTAAAAACGCGTCTTACAATTTTGCTTAAAATTGCCGCCTGATATCCGCTTCCGCTGCCTATTTCCAAAATTTTGTCAGTTCTGTCCAATTCAAGCAGACAGGTCATTTTTGCAATGGTTAAAGGGGATGAAATTGTAGATTGGTTATCAAGAGGAAGGGGGGTGATTTCATAAGTATGTTTTTCCAAGCCGGCAGGCACAAAAAATTTTCTGTCAATTTCACAGAATGCTTTGTAAATAGCGGGTGAAAAATTTACAAAATCGGCTAATTTATCTGCTAATATATGATTCATTTTATTCCTATGTCAAGTTTTTTTCTGATTTTTTGGTTTTTTTCCAAATCAATAAAAGTGATTATTTTTTCGTTTTTAAATTCAACACCTTCACCCCAAGCATCAAAACTGCATCCGTAAGGCTTTTCATTTGCACTGTTTACCGCCAATACCTGGGACTGGGAGGAAAGAGCCAGGGCTTTATTAAGAATTTTAAAGTGCTCAATTCTCTCTTTTCCCCATCTTGAAGGAGCTAAAATCAAATCAATGCCTTTAAATTTTTCCCAATACTGGGTAAATCTGATTTCAAAACAGATAAGACTTGCTATTTTTAAACCTCTCCATTCAAAAACATCCGGTTTTTCGCCTGCTTCAAAAAATTTTTTTTCATATCCGAAAAGATTATATTTGGCTCTTTTGTAAACAAGACCGTTGTCAAAAAAACAAAAACAGTTTTTGTTTTCTAAAATAATACTCAGAGCAAAAGCTTTATTTATTTTTGAAAGTTCATCTATTGCAAATTTACCGAATTCATTAGCTTTTTTCCAGTTTTTATAATCAAATCCGGTTAAACAGACTTCCGGAAAAAGAAGAAAATTGGAAGAGGAATTTTTTATTATATTAATAACTTTTTCTAAATTTTTTTTATAATCATCGGTTGTATAAAAATTAACTAATTCAACTTTTAACTTTTCACTTTTCACTTCCATACACTCTTTTATAAATTTTGTCTACATTTCTCGTATAATAATTGTAATCAAAAAGACTTCTTATTTCATCTTTACTCATAACTTTTTTTAAATCTTCGTCTTTAAGCAGATTTTCCAAAAACAGGCTCTCACCTTTGTCATTGATTGGTTTTTTTCCTTTTTGAAGCTCCTCCCATACTTTCATTGCGTTTCTTTGAACTATTTTATAAGCGTTTTCCCTGCTTATTCCTTTTTTGGGAAGTTCTAAAAGAACTCTTTGAGAAAATACAAGCCCTCCCGTTAAATTAAGGTTTTTCATCATATTTTCCGGATATACCAAAAGATTTGCAATAATATTATTTAGTCTGTGGAGCATAAAATCGGTGGTAACAAATGCGTCCGGCAGCCAGAATCTCTCAACCGAGCTGTGGCTTATGTCTCTTTCATGCCAAAGGGCGACATCTTCCATTGCAGGAATAGTATAGCTTCTGATAACCCTTGCTAAACCTGTAATATTTTCGCTAAGAACGGGATTTCTTTTGTGCGGCATTGCGGAACTTCCTTTTTGACCTTTTGAAAAATATTCTTCCGCTTCATAAACTTCCGTTCTTTGAAAATGTCTTATATTTACCGCTATTTTTTCCACTGTGCTTGCGAGCAGTCCCAAAGATGAAGCAAGGCGCGCATATCTGTCTCTCTGGATTACCTGATTTGAAATAGGGGCAGGTTTAAGACCTAAAAATTCACATGTAAGCTCTTCAAGCTCAACCGGAGCGTGGGCAAAATTACCCATAGCGCCGCTTAATTTTCCGACACTGATAACTTCAAGTGTTTCTTTTAAATTTTTAAGGTGTCTTTTCATTTCTTCATACCAGATGGATAAAACAAGCCCGAAAGTAATTGGCTCCCCGTGAATTCCGTGGCTTCTTCCAACCATTAACGTATATTTATGCTCTTGCGCCCTTTTTTTGATACTTTCCATTACCATTTTAACATCATCAATAATTATTTTAAGAGAATCTCTCATTTGAAGGGCTGTTGCCGTGTCAATAGTGTCTGAGCTGGTGAGGGCATAATGGACCCATCTGCTCTCCTTTCCCAGGCTTTCAGCCACGCTTGTTAAAAATGCTATTACATCGTGTTTTGTTTCTTTTTCTATTGTCTCAATTCTTTTAATATCAAATTTTGCATTTTCAATAATTTTTTTTGCATCAACATCCGGAATTAAACCCAGTTTGTTCCATGCTTTTACCGCCGCTTTTTCAACTTCCAGCCATGCGCCGTATTTAGCTTCCTGGCTCCACAGTTTTTTCATTTCACTCCTGGCATATCTTTCAACCATATATATCCTTTTTTTTGATACAATTATACAATAATATAGTACATAGTGAGTAGTGAGCTTGCCCGGCCGCTTGCAAAGCGGCGTGGTTGTGAGTAGTAATAATAAAAGGATAAATTATGCCGGATATGGGCTTTAGCGAAATTTTATTTGTGGCGGTTATAGCCATTATTGTTTTGGGACCGGAAAAACTTCCGGATGCCATGAGGGATTTGGGAAGACTTTTTATAAAAATAAAAAAAATGTGGAGGGACGCAACGGCTGATATCAGAAGAGAGCTGGAACTTGAAGAGATGAAAACGGAAATGGAAGAATATAAAAAACAGCTTCAGGAGCTTCAAAATAAAGTAAGCGGTGAAGTAAACGATATAAAAAGCTCCCTGACAAGTCTTGATGAACTTACGGCAACAGGAAATACAAGGGATTTTTCAGATATGATAAGCTCCAATGAAAAAAAAATGGATAATATAAAATGTAAAATGGAAAATGAGGGTAAAAATAATGAAAAATTAGAAAAAAATGAAAATAAAGAAAAATAATTATCCATTTTCCATTATCAATTTTACATTAGGATAATTATGGGTTTTGTAGTTAAAGAATTTGAAATTGAAAATCAAAAAATACTTGATTTTTTAATTGAACTCGGATTTGGCATGCGTGAAGCCAAAAGAGCGATTGACAGGGGCAGGGTCAGTTTAAACGGAAAAAGAGTTACTGAAAAATCAGCAAGAGGCAGCGGTATTCTTAAAGCCATAGTGTTCGAGCCCAACGGTTACGGACTAAAACCTGTTTTTGAAACAACCCATTTTGCAGTTTTTGACAAACCAAGCGGCGTTGCTATTCATCCAAAAAAGCTGGCTAATACCAAAAGCTTGCTGGATGATGTAAGGGCTTTGTGGGGAAGAGATGCAAATTTGGTCCACAGGCTTGATAAAGAAACGAGCGGGCTGGTGATGGCGAGTAAAAATAAATTTGCCGAGAGCGTTTTAAAACGCTCTTTTCAAAACAAAGAAATAAAAAAAAGTTATCTGGCCCTAATTAGGGGGCATTTGGATAAAATTATGACTATTAAAAAACCTATTTTGGCAAACAGAGATAAAAATATAAAAGTTAAAGTAATGATTCATCCCGAGGGTAAAGAATCAATAACCATTATAATGCCCGTTAAAAAAATAGGAGACAACACACTTGTTGAATGTGATTTGTTAACAGGCCGCCAGCATCAGATAAGGGTGCATCTTTTCAGTATAGGCCATCCGGTTGTGGGGGATCCGTTATACGGGGTGGGCAATGAATTTGCCGACAGATATTTAAATAAACAGATAAGCGAAGAAGAGAGAATTAAAACAACCGGGGCAAAAAGGCTTATGCTTCATTCTTACAAGCTTGAATTTTATTTTATGAATAATAAATATGTAATAAAAAGCGATAAATTTTTAGAAATATTGGCACTGGCTAAATAAGTTCAACAAAAAGTGCAAATTTTTTCCTTTTCGCAAAAGCTAAAAAGCATTAACTCGCTACGCTCAAACAAAATGCTTTTTTTAACACTTTTTCTTCACTCAAATTTGCAATTGTTTCACTTTATTTAGTCAGTGCCGAAAAAATTAAGCTAACTTTAAGCTTTTTCTGATATAATTTTAGCTCAATTTCACCTCCTTAAAAGTTTTTAATAATTACCTCCTCTTTAAGCCCTTCCGGGCTTATAAAAGAGATTTAAATTCATTAAAAGGCATAGGCTTATAAAAATAAAATCCCTGGATATAATCACACTCGGCATTTTGGAGCAGTTTTAACTGGTTAATGTTTTCTACACCCTCGGCTATTGTTTTCATATTAAATTTATGGGCAAAATCAATAATTGTTTCAACAATGGCATAATCTTTTTTTGAGTTTTCTATGTTTCTTACAAAAGATATATCAATTTTTAAATAATCAGCCGGCAGATCTTTTAAATAACTAAACGATGAATAACCCGTTCCAAAATCGTCAATTGAAAGTCTGAATTTTTTATTTTTAAAATAATTGAATATTTTCTTGGTATATTCAATATCTCCCGCTATTTCCCTTTCAGTTAATTCTATATTTATAGGTAAATTGTGTATTTTTTTAAATAAATTTTTAATATGCTCTTCATCTGTTAAGGATTTACCTGAAATATTAAAAGAAAGGGGTATGTTTATCTGTTGCAGATATTCTAAAAATTTTGGAAACATCTGTTTTTCTATTGTTTTTATAAATCCGCTGTTTTCGGCATAATCAATAAATTCGTTTGGATAAATAATTTTATTTTCATGTTTTATTCTAATTAATGTTTCGGCTCCAACTATTTTAAAATTTTTTGAATCAACATACGGTTGAAAATAATATATAAATTCTTTGTTTTTTAAAGCGGTTTTTAAAAGATTTTTGGTTTGTGTATATTTTAAAATCTGTTCGTTGATTTGTGAAGAAAAAAATTCGTATGTAAATTCTCCTTTTTCTTTTGCAAGCTCTAGTGCTAAATAAGCTTTATCTAATAATTTTACTATGTCGGTATCATCATTGGGATATAGAGCAATGCCTATATTGACAGCAATTTTGTTTTGAAACTCTTCTAAAGTTTTTATTTTTGTGTTGAAATTTTTAATTATTGAAAGAATTTCGTCTAAAGACTTATATTTTATAAAAACTGCAAATTCATCTGCTCCTATTCTTGCTATAATATCTTCTGTATGGAAAAATGTTTTTAAAAATTCAGCAAATTTTCTTAAAATATAATCGCCTTGTTCAATACCGTTTAACTGGTTAAATATTTTAAAATCTTTTAAATCAATTAATAATAAGGCATATCTGTTTTTTTTGTCAATAGAATTTAAAATTTTATATATAAATTCGTTTCTGTTTGGCAGTTTTGTTAAAAAATCTTCTTTTAATTTTTTTTCTAAAATCTTTTCTTTTGTTATGTCTTCACCCAAAGAAATATAATATTTTTTCCCTTCATGTGAAAAAACAGGTATTATTTTGTCTTTTAAATAAAATAAATTTCCATCTTTTTTTCTGTTAATTATAACCGTTTCAACAGGGATGTTTGATGTTAATTTGTCCCACATGATTTTAAAATATCTGATAGAATGAAAGCCTGATTTAAAAATTCTTGGATTTTTTCCTAAAAGTTCCTCTGCTTTATAACCGCTTATTTCTTCAACGCTTTTATTTGTATATAAAATATTTGCATTTTCATCTGTAATAACAATCCATGAATAAGTTTTGTCAATGGCTTCTTTTAGTAAATCAAGAAGAGTGTAATCTTCTATTTTTTTAATGGCATATTCAATGTCTTCTTTTATCTCTTTAAAAATTGATAAACAAACTTTATTAAAATAATTTTTGTATTTTACGCATAAACCAATGCCTGCGTCCATTTTGCCGTTTTTATAAATTGGTATAAATAATGCTGAATGAAAATTATTGTCAATTAATTGTTTTAGTAATTTTTTATTTGGGAAATTAACTGAATTTATATCATTTATTATCATTATTTGATTTTTAAGAATATATTGTGTAGCCATACATTTGTCTGAATATTTTGGGTCGGTTTCAAAAATTTCTGCTAAATACTCTAAAAACTCTTTTTTATAATCTCCTTTGCAGTATTTCAACTCCATTTTTGTAAAATTTTCATTTTTTGTGGCAATACATACAAAATCAAATGTTTTTTGATTGTAAAAAGATTCCATAACGTTTTTATATATTTCATCTTTAGAAGAGAGTTTTATTATAATTTGATTTATATTTTTTAAAATTTCAAGCAAATTTTCCTTTTTTATTTCTTCTGTAATATCTATTGCATAAATTAGACCTGCAAACGAATCGTTTAATTTTATTGTCTGAGAATAAATATTTACTAATTTAAATTCATTGTTTTTATTTATAACTTGCAAACTTTCATATGTTTTTGAAAAAAATTCTCCGTTTAATCTTTTTTTTATAGTATTTAAAATTTCATATTTTTTTTTATTTAATTTAAATATTGATTCTGGGGAGAAATTTTTTAATTCATTTTGAGAATATCCTGAAATTTCTTGAAATTTTTTATTTGAATAAATTATATTTTTTTGGTATATCATTACACCGATGTAGTTTTGATTATTAAAAATAGAAATTAAATCATTTAAATACATTTAATTTCTCCTCATTTTTTCAAATTATAACAAGCTTTTTAGCTGATTAATAATCTCTTCATATTTGTATAATTCATCGGGATTTTGTCTTAAAAAGTTTTCCATGGCTTCTTTTTTGTCAATGGCTTCATCTAAATCAGGGTCAATTCCTTTTTGATATGCACCGATTCTGATTAACACTTCGTTTTCTTTGAGCATTGAATAGAGATATTTAAATTTTTGCGCAAAATTTATATGCTCTTTATCTACCACATTCGGCATTACCCTGCTGGCTGAAGAAAGAATGTCTATTGGAGGATATAGCCCCCTGTCTGTCAGTTCCCTGTTTAAAATAATGTGTCCGTCGAGTATGCTTCTGGCCTGGTCCGCTATAGGGTCGGCCGAAGTGTCGTCTCCTTCCACCAATACTGTAAAAAATGCAGTGATAGAGCCTTTTCCTTTTTCTTTTCCAGCCCTCTCCATTAATTGCGGTAAAAGAATAATTGAGCTTGGAGGATAACCTTTGCTTGTAGGCGGTTCCCCCTGGGCAAGCCCTATTTCCCTCTGAGCCATGGCAAAACGCGTTATACTGTCCATTAAAAAGAGTACGTCTTTCCCACGGTCTTTAAAATATTCCGCCACCGCCATGGCGCTAAACGCCCCGTATTTTCTCATAAGGGCTGAATCGTCGCTTGTTGCCGCTATAATTACCGTATTCGTCAAATCCCCTTTTAAATTATGTTCTATAAATTCCGGGATTTCCCTCCCCCTTTCGCCAATCAGGGCTATTACTTTAACCTGGGCATCACTTCCTTTTACAATCATACTCATGAGTGTGCTTTTACCAATCCCGCTTCCGGCAAAAATACCCATTTTTTGGCC
This sequence comes from Lebetimonas sp. JS085, assembly GCF_000523295.1. Classification (NCBI taxonomy): domain Bacteria; kingdom Pseudomonadati; phylum Campylobacterota; class Epsilonproteobacteria; order Nautiliales; family Nautiliaceae; genus Lebetimonas; species Lebetimonas sp. JS085. The sequence continues at coordinate 757,539 of NZ_ATHR01000001.1, forward strand.
TTTTCCACAGGTTAAAAGAGCGTCTATCGCTTTAACCCCGGTTGAGAAGACTTCATTTATCATGCCTCTTTTAAGGGGGGAAATAGGTTTTTTCATTATAGGATATTTTGTTTCAAAATTTATTTTACCGAGGGAGTCAATAGGATTCATAAACGGGTCAACCACTCTTCCAAGCAGCCCCTCCCCAACAGGAATTTTCATTCCGTTTTCGTCAATATATACCTTGTCCCCTGTTTTAAAACCTTCTAAAAAACTAAAAGGCGTTACCACAAAAGATTTTTCATCGAGGCTTGTTACCATCCCGAGCATTTCCTTATTGGATGAGACAATTTTTACAATATCCCCTATAGAAGGGTTAAGTCCTACGGCTATAAGATTGGTGGAATTTATTTTTTTTACCGTTCCAAACGGAAGGGATAATTTTTTAGAGCCAATTTTCGATTTGATATTTTTAAGCGGCATCGTTTCCTTTCAATTAATTATAAAATTATGGTATTATACACTTTAAAAAAGGATAATGTATGGTTGAAGCAAAAAAAATTGATTCTGCTAATAGTATAATAAAAGCAAACATAGAAAATCAAGATTTGGAAGCAAAAAAAGACAAAATTGCCAAACAAATTGCAAAAAAAGCTAAAGTTCAAGGATTCAGAGCGGGAAAAGTTCCCGTAAAAGTTGTTAAAAAAATGTATGCAAGCGATATTGAAAACGATGCAGTAAGTGAAGCCGTAAGAGATGTTTTAAATGAAGGTTTAAAAGAGCTCGGAATTAAAGATATGATTGCGGAGCCTGATGTGGTGAAATTTGAAAAAGGCGAAGAAAAAATAGAAGTTGAAATTAAAGTATATTCAAGGCCAGAAGCAGAAATAGAAGGTTACAAAGAATGTGTTCCTGAAATTGAAAAAATAGAAGTAAGCGAAGAAGAAATTAACGAAGAACTTGAAAATATTGCAAAAAGCATGGCTGAAGTAAAAGACAGCGAAAAGCAAGTTGCCGAAAAAGGCGATATAGCGGTAATTGATTTTAAAGGCTTTATTGACGGAAAAGAAATGGAAAACGGAAGTGTCGAGGATTATCCTCTTGAGCTTGGAAGCAATTCTTTTATTCCGGGATTTGAAGAACAGATTATCGGAATGAAAGTGGGAGAGAGTAAAAAAATAAAAGTGACTTTCCCTGAAAATTACGGTGCAAAAGAATTAGCGGGCAAAGAGGCTGAATTTGAAGTAACACTTAAAAAAATTCAGGAAAAAATTCCGGCTGAAATAAATGACGATTTGGCTAAAAAATATTTAAATAAAGAAGACGCCACTTTTGATAATCTTAAAAATCATGTAAAAGAGCTTATTTTAAGCAGAAAAAAAGTCGAAGCTTTCGGACCAAAAAAAGACGAAATACTTGAATGTCTGGTTAAAAAATACGAAATAGATTTGCCTGAGGCCGTTGTTGAAAAAGAACTTGAAATAATGATTAATCAGGAAGCCTCAAAAATGAGTCCTGCTGAAATTAAAGAACTTCAGGAAAATCCTGAAAAAGTTAAAGAACTCAGGGAAAAACTGCTTCCTGAAGCAAAAGACAGGGTAAAACTTACATTTTTGGTTGATGCCATAGCCAAAAAAGAAAATGTTGATGTTAGCGATCAGGAACTTTCCCAGGTAATTTATTATGAAGCTTTAATGCAGGGGCAAAATCCTCAGGATGTAATAAAATATTATCAGGAAAACAATTTATTACCTGTAATAAAAATGAATATGATTGAAGAGAAGTTATTAAACAAACTTCTTGATGATAAATTATCAAGTGAAGGATAAAAATTGAGTATATTAATACCTACAGTAATTGAAAAAACGGGAAGGGGCGAGAGGGCGTATGATATATATTCTCGTCTCTTGAAAGACAGAATTGTTATGCTCCAGGGAGAAATTAACGACCATGTTTCAAGCATTATAGTGGCACAGTTACTCTTCCTTGAAGCCGAGAATCCTGAAAAGGATATTTATTTATATGTCAATTCACCTGGAGGGGTTGTAACAAGCGGTATGGCAATATATGATACCATGAATTATATAAAACCTGACGTAGTAACCATCTGTATGGGGCAGGCGGCAAGCATGGGGGCGTTTTTACTCAGCAGCGGTGCCAAGGGAAAAAGATTTGCGCTCCCTCATGCAAGAATTATGATACATCAGCCTTTGGGAGGAGCCCAGGGTCAGGCAACTGACATTGAAATTCATGCAAAAGAAATTTTAAGGATGAAAAAAGAACTTAACAGAATTTTGGCTGAAAATACAGGCCAGAGCCTTAGAAAAATAGAAAAAGACACTGAAAGAGATTTCTTTATGGATGCCGAGGAGGCTATGAAATACGGGCTTGTTGACAAAGTGCTTAAAAAGAGAGATTAATGCTAAATAAACAAGAAGATAAATATGTAACCCAGAATGTTTCAAATTCTTCTAATAATTCATTGGAAAATTTTGCAAAAAGGGTATTTGACAATCTTATCTCAGACGGGGTCCCCCCCATTCCGTATTATTATAAAGTTTATTTTTTTAATGAGCTGGACAACGAAAATGAAGCATTCAGAAAACAGGTTTATGAATTAATATCTTTGGAAGAGAGTAATGATTTAGAAAAAGATTTGGAATTTGAAATAAAACTTAAAAACGCTTTTAAATATTCAAAAGAGCTTTTAAACCATGTTGCGCTGACATATAAAATTACTAAAAAATTAAAAGAACTGCTTGGTTTACAGCTTAAAGAAACAGCCCACATAACCAACAACAAGGCTTTAATAAAATTGATAAACGGTTTTCAAAACAATTTAAAAATAATCGATGAGCGCCTGAACAGGGAAGTTGAAGAGATTAAAAATTTATATTCCCAGAATGTGGAGGTTTTAAAAGATATCGAAAGTAATTCTGTTTTTGATGCGAGATACGGTATATATAATAAAAATTATTTTTTAAATGAAGTTAGGAAAGAACTTAATTTAATAAATAAATTTCATCATACCAGTTCTCTTATAATGGTTAAAATACAAGATGATATTTTGAGTAAACTCAATTCTGAAAAATCGCGTGTCTTAATCAACAGAAGTCTGGCTAAAATAATGCTTAAAACGTCAAGAAGAACAGATATTGTGGCTACATTCGAAGAAAATATTTTTTCAATGCTTCTTAAACATACCGATGTGATAGGGGCGCAAAAAACAGTTGAAAGACTTTCAGATACGTTGTTAAATACCTCTGTTTTTTTAGAGGGTGAAGAACTTACGCTTAAAATTGTGGCCGGTATAGTAGAGCTTAAGGAAAACAGGGATGTGGAAAGATTTATATTTAAAGCGTTAAATACCCTAAAAGAAGCTGAAAGCAATAAAGAATTATATTCCATTGGAAAGGTAGATTGATGGCAGTGCTTGATATAGTTACATATCCGAATAAAGTTTTAAAACAGATTTCAAAACCTGTTGAAAGATTTGATGGCGAGCTTCATAAATTATTGGATGATATGTATGAAACTATGATTGTTAAAAACGGTGTCGGGCTTGCCGCTATTCAGGTGGCGGTTCCAATCCGTGCGTTAATAATTGATATCGGGGATGAAGAAGGAAAACAGAGTGAAAATTCTAAAATAGAAGTAATAAATCCTGAATTTTTACTTTGGGAAGGAAGCCAAAAAGATACGGAAGGCTGCCTCAGCGTTCCGGATTATTTTGACGAAGTTGAAAGATATGCAAATGTTAAAGTTAAATATTTTGACAGATTCGGAAAAGAGCATATCAGGGATGCCGAGGGGCTACTCAGCGTTGCATTTCAGCATGAGACAGACCATCTGGACGGATATCTGTTTGTAGAAAGACTGGATTATATAAAAAGAAAGAAGTTTGAAAAAGAGTGGAAAAAACTATTAAAACAAAAACGAAAAAAATAAATTCGGCCACACTTGAAGGATTTGGTGCCCAAAAAGTGGAAGTCGAAAGCTCTTTTACAAAAGCTCTTCCAGGATTTTCCATTGTCGGGCTTACAAGCCAGTCAATTCAGGAAAGCAAAGAAAGGGTAAAGTCCGCCCTGCTTAACAACGATTTCGAATTTCCGCCTCTTAAAATCACTATTTCATTATCTCCGGCGGATTTGTTCTAAGTATATTATTTCTATTAACTATTAACTTATATAGAAAGTAAATATCTTCCTTAAACTCTTAACTATTTTAATAATCTATACTTTTTTAAAGTTTTTAAATTGTAATAGTTAATAATTCTAAGTATAGTTAACTATTGACTTAATTTATAATAAATTTAATAAAAGATTATCTTTTTTGATAAATTTACTTGATATATACTTAACATTCTGATAGAATTATTTTTGGAGAAGTTATTAGAAAAGGTAACTATTTGAAAATTAAGTTAAATGATTGCACAATAATTGCAACTTATTTTAATGAAAAAGTTGTTTCGTTATACAAGTCTTGTGAATGGAGCTATTGGCTTAAACATTTACAAAATTTAAGAATTAACACAGTTAAAAGTTTTGTAAATTCAATGGAAAGATTTTGGATTTGGAGTTTATATAATCCTCCAAAAGAAAATAATTTAGCTTTTTATTTAAGTAGATATAGAGAAGCTTTATTGAACGGTTTTGAAATAAAAGAAAAAATAGTTAGTTTTGAAAACAATGAAGAGTATGAAATTGAAATATTAAAAGTTAATCCTTTAAAGAAACTTACAATAAATAAAGAATTAGCAGGTATAAAAAGTTATTTCTTTTTTATGGAAGAAACTCATAAGTTAAGAAATGAGGAGGTTATTAATAAGTTTTATGAAAGTTTTATAAGAAATAAAGGTGGTTTAGACGGAATAGAAATTCATAAGTCTGGTATATATCTTGAGCATTTTGGTAAGAAAAGAGATATGATAAAAGATTATAAAATAGTTAAATCTAAACAGGATATTAAATATTTTCCATTAGAATACTATGATTTATTATTAAAGTTAGCAAAACCACGAGAAAGATTGATTTTTTTACTTTGTGGTGCTTGCGGAGCAAGAATAGGACAAGCTTTAAATTTGACATTATATGATATCGATTATGAAAATCAGGAGGTATGGTTAATAAGTCCTTTAAGTGATGAGAAAGATTTTAGGGGTTATAATAGAAAAAAATGGTTATTAGAAGAATATGGAATTGATGCAGAAAAAACTTCTCCACACAATGCTCAAGATTTTCAATTTAAGTATCCAATACCTTTAAATCATGAGCCTTTGTATTGGATAAATGAAGATAAATATAAAAAGTTATTTTTTGAAACGCTTATAGAATATACAAATTCATCAGATTTTTTACCAGAATATTTGAGAAATCCAAGACATCCTTTTATTTTTGTTAGAAAAACTGGAAAAAGAGTTCATCAAAAAGAAATTTACAATAGATTTAAAAGTATTTTAAAAAAGCTTGTCTTTGAATATGGTGCAGATAAAAGTATCCTTGATTTAGGATTGCATTCGCTAAGACATATGTTTGGACATTTTTGGGCTGAAATTTACGCTAAAACAGGAGATGAAAGAATTATTTATACAACACAAGAAGCAATGGGACATTCAGATTTATCTTCTACCTTAGTATATTTCAGTATGTCTATTGAAACTAAAAAACAGCTTTTAAAAGAAAAAAGCAGACTTTTATATAAGGACTAAAAAATGAAAAATAACAATTTAAAAGAATATAAACAAAAACAACAAGAAACAAATTCAAAATTAGTGCAAAGAGCAATTGATTATTTAAAAAAAGTAGGAGGCACTATAAGTATTAATAGTGTTTCACGAACTACTTATGAAATTGCAAACCCTGAAAATGGTGAAAAAGGCTTAACTCCTGCGGCTCTTTCTAAAAATAAGCTCTACAAAAATATGATTTTGAGAGCTAAAGCTGAATTGACTAATTACAAACCTAATAATACTAATCATATGAGTTTTGGGGATTTGGAATTAAAGCTTTACCAAGAAAGACAGAAAAATGAAGAATTAAAAATTAAAATTAAAATTTTAGAAGACCAGTTGGCGAACATTTCTTTAATTGATAAATCTTCTTCTAATATACCTCCTTTAGAAGAAGATTGTTTAAAAATTAAAGAAGAAAATAAACATTTAAAAGCTTTATTAAAAGGTGTAATTTCTACATTGGCTAAGGTTGAGCTAATAGAAAATGTAGATGGAGATATAAAAATTTCACTTTATGGGACTACTTTATTAAATAAAGAGCATTTAAAACTTATTAATAATTAATTTAATTATTTATTTCTTCTAATTTTCATTTAAAGGATTAATATATGAACATTAAAATAATAAAAGGTTTTTCTTCTTTATCGGGAAAAATTGATTTTTCAAAAGGAATAATGGCAGATTCTTCAACTATTTCTAATATTTCTATAAATAATAGAAATGCTTTTATTGTAGAAGAGACGGCTTTGGATACTTTAGCAGTGGACTGGTTAAGATTTTCCATAAAAGAATTGATGAATAAAGATATAAAAACAGATAAAAGATTAAAAGAAGACTTGAAATTATTTAAAGAAGGCAAAATTTCTTTAATGGAATTGAATGATTTTGTTAAAGAATTAGTAATGTTAAGCGGGGAATATCAGATTTTAGATATTTTTGAAGATGGTAAATATAAAATCAAATTAAACTATTTGGATTTAATTAATATATTATTGTCCAATGAAAAAATCAAAACAAAAACAGGCTACTCTTATAAACATTTAATTGACAGGTTTTTTATAGAACAATGGGCAAAAGGCAAATTATTATATCCTTTGATTTTGAATAATAAAAAGAGATTTCAAAGAAAAGCAGACTTTGAATTTCTTATGCGAGAATATAATATACCAGTTGTAAATGCCCTGTATAATTATGCAAAATTATATGATAAATTTCCACTCTTTAGAAATGCTTTTTATATATTATTAGCAACAAATTGGAGATATATTACAAATGTCAAAAATGAAGACCTTTTGAAAGTTAAAGAGCTTATTGAAAATAGCGATTTAAATACTGCTCAAAAGAAATGGTATAAAAATAGCTTAAACTTTATAGTTTATGCCCTGATTGAAAGTGGAAGAGTTGATTTAAAGACACCTTATGAATTTACTAATGAGTTATTTCCTAAGGAATTATTGTTTTATAAAAAAGTAGAAGAATTAGCAGAAAAATGTTCTAATTTTTATCCATTGAAAAAAGATTTTATTGAGTATATTGCTTATTTAGACATTAAAGAACAACTTGCAAAAAGCACTATTGCAATAAAAAGAAGTCATTTGATTACTTTTATTGATTATTTGATTGAAAAAAAATGTAACTGTACTTTATTGCAAAAAACATTTGATGATATGTTTAATTTTATGAAAGAAGATAATTTTATAAATTATATTGCTGAATTAAAAGGCAAAAGAAGCAATAGCATTATAAAAGATATTGCAGTATTTTTAGGATACATAGGATATTTAAGTCCCTATATAAAAAAAATGATTCCTAAAGAAAGAAAAAAAATTAAAGAAACTCCCAGAATACCTTTTAGTGCAGATATGATGAGGGATTTAGTTGATATTTTAATAAACAGACCTCCTTTTGAGCCTACTAAATGGAGCAAAGAAAAAGCTGATATAAACTGGTGGAGACACGATGTATATCCTGTTTTGCCTATGATGATTTTATTGCATTTATATATTCCAATCAGAGGCTCTCAAATTAGAAACTTATGTAGAAAAAATAGTTTTCTTATAAACAATGAAGGAAAAATTGAGAAAATTGTTATAAATACGGATAAAAATAGAAATAGGGATTATTTGCAAGAAATACCTTTTGTTTTTGGAGGGTTAGAAATTTTTAATGACTTTTTAAAATGGCATAAAGAATATTATCCTAATTTACCTCTTTATGAGTATGATAAAAACTCTCCTTTTGGTAAAATTGAACCTCTTTTTATTCAACCCTTAAGTTTAAAGCCACTCGATAAAAAGATACATTTAATTTATTTAAAAAGATTATTAGCTCAATATAGGATTGAATTGGCTGACAAAGGAAATAAAAATATTCATTTTGTATATTTAACAGAAGAAGGCAAAGAAAAATTAAATAAAGAATTCTTTGAAAGTGTAGAAGAGTTAAATAATGCAACTAATGAATTTATTGATAATTATGTTAAAACCATTTACGATATTCATACTTTTAGAGTTACAGGTGTTACAAGATATTTAGAAGCAGGATTGCCCATTAATGTTGTAATGATACTTACAGGGCATACAAATCCAAACATTATGCTAAATGTTTATAATAAGCTCACTAATGAGGATAAAAGAAGATTATTAAAAAGTGCAGAACTTAAAATTATGTTTGATAATCCTTCAAAATTAGAAGAAAATACTGATGAATTTATAAAAAAAGAAATATTGCCTAATTATGATGAAAACAATCCTGATAAATTAAAAAGTATTTTATCTAAGAATAATTTATTTACTCCAGAAGTTAAAAAAAGTTCAAAATCAACTGCTAAAGTTAATTCAATAGAAGATATTGCTAAAATTTCTCCTTTAAATTGGATACCAGTTGCAGGAGGAATATGTCCTAATGTAGCTTGTCCTGATGGTAGAGAGAAAAAATGTTCTTTATGTCCATATTTTATAACAGGAATTTATTTTATTGATGGAGTAATATTTAGAGCTAATAATGCTGTATTAAATTTTTATCAGAAAGTTGAAGAGTATAATCTTTCAAAAGACAAGTCAAAAGTTGATGATTTAGAGCTTTTAATGGAAGAAATTTATGGTTGGTATGAAATTTTAAACAGAATACAAAAAGAACAAAATCAGTCTATTGAGAAAAATTTCCCAATTCAGAATAAAAAATTAATAGGAGCAGCAAATATTCCAAATGTTTTAGCATATTTAGAAAATTACTATAATGCTAAAATTTTACAAACTTCCCCTAATGTGTATGGTATTAAAGTTTTAACAATTAAAGCAATGAAGTTGGCTCTGCAGGATAAAAATACAGATATACAGGATATTATCACTGATGAGAAAAAAGCTGTTGATTATATAATGAACTATTATCAAAATATCAAACATTCACCTAAATTATTAACAGATTTTCTAAGAAAAATTGGAGAGAACACTCAAATAATTAACAATTTTAACAATAATATAGGCTATAATTATAAATAAAAAGCCTATATGAGAAGGAATGTAATGAATATGACAGATATTCTTGAAAGAATTAGAAGTTATTTAAAAGATAAAGAAAATAAAGAATATATTTATGATAAAGACATAGGAGAATATTTAAATATTACTCCTGAGTCTTTATCTCGTTTGAAAAAAAATAATTCTATTCCTTTTCAAAAGATTATAGATTTTTGCGAAAGAGAAGAAATAAGTTTAGATTGGATTTTATTTGGAAAGAATTTAAAAATAGATGAAGAAAAGTTAAGAATTAAGTATAGAGCAAATGTTTTAGCTTCTGCTGGTGGTGGTGCTGAAAATAGCAATGAAGATTTTTTAGAAATTGAAATTGATGAGCACTTATCAAAAGCATTAGGATTAACAAAAGAAGACGAAAAATATATAGAAGCTATTAATGTAATTGGGGATTCTATGAGTCCTATTATTGAGGATGGAGCAATAGCATATATAGATACAAGAAAAACTGATATAAGTAAATCTGGCATTTATGCAGTTTCTACTAATAATTCAGGGCTTTTTATAAAGAGAGTGGTTTTAGACCCTATTACACATAAGATAGAATTAATTTCAGAAAATAAATATTATGACAAGATAACGGTTGAACCTAATGAGGTTAAAATAATCGGAAGAGTTATAGGAGTTAGCGGAAAAGTTTTTTAAGGGGTAAATTGCATGGAAAAAGTTATAACAAAAGAAGAATTTATAGAAAAATTTACTCATTTAAAAGAGAATTATGCATTAGAAATAGAAACTGGCAAGATTTATGCTTTTGTAATGCTTGATGAAACTCAAGAAATGATGCAATTAATTGAGCCTGAAAAGTTTGAGGAAAATGTAGAAAATTTACAAAATGAAGTGATAAATTTTATTGATAAATTAAAGAAAAAATAATGAAAAAGCTACTCTTATTAATTCCATTTTTCTTATTCGCTTTTACTTCAAAATATCTACCAAACTACAATATTGACATTCATTGTGATAAAATACTCCATAAAAAAGCATTTGATATATGCTACTCTTGCAAATGGAAAACTCCAATATTAGTTGTTTACAAAGTAGATGGAAATTTAATTGATGCAAAAAATTTATCAAGAAAGTCTTTAAGATTTAGACCAGATTACAATCTACCTACTAAATGCAGGAGTTATAGTAAAGATTATAGTAGAACAGGATTTGACAGAGGGCATTTAGCTCCAAATGCAGTGTTTGATTATAATCGTGCTATTCAAAAAGAAACATTCCTTATGAGTAATATTGCACCACAAAAACCACAATTAAACCGCAGATTATGGGCTAAAATAGAAAAGTTTGTAAGGATACAAGCAAGAAAGTATAAAGATATAAGAGTTATTACAGGAGTTTGTGGAAGCTTAGGAACACTTGGTAAAAAAAGACATAATGTAAATATTCCAGCTTATTGGTATAAGATTATATTTAGACCTGATGGTAAAATTATCAGCTTTTTAGTTCCAAATAGCAATAGTGTTGGGAGAGATAAAGCTAAAAAGTATTTAAGTAGTGTGGAAGAGATAGAGAGGGTTTGTAAGTTTAGAGTTAAGGAGAACAATGAATTTGGTAAATAGTTTTTATAGAAAATATATAAATTTAATGAATACTCTACAAAAAGAATTAAATTTTTCTGAAGAAGAAAGTATTAATTTTATAAATGTTATTATTAAACAAATAGTAATAGAAAGAAAAAATATATCGTTAAAAAATTACGAAAAAGAGATAAAAAATAAAATAAAGAATTTTGATAAATTTTTAAAACTTTATAAATTAAATATAAATAATAAAGTTTTAGGAGAAGTTTTTGAAAAATTAATTAATAAAAAAGAAATTGGTGCGTATTATACTCCTGTATTTTTAACAAAATATATAACAAGATATTCAATTTATTTATATTTTTTAAAAAAATTAAATTTATATACAAATTTTCAAAAAGAAGATTTAATTAATTTATCTAAAATTGAAGTAGAGTTTTATAAACTATTAAATGATGTTAATTCTAAAAAAAAAATAATAAATATATTACAAAATTTTAAAATCTTTGACCCAACCTGTGGAAGTGGTAATTTTATTTTTGCTGCATTAATTGAACTAAAACGAATATATAAAAAATTAGATTTAGATATTAATGATTCGGAGATAATAAAAAAACACTTATTTGGTAATGACATTGATAAAATTGCTTTAGATTTATTATTTTTTAGATTTGAATTATATTTTAATGAAAATAATATTGATAAAACTTTATTAGCAGAAATATATAAAAATTTTACAAACAATGATTTTTTAGAGGGAAGTGAACAAATAAAATTTCAATGTATTTTAGGTAATCCACCATATTTTGAATTAAATAAAGATGACAAAGAAAAACTTCAAAAATTTAAAACTATTAAGTGTGGTAATATATATTCTTTGATTTTAGAAAAAAGTTTTAATTGTTTAGACGATAAAGGAATTATGGGAATGGTAGTTCCAATTTCTTTTATTTCAACTATAAGAATGAAATATATTCGTGATTATTTATTAAATCAATCTTCTAATATTTATATATCATCATTTGCAGATAGACCATCTTCTTTATTTGTGGGTGCTCATCAAAAAATTAATGTTTTATTTGTTGAAAAAGATGATTTTAATGTAAATAAACTTTATACAACCTCATATATTCATTTTAATAAACACGAATTATCTTTTGATTCTATAGAAAAGTTGAATTATTTTAATAATAAATATAAATTTAAATATTTTCTACCTAAAATAGGAAATAAAATAGAAGAGTCTATTTTTGATAAAGTTGTTAATGAAAAAACTTCTTTGTTGAGTTTAAAAAAATCTAATGGACAAGGGAAATTATATATAAGTCAGAGATTATATTTATGGGTTAAAACTTTTACTAAAAAATTATCTTCAGAGTATAAAGTTTATTATTTTAATGATGATAAAATTGCTAAAATGATAGGGGCTATTCTTAATTCAAATTTGTTTTTTATTTTTTGGGAAATAACATCAGATGGTTGGCATTTAACAAATAAAGAATTGGAATTATTTTCAATACCTAGCATAAATGAAGAGTCAAAAAAAAGGTTAATTGATTTATACTTAGAATTAGAAAAAAAATTAGAAGAGAAAAAAGAGTTTATTGGAACAAAACAAACTAAATATGCTTATAAACATAATAAATGTTATGATATTATTCAAGATATAGATAAAGAATTGATTCAAATTTTTAATTTTTCTAATGAAGAGAAAGAATATATTTTAAATTATAGGAATAAATATGTAGTAATTTAATGAAAAAGGAATAGAAATGTTATTAAGTGAAGTTTTAAAAAAAAGAAAGAGTTTAACTTCTAAACAATATTGGTACATTACAAAACAAGATTTATATATACCTAGTTTATGTAAAACTATAAAAGAATTTTTTAGAGGAAATATAAATCCAGAAGAAAATCCTAATTATAGAAAACTCAATAATGCTTTTTGGTATGGGTTATTATGTAAAACAGAAGGGAGAGAATATAAAGATAGTATACCTTCCGAAGTATTTATTGAAATAGAAAATCTTACTAAAGATGACTTTGATAATATTGATCTTTATAAAGAGATAATGGTTAATCAAGTTGAAAAAGTATTTATTTGGAATAAAATTGTTGATGGAAGAACACAAGAGAGAAGAGATTTTAAAATTCATCCTATTATGTTTACATATAAAATAATCTTAATGGTAGGAGATACATTAGGAAAGTATAGTATTTCTTTGGATGAATTTAAAACTTTTTTGGCTACCTCAAAAAAATATGAAGAATTTATTGATACTTATTTGTTAATAAGAGAAAATAGGGTAAAGGAAAATTTCATTGAAATTTTTAAGAGGAATTTTATATCGCACGTTGATTTTGAAGAAACAAGATTTAATAGAGTATTGGAAAATATTTATTATTTTGATACATCTCATAGTCGAATAACTATTAAAGATGAATATATTAATATTGTTAGAAAAAAAGTATATATGTATGAAACACTGCTTTATGATTTGAAAAAAGAAAGTGAAATTTTTGATATAGAATTTTTATGCTCTTTGTCTTCTTTTGAATCACTTTATAATCAATATATGTTTAAGGAAAAAAATAAAAATTTAACTTTAATACCAAAAAATAATATAAAAGGTTATAATAAAATAATATATGGAGCCCCAGGGACTGGAAAATCTTTTAAAGTAGACAAAATAACAGAAAACAAAAAAGTATTTAGGACAACATTTCATCCAGAATATGACTATCATAACTTTGTTGGAGGGTTTAAACCCGTTACTGAAAAGAAAGAGATAGAATATAAATTTATTCCTCAAGTATTTTTAAAAGCATATGAATATGCGTGGGAACATATGGATGAAGAGGTTTATTTAGTGATAGAAGAAATAAATAGAGGCAACTGTGCAAGTATTTTTGGAGATATTTTTCAATTATTAGATAGAGATGAGAATGGTTTTAGTAAGTATTCAATTGATATAAATGAAGAAATGAAATATTATTTGTTAAATAAATTTAAAGATTTTACTCATCCAGCTATACAAGAAGGAAAAATAAAACTTCCTAATAATTTAATTATATTAGCAACTATGAATACTTCAGACCAATCTTTATTCCCAATGGATAGTGCTTTTAAAAGAAGATGGATTTGGGAACATATTCCTATCAATTATAATGATGAAAAAAGTGCTTTTATAATAGATATTGGAGGTAACAAATTCGAATGGTTAGATTTTATCAAAAAAGTTAATAAAAAAATTTTGGATGTTACAGGTTCTTCTGATAAACAATTAGGTAACTGGTTTGTGAAACCTTTAAATGGAAAAATAATTGATGAGGAACTATTTGTAAATAAGGTATTGTTTTATTTATGGAATGATGTATTTAAAGATGAAGAGGAAAATATATTTATTATAGATGATAAATATATTATTTTTGAAGATTTGTTTAATACAGAAACGTCAACAATAGATTCTGATAAAGTAATAAAAATTTTAAAAAATTTGGAAATTAATGAATTAAGTGAAAACAGTAGTATAGAATAATTATGAAAAAGTTAATAATTTTATATGAGAATCAATCATTAACAAATGATGAAATAAAAAATGTACCAGAAGAGTTGTATTATAATCAAAAAGTTATTAAAGTTGGTTATTTTTATGAAAGTAGAAGTGATAAACATTTTTTTATATTACCTAAATTATTGGATGGTATTTTAATTGAAGAGAAAGAATTATATAATTTTATTATATTGTTTTTTAAAAGTTTAAAGAGGATAAATAATGAGGAAAATAAATGTAATTTTTCATTTATTGAGAGTAATTTAAAAGAGAAAGAATTTACTCATTTAGAGGCTATTATAAGTTTAATTGATTTTTATAAAAAAAATAAAGAGACTCTTTTTAGTTATGCTCAACAAATATTGCTAGAACATCAAAGTAGCAGTAAAACTAATTGGAATAAAACAATTTTAAAAACTATTCCTTTTATATCGAATAAAAAACCAATTTACATTTCTTTTGTAAATAATAAAAAAATTATTGATAAAGATGAAAAACTTTTGAAAATTTTTTATTCTACTATTTATTATTTAAATAAAGAATATTTTATAAATCTCACAATACCAGATATTATAAAAGATTTTTTTGTCTATTCTCCTAAAGAATTTAAAAGAATAAAAAAGAATATTTTAAGAATATTAAAGTTAATAAAATATAAATATTTTTCTGATAAGCTAAAACAATTATATAATTTATTAGAAAACTATTATAATATACATAAAAAATCAAAGAAAAATTTAAAAAATGAATTTATATTAACTAAAGATTATTACATTATTTTTGAAAAAATGGTTGATTCATTGATTTCGGATAAAAATCAAGAAATTGAAAAGTTAAAAAATCAAAAAGATGGCAAATTGGTTGACCATTTATTTTTATATAATAGTTTAATTGATAAAAACAAAAAAATATATTATATTGCTGATTCTAAATATTATACAGATGATAAAATTGGTGAGTATTCAATATATAAGCAAGTTACATATGCAAGGAATATTATTAATTACCATATAGAGAAGATTAATAATTCTACTGAATATGAAGAAAATATTTTGTATAGAGATGATTTAACAGAAGGGTATAATATTACACCAAATTTTTTTATTCAAGGATATATTCCATATAAAAAGATAACAAGTGTTAGTTATTGTGATATAAAATGGAAAATGATAAATGATTATAAATTTTATCATTTTCCAAATAGGCTGTTTGATAGAGATACTTTTTATATTTTACATTATAAGGTAAATTATTTATATATTTTGAAATCATTTGCTTTAAATAAAGATATTAATTTTAATTTTAAAGAAAAAATTAGAGAAGATTTTATTAAATTTTTAAATAGCAAGTATAATTTCTATTCTAAAATTTTTAATTCATATGAAAAATTAAATAATTTTGTAACTGAAAATTTCAAAAAATTAATTGGAAAAATGTTTGTTATTAATATAGGAAAAAAATTTAAATTGATAATAGCATTAGAAAAGACAGAAAAAGAGAAATTAAATTTAGATAATTTTGAAAAATTTGAGTTAGAATAATGTTTTTTGAGAGTATTCGTTGAATTTTTCTAAAAATTCTTCTTTAAATTCAGGATTAAGTTCATATCCATATGAGTTTCTGTTGAGATTATAAGCAACAATTAATGAAGTTCCAGTTCCTGCAAAAGGGTCTAATATATTGTCTCCAACAAAAGAATAAAGTTTGATTAATCTTTTTGGTATTTCTATAGGAAATGTAGCAGGATGTTTTGCTTTTCTGTCTGGTTCTATAAACCATATACCTTTAGTATATTCTCTCCATTCTTCTTTCGATAATTTTGATTTTTCTTTGATTTCTTTTGGCATAGATTTACGCTTTCCTTCTTTTCTAAAAATTAAAATATTTTCAAAAATACTGTCTAATATTTTAGGAGTTGGAGGATATGGATAGCTACCAAATAAAGGTTTCCCTTTTAAAGCACCATTATTTGCATTACCTTTTACCCAAATGATTTCATCAAAAAAAATAAATCCTATTTTTTGCATAATTTTGATAATATCAGGAACAATAGGGTATAAGAAACTTTTTTTTTCTATTTTAATTCTTGATTTCATATTTGTTATATTAATTGCAATGGTTCCACCTTTACATAATACTCTATAGCATTCTCTAAATACTTTTTCTAAATTGTTTAGATATATTTCATATGATTTTTCTGTTCCTATTCCATTTTCATTGTTATAATCTACATAATTAAAATATGGAGGAGAAGTTACTATTAAATGAATATTATTATTTTCTATTTCCTGCATATTTTCAGAGCTTTTAAAAAAAAGTTTTAATTTGTCATTAAAATTTATTAAATTCATAAAATTCTTCCTTTAATTTTTATTTATAAAAATGAAAATTGAATATTACCATACAATTTTCCTTTTTATTTCTTCAATCACTTTTTCACTAATTTTTCCAAAAACTACTCCTATACCATTAAAAGTATATATACTCCCTGCCTTTCCTTCTTGCGTAACATAATAAAAAAATCCATTTCTTTCTTCTCCGATTATAGGATGAGCTACGATTTTAATACCTTCTTCCACTTCTTTTGCCTCTTTTTCTAAATTTTTTGAGAAATTATTATCAATATCTTCTAAATTAGCTATTTCAATCTTTTTATCATAAGGATTTATTTGAATTATTTTCATCGACGTTCCTTAATTAGCATAAATGTTAACTGTATGTGCAATTATTGCATAATTATTTATATGTGTCAAATTAAAAATGATAGATAAGTTTTTTATAGTTGTTAAATTCGTCAATTTATTTTTAATTAATTATCATTATTGTTAATTTGTTTTTTGTCTTCTTTTTTTGTATCATTCTAATAGTTAATATTATTTAAAAGTTAATAGGATATGGTTAATTATTTACTACTAAAATTTGCCTTATTTAAGGAGTTCTTTTTAATTGAGTTGTTAAGTAAATACTTAGAATTTCTAAAAAAAGAGGGAAGCCATTTTGATTTGCCGATAGCTTTAAGTATTCTGTATCATAAAAAAGATATTGATTTGAGAGAATTTTTGGTTTTGGGCGAGCTTGGGCTTGACGGTAAACTTAAAGATACAAATACAATTTTTCCTATAATTTTATCTTTAAAGCCTAAAAAAGTGATAATTCCGCTTGAGAGTGCAGGTAAAGTGTCTAAAATCCCAGGAATTGAAATATATGCTTTTTCGCATATAAAAGAGTTTGAAGAATTTGCTCCAAAAAAAAGTGAAAAAAGTGAATTAAATTATGACTCGATAAATATTAACGGTAAAAAATATTACTATTTAAATGAATTTAAAGAGGATTTTAAAGATGTAATAGGTCAAAACGAGGCAAAAGAAGCGGCTTTGATTTCAGCGGCTGGGTTTCATAATATTTTGTTTGAGGGAAGTCCGGGAGTCGGTAAATCTATGATAATAAACAGAATGAAATATATTCTGCCTCCTATGAGTCTGGAAGAGATACTTGAAGTTGAAAAATATAATTCACTTGAGGGGAAAGAAGTTACATTTAAGCCTGTCAGGCCTTATAGAGCGCCGCATTATTCATCTACAAAAGCAGCAATATTCGGAGGCGGAAGCAGGGGGGCTAAAATTGGGGAAATTGCATTTGCGAACAAGGGGATTTTGTTTTTTGACGAGCTTCCTTATTTTCAAAAAGATGTTTTGGAAAATCTGCGTCTTCCACTGCAGGATAAAAAAGTGTTAATCAGCAGGGTAAATTCAAAAATAGAGTATGAAACGGATATTTTATTTGCGGCGGCTATGAATCCATGCCCCTGCGGAAATTTGTTAAGTCCTCTTAAAGAATGCAGATGCACGGACCTTGAAATCAGAAGGTATAAAAACAGGATAAGCGAGCCTCTTTATGACAGGATTGAAATATATCATCAGATGATTGAAGACGACTCAAAAGATACAATTTCAAGCAAAGAGATGTTTGAGAAGGTTTTAACTGCATTTGAAATGCAAAAAGGTAAATTTAATGCCAATTTAGAAGAAAATTATCAATTTGACTTAGAAAACGAAGCTTATGATATTTTAAATAAAGCCAAAAGAAATTTTGCACTCTCTAAAAGAAGCGAATTTAATTTATTAAAGGTGGCAAAAACCATTGCAAATTTAGATAAAAGAGATAAAATAAAAAAAGTTGATTTATTAAAAGCGTTAAAGTATAGGAAAAGATGAAAGAAATTATCAAAATTTTAACAGAAGAACATAATTTTATAAATCTGTTTTGGAATAATTTTCACAAAATTGACGAAGGCGTTTACAGAAGCGCCCAGATACTTCCCTGGAGGCTTAAAAAAATAATTAAAAAATATAATATAAAAACTGTAATAAATCTAAGAGGCAGCGATAATTATTTATATAAAAAAGAAAAAGAAATATGCGATAAATTAGGGGTTGAATATATAGAGCTTCCAATTTCATCAAGAACACTTCCCAAAATAGAAGAGATGGAAAAATTAAAAGATATTTTAATGAATAAAAACAAAAAACCCCTTCTTTTTCACTGCAAGGCTGGGGCTGACAGGAGCGGGTTTGTTGCAACATTTTATAGAATACTTAAAGGCGAATCTCCAAAAGAGGCTCTCAAAAAAGAACTTAAATTGCAATACGGCTTTATAAGTTTAAGTAAAGCCGGAAGAATTAAGGAATTTTTTTCAAAATATGACGGTAAAAATGATTTTATGGCTTGGGCTGAAAAAAACAGGGATAAAATTCAATCGGAATTCAGTGAAAACCCTTTTGTCGATTTTATATATGAGAAAATTTTAAGGAGAGAGTGATGAGAGAAGTGTTTGAGAATGTCTATTTTTTGGATAAAAAATGTTATGAAAAATATAACTTGAGAGAAGATATTTTAATGGAACACGCAGCTTACGAAATGGCTCTTGAAATATATAAAAGATTTGAGAAAGGAAGCAGTGTAACTATAATTTCTGGTCCCGGAAACAACGGGGCAGACGGGATAACACTTGCAAGAATCCTTTTAGGGGATTATAAGGTTAATCTGTTTTTACCCCTAAATGCAAAATCCGCCATGGCAAAACTCCAGCTTGAAAGGTTTTTAAGAATTGGCGGGAAAGTCAGTAAAAAGATAAAAAAAGCTGATGTTTTGGTGGATGCAATTTTTGGAAGCGGGTTAAAAAGGGATTTAGATGACGGGATAGCGGATGTAGTTGAAAATATGAATGAAATGGATTCTTTTAAAATAGCCTGTGATATCCCAACCGGAATTGATGATAAAGGGAATTTAAGACCTGTGTCTTTCAGGGCAGATGTGACCGTTACAATGGGTGCTGAAAAATTAGCTTTATATTCAGACATGGCAAAAGATTATGTGGGTGAGATTAAAATAGCAAATTTGGGTGTTTCTTTTTCAAACTATATTGAAAAAAGCAGTTTTTTTGTTTTGGAAAAAAATGACTTAAAACTTCCTTTTAGAAATAAACAAAATACTCACAAAAGAAGTTATGGCCATTTAGGTATTTTATGCGGAGAGAAAAAAGGCGCTTCAATAATGGCGGGTATGGCCGCATTTAATTTCGGGTGCGGACTTGTTAGTTTAGTCACTCATAAAGAGGTTAATGCCCCTTATGAAATTATGCAGACACACCATATTGAAAATTTCTCAGCACTTGCATTTGGTATGGGGCTTGGCAATTATTTTGATGATGAGCTTGAAGAAATTGCAAAACTTGATATACCGATGATAATAGATGCGGATATGTTTTATAAAAAAGAGATTTTAAAATTTTTAAAAAAAGATGTTGTTTTAACCCCTCATCCAAAAGAGTTTTCATCACTTCTTAAATTAACCGGTATTGGAGAATACAGCGTAAAAGAAATTCAAAAAAACAGGTTTGATTTGGCATTGGAATTCAGTAAAAAATATCCCGGAGTTGTATTGCTTCTTAAAGGCGCAAACAAAATAATTGTGCATAATAAAAAACTTTTTATTGACCCTCTTGGAAACGTTGCATTGGCAAAAGGCGGGAGCGGAGATGTTTTGGCCGGAATGATAGGAAGTTTATTGGCTCAGGGAGAAAGTTTGCTTGATGCTACAATTAATGCAAGTTTGGCCCACTCGGTTGCAGGAAATTATGAACCGAATTATGCCTTGACCCCTATAAAACTTATAAAAAGACTTGAAGAAATTAATATTTAGCGTATAGTTTTTTAAATTCTTCACAGTTTTTTAATAATTCTTCTTTTTTTCCTTTACATACAATCTGTCCATTTTTAAAAACTAAAATTTCATCTGCATTTTCAATGGTATTTAATCTGTGTGCCACTATAAAAACAAGTTTGTCTTTAAGTTTTAAAATACTATCCATTATTACTTTTTCGCTTTTATTGTCCAGTGCGCTTGTTGCTTCGTCTAAAATTAAAACATCCGGGTTTTTATATAAAGCCCTTGCTATTGCTATTCTTTGTTTTTGCCCTCCGCTTAGATTGCTTCCTCCTTCGTTCAAAACGGTGTATATACCATTTTCCAAACTTTTTACATAATCCCATAAATTTGCTTTTTTAAGTGCTTCGATTATTTTTTCTTCGTTAATTTCTCTTCCGTAGGAGATGTTTGCGGCAATTGTGTCGTTAAAAATGTGAACATTCTGCGGAATATAGGCAATTTTGCCCCTTAAATCAAAAATATTATATTTTTTTATATTTTTTTCATTTATTAAAATTTCGCCGCTGTTTGCATCATAAAATCTTTCAAGCATTGATACAAAAGAACTTTTCCCCCCTCCGCTGTCCCCTACAAGACCTATAATTTTGGGTTTTTTTGTTTCATAGTTTATGTTTTGTAAAGCTTTTTTGTTTCCGTATTTTAAATTTACATTTTTAAATTCTATTTTTTCAATAGAGCTTAATTTTTTATTGCCCGAAATGATTTCAGGTTTTAGATTAAATATTTCTTTTAATCTTTCATTTGCGGCAATTGCATCCTGGAATCTTGAATATGTGTTTGCTATTCTTCTAATCGGGTCTGTCATCATAAAAAGTGCCGTCATAAAAGAAAAAAACGCTCCGACACTCATTTGATTTTCAATTACCTCTTTTCCTCCGATAATAATTACAATTGCGCCTATTGCCGCGGTAAGGGTTTCCAACACCGGAATCAAAACAGCCTGTGTCCGTATGGTTTTAAGATTTATTTTTAAATATTTGAGATTCAGCTCTTCAAATTTTTTTATTTCATATTTTTTTGCGTTAAATGCTTTTATTGTTTCTATGTTCTTAAAAATTTCACTTAGGTGTTTATTTAATTTTGCGGTTTGATTCTGAGCTTCTTTGGATAATTTTTTCAGTTTTTTAGAAATAATGCTAACAGGGTAAATAATAAAAGGCAAAATAATCAGTGCAAAAAAAGCCAATTTCGGGTTTTGATATATTACCACCGCCAAAAGAAAAACAGCCATTAATATATCTCTAAGTAAATTGGCCAAAGAATGGCTAACCGCTCCTTGGATTCTGTTTATATCATTTATTGTTCTGCTGACCAGCTCTCCTGAGTGGGTTTTTTTAAAATAGAGCAGGTCAAAACTTAAAATATGCTTTAAAAATTTATCTCTGATTTGCCTTACAATATCTTCTCCTATGAAGCTTACATAATACTGCTGCAAAACCGAGCCCACACCTTTTAAAAAATAGGCAAGTACAATTGCAAACGGTAATAAATATAATAAACGGATGTTTTTTTCTATAAATATTTTATCAAGTACCGGTTTTACTAAATATGCGGTTGCGGCAGTTGCAAGAGAAACCAAAATCATTCCTATTACGGATAAGAAAATCTGTTTTTTATAATGTTTGTAATAAGGCATATACTCTTTTAAAAATTTAAACACTTATTTCCTTTTTGTTATAATTTTACATATTTTACCAAAAGGAAATAATGGAAGCAATAATAAAACTCAGTTCTCTTGGAGATATAATTCATTCACTTATTGTTTTGCCTAAACTTAATAAAAAAGTTGATTTTTTTGTGGATAATGTTTTTAAAGAAATTTTAGAATATAATCCTTTTATTGAAAATATTGTGCCGGTTAAATTAAGACAAGCAAAAAAACAAAAAAGTTTATATATTAAAGAATTTGTAAGACTTAAATCAATGGATGCGTATGAGAGGGTATATGACCTGCAGGGGCTGATTAAAAGTGCTCTTTTGGCAAGACTTGTCGGTGATATAGTGGTTGGTTTTAAAAATCCAAGGGAGAAAATAGCCAGGTTTTTTTATGATGAAAAAAAAGATGTTTTAGGCGAAATTGCTATTAGAAGATATATCAATCTTTTCGGCTTTGATGATACTCAGTATTTAAAAAATCATCCAAAACTTTTGTTTTATAAAGATAAAGAGTTTGAATTTTTAAGCAAAACTAAAAAAAACATAGTTTTTATAATAGGGGCAAGCTGGGAGTGTAAAAAAACGCCTTTAAAAATATGGGATAAACTGGCAAAACATTTTAAAAATGAAAATATAATTATTCCTTATTATGGGGAAAGCGAAAAAAAAGATGCATTTTTTTTGGCTGAAAATAATTCAAACATTTTGCCGATTAGCTTAAATCTAAATGCTTTAAAAGCATTAATTGATAAGTGTGATTTACTTATTGGAAACGATACTGGTCCTAGCTTTATAGCGTGGGCAAACAATATTAACAATGTGATTTTATACGGCTGTACATATAATAACAAAATTTATGAAAACAAGTTTTCTAAAAGTGTAGAAATGCAAAAAAGCATAAAAAAAGGCTTAATGGTAATGGATAAAATGGATTTAAATCAAATTTTAAAGAAAATAGATGAATTTTAAAGATTTAAGTTATTACGGATTTAATATGTTAGAATTTATAATTAAATATACCCCAATGCCCTTTGTTGATTTTTTAAAAAAAATACTTCTGTTTAGTGTGTATCATTTGGACAATAAAAGGAAAAAAGTAATTTGCATAAATTTAAATTTGGCATATGGAAATACATTAAGTAAAGAAAAAAAAGAAGAAATTACAAAAAAAGTTTATGAGAATTTTATAAATAATCTCTTTGAATTTATCGAACTTTCATTTATTTCAAAAGAAGAACTCAGAAAGAGAATTGAGTTTAAAAATTTAGATAAAATAAAAGAATATTTAAATAAAGGGCCTGTAATATTCAGTGGGGCACATTTTGGTAACTGGGAAATAGCTACATCTGCAATAGGTGCTTTTGTGACGCCTATAAGCGCAGTTGTAAGAAATATAGACAATCCTAAGCTTAATGAAAAAATAAAAAGAACAAGGGAAAAATTCGGAGTTAGAATTTATAATAAAAAAGGCGCTCTTAAAAAATTAATGAGAGATTTAAAAAACAATAAAAGTATTGGAATTTTGGTAGATCAGAATACGGCTGAAAATGAAGGGGTGGAAACAGTTTTTTTTGGCAAAAAAGTTTTACATACACCTTCGGCATGTCTTTTAAGTAAGAAATTTAAAATCCCAATTGTTATGGGTTTTGTTGAAAAAGAAAAGGATAAATGGATTATAGATTTTAAAGAAATTTTTTATGCGGATGATATTAAAAAATGCGTGGATAAACAATCAAAAATTATTGAAGAAGAGGTGAAACAATATCCAGAACTTTGGTATTGGATGCATAGAAGATTTAAACATTTTTATGAAAATGAATACAATAAAAAATGTAGAGTGTAAAATGAAAAGTGGGTTTTACTCATCTGGCTGCTTAAAAAGCGGCCACGATGAAAAATTAAGTGTAGTGATTTTGACAAAAAATTCCCAAAAGTATTTAAAAGAAGTATTAAAAAGTGTGGAATTTGCCGATGAAGTTATTATTTATGACAATGAAAGCACCGATAATACATCAGAAATTGCTAAAAAGTTTAAAAACACTAAAATTTTTATTGATAAGAACTGGGAAGGTTTTGGAGTTCAAAAACAAAAAGCTGTTAATAAAGCTGCGAATAAATGGGTGTTTGTATTAGATAGCGATGAAGTCTTTACTGGAAGTCTTAAAAATGAGGTTTTAAAAACTATTAAAAATCCAAAATATAATGCTTATAAAGTTGCAAGACTTAATAATTTTTTTGGCAAATGGATTAGACACTGCGGCCTTTTCCCTGACTATTCTATAAGGCTTTTTAACAAAGAAAAGTGCAAATTTAATGAAAGAAAAGTGCATGAAAGTGTAGAGTGTGAAAGGGTAGGAGAGCTTAAAAACTATTTTTTGCACTATGCATATGAGAGTGTTGAAGAATTTATTGAAAAGCAAAATAGATACTCAAGCCTTGGTGCAAAACCTAATAAATTAAAAGCCATATTTTCACCATATTGGACTTTTTTTAAGATATACTTTTTAAAGTTAGGTTTTATTGATGGATGGAGTGGCTTTGTAATTGCTAAACTTTATAGTGAATATACTTTTTGGAAATATGTTAAAAAAATGGATAATTGAAAATGGAAAATGGAAAATTGAAAATATTGGTAATAAAATTTAGAAACATAGGAGATGTTTTACTTACAACTCCTTTAATTAAAAATTTAAAACTAAATTACCCTGATTCACAAATTGATTGTGTAGTAAATAAAGGCACAGAAGAGATGCTAACGCTAAATCCAAATATTAATAATATTTTTACTTATGATAGAAGTTATTTTAAATCCCTTCCAAAACTAAAAAGAATAATAGAAGAATTTAAATTTTTAAGAAGTTTTAGAAATTATGATATTATAATAAATACAACAGAAGGCGATAGAGGGGCTTTTATTGCAAAATTTAGCAGGGCAAAAATAAAAATAGGATTTTCTCCAAAAAAAAATATCTTTTTAAAAAATACATTTACTCATAAATTACAAAATCCTCCTTTAATGAGACATATAATAGAGAATAATTTAGATGCTATAAGAATTTTAAATAAAAAAATTTTTGAAAAAAGAGTTAAAATTTTTTGGGATAAAAAAGATGATGAGTTTATTGACAGTTTTAATTTACCTAAAAAATTTGTTCATTTTCATCCGGTGAGCAGATGGCTTTTTAAATGTATAGATGATACAATTTCAGCAAAAATTATTGATTTTATTCAAGAGGAGCTAAATTTAAGGGTAGTTTTAACGGCAGCTCCTGTTGAAGCAGAAATTAAAAAAATAGAAAATATTAAATCTTTATGTAAAACAAATCCAATTGATTTAAGTGGAAAACTTAGCTTAAAACAGACAGCTGCTCTTAATAAAAGGGCTAAATTTTTTATAGGAGTTGATACTGCCATAATGCATATAAGTGCGGCCAACGATATCCCTGTAATTGCATTTTTTGGACCGAGCGGGGCTTTTAATTGGGGGCCTTGGGATAATAATTTAATGGAGAGTGGATATAATAAAAAAAACGGATTTCAAAAAATGGGAAAACATAGAGTTATTCAGGTAGATTGGGATTGTGCTCCTTGTGGGCAGGATGGATGTAATGGAAGCAAGATAAGCGAATGTTTAATAAGCGGACTTGATTTTGAATTTATCAAAAAAAATATAGAGGAAGTAAATGAAAATACTTGAACTTGAATCGTCAAAAGGCTGGGGCGGACAGGAAAAAAGGACTGTCAGGCTTAATAATAATCTCTCAGATGAATTTGAAGTTTTTTGGGGAGTGGAGAAAGATAGCGTTTTATTTAAAAGACAAGAAGAAATAAGAGGTGAATTTTTTGATTTTAAATTAAATAAGATTTATAATTTAAAAACTATTTATCAGTTAGTAAATTTTGTAAAGAATAAAAAAATAGATATTATTTCTACTCATTCTGGAAAAGATGCTTGGATTGGAAACATTGTAGGTAAATTATGCGGTGTAAAGGTAATTCGCACAAGACATCTTTTAACTCCGATAAAAAGTGCAAAAAGTTATAATTTATCAGATAAAGTTGTTTGTGTTAGCAGACAAGTAAAAGAATATTTAGAAAGTGTAGGGGTTAAAAAAGAGAAATTAGAGGTTATTTATACAGGTATTGATACAGATAAGTTTAAACCTTTTAGCGGTTATGATTTAAGAGGTGAATATAATATTAATAATGATACTGTAATTATAGGAATTGTGGCAGTTTTAAGGGCTGCAAAAAGACATATAGATTTATTAGAGGCTATAAAACCTTTAGAAAATATAAAAATTGTAATAGTTGGGAATGGTCCGCAGGAGATGAATATTAAAAATTTTATAAAAGAAAATAATTTAGAAAATAAAGTTTTGATGCTTGGTCATAGAGAAGATATAGATAAAATTTTACCTAATTTTGATATTTTTGTATTGCCTTCAAATCTTGAAGCTCTTGGGACCGCTCTTTTAGAAGCTCAGTCTTGCGGTGTGCCTGTTGTGGCAAGCAGGGTTGGTGGAATTCCAGAGTGTGTGAGTGAAGGTAAGACAGGGTTTTTGTTTGAAAAAGAAAATGTAAATGATTTAAGAGAAAAGTTAATCAAGTTAATAGAGAATAAAAACTTAAGATATGAATTTTCAAAAAATGCAATAGAATGGATAGAAAATAATTTTTCAACTCAAAAAATGGTTAAAGATACCGAAAATTTGTATAAAAGAATTATAAATGAATAGTGTGCCGGTTTTAATGTATCATCATATTTTAGAAAAAGATAGTTTTATTGCAAGTAGCATAGAAAATTTTGAAAAACAGATGAAGTTTTTAGCAGAAAATAATTATAAAACTCTTACAAGCAAAGAATTTTTAGAATTTAAACAGGGCAAAAAAAAATTTAAAAAAGCTGTTTTTATTACATTTGATGATGGATGGAGGGATAATTACTATTTTGCATATCCTGTTTTAAAAAAATACAATTTAAAAGCCACAATATTTTTAGTAACTGAATGGATTGAAAAAGCAAGTGAAAAAAAATCAGAATTTAAACCTCTAAAACATAATGAGGCTAAAAAAGAAGTCCAGATTAATCCTTCATCAGTTATTTTAAATTGGAATGAAATAGAAAAAATGAGTGATGTTTTAGATTTTCACTCACATACTCATTCGCATAGGGATTTTTATTTTGGTAAAGAATATTCGTGGGAAGAAGAGTTTGAAAAATCAAAAGAAATTTTAAAAAATAGGCTTGGTGTTGATTCAAAACATTTATGCTGGCCAAGAGGAAAATATGATAATAATTTGATAATGTTAGTAAAAAAAAATTTTAAAATTTTTTATACTACAAAAAGAGGAATTAATTTAGCTGATAATAATTTAGATGAAATAAAAAGAATAGCAATAAAAAAAGATGATAGATGGCTAAAAAAACAGATAAAAATTTTTTCTAATCCAATTTTTGGATATTTATATTCAAAGGTAAAACCTGAATGAAAATTTTGCTTGTTAGAAATGATAATATTGGAGATTTAATTTGCACAACTCCTGCTATTGAAGCTTTAAGAAAAAAATATCCTGATGCTCAAATTGATATAGTGGTAAACAGTTATAATTTTTTAGCAATTAATAAAAATCCTTTTGTGGATAAAATTTATGTTTACATAAAACCAAAGCATAAAAAAAATTTATCTGATAAAATTAAAGCATTAGGCGGTAAGATAAAAATTATGAGTGAAATTTTTTTTGAAAAATATGACGCGGCAGTTGTTTTTAGAAGCGGATATTCAAGTTCGGCTGAGCAGTTTAGTAATATAAGTAGAGCTAAAATTAGAATTGGTGTAAAAGATATTAAAAACAGGGATAATTTTACACATCACATTATTCCAAATCCAAATGAGCATGAAGTTGAATTTTGTTATAGATGTTTAGAACCTTTGAGAATTAAACAAGGTGATGAAAAAATGTTTTTTTATATGCCTGAGAATTTTAAGAAAAAATATAAAGGTTATAAAAATTATATTTTGTTTCACATCTCTTCAAGAATTAAAGAAAATAGATATTCTAAAGAAAAATTTAAAGCAGTTATTGATAAATTAGATGAAAATATTATAATTACAGCAGAACCAAGTGATTTTGAAAATGCAAAATGGCTTGAAGAAAACAGTAAAGCTAAATGGATAAAAACTGAAAGTCTTTTAGATTTAGCCGGGTTAATCAGCAATGTAAAATTATTTGTTAGTCTTGATGGCGGGGCTATGCATATAGGACCTGCTCTTGGAGTTAAAACAATTGCAATTAGTGGCAAAACAAATATGAATAAATGGTATCCTTGGGGATATAAAGATTTGGTAACTCAGGATGAAAGTAAAATTGCTGGAAATATTGAGCCTGAAATTGTTGTTGAGAAAATTAAGGAGAATATTTGAGTTTGTTTGAAAAAATAATTAATCTGTTTTTATCTCCTGCAAAATCTATAGAATATTTAAAAATTAATGATAATGATAATTTTGTAGTTATATCAAATACCGCATTAGGAGATACATTACTATCAACTCCTGCTATAAAATCACTTAAAAAATCTTTTCCAAATAATAAAATTATTGCAGTTTTAAAAAGCAATTTTTCACCATTATTTAGAAATTTTGAATATATAGATGAAATAATTGAATATAATGGCAAATATAATGATTTTTTTAAAATAATGTTTAGAATAAAAAAATATAATCCAAAAATTACTTTAATTTTTCATTCAAATTCTCCACAGGATATACAATTAGCTGTTTTAAGTGGCAGTGAATATATTTTAAAACACCCTACTAAAAATTATTTAAAAAAATATTTATCGTATGATTTTATAAAAAAAAACCAACATGCTATAGAAGATAGATTAGATTTAATCAAAAAAATAGGTGGAAAAATAATTGAAAAAGAGATGAAAATAGGAAATGTTTTAAATAAAGAATATTTACAATTTAAGAATTATATTGGTTTTCAAGTAGGGGCTGCTGATGTTTATAAGATGTGGCCGATTGAAAGATTTAGCAAATTGGCTGAAAAATTATTAAAAAATAATGAAAAAATTGTAATATTAGGCACTCAAAACGAAAAAAAATTGGGAGATAAAATAATACAAAATGTTGGCAATAAAAATATTGTAAATATGTGCGGAAAAACAAATATTATAGAGTTAGCAAATATTGTAAATAATTTAAAGATGTTAATTACAAATGATACAGGCACAATGCATTTGGCGATTGCACTTAAAACTCCTACGGTTTCACTTTTTTCAGCTACAGATTCAAAAACTATAGGACCTTATCAGGATTTAGAACTTCATAAAGTTATTCAAAAAAATGGCAGTTTTGTCCAAAAATTGCCTAAAAAACAAAGAGACAATTCTGCAATGCAATTAATTGATGTAAATGAGGTTTTTGAAAAATATGAGGAATTAAATAATTATTTAAAGAGCAGAAAATGAAATTTTGTATGTATAACATAACTACAACCATAAAAACTGGCGGAATTGAAACTTTTTACTGGGAAGTTGCTAAAGAATTAATAAGACAGGGACATGAAGTAGAAATAATCTCAGGCAAAGGAGACTATATAAAATATGTTGAAATTCCTTTGAAAATGTTTGATTTTATTCCAAGAGATAAAATTATTGATTTAGGAAACAGATTTAGGAAATGGTGGGAAAGGGTAAGTTTTTTTAGAAATGCATATTCTTATTTAAAAAATAAAAAATATGATATTTTTTTAATTCATAAACCACTGGATTTTTTTACATGTTATTTTATGAAAAAAATAAATCCTGAAATAAAAACTGTTTTTGTTTCCGGTGGGGAAGATTTTTATGGATTTGATAAATTTTTTTCAAAATATGTAGATTATATGTTTGCAGTAAGTAAATCAAATAAAAAAATAATTGAAAACAGATACAAAAGAAAAGTGAAAGTTTTATATAATGGTGTTGATATAGAATTATTCAAAGCAGATAAACAAATTAGAAACGATATGCGTAAAAAATTTAATTTGGAAAATAAAAAAATTTTATTAAGTGTTGGAAGAATTGTTGGATTAAAAGGTTTTCATTTAGCAATTGAAATATTGCCTGAATTACCAGAAAATTTTATATATGTTTTAATAGGTAAAGGAAAAGAATTAGAAAATTTAAAGAAATTAGCAAAAAAATTAAATGTAGAAAATAAAGTTTTATTTTTAGGTGAGATTGAAAATAAAGAGCTTTATAAATATATAAATATAGCTGATATATTTATTCAACCAAGTATTGGAAAAGAAGCTTTTGGAATAACTTTAATTGAAGCTATGGCTTGTGGAGTACCTGTAATTGCAAGCAATAATGGGGGTATGAAAGAAATAGTAAAAAATGGAGAAAACGGATTTTTATTTGAAATAAACAATAAAGAAGAATTAAAAGAAAAAATATTAAAAGCTATGAATATGACATTTAATACAAGAGAATATGTTAAAAATAATTTTACATGGGAAAATACGGTAGATAATTTATTAAAGGGGATTGGTGTTGAAAAATAAGTTAGATTATATAAAAATATTTTTTTTAAGCCTTTTTCTATTTGTATTTTTAATAAATGGATATACTCCAATAAAATATATTGGTTTATCAGGGGCTGTTTTATTTTATTTGATAGATTTGTTTTTAAATTTTGATAAAATAAAAAAAATTTATATTGAGTATTACCAAGATGAAAAAACTCTTTTTATTCTTTTTAGTTTTATTTTAATTTCAATTATTATTTCTATTATTTTTTCTTTTTCTAATTCTTTGCCATCATGGAAAGAGTTTAGAGTTGAGTTTTTAAATATATTTTTGTTTATGTTAGTTTCATTAAGTGTAGAAAAAAAAGAATTATTAAAAAATATATTGTTTATTGCTACAATATGTGCTTTTGTATTTGATGTATTTAAATTTGCGTATGAGTATATTAAAATTAATCCTAAGTTAGATTTTTCTATAAGGCTTGAAAGAATAGCGGCTGTATATTTTGATATATTGATTCCTTTTGTGTTTATTTCTTTGTTTTTAATAAAAAATAAAATTTTTAAACTTTTATTAAGTATAATTTTTTTATTTGGATTATTTGAATTATTTTTAACAGGGGCAAGAGGTGCATGGGGTACAGTTTTTATTGAAATATTTTTAATTGCAGTAGTATTAAGTTTAAAATTTAATTATAAAAAAATGTTTATTTATTTAGGAATTGTATTTATTTTATTGATAATGGGCGGATATTTAATTTATAAAAATTCTTATTTAATACAAACTAAGATTCATCAGGGGTTAAATCCAAACGGAAGGGATAAAATTGTTGAAACAAGGTTGCCAATTTTTCTAAAACATAGTAATTTGTTTATAGGGGTTGGCGGTCCTGATAATTATCAATATAACAGATTTCTTAATTTTTATCATGCGCCTAAAAAATATGGCGTTCAAGAAGGAAATAACTTTCATTATTGGTCTGATGAACCTTTTTTACTTCAAATTTTTTATAAAGAAGGTATTTTGGGATTAATTGCTTTTTTAGCTTTTAGTATAGTTTTTATTTTTAAATTATATAAAAATTTAAATTTATTTACTTTGGCAATATTAGTGTCTTTTGTTGGATATTATTTTGTAAGAGGATTAGCTGAGGGTAGGAATTTTAAATATTTGATTTTTTATTTTATGCTTTATTTAATATTTAAGGAAAAAGATGAAAATAGCTTACGTATATCCTGAAAAATTGCCATCTAAAAAAGCAAGGGCTATTTCTGTTGTTAATACAGCTTGTGAATTATCTAAAATTGTTGATACTACTTTAATTTATGAAAAAAGTGAGAATAATGTTTTAGATTTTTATGAACTTAGTTGTAATTTAAAATTAAAAGAGTTGCCAAGAAAATTTATTATAAGAAGTAATAAAATTTTTAATTTAAACCTAAAAAAAGAAATAAAAAAATATGATTATTTTTATGTAAGACATTTAAAAACAGCAGAATTTTTAATAAAAAATGGAGCTAATGTTATTTTTGAATGTCATGAAATTTTTCAATTTAAAAATAAAAAAATAGGAGAAATAGAAAAATTTGTTTATGAAAATACTTTAGGGCTTACTTTTATAAATAAAAGTTTAAAAAAAGAAATTAATAATAGTTTTAATGTTTCAAATTTACAAAAAGTTATACATAATGGTTGTGATTTTTTTGAATATAAAAAGAAAGATTTTACTTCAATTAAAGAAATTTTTTATATTGGAAGTTTACAAAAATGGAAAGGAGTTGATTTTTTAGTAGATGTGTTAAATAAAAAAAATATTGTACTTAAAATGATAGGAGATGGAAATAGAAAAAAAGAATTGCTAAATAAAGCTGCTAACAATATTGAATTTTTAGGTTTTAAAAAACCTGAAGAAATTAAACATATTTTATTAAATGAAGTAAAATTAGCAGTAATTCCTAATATTAGTTCTCATTATAATAAATTTTCTACACCTATCAAACTTTATGAATATTTAATGACTTCTAATATTGTTTTGGCCAGTGATTTTGAACCTATTAAGGAAATAATAAAAGATGGAGTAAATGGTTTTTTATTTAAAGCAGGTGATAAAAAAGATTTTTTAAATAAATTGAATTATATATTATCTTTGCCAAAAGAAAAATTGGAAAAAATTTCTAAAAATGCTTATGAAACAGGAAAACAGTTTACTTGGGAAAACAGGGCCAAACAAATAGTTGATTTTATTAAGGAAATTGATGAAAAAACTAACATTTCTTCGTCTTAAAAAAAATCCTTTCGGCGGGGCTGAGAGGTATTTGGAAAGACTTAGTAATGAGCTTAAAAAACAAAATATTGATTATGAAGTAATTTATTGTAATTGTCCTAAAATAATGCCTAGCTTTTTAAAGGCATTTTGGTATAACCTGCAGGTTTGCTTAAATAAAAAAAATAAATTTTATTTTTCTCTTGAAAGAATCACATGTCCTGATATTTATAGGGCTGGAGATGGGGTACACAAAGCGTTTTTAGAAACTAAAAAATCAATTAATCCTTTGCATTTAGTCTATCTTTTTATAGAAAAAAGAATGTTTAAAAATGCTAAAAAAATTATTGCAAATTCTAATATGGTTAAAAATCAAATTATTAAATATTATAATATTAGTCCTGAAAAAATAGAAGTAATTTATAACGGAATTCCTTTAAAAGAAAAGGCTGATTTTAGTAATATAAAAAAAGAATTTAATTTAAAACAAGAAAAAATTATTCTTTATGTTGGCAGTGGTTTTAAAAGAAAAGGGGTAAAAGAAGCGCTTGAAATTATTTCTAAAATTAAAAGAGATTTTAAATTTTTAGTTGTGGGGAAAGAAAAAAAAATTAATTATTATAAAAATTATGCTAAAGAATTAGGAGTTGAAAAAAAAGTAATTTTTACAGGGCCAAGAAGAGATGTGGATAAATTTTATTCTATGGCAGATATTTTTCTTTTTCCTACAAAATATGAACCTTTCAGCAATGTAGTTTTAGAAGCTATGAATTTTGAATGTGTGGTATTTACAACAAAGCAAAACGGGGCAAGTGAAATTTTGCCTGAATTTAATGTAATGGAAAATCCCAATGATTTAAGTGTTGTTGAAAAAATAAATTTTCTTTTAGAAAATGATAAAATATTAAAAGAAAAACAAAAAGAAATGAAAGATATCTCAAAAAATTTCAGTATAGAAAAAAATGTGAAAAAAACACTTAAGGTTATAAATGAAACTCTTAATTGAATCTCCAACATGGCTTGGCGATGCCGTAATGGCAAGCGGGTCGATAGAGGGGCTTCTTGAATATTTTAAACCTAAAAAATCTATTCTTTTTGGAAGTTTTGTAAGTACTGAGCTTTTTAAAGAAAAATTTGATGAGGTTATTGTAGATGATAGAAAACACAGGTTTAGGCAGTTTTTTAAAATTCCAAGTGCCGATTTATTTATAAGTTTTAGAGGAAGTTTATATTCAAAAGTTTTAGGATTAAAAGCAAAAAAGTCTTTTACATTTGACAATAACTTTTCAGGTCATATGGTGGAGAAATATTCAAAATATGTAAATTCTATAATAAATGAAAATAAAATATATAATCCAAAACTTGATTTTAAACCTTTTGAATTTGCAAAACCCACAATCGGCATTAATCCCGGGGCTACATACGGAAGTGCCAAAAGATGGTATCCCGAAAAGTTTGCCGAGGTCGGAAACTATTTTAAAAATTATAAACTGATAATTTTTGGAGGTCCCGGGGAAGAGGAAATTGCAAAAGATATAGAAAAAAATTTAGACCATCCGGATTTTTTAAATTTATGTGGAAGGCTCAATATAAAAGAGCTTTGCCAATATATTGGGGGACTTAGTCTTTTTGTTACGAACGATTCAGGGCCTATGCATATAGCGGCGGCTTACAATGTGCCAATTGTGGCTGTTTTTGGGCCCACTGATTATACTGAAACGAGTCCCTGGAGTAAAAATTATAAAATAGTTACTAAAAATCTGGAATGTGCTCCCTGTAAAAAAAGAGAGTGTCCTTTGAAGTCGCATGAATGTATGAAAAGTATTGAAGCTGGTGAGGTGATTGAAGCGGCAAAAGAGTTGCTAATTGAAAAATGAAAAGTGAAAAGTTAAAAATTGTGGAAAATGGAAAATGAGCGAAAATTAGCAAAGCGAATTAAGCTCATCTGACTGCTTGAAAAGCGTCCATGATGAAAAGTTAAAAATTAAAGGATAATAATGAAAGCGGCTTTTTTAGACAGAGACGGGGTTATAAATGTTGATAAAAATTATGTTTATAAAATAGAAGATTTTCAATTCAAAGAAGGGATTTTTGAATTATTAAAATTACTTCAGGATAAAGGTTTTACTTTATTTATTGTAACCAATCAGTCAGGTATAGGCAGGGGATATTACAGGGAAGAGGATTTTAAAAAACTCACAGATTATATGCTAAATGAACTTGAAAAAAGGGGGTTTGAAATAAAAGAAGTCGCTTTTTGCCCCCATCATCCGGATGTTGGATGTTACTGTAGAAAACCAAATCCCGGGATGATTTTGAATTTGGCAAAAAAATATAATATTTCTTTAAAAGATTCCATAATGATAGGCGATAAAATAAGTGATATTAAAGCCGGGAAAAATGCGGGAGTTGGGAAAACTTATTTAGTTAAAAATTCTTTATTTGATATAATTGAAAAAATCAAAAAGGAATGAAATGAAGTATGTTGATATTGATTTTAATAATAAAACTGTTTTAGTTACAGGTGGAGCCGGATTTATAGGCAGTAATTTAGCTTTTTACTTTCAGGAAAATTATCCTGATGCAAAAGTAATTGTTTTTGATAAATTCAGAAACGAAGAGACTTTTTCAAACGGAAACTTAAAAAGTTTTGGGCATTTTAAAAATCTGTTGGGATTCAAGGGGATTGTAATCAGCGGAGATATTACAAAAAAAGAAGACTTGGAAAGACTTGAAGTTTATGATATTGATTATATATTCCATGAAGCCGCAATTTCAGATACCACGGTTCTTGATCAGAAAATAATGATAGATACGAATGTAAATGCTTTTAAGGATTTATTGGATTTGGTAGTTAAAAAAGATGCTTCTATGATTTATGCAAGCTCTGCGGCGACTTATGGAAATTCTAAAATATTTAAAGTGGGGCATGAAAATCCAAATAATGTATACGGCTTTTCCAAACTTATGATGGATAATTTAGCAA
The DNA here is from genome assembly GCF_000523295.1 of Lebetimonas sp. JS085. Taxonomy (NCBI): domain Bacteria; kingdom Pseudomonadati; phylum Campylobacterota; class Epsilonproteobacteria; order Nautiliales; family Nautiliaceae; genus Lebetimonas; species Lebetimonas sp. JS085. The sequence continues at coordinate 793,519 of NZ_ATHR01000001.1, forward strand.
AAGAGTATTATGATAAAATTAGAGTTATTGGACTTAGGTATTTTAATGTATACGGTGAGAGGGAATATTTTAAGAATAAAACAGCTTCAATGGTTTTGCAGTTTGGACTTCAGCTTTTAAAAGGAGAGAGTGCAAAACTGTTTGAGGGAAGTGATAAAATAAAAAGGGATTTTATATATGTTGAAGATGTAATTCAGGCGAATATAAAAGCCTGCGCAGCCAAAAAAAACGGGGTTTATAATGTGGGAACCGGAAAGGCCAGAAGTTTTCAGGATATTGTGGATATATTAAAAAAAGAGTTAGGTATTGAAAGAGATGATATATACATTCCAAATCCATATGCAAAGCAGTATCAGTATTTTACCCAGGCTGATATTGAAGATACAAGAAAATATCTGGATTATAATCCGAGATTCAGCCTGGAAGACGGGATAAAAGCTTATTTACCTGAAATTAGACGAATTTACGAAGAAGAAGTGAAATGATAGCAATTGTCGGCGATTTTATGATAGACCATTATCTATGGGGGAAAAGCCACAGGATTTCCCCTGAGGCTCCGGTGCCTGTTGTGGAAGTTGAAAAAGAAGAAGACAGACTCGGAGGTGCCGGGAATGTCGTAAATAATTTAATAACACTTGAGGCTGAAGTGATAGTTTCAAGTGTTATTGGCAGAAATTATAAAAGAATGTTAAAGCTTTTAGAAGAAAAAAATATAGACACAAACGGGATTTTTATAGATAAATCGCGTGAGACTATTATAAAAAGCAGGGTAATAGCGTCCCATCAGCAGGTAATCAGGTATGATAAAGAGACAATAGAACCTATTGGTGAAGAATATGAAGAAAAAATAATTGAATTTTTAGATAAAAATATTAAAAATATTGAAATAATTCTTTTAAGCGATTATGAAAAAGGTGTTTTAACAAAAAGTCTAACTCAAAAAATAATCAAACTTGCAAACAGATATAATAAAAAGCTTATAATTGATCCAAAAAAAGATTTTTCAAAATATATAAATGCGTGGATGTTAAAGCCTAATAAAAAAGAGCTTGAAACTGCGGCAGGGATGAAGATAAAAAATAAAGATGATTTAATAAAAGCTGGATGGAAAGTTAAAAAAGAGCTGAATCTTGATTATTTGTTAGTAACTCTCAGTGAAGATGGAATGGCTCTTTTTGCAGATAATTTCGTAGAAGTGCCTACTTTGGCAAGAGAAGTATATGATGTAACGGGGGCAGGGGATACGGTTTTGGCAAGTCTGGGATATTATTTAAATAAAAGTGATGATTTAATCAATGCCATGCATTTTGCAAACGCGGCCGCCGCTGTTGTAGTAGGAAAACTCGGAAGTGCTACTGTGTCGCTTGAAGAAATTAAAGAAGCCGAAAAAAGAATAGATAACAATGTGGATTATAAAATAGTTGATTTTAAATTAATTGAAAAAATAGCAAATGCTTTAAGGGCTGAAAATAAAAAAATAGTTTTTACAAACGGATGTTTTGATATTTTACATATAGGTCATGTAAAATACCTTCAAAAGGCAAAAGCTCTTGGAGATAAACTTATAGTCGGTGTTAATTCAAATGAATCAGTAAGTAGACTTAAAGGTCCTAATAGACCGGTAAATGATGAATACGACAGGGCTTATCTTTTAGCTTCTCTTGAGGTTGTTGATTATGTGGTTATTTTTGATGAAGATACCCCGTATGAACTCATTAAAAAAATAAAACCGGATATTTTGGTAAAAGGGGCCGATTATAAAAATAAAGAGGTTGTAGGAAGCGATATTGCAAAAGAAGTAAGACTCATTGATTTTGTTGAGGGGAAAAGTACTACGAATATTATAAAAAAAGTGAGGAATGGTGAGTAGTGAGTTGTGAGTAGTTAAGTTGCCAAGTTATACCAATTGAAAATGGAAAATGGATAATGGAAAATGAGCGAAAATGAGCAAAGCGAATTACGCTCATCTGGCTGCTTGAAAAGCGGCCATGATGAAAAGTAAAAAAAAGGAGAGAAATGTTAAATAAATGTTTGATGAATCATATCGAGGTAGCTAAAAAAATGGAAAAACTGTTGCCTGATATTGTAAGTGCGGCCGAGCTTTGTTTGGCTTCTTTAAAAGACGGAGGTAAAATTTTACTTTGTGGAAACGGAGGAAGTGCGGCCGATTCTCAGCATATTGCAGCCGAGCTTAGCGGCAGGTTTAAAAAAGAGCGTAAAGCTCTTGCCGGTATAGCTCTAACTACCGATACATCCGCTCTTACAGCAATAGGAAATGATTACGGTTTTGAACAAATATTTTCAAGACAGGTAGAAGCGTTGGCAAATGAAGATGATATATTAATAGCAATTTCAACAAGCGGCAATTCAAAAAATGTAATAAATGCAATAGATTATGCCAGAAAAACAGGCTGTAAGGTTATTACTTTAACAGGAAAAGACGGCGGTAAGATGAAAGATTTGGGAGATGTGAATATTGTTATTCCAAGCTATGATACGCCAAGAATTCAGGAAATGCATATAATGGTCGGACATATGATTTGCGCTATGATTGATGAAGAGTTTTAAAAATTTCATTTATTATAAATTCAGCCCCGTTTTTTTTGTTTATTTTAGCCAAATTTTTTGAAATAGCCTCTAAGTTAGAATCAAAAAGAATTTTTATAATCTTTTCATCGTTTATTTCATTTTGTCTTATTACAAATCCCGCTTTTTTTTCTTCTAAAAATTTTGCATTATAATATTGATGGTTTCCCGCTGCATAAGGGTAGGGAATAAAAAGAGTCGGAATCTGGTTTGCGACAAGTTCAAACAGTGTTGAAGCTCCGGCTCTGCTTATTGCAAAATCGGCTTGTGTGATTTTATCGGCTAAATCTTTTGAAAAATCAAAAACGTCTGCTTTTACACCGTTTTTTTCATAAAAATTTTTAATTCTTTCGTAATCCCTTTTTCCTGTCTGATGAATTATATTAATATTTTTTTCTTTTAAAACGGGGGCGAGCGACAAAGCCAAATCGTTTATTGCAATCGCCCCCTGGCTTCCTCCTAAAAAAATAACAGTTTTTAGCTTTTTCCTGATTCTATTTTTTTCAAAAAAAATTTGTTCCACAGGATAGGGGTCGTTATATAAAAATGTGGAAAAAAATCTTCTGGAAAAAGGTTTTAATAATTTATTAAGTGAGCCGATATGTGCATTTTGTTCATGAATAAAAAGGGGATTATTGCTTGTTATAGCGGCAAAAGCTGCCGGGGCTGCTGAATATCCTCCTACACTGAAAACTGCATTTATATTATTTTCTTTTAATATTTTTTTTGCCTGAAAAGATAATTTTATTATATTAATTAAAGAATCTATTTTTTTTATTCCTTTTTTATTTACAACACCTGTGGATGAGAGAAAATATTTTTTGCTAAACCCTTCATCTTCACTAAACCACTCTTTGTCTGCCCCAGAGGTTGAACCTATGTAAATTGGATTTAATCCTCTTTTATTTAATTCATTTTTTATAATTTTTGCAATTTTAAGGTGTCCCCCCGTTCCACCGCCTGTTATTGCCATATTTAAATTTTCCATTTATTCTCCAATTTCACCATTTTCACTACTCACTATTTTCACCATTTATTATAACTTCGTTCTTTTGCTTATCATTAAAACCATTCCTATTGCCGTTAAAAAAGCTAAAAGTGAACTTCCGCCGTAGCTTAAAAAAGGGACTGTAAGACCTTTTATAGGAATCAATGACGTAACGCCCAGTGCATTTAGAATAAACTGCAGTGAAATTAAAGTCCCTATTCCGAAGGCAAAAAGCTGATATTCTTTTTTTTCGCTCCTGTTTGCGATTCTGAATATTCTGTAAATTAAGGCACTGAACAAAATTACAATTAAGCTGATTCCTATTATACCTGTTTCCTCCGCAATACCGGCCAATACAAAATCGGTATGCACATCGCTTAAAAATCCGAGTTTGAATACACCGTTTCCTATGCCTGTCCCCAAAATTCCACCGTTGTGAATTGCATTCAAAGCTTCCTGGACCTGTCCGTAACTTGCTGGGGAAGTGTCAACTATCGGATGTGGAAAAAAATTTGACGACATAAGTGCCAGCCATGCTTTAAACCTTAAAAGGCGGTATTTAGATGAGAAAACGGCTAAAATAAACACAAAAATACCGCCCGAAATAATTAAAGTGAATGTTTGAAATCTGCCCCCTGCAATTAATAACATAAAAGCAAAAACCAAAGCCATTATCATAACCTGTCCCAAATCCGATTGAAAAGCAAGTATCAGATACCAAAAACCTCCCAGTATTATAAGATAGGGTAAAATAAGTTTTATCTCTTCTTTTAGGGAATTGATGTTTTTAACTTTTCTTGTAAAAGACCATGATAAAAAAAATATTACTCCGATTTTGAAAAATTCAACGGGGGAAAATTTAAACGCCCCTATTTTTATCCATCTTCTTGCACCGTTAATTACAGGGGCAATACTTTCGGGTAAAAAAGGCATTAATATTACCAATATAGAAGAAGTTATAAAAATAAGCCATCCAAGCTTGTTAAACCATATATCAGTGTTTAGAAAAGAAAGAATCGTCATAATTACAAAACCTAAAAAACCAAAAAAAAGATATCTGCTTACAAAATGATATTCCCCCAGGTTTTTTGAAGTTTCCAAAAAAACAGGCAGAGAATATGAAAAAAGGGAACCTATCAGTAAAAATATGGCAACTATAATAAAAATTAACGCATCGACTTTTTGCAAAATTAACCTTTATAGTGTATAATTAATATAGAATTTTATCATAATAATACAGTGAGTTGTGAGTAGTGAATTGTGACTAGCCAAGTTGCCAAGTTTAAAGTGAAAAATGGAAAGTGAAAAGTGAAAGCTGAGAGGTTGTAGGTAAAGGGAATAAAAATTGCTTGAAATTAAAAAAGGAGTTTTGGTTTGTTTAAAACAATTAATTTTTTGGAAAAATCTCTTGAATACAGAAAAATCAGACAGGATTTAATTGCAAGCAATATAGCAAATGCCGATACTCCTTATTACAAACCAAAAGATATAAGATTTGAAGATACCTTAAGAAATGAAATAGAACATGGAAACAATAAAAAATTAGAGCTTGCAAAAACTAATGCTATGCATTTGGAGCCTAAAAATGTAGAAGATAAAAATGAGCCTGTTGTGTTTTTCAGAGACGGTCATTTGGCAAGAAATGACGGAAACAGCGTTGATATAGATGTGGAAACTACAGAAATGGCAAAAAATGCCCTTATGTATAACGCCGAGGTGGCTGCGGTAAAAAAAAGAATAGATTTGTTTAAGCTGGTGATTGATTCAAGTAAGAATATATAATAGTGAGTGGTGAGTTGTGAGTAGTGAGTTGTGAGTAATGAGTTGGCAAGTGGCCAAGTTTTAAATAAAAGGAAAAAAATGGGATTTTTAAACAGTTTTGATATATCCGGATACGGACTTTCAGCCCAGAGATTCAGAATAAATATAATTTCAGAAAATATTGCAAACGCAAATACCACAAGAACCGATGAAGGCGGGCCGTACAGAAGAAAAGAGGTTGTTTTTAAAGCTGTGCCTTTTGAAAAAACGCTTAACAAAGAACTTGAAAACAATGCTTCTTTTGCCGGATATGAAAATCCTTTGGATGAAGAGGGAGAAGACGGTGCAAAGGCGAAACCTCCGATTGAAACTGTAATGGTGGATAAAGTGGTAAGGGATGATTCAAAACCGATTTTAAAATATGACCCGACAAACCCTGATGCAAATGCCAAAGGTTATGTAGCGTATCCAAATATTAATCCTGTAATTGAAATGGCCGATTTATTGGAAGCAACAAGGGCGTATCAGGCTAATGTGGCGGCATTTCAGAGTGCAAAAACAATGGCGAACAGTGCCATAAACATATTACAAAGCTAAGGAATAAAAAATGGCTTTTATTAATAAAATAGATTCAAATATAAATATCGGAAATATACAAAACAAAAACAAATCAAATGATGATAATTTTGAAGAAATTTTAAAAAAAGAGTTAAATGAGACAAATAATTTTCTACAAAGCGCCAAAAAAGCCGAAACCGATATAGCAACCGGAGATGTTAAAGATTTGGCAAAAGCAAGTATAACTATTCAAAAAGCGGAACTTAAAATGAAAATGATGCTTGAAGTCAGAAATAAGGCTATAAGTGCCTATAAAGAGCTACTTAAAACTCAAATTTAATGAAAAATATTAAAATACCTTTAGTTTATATTCTTTTTTTTATTCTTTTTTTAGTTATATTCGGCGCTTTTTTGTTTTTTTCTATTTATAGACCGAAATCATATTTTAATCCTTATATTAAAAAAATCGAAAGTGCGCTCAGGGGGAATATTGTCGCCGGTAATTTTACCTTGGCCAAGAGTGAGAGAATCTATGCTGTTTATATAGACCCCGATTATATATCGTTTTTTAAAAAAAAACTGTTTGTAGATTTATTCAGTATTTATACCGGTATAAGTAAAAGAGAAATTGTTGATAAATTAAAAATCCATAAGAGAATTCTGCTGGCCGTTATAGACAAAAATACCAAACAACAGTTAATTTATTTAAGACGTGTCCTTGATAAATACCGTGTTTTCATAAGTGTTAACGGTATAAGAAGAGGATATGACATTGAAAGCGTGGCTCCTAAAAATATAGACGGAAATATAGTCCTTTCACCTCTTTTTAAAAGGGTATATCCGTATAATGATACGTTTGAACCGTATCTCGGAAGTTATTCAAAAGAAACACAAAAAGGAAACAACGGGATAGAAGAATATTATAACAATGTTTTAAGCCCGGGGGAAAATGGAATTATAACGGGATACAGGGATGTCGGGGGAAATATTATCTACGATAAAAATGCCGTTGTCAAATATCCTAAAAACGGAAAAACATTAAAGCTTAACATAAACCTTGTTTTACAGAAAAGAATAGAAAATATTTTGGATGAGGCAAAAGAAAAATATAAAGCGGATGAGGTAATAGCCGCAGTAATGGAAAGCAAAAGCGGAAAAATTTTAGCATTGGCTTCTTCAAACAGGTTTAACCCGAACCATATAACAAAAAAAGACATTCCCAATATGAAAATTTCTGCCCTAAGGGAACTTTTTGAACCCGGGTCAGTTATGAAACCGATAACATTTGCCATTTTACTTGAACATAATAAAGTAAATCCTTATGAAGTATTGAATGCATATAACGGCAGATGGAAACCCGACTGGAGAAAAACTCCTATTATAGATGATAAGCCGTTTAAATGGCTGAGTGCCGAAAACGCAATTGTGTATTCAAGCAATATTGTCATGTCCCAGCTGGCGCTCAGGCTTTCTGCAAAAGAGCAGTTTTACGGTTACAGAAAATTTGGACTTGACAAAATAAGCGGAATCGATTTACCTTATGAACTAAAAGGCAGACTTCAACCTTTAAAACTTTATAATTATCCTGTTTACAAATCAACTTCAGCTTACGGATACGGAATAGTTGTCAATTTTATGGAACTTTTAAAAGCCTATAATGTATTTAACAATAACGGTGTTATGGTAACTCCTAAAATTGCCGATGTTCCTACGGATAAAAAAAAGGTTATTAAGACCTTAACGGCGAATGAAATGCTAAACATTCTAAGAAAAGTTGTTTTAAAAGGGACGGCAAAGGCTGCTTTAATGGATAATATATTTACCGCAGGGAAAACAGGAACCGCCCATACAACCCAAAACGGGGTGTATCAGAAAGTTTATAATTCCTCTTTTTTCGGATTTGCCGATGCAAACGGTAAAAAATATACCATAGGTATTACATTTTTCCATGTAAAAGCGCCTTTCCCGTATTATTTCGCATCAGCCACAGCTGTGCCGGTTTTTAAAAAAATTGTTATAATTATGAAAGATGAAAAAATGTTTGGGGGAAAGGATGAGGGGAATAATTGAAATTTTAAACACTACTTTTTTAAATACGCCTTTGTATAAAATAATTCTGGCTTTTATTGTTTTATTTATATTTTTGGTTTTCAGAAAAATTTTTACACTTTTTGTTCTTTCGTTTTTCCAGAAACTCTCTTCAAAAACCAAAACAGATATAGATGACAAATTTTTTGCCGCATTTAAAAATCCTTTAAGATTTTTGTTTGTTATAGCCGGTATTTGGGGATTTTTTTATTTTCTGAATCTTAAAGGCGAATTTTTAAACCATATAATAAGAGGACTTTTAATTTTTGATATTTTTTGGGTAATGTATAATCTTGTATGTGAATTCGAAGACTGGGTATATCATCTGCTTGGAAAATACGGAAAAGCTTCGAGGGAACTGGCTTCTTTTCTTATAAAAATCACTAAAGCTTTTGTTGTTATTATCGGTATTGTGGCAATGCTTCAGGAATTTGGAATTAACGTTACAGGATTTATCGCTTCACTCGGTCTCGGCGGTTTGGCGTTTGCCCTGGCGGCAAAAGATACGGCTGCAAATCTTTTCGGCGGGATTGCAATACTGACCGACAATATTTTTAAAGTCGGAGAATGGGTGAAAATAGGAAATGCCGAGGGAATTGTGGAAGATATAGGAATGAGAACAACAAAAATAAGGGCTTTTGACAAAAGAGTGATAGTTGTTCCGAATTCGGTAATTGCTGTTTCAAATGTGGAAAATTTTTCAAGGCGTGACAGAAGAAGGGTTATGATGAGAATAGGCCTTACATATTCTACAAGTGTGGAAGATTTAAACAAACTGTTAAATGAAATAAGAAGTTATTTAAAAAACCACCCTTTAGTTCATAAAGAACCCCTTTTAATATATTTTGATGAATACGCAGACAGTTCCCTTAATATATTTTGCTATTTTTTTACCAAAACGGCTGATTGGGAAAAATATCTGGAAATAAAAGAGGAAATAAATCTGGAAATTAAAAAAACCGTTGAAAAATATACATCATTTGCGTTTCCGTCAAACAGTGTATATTTTGAAACACCTATAAAGGTGGAACAATGAAAATTAAAAAATTAATAAAAATATTTTCAGGTATTTTAATTTTGTCTGTAGTTTTTGTCTGGTTGTTATTTAATACGGATATAGGGAAAAATATAATTAAATTTTATCTTCAAAAAGAAATTGACCATTATTTTAAGAATACAAAAATAGAAAAACTTATAATCAACTATAATACATTTTCCATGCTTCTGTATCAAGATGGCAATATATATAAATTATACGGGGAAATGTTCCCTTTTGATGCGATTATAGAAGGCAGGCTTAAATATATAGATTTGGCAAATAAAAAAATAAAAGAAAATGCGATAATAAGCGGAAACGTTATAAAAAAAATTACAGGATATCTTATAAACAGTATGGTTTATTTTGATAATAATATAGGTTTTTTGAAAATAAAACTGAATAAAAATAAAAAAGATATAAATTTTAAAACCGGTGATATCGATTTAGGGTATGTTTTAAATAAACTGTCTGTCAAAATTCCGAAAAATCTTAACGGCAAAGTGAAAATTAATCTCTCTTCGAATAATTATAATTATAATATTTACGCTTCGATAAACGGAACTTATCAAAAAAATCCGTTTAATTCAAATATAAATGTTTTTTTCAATTCGTTTAACAATATAAATATAAACGGTAAAATAAAAAGCGAAATTTTAGAAGGAAATTTTAAAGCTACAGTAGATAATAAAAACAACATTAAATATATTGTTGATCTGGATAAACTTGATTTGAAACTTCTTCCTTTGATTTATCCGTTTAAAGGCGAGGTAAGCTTAAAAGCGGAGAATAATCCGGAGTATGGAATAATAAAATTTAAAGGAAATAATTTCAGCGGATTTTATGACCAAAATATTACAAATATAGTTTTTGATATGCCGTCAAATATGTTTTTCAATTATATAAATTTACCAAATATTTTTGATTATGGAAAAATAACCGGCAGAATTGTTGTGTCCGATAAAGGCAGTTTTAACTTTTTAATTCAAAATGCTAAATTAAAAGAGGATGTTTCAAAGAAACTCAATATAAAATACGATGAATTTGAAAAAATTTTTGTCAAAGGGACATTTAATAAAAAAGAGGTAGTTTTTGATTTATTATGTGATAAAAACGATTTGACTATTAGTATTAAAAAGGGAAAATTATTAATTAAGGGAGATAAAATAATACCGGTGTTTGTTTTAAATGTAAATGACGGGAAAGATTTATATATATATAAATTTAAAAATAACATGCTTAAATTGTTAAAGAAAGAAAATCTAAATAATGAAGATAATCAAATATTAGTCTTTTAGTATAAACTTTCTTGACAAAGAATATAAAATTTGATATAATTTCACTGTAAATAAATAAAATTCTTTTAAAGGAGGGGATGATGTGGCCAACAGTATTCGATCCGTTTAAAGAATTACAAGATATAGAAAGAAGATTGGGAGCAGTTCTTGGAGCAAACAAACCTGTTCAAAAAGTGGAAGCTTTTACACCTGCTGTAAATGAAAAGGCAGATGAAAACGGCTATTATGTCGAAGTCGATTTGCCCGGCGTTAAAAAAGAAGATATTAATATCAGCATAAATGAAGGAATTTTGAGTATCTCAGGTGAAAGAAAACTTGAGAAAAAAGAAGAAAAAGAAAATTATACAAGAATTGAAAGCTTTTTTGGAAGATTTGAAAGAAGCTTTAAATTGCCTTCAGATGCTGACGCTGAAAAAATTGAAGCAAAATTTGAAGACGGGGTGTTAAAAGTGTTTATTCCAAGAAAACCTAAAGCCGAAGGTAAAAAAATAGAAATTAAATAAGGGGTTTTCCCTTATTTAATTATTACTTTATAAGTATCCCTCACTTATAAATTGTTTATTTGTATAAATTATTAAATTTTTAATCAGTCCTACCTTTTAAAAAGTTAATTCTATTTTAATAATTATGATATAATTTGCCTAAAAAAAGGGTAAAAATGCTGGAAAAAATATTTAAACTTTCAGAAAAAAACACAAATGTTTCTACAGAGGTGAGAGCCGGGTTAACTACATTTTTAGCTATGATGTATATAGTGCCTGTCAACGCTTCCATTATGAGTTTAACCGGTATGCCGTTTGACGAGCTTATTACCGCAACAGCTGTTGTTACCATTATTTCCACCATATTAAACGGTATTTGGTCTAATACCCCGGTTGCTATGAGTGTGGGAATGGGGCTTAATGCATATTTTACATTCGGTCTGGTCAAAGGGATGCATATTCCGTGGCAGAGCGCTCTTGGTATTGTAATGATTTCCGGACTTATATTTTTAGCTCTTTCATTTACAAAATTCAGAGTTTGGGTTTTGGAATCGGTACCTATTGATGTAAGAAGGGCTATAAGTGCGGGTATAGGAATGTTTATAGCGTTTATAGGTCTTAAGGGAATGGGTGTTATTGTGGATAATCCGGCTACACTTGTAAGTCTTGGAAATTTTCACGATCCTAAAGTTTTACTCGGTGTTTTCGGATTTATAGTTGCTGCTGTACTTTTTGCATACAGAATAAAAGGGGCTTTTATAATAGCTATTATAATCACTTCAATAGTTGCATGGATGCTGGGTTTAGGCGAGCTTCCAAAAGGGATTGTGTCTATGCCTTCGGGGATAGGAAATATAGCATTTCATTTTGATATAAAAAGTGCGCTTACACTGGCACTTTTACCTGTTATTATGACATTTTTAATTACAGATATGTTTGATACCATCGGTACACTTGCCGGAATCGGTATGAGGGCCGGTTTATTTAAAAAAGGCAGCCGTGAGCTTCAAAAAACCCTTGAAGCAGATGCTGCCGCTACCGTAATAGGAGCCAGTCTTGGTACGTCTACCACAACATCGTTTATTGAAAGTGCCGCCGGAGTTGAAGAAGGGGGTAGGACCGGACTAACTGCGGTAGTTACTGGGCTTTTGTTTATCACAACACTGTTTTTTCTACCAATTTATAAAGCGATTCCTGACAATGCCATTTATCCTATTTTGGTAATGGTTGGTGTGCTTATGTTTAGCGAACTTAAAAACATAGATTTTTCAGACGGAACCGTAGCCGTTACAAGTTTTATCACGGCTGTTTTAATGCCTCTTACCTATTCCATTACAATAGGTATCAGTGCGGGTTTTGTCATTTATTTAATTTTGGCTTTGTTAAAAAGAGAATTTGATAAAATAAATGTCGGAACTGTAACTCTTGCATTAATAGGATTACTTGCGTTTATTTTTCATTAATTCCTTTTAATAAGGAAATATTATAAAAGATTTTTCTTTTTTTCTCACCACTCACCACCAACCGCTCACCACCCACTAAAATTATTTATGGTATAATTCCATCCCCCTGAACAAAATAGAGGCTTTGCATCTGTTAAAAAACAGTTGCAAGGGCTGGTCTATTGACCTAAGGGGGATAAAAATAAGTGAAAAGTTAAAAATGAAGAGTGAATTTCTTTTTCACTTTACACTTTTTTAATTTAAATTAAGGGGATATTATGAAAGTAAGAGCTTCAGTTAAAAAAATTTGCCCGAAATGCAAAATCGTTAAAAGAAAAGGCGTTGTCAGGGTAATTTGTGAAAATCCAAGACATAAACAAAGACAAGGATAAAACATGGCAAGAATTGCAGGTGTGGACTTACCAAAAAACAAAAAAGTAGAATATGCGCTTCCGTATATTTACGGAATCGGATTAACTCTTAGCAGAAAAATCTTAAAAGACACTGGGATTGATCCAAACAAAAGAGTTTATGAACTCAGCGAAGAAGAAGTTTCAACATTAAATAAAGAAATTCAAAGCAATTACATAGTAGAAGGTGAACTTAGAAAAATAGTTCAGCTTAATATCAAAGAACTTATGGATTTAGGGTGTTACAGAGGATTAAGACACAGACGCGGCCTTCCTGTAAGAGGGCAAAGAACAAAAACAAATGCAAGAACCAGAAAAGGTAAGAAAAAAACTGTTGGTGCAAAAGCAAAATAAAGGGTGAATGATGGCAAAAAGAAAAGTAGTTAAAAAGAAAAAAATTAAAAAACAAGTAGGACGCGGAATAGTTTATATTTCAGCTACATTCAATAATACAATGATTAGCGTTACTGATGAAATGGGTAATGCTTTATGCTGGAGCTCTTCAGGGCATTTGGGATTTAAAGGAAGTAAAAAATCCACTCCGTTCGCCGCACAGCAGGCAGTTGAAGATGCTATGGCTAAAGCAAAAGAATATGGAATTAAAGAAGTGGGAATTAAAGTACAAGGACCAGGTGGCGGTAGAGAGACAGCAGTTAAAACTGTCGGTGCAATTGAAGGAATTAAAGTACTTTGGATGAAAGACATTACTCCTCTGCCACATAACGGTTGTAGACCAAGAAAAAGAAGAAGGGTGTAACGATGGCAAGATATACAGGACCGGTTGAAAGAATCGAAAGAAGACTTGGAGTAAGTTTAGAGCTTAAAGGTGAAAGAAGATTAGCGGGTAAATCCGCACTTGATAAAAGACCTTACGCACCGGGTCAACATGGACAAAGAAGAACAAAAATTTCCGAATACGGATTACAGCTTAGAGAAAAACAAAAAATTAAATATTATTACGGTGTACTTGAAAAACAATTTAGAAAATTTTTCCAAGAGGCAAACAGACAAGAAGGCTCAACAGGGGAAAACTTAATTAAATTACTTGAGAGAAGACTTGACAATGTTATTTACAGAATGGGATTTGCATCTACCAGAAGATTTGCAAGACAGCTTGTAACGCACGGACATATTTTGGTTAACGGTAAAAAAGTCAATATTCCTTCATATTTGGTAAAAGAAGGTGACAGAATAGAAATTAAAGAAAAAACCAAAAACAATCCTCAAATTCAAAGAGCTTTAGAACTGTCTAAACAAACTGGAATAGCCCCTTGGGTTGATGTAGATATTGATAAAAAAGTAGGCGTATTCCAAAGAATTCCTGATAGAAGTGAAGTAAACATTCCGGTAGAAGAAAGATTAGTAGTTGAGTTGTACTCTAAATAATAGGGGTTAAAAAATGAATAAAATTAAAACAGAAGTTATTGTCCCAAGTGAAGTTTCATATAAAGAAGAAGAAAATAAAGCAAATATTGAAATTTATCCTTTTGAAGCGGGATTTGGGGTAAGCGTAGCCCATCCCATAAGAAGGGTTCTTATTGCCTCCACTCCAGGTTTTGCCCCCGTTGCTATGAAAATAGAAGGGGTAAAACACGAGTTTGATTCACTAAAAGGTATGCTTGAAGATGTTGCAAGCTTTATTATTAATATTAAAAACATCAGATTTAAATTAAAAGAAGGTGACGAGGCAGTCGTGGATTATCATTTTGTAGGTCCTAAAGAAATTAAAGGGGCCGACTTGGAAAATGATAAAATAGAAATTGTTACACCTGAATCATATATAGCCACGCTTAATGAAGAAGGCGAGCTTAAACTTACATTAATTATAAAAAGAGGAATGGGATTTGTAGCCGTTGAAAATTTCAGAGATTCCCTTCCTGAAGGATTTATAGGACTTGATGCATATTTCAGCCCGATTAAAAAAGTTGTTTATAATATAGAAAACATATTGGTTGAAGACGACCCTAATTTTGAAAAAGTTATTTTCGAAATTGAAACAGACGGGCAAATTTCTCCTATAGAGGCGTTTAAAAATGCAATAGATGTGTATTTGAAACAATTCAGTATATTTACAAAAGAATTTAACATTGAAACAAAAACAGCCCAAAATGTAATTTTGGATGATACTTACGATATATTATTTGAACCGATAGAGGGCTTAAATCTTAGAAGCAGAAGTTTTAATGCCCTTGATCGGGCCGGAATCAAATATGTCGGTGAGCTTGTTTTAATGGGTAAAGAAAAAATAGCCAATATTAAAAATTTAGGGGCAAAATCACTTGAAGAAATTTTTGATAAATTAGAAGAAATAGGATTTTCTATCAATAAAACACTGCCGCTTGAAATTAAAAAAGTTATTGAAGAAAAACTATCAAAACTTAAGGAGATTTAATGAGACACAGACACGGATACAGAAAACTGGGAAGAGACAGCGAGCACAGAGCCGCGCTTCTTAAAAACTTGGCATGCGATTTGATTGAGCATGAAAAAATTGAAACAACTGTTCCTAAGGCGAAAGAACTTAGAAGATATATTGAAAGATTAATAACTCGTGCAAAAAATGCGGATTTTAATACGCACAGATTCATATATTCAAAACTTGGAAGCAACAAAAGAGCAAAAGCGGCGACTCAGAAATTAATTGATATTATTGCTCCTAAATTCAAAGAAAGAAACGGCGGATATACAAGAATTATCAAAACAAGATTCAGAATCGGCGATGCGGCTGAATTGTGTACAATTGAACTTATTCAGGATTAACCCTCTTTTTCTTTTCCCCTATTGATTTAATTAATTTAATTTGTTATATTTAGCAAAAAAAGGATAAATATGGCTGAAATTCCGTTTTCCAATGAAGAGCTTAAAGAGGCTGTAGGCAGCGTAATTGAAGAGCTTCGTCCGATGCTTCAGATGGACGGGGGCGATGTTACATTGATAGATGTTCAAAAACCTGTTGTATTT
This sequence comes from Lebetimonas sp. JS085, assembly GCF_000523295.1. NCBI lineage: Bacteria > Pseudomonadati > Campylobacterota > Epsilonproteobacteria > Nautiliales > Nautiliaceae > Lebetimonas > Lebetimonas sp. JS085. The sequence continues at coordinate 809,129 of NZ_ATHR01000001.1, forward strand.
GTTCAGCTTCAGGGAGGGTGTGTCGGATGTGCTAGTGCCGGGGCCACGCTTAAATACGGTATTGAAAAAGCCCTGAAAGAAAAGATTCATCCGGATTTGGCAGTAATGAATGTACCGCACGGATATGAGGATAAATTAGATGAGTTACTCAAATATTCATTCTGAAATAAAAGCTATTTTAAAAGAGGCGATTGAGAAAAAAGATTATAAAAAAGTTATGAAAATAATAAATTCCCTGTTTTTGGAAAATGATATAAATCCTGAAGCAATGAACGGTATTTTGTTTAAAGATGTAAAAGAAATCATTAAAACAAAAGAGGATTTGGAAAATATAATTCTTTCAACCAAAGTAATTTTTGAAAAAAAAGAAGAAGTGCTTGAATTTTTTGAACTTTTATTAAAATACGGATTCAGGGAAAACGCTATTAATTATTTTGAAGAATTGATATTTAATATAGATGATTTGGATTTAATAGAAGGATTTAATACACTTTTAAAACAATGAATTATGAAGAATTAATAAATAAAAATTTAATTACCGATAATACAGAAGAATTAAATAAAAATAAAATTTTTTTAAAAACTATTCAAAACGCAAAATATTCAAAACATATAACCTCTTTTTTAACCCCGGAAGATTTGTTAAAAGATGTAAAAACAAAATTTATAGGAATAACCGGTACCAACGGAAAAACAACCACCGCTTTTGTACTCGGGTATCTGCTGAAAAATTTAGGATACATTGTGGCTGTTCAGGGAACGGAGGGACTTTTTGTAAACGGAAAAAAAGTTGAGGAAAAAACGCTTACAACCCCTTCAATATTTACTACAATAAAAAGGCTTTACAGATATAAGCCCGATTTTTTTATTATGGAAGTAAGCTCACACGCAATTGCGCAAAACAGAATTGAAGGAATAAAATACTCGGCAAAAATTCTGACTTCTTTTTCGCAGGACCATTTAGATTATCATAAATCAATGCAGGAATATAAAAAAGTAAAAGAGAGTTTTTTTCAGGACGAAGCGGTAAAAGTAATAAATGGTAAGTTAAAAGTTAAAAATGAAAAGTGTAAAGTGGAAATATGTGGTTATGATTTTAATGTAAATTGTGAAAATTTATATGTTTTAGAAAAGCCAATTGTTGATAATATCCCTATGGCAGGTGAATTTAACAAAATGAATTTTTCTCTTGCAATTAAAACAGTTGAATTATTAACTAACTATTCACTGCTCACTACTCACTATTCACGTTTTAGAGGAGTGCCCGGCAGAATGGAAACAGTATCCATTAATCCTCTGATAATTGTAGATTTTGCGCATACTCCTGACGGAATGCAAAAAGTAATAAGCTCCGTTAAAGGTAAAAAACTGGTTGTTTTCGGTGCAGGAGGAAACAGGGACAGGGAAAAAAGGGAAAAAATGGGGGCAGTTGCAGACGAACTGGCTGAATATATTATTCTTACAAACGATAATCCAAGGTGTGAAAATCCTGTTAATATAATAGAAGATATAAAAAAAGGAATTAAAAAAACGCCTTTTGAAATAATTATTGACAGAAGAGAGGCTATAAAAAGGGCTGTTGAACTTTCAAAAAATTTTGACGCAGTTCTGATTTTAGGAAAAGGTGATGAAAAATATATGAAATTCTGTGATAAAAAAATCCCTTTTAGTGACAAGCAAGAAATATTGAAATACTTGCACTAAATTAATATTAGATTAATGTTTTAATATATAATGCGAATGTGATATAATAATATAAAGATATATAAATGCAAATACCAAAAAAAGAATATTTAATTGAGGGGGAATTCTGTGCTTAAGGAGATCAAATGAATATAAAAATGCTTTATAGCAAAATTCACAGGGCAACCGTAACAGATGCCAATTTAAATTATGTGGGCTCCATTACCATAGATGAAGAACTGATTGAAAAAGCAAAAATGCTTGTAGGTCAAAAAGTGGATATTGTAAATATCAATAACGGTGAGAGATTTTCAACATATGTAATAAAAGGGAAAAAAGGCAGCGGCGAAGTGTGTTTAAACGGTGCGGCGGCGAGAAAAGTACATGTAGGGGATAAAATTATTATTATTGCTTATGCGTCTATGGAGCTTGAAGAAGCAAAAAAATTTAAACCATCTGTTATAATTGTAAATGACAATAATGAAATAATTGAAATTACAGATAATTTAAAGGCTGAGTGATGAAAACTATTGAAATAAAAATAAAAGATAACGATTTAGAAACAATTTTATCAATTTTAAATAATTTGAAAGACGGTCTTATCAATAAAATAACCGTTAAAGAACTTGAACAAGAATTTAAAGAAGTAAAAAGGGAATTAAATTACTTAAAAAATAATAAAATTAAACCTCAAAAATTAGAAGATTTTTTAAATGAAATATGAAGTTAGGATTTTAGAAACTGCTAAAAAAGATATTAAAAAATTAACAAAAAAATATAAAAATATAAAAGAAGATTTAAAGGAATTATTAAATATTTTAGAAAAAAATCCTAAAAACGGGATAGAATTAGGAGATTCTTTTTATAAATTAAGAATAAAAAATTCTTCTTCTAAAAGAGGAAAACGGGGAGGATTTAGAGTTATATATTATTTGATAGAAAAAGAGAATGAAATTTGGATATTAAAAATTTATTCAAAAAGTGAAATAGATAATTTACCTAAACAGTATCTGTTATCTTTATTAAAGGAGTAAAATGTTTGGAAATATGGATTTAAACGAAATGATGAAAAAACTTCAGGAAAGTATGGCTGAGGCTGACACTAAAACATATACCGCTACTGCGGGAGGGGGAATGGTTGAGGCAACCGTAAACGGAAAATTTGAAATAATAGATTTGAAAATAGATGATTCCCTGCTTGATGACAAAGAATCAATGCAGATTTTAATTATGAGTGCTGTGAATGATGCTGTTAAAATGGCTTTGGAAGATAAAAAATCGCAGGCTCTCAATATGTTCGGCGGGCTTAATTTGGGACAATGAAAAAAATAATATTTATAATCCCCCTTTTTCTGTTTGCTTTTATAGATTTAACTCCCTGTCTTAAAAAATATTCTTTTATTGAAAATTCAATTCCTGTTTCTAAAAATTCAAGTATTATTTTTGGTAATAAAAACTGTATAAAATACGACCCTTTTACAGGAATGTGCCTAATTAAAGAAAAGAATAAAAAAACGGTTAAATTTTATGATAATCCAAAGCTTGCATGGTGGATGGCATCAATTAAAAAAAATAAAATTTATGTGGGGAATTTTGCTGAGGATATGAACTTCTTAACCCCCGCAAAAATCAGTGTAAAAACACTTAAAAATTCTGTTATCTCAGATATGTTCTGTAGGGCTTACGGGATAGGCAGGGGAGATGGCTTTATAAAAAGTGAATATATAAAACATTTTATAAAGTACGGCTGTTGGGGGGATGTAGGAATTGATACTGATGAAAATATGAAAATTATCTCTTTTGACCCTTTTTATGTAAAAGGGCTCAGGCTGGGAGAAAAAATAATTTCAATAAATGCCCGTCCGGCAACCCCGCAGATTTTTTCAAAATATATTTTGCTTGGAAAACCAGGAAATATTGTAGAGATTAAAACTGCCAAACATATATATAAAATCAAGATTAGAAAAAAAGAATACGGTTTTACACCTCTAATGCATTTCGGAATTGTTGTAGATAAAAATTTAACAGTTATAAAACTTCCAGATAATCTGAAAGAAAAATATTATATTAAAGAAGGCGCAAAACTGATAAAAATAAACAACAAAAAAATTTCTTCTTTCAATGAGCTTAAAAAGGTACTTTCCACTTATAAAAATGTTACAATTACATTGAATTTTCAAGGTATAATATTAAATATTCCCTTAAGGTAAGTAATGGAAGATTTTATAAAAAAAAATTTAATTAGTGCCAAAAGCTTTCATCCTTTTTTTGAAAAAGCATTAAACGAAATGCTAATAGCTGGAGGAAAGAGATTCAGACCCAGACTTCTTTTGGCGGTGGTAAACGCATATAACCCGCTTTTAGCGGATAATGCAAAATATGCGGCTTTTGCTATTGAGCTTATTCACACATATTCTTTAATTCACGATGATTTGCCCGCAATGGACAATGCGGCTCTCAGACGCAATCATCCAACCCTTCATACAACTTATGATGAAACAACCGCTATTTTGGTCGGGGATGCCTTAAATACATATGCTTTTGAGGTTTTAAGCAAAGCCCCTATGCATAATGATATAAAAACAGAACTTATTAAAACTCTCTCAAATGCGGCAGGTCCGAACGGAATGGTTTTAGGGCAGGTAATTGACTGTTATTTTGAAAATAAAAAGCTTAATTTGGATGAGCTTAAATTTTTGCATATAAATAAAACGGCAAAATTAATTGCGGCAAGTCTTAAAATGGGTGCGATTATTGTAAATAAAACCGATTTGGCGGAAAAATTATATGATTTTGGTATTAAACTCGGACTTCTTTTCCAAATTCAAGATGATTTACTTGATTTGCTTGATTCATCAAAAACAGGTAAAACAACGGGTGTGGATGAAAATAAAAATACATTCGTTACTGTTTTGGGAGAAAAAGAAGCAAGAAAAAAGGCGGATAATTTAGCAGGTGAAATAGAAAAAGAAATGGGAAATTTTGATGAAAATTTAAAAAATGAATTGAAAAAACTGTTAAATAAATATTTAAATAGGCATAATACAAAATGAAAAGTATAAAAAATAAGGTTTTAGAGTATTTAAAAGAAAATAAAGAGTATTTTAGGAAAAAATATGGAATAAAAAAAATTTATCTTTTTGGAAGTGTGGCGAGGGGAGAAGATAATGAAAACAGTGATATTGATATTATGGTAGAGTTTATATCAGATAAATTTCATACTTTTGATAACTATTTCGATTTAAAGTATAAATTAGAAGATAAATTTAAAAGAAAAATTGATTTAGCTACAAAAGAGATGATAAGAGAAAAGTTAAAAAAAAATATTTACAAGGATATTATTAATGCATAGAGATAAATCTCTTTTTTTAGATGACATATTAGAATCTGTTAATGCTATTGAAAGTTATGTTGTTTATATAGATTTTGATGAATTTAAAAATGACAGAAAAACTTATCAGGCGGTAATTAGGGAATTTGAAATAATAGGAGAAGCTACTAAAAATATTTATCAAGATTTAAAAAAAGTTTATCCGAATTATGATTGGAGAAAAATTATAGATTTTAGAAATATTGTTTCTCATAACTATTTTGGAATAGATTTTTTAACAATATGGAATACAATTTTTGATAAATTACCAGAATTAAAACAAATAATAGAAAAAATTTTAAAGGAAGGATTAGAATGAATATGAAGAAAAAAATGGCTGATACAATAAGGTTTTTGGCGGCTGATATGGTGCAAAAGGCGAATTCGGGGCATCCCGGAGCCGCTTTGGGCTTGGCGGATATAATGGTGGAGCTCAGTGAAGTTATTAATCTGACCCCGCATAACCCTCATTTTATAAACAGGGACAGACTGGTTTTTTCAGGCGGGCATGCAACGCCGCTTATTTATTCTATGCTCTATTTATGGGGGTATGATATTACAATGGATGATTTGAAAAATTTCAGGCAGCTTGGCAGCATTACTCCCGGACATCCAGAATTCGGGCATACTCCTGGGATTGAAGTGACAACAGGTCCTTTAGGTCAAGGCGTGGCAAATGCCGTAGGCTTTGCAATGGCCAAAAAATTTTTACATAAAAAATTTCCGGAAATTGACCATAAAATATGGTGTCTGTGCGGTGACGGGGATTTGGAAGAGGGCATAAGTTATGAAGCCTGTTCAATTGCCGGAAGCGAAGGGCTTGAAGATTTGATTTTAATATACGACAGTAATAATATTTCTATCGAAGGAGAGGTTGGCAAAGTATTTAAAGACGATATTAAAAAAAGGTTTGCTTCCCAAAATTTCAGAGTGCTTGAAATGAACGGGCATGATTATGAAGATATTGCCAAAACGCTTAAAAAAGCGCTTCAAACGGACGGAAGACCTACAATTATAATAGCAAAGACAATTATAGCAAGGGGTGCTGTCGGGCTTGAGGGAAGCGAAAAAACCCACGGAGCGCCTCTTGGTGAAGATGTTATAAAGAAAAGTAAAAAAGCGGCAGGATTTCCTAATGATAAAACTTTTTTTGTGCCTGATGATGTACTGGTCAGGTTCAGGTGTGTAAAAGAAAAAGGTGAATTATTAGAAGCCGAATGGAGAAAAAAAGCAAATACCAAGGAAATTGAAGAATTTTTTAACAGGGATTTTAATAAAATTAAATGGCCTGAATTTGAAAAAAATGTCAGCCTTGCCACAAGAAAAAGCAACGGAGAAATTTTAAATGCAATTGCAAAGGCAGTTCCGTCTTTTCTTGGCGGAAGTGCGGATTTGGCCCCTTCAAACAACACCCATTTAAAAAATGAAGATGATTTTCCTCACGGGAGAAATTTGCATTTCGGTATCAGGGAACACGCAATGGGGGCTATAAACAATGCCTTTAGCGCATACGGGTTTTTGCCTTACGCTGCCACATTTCTGGTATTCAGCGATTATTTAAGGGGAGCACTGAGAATATCGGCGCTAAGTTCACATAAAAATTACTGGATATTCACACACGATTCCATTGCTTTAGGGGAAGACGGGCCGACCCATCAGCCGATTGAGCATTTAACGGCGCTTAGGGCTATTCCTAATCTTTATGTTTTCAGACCTGCGGATGCGAATGAAAATGTAAACTGCTGGAAGGCGGCACTTAATATCGATGCACCGGTTGCTTTTGCCCTCAGCCGTCAGGGGCTTAAAAATATAACCCCTAAAAATATTGATTTAAGCAGGGGGGCTTATGTTTTAAGGGAAGGCGACGGAATTACAATCCTTGCTAGCGGAAGTGAAGTGAATTTGGCTGTGGAAATTGCCGAAAAAATTAATGCAAGGGTTGTAAGTGTGCCTTGTTTTGATCTGTTTGATAAGCAGACACAGGAATTTAAAAAAGGACTCTTAAAAGGAAAAGTTATTGCCATTGAAGCCGCACGGGGGCTTGAGTGGTATAAATATGCCGATATGGTGATTGGAATGGAGAGTTTTGGCTCAAGCGGAAAGGGAAGCGAAGTTTATAAATATTTTGGATTTGACGCTGAAAAAATTATAAATAAAATAAAGGATAACAAATGATTTTAGCAACACCGGGACCGGTAGAAATTCCTTATTTTGTAAGGGAAACTTTTTTGGGTGAAACAATACACCACAGAACCCCTGAATTTAAACAAATTCTGCTTGATACTCTTGAAAGATTTAGAAAAGTGACCCATCTGCCCGAAGCAGTATTTTTGACAAGTTCCGGAAGCGGGGCTATGGAGGCGGCTGTAACGAACATTGTAAAACAAAAAGCCCTAACAATAAATGCCGGGAAATTCGGTGAAAGATGGGGGAAAATCTGCAGTGCGTTTAATATCCCTTTCAGGGAAATAAAATATGACTGGGATACCCCCGCTGCGGCAGATGATATTGTTGCGGCTGTCGAGGAAGATGAAGAAATAGATTCAATATTTATTCAGATTTGTGAGAGTGCGGGAGGGCTCAGGCATCCTGTTGAGGACATTGCGGCCGAAGTTAAACTGATAAACCCCGATATTATAATAGTGGCAGATGCTATTACCGCTATGGGGGTTGAAGATATAGATACCGCAAATATCGATGTTTTGGTAGGCGGAAGCCAAAAGGCGTTTATGCTTCCTCCGGGACTTGCAATGTTAGGTCTCAGTGAAAAAGCCGTTCAACGAATAGGAAAAGGAAAAGGTTTTTATTTTAACCTTGCAAATGAAATAAAAAAACAGCGTGATGGCTCAACATCTTTTACGCCTGCAACAAGTCTTGTTATTGCATTAGATGAAGTGCTTAAAAAATTAGAAGAAATCGGATTTGATAAACATTATGAAAATACTGCTAAAAGACACAGTGCGCTTCTTGCGGCTATTGAAGAAATAGGACTTACTGTTTTTCCTCAGGTGCCGGCACCTTCAATGGCTGCGGTTTACAGTGAAAAAGCGGAGGAAATTATAAAAATTTTAAAAGAAAAATATGAAATCAATGTTGCGGGAGGCCAGGATTTTATGAAAGGCAAACTCTTTAGAATCAACAATATGGGAATAATTGACGAAAACAAAATGCTTTATATCGTAAATTCGCTTGAACTTGCCTTAGATGAGCTTGGAATTAGAAAATATGACGGCAGTGCACTCAGAATATATACCGAGGAGAGAAAATAGATGATTTTTAAACATGAAATTCCGTCCGGGAGCAGATTTTATTTCGGCAGGAGTGCCAAAATAAAAAGGGAAATAGAAAATGTGGCAAGTGAAGTTTTTGATGCCAATGAGTTCGAAGAAATAATCACCCCCTATTTTTCCTACCATCAGCAAATTGCGTTAAGCGAAAAAGAAATAATAAAATTAACCGATACCCAAAATAGAAATCTGGCCCTCAGGGCCGATTCTTCCATCGATGTAATAAGGCTTGTTATTAAAAGGCTTAAAACCGAAGCTAAAAAATGGTTTTATATTCAGCCTGTTTTCAGATATCCGAGTCATGAAATATATCAAATAGGCGCTGAATGGCTTGAAGGGGATTTAAAAGAAATTGTAAATATAAACAAACAGATTTTTAAAAGGCTTAACAAAAATTACACCCTTCAGATTTCACATATTAAAATTCCAAGGGTTGTATGTGAATTAACGGGGCTTCATTTGGAAGATATAAAAAAAATGAGAATATACAAATTTAACGAAACCTGGCTGCAAAAACTTCTTTTTGTAAATTCAAAAAAGGATTTGGAGGATTTAAGCGTTTATCCGGGCGAAATTCAAAAATACTTAAAAGAAATTAAAGATATTGCAAACGAAGAAGACATAATCGCCCCTCTTTATGTAACGAATTTAAGATATTATACGGGAATTTTTTACAGATTTATAAAAGATAATGTTGTTTTTGCAAAAGGCGGAAGATACAAGGTGGACGGAATCGAAAGTGTAGGCTTTTCTGTTTATACGGATAATCTTTTAAAGGATATGAATGGTTGATTTGATTGTAGGACTTCAATGGGGAGATGAGGGAAAAGGGAAAATAGTAGATTTGGTTGCAAAAAACTATGATGTTGTAATCCGCTCTCAGGGCGGGCACAATGCGGGACACACCGTTGTATTGGACGGTAAAAAATACGCCCTTCATTTACTGCCAAGCGGTGTATTAAATCCAAACGCCGTGAATGTGATAGGCAACGGGGTTGTTGTTTATCCTCCCCAGCTTATAAAAGAGATAAAAGATTTTGATAAGAATATAAAAAACAGACTGCTTATTTCCGATAAAGCGCATATGATACTCGATCATCACATAGCCATCGATAAGGCCCGCGAAAGACTCAGGGGTAAAAATGCAATAGGTACGACAGGCAGGGGAATAGGCCCTGCATATGCGGATAAGATTGTAAGAGCCGGTGTAAGGATGGGTGAACTTAAAGATATTGACAAACTGATTGGAAAACTGAGTGATTATTATGAAATGAACAAAGGCTATTTGGAATATCTCGGGGTAAAAATTCCTGATATTAACGATGTTAAAAAACGGTTAATCTTTTATAAAGAGGAACTTTTTGAAAACATTACAGACACTACAAAATATCTTTGGGATAACATAAGTAAAAATATGCTGCTTGAAGGTGCCCAGGCAACGCTTCTTGATATAGACCACGGGACTTATCCGTATGTTACAAGCTCAAACACGATAGCTTCCGGGGCGTTAACCGGCAGCGGAATTCCCCCTAAAAAATTAAACAAAGTCACAGGCATTGCAAAAGCGTATACAACAAGAGTCGGCAACGGCCCTTTTCCTACAGAGGAATCAGGTGAAGAGGGAGAGAGAATAAGAAAACAGGGAGCAGAATTCGGTACCACCACCGGAAGGCCTAGAAGATGCGGATGGTTTGATGTTGTGGCGGCAAAATACGCCATTACCATTAACAGCTGTGATGAAGTGGCGTTGATGAAGCTTGACGTGCTTGACGGATTTAAAGAGGTAAAAGTGGGTGTGGGATATGAAAGAAACGGAAAAAGACTTGATTATTTCCCGAGTGATTTGGATGACGTAAAACCGGTTTATGAAACACTTCCCGGATGGGACGGAAGCAGCGGGGCAAGAAAATGGGGCGATTTACCTGATAATGCCAAAAAATATATAGAATTTTTGGAAGAAAAAACAGGTTGTAAAATAAAATATATCTCAACCGGGGCCGAGAGGGAAGATACGATAGTGAGGTGATGAGTTGTGAGTTGTGAGTAGCCAAGAGGCCAAGCAATTAAGTGAAAAGTGTAAAATGAAAAATGGAAAATGGAAAATGAGCGAAAATGAGCAAAACGAATTACGCTCATCTGGCTATCAAAAGCGGCCATGATGAAAAATGAAAAGTGAAAATTGAAAACAAAATTCAGTTCTGTTGTAAAAATAAAAAAACAGGTTGTCCAGAAACTTGAAAAAGATGTACAAAAAATAAATTTTTCTATAACTAAGCTGAATAAAAAAATAGAAAACCTGCAAAATATTCTTTTTTCCCTGACTCTTCCTGAAAACGGGAATTTCTCTCTTTTTTCACAGATTAAATCCCAGCAGCATCTGTTAAGGGGGGAGATGGAAAAATTAAAAAATCAAATTATTGTTTTAGAAAACAGAAAAAATGAACTTATGAATGAGCTTAAAAAAGCCAATATTGAATATGAAAAAATGAAATATTTGGAAAATGAAGAAATAAAAAAAATACTTAAAAAAGCAAAACTGAAAGAAGCCAAAGAAATGGATGAAATTGCAATACTTCTTAGGAAAAAAAATGAATCCAAATAAAATTTATTTAACTCAAACCGATACAACCGCCGGATTTTTATCACAGGATAAAGAAAAATTAAATAAAATAAAAAACCGTCCTTTAAATCAGCCCATATTAATGGAAGTCGACAGTTTAAAAACTTTAAAACAATTTACAAGGGTGCCGGACAAGTTTAAAAACAGGGTTAGAAGAAGCAAAAAAACCACTTTTATATATCCCAATAAAAAAAGTTTCAGGGTGGTAAGAGATGAGTCGCATTTAGAATTTTTGAAAAAATTTTCCTGGATGTATTCCACTTCCGCCAATAAAAGCGGCAGAGAATTTGATGAAATGTGGGCTAAAAACACAGCCGATGTTACAGTGGAAAATAAAAGAGGCCTTTTTGAGGGAAAACCTTCTAAGATTTATAAACTTTCAAGAAATAAAATAAAAAAAATAAGATAATGGAAAATTGACAATGGATAATGGAAAATTTAATTTAAAAAAGTCATTTTACATTTTACATTTTACATTTTACATTTTTATTTTTGGTTGTGCCACTAAAACAACGCCTGTGTATGCGGTAATTGACACTCCTTTTGTAAAAGCGGCCGATCAGGGATTTTTGGAAAAAGGATTTAATTATAAAAAACTTATAATTTATAAAGACGCCAGTGTTCCGGTTGAATTTACTATTTACAAAAACAGTGTTTGCTTAAATAAAAAATGTGTTTCAAAAAATAGATTTATCAAAAAACTCTCCCCCGGTTATCCAAAAAATCTTATAGATAAAATCATAGAAAAAAAACCTATTCAAAATTTGGGTAAAATTATAAAGTTAAAAAAAGGTTTTTTGCAAAAAAATGAAAGATTTTATTATTTGGTAACTAAAAAAAAGGTTTTATTTAAAGATAAAAAGAAAAAAATTTTAATTATGATAAAGGAAATAAAATGAAGATAGCAATAGCTGGAACAGGATACGTGGGGCTAAGCAATGCGGTGCTTCTTTCACAAAACAACGAAGTTGTGGCTCTTGACATAATCCCTGAGAAAGTGGAAATGGTAAATAAAAGAATGTCTCCTATCGAAGATAAGGAAATAACCGAGTTTTTTCAGACAAAAAAACTGAATCTAAAAGCCACCACTGATAAAAAAGAGGCTTACGACGGGGCTGAATATGTGGTAATAGCAACTCCTACGGATTACGACCCTGTTACCAATTATTTTAACACAAAATCCATTGAGAGTGTAATAAAAGATGTAATAGAAATAAATCCATCAGCCACAATAGTAATCCGCTCAACCATCCCGATAGGATATACAGAAAGAATAAAAAAAGAATTTAATTTTAAAAATATATTTTTTGTGCCTGAGTTTTTAAGGGAGGGGAAAGCTTTGTATGACAGTCTGTATCCGAGCAGGATTATTGTGGGTGAAAAAAGCGCTAAAGCCGAAATATTTGCCAATTTACTCAGAGACGGGGCATATAAAGAGACAATTCCGCTTGTTTTTACAAACAATACAGAAGCCGAAGCGGTTAAACTGTTTGCAAATACCTATCTTGCCATGAGGGTTTCATTTTTTAATGAACTGGACAATTTTGCCATATCAAAAGGTCTTAATACAAAAGAGATAATTGAAGGTGTGTGTCTGGACCCGAGAATCGGAATGCATTATAACAACCCTTCATTCGGATACGGCGGATACTGTCTTCCAAAAGACACAAAACAGCTTTTGGCAAATTACAGGCTTGATAACGTTCCGCAGAGACTTATTGATGCGATAGTGGAATCAAATGTAATAAGAAAAGAATTTATTGCAAAAAGAATACTTGATAAAAAACCGGAAACAGTCGGTGTTTACAGGCTCATTATGAAAGCGGGAAGCGATAATTTCAGAAGCAGCGCCATATTTGATGTGGTTGAAATGTTAAAACCTTTTGTAAAAATAGTAGTTTATGAGCCAAAGGCAAAAGGGAATGAAATAGAGGGTGTTGAATTTAGCGACAGTTTGGGCGAACTTAAAAAATGCGATGTGATTTTGGCAAACAGAATTGATGAAAATTTAGAGGATATTAAAGAAAAAGTTTATACAAGGGATATTTATTCTAAAGACTAAATATTAATTAATAATGGAAAATGGAAAATGTAAAATGGAGAATAAATATAAATAATAAATAAGTAAAAAAGGAATAATATGAAAATATTAGTAACAGGAACGGCAGGATTTATAGGATTTCATTTGGCCAACAGACTTGCAAAAAGAGGGGATGAGGTAGTAGGGCTTGATAGTATAAATGATTATTATGATGTGAATTTAAAATATGCAAGATTAAATGAGGCCGGAATTGACAAGGAAAAAATAGAATATAACGAAATTGTAGAGTCTAGTAAATATCCGAATTACAGGTTTATAAAACTGAATCTTGAAGATAAATTTAATCTTTTTAAACTTTTTGAAAAAGAAAAATTCGATAAAGTATGCCACCTTGCGGCACAGGCGGGGGTGAGGTATTCCCTTAAAAATCCGGATGCTTATATCAGTTCAAATATAGTAGGGCATATGAACATACTGGAAGCCGTAAGGCAAACAGGTGTAAAATCTTTAGCTTATGCAAGCAGCTCGAGTGTATACGGGCTAAATAAAAAACAGCCTTTTTCAACAGATGACAATGTAGACCATCCGGTCAGCCTGTATGCCGCCACAAAAAAAGCAGAGGAGCTTATGAGCCACACATATTCATATCTTTACAACATTCCTACAACGGGGCTGAGATTTTTTACCGTTTACGGGCCCTGGGGAAGACCCGATATGGCTTTATTTAAATTTGTAAAAAATATACTCAAAAATAAACCGATTGATGTATATAACTATGGCGATATGCAAAGGGATTTTACATATATAGACGATATTGTTGAAGGTGTCGTGAGGGTAATTGACAATCCTCCAAAACCAAATCCTCAGTGGAACGGAAGGCCGAGCGAGAGTGTGGCTCCTTATAAAGTTTACAATATAGGAAACGGCGCTCCGGTTAAACTTATGGATTTTATAGAGGCAATTGAAGAAGTACTTGGTAGGGAAGCTAAAAAAAACCTGCTTCCAATGCAGCCCGGGGATGTTGCAAGCACGTGGGCCGATACAACTGATTTACAGAAAGATTTAGGCTATAAACCTTATACAGATGTTAAAGAAGGGATTAGAAATTTTGTTGAGTGGTACAGGGAGTTTTATAAATGTTGAATGATGAATGATAAATGTTGAATGATGAATGAGAAATTTTGGATGTTAAATTATGAATAAGAAAGGAAAAATTAAAGAAAATAATTTAATAGTTAAAAAGAGTTATGAATTTGCTCTTGAAATTGCAAAAATTTATAAATATATAATTGAAGTGAAAAAAGAATATATAATGTCAAAACAATTATTAAGATGTGGGACTTCAATTGGAGCAAATGTTCAAGAAGCTCAAGCTGGTATAACTAAAAAAGATTTTATTGCTAAAATGAGTATAGCGGCTAAAGAAGCAAGAGAAACAAGGTACTGGATAAAATTATTAATAGATAGTGGATATTTTGAAGAAAATAAAAATTTGTTAAAAGAAATTGATTCAATAATCAATATTTTGACTAAAATTATTAAAACATCACAACAAAATCAAAAAGGGCTAAAATGAAAACAAATTCAACATTTAACATTAAACATCTAACATCTATCTTAGTTACCGGCGGGGCCGGATATATAGGAAGCCATGTGGTAAAGCTTTTATTAGAAAACAGTGATTATGATGTAACTGTAATAGATAATCTGGTGAGTGGATTTAAAGATACAATTGATACTCTAAAAACAATTAGAGATTTTCAGTTTATTGAAGCAAATCTTAGCAACTGGAATGAAATTGAAGGTATTTTTAAAACAAAGCAATTTGATGCGATTATCCATTTTGCGGCAAGTCTGATAGTGCCTGAGAGTGTGGAAAAGCCTTTAAAATATTATTTAAACAATACAGCAAACACTGCTAATTTAGTAAATTTGGCCGTTAAATACGGAGTGGAAAAATTTATATTCTCTTCTACGGCGGCGGTATACGGCGAACCGGATATAAAAGTGAAAAGTGAAAAGTTAAAAGTGAAAAATGTCGGTATTAGTGAAGATTTTCCTACAAATCCGATAAATCCGTACGGACAGAGTAAACTGTTCAGCGAAAATATTATTCAGGATGCTGCTAAAGCTCACGGATTAAAATATGTAATTTTCAGATATTTTAATGTGGCGGGGGCGAGCCCCGATTTGATGATAGGGCAGAAAACAAAAAATGCAACCCATTTAATAAAAGTGGCTAGTGAATGTGCAGTGGGTAAAAGAGATAAAATGTATATATTTGGAGATGATTATCCTACACCTGACGGAACCTGCATAAGGGATTATATTCATGTAGTTGATTTGGCAGATGTGCATATAAATGCAATTGAATATCTAGATAATAATAAAAGTGATATTTTTAACGTAGGATACGGCAGGGGTGCCAGCGTAAAAGAGGTAATTGATACAATGAAAAAAGTCAGCGGAGTTGATTTTAAAGCGGAAAATGCTAAGAGAAGGGCGGGAGATCCAGCAATGCTGATTTCAGACAATTCAAAAATAAAAGAAAAAATGAAATGGCAACCAAAATATGATGATTTGGGATTTATTTGTAAGAGTGCATATGAGTGGGAGAAAAAGCTAAATAAATTATGAATGTTGAATTATGAATGTTGAATTATAAATGTTGAATTATGAATGTTGAATTTGATTTTTAATGTATATTTGTATATACTTTTAATAAAAAAGGTTCTTATATGGAGGCAATAGCAAAAGTTTTTATAAGTGGGAATTCACAGGCAATTAGAATACCTAAAGAATTTCAAATAAATTCAGAAAAAGTAAAAATAATAAAAGAAAATGATAAATTAATAATTATTCCAATAAATAGCAGAAAAGGTTGGGATGAAGCATTTAAAAAAATGCACAAAAATAATGATGATAAACTTTTAATTGATGATAGTTTAGATTGGGATATGGATGTATAATCAATATTCAATAGTGCTTGTAAATTTAGACCCTACAATTGGTTCTGAAATTAAAAAAACAAGGCCTTGTGTTATAATTTCTCCAAATGAAATGAATTTTAATATAAATACTCTAATAATTGCACCGATGACTTCTAAAACAAGAAATTATCCAACTAGGATTAAAGCAGGAGAAAATTCTTATATTGTATTAGATCAAATAAGAACTATTGATAAAAAAAGAATAATAAAAAAATTAGGAAAAATAGATAGAAAAGTTATTTATGAAGTAAAGAAAATTATAAATCAAATGTTAGTAGAATAAGGAGAAAAAATGATAAAAAAAGTACTGTTTCCTGCGGCGGGGTATGGCACAAGATTTTTACCGGCCACAAAGTCGGTTCCAAAAGAGATGCTGCCGGTTGTTAATAAACCCCTTATTCATTACGGAATAAAAGAAGCTATGAATGCGGGAATTTTTGAAGTAGGGTTTGTAACAGGAAGAAACAAAAGGGCTATTGAGGATTATCTGGATTTTTCCCCAGAACTTGAAAATAAAATAAAAGATTCAAGTAAAGCCTCTTTGCTTAAAGAAACAAATGAAATGATAGAAAAATGCACTTTTACATATGTAAGACAAAAAGAGATGCTTGGACTCGGACATGCGGTTTTGAGTGGCGAACCACTCATTGGCAACAATCCTTTTGCGGTTGTTTTGGCGGATGATTTGTGTGTGGGGGAAGTTTTAACACAGATGGTTAAACTTTACAAAAAATATAAATGTACAATAATAGCTGTTGAAGAAGTGGATAAAAACGAAGTAAATAAATATGGAATTGTATCCGGTAAAAAAATAGAAGACGGTGTAATAATGGTAGATGATATGGTGGAAAAACCGGATGTTGACAAAGCCCCAAGCAATTTAGCAATTATAGGAAGATATATTTTAACCCCCGATATTTTTGATTTGTTAAGAAATGTAAAGCCTGGAAAAGGCGGGGAAATTCAGCTGACCGACGCTATAAAAATGCAGGCAAATGAAGGAATGGTGATAGCATATAAGTTTAAAGGCAGAAGGTTTGACTGCGGAAGTATTCCCGGATTTATAGAAGCCACCAATTATATGTATGAAAATATGAAAGGTTAATATGTGCGGAATAGTAGGAGTTAAAGGGATTAAAAATCCACAGGATTTTTTACTTGAAGGTCTTAAAGAGCTTGAATACAGAGGATATGACAGCGCCGGAATCGCCGTTATGGACGAAGGGGAACTTAAAGTTATAAAAGCTGTCGGAAGACTGAAAAACCTGGAAGTTAAGTTAAAAAATGTAAAATTTATTAATCTGAAACTTGGTATCGGGCATACCAGATGGGCAACCCACGGAAAACCCACAGAAATAAACGCTCACCCGCAGACAGGAAAATTCAGCACGGTTGTGCATAACGGGATTATTGAAAATTATGCTGAAATTAAAAAAGAACTTGAAGCCCAGAATTTAAATTTTATCTCTCAAACAGATACTGAAGTTATTGTTAAACTGTTTGAGCATTTTTACAACGGCAATGCGTTTGAAGCATTCAAAAAAACACTTGAAAAGCTAAAAGGCGCTTATGCGATTTTGCTTATTAATGAGAAAGACCCTGAAAAAATATTTTTTGCCAAAAAAGGAAGCCCTTTAATAGTGGCTAAAAACGAAGACAAATTTTTCTTTGCCTCATCCGACGCGCCTTTAATCGGATATGTAAACAGCGCACATTATTTAGAAGACGGTGAATACGGATATGTTGAAGATGAAATTTGTCTGTTTGACCACAAAGCGATAAACCCAGTATTTAAACCCCTGCCTTCAAGCAGGGAATCAGCCAAAAAAGGCGGATTCAGATTTTATATGGAAAAAGAGATTTATGAACAATACGATGTGCTAAAAGAAAATACATTAGGACGCAATACAAAAGAGGGTATTAAATTTGACGAGCTTGACAAAGAATTTTTTGAAGGAATAAACAATATAATCATTTCAGCATGCGGGACAAGCTATCATGCGGGGCTTGTAGGCAAATATCTGCTTGAAAGAAACACAAAAATTAGAACGGATGTGGAAGTTGCAAGCGAACTTAGATACAGAGAGCCTCTATTAACAAAAGAGACTCTTTTTATAGTAATTTCCCAAAGCGGTGAAACGGCTGATACTCTTGAGACTCTTAAAATGGCAAAAAAAGCAGGGCTTAAAACATTAGCTTTATGTAATGTGGATAATTCTTCAATCGTTAGAGTTGCAGATAAAACAATTTTGCTAAGAGCGGGAATAGAAAAAGGCGTAGCTTCTACAAAAGCTTTTGCCACTCAGGTAATGACTCTTTGGATGCTTAGCAACTATCTGGCAGAAAAAAACGAATATGAAGCAATAAACGAAGCCATAAAAGCTACAAAAGTAAATCCAAAACTACACGAAAAAATTAAAAGGCTTTCAAAAAGATATCTTCACGGACACGGATTTTTCTTTATAGGAAGAGATATTTTTTATCCTCTTGCACTTGAAGGGGCGCTTAAACTAAAAGAAATAAGCTATATTCACGCAGAAGGCTACCCGGCAGGTGAAATGAAACACGGACCTATTGCATTAGCAGACCCAGAGCTTTTTGTAGTGGCGCTTCTCAGTAAAAATATACTGTTTGAAAAAACAAAATCAAATATTGAAGAGCTTGTGGCAAGAGACGCCACAGTGCTTACAATATCTCAGGAAGAAATTGAACTGACTGATGATTTTATAAAAATAAACAAAAGCAGGCATCCTATGGCGGAGTTTTTTGAAATGATGGTAATAACCCAGCTTTTAGCACTTGAAGTAGCAATTAGAATGGGTAATGATGTGGATATGCCAAGGAATCTGGCTAAATCGGTTACGGTTGAGTGAAATTTGATAAAATTATAAAAAATTTTTAGGAGAGAGTTTTTGAAAAATATAATTCTTTGCGGGGGGAGCGGTACGAGACTTTGGCCTTTAAGTCGTAAATTAATGCCAAAGCAGTTTATAAAACTTTTTGATAATAAATCACTTTTTCAGCTTACAGCAAAGAGAAATTCAAAACTGTGCAATTCACAGCTTATAGTATCAAATGAAAATCAATATTTTTTAGCATTAGACCAGTTAGAAGAGATAAATAAATTAAATAATACAAGTTTTTTACTTGAACCGATAGGAAGAAATACAGCTCCAGCAATTGCCCTCGCAGCGTTTCAAAGCAATGAGGATGAAATACTTTTTGTAACTCCGAGTGATCATTTAATAAAAAATGAAAAAAAATATGAAGAAGCGATAAATAGAGCAAAAGAATTAGCCCAACAGGGATATCTGGTAACATTTGGAATAAAACCGAGTGAAGCTCATACAGGGTATGGATATATTGAAGCAGATAAAGAAGATGTAAAAAAATTTCATGAAAAGCCTGATTTGAAAACAGCAGAGGAGTATGTAAAAAAAGGCAATTTTTACTGGAATAGCGGAATGTTTATGTTTAAAGCGGGAGTGTTTTTAGAAGAACTTAAAAAATATGCTCCTGAAATATATGAAAAAAGTTTAGAAGCTTATAAAAATGCAAAAAAAGATAAAAACATTTTAAGAATAAGATTAGAAGATATGGAAAATATTCCGGGAGAGAGTATAGATTATGCAGTAATGGAAAATAGTGATAAAATAAAAGTGGTTGAATCAGATTTTGAATGGAATGATGTAGGAAGTTTTGACAGTTTAGTCAAAGAAATAGATTCAAATGTAAAACCTGTTGAGATAGAAAGCAAAAATAACTTTTATTACAGCGATAATCCAAAAAAAACAGTTGCTACAATAGGACTTGAAGATTTTATTGTAATAGATACCAATGATGCTTTACTCATAACAAAAAAAGGCAAAACACAAAAAGTAAAAGATGTGGTAAAAAGGTTAAAAAAAGAAAATAAAGACTTAACAGAGTTTCATACTACAGTACATAGACCGTGGGGAGTGTTTGAGAATTTAATAGATGAAAACGGATATAAAATAAAAAGAATAATAGTAAAACCGGGTAAAAGACTTTCCCTTCAAAAACATTTCCACAGAAGCGAACATTGGGTGGTAGTAAGCGGGACAGCAGAAGTTCAGGTAGGAAATGAAACATATCTTGTAAGACCGAATGAATCAACATACATAAAAATGGGAGAGATTCACAGATTGTCAAATCCCGGTAAAATACCTGTGGTATTAATTGAAGCACAGGTTGGAGAATATACAGGCGAAGATGATATTGTAAGAATTGAAGATGATTTTAATAGAAGTATGTGCTAAGTGATAGGTGCTAAGATATGAAATGTGAAAAGTTAGATTTTTGGAAAAAATCTTCAAGAATGTGTGCTAATGTATATAAAGAATTAAAAGAGTTAAAAGATTTTGGTTTTAAAGATCAAATAATTAGAAGTGCATTATCTATAGCAAGTAATATTGCAGAAGGACTGGAAAAAGAATCTCTAAAAGAACAGATTAGATTTATAGAAATTTCAAAAGGTTCGGTAGCAGAATTTATTACTCAAGCATATATTGGAATAGAAATAGAATATATCAATAAACCAACAGGTTTAAAATGGATAAATGATTTAGATGAAATTTCTAAAATGCTAACAGGATTATCAAAATATCATAAAAAGGAAAAGTATGAAAAAAAATAATCTTAAATTTCAAAACTCAAATCTAAAACCTAAAAAAGCTTTGATTACAGGAATAACAGGTCAAGATGGGAGTTATTTAGCAGAATTTTTACTTGAAAAAGGTTATGAAGTTCATGGTATAAAAAGAAGAACAAGCCTTTTTAATACGAAAAGAATAGACCATTTATATAAAGACCCGCATGAAGAAAATGTAAATTTCTTTTTACATTACGGAGATATGACAGACAGTATGAATATAACTCGTATTATTCAAGAAGTTCAGCCTGATGAAATATACAACCTTGCAGCACAATCACATGTAGCAGTTAGTTTTGAAGAACCGGAATATACTGCAAACGCGGATGGTATAGGGATTTTAAGAATTTTAGAAGCTGTAAGGCTTTTAGGACTTACAAATAAAACAAAAATTTATCAGGCAAGTACAAGTGAATTATATGGATTAGTTCAGGAAGTACCGCAAAGTGAAAAAACACCATTTTATCCAAGAAGTCCTTATGCAGTAGCTAAACTCTATGCGTATTGGATTACGGTAAATTATAGAGAAGCGTATAATATGTTTGCTTGCAATGGAATACTTTTTAATCACGAAAGTCCAAGACGTGGAGAAACATTTGTAACAAGAAAAATAACAAGAGGAATGGCAAGAATCCTTTTAGGACTTGATAAAAAACTTTATTTAGGGAATCTAAGTGCAAAAAGAGACTGGGGACATGCAAAAGATTATGTAAGAATGATGTGGATGATACTTCAATATGAAAAATCGGAAGATTGGGTAATAGCGACAGGTAGAACCACAGAAATTAGAGAATTTGTAAGACTTACAGGAAAATATCTTGGGTTAGAAATTTCATTTGAAGGTAAAGGAGTTAATGAAAAAGGAATTGTTACTGCAATAGATGAAGAAAAACTTCAAAACCTTTTAAAAACAATCAATGTGGCCCATCCACAATATATTATCGATCATGTAAAAAATTTGATAGGAAAAGATATTGTAAATGTAGACCCTAAATATTTTAGACCGACAGAAGTTGATTTACTTTTAGGAGATGCAACAAAAGCAAAAGAAAAACTTGGATGGGAGTCAAAAATAACTCTTGAAGAGATGACAAAAGAGATGGTAGAGAGTGATTTAAAAGAAAACTATCAAGAGCTTGTTCTTAAAGAATGCGGATTTGAAGTTCCAAAAAGCTGTGGATTATAAGTAATGTTTAATTGTAAATTGATAATTTTAAATAGGGAAATATATGATTATTGATAATTTACAAGATTATAAAAAAATTTTAGAAGATTTAAAATTTAAATTTAAATCTGCCCAAATAAAAGCTTCTTTAAAAGTAAACAGTGAATTATTGCAATTTTATTGGTATCTTGGTAAAAAAATTATTGAAGTTCAAAATAATTATAAATGGGGAAGTAAATTTTTAGAAAATCTAAGTAAAGATTTATCAAAAGCATTTCCTGATGTAAAAGGATTTTCTTATAGAAATTTAAAATTTATTAGACAATGGGTAAATTTTTGGGATAATGAAAAAGGGAAACAACTTGTTTCCTTATTGTTTCAAATCCCATGGGGACATAATATAGTCATAATTCAAAAGTGTAAAGATATTAATGAAGCTATATTTTATGTGGAAAACACTTTAAAAAACGGAATTAGCAGGAATGTTTTAATACATCAAATAGAAAGTGACTTGTATCATAGACAGAAAAAAGCTGTAAATAATTTTGATAATACTTTGCCTCCACTGCAATCAGATTTGGTAAAAGAAATCACTAAAGATCCATATATATTTGATTTTTTAACTATTAGTGAGGATTATAAAGAAAAAGAGTTAGAAAATGCCTTAATTGAAAATATAAAAGATTTTTTAATTGAACTTGGCAGTGGGTTTGCATTTGTGGGTAAGCAGTATAAATTAGAAATAGAAAATCAAGAATTTAGAATAGATTTATTGTTTTATCATCTAAAACTTCATTCATTTGTAGTAATTGAATTAAAAAATGGTGAATTTAAACCTGAATATGCAGGAAAATTAAATTTTTATGTATCTGCTGTAGATGATATTTTAAAATCAGAAATAGATAATTCAACTATAGGTATTTTAATATGCAAATTAAAAAATGATTTAATTGTAGAATATGCTTTAAGAGATATAAATAAGCCAATAGGAGTTAGTGAATATAGATTAACTACAAAACTTCCAGATAAATTAAAAGATACAATTCCAAGTATTGAAGATATAAAACAACAAATACAAAGGAATATAAATGAATAAAAATAGTAAAATATATGTAGCAGGAGGGACAGGACTTGTAGGAAGTGCTATTATTAAAAAGCTACTTGAAAAGGGATATAAAAATGTCATCAGTACTTATAGAAACAGACAGCCTTTAAATGATAAAGTTAAATGGATAAAATTAGATTTATTAAATCAAAATGATGTGGAGGAGTTTTTAAAAAATGAAAAACCTGAATATGTATTTTTAGCAGCAGCAAAAGTTGGGGGAATTATTGCTAATAATACATATAGAGCAGATTTTATTTATGAAAATCTTCAAATTCAAAATAATGTAATTTATAATGCATATAAATACGAAGTAAAAAAACTGATGTTTTTAGGAAGTACCTGTATCTATCCTAAAAACTGTCCTCAACCTATAAAAGAAGAATATTTATTAACAGGAGAGCTTGAATATACAAATGAACCATACGCTATAGCAAAAATAGCAGGTATTAAAATGTGTGAGAGTTTTAATTTACAATACGGCACAAACTTTATCTCAGTAATGCCAACTAATCTATATGGAGAAAATGATAACTTTGATTTAGAAAAATCCCATGTTCTACCAGCTCTTATCAGAAAAATTCATTTAGGAAAATGTCTTGAAAATGGAGACTGGGAAGGAATTAGAAAAGATTTAAATGGGACTAAAGTTGTTATTGGTAATTCGTTATTAGTTATTGGGGAAAAAAGTTCAAAAGAAGATTTACTAAAAGTTTTAAATCACTTTGGTATTCAATACACCAATACACCAATAACAAATAACCAATCAACAAAACCAAAGGTGTTGATTGAAATCTGGGGCTCAGGCAAACCAATGCGAGAATTTTTATATTCAGACGATATGGCGGATGCTTGTGTATTTTTAATGGAAAATGTAGATTTTAAAGACATTGTTGATGGGTATATTAGTAATTCGTATATTGGTGAAAACAAACAAATAACTAATAACCAATACACAAATATACCAATAACCAATACACATATAAATATAGGAACGGGTAAAGACATCTCAATAAAAGACCTTGCATATTTGATTAAAGATATTATTGGTTTTCAAGGAGACTTTTATTTCAATACAGAAAAACCGGATGGAACGATGAGAAAAGTTACAGATGTTAGTAAGTTGCATAGTTTAGGTTGGCAGTATAAAACAACATTAAAAGAAGGAATTGAAAAGGTATATAGATGGTATGTAGAAATGAGCGAGCAGCGAGTAGAAAATAATCTACCGACGACTGACTACTTGCTACATGCTAAAATTAGAAAATTTATGAATGGTATAAGGATTTATCATGATAGATAATGAAAGATTAACACATTTAAAACAACTAGAAGCAGAGAGTATATATATTTTAAGAGAAGTAGCTGCAAATTTTTCCAATCCAGTAATGATGTATAGTATAGGAAAAGATAGTTCAGTAATGCTACATTTGGCTATGAAAGCTTTTTATCCGGCAAAACCACCATTTCCTTTACTTCATGTGGATACATTATGGAAGTTTCGCGAAATGATAGAGTTTAGAGATAAAAGAGCAAAAGAGCTTGGAATGGAACTTTTAGTATATACTAACCCGGAAGGGATTGAAATGAACATCAATCCTTTTATTCATGGAAGTAAAGTTCATACTGATATAATGAAAACAGAGGCTCTTAAAAAAGCACTTAATAAATATGGTTTTGATGCAATAATTGGTGGAGCAAGAAGAGATGAAGAAAAGTCTCGTGCAAAAGAGAGAATTTTTAGTTTTCGTGATAAAAATCACAGGTGGAATTCAAAAAATCAAAGGCCAGAACTTTGGAATTTATATAATACACATATTCATAAGGGTGAAAGTGTTAGGGTTTTTCCTTTAAGTAACTGGACAGAACTTGATATTTGGCAATATATATATCTTGAAAATATTCCTATAGTTCCACTTTATTTTGCAAAGGAAAGACCGGTAGTAGAGTGGGAAGGTGCTAAAATAATGGTAGATGATGATAGAATGCCAGAAGAACTTAGAAAAAAAGCAAAAATGGAAAAAGTAAGATTTAGAACTCTTGGATGTTATCCTTTAACGGGGGCTATAAATTCAAATGCTGATACTCTTCCAAAAATAATTGAAGAGATGCTTTTAAGCAAAACAAGTGAGAGACAAGGAAGACTTATAGATAAAGACCAAGAAGGTAGTATGGAAAAGAAAAAGATAGAAGGGTATTTTTAGAAATAATAGAAACAATAGAATCAATAGTTTAGATAGAATTAATAGTAAAAAGGGTGTGTATGGAAATAGTTGAATATTTGAAGCAACACGAAAATAAAGAGATGCTAAGATTTATAACATGTGGTAGTGTAGATGATGGTAAATCAACTCTTATAGGGAGACTTTTGTATGATTCCAAAATGCTATTTGAAGATCAATTAGCACAAGCTAAAAACGAAACAAAAAAATACGGAACAGTAGATGGAGAAATTGATTTTGCACTTTTAGTTGACGGACTTCAAAGTGAAAGAGAACAAGGCATTACCATTGATGTAGCATATAGATTTTTCTCAACTGATAAAAGAAAGTATATAATAGCAGATACACCAGGGCATGAACAATATACAAGAAATATGGTAACAGGTGCGAGCACTGCTGACTTGGCGGTAATTTTAATTGATGCAAGGAAAGGGGTACTTACTCAGACAAGAAGACATTCATTTTTAGTAACATTGCTTGGAATTAGAAACATTGTAGTTGCGATAAATAAAATGGATTTGGTTTATTATAGTGAGGAAAGATTTAATGAAATAGTAAATGATTATAAAAAAATGTTTGAGAAATTAAGATTATCTCTTCCATATAAGAATATGGACTTTAAAATAGACTTTATTTCTATAAGTGCATTAAAAGGGGATAATGTAGTAGAAAACTCAAAAAATACACCTTGGTATGAAGGTCTTCCACTTCTTAAATATTTAGATACGGTAGAATTAACGACTATTGACTATCGACTATCGACTAATTTCCGCTTTCCAGTCCAATATGTAAACAGACCAAATCTTGATTTTAGAGGCTTTGCAGGTACTATTAGCAGTGGTGAAATAAAAGCAGGAGATAATATAATTGTATACCCATCAAAAAAATTTTCGAAAATAAAATCCATTGTTCCATCTATAAATCCAGAGACTATTGATACTATTGATTCCATTAAAACTATTGATTCTGCCTTTAAAAATATGGCAATCACCCTTACTTTAAACGATGAAATAGATATAAGTAGAGGGGATTTGATAGTTAAAGTTGGAGAAATAGAACCTAAATTTAATGACTCTTTTGAAGCAATGATTGTGTGGATGGATGAAGAACCTTTGAAAAATAGAGAATATATATTAAAAATTTATACAAAAGAGACAAATGCACTAGTTTCTAAAATATTATTTAAAAAAGATGTAAATACTTGGGAGAAACTTGAAGCAAAAACGCTTGAGCTGAATGACATTGCAAGAGTAAAAATTGATTTGAGTGAAAAAATAGCATTTGATTTTTATGAAGAAAATAAAGAGACAGGAGCATTTATATTAATAGATAAAATTACAAATAATACTGTAGCTGCCGGAATGATAGTAGGAGAAGCTACAAAAACAGCTAAAAAAAGAGTTTATACAGAAGCTGAAATTGCACTTAATAAATTTATAAGAGAGCATTTTCCTGAGTGGGGATGTAGAAAAATAGGTGATTGAGGTATTGGGTATTTGGTGTTAGGTTCTAGGTGAAAAGGTGATAAATGGGTAATTTTAGAGAATTAAATGTTTGGCAAAAATCAAAAAGTTTAGTAGTAGATATATACTATTTAACAAATAAAGAAACTTTTAAAAGAGACTTTTCATTAAAAGATCAAATGAGACGAAGTGCAGTTTCTATTCCAAGTAATATTGCTGAAGGAGATGAAAGAAATTCAAATAAGGAATCAATTAGGTTTTTATATATAGCTAATGGTTCAGTTGCTGAATTAATTACTCAAATAACAATTGCATATGAAATAAATTATATAACTAAAAAAGAGTATATAGCTTTGTTAAAAGAATTAGAAGATATCTCAAAAATGATAAAATCATTAATAAATTATAGGAGTAAAAATATATGATAATTACACAAAATTATTTCTATTACCTAAAACCTTATACCCAAAACCTTATCTCATCCAAAGGATGAGATTTGTATAAAGAGACAAATATTCGTTCAATTGTAAAAGGGATTAGCTGGCGTTTTATAGCTACCGGTACTACAATGAGTATTGTTTATGTTTTTTTTGGAAATGTAGAACTTGCGGTTGCAACGGGATTATTGGAAACAATAGCAAAAGTTGGGTTATATTGGGGGCATGAAAAAGCATGGCAAAGAATAAGATGGGGTAGAAAAAGAATTGAGCCTTTTAATTTATGGTTTACAGGACTTCCTCTAAGTGGTAAAACAACTATTGCTGATAAAGTATATGAAAAATTAAAAAAGCTTGATATACCACTTGAGAGAATAGATTCTAAAGATGTAAGAGAAATGTTCCCTAATGCGGGATTTAGCAGAGAAGAGAGAAACAGGCATATTAAAAGAATAGGACACTTAATCCAAACTCTTCAAAAAAATTCAGTTTCTACAGTTTGCAGTTTTGTATCTCCTTATCGTGAAAGCAGAAAAATGATAAGAGAAATGGTAAAAAATAATATCGTAGTTTATGTAAAAGCAAGTATTGAGACTTGTAAAAAAAGAGATTATAAAGGAGTATATGAAAAAGCATTAAAAGGTGAAATAAAAAACTTTACAGGAATTAGTGATGTATATGAAGAACCAAAACATGCTGAAATTGTAATTGATACAGAGAAAATGAATCCTGATGAAGCAGCGGATTTGATAGTAAAGTATGTAAAGAAACATTATGTTAAATGAGACGATAGACAATAGTCAATAGACGATAGTCGATAGTATTTTTAACTATGTTAAAAATTTAAAAAACAGCACGGCAAAGCATTGCTTTTATTGACTATTGTCTGGAGTCTATAGTCTGGATACTGGAAAGGATTTTTATGAAAAACATTGTATGGCATCCTAATAAAGTTACAAGAAATGACAGGGAAAAAATTAAAAATCAAAAAGGCTGTGTCCTTTGGTTTACAGGGTTAAGTGGAAGTGGTAAGAGCACTATTGCAAATGAATTAGAATATGAGCTGAATAAAATGAGATATCATACATATTTACTTGATGGAGATAATATAAGGCATGGATTAAATAAGAATTTAGGATTTAGTGATTTAGATAGAAAAGAGAATATTAGAAGAATAAGTGAAGTTGCAAAACTTTTTGTAGATGCAGGGATTATTACAATTACAGCATTTATTTCTCCTTTTATTGAAGATAGAGAGAAAGCCAGAGAAATTATAGGAACAAAAAACTTTATAGAAGTTTTTGTGGATACTCCACTTGAAGTTTGTATACAAAGAGACCCAAAAGGACTTTATAAAAAAGCTTTAAATGGAGAGATTAAAAATTTCACAGGAATTGATTCTCCTTATGAAAGACCATTAAGTCCAGAAATTATAATTGATACTAAAAAGTATGATATTATTTCATCAGTAAGTTTAATAATAGATTATTTAAAAAATAAAAAATATTTAGACTTTAGATAATAGACGATAGACAATAGTTTAGAGAGAAGGGTTTTTAAGTGTATAATAAAATATTTAAAACAGATAAATTTGAGTTTAATATAGATGATGTTTTAGAAATAGCAAGAAAAGCAGGAAAAGAAGTTTTAAATATTTATAATAAAGATTTTGAAGTAGAATATAAAGATGATAAATCTCCTTTGACTATGGCAGATAAAATATCTCATAATATAATTATAAAAGGACTTAAAAAATATAATTTACCTGTTTTAAGTGAAGAAGGAAAAGATATTCCATACGAAGAGAGAAAAAACTGGGAATATTTTTGGATGATAGACCCACTTGATGGGACAAAAGAGTTTATCAAAAAAAATGGAGAATTTACTATAAATATAGCTTTGATTCATAAAAATGAACCTGTTTTTGGAGTCGTTTATGCACCAGTTTTAGATTGGATTTATTTTAATGATAATGAAAATGCATATAAAATAGAAAAAGATAAACTAATAAAACTTCCAATAAAAAGAAATGATGATAAGTTTATTATAGTAGCAAGCAGAAGTCATTTAAATGATGAAACAAAAAAATTTATTAAATCCTTGACTATCGACTATCGACTATCAACTATCGACTATGATTTTATCTCTATTGGCAGTAGCTTAAAACTATGTCTTGTAGCAGAAGGAAAAGCAGATATTTATCCTCGCCTTGCTCCTACTATGGAGTGGGACACAGCAGCAGCTGATGCTGTGGTTAGGAAAACTGGAGCAAAAGTTTATCAATTACCAATTAACGACTATCGACTATTAGTTTATAACAAAGAAAATCTTTTAAATCCATGGTTTGTAATTCAATGATTAAAAAACTAAAACAAAAATTTCAAAAAGAAGAGCACAAAAGATTATTGTCAAATTTTATTTCATTAGCTATATTACAAGGAGCAAATTATATATTGCCTCTTATTACATTTCCTTATTTAGTAAGGGTTTTAGGCGTGGAAAAATTTGGACTTTTAGCATTTGCTGGGGCAACTATAGCTTATTTTAATATATTAACCGATTATGGATTTAATCTTACAGCTACAAGGGAAGTTTCTATTTATAGAGATAATAAAGAAAAACTTAATGAAATATTTAGCAGTGTTATGATTATAAAATTTATTTTAATGATTGTTTCTTTTTTATTATTGCTAATTTTAGTTTATAGTTTTAATAAGTTTAGAGTACATTTAGAAGTTTTTTTATTGACATTTGGGATGGTGATAGGTCAGGTTCTATTTCCTCAATGGTTTTTTCAGGGAATTGAGAGAATGAAATATATAACATTTTTAAACATATTATCTAAGGTTATATTTACAATAGCAATATTTGTTTTTATTCATCAAGAGAGTGATTATTGGAAGGTGCCACTGATTAATTCTTTAGGATTTATAAGTGCAGGGTTAATAGCTTTATATATTATTCAAAAAGATTTTAATATAAAATTTAGATTGCAAACTTTAAAAACACTTAAAACTTATTTTACAGATGGTTGGCATATATTTATATCAAATATAGCAATAAGTTTATATACGGTATCTACTACATTTATTTTAGGATTGTTTACAAATAATATGATTGTAGGATATTATTCAATAGCAGATAAAATTAAAAGTGCAGTCCAAGGTTTATTAAGACCTATTTCACAGACTGTTTATCCATATATTTCTAAAAAAGTAAAAGAAAATAAATTAGAAGGATTAAATTTCATTAGAAAAATTACTATTTATATTGGACTATTTAGTTTTATTTTATCTTTTTTGCTTTTTATATTTGCTCCTGAGATTATTCATTTAGTTGCAGGAGAAAAATATGAAAGAAGTATTTTAGTTTTAAAGATTATTGCGTTTTTACCTTTTATTATTGCATTAAGTAATATTTTTGGAATTCAGACAATGCTTAATTTTAATAGAAAAAAAGCTTTTAGTAAAATTTTAATAAGTGGAAGTATTTTAAATATTATTTTATCCTTAATAATAGTGCCCTTATTTCAAGAAATAGGTTCAGCAATTTCAGTATTAGTTGTAGAATTATTCATAACAATTACTATGTATGTTTATTTACAAAAAACAGGAATAAATATTATGAAAGGAAAATTATATGTTTGATTATATAATAATAGGAGCAGGTTTTGCAGGGAGTGTATTAGCTGAAAGAATAGTAAATAAATTAAATAAAAAAGTTTTAATAATAGAAAAAAGAAATCATATTGGTGGGAATTGCTATGATGAGAGAATTGAAAATATATTAGTACATAAATATGGACCTCATTTGTTTCATACTGATGAAAAGCAAGTTTGGGATTATTTAAGTAATTTTACAGAATGGGATATATATCATCATAAGGTATTGGCTTTTATAGATGGCAAAAAAGTTCCAATTCCGTTTAATTTTAATGCTTTGTATGAAGTTTTTCCAATTGAACTCTCTTGTAGAATAGAAAAAAAACTTCTTGAAAATTATGAATATAATTCAAAAGTTCCAATACTAAAATTAAAACAATCAAATGATAAAGATTTAAAATTTTTAGCTGATTTTGTTTATGAAAAAATATTTGTCCATTATACAGCAAAACAATGGGATAAAAAACCAGAAGAGATTGATAGTGAGGTTACAGCAAGAGTGCCGGTTTTTATTGGAAAAGATGATAGATATTTTAATGATAAGTATCAAGGAATACCAAAAGAAGGATATACAAGTTTATTTCAAAAAATGTTAAATCATCCAAATATAAAAATAATGTTAAATACGGATTTTAAAGAAGTTATTAAAATAGATCAAGATACTAAAAAAATATACTTTTTAAATCAGGAATTTAAAGGAAGACTTATTTTTACCGGCAAAATAGATGAGCTGTTTGATTATAAGTTTGGAGAGCTTCCATATAGAAGTGTGAGAATGAAATTTGAAACTCTAGAAAAAGAATATTATCAAGAAGTAGCAACTGTTAATTATCCAAACAATTATGACTTTACAAGAATAACCGAATTTAAATATATTCATCCGGTTGAAACTAATAAAACAGTTATCTTAAAAGAATATCCACAAAAATATATAAAAAATCAAAATACACCATACTATCCAATCTTTACAAAAGAAAACCAAGAAAAATATAATAAATACTTAGAATTTTCAAATAATTTCAAAAATATAATATTAGTAGGAAGACTTGCTGAGTATAAATATTATGATATGGATGATATAATTAAAAGAGCTTTAGAAGTTTTTGAGGAGAAAGTTAAATGAGTAGTAATAAAGAAACAGTTTGTGCAGTAGTAGTTACATATAACAGAAAAGAGCTTTTAATAGAATGTTTAGAAGCATTGCAAAAACAAACAAGGCCATTACAAGCAATTTATTTGATAGATAATGCTTCAACAGATAAAACTCCAGAATTACTTTTGGAAAAAGGGTATATACAAGAATTACCTCCAAAAGAGTTAAATGAACCTTGGGAAAAAGAATTTGAAATTAAAAATTTAACTAATGGAGACATTATAAAAGTTCATTATGTTAGAATGAATGAAAACACAGGAGGAGCTGGAGGATTTCATGAGGGTGTAAAAAGAGCTTATGAAAAAGAATATGATTGGTTATGGCTTATGGATGATGATGGAAAACCATTTAATAATGAAACTTTAATAAAATTAAGAAATTTTCATAAAATAAGTGGATTGTTAGTATTACAACCTTTGGTTGTTTCAAAAGAAAATACAAAAGATTTGGCATTTAAAATATTGTTTGATAAAAAAGAATTTTATTCTATAGAAGATTTAAATAATGATATTTATTATAATTATATTACTTTATTCAATGGAACACTAATTAATAGAAAGGTTATTGCAACCATAGGTTTTCCTAATAAAAGATTATTTATTTGGGGAGACGAAGTAGAGTATTTTTATAGAATAAAAAATAAATTTAAAACTTGTATTTATACAAAAAGCTTATTTATTCATCCTAAATCAAGAATGAAATCTAAAAGATTTTTGAATCAAAATTTTATTTATCAAAATAATAATTTAAAAGATTATTGTTTTTATCGTAATAGAACTTTTTTATATTTAAAATTTAATAAATTCAAGTTATTTATGTTTTTTATAAAATACAATTTATATTTTTTATTTACATTTAAATTTGACGCATTTTTTTTATTTAATAAAGCTTTTTATCATGGTGTTTTTAATATATGGGGAAAAGAAAAAAACTACTTATTATAGGAAAATTATGAAATTTAAATACTTTTTAACAAATAAATTATTTTGGAAAAATTTTTTACCATTAATATTTATTTCTTTTTTTTATAAACCAGAGATGTTATTTTTTTTAATTTTTTATGAATTGTTTTTATTTATAAAAATATCAAATAAAAAATTACCTATAAATTATATTACATTTATTTATTTAGCTCTTTTAATTATATTTAATTTAATAATATCAATATATATAAATAACAGTATTTATTTTATGTTTAATACTTTATTATTTTTTTTGTTTATTTCTCCAATTATTTTTTTATTAATAACTAATTTTAAAAAATTGAATAATATAATACCTATAAATAATTATTATGTTATGAAAAAAGTTATAGAAGCTTATTTATTTGTTCAAATTATTTTTTCTTTTATTAATAGTTTAAAATGGGTTATTAAATTTCATTTTAATTTTGATGTTAATTTTGGAGACATAATAGCAGGTACTTTTAGAATACCTTTTATTTTTACACCTGATTCTGCTAATGTAGTATTTGTTTTTACTATGATATTAGTTTTGTATATGTATATTACTTACTATGGTAAAAATATAAATAAAACGCTAGTTTTTTTTTCTATATTTATTATATTTTTAGCATCTGTAAATCATTTAATTTTAGCTGTAATGATAGCATTATTATTAAGTATAAGTTATAAATCTTTATTTAAATTTGTACTATTTTTTATTTTTGTATTAATATTATATAAACTTTTGCAACCTGATAATTTTTTTATGATAATTAAAAGAGTAATATTAATATTACATTCATTTTCATCTTTTGAAAATTTATCTAAATTAAGTTATAAAGGAGTATATATAGTTAATTTTATAAATGATTTTAAAAATCATGCAATTAATTTTTTGTTTATTGGAATGGGAGGAGGTACCTATTCCAGTAGAGCGGCTTTATTTTTTACAGGAGAATATGTTCATGCTTTTCCTTTTAAAAATATATCAGAATATATGTATCATAACACTTATTATTTATGGCAAGAGTTATTACATTCTCCTCATTGGTTACAAGGTGCTTTTAATTATCCTTATGGTTCAATATTTTCTTTTATTGCTGAATTAGGTCTAGTTAATGTTTTTATAATATTTGTTCTGTTTTTTTATCAATTAAAAAGAAAAAATATTTTTTCTTTTTATGATAGAAAATTTATTATAATATTTTTATTACTTATAGGTATGGTAGATAATTATTACGAATATTTTCAAGCTTTTTTTGTTTTTTATTATTGTTTATTAAAATTACCATCAAAGAAGGAGATTTACAAATATGAATAAAGAAAACCTAAAATGGAAATTAAAAATATTATTTAATACGAATTATATAATATATGAAAATTTTTTAAATTTTGTTAAAAGAAAAGATATTTTAATTAATAAAAATAGTGATATATTAATAGAAGGTTTTCCTAGAAGCGGAAATACATTTGCAGTAGCT
This sequence comes from Lebetimonas sp. JS085, assembly GCF_000523295.1. NCBI lineage: Bacteria > Pseudomonadati > Campylobacterota > Epsilonproteobacteria > Nautiliales > Nautiliaceae > Lebetimonas > Lebetimonas sp. JS085. The sequence continues at coordinate 843,424 of NZ_ATHR01000001.1, forward strand.
TTATTAAAATCCTTAAATAAGGATATTAAAATTGCACGTCATAGACATGAAGTAGGTCATGTTTTAAAAGCATTAAAATTAGATAAACCCATAGTTATATTAATTAGAAATCCACAAGATGCTGTTATTTCGTTTTTTCTAAGAGAGAATGTGTCTATAAAAATAGGATTTGAATATTATATACATTTTTATACAAATATACTAAAAATATGTAAATCTTCCAATTTAGTTTTATTTAATTTTGATATATTGATTAAAGAGCCTAAAAAATTTATATCAATAATAAATGAAAAATATAATTTTAATTTATGTCTACCCGATGAAAATATTATAAAAAAGGCAAAAGATTTAGTTTTTTTAATGGATAAAGAAGAATTAAAAAGAAAAAAAAATATCTACGATATTTCTACATTTATTTCAATGCCTTCTAAAAAAAAGAAAGATTCAAAAGAAAAAATAATCAATGAAATAACAAATAATATATATTTATTTAAATTACAATACAGAGCTTTTAAAATATATGAAAAAATTATGGAAGAATGTACTATAAAATGAAAATATTAATGGTTCATAATAAATATAAACAAAATGGTGGAGAAGATACAGTTTTTTATAACGAAATGTCTTTATTAAAAGCTAAAGGACATATGGTAGATAAATTAATTTTTGAGAATAGTAGAATAAATAATATTTTTAGTAAATTAAAAATAGGTATATCTGGTATTTATAATATTGAATCTGCTAATATGTTAAAAGATAAGATTAAAAAATTTAAACCAGACGTTATTCATGTACATAATTTTTTCCCTATTGCTTCTCCTTCTATATTTTGGGTAGCAAAAAAATTTAAAATACCTGTGGTTTTAACTTTACATAATTATAGATTAATATGTCCAAATGCTATTTTATTTAGAAATGGAAATATATGTGAAAAATGTATGGATAAGATATTTCCATATTCAGGTATTATACATAAATGTTATAGAAATTCATTTATGCAAACTTTGTCTCTTTCTTTGGTAACAAATATTCATAAATATATAAAAACATGGCATAGCAAAGTTGATAAATTTATAACATTAACGAATTTTCAAAAAAATAAATTTTTATCTTCTAATATGAATATTTCTGAAGAGAAATTTTTAGTTAAATCTAATTTTGTAGATGATTTTGGAAATGGATATAAAAATAGAGAAAATTATTTTGTATATGTTGGAAGATTGTCTATAGAAAAGGGAATAATAACTATGTTAAAAGCTTTTGAAAATACTAAATATAATCTATATGTAGTGGGTGAAGGGCCTTTAAAAAATGAGGTTTTAAAATATACTAAAAAAAATAAAAATATAAAATATTTAGGATTTAAATCCAAGAAAGAGATTATAAATTTACTCAAAAAAAGTATTTCTTTAATATTTCCATCAGAATGGTATGAGGGATTTCCAATGGTATTAGTTGAGACTTTGTCAACAGGCACACCTATAATTACATCAGATATTGGTAGTCAAGCAGAGATAGTGAAAGATAATTATTTAGGTTTGCATTTTATTGCAGGAGATTTTATAGACTTAAGAAGTAAAATTACAGAGTTTTTTGAAAAAAAAGATAAGACTTTTTATCAAAATGCAAGAGATGAGTATTTGGAAAAATATACTCCTGAAAAAAATTATAAACAATTAATAGATATATATGAAAAGGTTATCAATGATTTTTAGAAAAAAAATAATAAATATTAATATATGTATAGGATCTTATGAAAATTTTTTAAAAAATATAATTTTATTATCTGAAAAAAAAATTTCTAGTTATGTATGTGTAACAAATGTTCATATGTTAATAGAAGCATATTTGGATAAAAAATTTAAAGAAGTAGTAGATAATGCTGACATTGTTATTCCTGATGGTATGCCTATTGCAAAAGCTATAAAATATATTTATGGAATAGATCAAGACAGAATTGCAGGTATGGATTTAATGCCGGATTTAATAAGAGAATGTGCAAAATTAAAAAAAAAGATATTTTTATATGGCTCAACAAGGGAAATTTTAGAAAAAATAGAAAAAAAAGCAAAGAATAAATATCCTAACATTCAAATAAAAAGTTATTCACCTCCATTTAGGAAATTGAATGATAATGAAAAAAATAATATTATAAAGATGATAAATGATTATAATCCAGATTTTGTATTTGTGGCACTTGGTTGTCCAAAGCAAGAAAAATGGATGGCAGAACATAAAAATAAAATTAAATCTTGTATGATAGGATTTGGTGGAGCATTTGAAGTGTATGCAGGAGTAAAAAAAAGAGCTCCCAACTGGATGCAAAAATATTCTTTAGAATGGTTATATAGATTGATTCAAGATCCAAAGAGACTTTGGAAAAGATATTTATATACTAATTTAATTTTTTTAATATTAATAAGCAAACAATTTTTTAAATATAAAATTTTAAAAAAAATTTAACTTAATAAGGATCTAATAAATGATAAAAAGAATTTTTGACATTGCGTTTTCTATTTTTACTATTGTAGTTACTTTGCCTGTCACTATTCCAATAGCTATAATCATCAAATTAACAGATGGTGGGAAAGTTTTTTTTATTCAAAAAAGACCTGGATTAAATGGAAAAGAATTTAATTTGTATAAATTTAAAACTATGTATGAAAATAATGATAAAATTTTGAAAGAATTTTTAGAAAAAAATTCTCAGGCAAAAGAAGAGTGGCAAAAATACAGAAAACTAAAAACATATGATCCAAGAGTTACTCCCATAGGCAGATTTTTAAGGAAAACTTCTCTTGATGAGCTACCTCAATTTATAAATGTTTTAAAAGGTGATATGAGTGTAGTGGGACCTAGGCCTTATATAATGTCAGAATTTGAAGAGTATAATATTCCTAAAGAAATAGTGAATAAACTTTTATCTGTCAAACCCGGAGTTACAGGTTTATGGCAAGTTTCATCAAGAAATGAAGCTACATTTGAAGAAAGAATAAATCAAGATTTAGAATATATTGAAAATAAGTCTTTCTTATATGACTTAAAAATTATTTTAAAAACAATTAAAGTTATGATTACAGGAAAAGGGGCTTATTGATTAGTTATGAGTTATGAGTGTTGAATTATGAGTTATGAATGATGAGTTATGAGTTTTGAATTATGAATGTTAAATGTTGAATTAAAAAGGGTCAGGATTTTACTTTTTAATTGAAATTAGTGATGAGTATGGGGAGGGAATGAAAGATTAAATAGATGTATAAAATACTTTACATTTTATTAATAATATGATACTATTGTAAAGTAATTTAAACAAAAAGTAAAATCATGATAGATATATTTCATCATAAACAACATATTGCAACTTTTGATAAAGAAGATAAAAAGTATATTTTAGAATATAAAAACTTTGATATTGAAAATTCAATTTCTCTTTCTCTTCCAAACACCCAAAAATACTATATAAAAGAAAATGAAATAATCCCTTATTTTGATATTTTTTTGCCAGAGGGGTATTTGTTTGAAGTTTTTAAAAATTATTTAACAAAAAATTATGGATATATAGACGATTATTTACTCTTTTCAATTTTGGCCCCGAATATAGAGGGGAGGATTAAATATGGTCAAACAAATGATTTTGGTGTAAATTTTGAATTAGATTATATTTTAGAAAATGATACTAATGATACTTTTAATTATTTGTTAAAAACTTTTTTGAAAAAAAATGCAATATCCGGGGTTCAGCCAAAAACTATGGCTGTTTTAAAAGATAAAGAAAATTTTGTATTTAAAAATTATATAATTAAAACCTGGGGAGATGAATTTAAGTATTTAGCCGAAAATGAATATATTTGTTTAAAAACATTAGAATTTACCGGAATTAAAATTCCAAAGATATATCTTTCTAAAAATAAAAAATTTTTAGTAATTGAAAGATTTGACAGTGAAAATATAGGATTTGAAGAAGTAATTTCTCTTATGGATAAAACAAAAATTTTTAAATATACAGGAAGCTACGAACAGGTTGCAAAAACAATTTATCAATATGTTAGTGATGTAAACGATATGGAGATTTTTTTTAAAATGATTGTAATGAATTATTTTTTAAAAAACGGAGATGCTCATCTTAAAAATTTTGGGCTTTTATTTAGCGATGATTTTAATAAAATTTGGCTTGCTCCTGCTTATGATGTTGTAACTACAACTGCTTATATTTTTAAAGACAAACCTGCCCTTACAATGTTTGGAAGAAAAAAATGGTATGATGAAGAATTAATTGAATTTGGAGAAAAATACTGCTTTTTAAATAATGCAAAAGAGCTTTATTTAGAATGTAAAGAAGCTTTAAAAAAAGGCATTTCTTTTTTAAAAGAATATATATCTAATAATTCCCATTTTGAAATAATCGGTAAAAGAATGCTTGATAGCTGGCAAAATAAGGAAATAAAAGATGATATTATCAGATCTTGGAAAAATAATTAAAAAATTAAGAAAAGAAAAAAATTTATCACAGGAAGAATTGGCAAAAAAGGCTAATATTTCCCGTGCGACACTCTCTAAACTTGAAAACGGAAATTTAACTAAAATAAGTGTTGCAACATTTGATAAAATTTTAGGAATTTTGGGTTATACTATTGATATTAAGCCAAAAAATCCTTTTGTAAAAAGATAAAAACTATAGGGTCAGGAGTTTACTTTTTAACTGAAATGAGTGATTAGTTATGAATGTTAAATGTTAAATGTTGAATGTTAAATTAATTTCAATATTTTTATTTTTATAAATTTTAATATAAAAATCCAAATAACCAAAGTGGAATTTTGTTTTGATGACCTATTTCAACACCGTCCACAACTATGAAAGAATTTTTTACATCTTTAATTTGGGAGAATGATTTATTTTTCCCTCCAATTTCAAAAGTATACCTCTCATCTACCAAAAAATCACCATTTTTAGGATAGGTTAACTTGTGTTCATATAATTGATTAGCAAAGAATGTTTCTCTAAGTGTTCCTGTTTTTGAATTTTCACAGTAACAATAATTTAAATTTGTATTTTTAAGGTAAATTTTTTGAGGTTTTACAAAAATTGCATCTCCTCTTGTTTTGGAGTTTAAAATATTAAAAATATCCCCTTTTTCTAAATAATATATATACTGGTATAAATAATTTCTGCTTATTTCTATTTTTTGAGATAATTTTGTGATATTAAGTTCAAACGGTTCAGAAACACAAATCAGATAAATCAGTTTTTTTAGTTTGATTAAGTTTATAGGTTTAATATCGAAAATTAAAGACAAATCAGAATCAATAGAAGCATTTACAGCTTCTTCAAGTTTTAGACAATAAGTTTCGCTGTTATCAAAATAAAAAGGATAAGCCCCTTTTTGTAAATATTCATCAAAATATTCAAACGGTTTAATTTTTGAAATAATTTCAAATGCAATATTTTCATGATTTTGCAAAATCTCTTCTAACGGATAACTCTCAAAAGTATGATTTGTTTTTAATTCTAAAAATTCTCTGAAAGATAAATTGTTCATTTTGTAAACTACCGCTCTTCTGCTAAGGTCCGCTTTAGAATGTTCGAGTTTTATAGCGGACGAACCGGAAAAAATTACCTGTAAATCAAGGGTGTCATAAATTAATTTTAAGTCTTTTTCAAAATTAGGATATTTATGAATTTCATCAATCACTAAAACTTTTCCGCCTTTTTTTTCAAATTCTTCTGCTAAATCATAGAGTTTTAAAAAGCTGTATTCTAAAAATTCTGCGTTTATATAAAGTTTTTTATTTAAGGGAAGGGGGTTTTCTTTTAAATATTGCAGTAAAAATGTTGTTTTTCCCACACCTCTTGCGCCTGTAATTCCAATTAATTTTTCACTAAAATCGACTTTTTTAAAAAGATATCTTTTATAAGGTTTTGAGAAATTTGAAAGAAGTTTGGCAAATCTGTTTTTAAAATTTATCATATGAAACCTTTAGTTAACAAATTAATTTTTAACTTGTTTATTATACTTAACAAAGTCTGACCTGTCAAGTATATAGGGTCGGGACTTTACTTTTTGATTAAAATGTTATTTTATCCTTTTATAAAATGACAAAATATGATATAATTATCCTTGTTAACAAGGATAAAAGGTTTTAAATGAAAGAAATTTTTATAGAAAAGAAAAAAAATAAGGGTCAGGATTTTACTTTTTAAATAATTTGAAAAAGTTAAAAGCGAAAAAATTGAAAAAGTTAAGTTTAATTAAAAATTGTCTTTAAAAAAATTATAACCCCTTCTTCCCAATCATCACTTTTATAGTCTTAAAAATAGTTTTAATTTCAAGCCACAAAGACCAGTTTTTGATATAATATAAATCATACATAAGTTTTTGGTAAGTGTCTTCAAGATTCTTGCCATATGGATAATTTACTTGAGCCCAGCCGGTTATTCCCGGGGCGTTTATATGGCGTATATGGTAATAAGACCACTCTTTTCATATTTTTTAACAAGTTCATCCCATTCGGCTCTTGGTCCTAAAAGATGCATATCACCTTTTAGGACATTCCAGAGCTGAGGAAGCTCGTCTATCCTGCTTTTTCTCATAAAGGCACCCCACGGGAAAATTCTCGGATCGTTTTTTTGTGTATAATGGTTAAAAAAATCAATATCTGTTCTCATTGAGCGAAATTTATAGCAGGTAAAAGGTTTTTTGTTTTTTTCAATTCTGGTCTGTTTAAATAAAATAGGTCCATCAGGTGATTCTTTTTTTATTCTATAAGCTGAATATATCATAATAGGAAGTGAAATTATTCCAAGAGGGATAGCTATTGAAAAATCCATTATTCTTTTTAGGATGTATTGTCTTTTAGAAAAAGGTTTTATTTTTTCAAGAAAAGAAGCTTCGTTTATCTCTTTTGGAATGTATAATTTATGAAGGTATTTTTCAAGGAAATTTTCAATTGTTATATATTTTATGCCTTTAAGCTCAAGTGAAGTTAGATATTGTATTAGTTCATTTGGAATAGTCGCTTTTGTATTTAGAACAATTAATTTATATTTTTCTTTTTTTAGTTCATTTTCTATTTTTTTTATAATTTCATCTGAATTTTTTTCTTTATAAGAAATAAAATTTAGTTTGAATCCTTTTTTTTCAAGCAACTCTTTTTCTATCTCAATAAATTTATATTTTTCCCCTAAAACAATCATTCTTCTTTAAATCCTTTTATGAATTCTATAAAAAATACTAAAAAGATTGAAAGTATTAATCCTGTTATAAAAGCTACGGTAATTATTAATTTTTTCTTTGGTTTCACAGGATGGTCAAACATTAGAGGTTTACCTATTTCTTTTGCTGCAAAAGTGTTTTTTAGGGCAAGGTTAATTTGAGCTATTTGATTTTTTAGATTTTGAATTTGTTGAGGTATATCAAATTTTAAAGATTTATTTAAATTATCAATTTTATTTTGCAAGTTTTCTATATTGTCGTAAATATCGGGTATTGTTTGTGAAATTATTTTATTTTTTTGAAGAGATAAATCTTTGATTTGATTAGTATAATTAGTAATCATATTTTGATATGAAATTATTTTATTTGAAATAATTAAATTAGAACTTATATTATTATTATTATCATTAGCTTTTATTAATTTATCAATAAGTTTTTTGTATTGATTAATGTTTTTATTTAAAAATACTATTTTCTGGTTTATTGATTTTATTTGGTTTTTATAATATTTAATTAAATTTTTTTGTAATTTAATTCTGTTTTGTAAAAATTTTATTTCAGTTTTAATATTTGGAACAGTAACATTGTTAATTTTTTGAATTTGAAATTTGATGTTTTGTATTTCATTTTGTTTTTGCAATTTATATTTTTCTATTTTGTCTTTAAACCCGTTATGAATACTATTTAAAACTTCTTTTAATTTTTGTAAGTCATAGTTATTTGACAGACCGTCTATTGTTAAAGTTATGAATAAATTGGATTTTTTAGGAACAGAAATATCAGCTAAATAAGCTTTTGGTAATTTTTTGAATTTTTTTTCAAGTTCAGCTCTGTAAATTGAGCTTAAATATTCTTTTAAATTTTCAGGCGATATTATAGGTTTTGAATTTATCTGTCCTATAAGAATAGAACTTTGTGTTTCCCAAATAGGAGTTTTTAAAAATGCGTATAAAGCTGCAAAAAAAGTAACTATTAGTGTAAATATAATTATAAATTTTTTGTATTTTAGAATTGTTTTAATAAGCTCTTTTAAGTCTATTTCATCTTCTTCGCATTGATTAACAGGGATATATTGAACTGGTATTATCTGAGGTTCTTTTTTTTCCATTCTTTGCCTTTTTTTATGGTATTATACTAAATAAAAAGGCTAATTATGAAAATAATTTCAGTAATAGGCTTGGGCTATGTAGGCCTTCCGCTTGCGGTAGCATTTAGCAAAAAATATAAAGTAATAAGTTTTGATATAAATTCGAAAAGAATTGAAGAGCTTAAAAAAGGAATGGACAGAACTCTTGAAGTAAGTGAAGAAGAGCTAAAAGAATCAATAAATAATGGACTTGAATTTACAAGCAATTTAGAAGATATTAAAAAGGCAAATATTTATATTGTAACAGTTCCAACTCCAATAGATAGACATAAAAATCCGGATTTGACTCCTCTTATAATGGCCAGCAGAAGTGTTGGAAAAGTATTAAAAAAAGGGGATATTGTAATATATGAAAGCACAGTTTATCCAGGATGTACAGAAGAAATATGTGTGCCAGAGCTTGAGAGAGAAAGTGGATTAAAATGTATTTTTTCTTCAAACTCACAACTCACAACTCACAACTCACAAAAACCGGAAGGTTTTTTCGTAGGTTACTCTCCAGAGAGAATAAATCCGGGAGATAAAGAGCATACTGTCACAAAAATAAAAAAAGTAACATCAGGTTCAACTCCAGAAATTGCAAAAGAGATAGATGAACTTTATGCAAGCATAATCGAAGCAGGGACACATTTAGCACCAAGCATAAAAGAGGCAGAAGCGGCAAAAGTAATAGAAAACTCTCAAAGAGATATAAATATAGCTTTTGTAAATGAATTAGCTTTAATTTTTGATAAACTCGGAATTGATACATTAGATGTATTAGAAGCAGCAGGAACAAAATGGAACTTTTTAAAATTTAAACCGGGGTTGGTAGGAGGGCATTGCATCGGCGTTGACCCATACTATTTAGCATATAAGGCAAAAGAGATAGGGTATCATCCAGAAATTATTTTAGCTGGTAGAAGAACGAATGACAATATGGGAATATTTGTAGCAAATAAAGTAATAAAACTAATGATACATAAAGGCCATACAATAAGAGGCAGCAATGTATTGGTTTTGGGAATAACATTTAAAGAGAATTGTCCAGATATAAGAAATAGTAGAGTTATAGATGTAATAAGAGAGCTTCAGGATTTTGGAGTGAATGTAGATGTATATGACCCTTGGGCAGACAGGGAAGAAGTAAAAAGAGAATACAATATTGATTTGTTACCTACATCCTTCATCCTTAATCCTTCATCCTTAAATTGTTATGACGCAATTATTTTAGCAGTAGCGCATAATGAGTTTAAAGAATTAGAAAAAGAAATAAAACAACTCAAAACCCAAAACCCAAAACTCACAATTTATGATATTAAAGGCTTTTTTGATAAAAGTTTAGTGGATAAAAGGCTTTAATTGCTAAAAAAACTCAATTTTCTTCTTACAAAAAGAGATAAACTTTTTCTTTTATTTTTGCTTCTTTTTTCTATTTTTGTTTCTTTAATTGAAACAATAGGAATCGGTATTATTATGCCTTTTATTAGTGTTGCAAGTGATTTTAAAGAGATTCATTCAAATAAATATTTTGAATATTTTTATACTTTATTTCATTTTAAGAGTGAAATTAATTTTGTAGTAGCTTTTGGAATAGGCTTAATTATATTTTATATTTTAAGAAGTGTGATTAATCTATTTTATTTTTATTTGCTTAACAGATTTTCTTTTGGAAGATACCATTTGGTAGCATACAGGCTTTTTGAAAATTATATGGGGCTTAGTTATGAAAAATTTATAAATAAAAATTCTTCTCTTATGATAAAAAGCATAATAAACGATGCTAATAATGTAATAAACATTATTTCAAATTTTTTGTTTATGCTAAGTGAAATATTCGTAATGATTTTTATTTATGCAATGCTTGTATATGTAAACTGGAAAATGACTTTGCTTTTAACTCTATATCTTTTAATCAATGTGGCTATTCTTAAAATATTTGTTACTAAAAAAATAAAAAAAGCCGGAATTGAAAGGGATACTTTTCAGGCAAAATTTTATGAAATATTAAATAGCTCTTTTGGAAATTTTAAAATAATAAAACTTAAAACAAAAGATAAAGAAATTTTAGATAAATTTTCTTTTGCTTCTTTTGGATTTGCTAATGCTAATATTAAAAATCAAACCCTTGCTCAATTTCCAAGACTTTTTTTAGAAATGGTTGGATTCTCACTTGTAGCTTTTATAATTATTTATTTAGTTTTGAAATATCATACGGATATAAGAGGGGCACTTCCAATTCTTAGTATTTTTGTTTTAGGTCTTTATAGACTGCTTCCGAGTGTTAACAGGGTGTTTTATTCTTATAATCAGATTGTTTTTTATTCAAAATCATTAGATGTAGTGCATAATGAATTGATTTATGAGCCTGAAGAGTTAGGGGATGAAAAGATAGAGTTTAAAAAAGAGATAAAATTAGATAATGTCGGTTTTTCTTATGGAGAAAAAGAGGTTTTAAAAGATATAAATTTAGTAATAAAAAAAGGTGAAAAGATAGGAATTGTAGGTGAGAGCGGCAGTGGAAAATCTACTTTAATAGATTTAATTATAGGACTTTATCGTCCAAAATACGGTAAAATATTTATAGATGAAAATCTGCTTAATGAAAAAAATATAAAATCTTGGAGGCAAAAAATAGGATATATTCCTCAGATGATTTATTTAAAAGATGGAAGTGTGGCTGAGAATGTTGCTTTTTTAGAAAAGATTGATGAACAAAAAGTAAAAGAAGCTTTAAGAAAAGCCAATATTTTAGATTTTTTAGAAAAACATCACGAGGGAATTTATACTCATATAGGCGAAAATGGAATAAAGCTCAGTGGAGGTCAAAGACAAAGAATAGCAATAGCAAGGGCTTTATACAACGACCCTGAAATTTTAGTATTAGATGAAGCAACATCCGCCCTTGATAATGAAACAGAAGCAAAAATTATGGATGAAATATATAAAGTAGGAGAAAATAAAACTATGATAATAGTAGCCCATAGACTTTCAACCCTTGATGGATGTGATAGGATAATTAAAATAGTAAATGGTGAAATAAAATGATTTTTTCAGTAGTTACTCCTACTTTTAATAGAGCTAATAAACTTCATAGAGTGTTTAATAGTATAAATAATCAAACATTAAAAAAAATTGATGATAAATATATTTTTGAATGGATAATAATTGATGATGGAAGTACAGATTCTACAAAAGAACTAGTTAAAAAATGGCAAAAAGAAGTTGATTGGCCAATAATTTATATTTATCAAGAAAATAAAGGTAAAGCACAGGCTTTAGTAAAAGGTATTGAGATAACAAAAGGAGAGTTAACATTAATTGCTGACAGTGATGATGAGTTTTTACCTGAAACTTTTGAAACATTTTATAATATTTGGAATTCTTTTAGTAACAAAGAAAAAGATAAATGTAGCGGTATAGCAGTTTTATGTAAAGACCAGTTTGGAAATAGAGTTGGATGTAATTTTCCTAAAGAAGGGGTTGTCCTTCTTAAAGAGAGTGTATTTAAATGGAAAAATTTACCATTAGGTGAAACTTGGGCTGCTATAAATTCTAAAAATTTAAAAAAATATTTTGTTATTCCAGAAGAGGCTAAAAAATTAAAATTTATTCCTGAGAGTTTTTTTTGGGATAAAATTGCTTTTAATGAAATTAATAGCTTTTCATATGTTATTAATAAAGTTCTACGGATTTATTATAAAAAAGAAGATGATAATATTAGCAATAATATTAGACAAAAATATCCAGAAGGATTTTTATTTGAATCAAAATGGTTTGTAACAAAGTATTTGAAAATTGCTTGGCGATATCCAAAAGTCTATTTAAAGCATATTATTAAGTTAATCTATTTTTCGTGGAAGGTTAGGAATGGAGCAAGATAAAGCAGGAGAAAATTATTGGAATTCAGTTTGGAAGGAAAAAATGGTTATAGATGAGATAGATATTAATTATTATACAAATAGACTTCTTCATAACCTATATCAAAAATATTTTAAATTTGATAAAACAAAAAAAGTATTAGAGATTGGTTGTGCATTATCTGCAAATCTTTTATATTTTAATAAATATTTTGGTTATCAAATTAATGGATTTGATTATGAAGTAGACGCTGTTAAAAAGACAATAAATATATATAATACAATGAATTATAAAGCTAATATTTTTCATCGTGATTTTTTTTCAAAAGATGAAACAGACAAATATGATATATTAACTTCTTTTGGTGTATTTGAACATTTTGAAAATATTGAAGATAGTATTGCTCATACAAGGCATTATTTGAAAGATAATGGAATTATACTTACTGTTATACCTAATATGAATGGTATTATTGGATTACTCCAAAAGTTACTAAATAAACCTGTTTATGATGTTCATATTCCTTATACAAGAGAAGATATTAAAAATGCACATGAAAAAGCAGGTTATAATACACTTTTTTGTAACTATTATGGTCTTTATCAAGCAGGGGTTATTAATTTGACAGGTAATAAATTTGGAAATATACTTCGTAAGTTGTTAGCGATACCAGGAAAACCTATATATTACCTTTACAAACTAACTAAAATACCTTTTGATTCTAAATATATTTCTCCTTATATTATTTATATTGGAATATTAAAACCATGAAACTACTCTTTATCATTTCTTCACTCTCTTCCGGTGGCGCAGAAAGAGTAATGTCAATTCTTGCTAATAAATTTGTTGAAACGAGAGAAGTTGTAATTGTTACAATGGCAAAAACTGACTCTTTCTATCCTTTGCATAAAAATATTAAACATATTAAACTTGATCTATTAAAAAATTCAAATAATATTTTCCAAAGTGCTATGAATAATTTATACAGAATAAAAGCTTTTGTAAAAATTTTTAAAAAAGAGAATCCTGATGTAATTATTAGTTTTATGACTCATACTAATATTTTAGCAATTATTGCATCTAAAATTGCAAGAAAGAAAATCATAATATCTGAGAGAATTGCCTATGACTACTATGGGTCTAAAATTCTAAATATTATTCGTCGATTTGTTTATCCATTTAGTGATGCTTTTATAACGCAAACTTATGCAGATCTTAAAAATTATAGTTTTTTAAAGCATTCTTATGTAATCTATAATCCAATAGAAACTGAAAGTTTTGACACAAATATAAAAAAACAAAATATAGTTTTAGGAGTAGGGCGACTTGATAAACAAAAAGGTTTTGACAACTTAATCAAGGCGTATAGTAAACTAAATACTAATTGGAAACTATACATTGCTGGAGAAGGTAATGAAAGAAAAAATTTAGAAAAATTAATAAAAAATTTTAATTTAGAAGAAAAAGTAATACTTCTAGGAAAAAGAAAAGATATTTTTGAATGGTATAAAAAAGCTTCTATTTTTGTCCTCTCTTCAAAAAAGGAGGGATTTCCAAATGTATTGATAGAAGCAATGGCTTTTGGTTGTGCAGTTGTTAGCTTTGATTGCCCTTATGGACCTAATGAGATTATAGAAAATGGAGTAAATGGAATTTTAGTAGAAAATCAAAATATCGAAAATTAGCTTTTTCTATACAAAAGTTAATAGATGACGAAAATTTAAGAAGAAAACTTTCAAAAGAGGCAATGAAAGTTAGGGAAAAATACAGTATAGAAAGAATAGTAAATAAGTGGGAAAATATAATAAAAAAGGTTGTAAATGAATAAAATAACTGTTTTAATTTCTAGTCATTCTAAGGCTTTTGATCTTTGGGCAATTACAGATTATTTTTTATCAAAATATTGGAATGATATTAAAATATATTTAGGAGCAAATGGTGAAGATATGCAATGGAATTATATTAATGATGGTAAGGATATATCTTTTTCAAAAAGTTTATTAAGTTATTTAGAAAGTATTGATGATGAATATTTTATTTTAATGCTTGATGATTTTATAATATTAAAAGAAGTAGATAACTCTAAAATAGAAAAAGCTTTTGAATTTATAAAGTCAAAGAATGGAGTGTATTTAAGACTGATTCCAAATCCAAAAGGAGATATTAAAATAGATGAAAATTTTTCAAAAATTGATGTTAAAAAAGGCGTACCATATATCACTTCACTTCAAATGGCAATTTGGAAAAAGGAATTTCTTATACAACTATTAAAATATGATTTTAATCCTTGGGAATTTGAAATAAAAGCTGGAAAAACTAAGAAGGCATTGCAAAATTATGATAAGTTTTTTGTTACTAATTGTGAGTTTATAAATTATACTCATTTTGTAGAAAAAGGGAAATTTTATCCGTTTATTAAAGATCTTCTAAATGAAGAAGGTTTAAATATAGAGATAAATAGAAATTTTATTGATATGCAAAAGATAAAAGAAAATAAATTGAAAGTTATTTTGAGAAATTTGGTTCCAAATAAATATCAAAATAAGTTGAGAAAAATTTTAGGTAAGAAAGAATTATGAATATTGTTTTAGCAATCCGTTCTCTTGATATTGGTGGAGCAGAGCGTCAATTTATAGAGTTGGTTAAACATATAGATAAAATTAAATTTGATATAACTGTTTGTACTATGTATGGTGGAGTGCAAGAAAATATTATTAAGAATATACTAGGTATTAGATATATTAATTTAGAGAAAAAAGGAAGATATGATTTTAGTTTTTATTTTAAGTATAAAAAATTATTAAATGAAATTAATCCTGATGTTATTTATTCTTTTTTAGGTGAAATGAATCTTTTTTCTTTATGGTGTAAACCTAAACAAACAAAACTTATTTGGGGATTTAGAGCTTCAAATATGGATATGAAAAAATATGGAAAAGTTGCCGAGCTTCTATTTTGGTTACAAAAAAAGTTTTCAGGAAAAGTAGATAAGATTATTGCAAATTCTTATGCAAGTATTGAGTTTCATAAACAAGAGGGATTTTTTATGAATAATGCTATAGTTATTCATAATGGCATAGATACAAATAAATTTAAAAGAGATATAGAAAAAAGAAAAGAATTTAGAAAAAAATATAATTTAAATAAAAATGATATAGCTATCGGTATTGTAGCAAGAATCGATTACATGAAAGGATATCCAGTTTTTAGCAAAGCTGCAAAAAAAATATTGGAAAATTATAAAAATGTAAAAATTTTTGCTATTGGTGGTGGGAATGTAAATATAAAAAAAGAGTGTGAAGAGATACTAGGAGATTATAATAATACAAAATTCATCTGGTTGGGGAAAAAGACAAATGTGGAAGATTTTTACAGTGGATTTGATATAGCTTCTTCTTCTTCTTCTTTTGGAGAGGGATTTAGCAATTCTATTGCAGAAGCTATGAGCTGTGAGGCTCCTTGTGTAGTAACTGATGTAGGGGATAGTGCTTTAATAGTTGGAGATTGTGGAATAGTTGTTAAGCCAAATAGTGTGGAGGATTTATATCAAGGAATAGACAAAATGATAAATAGAGATTTTAAAAATTTGGGTAAAAAAAGTAGAAAAAGAATTATTGAAAACTTTTCTATAGAAAAAATGGTAAAAAAAACTGAAGAGGAAATAATAAAATGTGTGGAATAGTGGGGTTTAATTTTAGTAATAAAAATTTACTAAATGAAATGCAAAAAGAAATTGCTCATAGAGGTCCTGATGACAGAGGAGAATTTATAGATAAGAATGTTAGTTTAGGGCATGTAAGACTTTCTATTCTTGATTTAACTACGCATGGTCATCAGCCAATGGAGTTTGAAAATTTGGTTTTAGTTTATAATGGAGAGATTTATAATTTTAAAGAAATAAGAAAAGAGCTTGAAAAAGAAGGGTATAGATTTTTTTCTAATAGCGATAGTGAAGTTTTATTAAAAGCTTTTCATAAATGGGGTAAGGAAAGTATAGATAGATTTAGAGGAATGTTTGCTTTTGCTGTATATGATAAATTAAATAAAAAACTTACTCTTTGTAGAGATAGAGTTGGAGTTAAGCCTCTTTATTACTATTTTGATGGTAAAAATTTTATTTTTGCAAGTGAATTAAAAGCTATTAGAAAATATAAAAAATTTGAAATAGACAAAATTTCTTTGGCTCAGTTTTTTGAGTATGGATATATTAGTAGAGATAGAAGTATTTTTGAAGGAGTTAAAAAATTACTTCCTGCTTATTTTTTAGAATTTCATTTAGAAACTAAAAAAATTAATTTAAAACAATATTGGAAATTTGAAAATTATTTTAATGTTTCTGCAAAAAAAGAAGAAGATATTATTGATGAATTAGAAGAAATATTAATTAAAGGTATTAAATACAGAATGGTTAGTGATGTTGATGTAGGGGTTTTTTTAAGCGGAGGGGTTGATAGTAGTTTAGTGAGTGCTATTTTACAAAAGCATTATGGAAATATTCATACATTTACTATTGGATTTAAAGAACAAAAATATAATGAATCAAATTATGCAAGAAAAGTTGCTAATTATATAAAATCAAATCATACTGAATATATTTTAGGCATAAATGAAGCAAAAGAAATTTTATTAAATAAATTTAGTGATATTTATGATGAACCATTTGGAGATAGCAGTGGAATTCCTACTTATTTAGTATCAAAAATAGCAAAAGAAAATGGAGTAAAGGTTGTTCTTAGTGCGGATGGAGGAGATGAGCTTTTTTGTGGATATGAGAGGTATTGGTATAGTTATAATTTAGGCAAAAAAATAGATAACATCCCTTTAAAAAAACTTTTTTATCATTTTATTGATAAATTTGAAAATTTATTAATAAATATTCCTATTAAAAATATGGAACATAAACTTGGTTTTTTAAAAAATATTTTAAAAGAAAATGACTGGCAATTTATTTATGAAACAATGATAAAGAATTATAGGGATGATATAAAAAATTTGGGATTAAAAGAAAATAGAGTTATTAAAGATTATTTTAAATTTGGAGAAAAATTTTCCATTATGCAGGCAATGATGCTTTGGGATTTTTACAATTATTTACCTGATGATATTTTAGTTAAAGTAGATAGAGCAACTATGGCAAATTCAATTGAAGGAAGAGAACCTTTACTTGATAATAAAATTATAGAATATTCAGCAACAATTCCGTTTAATTTAAAATATAAAAATGGTGAAAGTAAATATATATTAAAAAAAGTTTTAGAAAAATATCTTCCAAAAGAACTTATCTATAGAAAAAAACAAGGTTTTGGAATTCCTGTTTTTGAGTGGTTTAGAAGTGATTTAAAAGAATTGTTTAAAAAATATTTTAATGAAGATGATATTATAAATATGAATTATATTAGAGATTTACAAAAAAGTTTTGAAAATGGGAAATATGTAAATATTAATAAATTGTGGTTTGTTTTAGTATATAAAATGTGGAAGGAGAAGTATTATTAATATCTCAATTCTTATCTATTCCTTAGCAAGTGGGGGGGCTGAGAGGCAGGTTAGTATTTTGTTAAAAGAATTGAATAAAAAATATAATGTTACATTAGTTTTGATGAATGATACAATTTTTTATGAAGTTCCTAAAAATATTAAGATAGTATATATTGAAAAATCAGCGCCATTTGAGAGTGGAGTTAAAAAACTTCTTAAACTTCCTTTTTTAGCATTGAAATATAAAAAAATCTTAAAAGAAAAAAATATACGAGTTAGCCTTAGTTTTATGAATAGGCCGAATTATATAAATTCTTTAACAAAATTATTTGGAAGTAAAGTTAAAATAATTATTAGTGAAAGGGCTATGCCATCTCTTCAGCATAAAAATGGAATTCAGGGTAAAATAAACAGGTTTTTAATTAAAACTTTATACAAAAAAGCAGATGTTGTAGTGGCTAATTCAAAAGGAAATCAAAAAGATTTAAAACAAAATTTCAATATTAATGCAAAAGTTATTTACAATATGTTAGATTTTGATTGTAAAAAAGAAGAAAAATTTAAAAGATTTACTTTTGTAACTATTGGAAGATTGGATGAAGGGAAAAATCATAAATTACTTATTGAAGCTTTTAAAAAAGCTAATTTAGATGCAGAATTATTGATTATAGGAGATGGATATTTAAGAGATGATTTAGAGTTTATGATTAAGGATTTAGGGCTTAAAGATAAGGTAAAATTATTAGGTCGTCAAAAAGATGTTTTTAGATTTTTATCACAAGCTGACTGTTTTGTTTTTTCTTCAAACTATGAAGGCTTTCCAAATGTTTTACTTGAAGCTTTAGCTTGTAATTTACCTGTAATTTCTACAGATTGTAAAAGCGGTCCAAGAGAAATTTTAGCACCGGATACTACCTTTACAAAGCAGACTAAAGAAATAGAATTAGCTGAATACGGAATAGTACCTGTTGGAGATGTCGATAAAGTGGTTGAAGCTATGAGAATGATATATGAAAATAGTGATTTAAGATATAATTATGAACAAAAAGCAAAAAAAAGAATTAAAGAATTTGAAGTAAAAAATATTATAAAAAAATGGGAAAAAATAATAGGAGAAAAAAATGAATTTTTTTGGATTTTTAAAGGTTGAAGATAAAAGTAACTGGAAAATTATTTTGTTTTATATATTAGTAGCTTATATTTTTAATATATGGGTTAGGTTTATATATGTGGATATAATTTCTCAAATCCCTGTCTGGCAGTTTAACGGCACTTATATTATAAATAATCCGGATGGGTTTTATTATGCAGAGGGTGCAAGGGATTTTATAAACGGATTTCACCGAAAAAACGACCTCTCTCCTATTTATAATGTTACTTCAGATTTTACTGCGCTTGTGAGTGAATTTTTTCATATTCCTCTGGATAAAGTAATTTTTTATTTACCAGGAATTATCGGAAGTTTGCTTGCTGTACCTTTAATTCTGATTGGTGAAGCAATAGGGGGCGCGTTTTTAGGATTTTTGGCAGCTCTTATGGCGCCTATGGTTTGGAGTTATTATCACAGGACGATGTTTGGATATTATGATACCGATATGTTGACGGTCGTACTCCCCACATTTGCAATATGGGGGGTGCTGTGGAGTTTAAAAAATAAAAATATAAAATATTTCTTTTTAACCCCTTTAATTGAAATTTTTATGATTTACTGGCATGACGGACTTTATAATGTAGCAAACGGTATTTTTATAATGAGTTTTGTATATTTATTATATTTGAAATTTGTAAAAAAAGAAAATATTTTTATTGAGAGTCTGTTTTTACTGTTTTTGATAGTGCCTCTTTTACCAATAGATATCAAATTTAAAATAGCTGTTTTAATATTACTACAAATATCGGTTTTTTATATAAAAGATAAAATCAATTTAAAATTCGAAAAAATTTTTTATTTAATTGTTTTAGGAATTTATATAATTGTTATAGGAATTCCTTGGATAAATGGAGTATTGCATAGTTCTTATTTCACAAGAGCTGTTGTTAATTCAGATGATGGATTTAAATATTATGATGTTGTTAATACCGTAAGAGAAGCCGGACACATCAGTTTTGACACATTGGTTCACAGAATAAGCGGAAGTTATGCAGGTTTTTTTGCGGGAGCATTGGGTTATTTATTGTTAATTCTCAGATATCCTCAAATGATAATTTCTCTTCCTATGGTCGTATTGGGACTTTTTGCAGAGAGAGGTGGTCTTAGATTTACTATTTTTGCAGTTCCGTTTTTTACATTGGGAGATGCCTATATTGCTTATTTAATAGCAAAATTAATTTCAAAAGCATTTATTAATGAAAAAAATTCTTTTTATTCTAAGTATATAGTGTCTTTTTTATTAATGGTAGGATTTATTTATCCGAATTATAAACATATTCATGAGTATATTACGCCGGCTGCAATGAATAAAAATGAAATTGAAACACTTGTTAAATTAAAACATCTTTCTAAAAGAAACGATTATGTACTAAGTTGGTGGGATTATGGGTATCTTATCAGGTATTATTCAGATGTAAAAACATTGGTTGACGGCGGGAAACACAGCGGGGATGTTGATTTTCCAGTAAGTTTTGCCTTGACAAGGTCGGAGCTTCCTTCATATAATAGTGCAATTTTAGATGTATATTTTACTGAAAAACATTTTATTGATAAGAAAAAATTTGATTTTATAAAAGATATAGAAAATTATTATAAAGTTAAAATTAATACGACCAAAGATTTGGAAAATTTTTTATCACAAAAAATTCCTCTTCCAAAAATCAAAGAGAACATCTATTATTTTTTACCGTTAAAAATGTTGGATATTTTTCCTACTGTTTCTGTGTTTGGTTCCATAGATATAAAAACGGGAAAAGTTCAAAACCACTTTTTTTATAAAGGCAGATTAAAAAAACAGGGAAGATATTTATTGCTTGGACAAATCCCGATAGATTTAAGTAAAGCTGAAATTATTTTAAATCAAAGAACTATACCGGTTAAAGAGATAGATTTAGTTGCGTATACAAAGGGCGGTAAGCTTTCAGTGAGAAAAGAGAGACTGAGAAAGAGTGGATTAAATTTAATTATCATGCAGAGTTACGGTGAAGGATTAATTTTAGATGACTTTTTTTATAACTCTACTTATATTCAGATGTTTATATTTGAAAATTATGATAAGAATTTATTTAAACCTATAATTATTACTCCTTATGTTAAAATTTACAAGGTGGTTAAACATTAATGTGCGGTATTACCGGGTTTAATTTTGAAGTAGATGAAAATTATATTTTTAACTCTTTACACCACAGAGGCCCTGATGAAAAAGGAAAAATAAAATTAAATAATTTTTCTTTTTTTCATACCCGTTTATCAGTTCAGGATATAACTCATGGTCATCAACCTTTTAGATTTAATGAATATGTTATTGTTTTTAACGGAGAAATTTATAATCATTTAAAATTAAGAAATTTACTTAAAGACTTTAATTTTAAAACCTCTTCCGATACAGAAACACTTCTTTATCTTTTTATTAAGTATAAAGAAAAAATGTTTGAAAAAATAGATGGGATGTTTGCTTTTGCTATTTTGAATATAAAAAAAAATACTTTATTTTTAGCAAGAGACAGAGCCGGTAAAAAACCTCTTTTTTATTATAAAAAAAATGAAAAATTTGGATTTGGCAGTGAGCTTAATGTATTTAAGTTTTTAGATTTAGATATTGATGAAGATGAAATAAAATTATTTTTATCTACAGGGTTTTGCTCAACTCCTTATAAAAAAATCAAAGAATTTCCTGCCGGAAGTTTTGCGTATGTTAATTTAGATAATTTAGATATGAAAATAGAAAAGTATTTTGATATTTATGATTTTTATACAAAAGAAAAAATTGATTTAAATTTAGAAGAACTTGATAATATTCTTACAAAATCGGTAAAAGACAGATTATTAGCAAGTGATGTGGAAGTCGGAGCGTTTTTAAGCGGAGGGATTGACAGTGGACTTGTGGTGGCAAAGATAAGTGAATTTAAAAAAATAAAAACTTTTACTGTCAGGTTTGAAGGAAGTTTTGATGAAAGTAATTTGGCAGGATTAGTTGCTAAAAAATACGGAACGGAACATTATTTAATAGATATTAAAATGGATGTAAAAAACAATATTGAAAAAATATTAACTTCTTATGGAAAACCTTTTTTTGACAGCAGTGCAATTCCAAGTTATTTTGTTAGCAGGGAAGCAAGAAAATATGTAAAAGTTGTTTTGAACGGAGACGGGGCTGATGAGTTGTTTGCCGGTTATAGAAGATATGTGCCATTAGCATTAGGATTAGATAATGTTGCTAAAAATTTTAAATTTTTATTACCTTTTCTTTCTCCTAATAGTAGAGGAGTTAAAATGTTTTTATATAGGTTAATCAGGGCTTCAAGTAAAAAAGGAATTCATTGGTATAATGTTTTATTGAATGATTTATTTGAAGATATTTATGAATTTAAAAGTAAAAAAATAGATGATTTAGATAAATTTATAAAAAATGTAAAATTAAATAATTTGGATAAATTAATGTATTTAGATTTTGTTTTAAATTTAATAGAAGATTTGGTTGTGAAAATGGATATTGCCACAATGATTAATTCACTTGAAGCAAGAAGCCCATTTTTGAGCAAATATTTTTTAGAATATGCTCCATTACTAAAGTCTAAATATAAAATAAATTTTTTAACTACCAAATATGCCCTAAGGTTTTTAGCTAAAAAGTATCTACCACAAGAGTTAGTTAATGCTAAAAAAAAGGGATTTGAAATTCCTTTAACTGATTGGGTAAACAATGAGCTCAAAGATATTATAATGGATTATTTAAATTACGGTTTTTATAAAAATTTTGTAGATGAAAAGTTTGTTAAAAAAATAATTAATAGAAAACTAAATATTCCGGAAGAAAAAAGGGCTAAGATTATTTATCTGCTTTTCAGTCTGGAAGTTTGGAGGGCTAATGAAAATAGCGTTTCTTAGTCATTTTGATTTAAATTTATATCTTTTTAGACTACCTATTATGAAAGAACTTATAAAAAGAGGAAATGAAGTTTATGCTGTATGTCCAAAAGGTAATGTGTTTGATGAATTTAAAGATTACGGAGTGAATGCGGTTGAATATAAAATTGATAGAGGTAGTCTAAATCCTTTTAAGGAAATTGAGACAATAAGAAACATAAAAAAAGTAATTAAAAGTATAAAACCGGATATTTTACATACTTTTATGCATAAACCGAATATTTACGGAAATTTGGTTTTTCATAAAAATACAATAAATACTATAACAGGTCTTGGCAGTTTTTTTATTTATAATGATTTAAAAAGTAAAATAATTAGAAATATCATAGAAACTGGATACAAATTTACTGCAAAATCTTCAAAAAAAGTAATTTTTCAAAACAGTGATGATTTAGAATTATTTATAAATAAAAATATAATTCCAAGAGAAAAAGCAGTTTTAATTAAAAGCAGCGGGATTGATACCACTGAATGGAAAATGGAGGATTTAGGATTTAGGATTGAGGATTTGGGGATAAAAAAGGATAAACCGACTGTTTTGATGATTGCAAGGGTAATTAAAGACAAAGGTGTAGAAGAATATATAAAAGCTGCTGAATTACTTAAAGAAAAGGCCAATTTTTTATATGTAGGTGATGTAGACAAGGGAAATAAGAATACATTTTTACCTGATTGGAAAAATGTAAAATTTTTAGGATTTAGAAGAGATATAAAAGAATTAATTTCCATTTGTGATATTTTTGTTTTGCCTAGTTACAGAGAAGGAGTACCAAGAACACTTCTTGAAGCCGCTTCTATGTCAAAACCGATTGTTACAACAAATGCTCCTGGATGCAGGGAAGTTGTAGAAGATAATAAAAACGGATTTTTAGTGTCTGTTAGAGACTATAAAACATTAGCTAAAAAGATAGAAATCTTAATTGATAATACTGAGTTAAGGGAAGAATTTGGAAGATATTCAAGAGAAAAAGCAGTAAATGATTTTGATATAAAAGTTGTAGTAGATAAATATTTAAAAGTTTATGAGGAAATTTTAAGTGTATAAAAAATTTTTTAAACCTTTGACGGATAAAGTTTTGGCTTTAATTTTAATTATTTTATTTTCACCTATTATGCTTTTAACGGCAATTGCAATATACCTGTGGGATGGAAGACCTGTTATCTTTATGCAAGAGCGTCCCGGATATAAAGGAAGAATTTTTAAAATATATAAATTTAGGACAATGACTAATGAAAAAGATGAATTTGGAAATTTGCTTCCTGATGAAAAAAGATTAAAAGGAATTGGTAAAATTATTAGAAAACTAAGCCTTGATGAACTGCCTCAGCTTTTTAATGTATTAAAAGGTGATATGAGTTTTATTGGGCCACGGCCTCTTTTAGTTGAATATTTGCCTTTATATAATGAAGAACAGAAAAAAAGACACGATGTTTTACCCGGAATTACTGGACTTGCTCAGGTTAAAGGAAGAAATGCAATAAGCTGGAGAAAAAAATTTAAATATGATGTTTTTTATGTAAAGCATTTAAGTTTTAAGCTGGATTTATATATAATTTGTCAAACAATTATAAAAGTTTTAAAACAAGAGGGAATATCCCAACAAGGACATGCCACAATGGAGAAGTTTAATGGGAAAAATTAATGTTTTAATAACCAGTGCTGGTAGAAGAGTCAGATTAGTTGAAAATTTTAAATTATATGCAAATGTATTTACTTGTGATATGAATCCAAGTTTGAGTGCGGCTTGCCAGGTTAGTGATTATTTTTTTAAGGTTCCAAGAGTTACCGATAAAAACTATATAGATTTTTTATTACAACAATGTAAAAATTTGAATATAAATATGATTGTACCTACAATTGATCCAGAATTGGAAATTTTAGCTAAAAATAAAGAAAATTTTAAAAAAGAAGGAATTTTTATTGCTGGAAGTAGTGAAAATATATGTAAAACTTTTGCCTTAAAATCTTCTACTTATAAATTTTTTAAAGAAAACGGTTTTTTGACTCCTGAAATTGTAGATGATATTGAAACTGCAAAATATCCTCTTTTTGCAAAGCTTAATAATTCTTCTTTATCAGTCGGAGCTCAAAAAGTAAATTCAATAGAAGAAGCTAAAATATTGTTAAGTAAAAATAAAAATTATGTATTTCAAGAATATATAGATGCAACAGAGTTTACAGTAGATGTTTTTATAAATAAAAAAGGAGCGGTTATTTCAATTGTGCCAAGAGAGCGAATAGAAGTCAGATGCGGGGAAATTAATAAAGGAAGAACCAAAAAAGACAGTTTAATTATCAGTGAAGTTAAAAGATTATGTAATAAATTAAACGAAGCATATGGCGTATTGACTATTCAACTTTTTAAAAAAGATAATAAAATATATTTTATAGAAATTAATCCCCGCTTTGGAGGTGGATATCCTTTGAGTTGGCAAGCAGGCGCTGATTATGCTAAATTTTTGATAGATGATTATCTAGGAAAAGAACTGAAATATTTTGAAGAATGGAAAGATAATTTAATAATGTTAAGATATGACAATGAGGTATTGATAGATGGTAATAGTATTTGATTTAGACGATACTTTGTATGATGAAATAGATTTTGTAAAAAGTGGATTTAGAGAAATTAGCAAATATTTAGGAGATGAAAAATATTTTAATTTTATGTGGGAAGAATTTTTGAAAAATGGAAGCGGTAAAATTTTTGATAAGTTAATAAAAACTTTTAATATTGATACTGATGTAAAAAAACTAATAGAAATTTATAGATTTCATAAACCAAATATAACTTTGCCAAAGGAAAGTAAAGAAATTTTAGAATTTACTAAAAATTATGATACAGCTTTAATTAGCGATGGATATTATATGATGCAGCAGAATAAATTTTTAGCTTTAAATTTAGATAAATATATAAAATATCCCATTTTTACAGATTTTTATCATACTAAAAAACCTGAATTAAAACCTTTTAAAATGGTTATGGAAAAATTTCCTAATAAACAATATGTATATATATCAGACAATCCTAAAAAAGATTTTATTGCTCCTAAAAAATTGGGTTGGATTACTGTAAGATTTAAAAACAAAAAAGGAATTTATAAAAATATTCCTAACTGTGCTGATTATGGAGTTTATTCAAGAAAAGAGATTGTAGAGAAATTAAAGGAATTAGTATGAACGAATTTGACAAATGGAATGAATTAAAAAAACAAATAAATAATAAAGAGATAAATCTAAAATTTAGAGGCGGTGATATATTTTTTATGTCGATTGGTAAAAATGTGGGAAGTGAGCAAGTTGGAAAAGGCGAAGAGTTTTTAAGACCGGTTTTAGTATATAAAAAATTGTCAAAAACTACATTTTTAGGTATTCCTCTTACAAGTACGAAAAAAGATTGGTATTTTGAATTTCATTATAAAAACAAAATAAGTTATGCGATGTTTAATCAAATGAGAACTTTCGATATTAAGAGAATTAAGTTTAAATATGGAAGAATTAAATTTAATACATTTAAAAAACTTAGCAAAAAGTTAGAAGAATTTATTACTCCCTTAAAAAGGGAGGAAGACCCCTTAGGGCGTATAAGTGATAAAAGTATATCACAAACAAATAAAAATGTCAATAAAATTTACCTCTCACCCCCTCATATGAGCGGAAAAGAAATAGAGTATGTAAAAAAAGTGTTTGAAAGCAATTATATAGCGCCTCTTGGAGAATATGTTGATAAATTTGAAAATTCAGTAAAAAATTATACCGGTGCAAAAGCCGCCCTTGCTTTATGCAATGCCACGAGTGCACTTCATTTAGCTTTAAGGGTACTTGGAATAAAAGATTCTAAAGTGGCGGTGCCAACTTTTACTTTTATAGGTTCGGTTAATCCGATTTTGTATGAAAGAAACGAGCCTGTTTTTATAGATGTTGATGAATATTGGCATATGGATGCAGAGCTTTTAGAAAAAGCAATCAAAGAAAATAATATAAAAGCGGTTGTTTTACCTCATATTTACGGACAGGTGGCCGATATTGAACCAATAAAAGAGTTATGTGAAAAAAACGGTATTTATTTAATAGAGGATGCGGCTGAGAGTCTTGGGGCGTATTACAAATGGAAAATGGGAAATGGAGAATGGAAAATTGTGCATAGTGGGACAATAGGGGTCTTTGGGGTATATAGCTTTAACGGAAACAAACTCTTAACTACAAGCAGCGGGGGAGTGTTGGTCAGTAATGATGGGGAGCTTATAAAAAACGCAAGGTTTCTTTCAACTCAGGCAAAAGAGAGTGATTTTATAGAATATGTGCATAAAGAGATTGGCTTTAATTACAGGATGAGTAATGTTTTGGCGGCTATCGGTGTGGGGCAGATGGAGGTTGTTGAAGAGAGGATTGCAAAAAAAAAGGAAATTTTTGAGTGGTATCAGGAATTTTTAGATGAAGAGTTTATGCCGGAATTACCTAACACCAGGGGAACAAGATGGCTTACAACCGTTGTTTTTAAAAACAAAGACCCCTGGAAAGTTATGCAAAATCTTAAAGATAATCAAATAGAAAGCAGACCTCTTTGGAACCCGATGCATTTACAATCTCTATTTAAAGGGGTTAAAAGTTATTTGAACGGAAGAAGTGAAAAATTATTTAAAAAAGGACTTTGTCTTCCGAGTGGTACTGCTTTGAGTAAAAATGATGTCAAATATATTTGTGAGGTAATAAATGAGGTTAAGTGAAAAAGAGATTTTATCTATAAAAAAAGCTTTTGTTAAGATTTTTAAAAATGGAGAAATCTATCTTTTTGGCAGTAGAGTAGATGATAATTTAAAAGGCGGTGATATAGATTTGTATATTGTTTCTTCAAACGCTAATTTAGAAAAAAAGATAGAATTTTTAGTTTATTTAAAAAAGTTAATAGGTGATAGAAAAATTGATGTAGTAATAAATAAAAAAGGGCTTATTGAGAAAAATGCAAAAAAAGGTATATTATTATGGAAGAATTAAAAGAGTTGTTTAAAGCGATAGATAAAATTATTAAAAATGCTTTAATTGATTATAATGCTTTACTTCAAAAAGAAATTGATTCGGATTTTTTAGAGGATGTGGAAAATAGAAGATTAGCTAACAGTTTTTTATTTTATTTTGCAAAACTACAAGATAAAATAGGAGTAAAATTATTTAAAAAAGTTTTATATGAACTTCAGGAAATAGATAGTTTTGCTATTCCTTTTAGGGATGTTTTAGATATTTTAGAAAAATTAGAAATAATTGAAGCTGATGAATGGTTGAAAATTAGAGAAATAAGAAATGAATTATCTCATGAATATCCAGATGATATAGATGAATCGATAGAAAGTTTGAAATTAGCAATTAATTTTTTTCCAAATATGTTAAATATTTATCAAAACTTAAAGGAAAAAATTGAAAAATCTTCTTAAGCCCACAAAATTAAAAAGGGCTCTGTTTTTTTTAGCGGGTGATATTTTAATTTCTATTTTTACTCTTTTTTTAGCGTATCTTTTGAGGTTTAATTTTTCCATTCCAAAAGAATATTTAAATAATTTTTATGAAATAGCTTTTGTTTTTATTTTTTTTAAAGTAGCTTTTTATTATATTTTTAAGCTTTATTTTGTAAGCTGGAGGTTTTTTTCGCTTAAGGAGCTTAAATCTCTGCTATTTGCCACCACTTTGGCTTATTTGGCAGGAGGGAGTGTTTTACTTGTTTTTAGGCATTATTTTATTCCTTTTCCGAGAAGTGTAATTATAATAGATTATTTCTTATCAATCCTTTTTATAGGCTTTTTCAGAATTTCCAAAAGGCTTTTAATAGAAAAACTCTCAACCGATAAAAAACCGGCTGTTATAATCGGGGCCAATGAAAAGGCTGTTTCACTTCTAAAACAAAATATACCTTATTCGGTTTTGGAAATTTATGACAGTGAAAAAAATATAGTGGGGGCATATCTTTACGGATATAAGGTTGAAGATATTTCAGAAATTGCCGGCAATATTAAAACGGCAATTATTACAAAGGAGATGAGTCAAAAAGAACTTGACGGACTGGTCGGATTTTTGCAATCAAGAGGTATTGAAGAAATTAAAATATATAATCCTTTTGAAAATAGAATTAAAGATGTCTCTATTGAAGATTTATTAGCCAGAAAACCGAAAGATTTGGACAAAAACGCTATTGAACAATTTGTAAAGAATAAAAAAATCCTAATCACAGGTGCGGGCGGCAGCATAGGAAGCGAAATAGCGAGACAGTGTGAAAAATACGGCTCAAGTGAGCTTGTTTTGGTGGATAACAGCGAATTTAACTTATATTCGATTAATGAAGAGCTGAATATAAAAAGAAAACTTTATTTAACAGATGTAACCAAAAAAAATGATTTGGAAGAAATATTTAAAAACGAGAAGCCTCAAATTGTAATCCATGCGGCGGCATACAAGCATGTGCCTATGTGTGAATATAATCCGAAAAGTGCGGTTATCAATAATATCATGGGCACAAAAAATGTAATTGATTTATCTATAAAATATGAAATAAAAGATTTTATTTTAATTTCAACCGATAAAGCGGTAAGGCCTACAAACATAATGGGTGCAACTAAAAGGGTGTGCGAGCTGTATGCACAAAATATTGATTCTAAATTTACAAAAATATGTGCCGTAAGGTTTGGAAATGTGTTGGGCAGCAGCGGAAGCGTAGTGCCAAAGTTTAAAAAACAGATTGAAGAAAACAGACCTCTCACCGTCACCCACCCGGAAATTACCCGTTATTTTATGTTAATTCCGGAAGCCTGTCAATTGGTTCTTCAGGCAGGTTCTATGGCAAAAAACAAAGAGATTTTTATACTGGATATGGGGGAACCTGTAAAAATTGCGGATTTAGCTAAAAAAATGCTTAGACTTTACGGAAAAGATGAAAACAGTATTGAGTTTGTGGGTCTCAGGCCCGGGGAAAAACTTTATGAAGAGCTTTTAATTGATGAAGCAGATAAAAAAACAAAATATAAAGATATTTTTGTTGC
The DNA here is from genome assembly GCF_000523295.1 of Lebetimonas sp. JS085. Classification (NCBI taxonomy): domain Bacteria; kingdom Pseudomonadati; phylum Campylobacterota; class Epsilonproteobacteria; order Nautiliales; family Nautiliaceae; genus Lebetimonas; species Lebetimonas sp. JS085. The sequence goes on from NZ_ATHR01000001.1 coordinate 873,200, forward strand.
AAAACCCACTTTTATGGATATTGATGAGTTAATTAAAAAAATTGAAGAATTAATAAGATTAGATGATGAAAAATACATTATTAAAAAATTAAAAGAAATAGTCCCCGAATTTGAACATAAAGATTGACATATCAATTCTCCTGTGATAAAATTTCTTAAAAAAACAGGGGAATAAATGAAAAAAAAGATAGCTTTAATTGTTTTTGGAATACTATTGGCAGTTTCAGTTTTTTTACTGATTAAATATATTATATTTTCACATAATTATGCCACTTCAAATGCAGTGTTTGTAAAAACCGATTCTCTTACAAATCTTTCTTTTAAAATTCCAGGGAAGATAGAAAAGATTTATGTAAACGAAGGCGATAATATTAAAAAGAATGAACTTCTTGCGAAACTTGATACAAAAGATTTGGAAATTCAAAAAAACGGGCTTATCAATCAGATAAACGCTTTAAAGCAAAAAATTCAGGCAAGTATTATCCAAAAAGATAAATTAAGCAAAGATATAGATGAAAACATAAATTTAATAAATACTCAGATTAAGAAGCTTGATAAACTGATTGAAGCAAAAAAGTATGAAATTAAGGCAAAAGAAAACAAACTTCAAAAACTTGCAAATGATTATAAAAGATTCAGCAGACTATATAAAAACAGAAAAATTTCATATGAAAAATATGAAAATGTAAAAACAGCTTTTTTTGCTTTGCAAAATGAAATAAATGCGGATAAAAAAATTTTGGAAAGTATGAATGAAGATAAAAATGCATTGTTTATAAAATTAAATATTGCAGAAAATAACAAAAAAGAAGTAATTAGATTAGCTAAGTTAACTGATTCAATGAAATCTCAGTTAAAAGTTTTGAATGATAAACTGGCTTTTATAAACCAGCATATAAAAGAGAGTTTTATATATGCTCCTTTTAACGGGAAAATAGCCAAAAAATTTGAAAACCCCGATGAAGTGGTAAATGCGGGCAGTAAAATTTTAAGTATTGTGAATCCAAAAGATTTGTATGTATTGGTTTTGCTTGAAGAGACTAAATTAAAAGGCATAAAAAAAGGAAACTATGCAAAAATTCATATTGACGCCACAGGTAAAGATTATAACGGATATGTAAATAAAATTTTGCCGGCGAGTGCCGCTACGTTTGCGCTCGTCCCAAGAGACATAAGCAGCGGTGAATTTACAAAATTAGCCCAGAGGTTTTATGTAAGGATTAAATTTAAAAAAATTCCTGATGATGTGCTTGTTGGGATGAGCGGGGAAGTTGAAATAGCAAAAAGCTATTAACTGAGTGAAAAATGAAATAATAAAAATTTTAGTGAAAGCAGTAAAAAATGCAACCTAAACTTTTCACTTTTAATTTTACACTTTACATTATTTTAATCATTACCGGTGCTTTTATGGCGGTTTTGGATACCACGATAGTGGATATTGTGGTACCGCGCTTAAAGGGGCCGCTATCAACCGATATGTACGGGGTTCAGTGGGTGATTACCGCTTATATGACGGCCGCTGCGGCCGGGCTTTTGGTGGTTGAGTGGCTTATTAAAAGATATGGAAATAAATGGGTTTATATAGTAGGGGTTGGACTTTTTAGTCTGGCTTCTTTTCTTTGTGGAGTATCAAATTCTCTTGGATTTATAATAAGTGCAAGGGTGGTTCAGGGGTTTGCCGAGGCTTTAATAATGGTTACGGCCCATATGATGATTTTTTCTTTGTTTCCTGATGATAAAAAAGGTATTGCAATGGGGATTTTTGCTTTAGGCGTGGCTTTTGCTCCGGCAATTGGGCCAACTTTAGGAGGATATCTGACCGAATGGTTTAGCTGGAGGGCCGTATTTTTTGTAAATGTACCGATTGGAATAATTATTGTTATTTTTGGAAGTCTGCTTTTGCCGGATATTGGCAAAAAAGAAAATTATTCTCTAAATATAATCTCTTTTGCATTTCTTTCAATTTCAACCGTGGCTCTTTTGATAATGCTTAGTAAAGGTCAGCAGTTTGGGTGGTTTAATTCTTCTTTTATAGTTTATTTGGCATTTGTTTCCTGGATAGCTTTTTTATTTTTTTTAATCAGCGAATATTTTTCAAAAAATAAACTGTTTGATTATTCGTTATTTAAAAACCCCTTTTATACACTTGGAATTTTAATCTATTTTGTTTTGCTCGGTTTTTCGATGTATCAGTATTTTTATATGATACCTGTATTTTACGAGCATATAAAAGGGCTTAGTTCCATTCAGGCGGGGCTAGGGGTTTTAGGATTTGGAATATGGATAGGGATTGTGAGTATAGTTGCGGGGAATGTAAGCGACAAAACCGGTCCCATTCCTGTGCTTACGGTTGCGGTTATAATTTATCTGATAACATCTTTTTATCTTTTTCCGCCGATTAATTACTATATGAGTTTTAGCGAAGCGGTTTTAAGGACAATGCCTTTTGGAATATCTATGGGAATGTTTTTTGCGCCTGTAACGGTGCTTATTATGAATGCTGCTAAAAACAAAGGCGAACAGGCAATTGTGGTTATGGATTATGTGAGGTTTGTGGGAGGGAGTTTCGGTACTGCAATTGCTACAAATTCTATGTTTTTTTATCAGGCCAAAGAATATGACGGGATTGTAACCCTTCAGAATTATTCCATGGTCAGTGATTTGCTTGAAAAATTAAGATATGCTTTTGGAGTGGCCGGGGATGTTTTATTGAGAGATTTACAGGAATTTATGGCTATGAATTACGGGTTTAAGTATGTTTGGCTAAATGCCGCTTTTTGGGGATTATTGGGAAGTGTTTTTGTGTTTTTGCTGCCTATTGCTAAAAGATGGGTAATAAGAAATGAAAAATAAAATTGACACATCAATATTTCTCTGATAAAATATTTCAAATAAAAAAGGATAAAAATGAAAAGGCTTGCTTTAATATTTCCTCTATTTCTCAGTGCCGAGAGTTTTAACGATATAGCAAAATCTATAACAAATTCACTGAATTATAAACTTGCAAAAAAACAGGTGGAAATTTATGAAAAAAAATTAAAACTCAGCGAAGCAAAGAATTACGGAAGTGTAGATTTAAGTTATTCTTATGTGAGGCTTCATCAAAATCCTGTTATGAAAATGAACACAGATGTGGCCGTTGGAGCGCAAAACGCGGGGAGCGCCCCGGTTTATCCACTGATTTATCAAAATGTGAATACTGAAATTCAGGCAGGAAGAAAAAATAATTTTACGGGGGTTTTGAAATATTCATATCCGCTCTTTACAGGTTTTGCTATAACTAATTTAATTAAAAAATCAAAAATAGAACTGATACAAAAAAAGCTGGAACTTAAAAACACCAAAAGGGTTTTATTATTAAACGCCGCAAAATTATATTCAAATATTTATGCCCTAAATGCAAAGATTGATGCACTAAACAAAGCTAAAGCGGCTGTAACGAGTGCAAAAGAAAAGGCTTTTTCGTTTTATAAAGAAGGTCTTTTGAATAAATCCGAGGCGGATGAAATAGATGCGAAATATTATGAAATAAATGCAAAAATAGACAGTGCCCTTTTGCAAAAAAAAGCCCTTTTAAATATTTTCTCAAATCTTGTCAATAAAAAAATTAAAAAAATTGACGGTTTAAATGTCCCTTCTTTAAAAGAGGAAAATATTTTAAAACGACCCGATGTTTTGGCAATAAAAGAAAATCTTAATTTAAGCGAAACAATGGTAAATTTAGCGAAATCAAAATTTTATCCTCAAATCGGTATTGAAATAGGATTAAAAAAGGAAGCAAACACATTCGGACTGGATAAAAACTATTATCAAAACAGAGATAAATCTTACGGGGCTGTTGAATTAAATTATAATATTTTTGACGGAGGCGCCGATAAGGCCAATATAGAAGAAGCCAAAATAGCAAAACTGCAAAGTCTTATTTATTATAAAAACTATTTGAATACTGCCGAGACTGAGTATAAAAATGATTTATTAAAAATTAAGGCTCTAAAAGAGATGTATAAATCAGCTAAGTCAGAAGTCGAAGCAAGGCTCAGTTATTATGAATATATTAATGCTAAATTTGAAGAAGGCTTGGCGGATTCAGCCGATTTGACGGACGCCATTGCCAAACTTGCTGCTGCCAGGGCTAAAAAAGAGGATGTAAAATCCCAAATTTTCTTTTATACAATAAAAGCCAATTTAGACGGGGGAAGCAATTTTTAATGTAAAATGTAAAATGGAAAATGAAATTTTTATATAAAAGGTTATGAAATGAAAAAAAATATAGTAGGAATTATATTAATAATTTTAGTGGCAATTGGAGGGGTTTTAATTTACAAAGCCTTGAATGCGAAAAAGATGCCTCCCGGGCTTGTGGCCGGTGTCGGTAATTTTGACGGGGATTTGATAAACATAAACACAAAATATCCCGGAAGGATTGTAAAAATCAATATTGATGACGGGAGTGATATTAAAAAAGGCAGTGTTATTGCCGTTCTTGACAGCGATGAATATAAAGATAAATTAAAATCTATTGAAGCTGAGATTAAGGCTAAAAAAAATGAATTAAATTTTACAGCCGCTAAAATAAAAAACGGTATAAAACAGGCCGAGCTGGCTTACGGGGTAAAAAAAGACGAATTAAATGCATTGGAAAAAAATATAGAAATCTTAAAAGCTGTAATTGCTCAGGACAAAAACTTTAATTAAAGCAGTAAAAAAAATTTAAATACGGCCATAGCAGCGAGAGTTAACATTAAAGCTCTTAAAAACGCTATTTTGGCTTTAAAAGCCAAGAGGGATGAAATACAGAGTGTAATCAATGAACTTACAATAAAATCTCCTATTAACGGATATATAATAGATAAAGTTGCAAACATCGGTGAAGTTCTTGGGGCTGGTATGAGCGTGGCTACTGCAATAAACCCCCAAAAACTTTATTTAAAAATGTATGTTGATGAAATTAATAACGGAAAAATAAAAATAGGGGAGCGGGCAGTTATATTTTTGGATGCGTATCCAAACAAACCTATTGAGGCAAGAGTAATTAAAATTGCCCAAAGAGCCGAATTTACTCCAAAAGAGGTTGAGGTGAGGGAAGACAGGATTCAAAGGGTTTATGAAGTTGATATAAAACCGGTAAATCCTAATCCTTTAATAAAATTCGGGCTTCCGGGAATCGGGGTTATAAGTATAGGGGGCAGGTTACCTAAGAATTTAGACGAATTGAAACTGTAATGTAAAATGGATAATGGAAAATGAGTGTAAATGAGCAAAGCGAATTAAACTCATCTGGCTGTTTGAAAAACGGCCACGATGAAAAATTAATATTTGAAACAAAAAATGTAACTGTAAAATATAAAAACAAAACTGCCATTGAAAAAGCTTCTATTGAAGGATATGAAAAAGAGATAATCGGATTTATCGGGGCTGACGGGGCGGGGAAGAGCTCTTTTATGTATGCCATAAGCGGGGTTAAGGATTTTGAAGGGGAAATAAGCTTTTATAATTTTGCTTATAAAAATATAAAAGAGACTGAGAAATTAAAACAAAATATCGGTTTTATGCCCCAGGGTTTAGGGCTGGTTCTGTATAAAAATCTGAGTGTAAAAGAGCATCTTGATTTTTTCAGCGATATAAGAAATGTAAAAAAAGATGACGAATATTATGAATATAGAATTAGACTTCTTAAAATGGCGGGGCTGTATGAATTTCGGGACAGGCTGTCTAAAAATTTAAGCGGGGGAATGAAACAAAAACTCTCCCTTATCTGCACACTTATTCATAAACCGAAACTCCTTATACTTGACGAACCGACAACCGGGGTTGACCCTCTAAGCCGCAGGGAGCTTTGGAAAATACTGGATGAAACCAGAAGCGGCCTAACGATTGTAAGCACCGCTTATATGAATGAGGCCGCCCTGATGGACAGGGTATATCTTTTTGACGAGGGTAAAATTATCGCCGGCGGAAAACCGAAAGAACTGATTAATTCAATCAAAGAATATGTCTATGAAGAGACTGAGTGTGAAGAATGTATAACATTTAATAAAACCACTTATTCATTAAAATCTTTAAATGCTCCTCATAAAGAGCCTACATTGGAGGGCCTCTTTTTTGTAAATGCACTTAAAAGGGGTAAAATACCTCCAAAAATGATGATTAAAGAAAATAAAAAAACGTTGCCGGATGTGGTGCTTGAAGCAAGGGGAATGACTAAAAGATTCGGTGATTTTACAGCGGATGACCATATTGATTTAGAGCTTAAAAAAGGTGAAATTTTAGGGCTTCTCGGGGCAAACGGGGCGGGTAAAACAACGCTTATTAAAATGCTTCTGGGGCTTTATCCCATTGATGAGGGGGAACTTATTTTACTTGGTAAAAAGATTAAATCGTATGAAGACAGACTCGGCTTAAAAAGTAAAATCGGATATATGTCTCAGCTTTTTGCCCTTTACAAAGATATGACGATAAGGGAAAATCTTTTGTATTTTGCGAATATGCATAAAATTGATTTACTTAAAACCCATTATTTAATAAAAGAATATGCAAAGTCTCTCGGTTTTGAAGAATATTTAGATTCATTTCCAAAAGATGTGCCCATTGGAATAAATCAGAGATTTTCCTTGAGTGCCGCTATTATGCACGAACCGGTGGTTTTATTTTTAGACGAGCCTACAAGCGGGGTGGATACAATTGCAAGAGCCCAGTTTTGGGATATTTTGCATCAGCTTAAAGTTAAATGGGGAATTTCAATAATAGTTACAACCCATTATATGAGTGAGGCTGAATACTGCGACAGGGTTGTTGTGTTAAAAAGAGGCAAAAAAATAGTGGATGACACAGTAAAAAATCTGTATCAAAAATTTCCTGAAGCTGAAAGTTTTGAAGATATATTTGTTAAATTTTATAAGGAAAACTTATAAAAGTGAAAAGTGAAAAGTGTAAAATGAAAAGTGTAAAATTAGGGGGATGTAAGTGAATTTTGGAGTTATAAGGGCATATATCTTAAATGAATTTAAAGATTTAATCAGAAGTAAAATGATATTTATGGTTTATTTGGTGCCTTTAATGATACTTATTTTGTTCGGTTACGGTATTAAAATGGATGTAAAGCATGCGCGAAGTGTGGTGATTGACTATGATAAAAGTAAAATTTCACTTGAGCTTATTTCAAAAATGAAAAATTCCCAGTATTTTAAACTATTGCCGAAAATGAGTGAAAAAGAAGCTCTAAAACAAATGAAAACAGGAAAAGTTGATATGATTTTTATTATTCCACCTTCATTTGAAAAAAATATTTTAAAAAATCAAAAAACTGGGATCGGTGTTTTTATAGACGGTGCATATCCTATGAGGGCACTCACAATGCAAAGTTATGCAGAGGGGTTGATTTTAGATATTGCAAAAAGATTAAAGCCCGGATTAAAAAGTTTGATTTCAATAAATCAAAGAATGCTTTTTAACCAGTCTCTAAGAGACGCAAATGCAATAGTCCCTGGGCTTTTAGGGCTTATTTTATTGGTTGCACCTGCGATTTTGGCGGCACTTTTAATTGTAAAGGAAAAAGAAGAGGGCACTATTTTTAATTTTTATTCCTCCCCTGTAGGGAAAATAGATTTTTTAATATCCAAATTAACCCCTGTGTTTTTTTTGCATTCATTTAATATATTTAATCTTTTTTTAGTGGCTGTTTATATTTTTAAAGTTCCCTTTAAAGGCAATTTTTTAATCTATTTTTTTTCAAGTGAAATATATATTTTAATATCTCTGGGAATAGGGCTTTTGGTAAGTATAGTCTCTTCAAGGCAGATTGTGGCTCTTGTTCTTACCATTATTATTACCATAATTCCAGGATTTTTATATTCCGGAATGCTTATGCCAATCTCCTCTATGAAAGGGGAGTCGTATATTGAAGCCCATCTGTTTCCTGTAATGTATTATAACCATTTGGTTTATGACACATTTTTGATTGGTCAGGGTTTCGGCTCTTCTAAAAACATACTCTATTTTTGTATCTTGATTGTTTATGCTGTTGTTTTATTGATTCTTGGAAGATTGTTTTTGAAAAAAGGTCTGAAATGAAACAGTTTTTGAGCATTTTCAGTAAGGAAATTTTAAGCTTTTTAAGAAATGTAGGACTTGTGGCGGTGGTTTTGTATTCTTTTACCTTTGATATTTATATTGCTGGAAACGGAATTCAGGTAAAACCGAGAAATGTATCTATAGGATATGTGGATTATTCGGGAGATGTTGTTTCTAAAAAAATTCTCTCACACCTGCATAAACCGGAATTTAAAACACCGGTTATTTTTAAATCCCAAAAAGAGTTAAGTGATGCAATTTTTAACAAAAAAATAATGGTAGGAATTGTGTTTGATAATAATTTTGAAAAAAATATTTATAAAAAAAAGCCTGCCAAAATAAATGTATTGATTGATTCAACGGCGGCAAGCCAGGCTTATGTAACGCTTAGTTACCTTCAAAATATTATTTTAAATATGAGCAATATAAAATTACCCGTTGATTTGGCAATTCATAAACTTTTTAATCAAAACAGCAATTCAAAATGGTTTATGAGTTTTACCGAGCTTTTATCCGTCATTACTTTGCTTGGGGTGATATTAAGCGCAATGGTCTTTGTAAAGGAAAAAGAGGACGGTACGTGGGATATTATGCTTTTAATGCCGGTTAGTTCCAAACTTATTATTTTTGCAAAAATATTTTCGCAAGTTGTTATTTTGCTTGGAGGGGTTATTCTGGCATTTGGTTTTGTAATTTTTGGCGTTTTTAACGCACCGATGAACGGAAGTTTTTTTGATTTTTTAATATTAACTCTTCTTTATTCCATAACGGCGGCGGGACTCGGGCTTTTTATTGCTGCAATCAGCGAAAGCGCTCTGCAGGTGGGACAGTATTCAATGCTCATAATGATGCCTCTGATTTTCTTGAGCGGTGCATGGACACCTATTTATGCTATGCATCCAATGTTGCAGTTTTTATCTTTGTTTTCTCCTTTAAGGTATTATATTGAAGGAAGTGAGAGTATAATGTTTAGAGGCGCTGATATGATTCATTTATGGCAATTTTATGCGGCGCTTACATTTTTGGGTATTATTTTATTTATATACGGGTACAGAAAAATGGGAAGACTGTTTTAAAATTAAAAGTGAGAAATTAAAAATGAAAAATGATAAATATTGTGAGAAGGATAAAAAATGAGAGATATACAAAAAGAGTTTTTAGATAATAGAAATCCTACAAAAGATTTGTGGAGGATGTTCAGGGTAATAAGTGATTTTACAGATGCATTTGAAGAGCTTGAAGATTTACCTCCTGCAATATCTATTTTTGGAAGTGCGAGGGAAAAGCCGGGAGAATATTATTATGAAAAAGCAGTTGAAATCAGTAAAAAATTAAGCCAAAAAGGTTATGCAATAATTACAGGTGGCGGTCCCGGTATTATGGAAGCGGCATGTAAAGGTGCAAAAGTAAGCGTAGGACTCAATATTCTTTTGCCCCATGAACAAATTACCAACCCTTATGTAAAAATATCTTTAAAATTCAAATATTTCTTTACAAGAAAAGTGACATTTTTAAAATATTCGGTAGGAACCGTTATGATGCCGGGGGGATTCGGTACATTGGATGAGCTTAGCGAAGTTTTAACACTTGCGCAAACAGGCAGAATGAGCCAGATTCCAATTGTTTTTTTCGGCAGGGAATATTATAAACCGCTGCTGGATTTTTTTGAAAAAATGCTTGAATATAAACATATTGATAAAAAAGATTTAAATTTGTTTATCGTTACAGATGATGTAGACGAAGCGGTTAGTTATATATATAATAATGCTATAAAGCCTAATGTTAAGTAGCCACGTTCCAAGTGGCCAAGCTTTAAGTTTAAAGTGAGTAGTGAGTAGTGAGTTGTCAAGAGCCCAAGTGACCAAGTGAAGAGTTAAAAATGAGCTCTGCTCATCTGGCTGCTTGAAAAGCGGCCATGATGAAAGTAAAAATTCAAAATAAAAATTATTGTTTTATATTATTGAACTAGAACCTATACCGACTTTTCCTTTAAAAAAGGAAAAATTAACCCCTTTTTATCTTGTAAAATCCCGTAAAATCGTTTATAATTTCATTCCAAAATGCGTGGAAAAACCACGAGATCTTTAAAAAGGAAGAAAATGGAAAAAATCAGAATTAAACTTCAAGCATATGATCACAGAGTGCTTGATAAAGCCGTTGGAATAATTACTGACGCTATTAAAAGAACTGGAGCTGAAGTAAAGGGACCAATACCGTTACCTACAAAAATCAGAAGATATACAGTATTAAGATCACCTCATGTCAATAAAGATTCTAGAGAGCAATTCGAAATTAGAATTCACAGAAGACTTGTTGATGTTGTGAACGCATCGCCTGAAACTGTAGACCAATTAATGAAATTAGAATTGGCACCAGAGGTTGATGTAGAAGTTAGGGCATTAAGTTAAGGAGAATTGAATGGAATTTATAGTTGAAAAAATAGGAATGAGTAGGACAGTATCAATCCCGAGTATTCCGGTTACTTTATTAAAAATTGTTCCAGCTAAGGTTTGTGAAATAAAAGAGGATAAAGCATTGGTTGCTTATGCTAATGGCAAAAAAACAAATAAAGCACTTGAAGGTATGCAAAAAAAATATGGACTTTCAAAAGAATTTAACAGATTTGCAGAACTTAAAGTTGCAAATACAGAGCCCGGGGATTTAACAATAGATCCTTTAAAAGAAGCTAAAAAAGTAAAACTTACTTTTAAAAGTAAAGGTAGGGGATTTGCAGGTGTAATTAAAAGACACGGATTTGCAGGAGGTCCGGGAGGACACGGAAGTAGATTCCATAGAGCTCCGGGTTCAATCGGTAACTGTGAATGGCCTGGTAGAGTTCAGCCTGGACAAAAAATGCCGGGACATTACGGAAACAAAAACGTAACAGTTAACGCTGAAGTAGTTGAATTTGATGAAAATATGGGCGTGCTTGTTATTAAAGGAAGTGTTCCAGGGGCCAATGGAAGTTTAGGAAAAGTAAGGATTGTGAAATGAGTGAAATTACAAAAATAACAAATTTACCGGAAGATTTTAAAGGTATCAATCCGCATAACCTTTATTTATATGTAAAAGCATACCTTGCCAATCAAAGGGCAGGTACGGCTCATACAAAAACAAGAGGAGAAGTTAGCGGCGGCGGTAAAAAACCGTTTAGACAAAAAGGTTTAGGCAGAGCCAGACAGGGAAGTATCAGAGCACCTCAATTTACAGGCGGCGGTGTGGCTCACGGACCAAGAAACGAAAGAGACTGGTCACAAAAATTAAATAAAAAACAAAAAAGAGTGGCTCTTAAATATGCTTTAAATGAAAAAGCAAATAAGGAAAAACTTTATGTTGTTGATTCGATTAAAATCGAGTCAGGAAAAACAAAAGATGCTGTAAAATGGCTAAGTAATCTAAATGAAAGAGACTATTTAATAGTAGTTGACGAAATGGATGAAAATACATTTTTAGCATTCAGAAACATTCCAAACGTATATATTATTACACCAGAAGAATTAAATGCATATTATGCAAGCGTTTTTAAATCAATTATTTTTGATAAAGCGGCTTACGAAAAAGTTATAAAGGGCTAAAGATGGCTGATATTACAGATATTAAATCAATAGTTTATACTGAAAAAGCACTAAACTTGCAAGAAGATGGTGTTTTAGTAGTTCAAACTACACCAAAAGTAACTAAAAACCAATTAAAAACTATTTTTAAAGAATATTTCGGTGTAACACCGTTAAAAGTGAATTCACTTAGACAAAAAGGTAAAGTTAAGAGATTTAAAGGGATAACAGGTAAAAAATCGGATTTCAAAAAATTCTATGTAAAATTACCTGAAGATGCAAAACTTGAAAGCCTAAGTGTATAAAGGAAATACTATGGGAATTAAAACATATAAACCGTATACACCGTCAAGAAGATTTATGAGTTCGCTTGATAACAGCGACATAACTTCTAAACCAACGGTAAAAAAATTACTAATTAAATTGCCGGCCAAAGCCGGGAGAAACAATCAAGGTAGAATTACATCAAGACACAGACAGGCCGGAGCTAAAAAACTATACAGAATTATCGATTTCAAAAGAAATAAATTCGGAGTTCCGGGAAAAGTTACAACAATTGAATACGATCCGTACAGAAACTGTAGAATCTGCCTGATCACTTATGCTGACGGGGATAAAAGATATATTATTCAACCTGAAGGGCTAAAAATCGGAGATACTGTAATTGCTGCGGAAGCAGGACTTGATATATTGCCAGGAAATGCAATGAAACTTAAAAACATTCCAGTGGGTACTGTGGTTCACAATATAGAACTTAAACCCGGAAAAGGTGGTCAAATTGCAAGAGCCGCAGGAAACAGCTGCCAAATTATGGGTAGGGAAGAAAAATATGTAATTGTGAGATTACCTAGCGGCGAAATGAGAAAAATTTTAGGAGAATGTATGGCAACTATCGGTGTTGTCGGGAATGCCGATTATCAAAATATCACTGTAGGTAAAGCGGGCAGAAGCAGACATAAAGGTATCAGACCTCAAACAAGAGGTATTGCCATGAACCCGGTTGACCATCCACACGGTGGTGGTGAAGGTAGAAGCAAAGGTAACCATCCTGTAACACCTTGGGGAATGCCTACTAAAGGTTTCAAAACAAGAAAGAAAAAACAAAGTGACAAATACATCATTTCAAGAAGAAAGAAATAAGGATAAACGATGGCAAGAAGCACTAAAAAAGGTCCTTTTGTTGATGAACATTTAATGAAAAAAGTTTTAAAAGCAAAAGAAGAAAAAAATCCAAAACCAATTAAAACCTGGTCAAGAAGAAGTACAATTGTTCCAGAAATGATTGGACTTACAATTAACGTACACAATGGTAGAGACTTTGTCCCTGTTTATGTTACTGAAAGACATATCGGTTTTAAACTTGGTGAGTTTGCGCCGACCAGAACTTTCAGAGGGCACAAAGGTTCTGTTCAAAAGAAAATAGGTAAGTAAGGATAGGTGATGAGTAAAGCAGTATTAAAATTTATAAGACTTTCACCAACTAAAGCAAGATTAATAGCAAAAGAAATTCAGGGATTAAATGCTGAAGAGGCACTTGCAAAATTAGAATTTATGCCAAACAAAGCTGCAAGAGTGATTGCAAAAGTTGTTGCAAGTGCTGTTGCAAACGGTGGATATGACGCAAACGAAGTTAAAATTACTTCATGCAGAGTTGACAGAGGTCCTTATCTAAAAAGATTCAGACCAAGAGCTAGAGGGATGGCAAGTAAAATTCAAAAACCAACAGCTCATATTTACGTAGAAGTTGAAAAGGAAAGCTAATGGGTCAAAAAACAAATCCTATAGGACTAAGACTTGGAATAAACAGAAACTGGAGAAGTAGATGGTTTATTAACTATAACACTATGCCAGAAAATGTATTGGGTGATTATGAACTTAGAAAATTTCTAAAGAAAAAACTTTATTATGCCGGAATTAGTGATATTATTATCGAAAGAACAGCCAAAAAAATAAGAATTACTATTTTTGCCGCAAAACCTGGAATAATTATCGGCAAAGGCGGAAGCGAAATTGAAGCCTTAAAAAAAGAACTTCAAAATAAAATAGGTGATAAAGAACTTATTTTAAACATTAAAGAAGAAAGAAAACCTCAAATCAGTGCACAGTTGGCTGCTGAAAATATTGCTACTCAGATAGAAAGAAGGGTGGCATTCAGAAGAGCTATGAAAAAAGCTATTCAAAATGCTTTAAAATCTGGCGCAAAAGGAATTAAAGTTCAGGTTGCCGGAAGATTAAACGGAGCCGAAATGGCAAGAACCGAATGGTATCTTGAAGGCAGGGTTCCTCTTCATACATTAAGAGCGAAAATTGATTACGGCTTTGCCGAGGCTTTAACTACATACGGAATTATCGGCGTTAAAGTCTGGATATTCAAAGGTGAAGTTTTACAAAGAAGAAACCAAGAAGCAGTTTCTATAGAGGAAAGAAAACCTCAAAGAAGAAGAAAAGGACGAAGACATGTTAATGCCAAAAAGAACTAAATACAGAAAACAACAAAAAGGTAGAAACAAAGGAAAAGCCTATAGAGGAAGTTCTCTTGCATTTGGTACATACGGGTTAAAAGCAACTGAGCTTGGAAGAATTAATTCAAGACAAATTGAAGCTGGAAGGGTTGCTCTTACGAGAACAATGAAAAGAACAGGTAAAGTTTGGATTAGAGTATTTCCTGACAAACCTTTAACTTCTAAACCGGTAGGAGTTAGGATGGGTAAAGGTAAAGGTAGCGTGGAAGAGTGGGTTATGAATATTAAACCCGGAAGAATTATTTTCGAACTTACCGGTGTTGATAATGAAACTGCCGTTAGGGCGTTAACTCTTGCAGCTGCAAAATTACCTTTTAAAACAAAAATTATTTCAATGGAGAATGAAAATGAGCTATACTAAATTGAATGTAGCGGATTTGCTTGCAAAGAGTGAAGCGGAATTACAGGAGCTTCTAAAAAATAAAAAAATGGAACTGTTTGAGACAAGAATGAAATTAAAAACTATGCAATTGCAGGACACATCACTTGTTTCTAAAATCAGAAAAGATATCGCAAGAATTAAAACTGCGATGAGACAAAAAAGGGGTAACTAATGCCTAAAAGAATTATTACTGGAAAAGTTATTAAAAAAACTGGTGATAAAACTATAAATGTTTTAGTGGAAAGAAAAGTTTTACATCCAAAATATCATAAAATTGTTAAAAAATTTAAAAAATATCTTGTTCATGATGAAAATAACCAAGCAAATGTTGGTGATGTTGTTAGTGCAATTGAACACAGACCAATTTCCAAAAGAAAATCTTTTGTATTAAAAGAGATTCTTGAAAGAGGAGAATAAGAATGATTCAACCATTTACAAGACTAAAAGTTGCCGATAACAGCGGTGCTAAAGAAATTATGTGTATCAAGGTTTTGGGCGGCTCAAAAAGAAGATATGCCTCAGTAGGCGATATTATCATAGCTTCTGTAAAAAAAGCCATTCCGAACGGAAAAGTTAAAAAAGGTCAGGTTGTAAAAGCAGTAATTGTAAGAACTAATAAAGAAGTTCAAAGAGAAAACGGCTCATTAATCAGATTTGACGATAACGCTGCTGTTGTTATAGATGATAAAAAAGAGCCGGTTGGTACAAGAATTTTCGGTCCTATTGCCAGGGAAGTCAGATATGAAGGTTTCCAAAAAATTACATCACTTGCTCCGGAGGTGCTATAATGGCTGCTAGAAAAAACTTACCTCCTAAATTTAAAATTAAAAAAGGCGACAGCGTAAAAGTAATCGCCGGAGATGACAGAGGTAAAACGGGTGAAGTTTTAAAAGTTATTCCAAAAGAGGCTAAAGTAATAGTTAAAGGTGTGAATATTGTTAAAAAGGCTGTTAAGCCGACTGAGCAAAACCCAAAAGGCGGGTTTGAATATATTGAAAAACCTATTCACATTTCAAACGTAAAAAAAGTAGAAGGCTAAGAGATGTTTGAAGTACAAGAAAAATATTTAAAAGAAGTTAGACCAAAATTGGTTGAAGAGTTTGATATCAAGAATCCAATGCTTATACCTAATATTGAAAAAATAGTGGTTAGTGCCGGTGTAGGCGAAGGTGCCAAAGATAAAAAATTTCTTGAAAGCGTAGCGGATACGCTTACAATAATTACCGGACAAAAAGCTGTAATTACCCCTGCTAAAAAATCAGTAGCGGGATTTAAGGTAAGAGAAGGTATGCCTGTTGGTGTTAAGGTTACACTTAGAGGTGAAATGATGTGGAGTTTTCTTCAAAAACTAATCTCTGTTGCACTTCCAAGAGTTAGAGACTTTAAAGGTGTAAAAAGAGACGGGTTTGACGGAAGAGGAAACTTTAACTTTGGACTTAACGAACAATTAGTATTCACAGAGGTAAATTATGATAGTATTATAAAAGTACACGGTATGAATATTAATATTTCAACAACAACAGAAGATGATAAACTTGCACTTAGAATGCTTGAACTTATCGGATTCCCATTTACAAAAGGAAAAGCAAATGGCTAAAAAAAGTATGATAGCTAAAGCTAAAAGAAAACCAAAATTCAAAGTCAGGGCATATACAAGATGCTCAATTTGCGGTAGAGTACATTCAGTTTACAAAGATTTCGGAATTTGCAGAATTTGTCTTAGAAAAATGGCAAATGAGGGGTTACTCCCTGGTGTTAAAAAAGCTAGTTGGTAAAAGGATGCCAAGATGATGAGTGATATTATTGCAGACGGATTAACAAGAATCAGAAATGCCGCCATGAGGGGCATGGAAGTTACAAAGCTTAACTATTCGCGCCTTATGGAAGATGTTTTAAAAGTTTTTCAGGAAAAAGGCTATATAGAAAGTTTTAAAGTAGTGGAAGACGGTAATAAAAAATTTATAAATGTTACACTTAAATATGATGAAAATGGTAATTCCGTTATTAATGAACTTAAAAAAATATCCAAACCCGGAAGAAGGGTGTATAAAGGTTATGAAGACATTAAAAGATTTAAAAACGGATTCGGAACACTTGTTGTTTCTACCAATAAAGGTGTTTTAGCAAATGATGAAGCCTACAAATTAAAAGTGGGCGGCGAAGTAATCTGTAGTATCTGGTAAGGAGAAAATTTATGAGTAGAATAGGTAAATTGCCCGTAAAGTTAGCTTCTGGCCTTGAAGCTAAGCTTGAAGGGAATAAATTAATTATTAAAAAAGGCCAAGATGAAAAAGTTATAGACACAAAAGGTGTTGTAAAAGTTAATATTGACGGTGATACTATAACAGTTGAACCTGCTAGCGAAAATGACAAATTTGCTAAAGCAATGTGGGGAACAGTAAGAGCATTAGCTAATAATGCCGTTGTAGGATTAACCAAAGGGTTTGAAAAAAAACTTGAAATTAACGGAGTTGGATACAGAGCTGCAGTTAAAGGTAATATTTTAGAATTACAACTTGGATATTCACACCCTATTAATTATGAAATTCCTGCCGGAATCACAATTACGGTTGAAAAAAATTTAATTACTGTAAAAGGCACAGATAAACAAGAAGTCGGTCAAGTAGCAGCTGAAATTAGAAGCTTCAGAAAACCTGAACCGTATAAAGGTAAAGGTGTTAAATATGTTGATGAAGTTATTATCAGAAAAGCTGGTAAGACAGCTAAAAAATAAGGGTGAGAGATGAGAAGAAGTAAAGAATTAGCAAGAAGAGATTTAAGAAGACTTAAAAGAAAAAGAAGAGTCAGAGGTAGAATAAGCGGAACTGCTGAATTGCCAAGAGTCACTTTTTTCAGATCAAACAAATATATAATAGTTCAGGCTATTAATGATGCTGAAGGCAAAACTCTTGTATTTTTAAATACAGCACATTTGGAAAACAAACTTCCGGCTAATATTAACGGAGCTAAAGAAGCGGCAAAAATTTTTGCCCAAAATTTAAAAGATGCCGGAATCGACAAAGTTGCTTTTGATAGAAACGGATATAAATATCATGGTGTAGTTGCAGCATTTGCAGATACTCTAAGAGAAAATGGAATAAAAGTATAAAGGCGGCAAATGGCTAAATTAAAAGAAGTAATTAAAGATTATAATAAAGAAGAATTTGAAGAAGTAGTTGTTAACGTTGGAAGAATTACTAAAGTTGTTAAAGGCGGTAGAAGATTCAGATTTAACGCTTTGGTAGTCGTTGGAAATAAAAAAGGAATTGTAGGGGTCGGAAACGGTAA
Source organism: Lebetimonas sp. JS085 (assembly GCF_000523295.1). Lineage (NCBI taxonomy): Bacteria > Pseudomonadati > Campylobacterota > Epsilonproteobacteria > Nautiliales > Nautiliaceae > Lebetimonas > Lebetimonas sp. JS085. Next base: position 891,016 of record NZ_ATHR01000001.1, read on the forward strand.
AGCCAAGGAAGTTCCTGATGCTATTAAAAAAGCAATTGAAGATGCTTTCAAAAACTTGGTAAAAATTGAAGGTATTCACGGCAATACCATTAATCATGAAGTGGAAGTAAAATTCAATTCATCAAAAATTTTATTAAAACCTGCAAGTGAAGGTACAGGACTGATTGCCGGTGGTGCTGTAAGACCTGTGCTTGAATTAGTGGGAATTAAAGATATTCTTTCTAAATCACTTGGATCAAACAATGCTCACAATCTTGTAAGGGCTACTCTTGAAGCTCTTAAAGAGATTAAAAGTAAAAAGGCGTAAAGATGGCATTAGAAAACTTAAAACCTGCATGCGGGTCAACACATAAAACAAAAAGAGTTGGACGCGGACCTGCCAGCGGATACGGAAAAACATCGACAAGAGGACAAAAAGGTCAAAAATCTAGAACAGGTTATAATCAAAAAAGAGGTTTTGAAGGCGGTCAACAGCCGATTCAAAGAAGATTGCCAAAAATAGGCTTTAAAAGTAGAGTTGTAAAGCCTCAGGCTATTAATGTAGATAAATTCAGCGCTGTTTTGGAATTAGACGAAATTACAATGGAGAGCTTGGCCAAAGTTGTAAAAATAAGAGCTGAAAAAGTAAAATTGATAGGCACAAAAGCAAAAGAACTTAAAGATAAAATAAAAGATAGTAATATTACTACTTCTGGAAAGTAAGGGTATGAATCCTATAGCTAAAAAAATACTTATAACCCTTGGCTTCCTTCTTGTTTACAGAATTTTGGCATATGTGCCGGTTCCAGGGGTAAATTTGGATGTAGTAAAAGATTTTTTTGCAGGCCACCAGCATGACGCATTGGGGCTGCTTAATATGTTCAGCGGTAACGCTGTCAGCAGAATGAGTATTATTGCCCTTGGTGTAATGCCGTATATTACCGCTTCAATTATTATGGAACTTCTTGCAGCAACTTTTCCTAGTTTGGGAGAACTTAAAAAAGACAGTACAGGTTTTCAAAAATATATGAAAATTATAAAATATTCAACCGTTGCAATTGCATTTATTCAGGCAATCGGTATTGCAATAGGACTTTCTCATTTAACCGGTAGAGGCGGAGAAAGCGCTGTTATGATAGATATGAGCTCTTTTGTATTGTTAACTGCATTTTCCATGCTCGGCGGTACTATGTTTTTAGTGTGGATTGGTGAGCAGATTACCGATAAAGGTATCGGAAACGGTATAAGTTTAATAATTTTTGCCGGAATTGTAAGCAGAATTCCTTCAGCGATAATGGGAACACTTAATTTGGTAGATGTCGGAGAACTTAGCGTAATAGGACTTATTTTTGTTCTAATAATAGTAGTGGCCACTGTGGCTTTTATTATATATGTTGAACTTGGGGAAAGAAGGGTTCCTATTTCTTATCAGAAAAAAGTGTTGATGCAAAACAGATTTAAAAGGGTTATGAATTATATACCTATTAAAGTAAATTTAAGTGGTGTTATTCCTCCTATCTTTGCGAGTGCGATTTTAATGTTTCCTTTAACCGTTTTGAGCGGGGTTAATAATCCTATTTTGGTATCAATCAGGGATTCATTAAATCCAAACGGATATCTGTTTCATGTTATTGAATTTTTATTGGTTATATTTTTTGCATATTTTTATGCGTCAATTGTGTTTAATGCAAAAGATATAGCAGAAAACCTTAAAAAACAGGGCGGCTTTATTCCTGGTATCAGACCGGGTGAGAGTACGGCTAAATTTTTAAACAGTGTTGCTAATAAACTAACGTTCTGGGGTTCAATGTATTTAGGTGCTATTACCATACTGCCTTGGCTTCTTGTAAAATTAATGGGTGTCAATTTCTATTTTGGAGGGACAGCCGTATTGATTGTTGTTCAGGTGGCAATAGACACTATGAGAAAAATACAGGCCCAGCTTACTATGCAAAAATATGACACTCTTTCAGTTACAGGACTTTAATTATATGGAAATTATGAATTTTAGATGTTGGATGTTGGATTATAAATTAGTTCAACATTCAACATTATTTATTTAACATTCAACATTCAACATTTAACATTTAAAAGAGGAGATATGGCAGTTATTATTAAAAAACCAAAAGAAATAGAAGAGATTAAAAAACCTGCTAAAATTGTAGGGCAGACTTTAAAACTTTTAAGGGAAAATGCAAAACCAGGAGTTACCCCTCTCGAACTTGATAAAATGGCGGAAGATTTTATCAGAAGCAAAAACGCAAGACCTGCTTTTAAAGGTTTATATGATTTTCCAAATGCCGTATGTATTTCCAAAAACGGTGTTGTAATTCACGGAATACCGGATAATGAACCTTTAAAAGAAGGTGATGTGGTTGGTTTTGATGTTGGGGCCGAACTTAACGGATGGTACGGAGATGCCGCAATAACAGTGGGAATAGGAAAAATAAAAGAAGAATACCAAAGAATGATAGATGCGGCAAAAGGTGCACTTTATCATGCAATTGAAAATATAAAACCGGGTATGAGATATAAACAGATAAGTAAACTTATAGAAGATTATATAACATCTCACGGATATGTTCCCTTAAAAGGTTACAGCGGTCACGGAATAGGCAGAAAACCTCATGAAGAGCCGCAGATACTAAATTATGTGGAAGGTAAACCGAATCAGGGTGAAAAAGTAAAAAACGGACATGTGTTCTGTCTTGAACCGATGCTTTGTCATAAAGCCGGAGAGCCGGTTTTAGGAGAAAACGGATGGGATGTATACTGTGAAGATATGGAAGTAGGGGTTCATTATGAACATCAGGTTGCAATAGTTGATAACAAAGCAATAATATTAACGGAGGAGAATTGATGGGAAAAGATGTTTTAGAAGTCGACGGTATAGTTAAAGAAGCACTTCCTAACGCAATGTTTAAAGTTGAACTTGAAGGATTAAAAAAAGAAGTTTTATGCCATATAAGCGGAAAAATAAGAATGAATTATATAAAAATTGTCCCGGGGGATAAAGTAAAAGTCGAAATTAACCCGTACAGTCTTGATAAGGGAAGAATTACTTACAGATACAAATAAGTTAAAAGTTAAAAATGTAAAGTGTAAAGTTTAAGAAATAGATTAATTTTTCATTTTTAACTTTACACTTTTCACTTATTCTGTAAGTTTCATAGCCAATTCTGTAAGCTTGTTTCTGTATATATTTTTAAGTTCCACCCAGGCCAATGCTTCGTGTGGAAGTAATTGTTGAAGCCTGTATAAGCCGCTGTCCTGTTTTGAGATAGTGGAATATGTCTGATAAATGTCCCCGAGTAAAAAAAGTTTGCTTCCTTCGCTCATTCTGCTTAAAATCATACTCATATATTCTCTTGTAATAAGCTGAACCTCATCCACTATTAAAATTTCGTTCTCCAAAATAGATATTCCCTGTATCATGTTAAGAGGGATTATTTCAAATTTTTCAAAAAAAAGCTGGGTTTTAATGGAATCATAATTTAAGCCTTTTGCATCTTTATAGATATAATTCAAGGCACTTAAAAATCCCCCTGCCCATTCAAGCATTTTTTCATCTTTGCTTCCTGGTAGAAAACCTATGTCATAAGCAGAACTGATTCCTATAGGAGGGCGGGTTATGAATATTTTTCGTTTACTTTGGTTTAAAGCCATTGCAGTTGCAATCAGAGTTTTTCCGCTTCCGAACCTGCCTGTGATTAAAGAAGCATCACTTTCTTTCATGGCATATGCCGCACATTTTTGATAAATATCTTTCGGCTCGATTATACCGGCGTTTTTAATTCTTATTTTACTAGTCTCAGGAATGTTATCTATTCTTTCGATTCCTTTATTGGGATTATAACAGTATGCCAAATCCCTTATTTTATCGTTTGTAATTACAAAATCCCAGGGTTTTAATTCATAATTGAATTTTTCTTTTATATATTTTTTAAATTCATCGGGTTCTTTAACTCCCAAAAAATGTCCAAATTCAAAATTTTTATCTTCTATTAAAATATTCTCTCCTTATCTTATTTTCATAGAAAAATCTTTAAATACCGCATGATGAATAACAGCTCCGCTGCTTATGGCGTCGACTCCCGTTTCAATAAATTTATCAATGTTTTCAAGCGTTACATTCCCGCTTGCTTCTATTAAAACAAGTGGGAAATTTTTATTTCTGAATAATACAACCTCTTTTATTTCCTCATATTTCATATTGTCGCACATTACAATATCGGCTTTAGCCTCCATCGCTTCTTTTGCCATTTTAACAGATGCGCATTCGACTTCTATTTTTGTTGTAAAAGGTATTATGTTTTTTGCCTTGTCAATTGCTTCTTTAATGGATGAAAAAAGGGCTAAATGTGTGTCTTTTAGCATCAGGCACTCATCTAGTCCAAGTCTATGGTTTGTAACCCCCCCACAGCTGGCTGCATATTTTTCAAAAATTCTTAAGTTAGGTCTTGTTTTTCTTGTGTCGAGTATTTTTACTTTGTTATCTGCTTTTTTTGCAAATTCATAGGCATTGCTTGCTATTCCGCTGGCGTGTTGGAGAATATTCAGCATTGTCCTTTCAATTGAGAGCACATCTTTTGCATTTCCGTAAACTTCAAAAATAATATCCTTGTTTTTATAAAAATCTCCGTCTTCATAGAAAAAATTAAATTTAATTTCAGCAATTTCACTAAAATATTTTATATATTCAAGTCCGGCAATAACACCTTCGCTTTTTGATTTAACAAAAGCATTTGCAACTCCACTAATTAAACTTCTTGCCAAATCCCCCCTTCCTATATCTTCATTGAGAGAGCTTTTTAAAAAATCGATTATCTGATGTTTCATTAAATTCATGACAGCTCCATCATTCTTTGTAGTGCTTTTTTTGCATCTTTTGCTATATTTTCTTCGACTTCAATTTTATTATATCCTCTGTCTTCATCAATTGCTTTTAACAAATTATATAAACTCTCAATTGTGGTTTCGTTCATGCTCGGACATTCCGGTTTTGTAGAACTTAATATATATATATTCGGATTTATGTTTTTTTTAAGCCAGTTTACAAAATTTGCTTCTGTACCTATTGCTATTTTTTCGGTGGAATGGGCTTTGACATATTCTAAAATCTGGGAGGTGCTTCCGGCGAAATCGGCCATTTTTACCACTTCCGGCTGGCATTCAGGATGAACTGCTATTTTAATATCGGGATATTTTTCTTTAAAAAATTCAATATGTTCGGGCATAAAAAGTTGATGAACGGAGCAGTGTCCGTTAAAACATATTATATCTGCTTCCTGCCAGTTTTTTTCACCTATTATTTTTGCTGTTTTGTTTAATTTTTTGGCTGTGTTTGTTCCAAGATTTTTATCCGGCAGAAAGAAAATTTTTTTGTTTTTACTTAATGCCCATTTTATAATTTTTTGACTGTTTGAGCTTGTACAGGTTAGTCCGCCTTCTCTTGCAACAATGGCTTTTGTTTTTGCCGTGGAATTTATATAAGTGATGGGAATAAAATCAATTTCGTTTTCTTTTAACATTTTCATATTGTTTTCCACAAGGCCTTCCTCGGCCATTCTTGCCATGGAGCAGTCAGCAAGTTTTGGCATATATACATCAATATCGGGGTTTAATATTTTTGCACTTTCCCCCATAAATTTTACCCCGCAAAAAACAAGTGGGTTTTTAATATCGGCTGTTTTTTTAGCAAGGGCTAAACTGTCACCCGTTAAATCGGCCAGTTCAAAAATTTCTTTTTTTTCATAAAAATGGGCGGCAATAGTAATATTGTGTTTTTCTTTTAATTTTTTAATTTTTTCAACCATTAAATCCCTTTTTGTATTATTTTATCAAAAAAAGTTTATTTTAGTATAATTGCATAAAAATAGTGAGTGGTGAGAGTGAGTAATGAGTTGCCAAGTTTTAAGTAAAAAGGAAAAAAATGCATAATTTATTGTGGTATTTAGCGGCATATTTAATAGGGGGAATCCCTTTTGGGTATTTAATAGCAAAATATTTTGCGGGTATTAATATAAAAGAGCATGGTAGTGGAAATATAGGGGCTACCAATGTTTTGAGGGTTTTGAAAGAGGTTGATCCCAATAAAGCCAAAAAACTTGCGGGTTTGACGCTGTTTTTAGATGCTTTTAAGGGTGTGTTTGTAATACTTCTGGCTAAATTTTCAGGGGTTTGTGATGCCACACTTTGGGCAATAGCCGTAATTGTCGTAATAGGACACTGTTTTTCCCCTTATTTAAAATTTGAAGGGGGTAAAGGGGTTGCGACTACCGCCGGCGCTTTGCTTGTTTTGGTTCCAAAAGCTGTATTGGTGGGGTTAATTGTCTGGTTTATTATGGCGAAAACAGTGAAAATATCTTCTCTTAGTTCTTTAACCGGTATATTGGCGGGAATTTTCAGTTGTTATATTTTGTATCCGGATTTATCTATCCGTTCCTATTCCCCTTTATGGATAATCGCTTTTATAATAATTTATAAACATAAAACAAATATATACAGGCTTATTACCGGTCAGGAAAAGAGAGTGGTTTAGAAAGTGAGTAGTGAGTTGTGAATTGTGAGTGGTGAGTGGTGAATGTACGGTAACATGAAAAGTGAGTGCAAATGAGTGAAGCGAATTAAACTCACCTGGCCGTTTGAAAAACGGCTATGGTGAAAAGTTAAAAATTGAGGAATGGGAAAATGAGCGAAAATGAGCAAAGCGAATTAAATTTATCTAGCTGCCTGAAAAGCAGCCGCGATGGACAATTTACAATAATAATAGAAGAGCTGACTTTTAAGGCTATTATCGGTATTTTGGAAGAGGAAAGAACCGAAGAACAGCTGGTTGTTGTTAACTGCAAAATAGATTATGAAAATAGAGAAAATTTTATTAATTATGCGGATGTATGCGATTTAATTCAAAATTCAATTGTTAAACATCAGTTTGAACTGCTTGAGGATGCTTTGGTTCATATAGAAAAAAAATTATTAGAGAAATATCCGCAAATAAAAAAACTTTTTTTACAAGTTAAAAAACCGGAAATTTTAAAGAATGCTTTAGTCGGAGTGGAAATTTTAAGAAAATATTAATTTTTGATATAATTTTTTTATTTATTGAATATGTTTTTTTAATGAAGGAGAAGAAGTGAGGATACTTGTAACTCTTAAAGATGAAACGCTTAATCATCTGATTGTAAAAGCTCTTAATGAATCCGGATATAAAACAGACTCGGCATATACCATTAAGGATGCCAAATATTTTTTGGATGTCAGACATTATAATATGGTGATATTAGATACCGATTTTACATTCAGCGAGGTGTTTAAATTTATAAATTTTGCAAAAAATTTATATCCCCTGATTAAAATAATAATTTTATCCAATGATATGTCTATGGACACTGAAATTAAGTGCTTAAAAATGGGGGCGGATGATTATATAAGAAAACCAATCAATTTTGATTTGCTTATAACAAGAATAAATGTGGCCTTAAGGGCCGGCAGGGAATCTCAGATTAAAATAAAAGATTTGATTATTTTAAAAGATGAAGAAAAAATAATATATAAAGGCAAAGAAACATATTTGAAAGGAAAATCTTTTGAAGTGTTTATGCATTTAGCAAGATATCCCAACCAGGTTATTTCAAAAGAGCAGCTTTTGGATGCAATCTGGGAAGAGCCTGAGCTGGTAACTCCGAATGTTATAGAAGTTGCAATAAATCAGATTCGTCAAAAGGTTGACAAAGTTTTTAAAATTGATACAATAAAGACCATTCGCCGCAGAGGCTATAAATTTTGTTATCCAAAGGAGTAATATGTCATTGAAAATAACAGATGAGTGCATTGCGTGCGACGCATGTGTTGATGAATGTCCAAACGGTGCAATTGAGGCGGGTGAGCCTATTTATGAAATAGATCCGGACCTTTGTACGGAATGTATAGAATATGGAGGAGAGCCTCAGTGTGTGCAGGTATGTCCAGTGGATGCAATTGTGCCTGATCCGGATAATGTGGAAAGTGCAAAAGAACTTAAATTAAAATCAGAATTAATACATAAAGTTGAAGAGGAATAATGGCCAAAATTACAGCCGTTATTGATATAGGTTCCAATTCGGCCAGAATGGCTGTTTTTAAAAAAACAAGCCGTTTTGGTTTTTATCTCTTAAGGGAAGAAAAAAGCAGAGTCAGAATAAGTGAAGGCGCTTATGAAAACGGTGGAAATTTACAGGATTTTGCTATTAAAAGAGCAATTAACGCCTTAAAGGAATTTCTTTTAATAGCAAAATCTTTAAAAACACGCAAGATATTGGCCGTTGCAACTTCAGCACTCAGGGATGCCCCCAATAAAGCAGAATTTTTGAGCGAAGTAAAAAAAATAGGGATAAATTTAAAAGTTATTGACGGGGAAAAAGAGGCATTTTTCGGCGGTATTGCGGTTGCCAATCTTCTTTATAAAAAAAACGGGGTGAGTGTGGATATCGGAGGGGGAAGCTGTGAACTTTCTTTAATAAAAAATGCAAGAGTGGAAAAAACGGCAACTTTACAGCTTGGCACTGTCAGGCTCAAAGAGCTTTTTTTTGATAAAGGCGATATTAAGGGCGCAAAAGAATATATAAAAAACGAATTAAAAAAACTGGATAAAAATTTCAAAGATGAAACTGTTTTCAGTATCGGAGGGACAGCAAGGGCCATTGCCCAGGTTATAATGAAAAAAAATGAATATCCCCTTGATATACTGCACGGTTTTTCCTATGAAATAAAAGAGATTGAATTTTTGGAAAGTTTAATCAAAAGAAGTGATGAAGAATTGCTAAAAATAGGAATCAAACCCGAAAGACTCGATGTAATAAGACCCGGGCTTTTGGTTTTTTGTGAAGTATTAAGATACTTAAAAGCAAAAAACATAATAACAAGCGGTGTAGGCGTGAGAGAAGGGGTGTTTTTAAGCGATTTACTCAGAAATGACAATCTGATTTTCCCAAGTAATTTTAATCCATCCGTCAGGACTATAATAGATGTTTATAACATAAATACAAAAACAGCTTCTTACGAAACAAAAATAGCCCTTGATTTGTTTGATTTATTAAAAGATGAATATAAATTAGACGAAAAATATAAAACACATCTAAGCTTTGCCATAAAACTTTCCCGTGCGGGAGAGCTTATAGATTTTTACGAAGCCCACAAACATACCGATTATATTATCTTAAATTCCCTGCATTACGGTTTTTCCCATAATGACAGACTTTTAATCTCAAAAATAATAAGATTTTATAAAAGAAAAAAAATCAAAAAAAAAGAGATAGAAAAATATAAATTTTTATTGCCTCAAAAAGATCTTATAGAAAAGCTTTGTAATATTTTCTGGGTTGCAAAAATAGTTAATCAAAATCTTTCTATGCCAAAAGTGACAATTAAAAAAAGTGACAAAAAAATAGTAATAGAAGGCGAAAATTTATATCTTGCAGGGGAAAAACTTAAAACAAGAAAACTTTTTTTTAATTTGGAAATTTTAAATAAAGGAGAGAAATGAAAAAAATATTATTAGTTTTGCCTTTAGTGTTTTTGGGATGCAGTGTCACTAATGCGCCTACAAAAATAAAAGAATTTACAAAATGTTATATTCATAAGCTTCCCGCCCCTTTTTGGGTCTGTTATGAAAATTCATTTATGAGTGTGGGGAAAATCCATACAAAAGAAGTTTCAAGACTGTCCCAGCAGGAGGCTTATTCTATCGGGATTAAATCATTAAGCGAAAAAATTTTGACTAAAACAAAAGATTTTTTAAGAAGGTTAAACACTGCAAAAAATATTTTGGATAAAGTAAAAGCCTTTGTAATAACAAATGCTGTAAATGAAGGAAACTGGTATGATAAAAAAACCCAGATTTTGTATGTAAAAGTGGATATTGATAAAGAACAGTTTAAAAATTTTCTGTTTTCCCTGCTTAAGAGATACGATAAAAAAGTATTAGAAACGGCATATGAAGAAAGTTTTTGATTTTGTCGTAATAGGAGCCGGAATTGCCGGAGTGCTCAGTGCCTACAGATTAAAAGAATATAATACGCTTCTTATTGATAAAAAAGGAATATTAGAAGGCGCAAGCTCTGCAGCGGGCGCTTTTTTGTTCCCTAAAATAGGAATTGACAGCCCTTATACAAGATTTATTAACGATTCAATAATTGAAGCAATCGAATTTTATAAAAAAGAAGGAATTAATACCCATACAAAAGGTGTTTTACTTCTTCCGAGAGACAGAAAAGATATAGAAAAATTTAAAACTTATGAAAAAGAGATAAAACTTCCCTTCAGAAAAATCGATAACGGCTTTTTTTTTGACATAGGCAGTCTGGTTGAAGTTGATGATGTTAAGAAAAAAATAAATGTAAACTTTAAGCAGTTTGAAGCTAAAAAAATAGAATTTCGAAACAGTGTTTGGGTGATTAATGATGCAATAAAAACTAAAAATATTATCCTTTCTACAGGATATGAAAATTTAATTGATATTCCTTATATAAAAATCAGACCTGTTTGGGGGGAGAGGATAGAATTAAATGGAAAATGTAAAATGGATAATGGAAAATTAAATATTTATTATCATAAAAACTGCTCTTTGGCTTTTGTAAATGGAAAATTCAGAATCGGGGCAACCCATAAAAGAAACTGTCTGGAATGCAAAGAAAATTTGGAAGAAGCTAATGAATTAATAAAAAAAGCAAATGAAATAATGGAAATCGAAGGAGAAACAGTTTCGATTAAAGGCTCTCAGAGGGCCGCAAGTATTGATTATTTTCCTGTAGTTGGTAAAATTATAGATGTAAATAAAACTCTTTTAAATGATAAACATATTGTAAAAGGTTCTCTCCCAAAAGAAATTTTTTACAAAAAAGGTCTTTATATTGTAAACGGAATGGGCGGGAGAGGCTTTTCCAATGCTGTCAGTACGTCAAGAATATTGAAAGAAATTATTTTTGAAAACAAAGAAAGCTTTCTGGATACCAAAAGGCTGTTTGTTAAATGGGCGAGAAAAGAGGGGGAGAGGTATTTAAATAGTGAGTGGTGAGTGGTGAGTGGTGAGTGTCAAGTGGAAAGTTATAAATGTATAATGGAAAATGGAAAATGATAAATAAGAATAGCTAAGTAGATAAGTAGCCAAGAAGCCAAGTACCAAATTGCTAAAAAGCAAAGTGAAAAATGATAATGAAATAAAGGAAAGAAATGTTAAAAGTAGATAAAGTTACAAAACAGTTTGGCGGGGTCGTTGCTATAAAAGATGTAACTTTTCATGTAAAACCGACAGAAATTTTTGCATTGGTCGGTCCTAACGGAGCGGGTAAAACAACGCTTTTTAATATAATAACTGGTGCTTTTTCCCCTACAAGCGGCAGGGTGTTTTTTAAAGACGAAGAGATAACAGGCTTAAAACCAAATGAAATTGTTAAAAGAGGAATTGCAAGAACTTTTCAAAATATAAGACTTTTTAATTCCATGAATGTTTTGGAAAATGTTTTAATAGGCTTTCATAATCATATTGAATATAATTTTTTTGAAGCAATTTTCAGATCTCCCAAATTTTTTAAACAGGAAAAAGTTCATAAAGAATTGGCTATGGAGATTCTTGAATTTTTAGGAATTGAAAAATATGCCTATGTAAATGCAAAAGCTTTAAGTTACGGTAATCAAAGAAAAGTAGAGATAGCAAGGGCACTGGCAACAGAGCCTGATTTACTACTTCTTGACGAGCCTGCGGCGGGAATGAATCCAAAAGAGACAGACGAACTTGCCGAAACCGTTTTTAAACTGAGAGAAATTAAAGAAAAAACAATTCTTTTTATTGAGCATGATATGAAATTTGTCCAAAAAATAGCCGACAGGGTAATGGTTTTGGATTATGGAAAAACAATTTTTGAAGGAAAGCCTGCCGATATGATGAAAGATGAGCAGGTTGTTAAAGCATATCTCGGAAATATTGAAGTATAAAATAGTGAGTGGTGAAAGCCTGCCCGGCCGCTTGTAAAGCGGCGGGGTGGTGAGTATATAAAATGATAAAGGATAGTGATGTTAAAAGTTAAGGGATTAAAAGTAAAATATGGAGTAATTGAAGCTGTCATAGGAATTGATTTTAATGTAAAAGCCGGAGAAATTGTTACTATAATAGGTGCAAACGGGGCAGGAAAAACATCCACGCTTAACGCTGTTTTTAATTTGGTAAAAAAAGAGGGAAATATTCAATTTGTTGAAGGAGATATCTCAAAAATACCGACACATCAGATTGTAAAAAGGGGACTTGCTTTAGTACCCGAGGGCAGGAAAATATTTATCAATTTAACGGTTGAAGAAAATTTAAAAATCGGCGCCTTTTTAAATGATGAGAATTTTGAAAGGCTGAGGGACGATATGTATAGACTTTTCCCGAGACTTAAAGAAAAAAGAAATAATTACGGGGGAAGCCTGAGCGGAGGTGAGCAGCAGATGCTTGCAATCGCCAGGGCATTGATGAGTGAACCTAAAATGCTCGTGTTGGATGAACCGAGCCTTGGGCTTGCTCCTATTATTGTAAAAGATGTGTTTGAAATATTACATAGATTAAATAAAGAAGAAGATGTGACAATTCTTCTGGTTGAGCAAAACGCCGGTGCCGCACTTAGAATTGCAAACCGCGGATATGTAATGGAAAACGGCCTTTTGGTTATGGAAGATGAGGCAGACAATTTACTTCAAAGTGATGAAATTAAGAAAAAATATTTAGGAGGATAGTATTTCCCCTATTTTTTTCCTCATTCCCTTGCTCATTTTCATATTATGATATGCCCATGAAAGATATTGAATATCAATCTCGGCCACATCTTGAATTAACATACCTTTATATTTACCGACCCCGAATCTGTATTCCGGCTCAATATCCAGATTTTCCAAATGGTGTTCTATGGAATATTTTACATCCGGATCAAGGTCTGTAAGACTCAGCATATATTCTATATAATCAGGGTCTTTTATCAATATGTCCCTTATATTTTCATATTTATATTTTCCCTGGTAAAATTTGTCATATAAAACCGGTTTTTTTGTAAGCTCTATTAATTCATCAACTGTTTTATCAAATTCTTTTACTAAATACTGCAGCAGTAAGCCTAAAACAACGACATCCCCCAGTGCATCGTGAGCATTGATTTTGATATTGTATTTTTCGCATATTTCTTTTTCTTTTTTGTAAAGTCCGAGAGCATATCTGTTGTATTGAAGTGAATATTTACTCTCTTTTATCAGATGTTTTAAAATTCTGAATGTGTCTATTACCTGAAAAAACGGGTTAAACCCTTCTTTTTTAAGCATTTCCAAATCAAATTCGGCATTGTGAATAACAACTACATTTTCAGGAGAATTTAGCTCTTTTAATCTTTTATATACATCTGTAAATTTTAGTTTGGATTTATCTTCTATCATTTCATTTGTAATATGATGAACAGCCATTGCCTCAAAAGAAATAGGTATCCCGGGATTTGCAAGGGTGTCGTGAATTTCTTCTATTTCAAGATTTCTGTTCATTACAAGAAAACTCAGCTGAATTATTTTATCTTCTTCCCTGTTTCCTGTTGTTTCTGTGTCAAGTATTATTATTTTCATCCAGTTCCTTAATTAACGGTATTTTTATGGAATATCCCTCCTCATGATTTTCAATTTCAAAAAAATTTGATTTTATTCTTTTGAAAGGGGGCGTAACTATGTCAATTTGGGCCAGAGGATATTTTTTAGCATCTATTTTTATATATTCCCCCACAAGTATTTTTGAGGTTATTTTAGCTTTATTAGAGTTTTCCAGCATTTCAAAAATGATATTTATCAGCTCTTTTTTGTTTAAATAAATTTCAGGAATTGAAGGGTCGTAAAAAGTGGTAATTTGAATATTCTTTAATTCCATATAATCTTTTACAAATTCAAGAAGCATTGAAAATTTTACTTTTTCAAGATTATTCAGTGTTATGTTTTTTTTATCTGTATTTATAAAAAACCTAATACCGAGTTTTTCTTCATAAAAGCCGATGGAATAGCCGTTAAATTCAAACTTGTCGAATTTTACCAATTTAAACTCTGTTTTTATACCGTCTTTCGGGGCATTTTTCAGCGCAAATTCAAATACTTCTTTTTTATTTATATAAGAAAGAAATATTTCAGCTTCCTGATTACAGTAAACAATATTTGATTTGTAATCAAATATTATCAAAGGGTTTATATCATATTCACACCAGAATTTAAACATTTAAAGCCTTCATTTTTTTTGTAAGTGTGACTCTGTTGATTTTTAATCTTTCAGAAATTTGAAGTTTGGATTTATATTTTTCTTTCATAGCGCTAAAAAGTATTTTTTCAAATCTGTTTATTTCTTCTTCATATGTCGAATGTTTTTCTTTTAAATATTCTTTTAAAATTTTGTAAATTTCTTCCCTGTTCGGTTTAAGGAGCTCTTTATAAACCTGTTTTTTAAGTGAATTTAAATTTTCACTGATATCAGGATTTTGAATTTTAATTTTTTTATCAATTTTAAGTTCTTCTTTTGCTTTTTGTAAAAAATATTCCATAAAAAATGCTATATCTTCCGGACGGTCAATTAGCGGTTTTAATTCTATTTCAAAAGCAAAATATTTTTTTAATATTGCTTTGTCCATAGGCTTTTCTCCTGTGGCAATTAATATGGGGATATTTTCATAAAGCATGGGGTTTTTATCAAAATTTTCAATAATGCAGGGATATTTTGTGTTTATTTTATTGATAATTGCATTTGGTGAAATATATTTGGCAAGAGTTGTCTTTCCGACACCTTTTTCTCCCCAGATATAAACGCTTAAATTAAGTTCCCTTGACATATCCGCCAGATTTTTTATTTTTGTTAAATATTCAGAGTTGGTTAAAAACATTTACACCTTTTTGATCAGTATTATATCAAATTCTTTCTTTTTACAAAAAAAGCCACACTTCCCATCATTAAAGAAATTCCTACAAACAGATACAGGGCGTTAATCATTTTTTCAGGATAATTAAGCGAAATTTTAAATACAAGCATCAATACTTCAATAGAGAGGGCTATCATAATAGAAAGAATAAATTTTATAAATGTTTTAAATTCCGTCACTTCCCTTTTATAACTTTTGAAAAGTACCCCCTCAAGAAGCGTTTTTGCCAAATCGAAAATAGCCACAGCGATTGTAATATAAATAATAGGTTTAAAAAAATCCATAATTTCAAGATTATGTATATGGGTAAGTACTTTAAATAAAGAAAAACCAAGCATCAAAAATGCAAACAGTGCCATCAAAATACCGCTTAAAAAATAAAAAGACGATGTAAGCCTGTCAAAAAAAGGGTGAATTTCAAGCAGTTTGAATCTCTCAAGCAGTTTTTTGATATTAAAATCCAAAAAAATGAATTTATCGTTTTCTTTTTTTATTAATGTAATACATAAATTTCCGCTTGCAGAACTTTTATAGGCTTCAGAAATGGCAAAATCGGTATTTTCAAATTTTTCCAAAAGGTAATCTCTTTTTATGTTTTTTTTGAGAATTGTCAGTTCTGTTTCTGTAATAATTTGGTGAAATTTGAATTTTATTGCTTGTATCGACAACATAAACCAATTCCAAAGATTTAAATAAATCAAACAGTTCTTCGAAATTATCTTTTTCGAATTTTATCAAGGAATTGAAATTTTCGACAGTGTTTTTCAAAAATGATTTTATGTTTTCTTTATTATTGTTGTAAATTTCAATTAACTCATTCATAAGTTGCCTTTTTACAAAATAAAAGATAGATAAATACAGGGGTCCCCGAAAAACCGATAGGTTTTTTGGGGTTAATTATAAGTTAAAACCTTTTTCTCCGTGGATTGTAGCGTCAAGACCTTCAACTTCTGCTTCTTCACTGACTCTGGCTCCCCCTGTAAGAAGACTTGATACTTTTAAAACAATTGCTGTCATTATGGCTGTGAAAATAATAGTTACAGCAACTGATTCCAATTGTACTATCATCTGTCCCAATCTGTCTCCGTGATCATGCAAAGGACTTCCTGCCCATGCCAAATCTTTAAGAGCAAACAGTCCTGTTGCAAGTGCACCCCAAAGACCTGCGATAAAGTGAACACCGAATGCATCAAGTGAATCATCGTATTTAAATATTTTTTTAAGTACTGTTACACCGAAAAATCCAAATACGCTTCCGCCTATACCTATTATCAAAGCACCTATTACACCGACAAATCCGGCAGCCGGTGTAATTGCAACAAGTCCTGCGACCGCACCGGAAGCTGCACCAAGTAATGTAGGTTTACCAAATTTGATGTAATCTAAAATAATCCATGTAACTGCTGCTGCTGCCGCTGCAAAGTTTGTCATCAAAAATGCGCTTCCAGCAACTCCGTCGGCTGCGAATTCACTTCCGGCATTGAATCCGAACCATCCGAACCAAAGTAAAGATGCGCCGAGTGCTGTTAAAATAATACTGCTTGGCATCATTTGAGTTTTAGGATAACCTTTTCTTTTACCTATCATAATAGCTGCAACAAGCCCTGCAAGACCTCCGTTCATATGAACGACTGTTCCACCGGCAAAATCAAGTGCACCTGCGTTATATAAAAATCCTCCTCCCCATACCATATGGGCAATAGGAGCATAAACAAATGTTCCCCAAAGAATTACAAACACCAGCCATGTTGAAAATTTAGTTCTTTCAATTATACTACCGCTTGCAATTGCCACTGTAATTGCGGCAAAAGTTCCCTGGAACGCAACAAACACATAACTCGGATAACCGCTGCTTTCCAAATCGTTATATCCTATTCCGTTAAGGAATATATGTTTTAAACTACCGATAATTCCTGCGACATCGTCCCCAAAAGCCAGAGAATATGCCCAAAACACCCAGACTACCGTTGCCAGGGCATAAGCTGTAAAGACCATCATTGTTGTGTTTAATGCATTTTTAGCTCTTGTCATACCTGCGTAAAACAGTGCAAGCCCTGCCGGTGTCATTATCATAACAAGCGCAGTTGCCGTCATCATCCATGATGTATTTCCAGAATCAAGTGTAGGCTCACCCGCAAAAGCCAGGCTTGCCAGCCCCAAAATAGATAATATTCTAAACAGCATCGCTTCCCCTTTCCCCTGTTCTTATTCTTATAGCATCTTCCACAGGCAGGATAAATATTTTTCCATCTCCGATTTTTCCTGTTCTTGCATGGGTTTGAATAATTTCAACCGTTTTTTCCAGAAAATCGTCATTTACAAAAATTTCAAGTTTTATTTTCGGCAAAAAATCGACAACATATTCCGCACCTCTGTATAATTCAGTGTGGCCGTGCTGTCTGCCGTGACCCTTTACTTCACTTACAGTTATACCTGTAATTTCAGCCTCAACCAAAGCCTCTTTAATTTCATCTAATTTAAAAGGCTTTACAATTGCTTCAATTTTTTTCATAGCTCCTCCTTTATTTTTTACATTGAAAGTGTAACAATTTTTTTATAATAGTTTATTCTTTAAACTGATTAAATTTTAATCAATTGGTGTAAAGAAAATATTAAATTAAGATGAATTATATCTTTTTTGACATTTTTTTTTAATTTGATAAAATCAAGCAAAAAAGGAGGGTTTATGCTTAAACCAAAAAGAGATAATGTTGATATGAACAGCGAAGAATTTAAAACTGAAGAGGAAAAAACAAAAAAATTTGTTAAAAAAGTTGTAAAACAGTTCGGATGGTGTATAACTCCGGATAAAGAAGTTTATGATGCCGTTGTTAAGGGTCTTACAAGAAATAAACTGATGTTTGGAAAGAGATACTGCCCTTGTTTTATCCCGATGGGTGATAAAGAAGACAGAATCTGTCCTTGTAAACCTGCAATTGACCACGAGGTAGCGGAAGGGTGCTGTCATTGCGGAATTTATTGTAATCCGGAAAAATGTGAAGAAATTAAAAAGGGAATGGATGAAAAATAAAAATATTTTAAAAAAAACCCAGATTTTGGGAGATGAACTGGTTGAATTGTTAAACGCCAGAAAAAATAAATTAATAGATTTTGAACTTATTGATATTAGAGAGCCGTTTGAATACAAAGAGGCAAAAATAAAAGGTGTCGACAGACTGCTTCCTATTACAAATTTTCAAAATGATATGAAAATATGGAATGATTTAATAAAAAATAAAAAAGATTTTATAATTTATTGCAGAAGCGGGAACAGAACTTCTTATCTTCAAAATTATTTAAAACAAAAGTTTAATATAGATGTTCCCCATTTAGCACAGGGTATTATCAATTATCCTGGAATTATTGAAAAGGACAAATAATTAAAAGGAAAAATATGTTTTTAAATAAGGCTTATGAAATTGTGAGAAAAAGAGATGAAAAAATAAATAAATATTTTAAAAAATGCCCGGATGATATAAGGGCATTGTTTGAAGAGATATTAAAAACACTGAACCTGGAAATAAATGAAGACAATTTAACCGCCCTTAAAAAAAGATTTTTTCATTTAAGGGAAGATTCTCTTATAAATCTTTTAAAAAAAGCAAAATTGAATGAATCGGAAATAAAGGAAATTCAGCTTGATTTATACGAACTTACCAAAAATTTCTGGATAAAAGAGCATGAAAAACTTATAAACGAACTTTCACCTTTTATAGGGCCTTTTTATACCGAACTTTTAAGAGGGGTGCATAAAATAGGCATTGCTTTTTCTGCATGTCAGCCAAAATGGACAAAACATATTATTCATACAGTTAATGAAGAGCTGTCTTTGGAATTTGCGGGCGACGAGGCAAAAGTAATGGCTTATTTATTGGAAAATGATTTAATGGATAAAAAAGCGGCGGACAGAAGTTACAGTGTTTTGGTAAAAACCCAAAACGGATATGTGGTAAAAACATACGCAGAGGTTTTTGAAGAGGAAGTAAATGAAGCTGTCAGGGCGATAGACGGACTTATTTTAGCTCTTGAAAAGCTGGAAAATGAAAAAAAAGCCGAATGGATTTTGTATTTTAATGCCTTAAAAACGGCGCTTCTCGAAAAAAATAAAAAAGAACTTATTAAAAGATGGGCAAATGTGGACAGAATCTGGATGGATATAGATTCCCCGATTCAGGTAGGCCATCCGCTTGAATATTATGAGGATAAATTCCGTAAAGCCGTGGCACTTGAGCTTGATGTAAGGATTCAAAACCCGAATGTTAAAAGCAGTGTAAAAGATAATATTGTTAAAATGTATAAAAAACAGTGCACTGATGAAAATCTTTTAGAAAATGCTTTAAAAAATATTGAAAGAACTAAGCTTTTCATTTCAACCCCCGCTCTTTTTTACGGAGCTGAGTTTAACGGGCTTTTTTCAGCCCAGGTTGTACCAAATGATGAGGGTGTAAGTCGTGAAAAAGGTAAAAAAATATTTGCTTTTGTGGATAAGGTTTATGAAGATATAAAAGCAAGACCAAAAATGCTTCTCAGTTATGAAATTTTAGGTAAAGAATTTATGGATAAGTTTTATAAAAACTTAGAAGATAAAGAAAAATTTGTAAAAGTTTATGACATTACAACAATAGGCCATGAGTTCGGGCATATTTTATGGGTGGATGAAGAGAGCGAAGCTAAAATGAATAAAAGCGGCATGTTTAAAAATGTAGAGGAATTTAAAGCAACAACAGGCGGACTGATGGCGTTTTTTGAAAATGAAGAAAAGGAATTGATTGAATCCGTATTGGAAGATACAATAAAAAGGGCTGTTGGATTAATTTCCTGGATGGAAGTTGACGACGTACTGCCTTATTATATTGAAGGGCTTATTCATTTAACCGGGCTTTTTGAAAATGAAGTAATTAAATTTAACGGTAAGAATCTGGAATATAATTATGAAAATTATGAAAAACTTAAAGTTTGGTATAAAGATACCTATCTGGATTTGGCAAATCATTATATTGAAAAAAAAGATGCAAAAGAATTTTTGGATAAAATTGTTTATAAAGATAAAAATTATTATCCGATAAATAAAAAAGCGGATGAATTTGTAAAATATTATTATCAAAGATACAGGGAAATCGGAGAAAGAATCTATAAAGATTAAATTTTGGGCAAAGACGAATTATTTTTCGTCATAAGCCCCTTTTTTAGCCAGCCATCCGAGATATATGAGAACAATCCCATCCATTAAAAAACTGACCCCAACGATTATCCCCACTGTAAAAAATGAACTAAAAGGCCATCCTATCACTAAAATAATTCCTAAAATGAAACTGAGTGCCCCGTTTAGCAAAGAGAGCCACCAACCGCTTAAAGGTTTTAAATCAAGGGCTATACCGAAACTCGCAAATGCGTCAAAGAAAAAATATGCCGCAAAAAGTATTGCAACTGCTGCTACACCGCTTCCAGGCCAGATTACAAGTAAAATACCCGTAATTAAAAGCATCAAAGCTTTAAACCAAGCACTTAAACTTTTTGTATGAGCCTTAAATGTGGTATATAACTGAACCAGTCCCGCGGCTAAAAACAAAGCCCCTAAGAATATTACAAAAGCCAGACTTCCGGCAACCGGTTTTGCTATTGCAAGAATGCCCGCAATTACCATTAAAATACCTGAGATAATTGAAAGAGTACTAAACTCTTTAAGATTTTCTTTGTCAATTCTGTTTAAAAACATTTCTCCCTCCTTAAAATTTTTATAATTATATAACTTATTTTAAGATAAGTCAATAACTTTTAGTATAAATAGCTCAATATCCTTTAAAATTCTTCATAAAAAATACTTTATATGTCCTGTTAAAGTCTTTATATAAAGGCGCGTTTATTATAGCAATTAATTTTGAGTTTTTAAAATATTTTTTAGCATGATTTTCTTTTGTAACATAAATATAGTTTTTCCCTGTTTTTAGTTTTGTATCCATATCATATTGATTTTCGATTTTATGTGAAGGATTAAACATTACAGAGTTAAACGCATTTGGCTTTAAATAATAAATCATTTCAGCCATAATCACCCTGTCATCAAACATAAGGGGATAATGATATTTTTGGATTATCGGTTTTAATCTATCAGCAACCTCCCTCCATCCCAAAACTCTTTTAAAAGGGTCGGTTTTTGAAGTAAGTGTAATATGTAAAGCTTTTGTAATATCATGATAATGATAAAATAAAATAGCAGCTAATAAATTTATGGCAATTCCTGTTTTTATAAGATTTATTTTATTTTTTTCAATTAAATAAGCTATTACTAAAACAGTGCCGGCAATATATGTAGCGCTTGCCCAGTTTGCAAAAGCCCTTGTTAAGAATGCCTGCAGGGAAATCACTCCTAAAAATACAAATGCAAAAGAGTATAAAAGTTTATATTTGCAGTTTTTAAAATATGGTTTTATTAAGAGATAAAGTAAAACTCCAAAAAATACTGGACCAAAAACACCAAACTGAGTTAAAATAAAATTTAACAGATGTTTTGGATGAAAAAGTTTTCTGTCTATTTCGCTTATATCTTCTATATGATCAAATGTTATAAAATTATGATGATAATTCCATATTAAATTTGGAAGATAAATGGCTGCCGCAATAATCATTGCTATATATAAATTTTTCTTTTTAAATTCTTTCTTTTTGCACAAAAAGATATATATTACAACACTTAGTATAAATAAAATCATATTATATTTGCTGAGAAGCCCTAAACCTCCGGCAATTCCCGCAATTATCCAATAAAACAGTTTATCTTCTTTTATAGCTTTTATAAAAAAATATAAAGTTAATGAATAAAAAAATAAAAGTACGCTGTCTGTTGTAATTGCCATGGAATAAAAAGAAACCAAAGGTGTTGTAATAAAAGTAAGTGCGGAAAAAAAGGCCGTTTTTTCATTAAAAAGATTTTTTGCAATAAAAAAAATATTAATTGAAGTTAGTAAATACAAAATTAAAGAAGGTAGTTTTATGCATATTTCATTATCTCCGCAAATCATGGAAGCTAAATGAATAACCCATGCAATCATAGGGGGTTTTGAATAGTATCCAAAAGAAAGATGCTTTGACCATCCCCAGTAATACGCCTCATCCACATGCAAATCAATATTTACATGATATAAAACAAAAAGTCTGTAAAGTGTAATTAAAAGGGCAAAAAGGAGAAAATTTTTAAAATTATATTTCGTCAATCGGAAGTCCTTCACTCGGCAGTTCCTCAACAAACCAAGGAAGTCCGTTTTTATTCAGTTCATACATAAAAGCTCTTGCCGGAAATTCCTCCATATTTTTTACTCCCTCACTAAACCATTTTTTAGTGGCAATCATTTTAGCCCCAATCATTGCAGGAACCCCAGTTGTATAGCTTACACACTGAGCTCCGACTTCCCTGAATGCACACTGATGGTCGCAGATGTTGTAGATATAGTATCTTTTCTTTTTACCGTCTTTATATCCTGTTACGACAACTCCTATATGAGTCTGACCTTTTGTTCTTGGGCCCAGGCTTGCTGGGTCTGGAAGTACTTTTTTTAAAAATTCCATTGGTGAAATTTTGCACCCTTTGCATACTTCAATAGGTTCTATGTTTGTCATTCCGACATTTTGAAGCGCTTTTAAATGCCAAAGATATTTATCAGAAAAAGTCATAAAAAATCTTGCTCTTTTAATTGAAGGGAAATTTTTAGTAAGGCTTTCAAGCTCTTCGTGATATAAAAGATAACTTGGAAATTCCCCGACTCCCCTATAATTCCATTTAAAATTAACGCTCATCGGCTCAATCTCTCTCCATTCTCCGTTTTCGTAATATTTTCCTTTTTGTGTAATTTCGCGGATATTAATTTCAGGATTGAAATTTGTGGCAAATGGATATCCGTGGTCTCCCGCGTTGCAGTCAAGTATATCAAGATATTCAATTTCGTCCAAAAGTTCCTGCGTCGCAAATGCTGTAAATACATTTGTAACTCCAGGGTCAAAACCGCTGCCAAGAAGCGCCATTAAATTTTTTCCCTTAAAATCATTATCTTTTGCCCATTGAAGTTTATATTCAAATTTAGCCTTTTCCGGGTGTTCATAATTTGCAGTATCCACATAATGCGCTCCGGCTTTTAAACATGCATCCATTATCGCCAAATCCTGATAAGGAAGCGCAACGTTTAAGACAATATCACTGTTTGTTTCTTTAATTAGTTTTGCAGTTGCATCTACATCCATTGCATCAATTTCAGCCGTTTTTACTTCAACTCCAAGTCTTTTTTGAATATCTTTTGCTATAGCGTCACATTTGTTTTTTGTACGGCTTGCCAACACAATGTTTTTAAAAATATGGTCATTCATTGAGGCTTTAAAAGTGGCAACCCTGCCGACTCCACCGGCTCCGATAATTAATAAATTGCTCATTTTCTGTCCTTTAAATATTTTTAAATCATCTTTAGCATATTCAGATATTTTTACTTGAAAACTCATTTTTTATTTCTTGTATTGTATAACTTTTTTTATTTTTAAAATCTTTTCTACTGTTTAATATATCTTTATGCCATAAAGGGGAATCAACTTTTTCTAAAGAATTTAAAATTTCTTCCATTAAAAAAAGTTTTTCTTCTAATTTTAGATTTTTTACATCAATCATTTCATCTCCTTAATTTTAATTGGAAGTCCCTCCCGTTCCATTTCTTCAAAGAAGGCTAAAGCATCAAATTCTTCCACGTTTTTAACGCCTTCTTCCCACCAGATTTTTTTAGCCATCAATTTACAGCCTATAATTGCCGGTACACCTGTTGTATAGCTTACGCAGTGAGCTCCCGTTTCTTCAATTGCCTTTTCATGGTCACAGATGTTGTAGATATAGTATTCTTTATTAGTTCCATCTTTTTTACCTCTTACAATTACGCCTATATTTGTTTTACCTTTGTAGTTTGTAACAAGCTCCTGTGGGTCAGGCAGTACTTTTGCCAGGAATTGAAGAGGTGAAATGCTGCAGCCTTCACAAATTTCAATAGGTTCAATACTGAACATCCCTATATTTTTTAAAGCATTAAAATGATATAAATACCGGTTGCTGAAACACATATAAAATTTTGCACTCTTTAAATTTGGGAAATGTTTTACAATACTCTCAAGCTCTTCGTGCCATATTAAAATGCTTGTAGCCTCCCCGCATTCCGGATAATTGTGTTTAGTCTGTATTTCAAACGGTTTTGTTGTATGCCATTTTCCATTTTCCCAGTATTTACCAGGCAGGTTGAGCTCTCTAAGATTTATTTCAGGGTCAAAATTTGTGGCAAATGCCCTTCCGTGGCTTCCGAAATTACAGTCATATATTTCAATTTCTTTCAATTCATCCAGCAGGTAATCAGCCGCATATTTAACCATTATAGAAGTAACTCCCGGGTCAAACCCACATCCAAGAAGTGCCATAGTGCGGGCTTTTTTAAAATCTTCATCTAATGCCCATTGCAAATCATAATAAGTGTCGGGATTATCTTCTGTTTCCGCGAGAGCTGTATCAAGATAAGCCGCACCTGTTTCAATGCATGCATGCATAATAGGCAGGTTTTGATAAGGAAGCGCCACATGGCAGACAATATCTATATTTTCTTTTTTTATTAAATCAACTACATTCTCTTTTTTATTTGCATCAAGTGCATAGGTTTTAATTTCAATTCCAAGTTTTTCTTTTATATCTTTAGAAATGGCATCACATTTAGATTTAGTTCTACTTGCTAAAACTATATTTTTAAATGTGTTTTTGTTTTTCGCCGCTTTAAATGCCGAGACCCTTCCGACTCCGCCGGCTCCGATTATTAAAAGGTTTGCCATCATCCTCCTTTTTTCAAATTATAACATTTTTAAAAAATAATTTGATATAATTTTCTATATGTAATAATTTTGTCAAAGGTTTATAATGAAAATCTCTCTTATCCAGCAGTCTTTCAAGGGGACTATAGAAGCTACAATTAATCATACTGTTGAAATGATAAAAAAATCAAACGGAGAGCTTGTTATTTTGCCGGAGCTGCATCAGAGCGAATATTTCTGTAAAAGCGAGGATACAAAATATTTTGATTTGGCAGAGAGTTTTGAAGAGGATGTTAAATTCTGGGCTGATGTGAGTAAAAAAGAAGACAGGGTTTTGGTAACAAGTTTGTTTGAAAAAGTGATGGACGGAATTTATTATAACACTTCCGTTGTTTTTGACAGGGGAAAACTTGCCGGGAAATACAGAAAAACACATATTCCGGACGACCCTGGATTTTATGAAAAATTTTATTTTACTCCAGGTGATTCAATAGAGCCAATTGATACCAGTGTTGGAAGACTTGGGGTATTAGTTTGTTGGGATCAGTGGTATCCAGAAGCTGCAAGGATTATGGCACTTAAAGGAGCTGAAATATTGATTTATCCAACGGCAATAGGCTGGCTTTTGTGTCCAGAAGATAGAGTTGATGAGCTTTGTGAAAAAGAAAATACAATTGAAGAAAAAGAAAAAATGAAAAATGCATGGAAAAGCGTGCAGAGAGGTCACGCTGTTGCAAACGGGGTTTATGTGGCTGCGGTAAACAGGGTGGGAGAGGAAAAAGATGAAAGCGGTGTGCTCGGGGGAATAGAGTTTTGGGGAAACAGTTTTGTTTTCGGGCCTCAGGGAGAAGAAATTGTAAGAGGCGGTATGAATGAAGAGATAATTGAAGCCAAAATAGATTTAAAAGCTGCAAAAGAAGTTAGAAAAATATGGCCGTTTTTCAGGGACAGAAGAATAGATATTTATAATTGTATAAACAGGAGGTATTGTAAATGAAAGTTGCACCAAGTATTTTAAGTGCAGATTTTGGCAGATTAGCTGATGAGGTAAAGGCGGTATGCGAAGCGGGCGCAGATTATATTCACTGCGATATAATGGACGGGCATTTTGTACCGAATATGACGATGGGACCTATGATAATTGAAGCGGTAAAAAAGACTGCGAGCGTGCCGCTTGATATACATTTTATGGTTGAAAATATTCCTTTTTTTGTAGATATGTATAAACATTTGGAGCCGGAATTTATAAGTTTTCATGTAGAAGAGGAAAAACATATAAACAGGGTTATTCAAAAAATAAGAAAAGAAAATATCCGTCCGGCAGTTGTACTTAATCCGGCAACTCCTGTGTGTTTGCTTGATTATATAATTGAAGATGTTGACATGGTGCTTTTAATGAGTGTGAATCCGGGATTCGGAGGGCAGAAGTTTATTACGTCCACTTTAAGAAAAACAGAGGAATTAAGAGAACTCTCTGTTAAAAGAAATCCGTCTCTTTTGATAGAAATAGACGGAGGGGTGAATGGTAAAAACGCAAAAGCGCTTCTTGAAGCGGGTGCCGACATTTTGGTGGCGGGAAGTTATGTTTTTAAAAGCGGTGATTACAAAAAAGCGATCGAAAGTTTAAGGGTGTAAATGAGGGTAAAAATCTGCGGTATTACAAACTGGGAAGATGCTAAAATTTCCTGCGATGCCGGAGCTGATGCCCTTGGATTTGTAACATATGAAAAATCCCCGAGGTTTATAAGCCCGGTTGAGATTAAAAAAATAATTGAAAAACTTCCTCCTTTTGTGGTAAAAGCAGTTTTGTTTGTAAAAGTGGCGCCGGAATTTGTAAATGAGGTAATGGCTTATACAAAAGCGGATATTGCACAGATTCATTTTGAAGCTGACAAAAGTTTTTTTAAAAAACTGAACTGTAAATATTTAAAGGTTGTGAGGGCAAAAGAAAAAAAAGATATTGATAAATATGCCGGCGAATACAGAATTGTGGATGCATATGTCCCTGAATTTGGGGGAAGCGGGAAAAGATTGGCGCTTGAATGGTTTGAAACAAAAGAGAATTCAAAAATTATTTTAGCCGGTGGTCTTACTCCTGAGAATGTTTTTGAAATAGGAAGTTACGGATTTTACGGTGTGGATGTAAGCAGTGGGGTTGAAAGCGCTCCCGGCAAGAAAGATAAACGAAAAGTTAGGAAATTTATAGAAACAGCCAAAAAGTGAAAAGTTAAAAATGAGCTTTGCTCATCTGGCTGCTTGAAAAGCGGCCATGATATAAAGTGTAAAGTGAAGGAAAATAATTGAAAGCGTTTGTTTTAAAAAAAATTGCCGAGAAACTTAAAAATTATAAAATTATAAAAAAAGTCTTCAGAATTGATGAAAATCTGATTTTAATGCAGTTTGACAAAGACAGGTTTTATTTTGATCTGACAAAAGGAAACAGCGATATTTATATAAATATTGATTATCCTCTGGTTAAAAAGTTTAAAGCGCCTTTTGATATAGTATTGGAAAAAAAATTTACAAAAGCCAAAATACTTGGTGTAAAATGTAATGAGAGAATATTAACAGTTACAGCAAAAAATAATAATAATTTTAAAAAAGAGATTGTAAAAATAAGATTTGAATTTACCGGCCGTTATACAAATGCAATAATTTTAAATGAATTTGATGAAGTTATAGAATCACTAAGACATATCAGCGAAAGCCAATCAAGCAGAATTGTAAAACCAGGGGTTAAACTTGAAGAACTGCCACCGAGGGAGATAAAAGAAAAAGAGTTTGAAATTGATGATTTGGAAAATTATACAAAAAAACTTTTTGAAAAAAAATATGAAAAAAAAGTGAATGAAACCAAAAAAGTCATATTAAACAGAATTAATAAAAAGATAAAAGAGATTGAAAAAAAAATAAAAAAACTGCCGGATATTGAAGAACTGGATAAAAAAAGCCAAACCTATAGAAAATATGCGGATGTCGCTATGGCAAATTTACACTTGATTAAACCTTTTGAAAAAGAGCTTAAAACATATGATTTTGAAGGGAATGAAACAACTGTGCCTCTGCCGGAGCTTAAAAATATAAACCAGATAGGAAATTATTATTACAGACTTTCGAAAAAAGCTAAAAAAAAGGCTGAAAATATTGATATAGAAAAAGGTTTTTTAACTTCACAGCTTCAATTTTTGCAAAATTATAAAAAACTTGTGGAAAATGCAAAAGATTTAAGCTCACTGAAAAAATACCAGCCTAACAGAAAAGAAAAAAAAGAGGACGAAAACATAGCAAAATTTATGTTTGACGATTATCTGATAATGGTTGGTAAAAATGAAAAAGGCAATATTAAACTTCTTAAAATTTCAAATGCAAACGATATCTGGATGCATATAAAAAACTATCCGGGCGCCCATGTGATTATTAAAAACAATAAATTAAAAATTGATGAAAAAATATTAAATGAAGGGGCAAAACTTGCCGTAGCTTTTTCTAATAAAGATGAGGGAATTGTCGATTATACTAAAAGAAAATTTGTAAAAATTAAAGACAAGGCAAATGTTGAATATGGAAAATATTCTTCTATAAAGGTGAAATTATGAGTTTAATTGGCCAGATTACATTAATTAACCAAAACCAGCATGTCCCTTCAATCATCGCATCTGATATAATGGCAAGAGAAGTTGTTTCTAAAGAGTTGCAAAAATTGGCCTCTGCGGAAAAAGAGAGAAAAGTAGAAGAGGTGAGACCTGTGGAAGAAATTGAAAAAATAGTGCCTGATGAGGGTGAAAAAGAAGAGGTTAAAAAAGAAGCCACAAGGCATATTGATATAAAAGCATAGGTGAAAATAGTGAAAATGGTGAGTAGCGAGTGGTGAGTTGTGAAAATGGAGAATTAAATTAAAGGTATAAAGTGAAAGAAAGAATTATAACGGCGGTTGGAATTTTAGCGGTTTTGGCAATAGTGGCGGTAATTGATAATTATTATTTAACCGGGTTTTTATTTGCAGTTATTACAATAATAGGATTTTATGAAGCGAGCAGGTTATTTAATGTTGATTTAGACGAAAAAATTTATCTGATACTTGGAATATCGCTTCTTTTTTCTTTTATAAATCCTTTTTTTGCAGGAATTTTCGGTGTTATTATAATAGCTTCTTATGTGGCGTATTTACAAAAAGAAATTAATCTGGTGGCGCCTTTTGTTTATCCGTTTTTGCCTTTAATGTTTTTTTACTCTCTTTATTTCAGATACGGAATGAATACAGTTATATGGCTTATAGTAATTGTGGCACTGACGGACAGTTTTGCATATTTTGTAGGTAAAAATTTTGCAAAAAAATTTTTTAAAAACGGATTTTGCCATACATCACCCAATAAATCCTGGGAGGGAGTAATAGGCGGAGTTATCGGCGGCGCTCTGGCAGGTGGAATAATCGGAGGTTTTTATTATCCTGTTTTAATAGCTTTTGGGGTTTCTTTTGTTGTCAGTATTGTAAGTGTATTTGGAGATTTGTTTGAAAGTTATCTAAAAAGAAGGGCGGGGGTAAAAGACAGCGGAAATATACTGCCGGGTCACGGAGGTGTGCTTGACAGAATAGACAGTTATCTGTTTGCCGCTCCTGTGATGCTTGTAATGTTGGGAATATAATGATAGTTTTGGGTTCAACCGGGAGTATCGGCGTAAATACATTAAAAGTTGCCGAAAGATTTAATATTCCTGTTGAAATGCTGGTTGCGGGAAATAATTATAAACTTTTAAACAAACAGATTAAAAAATTTAAGCCCGAATTTGTAGTGGTAAAAGATAAAGCCACAGCAGAAAAAGTAGATTTTAAAAATATTTTATACGGTGAAAATGCTATTTTGGATATGCTGGAAAAATGTAAAAGTAATTTGGTTGTAAACGCTATTGTTGGTGAATCCGGGCTTAAACCCACTTTAAAAGCGGGGGAGCTAAATAAAAAAATTGCTTTAGCCAATAAAGAATCGCTTGTAATTGCCGGTAAATTTATAGATATAAATAAGATAACCCCTATTGACAGTGAACATTTCGGAATCTGGTATTTATTGAATGGAAACTTAGAAAGTGAAAAATTTAGGAAACTTTATATTACGGCAAGCGGCGGAGCTTTAAGGGATTGGCCGATAGGGAAAATAAAAGAAGCAAAACTTAAAGATGTGTTAAAACATCCAAATTGGTCTATGGGTAAAAAAATTACTATTGATTCTGCCACAATGGTAAATAAACTTTTTGAACTTCTTGAAGCCAAATGGCTTTTTAATACCAGTAATATTGACGCTTTTATAGAAACAAAATCCGTTATTCACGCATTGGTGGAATGGATGGATGGCAGTACAACCGCCCATATTTCAAAAACAGATATGAAGCTTCCTATTTCTTTTGCCATATTAAATGAGGTAAAAGAAGAAATTTTAGAGCATGTAAATTTGTTGGATGTCGGAAATTTGGAATTTAGAAAAATAGATTCCGGTCGTTATCCTGTCTGGGAAATTAAAGAAATTTTGCTGAATAATTCAGATTTGGGAATCGTTATAAATACGGCAAACGAATTTGCAATAGATAAATTTTTAAAAGAAGAGATAGGCTTTTTGGATATCAGTAAAATTATTTTAAAAGCAATTGAAAAATTTGAAAATATAAAAACAAATAATATTGATGAAATATTCGAAATTAAAAAAGAGGTAAGGGAATGGTGTGAGAGTAATTCTTTTTGATTTGGACGGGACGCTTATAAATTCAACAGAGGCTATTTTGGAAGGATTTAAGGTTACTTTTGAAAAATACAATAAGCCTTATCCTGGTGACGAAAATGTAAAAAAACTTATAGGCCTTCCGCTTGAGATTATGTTTTTTAAACTTGGAATAGATGAAAATGTGGATGAATATGTAAATACGTATAAAATGCATTACAGAAAAATTTCTACTAAAAAAACAAAACTTTTACCGTTTACAAAAGAAGCTCTAAACAAGGCAAAAGAATTTGCAAGACTTGGAATTGTAACTACAAAAACGGCAAAATATTCAAAAGAACTGCTGGATTATTTTAATCTTACAAAATTTTTTGAAGTATTAATCGGAAGAGAGGATGTAATTAATCCGAAACCTCATCCTGAGCCAATTTTAAAAGCACTTTATTTAATGAATGCCCATAAAGAAAATGGATGGATGATAGGTGATACCTGTATGGATATTTTAAGTGCCAAAGAAGCCGGAATTAAAGCTGTTGGTGTAAAGTGGGAATATGAAGAAAATTTGAAAAACTGCGCCGAAATTATAGAAGAAAATGTTTTGGAAGCTGTGGAATTTATAGAAAAATTTTAAAATTTTTTCCAAAATTCTCGGCTTAGAAGCATTAAAACAGTAAAAAATTCCAATCTTCCTATAATCATGCCTATTGCCAAAATAAATTTTTGAGGCTGGGTAAAAAAAGCAAAATTATCCGCCGGCCCCACATGTCCGAACCCCGGACCTATATTACCGACACATGCTATTGTGGCGCTTAAAGAAGTCATTGTGTCATATCCGTTTGCAAATAAATATAAAGCAATTACCGCTACCGTAAGAATATATAAAAATATAAATGCACTGACGTTGTTTACAGTGTCGCAGGAGAGTTTGTTATTGTCTATTTTTACGGAGCATACAACATTGGGATGAAGTATTTTTCTTATTTGATGTTTTAAATTTTTAAACATAACAACAAATCGTATTGTTTTAATACCCCCGGCGGTTGAACCTGTATTTCCCCCGATTAGCATTGCAAGAAACACAATTGCTATTGCCGCCTGCCCCCATGTGGAATAATCCAGTGTTGCAAAACCTGTGGTTGTAAGAATAGATGAAATAGTGAAAAACGAGTGTGTGAGAGAGAAGAAAAATGAATCGTGTGATGTGAAATAATGAACCAATGTTAATACTGTCGCCAATACAAAAAATATCAGTGTATACCACATTACCTCTTCGGATTTATAACCTGAAAAATCTTTATTAAGCAGTTTTATATGGGCTAAAAAGTTCATTCCGGAAAGAAACATAAAAAATGTAGTAGTCCACAAAATAAAATAATTGTTGTTCCAATATCCCAAAGATGAACTTTTGGTTGAAAATCCTCCTGTTGAGAGGGTGGCGAATGCGTGGTTTATGGCATCAAAAAAGCTCATTCCCTCTATTTTAAGTAAAATCATATCAATCAGTGTTAAAAGTGCGTAAACGCCCCATAATTTTAGAGCCGTATGTTTTAGCTTTGGGGTTATTTTTTCTGCCGTTATGCCGGTGGATTCGGATTGAAAAAGAGCAAGGGAACCGGTAGGATTTATAAATGAAAGCAGTCCGACGCCCAAAACAATAATACCCATACCGCCTATCCAGTGCATAGTGCTTCTTAGCATTAATATATATTTTGGCAATGCCTCTATATTTGAATATATTGTGGCCCCTGTTGTTGTAAAACCGCTTATTGCCTCAAAAAATCCGTCTATAAAACTGACGTGAGTTCCCATCATTAACGGTATTGCCCCCAGGGTGCCAAGCATCAGCCAAACTAAATTTACACTTAATATTGCTTCTTTGATTTTCATTTTCATTTTATGATTTCTTAAAAAATATAAAATAGCTCCGAAAATTACAAAAGATAAAAATAAAAAAATTAAAAATTTTTTATCATGCTCATGATATATAAAACCTGTAATCATGGGTATTAAAAAAAATACGATGACTATCATTCCTACAAGAGAGAGGAATTTGAGAATATTTTTTAAAGAGTTTCTATCCATTTTTTGTTTCCTGAAAAATTAAATTCCATTACAATATCGCCTGATTTTATTTCAAAACTTTCTTTTAATATATAAATTTTGTCTTCTCTTATTATTAAAATTTTTGCTTTTTCTTTAGGGGGTGTAATAATTTTTTCGTTATAAATCTGTTTAATGAAGATTTTTCCTTTTGCGCCCAGGAAAAATCTTTCATAAACCAGCAGTCTTGAATCTATTTCTTCCAAAATGGCATAAAAAGCCGCTATTTTAGGCCCTCTTATCGTTGAAAGCCTGAGAGAGTGCATTAATGAGTAATAATTTAAATTATTATTTATGGTTATTATTTTTTTAATTCCGAGTTTTCTTGCCTGAAGGGATTTTATAATGTTTGATTCGTCTTTTACGGAAGCCGTTATTGCAATATCGCTGTATTGAACCCCTTCGTTTAAAAGCATTTCCTCATCTTCGTAAGATGAATTTATTATACTGACTTTTTCTCCCAAAATTTCAGAGGCTTTTAGGGCCAGTTCTTCGTCTTTTTCCAAGATTTTTATATTCATTTCAAAATTTGAAAGTATTTTCGCTATTTCTATTCCCAGTTCATTTGCCCCGTATATTAATGTATTTTGAATATTTTCAGGAGAAACAGTGTCAATTAAATTTAAGTATTTTTTAATTTTTTCTTTATTTCCGAAGATATATAACAAATCATTTTCTTTGATTTCATCATTTTCATCCAAAAAAATAAATTCATTATTTCTTTCTGCGCCTATTATTTTAACGTTATCCTCTTCTATTTCACTGATTTTTGTTATTTGAGGGTTTTTTACGCTAAAAGAAATAAGTACGCATTGGCTGAAAGGGAATTCTTTTATATTGTTTGCTTTTGGAAATTCAAGTAATTTTGCAACCGCCGCGGCTGAAAGTTTATAAGGGAAAACCACCCTGTTTATATCAAGTTTTTTTTGAAAATTTGTTGCAATATAAGAAGTGTTTGTAAGTCTTACAATAATGTTTTCTGTTTCTAAGATATCTGTGAGAACTATTGTTGAAATTAAGTTTATTTCATCATTGTTTGTTACGGCTATATAAAAATCTATTTTGTCTTCTATATGTAAAAAAGTGTTTGCTTCTCTCATGTCTCCCTGAATGGTCATAACATCAATAGATTCTTTTATTGAATTGAGAGCTTTTTCGTTTTTATCAACTATAATTATATTATGGTTTGTTGAAAGTATTTTTGCTAAATTGTAGCCGACTTTTCCCGCTCCGGCAATTAAAATATTCATACTTTTCCTTGATATGAGGTTTCTAAAAATTTATTATACAATAAATTATTACAAAAAGTAACATAATTGTAAATTTGCTAAATGTTTAAATTTAATTACGTAAAAAAAGATAGATTTTATGCTATATTAAGAATACTTTAAGAAAAATTGTATAAAATACAAACAAAAAGGATAACAATGCTACAAATCAGATGGCACTCACGTGCGGGACAAGGTGCGGTAACTGGAGCAAAGGCTCTTGCGGATGTAATGGCAAGAACTGGAAAATATGTTCAGGCTTATTCTGTTTACGGTGCGGAAAAAAGAGGGGCACCTATGAGCGCATATGATAAAATTTCAGACATACCTATTTTAGACCATTCAAAAATGATTGTTCCTGATTATGTTTTGGTGATAGATCCGTCTTTGGCCTTTCAAAAAGAAATTGTGGAAAACACAAAAGACGATACTGTTTTTATTGTTACTACCCATATGGACAAAGATGATTTATTAAATATTGCAAAACATCTTCAGGGTAAAAAAGTCTATACAGTGGACGCAATTAAAATTTCACAAGAAGAGATAGGAAGAGCAATTCCAAATACGCCTATGCTCGGTGCTTTTATTAAAATCAGCGGTATTATCGGGTTTGAAGATTTTTTAAGTTCAATGAAAGATATTCTTTCTAAATTCCCTCAAAAAATAATAGACGGTAACTTAAAGGCTATGAAAAGAGCCGCCGAAGAAGTAAAATAAGGAGAAATTATGGCAACACCAAAAGAAATGATGACTACCTGGGACAAAATTCAACCAGGAGCGGTACTTCCAAGTTTTGAAGACCCAGAAAAAAAATAAGAAGCAAATTCAATTCATACAATTATAAAGTGGCTGACTGGAGGGTTGAAAAACCTGTATTTAACAGAGATTTATGTATAGACTGTGATTTTTGCTGGGTAAGCTGCCCGGACAGCTGCTTTCAGGTAGAAGAGGTAGTTAGCAAAAGAGGGAAAAAACAGGCTAAAATTGTTGGAATTAATTATAATTTATGCAAAGGATGCGGAGTTTGTGTGGAAGTGTGCCCCACTCCTATAAAATCTCTTTTAATGTTTCCTGAATTTACACAAACGCAAGAAGCTCTTCAAGAGTGGCCTAAAAAAGATTAAAGGAATAGTTATGGCAGAAAAATATGAATTAAAAGCTAAGGAAGTTTGGGATGGAAATACGGCCGCAAGCCATGCACTAAGACAGGCTCAGGTCGATGTTGTAGCAGCCTATCCGATTACCCCTTCAACTCCGATTGTTCAAAATTACGGAAGTTTTTTGGCAGACGGATATGTAGACGGTGAATTTGTAATGGTTGAAAGTGAGCATTCGGCAATGAGTGCATGTGTGGGTGCTGCGGCTGCCGGTGGTAGAGTTGCAACAGCAACTTCTAGCCAAGGTTATGCATTAATGGCAGAAGTCTTATATCAAGCAAGTGGTATGAGACTTCCAATTGTTATGACTGTTGTAAATAGAGCATTAGCATCTCCGCTTAATATTCACGGAGACCATGGTGATTTATATTTAGGAAGAGATGCTGGGTGGATTCATCTGATTGCAAATAACCCTCAGGAAGCTTATGATATGACGTTATGTGCTTTTAAAATAGCGGAGGATAAAAGAGTGAGACTTCCTGTTACAACAAACCAGGACGGATTTTTGGTGTCCCATACCGCCCAGGTGGTTGAACCGCTTCAAGACGAAGTTGCTTATAATTTTATAGGTGATTATATTCCCGTAAATCCAATGCTTGATACAAAAAATCCTGTAACACACGGTGCACAGACGGAAGAAGAGTGGCATTTTGAACATAAAGCCACCCAGCATAAGGCTTTGATGGAATCACCGAAAGTTATAGACGAAGTGTTCGAGGCTTTTGAAAAACTGACAGGCAGAAAATACCAAAGGGTTGAAAGTTATAAAATAGAAGATGCGGAAGTGGCTCTTATTGTAATGGGCAGTGCATACGAAACCGCAATGGTTGCTGTGGACATGGCCAGGGAAGAAGGAATTAAAGCCGGTCTTGTTATGCCAAGAACCTTCAGACCTTTCCCTTATAATGAAATTGCCCAAAAACTTAAAAATGTAAAAGCTGTTGCTGCACTTGATAGAAACTGTCCTATGGGAGCGATGGGGGCTTTGTTTAATGAAGTGGCCGGTGCGCTCAATGCAAACGGAGTAAATGCAGTTATGACCAATTATATTTACGGGCTTGGCGGAAGAGACACAACAGCCAGTCATATTTTAGAAGTAATTAGAGAAACTGATAAAAATGCAAAAGCTGGAAAAAGAGTTACAGACTTACAAGGTTTTATTAACCTTAGAGGTCCTGAGCTTAGTTTTAATTAAGGAGTTTTTATGAAAAATATTGGTAATTTAAAAGAGTTTGCTTGTACTCCTGACAGATTTCAAGGCGGGCACAGATTATGTCCCGGATGTGCCCACAGTATGATAGTTAGAGAAGTTGTTAATGCAACTGATGACGATTTGGTTGTTTCAACCGCCACAGGATGTCTTGAAGTATGCAGTGCGATTTATCCGTATACATCATGGGATGTTTCCTGGCTTCATATCGGTTTTGAAAATGCGGCTGCCGGAATAAGCGGGGCAGAAGCTATGTATAAAGCTCTCAGCAAAAAAACAGATCATATAATCCTGACAGAAACGTATTTGTTGCATTCGGAGGAGACGGCGGGACATATGATATAGGCTTTCAGTCATTAAGCGGTGCTACTGAGAGAGGCCATGATTTCCTTTATGTATGTTTGGATAATGAAAATTATGCAAACACAGGTGGACAGAGAAGTTCATCCACTCCGCTCGGGGCGCATACTTCAACAACCCCTAAAGGGATTTAACAATGATAATGGCCGCACACGGCTGTCCTTATGTTGCAACTGCTGTTCCCGGAAGCAAACACTGGAAAGATTTGGCTAACAAAGCCGCCAAAGCTCTTGCCACTGTGGGACCTACATTTATAAATGCGCTTAGCCCATGTACGACTGAATGGAAATTTAAACCGGAAGACACGGTGGAAATTGCAGATTTGGCTGTTGAAACCTGTGCTTTCCCTTTGTATGAAATTGAAGACGGATACAGGTTAAAAATTACTTACAGACCAAAACAAAAACTTCCTGTTGAAGAATATTTGGGCAAACAGGGAAGATTCGCCCATCTATTCAAACCTGAAAACAGGTGGGTTATTGAAGAAATTCAAAAAAACGTGGATCAGTATTGGGATTATTTACAAAGAAGAGAAGAATCCGGAGTTTAAGTTAAAAACAAAATTCTTTTCTTTTTTCTTCTCTTTTTTTATAAAAAGTGACAGGCACAATGTATATATAAAAATGTTTTATTTAATATTTAATTTTTATTAAAATCAAATCCATTTTTTTCTTTTAAGCCAGATATAAATCCCGACAGCAATGCTTATATTTATAATCCATGTGGCAAAATATCCGTATTTCCAGTTAAGTTCCGGCATATATTTAAAATTCATTCCGTAATTTCCAACAATAAAAGTTAACGGTAAAAATATAAGTGATATGGCGGCGAGGCGCTGCATGGCTTTGTTCATACGGGTTGAGAGAATACCCATATGAAGGTTAAGGAGATAGCCGGTTCTCTCAAGCAGGGTTTTTGATTCGTTGATTAAATATTTTAAATGTTCCGTTAGGTCTATAAATTCATATTTAAGCATATGCTTATGAGTCTCATCGAGTTTATTGTGAATTTTATTTATAATGTCTCTTTCGTGAATGGAAACTTTTGTAATTCTGTTTAGAGTTCTTCTTGCATAATAAACATCTTTTTGAAGTTCGTCTTCTTCAACTTCTTCGTGAAAAATAGAATCTTCCAAATCTTCCAGGGTTTCGTCTATTACGTCAACCAATAAAATTGTGTTGTCTATCAAAATATCTATAGTGATATAAATTAAATATTCAAAAGAATTAGATTTTTTATATTTTTTTTCAAATTTTTTTGCAAGTTCCGTAACTATTTCTTTTTCCTGTGCTAAAATGAAAAGCTTGTTTTTTGTTTTTATTATTACCACATTCGAATCATCGTAGAGTAAATTTTCTTCTTCATCGAATCTGATATATTTCATAATAATCAATTTAAACTTTTCTGTCTCTTCATATGTTATTGACTGGTCTTCGTTTTGCATATCTTCGATAAAACTGTTGGGAAAATGGTTTTCTAAAAGCCAGTTTAATATTTTTTCATTGTCAATGGTGGAAAAAATAATTTGTACATCGTTTGTTATGACAATATCATCCATTTTAAGGAGTTTTTCAGTGTAGATATACATGGCCTCTCCTTTGGGAGGCTGCAGATGGAATATAAATATAAACAGCGGAAAATGTAATGATTATATTCCATCTATAGCCTTAATTTCATTTTGAAATGAACGGTTACATTTTCCTTCTCTAACCGATATTATACCAATATTTTTTTAAATAGAGTTAAATTCTATTGTAAATTTTACACCTTTGTTTATATCAGATTCAACATTTATTTTGGCGCTGTGCAGGTTTAATATTGATTTTACAATGGCAAGACCAAGTCCGAATCCTTTGATTTTTTTGTTTCTGCTTTCATCCACCCTGTAAAATTCATCAAATATAAACGGTATCTTTTCTTTTGGTATACCTATTCCGTCGTCTTCTATAATGAGTTTTATTTTATTTTTTATTTTCTTTAATTTTAAATTTATATGTTTTGCATGATATTTTATGGAATTTTCAATTAAATTGGAAATTGCCATTTTAAGGAGAGTTTTATCCCCGTTTATAAGAAAATCATCTTCACTTATTTCCAGATTTATAGAAATTCTTTTTGAATATTTTTCATATAATTCCAATATAATGTCTTCCAAATCTGTTTGTTTGAAATCTTTTTTTGTGAAATCTTTTTTGGTTAAAAACAGCAGTTTTTCAGTTATGTCATTTATATAATTAATTTCATTTAATATAGATTTTAAAAGTTTTTCGCTGCATTCTTCTTTTTTTAAAGCAAGTTCAATTTCCCCTTTCATAATAGTCAGAGGAGTTTTTAGCTCATGTGAGACGTTTGAATTGAAAAATTTTAATCTTTTGATTGTGTTTTCAATATTTTTTGCAATGGCATCTATAAATTTATATCCTACGAGCAAAACTATAAGATAAATAAAAAATGATATTGCAAGAGATATCGTTCTTACTATTTCTATTTTGTCGCTGTTTCCTGAAATAATTGTTTTAACGCTTATTATTTTATTGTTTTTAACATAATTAAAAATAAGCATTTTTTCTATTCCGCTCGGTGTTTTTATTGTTTTTACTTCAAAACCCTCATATTTTTTTAAATTTTCGGCGGATTTGGAAAGTGTTGTTATTTTTACAAACAGTGGATAAATTTTGTATTTGTGTTGAAGTTCTATTAAATTATTTATATTATATTTTTTAGAATTTGCAATTTCCGAAGCTATTATAACAAGCCTGTCTTTTAAATGCATATTAAATGATTTGGTAAGTGCAAAAATTAAAGCCCCCTCAAAAAGGGCTATTATTATTAAAACAACCGCTGCAAATTTTATAAACAGATCGTTTCTGAGATTATTCATCACTTAATTTAAAACCCATTCCCCTGAATGTTTTTATAAGTTTTTTTTCATGGTCTTTGTCTATTTTTTTTCTTAAATGCGAAATATAGACATTAATAACATTTGAATTAATCTCTTCATCCATTTCCCACAAATTATTGGCAATCATTTCAGGAGTTACAATTTTTCCCTTGTTTATCATTAAATATTTTAAAAGCTCAAACTGTTTTGCGGTAAGTTCTATGTTTTTCCCCCCTCTTCTTACTTCTTTTGTGTCGGGGTTCAGTTCCAGATCACCCACTTTTAAAATATTTTCTTTTATATTTTTGCTTCTCCTGAAAAGCGCTTTAATTCTTGCAACAAGTTCTTCAAAATCAAAAGGTTTTGTCAAATAATCATCTGCCACACTGAGACCTTCGAGTTTATCCTCCAAATCGCTTTTTGCCGTAAGAATTAGCGCCGGCGTTAAAATGTCTTTTTCCCTCAGTTTTTTTATAAGCTCAATCCCACTCATTTTAGGCAGCATCCAGTCAACAATTAAAACATCGTATTTATTGTTTTGTGCAAGGTAATAACCTTCTTCTCCGTCTTTTGCCCAGTCTACCCTGAAATTTTCTTTTTTTAAATATTCTTTTATGTTTTCCCCAATTTTTTCATCGTCTTCAATTAACAGTATCTTCATTTTTTACCTCCTTATTTGATATGATACAATTATACATTATTTTGTTTAAAAAATCTTTAAGTTTTTTAATATTTGAAGGGAAAAAATATGATTTTAGCAATTGAAAGCAGCTGTGACGACAGCAGCATAGCTGTTGTTGAAATAGAAAGTAAAAAACTTCTGTTTCATAAAAAAATATCACAGGAACTTGAGCATTCTGTTTACGGCGGCGTTGTACCCGAATTTGCAAGCAGACTTCATGCCGAGGCCCTTCCTAAAATTTTAAATGAATGTAAAAAATTTTTTCCAAAACTTAAAGCCGTGGCGGTAACAAATGCGCCGGGGCTCAGTGTCACGCTTCAAGAAGGGGTAATGATGGCCAAAGCCCTCTCAATTGCTCTTGATTTGCCGATAATTCCCGTTAATCATTTAATAGGGCACATTTATTCACTGTTTATTGAAAAAGAAGAAGTTAAGCCTATGATGGTTTTACTGGTAAGCGGCGGTCACACAAAAATAATTAATTTCAACGGGATTGATGATATTTGTGAAATAGGCACAACTTTGGACGACAGTTTTGGGGAAAGTTTTGATAAATGTGCAAAAATGTTAGGACTACCTTATCCGGGAGGGCCTGAAATAGAAAAAATTGCAAAAAAAGGAAAGGTTTGCATAGATTTACCACTTCCCCTTAAAAATTCTTCAAAAATAGAATTCAGTTATTCCGGTCTTAAAAATGCCGTCCGTTTGGTTATTGAATCAAATAAATATAAAAAAGAAGATATTGCCGCCTCTTTTCAGGCAAAAGCAATAGAGCATCTGGTTTTTATGGCAAAAAGAGCAATTAAAAAACAGAGGCCTAAAAATTTTGCAATTGTGGGAGGGGCTAGTGCCAATCAGTCTTTAAGGAAAGAATTTGAAAAACTCTCACTTATATATAATTTCAAACTTTTTTATCCGGATATGAAATATACTTCTGATAATGCGGCAATGATTGCAAGGGCTGCAGTTGAATTATATAAAAATAATAAATTCAGTGATTATAAAGATATTAAAATTTTGCCAAGGATAGGGTTTAAGAAATGCTAAATGCCGGATGTAAGAGATATAAAAAATGAATCAAGATTATAATCTTGATTCGTAACGTCTGAGCATCCAAAGTTTTCTAAGAATTTTTTTACGGGTCGCAATTTTTTCTTTTTTGCGAGCTTCACTAGGAGGTTCGTAAAATCTTCTTTTTCTGAGTTCCACAACAATCAAGTTACGATCAACTTGTCTTTTGAATTTTCTGTAAGCAGATTCGAAATCTTCTCCCGGATGAACTACGATTCCTGGCACTGCTCTCACCACCTTTCGTTTGTTTTTAGGACGCAATTATATCAAAATAATAAATATTTATAAAGAGGCAGTAAAATAAAGGCGAGTAAAATTCCGAGTCCCACGGCAGAAATTGCCAAATCTTCCCTGAGTTTTGCCTCTATTGCCAAAACGGAAGCCATAACCATAGGAGGCATTGCACTTTCTGTAAAAGCTACCTGAAATGCGGGATTTTTGATATCAAAAAAGAAATAAATAATAAAATAGATACTAAGAGGAACTAAAAACATTTTTATAAAAAGAACCAATGAGGCCAGTTTTATATTTTTTTTAACATCCGAAAAGCTGAATCTCATTCCTATTGCCAATATTACCAAAAAGATTAAAGAATTTCCGACGGGTTTTAAAAATTCCAGATTTAAATGAAAGTTTCTTAAAAACAGAGCTGATAAAAGGGCCAAAAAAGGAGGGAATTTAAATGTGTCTATTACCATGTTTTTTATATCTATTTTTTTTTCGCTTCCATATGCCACAAACAGACTTCCAAAAACAATTAAACCGAAAAACATTATCTGATCAAAAAAAATAGCCCAGATTAGATTTTTTTCCCCAAACAGGCTTACCACCATCGGAAAGCCCAAAAAAGATGTGTTTCCGAGAGTCGTGGTTAAAAGGACGGCGGCAGATGTTTTTCTGTCAAATTTCATTAGTTTTGAAATTATAAATCCGAATGTCATGCCAAATAAAAGACTGATAAATGAAATAAAAAAAATTTCTAAAATTTCATTCGAATATTTTAAATAATAAATTTTATAAATAACAAGTGCCGGAAAAGAGATAAAAATAACAATATCTATCAAAGGTTTGGAATAGTCGTTTTTAAATATTTTAAAAAGATATCCCGCAATAAATATAATTAATATTGATATTATCAATCATAACCTTTTTTAGTACTGATTAAATATGGATAATTAAAAAACTACAAAGATAAAAATATTACAGCTCAGTGCTTCATTTTACTAAAGTATCACTCAAATTTTGCTAAAAATTGCAAACAGCTACGCAGCCCTAACGGGTTAGATGCAATTTTTTAACGCAAAATTTTTGTTAAATTCCGCAACGCTGTAATATTTTTACTTTTTCGTTATTTAGTCAGTATTTTTATGAAATTATATCTTATTTAAAAATGATATAATTTCATAAAAAAGGGACTTTATGGCTAAATTTATTTTTGTAACCGGAGGCGTGCTCAGTTCTCTCGGAAAAGGTATTACTTCAGCTTCCATTGCGACGCTTCTTCAACACAGCGGATTGAAAGTCACTATGGTAAAAATAGACCCTTATATTAATGTTGACCCGGGAACAATGAGCCCGTTTGAGCACGGAGAGGTTTTTGTAACCGAAGACGGAGCTGAAACGGATTTGGATGTGGGAAATTATGAAAGATTTTTAAATATAAATTTAGGCAAAAAAAACAATTTTACAACAGGGCAGGTTTATTTAAGCGTAATAAAAAAGGAAAGAAGAGGGGATTATCTGGGGAAAACGGTTCAGATTATTCCACATATTACGGATGAAATAAAAAAAAGAATAAAAGACGTCAGTAACGATGTCGACATTGTTGTGGTAGAACTCGGAGGGACAGTCGGGGATATTGAAGGGCTTCCTTTTTTAGAGGCGGTAAGGCAACTTAAACAGGAAGTCGGTAAAAATAATGCTATGTTTGTGCATGTTACTCTGATTCCCTATATGAAGGCTGCGGGCGAGCTTAAAACAAAACCGACCCAGCACAGTGTGCAGGAACTAAGACGTATAGGTATTACGCCTCATATGATAGTTTGCAGGACAGAAAAGCCTCTTCCTAAAAGTCTTAAAGACAAACTTGCCACTTCCACCGACATAGACAGGGAAGCCGTTATTGAAGCGGTGGATGCCCCTACCATTTATCAGGTCCCTCTGAATTTTTTTAATCAGGATATTTTAAAGCCGATTTCAGAACAGCTCGATCTTGGTGAACTGCACCCGGATATGAGTGAATGGAATTATCTTGTTAAAAAAATTATTTCTCCTCAAAAGTCGGTAAAAATAGCTTTTGTCGGAAAATACCTTAAATTAAAAGAGAGCTATAAATCGTTAATAGAAGCCTTAATTCACAGCGGCGCCCATCTTGATATGAGAGTGGAAATTGAATGGATAGACAGTGAAAATCTTGAAAAAATCAGTGATGAAGAACTTGGAAATATTTTTGCGGAAGTAAGTGGAATTTTAGTCCCGGGAGGTTTTGGTGAAAGAGGGGTTGAAGGTAAACTGATAGCCATAAAATACGCCAGGGTTAATAAAATTCCTTATCTCGGGATATGTTTAGGGATGCAGCTTGCTGTAATAGAATTTGCAAGAAATGTTTTAGGTTTAAAATACGCCAATTCTCAGGAATTCGAACCGGATACAAGCGAGCCGGTTGTGTATCTTATAGATGAATTTAT
This sequence comes from Lebetimonas sp. JS085, assembly GCF_000523295.1. NCBI lineage: Bacteria > Pseudomonadati > Campylobacterota > Epsilonproteobacteria > Nautiliales > Nautiliaceae > Lebetimonas > Lebetimonas sp. JS085. Next base: position 934,874 of record NZ_ATHR01000001.1, read on the forward strand.
AGATGCAAACGGACAAAAACAGATAAGAACACACAAATCCCCTTTGGGCGGCACTATGAGACTTGGAGGGTATGAATGTATTATAAAAAAAGATACAAAGCTTTATGAAGCCTACAAAGTGGATAAAGTGATTGAAAGACACCGTCACAGATATGAAGTAAACAATGCGTATGAAAAAGCATTGGAAGAAAATGGAATGATTGTAAGCGGTAAAAGTAAAGAAGGGCTTATCGAAGCGGTTGAGCTTAAAAATCACCCCTGGTTTGTAGGAGTTCAGTTTCATCCGGAATTTACAAATAAATTAAAATCTCCGAATAAAGTAATTATGAGCTTTGTTGAGAATGCATATAAATGCAGAATATAAATGAAAAATTAAAAGTTAAAAATAAGTTTAGCCCATCTGGCTGCTTGAAAAGCGGCCATGATGTAAAATTAAATAAAGAGCTGATAAAAAATATATTATCTTCAAGAATAGAGAATATTGATTCTATTAATATTCCCCATTTTTCTTTTTTATCAGATATCGATAAAGCAGCTGATAGAATAGTAAAAGCAATTAAAACACAAGAAAAAATTGTAATTGTCGGTGATTATGATGTTGACGGGACAAGCAGTTCGGCAATAATGAAACTTTTTTTTGAAAAAATTGGGGTTGATGTAGAAATAATTATTCCAAACAGGTTTGTTCACGGATACGGACTGAGCCCAAAAATTCTAAAAGAAATAAAAGCCGATTTGATAATTACAGTAGATAACGGGATAACCTCATTTGAAGCAGCCAAAATCTGTAAAGAGGTTGGAATTGATTTAATAATTACGGACCACCACACGCCAATAATTAATGGTGAAAGCGGTGAAAGTGGTGAAAATGGTGAATTTAAATTACCGGAGGCTTATGCCGTAATTAATCCGAAAATTTCACCTGAATTTCCTTTTAAAGAAATATGTGGGGCTGAGGTTGCATGGTATCTGTGCGCCTCTATAAAACAGAGAATGAATTTAAAAATAGATTTAAGGGAGTTTCTGGATATTCTCTCTATTGCAATAATTGCCGATGTAATGCCTTTAACACATATGAACAGAACACTTGTGAATATGGGCTTAAAAAGGCTGAATATGGCATTAAGGCCGTTTAGCAGAATTTTGGTGCGTGAATTTAAAGAAATAAACTCTGAAACCATTGCCTTTCAGATAGCCCCGAGAATTAATGCGGCCGGCAGGATGGAGAGTGCATATGCGGCATATAATTTTTTGGTGAGTAAAAGCGAAGAGGAAGCTTTTAGATATTATCTTGAACTTGACAGGCTTAACAATTTAAGAAAAGAAACGGAAAAAGAAATTATTGAATCTATTGAAGTGGAAGATGAAGATTTTATTCTTTTCTACGGTGATTTTCATGAAGGTGTTGTGGGGATTATTGCAAGCAGGCTTGTTCAAAAGTATAAAAAACCTGCAATTGTTTTTTCAAAAAAGGGTAAATTTCTTAAAGGCAGCGGAAGAAGTCTCGGAAATATCGATATTTTTGAATTGGTTAATGAATGTTCTGAAATTTTAGATGGCTTCGGGGGGCATAAAATGGCCTGTGGGCTTACAATAAGAAAAGAAAATTTTGAAAAGTTAAAAAAAGCCTTAAATGAAAAAATAAAAAAATACAGTGAGGATGATTTTTTTATAGAAGACTTTGTTTTGGGCGAACTTCCTTTTTGTGAAATAGATTTGGAACTGCTGGATATTATAAAAGGTTATGAGCCTTTCGGAGAAGCCAATCCGAAACCTAAATTTATCTCTCATGCCAAAATTGAGCATATTCAAAATTTAAAAGATAATCATTATAAACTGATTTTAAGTCAAAACGATATTTATCTGCCTGCAATTATTTTTAGATTTGACGGAGAATTTGATGACAATATAACATTTAAATTCAATTTAAGTGAAAATAATTATTACGGCAGGGAAGTCCAGCTGATAATTGAGGAGATATTATGAAAAACCATCCGATATTTAAAACGCTGAATAATGAAGAATATGAAGAGATAAAAGATTTTTTTAAGGAAAAAAGATATAAAAAGGATGAAATCCTTGTAAAAGAGGGCGAATATTCAGGTAAAGCCTTTATTCTAAAAGAGGGCGAAGTCAGTGTAATAAAAGAGACAATATATAAAAATGATTATATTATAACTGATATAAAGGCAGGAGGGGAAGAATTTTTTGGAGAGGTCAATTTAATAGACAGGGGATTTGTGAGCTCAACTATAAAAGCAAAAACCGATATTTTGGTTTTTGAAATAGAGCATAACGATTTTATAGAAATAATTGACACATATCCTACAATTGGGGTAAAAATGCTTTGGATAATTTCATATAACCTGGCAAAACATTTAAGAAAGGCGGACAGGGATATTGTAACTTTATATAATGCTTTTGTGGAAGTGGTGGAAAATGACTAAAAAAGCTCTGGGGTTTAAAGAACTTTTAGCAATCGGAATAGGCGGGATGATAGGGGGCGGAATTTTTACCATTCTTGGAATTTCCGTTTCAATTGCAGGATTTTTAGCTCCTTTTTCAATAGCTCTTGGAGGTGTTTTGGCTTTTTTTGCCGGATATGCATATGTAAAACTTGGAGTTTATTATAAGGATGAAGGTGCAACATACGCTTTTTTTAAAAGAACATTTGCAAATTCGCATTTTGCGGCGGCAATAATAGGCTGGTATACGGTTTTTGGATATATTTCAACCATTGCTTTATATGCTTATACATTTTCATCTTATTCGATAAGTCTAATGAGTTTCGGAGAAAATGAAATAATCAGAAAAATAATTGCTATTTTAATAGTATGGACTTTTGCCGCAATTAATCTCTGGAGTGTCAGGGGAATGGGGGAGGTTGAAGATGTTATTGTGTATTTAAAGCTGTTTATTTTATTTATTATTTCATTTATTCTTTTTTATTTTTCAAAATATGATTTCCATTCGTTTATAAGAGTTTTAAGCAGTGATTTTAAAAACACCCCGTTTTTGAATATATTAATGGTCTCATCCGTTACATTTGTGGCATATGAAGGTTTTCAGCTTATAATCAACGGTGTAAAAGATATGGAAGAGCCGGATAAAAATATTCCAAGGGCGATATATTCGGCAATTTTTATAGTAAGTATGATTTATTTTATTATTGCTTTAGCCAGTGTTTTATCAATTGATAAGAATGAATTAATAAGAAATAAAGAAGCGGCTCTGGCTGTGGGAATGAAATCGATTGTAGGTGAATGGGGAGGGGCTCTGGTTATTTTTAGCGCAATTTTGGCTACAACAAGTGCCATTAATTCCACTCTTTTCGGCTCTTCCCGTCAGCTTGCAAGAATTGCGGACGATGGATATATGCCAAAGATTTTAAGTTTCAGGAAAGGTACAATTCCAAGTTATTCTATTGTTACTATGGCATTTGTTGCGAGTTTACTCATTATTATAGGAAATTTAAGATTAATATTGGAATTTGGAAGTATTACATTTTTATTAGTCTCTTTTTTAATGTCTCTGGCTAATTTTAAAATAAAGGATAAGACAAATTCATCGCTCATTATTACGTTAATTTCGATGGCCGGTTTATTTATAGGCGGTGTTTTTATATTTTATTATGAATATAAAATAAATAAAATAGAGCTTGTTTTTGTATTTTCTTTATATGTAATTATAGGAATTTTGGCATTTTTTTATGCAAGGAAAAAGGTTGAAAAAGATAAAAACAGCTGACGGAACTTTTACATTAAAAAACGATAAATTTAACGAATGCTATCATTCAAGCGAGGGGGCTGTTAAAGAAAGCCTTTATAAACACATATATCCGGCTTTCAATGTTATTCAAAAAAAAGAAATTAATATATTAGATATCTGTTTTGGACTTGGATATAACACATTTTTAAGTGTTTTAAACAGACTCCAACATTCAAAATTAAATATTTTCTCCCCAGAAATGGATGAAGATTTAATTAAGAATTTAAAAGATTTTCCATATCCTAAAGAGTTTGACAGCATAAGACACATTATAAATAAAATAAGCGATAATTTTTATTATGAAGACGAATTTGTAAAAATTGAAGTGTTTATAGGAGATGCAAGGGAATATATTAAAAAATTAAGTAGTATTGATATTGTTTTTCAGGATGCCTTTTCTCCAAAAGTAAATAAAGAGCTGTGGAGTATAGAATATTTTACACAGATTAAGAATATATTAAATAAATTTGGTATAATAACTTCGTATAGCGTTGCAACACCCGTGAGGTGTGCACTGTATAAACTCGGATTTAAATTATATACACATAATACAGATGAAATAAGAAAAGGCACAATTGCGGCTTTAGTTGATCTGCCTTTTGAAAGAGTGGATTTTGAAGAGAAATTAAAAAGAGTAAATTGTTATTATTATACTGATTAAAAAAGCCTTGATTTTACGGGGGGGGGTGATATAATTGTATAAAAAACTCTTAAAGAGGATAAATGAGAAAAATTTTAATATTTTTTGTAATTGTTTTTGTTAATGCCCAGCTTCTAAAACCGATACCTGAACATATTGAATATAATAAACAAAAAGCCCTGCTTGGCAAAAAACTTTTTTTTGACCCCCGTCTTTCAATAGACAATACCATTTCTTGCGCAAGCTGTCATAATGTTTTTAAAGGAGGGGATGACAACAGACAGTTTAGTATAGGTGTACATCATCAAATAGATAAATCAATGAATTCCCCTACTGTTTTTAATGCAGTGTTTAATATAGCGTTTTTTTGGAACGGAAGGGCACCAACCTTAAAGGCTCAGGCCGAAGAGGCTAATCAAAATCCAAAAGAAATGGGAATGAACAGGGAACTTTTAGAGAAAAAGTTAAATAAAATTAGTGAATATAAAAAATTATTTAAAAAAGTATACGGGGTTGATTATATAAACTATGATTTAGTTTTTGATGCCATAGCGGAATTTGAAAAAGCACTGATTACTTCTAACTCTAAATTTGATTTATATTTAAAAGGAAAAGTAAAACTAAATAAAAAAGAAAAAGAAGGGTTTATGCTTTTTAAACGATACGGATGTATAACATGTCATAACGGAATTAATTTTGGAGGAAATTCTTATCAAAAAATAGGGGTGGTTGTGAAAGTTTATAAAATACCGAGAGGTTTAGATAGATTTTATGTAACCCATAATCCAGATGATAAATATGTTTATAAAGTCCCTACTCTTAGAAATATAGCCCTTACATATCCGTATTTTCACGACGGAAGCGTTAAAACCCTAAAAAAGGCGGTTAAATTGATGGCTTATTATAATTTGGGTATTGAACTTAATAATAATGAAACAGATAAAATTGTTGCTTTTTTAAAAACTCTAACGGGTAAAAAACCGAAAATACTGGATGAGAAATGAATTTTAAAAGATTTAAATTCACATCAGCGCAAGTATATGTGGGAATAATCGGTTTAGCTGTAATCTTAATAATATATGCTTTTAATAATTACGCAAAAAATTATTTGTTAAAAATAAATAAAATAAACAATATTTTGTTGAATATTGAAAAAGAAGAGTATAGATTAAATTATTATATACTTAAAAATTCTTTGTTTTTATATTCAAGTTTTGATGAAAATGTTTATTCTATAAAAGAAATAAAAAACAAAATAAATGTTTTAAAAGATAATTTATTAAAAATGAATGAATCTTTTATATTAAAATATCTGTTTGAATATAAAAAAGCATTTAACAAAAAGGTATATTATGTATATGAATTTCAAAAAGTTAACGCCCCTATCAAAAATTCAACTATTTTTTTGGATACACTTCTTTCAACACTTCCCGAATTAAATGTTCCTGTAAATTATAGAAAAAAAGTGGTTTATGCTGTTTCATCTGTATATTTGGCTAAGTTTACAAATGATATGTCTTTAATAAAAAATATTAATATAAATTATTTTAAAAAAATAAAATTTAACAATAAAAAAGCTAATCTTTTTAACCAATCTTTAATCTTACATATAAATGTAATTTTAAATAATTTGAGTAAATATAATATCTATTTAAATAAAATCCTGAATTCAGACAGTATTGAAAAACTGCATAAGTTAAAACAAAAGTTTTTAATAATTTCAAATATACAAATCAACAGTTTCACAATTATAGGATATTTTGGAATTTTTATATTGTTTGCCTTATTTGTGGCATTGATAATTTTAATAGGAATGGTAGAAAAAGATAAAGACCTTTTATACGAACTTGCATATATTGATAATGTTACAAATATTTATAACAGAAACAAATATTTGGAAGACCAGAATAAATTTAATGCGATTCTTCTTTTAAATATAGACGGCTTTAAAAATATAAATGATTTATACGGAAGGGAGAGAGGTGATAAAATATTAATGGAAGTTGCGGATTTTTTAAAAAAATTGGATAAAAATGTTTATAGAATAGTTGCAGATAATTTTGCAATTCTCTCAAAAGATAAAAATTTAGTTGAAACCTATGTTAAAACTATAATGAATACATTTGAGTATGTAAATTATTCTGTGGATGAAAAACTTGATTTTCAAATTTCACTCAGCGCTGCAATAAGTGAAAAAAAACCGCTTTTAAAAACAGCTGAAATTGCCCTTCATTATATTAAACAAAACAAAAGGTTAAAATTTATTGAATATAATGATAATTTAGATAATTCTGAAAAAATTAAAAGAAATATAAAAAAATCCACCATTTTGTCCAATGCCATTAACAATAACAGGATTATTCCGTATTTTCAGCCAATCGTGGATGTTAAAACAGATAAAATTATAAAATATGAAGTTTTAGCCAGAATTGATAATAACGGAAAAATAGAATCAATTTTTCCTTATCTTGAAATAGCAAAAGAAAACAGAATGTACAGGGAAATAACCAAAATTATAATTTCCAAAGCCTTTGAAATGCTTTATAATAAAAATATATATTTTTCTGTCAATTTATCCATTGAGGATATTTTAGACGCCGAAATTATCTGGTTTTTAAGAAAAAAATTCAGAGAATTTAAAGGAATTGAAAAGTATCTGACTTTTGAAATTCTTGAAAGTGAGGCAGTCAAAGATTATAAACAGGTTGAGAAATTTATTAAATTAATGAAAATGAAAAACATCTCTTTTGCAATAGACGATTTTGGAAGCGGATATTCAAACTTTGCACATATTATTAATTTAGATATAGACTTTATAAAAATAGACGGGAGTCTGATTAAAAATATCGATAAAGACAGTGTTTCCAAAACTGTGGTGGAATTGGTGGGTCTTTTTGCAAAGAGGGAAAACATAAAAACGATTGCGGAATTTGTTCATAATAAAGAAGTTTTTGAAATTGTCAAAAATTTAGGTATTGACTATGTCCAGGGCTATTATTTGTATGAGCCTTTACCTGAGCCTATATAATTTGACATAAATTTTACAAATTTGACATATATTTTATAAACTTAATAAAAAATTAATCTTTTTTAATTATAATTCTAATCCCCCCTTTTTCATCCTTTCTCCTTTTTTAATTAAAAGGTTGCTCCCTTTTGGGAGCTTAAAATGTAATGTTTTGAATAAATTCAATATCGTTTTTTATAATAATTGCATCTATACAAAAAGCGGAGTTTATATTGTGCTTTTTTAAATATACATATGCAGATTTTATAATTCTTTGAAGTTTGGCGGGCGTTATATTGTAAACAGGCTCAAAATTTTTACCGCTCTTTACTTCTATAAAATGAAAAACACTGTTTTTAAAAGCGATGATATCTATTTCTCCGAATTTTGTGTAAAAGTTTCTCTCAATTATTTTAAAATTGTTGTTTTTTAAAAATTGGGCGGCTTTTTGTTCGGCAATATTTCCTTTAGTTTTTGTATTCATGCAGTATTTCCAGATGGTTTTGCGGAATGCGTGAGGGTTTTGAATTTTTAATATATGCGAGTGTAACAAACATTTCAAAAATTTTTTTATTTTCTTTAAATATTGAATGCATAACTTTTAATTTTACTTTTCCTATTTCTAAAATTTCGGTTTTTATTTCTATTATGTCTCCGAGTTTGGCACTTGAGAGAAAAACGGCGTTTATATCCTTTACCACATAACCTTCCTCTTTTTCAAAAAAAATGCCTTTTTGGAAGAAAATTTCACTTCTTGCCTCTTCACAGAACGTTATATAATTTGTATGATATACAATTCCGCCTGCATCGGTATGGGAATAATAAATTCTTTTTTTATATTTCATTTTTGTTTTTTAATTTTATATTGCTCTATTTTAAAAGTAAGTGCAATACTTTCTTCTTTTTTTTCAAAATTTACAGGAAAATATGCCCTTATCACATATTTATAATCTTTCAGGGCGTCTAAAAAGTCATAAAAATTTTTGGGGTTTTTTATAACGGCGTCAACCATGTAAGATGTTTTCAAAAAAATGTTTTGGTAAGCGGAGGAGTTGATTTCTTTAATATTTAATATATTCATATATTTTGAAGCAAATGATTTAAAATTTTTTTTATTAAAATCTCTTTTCAGGGCTAAAATTACTTTTTTGTTTTCTTTTTGAAATTTTTTAAGTGTCAATGATTTTTCTAAATAACGGTTTTTTAAATGTTCAAATTCGGTTTTTGTTTTATAATATTCGTTTTGGTTTTTTTTGAAAATTCTAATAGACGGGGCTATAATTAAGCCGATACTAAATAATGTTAAAACAATAAATGATGTAAAAAAAAGAAAATTTTTTATAACATCTATTCCGTATATTTTTATTTTCGGTATTTTAAAAGAGTTGATTTTTGGTAATTTCATTGTTTACTCTTTAAATAATTTTCGGATTTGAATCTGTACCAGCCGTTTGGCATCTGGTAAAAGTAGGTTTTTGTTTCATTAAAAATAGATTCAAGAGGCGGAAGCATTAAAATATTATATATGTCCTTACTCGGGGTTATTCCGTAAAGTACAAGCCTGTTTTTGTCAAATTCGCATGAACTAAGGGTAATCGGGTCGGGTATTAAATCAAGCAGGTTCTTAATGCTTTGTTTTAAAAGTGAGTTTTTAACCATAATGTCTTCATACAGTGTTTTTTCTTTTAAAATAAATGTTTTTTGTTTTTGAATATTTGTTAATTTAGCGTTTAAATTTATAATTTCTTTTTGAAATGTATCGGTGTCTTTTTTAAAAATATATGCTTTCAGGCTTAAAAACACTCCAAACAATATATAAAGACTCAGGGAAATAAAAATAAAAACAAGCCATAATTTTGTATCTTCTAACAAGAGCGGTTTTTGTTTCGGTTTTGTAAAACTATACATTTTTCCTGCTTATTTCGTTTATTGTTTTTAATATGTCGAAATTTTCTTTTTTAGCTTCAATTAAAAGCATATCTTTTATTATTTGTGTAACATCATCGTTTAAAATACCGCTGTCTAATATAACAATGTTTTCAATAAAATCTTCAGAATAATTGTTATAATATTCTTCAAGCGATGATTTTATAAAATTGACAACATCCATTTCAATTCCTGTTTTAATTTCTTTTTCTTCAACTTCAGGAATGTCTTCTATTTTATCTAAATCTTCTACCATACCATCATCATCGTCTATTTCTTCTATTATTTCGTCGTCTGTATTTTCATTGTTTTCTTCGAACATCTCTTCTATTTTTTCGTAAATATCGGAATAAACAGGAATATTTTTATGATAAATCAATACATAAAATTTTTCTTTTGTAATAATTACATATAAAGTGTTTGTTTTTTTTGCGGCTTTATAATCAATAAGTGAAAAAATTGAATAAATAAAATCGAGATTGAATCTTTTTAATTCCATTAAATCAAAAATAGAAGCATATACGGCAAATTTATTGTTTATACAGATATATTTAATGTTTTCGGTTTCTATGCCGAATTTGGAAAATTCTTTTTTTTCGCATGTGGGAATAACGCCCTGGTTTATAGTCTGTATCACGGAAGAGAGATATGTTTGGGGAATATCCTGGGATAATTCTTTCATTTTATTTATTAAATCTTTTTTATTTTCGAATTCAAATCTGTTTTCTTCCAATAATTTATTGTTTTTATATATTTCATTTAACATTTTATAATTTTCATCAAAATAAAAAGAAATATACTGTTTTTTTATAAATCTTTTTAAGAACATAACGGATGTGCTTTCATGTAATTTTTTAATTTCAAATTTGAACTTAATTTTGTATAAATCTGGGTGGTTGAAATAAATTCATGCCCCAGCAGTTCGCTTACATCGTTTATTCTGGCACCTTTATTTAGTAAATAAGTGGCAAACGAATGTCTTAGCTGATGAGGCGTTACATGAATGCCTGTTTTTTTAAAAGCTTTTTGAATAATATATCGTAATTTGCTTTCCCCTAAGGGAACGGAATTTTTTTCAAAAAGATATTCTTTTTTCGGATTTATTTTTAAGAATTTATTGATAAAATCTTTAAGTTTTGGATGAAGCGGAAGTATTCTTGTTTTATTCCCCTTGCCTTTTATTTCTATCCATTCCCCTTTTATATCGTTTAATTTTATATTCGCAGCTTCGCTTATCCTGAGTCCCAGGGAGAAAATTACGATAATTGCTAAATATTCTTCCATATCGGCTATTTTTAAAACCTCTTTTATTTTTTCGATGCTAATGGGTTTGGGAAGGGTTTTTGGCACTTTTATATGCTCATCCCCTATAAGTTTGTATTTAAACCCTTCACTTTGTAAAAATTCAAAAAAACTTCTGATGGCGGATATTTTTTTTGCTATGGTTTTTTTATTTAAAGAGGCAATATGCAATCTGTATGGCGTTATATCTATTTCATTGTTAATTATTTCAATAAAATTAATTGCCTCTTTGAGTGTGCTTTCATATGTCCTTAAAGTCTCTTTTGATTTTGTTTTTTCAATATATTTTAAAAATTTATTGGATTCTTTTTGCAAAAACGTTTTCATACAATTTTTTCCCCTTCCTGTACATCTTTTGTGCCTTTTTTTTTAAACTTTCTGGTAAAAGAAGCGATGGTGTCAATGTTTTATATTCGTCTATTATAATTTCAAGCATTATTTTTACTTTTTCCCTGTCCTGTTTTGTAATATTTTTTTTGTTTGCAATTTCTTCTATTCTTTTAAAATAATTAACTGCGTCATTTATATAATTTTGCCATTCGTTTGCAATTTTGGACTGTGTGTAAACTGTAAACGCCATTCTGTTATATGGTTCTAAGATATATGCTTTTTTTGCCAAAAGCTCGGCTTTTTTATAATCGCCGATTTCAAAAAAATATTTAGCTTCAAATGAAAGCCTGTATGAATCGTTTAACATATAATAAATAAAAACTCCTAAAATAATTATACCAAGAAAAACAAGAATTTTTTTTATATTACTTCTCCTATCAGATTATGGTTAATTACTTCTTTTATTTTTACGTTTAAAATTTTTCCCAGATTTTTGTTATCAGGGGCAATCTTAATGGTGAAATTATTATTGCTTCTGGCGAGTGTCTCTTCTTCAATCAAAGCTTTATAAATTTTACCAAGTTTATTTTGATATATTTTATCCTGGATGGCTTTGTGCATATTTTGAAGTTTATGCAGTCTTTTTTTTGCTGTCTGTTTGTCTATTTGATTGGCCATATTTGCAGCCTCTGTGAGAGGTCTTGGAGAATATACAAAACTGAACATCTGCTCGAATCTTACTTTTTCTACCACATCAAGCGTTTCATTAAAATCCTCTTCACTTTCTCCCGGAAAACCGACGATTATATCGGTGGTTATTGAAACCTCTGGGATTTGACGCAAAATTTCGCATCTGTTTAGAAACCATTCTTTAGAATATCCTCTTTTCATGGCTTTAAGTATTTTAGTGCTTCCGCTTTGAAGAGGAAAATGAATGTGTTTTGCTATTTTAGGATTGTTTGCAAATTCATCCAAAAATTTGTCGTCTGCATGAAGAGGGTGGGGGGAAGTGAATCTTATAATTTCAATTCCGTCAATTTTACTGACTTCCCTTAAAAGGTCTGTAAAATCTACTTTGGGATGGGCAACACTGAATCTTTTTCCGTAATTATTAACATTTTGTCCAAGAAGCGTTATTTCTTTTACGCCTTCATCTGCCAATTTTTCAACTTCTTTTAAAATTAAATCCATAGGAATGGATATTTCTTTTCCACGCGTTTTCGGCACTATGCAAAAAGTGCATTTTTTGTCGCAGCCGACCATTATATTTACAAAATCTTTATACGGATTTTTTCTTGTGTTTTTAAACATATATGTTGTGTCATCATAATTTATATCGGTAAAAATATATTTTTCTTTGTTTACGGCCTCATTTATTTTACTTACATTTCTAGCACCCAATACAAAGCTGACAAAAGGAGCTTTTTTTATAATTTCCTCTCCCATATGGCTTGCAGTGCATCCGCAAACACCGAATTTTGCATTTGGATTTATTTTTTTCAGTTTCCCGAGTTCGGAGAAGAGTTTGTTAACCGGTTTTTCTCTTACTGAGCAGGTGTTGAGAATAATTAAATCCGCTTCATCCGGATTTTGTGTGGTTTGATATTCATTTGAAAGCTCTGCTACAATATGCTCGCTGTCTTTTACATTCATCTGACAGCCGAAAGTTTCAATATAGAGTTTTTTCATTTCACAACTCACCACTCACCATTTTCACCACTCACTATAATATATGCATTTCATACATATACGCCCCCTCGTCAAGCCCGTATTTTACTTCTCTGAAATATACTGAAAACCCTATTTCGCTTAATTTATCTATCAAATCTTTAAGATTTTTATAACTTGTATCTTTGTGAAAATAATAAAATGAGTTGGATTTAACACTTTTAAGAAAATCTTCCATATTTACTTCTTTTGTTTTATGTTCATTTTCTATTAATTTTAATGTCATTTTTGTCCTTTTTACTATTATTTTATCAAAATTTTTTGTAAAATTATACCTAAGAAAACTCCCCGTTTCTTCTTAAATAAAAAAAATCATTGAAAAAAGGGTTATAAGTGGAAAAAATAGAAGATTTATTATCATTAGTGGCGCATGAAAAAGGACTTGATAAAGAAGAAGTAAAAGAAGCTTTTAAACGCTCAATTATTAAAACTGCCAAAAAATATATAGGTGATATTGATGTTGAAATTGATTTAGAAAATAAAATGGGAATTTATCAGATTTTTGAAGTTGTAAATGACGACAGAGCACTTGAAAACAGCGAAAAATATTTATACCTCGACGAAGCGAGAGATTTTGAGCCTGATATTCAGTTAGGGGATAAGTTAAAAGTGGAACTTGATTTGTCAAAACTCGGAAGAAGCGGTGCTAACAGCTTGCAAAGAGAATTTGAAAAGGAAGTTACAAGACTGCTTGAAAATGAAATTTACAGAAAACTTATTTCAAAATTAAACACTATTGTAACAGGTGAAGTTATAAAAGTTGACAGTGAAGAAAACACATGGGTTGATTTAAACGGCGTAAAAGGCGTTCTTCCTATGAGAAACAGAATAAAAGGTGAAAAATTTGAAGTGGGGGATGTGTTAAAAGCCCTTTTGAAGTTTGTCCATTTTGACGATAAAAGAGGAATTGTTATAGAACTTAGCCGGACAAGCCCGAAATTTTTGGAGAAATTAATTGAAAAAGCGGTTCCCGAGGTAAGAGACGGAATTATCAAAATTCATGCAAGTGCAAGAATACCGGGTATTAGAAGCAAGGTTGCCGTAAGCAGTATAAATCCGAGAATTGAGCCTATAGGAACAATAATAGGTAAAAACGGAGTCAGAATAAATGCCGTAAGCAATGAATTAAACGGTGAGAATATTGATGTAATCGAATATTCCAATAAACCTGAAATTTACATAGCAAGGGCTCTTTCGCCCGCAATTATAAAAAGCGTAAAAATAAATGAAAAAGACGGAGTTGCGATTGTGGAGGTGGACCCTGAGCAAAAAGCTAAAGCAATAGGAAAAAACGGAGTAAATATAACACTGGCCGGTATGCTTACAAAATATAAAATTGTGTTAGAAGATGCCAAAGAGAAAACAAAAGACACCTCAAAGCTTGAGAGTCTATTTAAGATATAGTGAAAATGGTGAAAGTAGTGAGTAGTGAAAATGGTGAGTAGTGAAAATGGTTAATAATAAGGCAAAATTGTGAAATATTTTTATTTTTCCTTTATTATTGCTGTTGCCGGTTTGGGGCTTGCTTTTTTTGTCGGGAGATTTGAAGCTGTTTATTTAACGGCAATTTTGGCTGTTTTGGAAATTTCCCTCTCCTTTGATAATGCAGTGGTAAATGCAAAAATTTTAAAAACAATGGATAAAATCTGGCAAAGAAGATTTTTAACCTGGGGACTTATAATAGCGGTTTTTGGAATGAGGCTTATAATCCCTATTTTAATAGTGGCTGTTGCCGCAGATATGGGAATTATGCAAACTGTTAATATTGCTTTGTTTGAGCCTGATAAATATGAAAGTATTTTATCAAACACCGAAAATCTCATATATGCGTTTGGAGGTGCTTTTTTATGGATGGTTTTTAGCGATTTTATGTTTGAAAAAAAAGAAATAAAATGGATAAAACCAATAGAAAAAACAACCGAAAAATTTGGAAAGGTTAATAATATTTCTTTAATAATTGCGATTTTAATCGGAATTATAATTGTTTATGACGCCAAAAGTCATAGAGTGGCAATAGCTTATTTTTTAGGTATTTTGTCTTATTCCCTTTTAAAAGCGCTGGATGAATATTTTTCCACCGAAAATGTAAAAAATGGGCTTATGGGACTTGTTTATCTTGAAATTTTAGATGCCTCTTTTTCTTTTGACGGGGTAATTGGTGCTTTTGCTATTACTCCTAATATTATTTTAATAATGCTTGGGCTTGGAATTGGCGCAATGTTTGTCAGAAGTCTTACCATCTGGATGGTTGAGAAGGAATTGCTTGATGAATACAAATATCTTGAACACGGTGCCCATTATGCAATTGGAATTTTGGCTTTTATTATGTTTTTAAAAATTTTTATAGAAATTCCGGAAACTGTTACAGGGACTCTTGGGCTTATTTTACTGATAGCGGCGTTTGTTCATTCAAAAATGGAACTTAAACAAGTGAAAAATTAAATGATTTTTATTTCTTCAATTAGTTTTATTCCGAAATTTTCATAAACCCTTTTTTTTGTGAGGTTTATTAAATAAATCATATCTTCAAATTTACCTTCTCCTAAATTTACAAAAAAATTGGCATGAATCCTTGAAATTTGAATATCCCCTTTTTTCATTCCTTTAAGGCCTGCTTTTTCAATCACTCTTCCGGCGAAATCACCTTTTGGGTTTTTAAATACACTTCCGAGGCTTGGTTCTTTTGGCTGATTAAATCTCAGATTTTTTAAATATTTATCTAAAACGGGGTCATAATTTCTTTTTATTTCAAAAAGGGCTTCAAAAATCGGAGCATTTATGTTTGAATACCTGTAATCAAATAAAATATCTTTTTTTTCTATCCAACCGTTAAGTGTTTTTACAGCAATTAAATTATTTAAAATTTCTTCATTTTTCACTCCGGCATTCATTTTAATACTGCCGCCTATTGTGCCCGGCAGATGAGATAGGAATTCAAATCCTCCAATATTTTTTCTTTTGCAAAAATTATAAATAACCCTGTTTTTAACTTTACCTCCAACTTTTAGGTAACCGTTTTTATATTCGATAAATTTATATTTATCAGATAGAATTCCTAAATTTTGGGGATTTGGGGAAATCAGGGTATTTGTGGCCCGTCCTATTAAAAATTCATTATTGTAATTACTTTCGTCAATTATTTTAACTTTAATTTTTGGCCCTATTTTTATAGAAGAAAACTTACTAAAATCTATTATTTTAAATTTTTCACTACTCACAACTCACTACTCACTATCTTAAAAACGTCGGTATTAATTTAAAAACATATGTTGTAAAATCTATCATTTCATTCATCATCCACGGCATTGTAAGAATTAAAATCACCGCAATAGCTATAATTTTCGGAACAAAACTCAGCGTCATTTCATTAATTTGTGTAGTAGCCTGAAAAATGGAAATTATAAGTCCCACCACCATACCTACTAACAGTGCCGGAAGTGAGAGTAAAAGAGCGAGTTTGAGTGTTTGTACCGCTAAAGCGATAACCTCAGACTGATTCATTTTCCATTCCTGTGGCTTTTTTTACGGCAATGTCAACTTTTTTCATTTCTTCATCGCTTAATTTTGTAACAATTCCTTTTGAAAATATTATTTTTCCTGTTGAAATTATTCCTATTGCGTTTGCAACTATTTCACTGTCTTTACTCATTAAATCTCTTTTTTTTATGAATATTCTGTAATCTCCCCCGAGAATCTGTCCAGAAAGGGGTAAGACTATTACCGTATGGTAAAGCCCCCTGAAGCAGGCTTCGTTTAAAAAATTATTTTGATAAATTAAAAACGGCCTTGTTTTTGCAGAATTGGTCAGTTTTGCAAAATATATTTCACCTCTTTTAAAATTAACAGGGGGTTCACCTTTAAATTCCCCTTCCAAAAACTCTATAAAACTTGCCCTTTGAGTTCTCGGTTTACATTTTAGTGCTAATTCATTTCTTTCATACCACTTTTGAAATTCATTTTCACTACTCACCACCCCGCCTTTTGCAAGCGGCCGGGCAGGTTTTCACCGCTTTCACATCTTAAGTTTTTATATTCTTTTGGAATTAAATAATTTCTTACATCTTCC
The DNA here is from genome assembly GCF_000523295.1 of Lebetimonas sp. JS085. Taxonomy (NCBI): domain Bacteria; kingdom Pseudomonadati; phylum Campylobacterota; class Epsilonproteobacteria; order Nautiliales; family Nautiliaceae; genus Lebetimonas; species Lebetimonas sp. JS085. Next base: position 951,641 of record NZ_ATHR01000001.1, read on the forward strand.
ATATGCGGGATTAAATTGTTTTTATATCCAAGCTCAAAGAGTTTATTGAGTGCGTTTAACTGTTCTTCGTCCATTTCAACCGATTTATTATTGGCGTAAAGGTCTAAATATTTATCCAGTGTTTTATTATCAACCCTTACCAAATTTCTTTCAAGAAGCATTTTTGAGAGTATGTTTTTATGCCTGTTTGCAATATCAACGGCTTTTGTCAATATATTTTCTATATTTATGGCATCAAGCAGTGGAATTGAACGCCTCAAAGCCATTCCCCCGAGAGGCAGCGGAATATCTCCGGCAAGTTCTTTCCATATATCCCACAGTTCTTTTTCCACTTCGAGTTTTTCATTAAAATTTAAAATACTTTCATGTATTAAAACCCCGGCATCAACCTCACCGCTTAAAACAGCATCTTCAATTTCAAGGAAATTTTTATATACAATTCTTGCTTTTGGATAGTAAATTTTAAAAAGCAGGGCATTAGTTGTATATTTTCCGCTTAAAGCCACTTTGAAATTCGGTTTTAACTTTTTGCCTTTTAATTTAACAAGTTTTGGCCCGTATCCGTATCCGAAACTAACCGCACATCTCAAAAGGGCGTATTCATTTTTTAAAAAAGGATAAGCACCGAAACTTATGGCACTTATGTCATAAATATTTTGAAGGGTTTTTTGATTGAGAGTCTCAATATCTTCCGCTTCGCTGTCAAAAATATAACCGTTGTTTCCATTTCCCGTTTTCCATTTAGTAGAGATCCATCCAAATTTAATGGCGTAATACATAAAAATATCGTCTGCATCCGGAGAATGCGCCAAATTATATGTTTTCAAGATAGTCCTTTAAAAATTAAATTTTTAATAACCTTTTTTGTTATAATTGTAACAAAAAAAGGTCTTTAATGAATGATAAAAAACAAAAAGCTTTGGATCTTGCAATTAAACAGATTGACAAGCAGTTTGGAAAAGGAGCTTTGGTAAAGCTGAGCGATCGGGATATAGAACCTATTGAGGCGATTCCCACTGGAAGTTTCGGCCTTGATATGGCCCTTGGAATTGGCGGTATTCCAAAAGGAAGAATTACCGAAATATACGGACCTGAAAGCAGCGGTAAAACAACGTTAGCGCTTTCAATTATAGCCGAGGCTCAAAAACAGGGCGGTGTGGCCGCATTTATAGACGCGGAGCATGCCCTTGATGTAATTTATGCGAAACATATAGGCGTGGATGTGGATAATTTATTGGTGTCACAGCCCGATTACGGGGAGCAGGCTCTTGAAATAGTTGAAACACTCGCCAGAAGCGGTGCGGTTGACATTATTGTAATTGATTCAGTGGCCGCCCTCACCCCAAAAGCGGAGATAGAAGGAAATATGGGGGATGCACAGGTGGGTGTGCAGGCAAGACTTATGTCTCAGGCCCTTAGAAAGCTGACCGCCGCAATTCACAAGATGAATACAACAGTTGTATTTATCAACCAAATCAGAATGAAAATCGGAATGATGGGATACGGTAACCCTGAAACAACAACCGGCGGTAACGCTTTAAAATTTTATTCTTCCGTAAGGCTTGATGTCAGAAGAATAGCAACACTGAAACAGGCGGATAAAGAAGTAGGTAACAGAACAAAAGTAAAAGTAGTAAAAAACAAAGTGGCACCGCCTTTTAGGATAGCGGAATTTGACATAATGTTTGGAAAAGGAATAAGCAGGGAAGGCGAAATTCTCGATTACGGTGTAAAACTGGATATTGTTGATAAAAGCGGAGCGTGGTTTAGTTACGGTGCCACAAGGTTGGGTCAGGGCAAGGAAAATGCGAAAGAATATTTAAAAACGCATCCTGAAGTTGCAGAGGAGATTGAACAGAAAATTAAAGAGGCCATGGGAGTGGAACTTTCAAATATGATTGAGGCATTAGAAAAAGAAACTGAAGAAAAAGGAGAATAAAATGGTTTTTATTGAAAATATATTTGCAGATGAAATTTTAGATTCCAGAGGTAATCCGACTGTCAGAGTAACGGTTGAATTAAGCGACGGTGTTGTAGCAAGTGCGAATGTTCCAAGCGGTGCGAGCACAGGTGAAAGGGAAGCGCTTGAGCTTAGAGACGGAGATGAAAACAGATACGGCGGAAAAGGCGTGTTAAAAGCGTGTGAAAATATAAATTCAATCATTGCAAATGAATTAATCGGTATGAGTCCGTTTGATCAGGCTGAAATTGATAACACAATGATAGAACTTGACGGAACAGAAAATAAAAGCAGATTAGGTGCTAATGCAATTCTCGGTGTAAGTATGGCTGTGGCAAGGGCTGCTGCTTCATCTTTGTCTCTTCCGCTTTACAGATATTTGGGGGGAAGCAATGCACTTGTAATGCCTGCGCCTATGTTAAATGTTATCAACGGCGGTGTTCATGCTGACAATGATGTCGATTTTCAGGAATATATGATTATGCCAGTCGGTTTTAATTCTTTTGAAAGGGCGTTAAGGGCGGCAGCAGAAACATATCATACTCTTAAAAATCTTCTTAAAAAAGACGGACATCCTACTGCTCTTGGTGATGAAGGGGGATTTGCGCCTAATTTTAAAAATAATGAAGAGCCTTTAGAATATTTGGTAAAAGCGATAAAAGAAGCTGGTTATAAACCAGGAGAAGAAATTGCACTCGCAATGGACCCTGCAAGCAGTGAATTTTATAAAAACGGAAAATATGTTTTAGCCGGTGAAGGAAAAGAATTAAGTGCCGAAGAAATGGTAAATTATTATGCGGCTTTGGTTGAAAAATACCCTATTGTTTCCATAGAAGACGGTATGGCTGAAAACGATTATGAAGGATGGAAGCTGTTAACCCAAAAACTTGGAAATAAAATTCAGTTGGTGGGTGACGATGTTTTCGTAACAAACAAAAAACTGTTAAAAAAAGGAATTGAAGAAGGTATTGCAAATTCAATCCTTATTAAATTAAATCAAATAGGAACAGTTACAGAAACAATGCAGACTATGAGACTTGCATACAGAAACAATTATACCTGTGTGGTAAGTCACAGAAGCGGTGAAACCGAAGATGCGTTTATTGCGGATTTTGCTGTGGCTATGAATTCAGGACAAATCAAAACAGGTGCTCCTGCAAGAGGTGAAAGAACTGCTAAATACAATAGACTTCTTGAAATTGAAAGAAGTGTGGAGGGAACTGAATTTATAGGGGCTGAAATTTTTAAATGATAGAATTTGACGACATAAGAGCTAAAAGAAAAGTGGATTTAAAAATAATTTTAGTTATTTTGCTTTCTTTTCTTTTTGGCATTTATATTTTTAATTTGCTTTTTGGTGAAAAATCTTTCAGCAGAATGTTGGATTTACAAAAAGAATATAAAATTTTAAATAAAAAAGTAAAAGATTTGAAAAAAGAAAATACAACGCTTCAAAAAGAGTATTTTGAACTTAAAGAGCTTGAAGGAAAATAATCTAATGAAAAATGTAAAATGTAAAATGGAAAATTAATGAGAATATTAATACTGATTATAATGAATGTTTTGTTATTTGCAAGGATAAATCCGTTTGAACCTGTAATTAACCCTCAAAATAAAATAATTATTAAACCCGAATTTTTTAAAGAAAAAAAGTTTATTTTCCAAATGACGCAAGAATTTTAAAAAAATTATTTTTGTTTATCAAAATTCCAGCGGAGATATTAAAAATAAAGAAATTTTAATAAACAAAAATATTGATTTTCACTCTCCCGTAGTTATTATCCATAAACCTAAAACTTTCGGAATTAAAGAATATAAATTTGATTCTCTTTTTACTCTTTTTATCAAAAATAAAAAACTTTTTATAAAAACAAAAGATAAACTGATAAGAAATATGTTTTTAATCAGACCGTTCAGGCTTGTTCTGGATTTTCAAAAAAACGCAGATTTTTTAACGATGAAAAGAATTATAAAACAATATTTTGTAAAAAAAATTGTTGTTGGAAACCACAAAGGTTTTTATCGGATTGTTATATATTTTGATACGAATTATTCATATAAACTCACAAAAACTGAAGAGGGGATTAAAATTGAGCTCAAATAACCTGCTTTTAACAGGTTTTATGGGCAGCGGGAAGTCTACAATAGGCAGAATTTTAGCTAAAGAGATGAAAACTTTTTTTCTTGACACGGATTTACTGATTGAAAATTTTGAAAATAAAACTATCAGTGAAATTTTTAAAACCCATGGAGAAAAAATATTTCGCCAAAAGGAGAAATACTGCTTCGAATGGATTAAAAAAAATGTTTTTAATACTGTTATTTCAGTAGGGGGAGGGTTTCCGGTATTTATTCCTGAGATTAAAGAAGCAGGGATTGTGGTTTATCTAAAAGTGGATTTCGAAGATATCTTAAAAAGAATGGATAAAAAAGAAATTGAAAAAAGGCCTCTTTTTAAAGAGAGATCAAAAGCTGAGGAACTTTATTATTCAAGGACTAAAATATATGAAAAACTGGCCGATTTAACTGTTGAAAACCAAGATTTACAAAACAGCGTGAATATAATAAAGGAATATTATGAAAATTTCAAATCAAAACATTAATGCCATTTTGCGAATTGATGCTCAGAAAAAAGCACAGGATGTTGTAAAAAATGTTTTGGGAAATTTGCTTGAGAAAACTTTTGAAAATACAAAGGCCATAGAAGAAGCTGCAAAAGCCACCGGAAAAGGAAATAACTTAAATATTAAAGTGTGAAAAAGTGAGATGTGAGTTGTGAGTTGCAAAAAAGAATTAATTGATTTTTATCAAAAAAGAAAAAAATATATTCAAAAATATTTAAATGAAAATATTGATTTTACAGAGGTAACTGACCCTTGTATTGATAAAAAAAGGGATAATCCCATAATGATTATAGGTGAGGCTCCTGGTAAAAAAGAGGTTGAAATGCATTCGCCTTTTGTAGGAAAGGCAGGGGAAAATCTGAATTATCTTATAAATTTAAGCGGATTTGATAGGTGCGGGGATTTTTTAATAACCAACGCCTTTCCGTTTAGAACATTTGAAGATAATAAAAACAGAACTCCAAAAGCAAATGAACTTAAAATTGGTGCTGATCTACTTGAAAAAGAAATAAATATTGTAAAACCTTCTATTATTTTGCTTCTTGGAAATTCTGCAATTAAAGCATTTTCTTATATAAATAAATTTACAAAAGTTAAAAGTTTAAAAAAATGCGGTGTTTATGAAATAAACGGATTTAAAATCGGGGTTTGTTTTCATCCTTCGCCTCTTGCATTTAACAGAATTGATATAAGAAACGATTTAGAAAAATTTTTTATTTAAAAAATTATTTATAATTTTAAAATATGTTTTAAAGATTTTTCAATTGTAGGATATTTGAATTTAAATCCATTTTCTAATAATCTTTTTGGATAGACTTCTTTAGAACTTGTTAAAACGCCGGCCCCTTCACCGTATTGTAAATGAAGAATAAATTTTGGAATTCTAAAAATTGTAGGTCTATGTAAAACTTTTCCAAAAATCCTCGATATCAATCCAGGACATTTTCATTTCGCCATTTCCAATAATTCCTCCAAGACCTATTTTAAACGGTAAAAGCATTTCTTTAAGAGCACCGCCTTTTCCTAAAACAACACTGAGTCTTATTGTAGTTGTAGGTTTGTTGCATTTATTTGCTTCGTTTTCCCATTCTTTTGCCAAATTTCCCAAAAAATCATCTGCAGTAATGTTACAGTATTCATCACACGGAGTATTTTCCGGATAGATTCCGATTGCAGAAGTTGAAATAAAGTGTTTTATATTGCTTTTATTAATAGACTTCACCAGGTTTTTTTGTAGTTTCAATTCTGCTTGAATAAAGTATTTTTGTAATTTTCAGACCATCTTTTTAATATACTAGCCCCCGCTAAATTAAAAGCTATATCAACATCTTTTAATTTTTCAACAATTTCTTTTTCGTTGTCATTTCTATTTATTTCAATGAAATCAGGAAAATAATTTTTTAGATTTGAGCCAATAAATCCACCGGCTCCTGTAATTGCTATTTTCATATTTCTCCTTAAAATAATGAAGGAATAAATTATACTTTATTTTTTAAGAATTTTTTAACCCTAATTTAGAAATTTGTATATAATTTGATTAATAAAACCAATATGTTAAATATATAAATAAGTATAGTGACAGACACTTATAATTGTTATAAAAAAGAAAAAAGAGGAATTACATCATTCCTCCCATTCCTCCCATATCCGGCATTGCCGGAGCTGCTTTTTCTTCTTTTGGTTCTTCAGTTACAGCAGCTTCAGTTGTTAATAAAAGTCCTCCAACACTTGTTGCGTTTTGAAGAGCTATTCTCTCAACTTTGGCCGGGTCGATAATTCCGGTTTCAAACATATTTACATATTCTCCACTGCTTGCATTAAATCCAGTTTCATCATCTGCCTCTTCAACTGTCAGAGCAACTACACCAGCTTCAAATCCGGCATTTAAAGCGATTTGTTTAATTGGAGCTTTTACCGCTTTTTTAATTATGTCTATTCCTATTTGTTCATCAGGGTCTACACTTTCAACTTCGGCTTTTTTGGCTGCTTTAAGTATGGCAGCGCCGCCACCGATTACCGTTCCTTCTTCTACAGCAGCTTTTGTTGCGCTTAATGCATCATCAACTCTGTCTTTTTTCTCTTTCATTTCAGTTTCAGTTGCGGCACCGACTTTAATTACTGCAACTCCGCCGCTGAGTTTTGCAAGTCTTTCTTGTAATTTTTCTCTGTCATAATCACTTGTTGTTTCTTCAATTTCTTTTTTAATTTGGTTAATTCTTGCTTCGATTGAAGCTTTATCGCCTTTTCCATCCACAATTGTGGTATTTTCTTTATCTACTACCACTCTTCCAGCCTGTCCTAAGTCTTGAAGGGTTGCACCTTCAAGTGTTCTACCAAGCTCTTCGCTGATTACCTGTCCGCCTGTTAGAATTGCAATATCTTGAAGCATAGCTTTTCTTCTGTCACCAAATCCAGGAGCTTTGACAGCAACTACGTTTAACACTCCTCTTAATTTGTTAACAACGAGTGTTGCCAATGCTTCACCTTCAATATCTTCGGCAATAATTAATAATGGTTTATTTCCAGTTTGAACCATTTTTTCAAGTAATGGCAATAAATCTTTCATATTGGAAATTTTTTTGTCATATAATAAAATATACGCATCTTCATATTCAGCCACCATTTTATCGGCATTTGTTACAAAATAAGGGCTTAAATAACCTCTGTCAAACTGCATACCTTCAACCACTTCAAGTTCATCTTGAAGCGATTTTCCTTCTTCAACAGTGATAACACCGTCTTTTCCGACTTTATCCATTGCTTCTGCAATAAGCTCACCTATTTTTTTATCATTGTTTGCTGAAATTGTTGCGACTTGAGCGATTTGTTCTTTATTTTCTACAGGTTTGCTCATTTTTTTAAGTTCGGCGATAATCGCTTCTACCGCTTTGTCCATTCCTCTTTTAACTGCTATTGGGTTAGCGCCGGCAGTTATGTATTTTAAACCTTCTTTAAAGATTGCATGTGCCAAAACTGTTGCTGTTGTTGTTCCATCACCCGCTTCATCGGCAGTTTTGCTTGCAACTTCTTTTACAAGCTGAGCTCCCATGTTTTCCACTGGATCTTTTAGTTCTACTTCTTTAGCTACACTTACACCGTCTTTTGTGATATGAGGTGCTCCGAAACTTCTTTGAAGCAAAACATTTCTTCCTTTTGGACCCATTGTAACTCTAACTGCATCTGCAAGTTTTTCAACACCTTTTAATAATTCGTTTCTTGCTGCATCTGAATATATTATATTTTTTGCCATGCTCCCCTCCTTATTCTATTTTTCCAAGAATATCGTCGGTATTTAATACCAAATATTCTTTTGAGTCAATTGTAATTTCTGTACCTGCATATTTTGCAAACACTACTGTATCACCTACGTTTATTGGCAGGTTTTCATCTTCTTCCACTTCTTTGGAAATAGCAACCACTTTTCCTTCAAGCGGTTTTTCTTTTGCATTGTCCGGAATAATAATTCCGCTTGCTGTTTTTGATTCTTCTTCAACTCTTTCAATTAGAACTCTTAAGCCTATAGGTCTAAACATTTCCGCCTCCTTTTAGCAGTTATTTTGTTTAACTGACGAAATTATATAAAAAAAGAAAGAAAAAGTCAAGAAAATTATTTAAATTTTTAAGAAATGTTTAGTTAATTAGACTAAGGTATTTTATGAAGAAATCATTAAATTAGGTAAAAACAGTGAAATTTGAGGAATATATGTAATTAATATCAGTCCAATTAATATAACTATAAACCAAGGAATTACAGATTTAACCACTTCTTTTATCGGAAGGGAAGTAATTCCGCTTGCTACAAACAGATTAAGCCCTACAGGAGGTGTCAGCATTCCGAGTTCCATATTTATTGTAATTATTACACCAAAATGAATAGGGTTTATTCCAAGCAGTTTTGCAACCGGTAAAAGCAGGGGAACCATTATCATAATAATAGAACTCGGTTCCATGAAATTACCCGCTATAAGCAATAATATATTTACGGCAATTAAAAATCCTATTTTTCCAAGATGCATACTTACTACCCAGTTGCTTAACATTTGCGGAATATTCTCGAGAGTCAGAAAATATGCAAATACGGAAGCATTTGCAATAATAAACATTATCATAGCACTTGTTGCGGCGCTGTCTAAAAACACTGTTTTTAATTCTTTAATATTAATGTCTTTATAAATAAAAATCGCTATAAAAAGTGCCCAGACAGCCGAAACGGCAGCGGCTTCTGTAGGAGTAAATATTCCGCCGTAAATCCCTCCTATAATAATGACAATAGTCATTAAAGCCCAAAAAGCTTCTTTAAATTTTTCCCATCTCTCACGCCAGCTTGCAGGGGCGGTTTTTTTAAACCCAAGCCTTTTTGCTCCGAAATATGTAACGGCTATTAACATAAAACCTATTAAAAGACCCGGAATTATTCCGGCAATAAAGAGTTTTCCAATGCTTTGTTCCGCAGTTACCCCGTAAATAATCATAACGATACTCGGCGGTATTAAAATTCCAAGGGACCCGCTTGCCGTAATTGTCCCCACGGCGTAAGATTTGGGATAACCGGCGGCTGTTATCGCACCGAACATTATAGAACCGATTGCTGCGACAGTGGCAGGGGATGAGCCTGAAACAGCTGCGAAAATAATGCTTGAAAAAATTGCTGCAATAGGAAGTCCGCCCGGAAGATGGCCTACAAAAGCTTTTGCAAAATCCACTATTCTTTTTGCGCTCCCACCTTTACTTAATATATTTCCGGCCAAAATAAACATGGGAATAGCCATAAGTGCATATTTATCCAGCTTTGAAAACAGTGCACTGGCAAGGTCTATTAAAGATTCTTTTCCTTCAAAAATATATGAAGTTATAAAAGTGGAGGCTCCGAGTGCCACTGCGACAGGGGTGCTTAAAATAAGAAATGTAAAAAATATTCCAAAAAGAGTCAACGCCACACTCATATATTTTCTCCAAGATTTAATTTTGTTTCTTCAATAATCATTTCATGCTCGCTAACCTGTTTAATATCATCAAAAGGGGTTTTAATAAGTTCAATTATTTTTTGTGAAACTCTTATTGATGCGCTTAAAAAAGCAAGAGGCAGGGCAATATAAGGTATCCACATAGGGATATTTAAATCAATGCTGATTTCGCCGCTGGCTTTTAATCCGAAGTCCGGGTCAAAAATAAACAAATAGCCAAAATAAGCCACAGCCAGTAAATAAATAAGAGTAATTAATTTTGCCAAAATAATTGTATATTTTGCTAAGATGGAAGGCAGAACGTCTACCAATAATGTAACTTTAATATGAATTTCTTTTCTAAAACCGTATGCCGCCCCAAAAAGGGCAGACCATATAAAAAGATAGTTGGTCAGTTCAAACGCCCAGTCTATTCCCTGATGAAACATAAACCTTGCAATTACATTTATAAAAGCTAAAAAAACACCTGCCGAAATTCCAAACGAAGCAATAAATTCATTTGTTAATCCTACAGTAATATCAATCCATTTTAAGAATTTCATTCACCCGCTTTAATCGCTTTTTCAATTAAATCTTTTCCGATAGTGCCGTAAAATTTTGGATAAATGGCTCTTAATTTTTCCTCCCAGAGTTTTCTCTGCCCAGGCGTTAATGTATCGATTTCAAGTTTTCCTGTTTTTTTTGCATATTCTTGAATCTTTGCAAGCTGTGAATCATTAAGCTGTTTTGCCCAGATTCTTTCTTTTGCAGTGGCTTCTTTGAAGGCTTCTTTTACAACAGCTTTTAAATTATCAGGCAGTTTTTTCCAGAATGCTTTGCTCATTACTACCATATATCCCAAATATCCGTGATTAGATAAAGTCATATATCTTTGAACCTCATAAAATTTTTTTGTATAAATATTTGAAATTGTATTTTCCTGTCCGTCAACAACTCCCTGTTGAAGAGCTGAATATACTTCACTGAAAGGAAGTACTACCGGAATCGCTCCAAGAGCCTTAAATTGTTCAATTAACACTTTTGAACTCATGACCCTGAATTTTAACCCTTTGCAGTCTTCAGGTTTTATTAAAGGCCTTTTTGAATCACTTATCTGTTTGAATCCGTTATCCCAGTAACCAAGGGCTACATATCCTTTTTTTGTTACCATATTCAAAAGTTTTTGTCCTACTTCTCCGTCAAGAACTTTATGTAAATGATTGTCATTTTTAAACAGAAACGGTAAATCAAATAAAGCAAGCTGTGGAACAAGCCCTGTAAATTTTGAAAAACTAGGGGCCGCCATTTGTACGGCATTAAATTTCATTTTTCTAAGAACAACTTTATCCCCGCATAACTGTGCGTTTGGATAAACTTCAACTTTTATTTTTCCATGACTTAACGCTTCAACCCTTTTTGCAAAATAATTGGCCGCTTTTCCTTTAGGTGTATCAGGTGATACAACGTGTGAAAATTTAATAACATAATCTGCCGCAAATGAAAAACTTGCTATTAACGCTGCACTTAATAATCCTTTTAGTAAGTTCATTTTTTCTCCTTTTTTTAGTATTATATCACTTATAAGTTTATCAAATGTTTTTATTAAAATAAAATTAATGTATTGTTACTATGTGTAACAAGATTTATTTTTATATTGACAAACTTTATTTATTTTTTTATAATTTCACTCCTGCAGAAGGTGAGGTAGCTCAGCTGGTCAGAGCGCCGGTCTCATAAGCCGGAGGTCGAGAGTTCAAGTCTCTCCCTCACTACCATTAAAATCCCCGAAAATACGATGTTTCGATAAAAAATATAAAAAATCAATTGACATATGTTAAATTTAGTATTATAATTATTAAAAAAAGAGGTGTTGTGTTTAATATCAAAAAAATGCCTTTTATTAATAAAATAAAAAATAAAGAAACAAATTATACCCTGAAATTATTGGACAGGTATGATTATCCGGATGATATAAAAAAACTGGTTTATGATTTTATTAAAACTTCATCTCATTCCGAACTTCAAAGGTTTGTAAATTCCCAAAACACATTTAAATTTTCCCCCAATATCGATATAACCGAAGATTTTAATAAATTAAAAGAAAGATTAGCTTACGAATTAAACGAACAACTCATTAAACTTGCTTTTTGATATAATTTTAAAAAAAGGCGATTTGTGGTTTTAGCTTTAAAATACAGGCCCAAAAGATTTGAAGAAGTGGTGGGTCAGGATGCTATAATAAAAACTCTTGTAAATTCTCTCGATAAAAAAAGATTAGCCCACGCATATTTGTTTTCTGGACTGAGAGGAACAGGAAAAACATCAACCGCAAGAATATTTGCAAAAGCGCTTGAATGCGATAAAGGTCCTACGTCTAACCCTTGCGAAATATGCGAAAACTGTGTAATGGCCAATGAAAACAGACATATCGACATTATTGAAATGGATGCTGCAAGCAACAGAAAAATAGAAGATATCAGGGAACTTATTGAACATACAAAATATAAACCGACTTATGGAAAATATAAAATTTTTATAATTGATGAAATTCATATGCTTACAAACGAAGCTTTTAACGCTCTACTTAAAACCCTTGAGGAACCGCCTGAATATGTAAAATTTATTATGGCGACCACAGACCCTTTAAAACTTCCCGCTACAATTTTAAGTAGGGTTCAGCATTTTAGATTTAATAAAATAAACGAAAAACTTATAGAAAATTATTTGATTAAAATTTTGAGCATTGAAAATGTCGAATTTGAAAATGAAGCTTTGAGGCTTCTTATAAAATCGGCAAAAGGTTCTATCAGGGATTCACTGACCCTGCTTGATCAGGCCATTGCATATTCAAAAGGCAAAATAGATATCCAAAGCGTTGTGGAAATGCTTGGGGTTATAAATCCGGAAGTTATTTCAAAAATATTTGAAAGCGTATTAAAAGAAGACAAACAGGAAGTAAAAAAACTGGTTGATGTTGTAAAAGATTATGATATAGAAGCCATTTTAGATGAGGTTATTTTATATGTAAAAGATGCGGTGTTTAATTCAACACTTCCTCTTGTAACGGCAGGTAGATTTTTAAATATTATTTCGGATGCGAGGGAACTTATAAAATATAATACCGATAACGAATTTGTATTGCTTTTAATATTTTTTAGAATGATAGAAGCAATTAAACCGCATAAAATAGATGATTTAATACAAAATTTAGAGCAAAAAATAGATGTTAACGCATATGAGCCGAAAATCGAGCAAAAAGAAGATTTATTTAAAACTTTAATTAAAAAAATAAAAGAAAGAGATATCGATTTAGGGGTCTGTTTTGAAACAAGCGTGAAATTTATCTCTTTTGAAAACGGTGTAATTACATGGGAGAGCTGCCCTGATGAAAACTGTAAAAATATGTTTAAGAGATTTTTTTCACCTGTAATCAGGCCTTTGATTAACGAAATTTTTGGTATCGGGGTAAAAATAGAGCCTATCAGGTGTCAAAAAAAAAATGAAATAAAAAATGAAATAAATCATGTAAAAAAGCCAAAAGAAGTTAAAAATATTTTTTCAAAAACAGATGATATTATAAATAAAGTCAGGGAAATATTCGGAAGTGATGTTGAAATAACAAAAATCAATCATCAATAAGTTTTAATTTACCTTCTTTTAGTTCAAATTCATCAAAATCGTTTGCCACAAAAGCAATTCCGTTGTAATATTTTTTAAGTTCATTTAAAATAGGTTCATTTGTAACAAATCTGGGCGAAATATGATTTGCAATAAGATTTTTTATATTATATTTTTGGGCTGTTAATCCTAAATTTTTAGCAGTTGTATGCATATATTTCGTTTGCATATTGTCAAAAATTTCCTGAGTATAAGTAGTTTCGTGTATCAGTAAATCCAGATTTTCAAGATAAGGGCACAGTATTTCAGGCTCGGCGTTATCTCCGGCTATAATTATTTTTTGCCCTAAAACAGGTTCAAGCAGATAATCTTTTGCTCTATATTTTTTACCTTCAAATTCTACATCTTTTCCTTTTTTTATTTCGCCGTATAATGCACACGGTTTAAGCCCCTCATTTATGAGTTTTTCTTGATTGATTTTATTTGATTTGTCATTTTCTTTTATGTAATAAGCAAAACATTCAACCGAATGCATTAAAGGTAAAACTTTTATCTTGAATTTATCAAAGTTTATTTCAGCTCCGGCATAAGTCTCATTAATTGTTAGTTCGTATCCTAAATGTTTATAACTTATATCGACCACTGATGAAATTAACTCTTTAAGTCCTTTAGGTCCGTAAATTATAAGCGGTTTAGTGATTTTATCAAGCATCCTTGATGTAATAAGCCCAAAAAGTCCGTAAACATGATCACCATGAAGATGTGTTATAAAAATCGTATCAAGCTTTGCACTGCTGAGCCTTGATTTTAAAATCTGATGCTGCGTGGCTTCCCCGCAGTCAAACAGATACCATTTATTGTCATTTTCAAACTCCATGGCCATTGCTGTAACATTCCTTTGTTTTGTTGGTCTTCCCGCACTTGTGCCAAAAAATAAAAATTTCAATGTTTTCCTTTTTTATAATGATTTTAATCAAATTTTAGAATTTTTCAAAACAATTTATGTGAGTTAAATAAAAAAATTATTATATTTATGAGTTTAGATGAAGTTTTAGAAGCTATGGCGGAGAGTGTGGGATTCGAACCCACGGTGGGTGTTAACCCACACACGCGTTCCAGGCGTGCGCCTTCAACCACTCGGCCAACTCTCCAAGGAATAAAATTATATCAAATTTTTCATTATTCATTTTTTAATTTATTTAAAATGCTTTCCAAAATAATTTCATCATCTTTTGAAGGCGCTTTAATGATTTCTTTTTTTTCGTTATTATAAATAATTGATATATTTTCATTATAGTTAGAAATAGATTTTATGTTTTTTTCGCTGGCCATTATTTTTATTTTAATTTTTTCTAAAAAGTTTTGTGTTGGTTTGTCTGTTTTTCCGAATCTGTCGATTATTTCTTTTTCTATTTCATACACTTCTTTTGTTGTTTTTGCAAGAGAAAGTCTTCTGTATAATTCAAGTCTTAGTCTGTCTTCTTTAATAATTTCCGGGCTTAGATACGCATTGATATTCAGTTTTATTTCTGTTTCATTTTGTTCTTTTGTTTCCCCGCTTAATTCTTTTAAAGTATTTTCCAGCATTTTAATATACATGGCATATCCGATGCCTTTTATTTGTCCGGACTGTTCAGCTCCTAAAATATTTCCTCCTCCTCTTATTTCTAAGTCTCTCAAAGCTAAAATACTTCCGCTTCCGAGAAATGAATTCTCTTCAAGGGCAATGAGTCTTTTTTTGGCATCTTCACTTAATTCCTCTTTGTTTTTTACAAGAAAATATGCGTATCCTTCATGCTTTCCTCTGCCGACCCTTCCTCTTATCTGGTGCAAATCCGCTATTCCGAATCTGTCTGCATTTTCTACAATTACTGTATTTACATTGGGAATGTGAATTCCGCTTTCAACAATTGTGGTGGTTAGCGCCAGATCATATTTTTTATTTATAAAATCAACGAGTCCCTTTTCTATTTGGTTTGGAGTCAGTTTGGCATGAAGTGTTAAAATTCTTAAATTTGGCAGAATGTTTTGAATTTCTTCTTTTTTGTGTTCTATGTAAGCAATGTTGTTGTATATATAAAAAATCTGTCCTCCACGCCTGATTTCCCTTAAAATAGCCTCTTTTATTACATTTTTATCCCACTCTTTTACAAATGTTTTTGTTGCTTGTTTTCCTTTTGGGGCGGTTTCTAATGTGCTTAAATCTTTTACTTTACTCAGTGCCATATTAAGGCTTCTGGGAATTGGGGTTGCCGACATATAAAGCGTATGAATATTTTCGGCAAAAGTTTTTAATTTTTCTTTTTGTTTTACGCCGAATTTATGTTCTTCGTCAATAATTACAAGGCCCAGGTTTTTATATTCCACATTTAACCCTGCATGGGTTGAAATTAAAATATTAATTTCGCCTTTTTTGACACTCTCTAAAATTTCTTTTTTTTCTTTTGCTGAAGTAAATCTGTCGAGTTTTGCTATTTTTATTTCCGGATAGTCAACAAATCTTTCTTTAAAGCTTTGATAATGCTGGTTTGTAAGAATTGTAGTAGGGGATATTACAGCAACCTGATAATTATTTTTTGCAATAATAAAACTTGTAACCATTGCGACTTCCGTTTTTCCAAATCCCACATCGCCGCTTAATAATCTATCCATTATTTTTGTTTTAAAATCATTAATAATTTCTTCAATAGCTTTTTTCTGGTCAGGTGTATGGATAAAAGGCGCTTTTTTTATAAATTCATAAACTCCTTTGAAATCAAGCGGCATAGGGCTTAAGAGATGCCTTTTGGCAGAAATTTTAATAATATCGGCAGCCATTGAAAATATTTTTTCTTTAATTTTCTCTCTTTTTTTAGAAAAAGAGCTTTTTCCAAGTTTATCGAGCTGAGGCATCACCCCTCCAGGGGCGATATATTTTTCTAATAAATTCAAGTTTTCCACAGGCAAAAGCAGTTTATCATCATTTGCATAAAGAATTTGGGCAAATTCACTGACTTTTCCTAAAACTTCCATTTTTCTAAGTCCCATAAATTTGCCGATACCGTGGTTTTCGTGAACGACAAAATCGCCTTTTTTAAGTTCATCCAAAGCAAGGGTGATTCTTTTTTTCTTTTCAAATTCGGGCGGGTTTAAAGAGATTATGGTTTTATCAGGGCATTTTATATTGATTAGGCAATCGCTTTTTATCCATCTTACAACAGGCGCTTTTAATCTTACGAAATCATATAAATTGTATTCTTTTAAGAAAACTTCATTTTTAGCAATTATTTCCAATGGAGTTTTTTCATTATAAACTGTATTATCAATTTTCAATTTTCCATTTTCAATTTTCCATTTAACATCAATGCATTTTCCGTTTGGGATAATTTTTGCATTAAAGAAAGCCTGGTTAAATTCTTTGTAAAACTCTTTATATTCTTCAATCTCCTGGGTCAAATCTTTTATTAAAACAAAATCATTTAAATAATCTCTTTCAAGATACCAAAATCCGAGGGAGTAAAAATCTTTATAAAATGTTGAAAACTCGCTATTTTGACACTTCTTGAGAATTTCATTATATTCTTTTTCATCAAGTGCGGCGATTGCGGGGATAATTGAAAACTTTTCAATCTCTTCAATGCTTTTTTGGGTAGTTTCATCAAATGTCCGTATACTTTCTATCTGGGTGTCAAAAAGGGAAATTCTTATCGGCTTTTCACTGTTTATCGGCCAAATGTCAAAAATATCACCCCTAAAACTGGCTTCCCCTTTTTCACTTACTATATCTACCCTCTCATATCCCCAATAAATGATTTTTTCTTTTAACTTTTCAAATTCTATTTCTTCCCCAAATTCAAGGGTTATGGATTTATAATATTTTTTAAGAGGGAGCTTTTTTAAAACGGTGGAATAGGGAGAGATAAAATAAGCATTTTCGTTATAATATTTAAACAATGCATTATTAAGTTCAAATATTTCATTTCTGAAACTTCTTAAATCGTCCCCAAAACCGGCTCTGAAATCCGGAAAAACAGAATAGGGGATATTCAAATATTTAAAAACTTCACCTGTTAAGAGTGCTTCTTTTAAATTCTTTGTAACTATGTTTTTTTTAGTTTTTTGTAAAAATTCATAAACTTTTGCCTGCAAATTTTCTCCTTAAAAACTCTTCCACTACCGAAAAACTCCCGAATACCAGCATGGGTTTTTGTATCTGTTTAAAATCTTCTATTTCAATATCCAAATTTTTTGCAACTTTTTTTATTTTCTCTTTATTCTCAATTCTTTCGTTTTTTACATCAATTAAATAAAGTTTATTTATTTTTGGTTTTAAAATTGTTAAAATCTTTTTATAATCTTTGTCTTTATATGTGTTATAAACTAAATTTACTTTTTTATCTAAACAGTTTACAATAGCCTTTGCAGCAAGAGGATTGTGACCTACATCAATAAAAAGGTTTTTTTCAATTTCCTGCATTCTGCCAGGAAGTATTAAATCATTTATATCATTGATGCTAAAAGGTATGTTTTCTTTTTTTAAAAAACTCACAGCAAGCAGATAATTATCAAAAAGGAATTTTGCAAATTTAAATTTATTTTTTAATTCATTTATTTCATCTTTTTCAAAAAAATCCAAATAATTATAAATCTTTGCATTTGGTTTTAGGTATTTAGCATATTCTAAAATACTCCATTTTCCATTATCCATTTTCAATTTGTTTATCTGTTTCCCTATTATCGCCTCTTTTTCAATCGCATTCAGTTTTGTGGTTGCTATTTTTTTAATTGAATTTCCCAAAAAATTTTGATGGTCATAATCAATAGGAGTTACAAGGGTTGTCTTTTTATCAAATACATTGGTGGCGTCAAATTCTCCCCCGAGTCCTGCTTCCATTATTACAAAATCAAGCCCATCGAAAGCAATGGCTGCAAGCAGGGTTGTATATTCAAAATAACTGAGAGATTCGCTGATCTCAGGTAACAGTTTTTGAAGGCGTGAGTGGGCGGTTTCGAGATCTTCATCAGTTATATTTTTTCCGTTTATCCATATTCTTTCGTTAAATTTAAGAATATGCGGGGATGTATAATGTCCTACACTGTAACCTTTTTTTAAAAGGGTATGGGCCAAAAATCTGCCGGTTGAGCCTTTTCCGTTTGTCCCTATTATATGAATAATCGGGTTTATATTGATTTTGTCCTTTATTAAATTAAAAGCTTTTGGCATTCTTTCTATATCTATTTCTTTGTAAAAAAGAGGTTTTTTTTCTAAAAATTCATTTAACTTTTCTTTGCTCACCACTCACCACTCACTATTATTTACATTTATCCTCTGCACAGATTCTGTTTCTTCCGCTGTTTTTTGCCAAGTAAAGTCTTTCATCTGCTTTTTTTAACACTTCTTCTTTTGAATTAATCTCTTTTCTCTCAGCAACTCCTCCCGAAATTGTTACAGGAATTCTTGTGTTTTTATACATAAATTTTGTTTTTTGTACAATTTCTCTTATTTTCTCAGCAAATTTATAAGCCCCGTTTTTATCCGTGTTAGGCAGTATTGCAACAAATTCTTCCCCTCCGAATCTTCCTATCATATCTATATCTCTCGCATATCTTTTAAACAGCAGTCCGAGCGATTTTAAAATAACATCTCCGGCATCATGGCCGTATGTATCGTTTACATTTTTAAAATGGTCTATATCAAAAAAAACAACAGAATAATTGGTGTTATATCTGTTGTAGGCCGATTCATTTTTTTTAAGCTCGTCTTCTATGGCTTTTTTGTTGGCGATGTTTGTCAGATAATCGGTTTTTACTTCGGTGGCGAGTTTTTTAAGTTTTCCTTCAAGAAAGTGAATTTTTTCTTTTAATTTTTTAATTTCTTCATCCTCTTTTTTAATTTCACAGTGAAAATTATTAAGTTCACCGTCAATGGATTTTGCTATATTTATCAGCTTTTGTTTTATTGTTTCAAAATTTTCCGCATCATGTCTCCAGTTTTGAATTTCCACTGTAATATTTTTTATTTCATTTGAAGAATCATCTGTTTTTTTAAGTATTTTTAATATTTTAATGGAAAGTCTTTCAGCAATTTTATCCAAATCTTTAATTTTTCTTTTTAACTCTTCTTTGTCAAGTTTTATTCTTTTATTCGTAAGAATTTTTAAATCTTCGGCAAATGCTTTTGTATAAATAAAAGACGAATCGTTTTTTAACTGTCTTTTAATCATTGCAATTTCATCATTCATAAAAGGGGCATAACTCGGCGAGAGTGTGTAAATTATGGCATCAGCCAGAAAATCAAGTTTTGGCATTTCCTCAAGCTTTTCTAACAGAGCCTCTGTAATTTCTATACAGTCTTCACTTTCAACGCCTGTTATATGTTTGGCTTTTTGAATAACCCTGTTATCAAATTTATCCAAAAAATCAATCCATTCTTCCCGTAGTTTTGAAAACTCTTTTTTTGTTAAGTTAGGATTTAAAAAATCGAGATGTTTTATGGCAATATGTCTGCTTTTGGTAAACGGTAAAACAACAATAACATCAAGAACCCTTTTGGTATATAAAAAAAGCTCTTCAAGGCTCTTTTTTTCTTTTTGGGGATTTATTCTGTTGAGATAATTTATTAAAAATAAAATAAGTTCATCCAAATTTCTGATATTGTAATTTTTGGCTATAACCTGATATTTTTTATCCAGTTTTGCTATATATTTTGAAATTTTATTACAATCTTCAATAATAACCTTGTGCTTTTTGGCCGCTTTGCAGAATTCTTCTTCATATTCGCTTGGGGTAAAAACATAACCTTTTGATTTAAATTTTAAAAGGGCTTCTTTTGCGATTTTATTTAGATTCATTGATACCATCCTTTGTAATTAAAGCAATAAGTTTATTTAATGCATTTATAGAAGCTCTTTTAAATGCGTTTAATTTAATCTGGTCGTTTATAACGCTGTTGGGCGATGTGGCAAAATCATAAGTCCCGTTTACGCTGTAAGTTCTTTTTTTATTGTTTTTGTCGGTTATATCTGCCTGAAGCGTTACCGAACTTCTATAAAGAATAGGATACCCATTTTCATCATAATCTAATGCGTTAAGAGAACTTGAAAGTATTGTTAAATTTATAGTTGTATTGGCATTTTTATTTGATATGTAAGAACCAAAAAGTGTATAAATTGCTTCATTTAATGCATCTTTTAAAAAAACATTTTCCTGAGGCTGTTTTACATCAATATTAACAATTACGTCAATTTTATTTCCGATAATATTTTTTTGATAATAACTACTTGGTTTATAACCACAACCTATTAAAAAAATGTAAAATGTAAAAGGTAAAATGTAAAATAAATATTTTTTTATTGGTTATCCTTTAATTACAAAATTTATCATTCTTTTTGGTACAAAAATTTCTTTTATAATCTCTTTTCCTTCAAGATATTTTTTAACAGCATTTTTTGCAATTTCAATAATTTCTTCTTTACTTGCATCAGCATTTACAGTAATTTCAGCCCTTTTTCTACCATTAACACTTACAGGATAGTTTATTTCATCTTTAATTAAAGCCTTCTTATCAATTTCTATTTCTTTAAAATTACTTCTTTTAAATAAATGTTCACTAATTTCACTTGCAATATGTGGAATAATTGGTTCAAGCACATTCATTAAAATCCAATATCCTTCAGTATATACATCTTTGTTATCAATTTTATTTAAAGCATTTAAACTTTCCATACAGCTTGCAATCAATGTATTAAATGCAAATGTTTTTTCATATGTTTCTTTACTTTTTTGTAATGTTTCATAAACTTTTCTTCTTGCTTCTTTTTCTTCTTTATTAAGTTTACTGGTATCAATTTGAGGTATTGTATCTGTTTTATAACATTTTGAAGCATTTAGATATAACCTATTTAAAAATCTATAAGCTCCTTCAACACCGCTATCGCTCCATTCAAGTTCTTGTTCTGGTGGAGCGGCAAAAAGAATAAATAGTCTTGCAGTATCAGCTCCATATTTTTTAATAATATCATCAGGGTCTACCACATTTCCTTTAGATTTAGACATTTTAGCGCCATCTTTTAAAACCATTCCTTGAGTTAAAAGCCTTGCAAATGGTTCATCCACACTTACATATCCAAGATCTCTTAATGCTTTTGTAAAAAATCTTGCATAAAGTAAATGTAAAATTGCATGTTCAATTCCACCAATATATTGATCAACCGGCATCCAGTATTTTTCATCCTCTTTCCTAAATGGGACATCTTTATATTTGTGAAAGTCTGTTACATATCTAAACTGATACCAGCTGCTCTCAACAAATGTATCCATTGTGTCTGTTTCACGTATTGCCTCGCCTCCGCATTTAGGACACTTTGTATATTTCCAGGTAGGATGTGTTTCAAGAGGATTGCCGCTTCCTGTGATTTCCACATCCTCAGGAAGTGTAATCGGAAGGTTTTCTATTTTTTCAGGAACTATCCCGCATTTTGGACATTTTACAAACGGAAGAGGGGCACCCCAGTATCTTTGACGGCTTATTCCCCAGTCTCTAAGACGGTAATTTGTAACTTTTTTACCGATTCCAAGCTCTTCGAATTTTTTAATAATAGCTTCTTTTGCCTCAGTGTTTAACACTCCGCTAAATTCGCCGCTGTTTATTAAAATTCCCTCACCTGTATAGGCTTTGCTTTTATCAAGTTCCCCGTTTAGAGGTTTAATAACCCATTTAATCGGAAGGTTAAATTTTGTGGCAAATTCAAAATCTCTTTCATCATGGGCAGGAACCGCCATTACAGCACCGCTTCCGTATTCAACCAAAACAAAATTCGCCACCCATACCGGTATTTTTTCGCCGGTTAGCGGATGAAGTACATCAATTCCGAGATAACATCCGTCTTTTTGCATAGACTGTCTCTCTTTAGGTAGAATGCTTCTTATTTCCCTTACCTTTTTTTCTGTTTTTTCATCCAACAATCCGTTTTCGAGCATATAATCAATTATAGGATGTTCAGGGGCCAGGGCAGAGTAGGTTATTCCGTAAATTGTATCGGGTCTTGTTGTAAAAACTTCGTATCCGTCAAATTTATTGTTAAGTTTTTCTTTGCTGTTTTGCGTCAGGTTAAATTTAAATTCAAGCCCTGTGGATTTTCCAATCCAGTTTTTCTGCATGGTGAGAACTCTTTCAGGCCAGCCGTCTTTTATTTTTTCCATATCGTTTAGCAGTTCTTCGGCATATTTTGTAATTTTGATATACCATCCCGGAAGTTCTTTTATTTCTATTGGGTTGTCGCATCTCCAGCAGCATCCGTCAATCACCTGCTCATTTGCCAATACTGTATGGCACGTTTCGCACCAGTTTACCTTTTGTGTGCGTCTTTCAAGCAGGCCGTTTTCATAAAATTTAATAATAAATTCCTGCTCCCGCCTTGTATATTCCGGGTCACTTGTGGCAAATTCCCTTGTTTTGGAAAAAGAAAGACCTAAAGAAGCTAATTCTTTTCTCATATAATCAATATTTTCATATGTCCATTTTTTAGGATGGACTTTATGTTTAATTGCCGCATTTTCAGCCGGCATTCCAAAACTGTCCCATCCTATCGGATGAAGTACGTTAAATCCGGATTTTCTGTAGTATCTGGCCAGTGCGTCGCCTATAGTGTAGTTTCTTACATGTCCCATATGTATTCTTCCGCTCGGGTACGGGAACATACTTAAAATATATTTTTTTGGCAGATTTTTATTTTCTTTCGGCTCGAATGCTTTTTCATCATCCCAGATTTTTTGCCATTTTTTTTCTATAACAGCTGGATTATATTGCATCAATTCTCCTTTTAATACTTTTTTACTATTCACAATTTACCACTCACAATCCATAACTCATAATTCATAATTTATAACTTATAACTCATAACTCCCCATTTATTCCCAGTCTATATGTTTTGGCTATTTCTATAAAACTTAGAATTATCGTTACAATATTGGCTATTAATGCACCTATCGCCATTGCGTAAGCGGCATCCAAATCATTTTTTATTTCAAGATAAATAAAAGCCGGAATCAAATGTAAATCCGCCACTAAACTTGCCGCAAACAGTTCTGCTGCAACTATGTTTTTTACACCTATTTTCAAAATAGTCGATATCAGGTTTAAACTCAAAGCTATAAAAAGGGCCACTTTATTATGGTCATATAAAAAACCGGCAACACTTGTAAGACTCATTAATTGAAAAAACACATATATTACTTTTCCCCAGTCCATTATTGCCCTTTATATTAATTATCAATTATCAATCATGGCCGTTTTTTAAACAGCCAGATGAGTAAGCTCATTTTATATTTCTCACTACTCACCATTCACCACTCACTTTTTTTATACAACTCCGCCCTGATACATCTGGCGCATTTTTTCTTTTTCTCTTTTTCTTTTTTCAATTTCGGCAAGTCTTTTTCTGTAATCGTCAATTTTAAATCCGAGCCAGATAAGAAGCGGAGAGGCTATAAAAATAGAACTGTATGTACCTACTATAATTCCCACTAAAAGAGTGAAACTAAAAGGTCTTATAATTTCTCCTCCGAATAAGAAGAGTGTAAGTACAACAAAGAAAGTTGTTAGTGAAGTTAAAACAGTTCTTGAGAGCGTTTTAGATACCGCTTCATTAATAAGCGCCGCCAAATCGTTTACTTTTGAATCTCTGACCTGCTCTCTGATTCTGTCGAATACCACTATCGTATCGTTAAGAGAATATCCCATAAGCGTTAAAATGGCCGCCAATACGTCAAGATTTGTTTCAATGCCAAAAAAACTAACAGCACCGAGTGAAATTATTGTGTCATGAAAAAGTGCCAATACACTGGCCAGGGCAAAACGCCATTCAAACCTGAACGCAACATATATTAATATGCCTATTATTGAAAGAATAAATGCGCTTAATCCTTTTTCTTTCAATTCGTTTCCTACTTTAGCTCCTACTATGTCCACCCTTCTTACATCAACATTTCCAATAGGTTTTAAAAGGTTTTTTATCTCTTTCCCGAGTGATTTTTGAACATCCCCGGAAACGGCATTTACATTAAGCCTTATCAGAATTTCTTCATTGCTTCCGAATGTTGTAATGCTAGGAGAAGGGAATTTTTTAGAGACTATTTTTCTAATTTCTCCTAAATCGGCAGGTTTATCAAATTTTACCTGAATTTCAATTCCGCCTTTAAAGTCTATCCCCCAGTTAAACCCTTTTGTAAAAATAGAAAACAGACTAAGCACAATAAATATAAGAGAAATGGAAACAAACAGGTTTCTTTTGCTCATAAAATTATATGTTTTATCACTTTTAAAAAGTTCCATTTTAAGCCTTCATTCCAAAGTGTTTTGGAGTAATTTTTTTACCACCTGAGAGTATGTATCCCCAAATGCCGTGTGTTCCGAGAATAGCTGTGAGCATACTGGCTATTATCCCCAAAGCCATGGTAATTGCAAAACCTTTAATTGTTCCGGTTCCGTATGCAAAAAGGGCAATCGCCGCAATCAAGGTTGTGATATTTGCATCAACAATGGCGCTCATTGCATTTTTATATCCGCCTTCAATTGCTGTTTTTATATGTTTGCCTTCACGGATTAATTCCCTTATCCTTTCATTTATAATTACATTTGCATCCACCGACATACCGACGGTTAATACAATACCGGCCATTCCGGGAAGCGTAAGCGTTGCGCCAAAAAGCGCCATTACGGCAATAATTAAAAACAGGTTTACAATAAGCGCGATGTCTGCAATAATACCTGCAAGGTTATAATACCACGCCATAAATATAACAACTATTACAAATCCGCTTATCAGTGCTATCATCGATTTTTTAATACTGTCTGCCCCAAGGCTTGCGCCTACGCTTCTTTGCTCAAGCAGTACCACCGGTGCCGGAAGAGAGCCGCTTCTTAGAGCTATGGCAAGAACATGGGCTTCTTCAGGGCTTCCTACGGTTATCTGGCCGCTTCCTCCTCCTATTCTCTCCTGTATGACAGGTGCTGAATAGACTTTGTTATCCACTACAATTGCAAGCCTTTTTCCTACATTTTTGCCTGTAAAATCTCCAAAAATCTGGGCGCCCTGAGAATTTAGCGTAAAGAAAATAGCAGGCTGGTTTGTTTTTTGTGTAAATCCAACGGTTGCGTCCGTAATCATGCTTCCGTCAAGTACCGGAGGGGTTTTTAACAGATATTTTCTATCAGGGTTATCTTTGCTTGGAAGCAGTATATCTCCGTATTTTGCAGCGTCTTTTTTAGTTATGGCTTTATGCTCGTCATCAACGGCATACAGCTCCAAATGTGCCGAAGTGGAAATCAGTTTTCTGACGGAATCTTTTTCTTTTTCAGTTTTTATTCCCGGAAGTTCCACCACAATTTTATCAATTCCCTGTTTTGTAACACTCGGTTCAGCTAAACCGAATGCATCAAGTCTGCTTCTTATTGTCTGAATTGCCTGATTTACGGCATCTTCTTTTGTTTTTTGAATTTCAGCCGGGGTTAGTTTAATAGTATATAAAACACTCTCTTTTTGAGGCTTTTTAATTATTTGAACACCTTTTAACTTTTTTAAAATTTTATCCATTTTAGCTTCGTCATCTTTATCTATAAGTTCAAAACTTAAAGCGTCTTTTTTAACTTTCAAACTGTCTATAAATATTTCTTTTTTATTTGTTATATATTTGATTGTGGATGCAAATGTTTTAATTTTGTTTTTAACGGCTTCATTCCCCTTTACACCCAAAACCAAATACATTCCTCCCTGCAAATCGAGTCCCAGATTGACTTTAGGATTTTTCCCTATAAATGAGGGAACGGTAAATGCCACTCCAAAAAGAGCGGCTAATATAAATATAACCAGTCTGTAATTAAGTTTTTTCATTTTTCAACTTCTAGTTTTCTAGCTATTGCAGCTTTATCTATTTTTACTTCAACACCATCGGCTATTTTGGCTTTGATAAAGCCTTCTTCGTTTTTTACCACTTCTGCGATAATTCCGCCTGTTGTGACAATTTTGTCACCTTTTTTCAGTTCCGCCACCATTGCCTTATGCTTTTTTGCCTGTCTTTGTTGTGGTAAAATTACAAGCAAATAAAAAATTGCAAATAATATAATAAGGGGTAATAGCGATGCGACTAAACTCGGTTGGCCTGCTGCCGGTGCTGCTGCGTATAGAAAATTCATGTGTATCCTTTTTTAAGCGATATTTTAACACAAATTCTTTGATTGTGGCAACTCTAATATCTTTACCTGTTTATTTAAACTTTTTTATGCTTAAATTTGGAATTAATGATAATTTTTTTACAAAATTTATTTTTACATTTATTTTGCTTTTGGCTTTTATTTCTTTTTTTTATATCAAACATTCTTTTTTCCAAACAGGATTTTTTATAGGAATTTTTTGGTTTTATTGGATTAGTCTTAGTTTCAGGTATTATAATTTAAGTTTTTTAATCCCTTTGGTAATTTTTGCAATAGGTGTTTTTTATGGGGTTGTTTTTTGGATTATAAAAAAAACAGAAAATTTTATAAAAAACAGTTATATGAAAAAAATTTACTATATTTTAGTATTTACTTTTGCCTTTGATTATTTAGCACCTTTTACATTTGACTGGCTGAAACCAGAAATATTATTTGTTAATTCTTTTTTCGGGATAGATAAAATTACGCTTTTAATTTTTTTTGGCGCAATTTTGTTTTATGAAATAGATAAAAAATTTTTACTTTTACTTATTATTCCGCTTTTTTTTATAAATTATGATGTTCCGAAAATGCCAAAAATTAAAATTTATCTGGCCAGTACTTATGTACCCCAGAATTTAAAATGGAAAAAGTTTTATATTCCTGTTGAAATAAAAAATAACTTTAATTTAATTAATAAAGCCATTACAAATAATTATGAAGCGGTTGTTTTACCAGAGAGCGCATTCCCTCTGTTTTTGAATCTACATCAGGATTTAATGCAGAAATTAAAAAATTTGTCTCAAAAAATTGTAATCATTACAGGGGCGCTTCATTATGAAAACCGTAAGTTTTTCAATTCAACATATATTTTTGAAAACGGTAAAGTTACTATTCTTGATAAGCATCTTCTGGTCCCTTTTGGAGAATATATCCCTCTTCCTTTTTTTCAAAAAGAAATCAACCATCTGTTTTTTGCTGACAGCAGCGATTTTTCCGTAAGTAAGAAATTTGGAGAATTTAAAATAAAAAAATTTAAATTTATTAATGCCATATGTTATGAGTTAACAAGCGAAAATTTATACAAATTAAAACCGAATTATGTGATTGGTATGAGCAATTTGGCATGGTTTAACCCTTCAATTATGCCGAGTATCCAGGAAATGCTTATAAAAATTTATGCAAAAAAATATAAAAAGGTGGTTTTTCATTCCATAAACGGGTTTAGAAGTCAAATAATTCAATGAATGGAAAATGAAGTGAATAGTAGCTAAGAAAGCAAGTTATATACCAATTGAAAATGGAAAATAATTAAAATGTTGAAATAATGAAAGTTTTATATTTTTTAAAGTAACTAATTGAGAATTGATATAACTAATTGAAAAGAAATATTAAGATAATAGACTAATATATAGTGACAGACACTCATAATAAAATTAATTATTAAAAATTTTACATTTTTCATTGTCCATTTTCAATTGTTATGGCGGAGCCGACGGGACTCGAACCCGCGACCTCCGGCGTGACAGGCCGGCATTCTAACCAGCTAAACTACGGCTCCGTATGATAAAATATATGGTGGTCGCTGCAGGGCTCGAACCTGCGACCCCCAGCTTGTAAGGCTGGTGCTCTCCCAACTGAGCTAAGCGACCGTAAAGTTTTTTGGAGATTGGCGTCCCCAACGAGATTTGAACTCGTGTCGCCGCCGTGAAAGGGCGGTGTCCTAGACCTCTAGACGATGGGGACCAAGTGGTGACCCGTGTTGGATTCGAACCAACGGCCCTCTGCTTAAAAGGCAGATGCTCTACCGACTGAGCTAACGGGTCAGTCATTTGTGGAGTGAAATTATAAGAAAAAAATATTTGCTTGTCAAGAAAAAACAAAATAGGCACTGACTAAATAATGGAAAAGTAAAAATATGACAGCGTAGCGGAATTTAGCGAAAATTTTGCGTTTAAAAAATTGCACCGAGCCCTTAGGGCTGCAGGCGTATGAAGTGCAAGTTTGCACAAATTCATCGCCGTGCGAGCCTAAAAACGACAAGCAGTTGTCGTTTTATTAACGGCTCTCCTGTTTGCAATTTTTAGCAAAATTTGAGCGGTGCATTAGCAAAATGAAGCTCTGAAGCTGCCATATTTTTATCTTTGTAGTTATTTTTGTATATTATTACCATTTACTCAGTGCCACAAAATAATACGGGTAAAATAAAATTAAAGAGATTTGATTATTTCTATAATCTCTTTTTTGTCTATTTTATTTTTTTCACCTTTATAAATATTGGCTTCAAGTTTTTTTAATATTTCATCTATTTTTTTGTTCCCGGCAAAAGGAAGCAATAATTGAAAAAGCTCTTTATTGTCTGCTTTTTTGATTTGTTCATAAATATCTTTTTTTGGAAATTTTATTTTATATAAACTTAAACTTAACAGCAGTGTAATTAAAACCCCTAAAACAAAAGCGATTAATATTAAAATATAATTTGTTTTATATACAATTTTTGTTTTAATTTTTACCGGATGGGTGAAATTTTCTGTTTTTGGCAGATTTATCATAGAATTTTCTATTTTTATATATAAAGGGTTGCTTTTTACTTCTTTGAATTTTCGGTTAAATTCCAATAATGAAACGGGTGAGAGATTAATATCTTTTGGGCTTAACACGGTAAATTCTTTTTGATAAACGCCGCAAAGTCTGTTATTTATAATTTTTGTTTTCAATACAGGTTTTTTTTCATATATTGTGGCGTTTTTTATATTTAATTTGAAATTTTTCATATCATAAAAATCTCCGCATCCGCTTATTTTCAATGTTATATGAACGGGCGTGTTTGCAAGCGCTTCTTTTTTGTCAGCACTTAATGTTATGTTAAAATCGCCCCAGATACTGTTTTGGGGAATCGGTTTTACTTTTAATTTTACTTCATTTGATACTATTCTTTTATATCTGATAAAAGCGGCTGAAAAGAAAGGGTCATCAAACGGGTTTTCTTTTTGCAAAATTCCGATATTGGCCAGAATAGGCCCTATTTCAAAAATTCCGCTTTTTTGAGGTATTATCAAAAATTTATATTCGGTTATTTTATAATTGTTTTTAATAAAAGTTTTGCTGGAAATTTGATTTATTAAAAAATCCTGAAGTGTAGGCCTTTGAATCTGAATACTCTGCGGATTTGCATCAATATTTTGGGAAAATTTAATGGTTAATATCCTTCCTTCCCCTAAGAAACTTTCATTTTTGTCTAAACTGAGAGTCAAATCATAGTTTTTATCATTTGTTTTTTCCAATTTATGAACGGTAATTTTTATCGGCTTTGTATAAAAGGTTTTGCCGTCTACAATAACTTTAAAAGAAGGTATTGTTATATTTTTTAAAGGATAAAAAATATAACTTCTGGAAATTTGTGTGTTCATTTTTCCGTTTATAATAGTCACATTTTCACTCTTTGCGCTTCCCTGCACTTTATATGGTCCTATTTGCGCAATATCCGGCATTTTTACATTTTTACCTTCCGCCGTGATTGTGAAAATTACTTCATCGCCTTCGGATATGTCAGTTTTGTTTACGTTTACGTTTACGTTTACATTTGCAAAAAGTAAAACCGCTATTAATAAAATAAATTTTTTCATTTTAATCCTTTAGAGGTATTATTAAAGAATTGAAATTTAAATTTTTTAATGTTTTTTCATAAAATTTCATTCTTAAATCTGTTGTATTGTTTTCTTTTTTTTGTGTTTTCATTTTAGCATTTTTTAATGAATTTTTTTCTAAATCAGATTTTTGCTGCTTTTTTTGCAACGGATTTTTGTTTTTTGATTTATTTGATTTATTTTTTGTTTGTTTATGTTCGGGTTTGTTTTGTTTTTTACCGGTAGCGTTTTTTTTGTTTTTATTAAGGTCTTTATTTTGGGAACTGTGTTTTTTTTGAGAATTTTTATTGTTTGAATTATTGTTTTTTGATTTATTTTTTCTTTTTTTAAGCAGTTTTTCAATCAGTTTCAGATTATATTCGGCATCTTTGTCTTTTTTTAAATTAATGGCTTTTTTATACATTTCAACAGCTTTATTAAATTCTTTTAATCTGACATATGCGTTTCCTGAATTGTAATATTTCTCAAAAAGTAAATTTTTATCTTTTATTTTTGAATAGAGTGTCAATGCTTTTTTATAATTTTTCGCTTTGTAATAACTGTTTGCCGCATCTAAAAGGGCTTTATCGGAATGGATTTTTTCATATTCTTTAGCCGCTTTTATATATTCTTTGTTTTTAAAATAATTATTTGCCTTAAGAATATGAAAAAAATCAAATGCAAATAAAAATTTAAACATAATTAAAAATATAATTATTCTCATCTTCTGCCTTTAAAAAGAGCTAAAAATATGAATAAAATCCCCAAAAACAGAGGATAATAAAACAGCTCTTTTTTGTCTTTTATTTTTATCACTCTTTTTTTATTTATTGAATTTATCATACTAGAGAGATTTTTAATATCAGTGTTCAGATAACTTGCATAAACTATTCCTCCGTTTGTAATCATGGCAAAATTTTCCATTGCTTTGTTTTGCTGTTTGCCTATAAAATATATAAAAACCTTAAGGTTTTTATTTTTTGCTTCCTCCAAAGCTTTTTTCGAAGCCGTGCTGTTAGTAAAAATCACCAAAACTTTAGGATTTTTAAATTCGTCTACCGTTTTTATCAGATTATAAAAGTCTGGGTAAAAAGAGGTTTGTATTTTAGGAATGTGTTTTAAAAGATAAACAATCGAATTATAATCACTGCTTAAAGGAGAGAGTAGATAAACATCTTTATCGAATAAAAGAAGCGAGACTGGCTCATAATTTAAATATTTTACAAATTTTGAGAATTTGTTTTTTGCAAATTCCAAATTGTTGGGGTAAAAATCATTTTTTTGCATATGTTTGCTTATGTCCAGCCCTATTATTACATTTGTTTTCGGAAGTTTGACATTTATATAGCCGTTGTTTATCACAGGGCGGCAAAGTGCTGTAACCAACAGTAAAAAGGCAATTAAAAAGAAATAATTTTTTTGGGAATAAACGGTTATTTTTTTAAGTGTGTTTAATTTTCTGTGTTTTAAAAAAAGAGAAATAAAACTTAACAGTATTAATGCCCACGGGTTTAAAATTTCCATTTAAGCTGCCTTTTGTAAACCGTTATTAATAAAAATAAAATTCCCAAAAAGAGAGGGTATTCGAAATAATAAATTTTATTTATTATTGTTTTTAATAATATACTGCTTTTTTCGAGCCTGTTTATTGTTTCATAAACCTGTTTCAGTTCATCTTTTGAAAATACGTCAAAAAATTTTCCTCCGGTTTTATTTGCTATCAACCTTAATGTTACAGGGTCTATTTCGTTTCCTATACCTACAGTGTAAACCCTGATTTTCTCTTTTTTAAGTTTTTTTAATGTTACGTCAATAGGGGTTATTGATGCGTTGTCCATTCCGTCTGTTACAAGTATTATTATCTTGTTTTTTGCGTGTGAATGTTTAAAAAGATTGTTTGAGAGAAACAGGGCGTCGTAAATAGCCGTTTTTTCTCCTGCGATTCCGGGATATATTCTTTTTAATATTTCATTTAATGCTTTTTTGTCCGGGGTCAGTGGTGAAGCAATATATGCAATATTTCCAAAAATAACAAGACCGACTCTGTCGTTTTTTCTTTTTTTTATAAAAGCTCTTATTACATTTTTTGCAATGTTTATTTTGTTAAACTGAGCCATCGACCCGCTTGTATCCAGATCAATTACAATATCGTAGCCTTTCTTTTGAATGTTGGTGATTATTTTTGTTTTTACGGGGCTGGCAAGTGCAATGCTTAAAAAAAGTATGCTCAAAAATTCCCATATATTGATAAATTTTCTGTTTTTTAAAATAAAAGCATTTGGAAAAATTATTTTATCGCTTCTCAAAGGGCATTTTAAACGGCAGAATATATAAATCAGAGGAATTATTAAAAACAAAGGATATTCAAACATGAATTTCCTTTATAAAATTTTTTAAATTTTGTTTATCTTCATTGCTTAAAGGCGGGACTTCTTTTTTGTATTTGTATTTTTCAAGCGAATTTACGATTTGCTGATATTTTTCTTTATTTTCTTCATTTATAAAAAACCTTGCAAGTGCGCTGAATTCATAAGCGGCTTTTTTTGAATCATTAAAATCGATGTTTTGAAGTTTTTTTAATATTTCTTTTTTAGGATTTTTCTTTTTCAGCTTTTTAAACAAAAAAAGAGTTATAAAAATTAAAATAAGTAAAATAACAGCTGCAAAAGCGCTAAATTCCCAATCTATTATTGTAACATTCGGTTTTATATCACGAATCGGAATCATTTAAAAAGCCTTATCAGTTTAGGAATGGGATTCTCATCTGTATAAATTTTGACAAATGGAATTTTCAGTTTTTTAAAATGCAGAAAATTCTGTTTATCAACTTTTTGAATATACATATTTATTTTTTTTGCATCACTGTTTGTAAAATTGACATTGACATCTTCTTTTTTTACAGGGTCAAACAGTGTTATATCTCCTCTGAAAGGGGGGTTTTCTTCCGCAATATCTCTTAATACGATGACGAATGTTTCATGCTTTAAATAACTTAAATCAATTTTTTCAAAAAAATCTCCTATTAAAATAAGAAGCGATTTTCTAAATTTGTTTAAAATTTTCAAATCTCCGGGGCAGGTGTTTAAAAAGTCGATATTTTTTATTTTTTGAGTATATGCAATATGGGTTTTTATATTTTTTGTAGGTTTGAAGATAACGGGGGTTTTTTCTAAAATAACCATCTCAACCCTGTTATCCTCTTTTATTGCCTCTATGCCCAAAAATTCAATTAAGCCCTGGAGATATTCGCTTTTTAATGTTTTTATTCCAAAATGCAGACTCGGTGTGGGAAGAATGGCGATTATAATTCTAAGTTCCCTTTCTTCGTCATATTCTTTTACAAGCGGCTTATTTATTTTGGCGGAAATTTTCCAGTCTATTTTTTTTGCATCTTCATTGAATCCGTATTCCCTGAATTCCCTGAAATCAAGTCCTTCACCTTTAAAACGGCTTAAATTGCGGCCCTGAAGGATGGAAAAAATTCTTTTTTTTGTTTTAAATTTAATCATGGCAAAGGAATACTCTTTAGTATTTTTCCTATGATTTTATCTTCGTTTATTTCATCGATTTCTGCTTTATAGCTTAAAACAAGCCTGTGTCTTAAAATATCGGGTGCTAATTTTGCAATATCGAGCGGTGTTACATAATCTTTGTTCTGTATCATGGCATAAGCCCTTGCGGCATTAAAAAGTGAAATAGTTGCTCTCGGAGACGCTCCGTAATCAATGTATTCTTCGATATTTATATTATATTTTTCAGGGCTTCTTGTAGCTTCAACAATTTTAACAATATATTTTAAAACTTCTTCATCCATATGAATTTCTTTTATTTTATCCCTGAGGGCTAAAATGTCTTCTTTGTCCGCCACTTTTTTAACTTCTTTTTTTAAATCGAGTCTTTTAATAATTTCCATTTCTTCTTCGAAACTGTTGTATCCTATAACTATTTTCATTAAAAACCTATCAAGCTGTGCCGCCGGAAGAGGGTAGGTACCTTCTTCTTCGATCGGGTTTTGAGTGGCAATTACCAAAAAAGGCTCATCTATTTTATATGTATTGTTCCCTATTGTTACCTGGCGTTCCTGCATAACCTCCAAAAGGGCGCTTTGAACTTTGGCGGGTGCACGGTTTATTTCGTCTGCTAAAAGTAAATTTGTAAATGCCGGTCCTTTTTTTGTTTCAAATTCATCTGTTTTGGGATTAAAAATTTCTATTCCTGTAATGTCACTTGGGAGTAAATCCGGGGTAAACTGTACCCTTTTAAAATCCAGATTCACTGTTTTTGAGAGTGTGTTTACACTTGTCGTTTTTGCAATACCGGGTACGCCTTCTATTAAAAGGTGGGAGTCTGTGATTAACGCCAAAAGCATTGAGTCTATAAGTTTTTCATGGCCTACAACAATTTTTTGGATTTCTTCTTTTATTTTTTGTATAATCTCCATTAGCGGCCTTTTTTTATTATAATTTTAAATCAAATTAATTAAAAACAAATTAAGGAGTGGAAATGAAAAAATTAATCTTTGCGGTAATTGCACTGTTTATGTTTAGCGGATGTACACAAATGTATAATTCAAACGAAGTCGATTTAGAACAGACAAACGGGATTTATACTTATCAAAAAGGGCGCGTAACAGATGTCAGACTGGTTACAATAAGAGACAATGGAAGCGGTACAATGATTGGAGCACTGGTCGGAACAGTATTAGGCAGTATGTTTGGACACGGCAAAGGAAATGCCCTTACAACCCTTGCGGGAGGACTCAGCGGTGCGTATGTGGGAACTCAGGCGGATAAGGCAAACGGTGAAGAGCTTTATATCCATTTGAACGACGGAAGGGATATAGTGACAATAGTAAAAGGTGTTGCTTTTGGTAAAGGGGAATGCGTAAGGGTTGTATTTAACGGGAACAGAATTTTAAGGGTAGAGCGCTGTTATTAACGCTCTATATTTTAAATTTTGATAGTTCTTTTAATAATTTCTGAAGAGCGGATTTTAATGAATTTGTTACACTTGAAATTGTTTGGGATATTTTAAGGTTTGTATCGGAAATTTTTGTTAATGTGTCGGTGTTGTTTAGAAGCTGTTTTGAATAATGGGACATTATTGTTACGTTTTTGGTGGCTTCTTTTGCATAGTTTATATTTTCTTTGTTTATATCCAATATTTGAGTCAATTCTTCTTTTATTTTTGTTGTTTCATCTGCAACTTTGTTCATTTTTTTAGAATTGTTATTAATCTCGCTGGATGTTTTTTCTATTGTGGAAGTAATCGTTTTTACAATATTTTCTATATCCCTTAAACTTTCTGTGCTTTTTTCCGCAAGTTTTCTTACCTCATCTGCAACAACTGCGAATCCTCTCCCGTGCTCACCCGCTCTTGCCGCTTCTATTGCCGCGTTAAGGGCAAGTAATTCTGTCTGTTCTGTTATTTCGTTTATTATTTTTAATACATTTTTTATTTCATCCGTTTGGGCATTCAGATTGGTTAATAAATCATTTAATTCTATTTCTTTTGTGTTTATTTCCAATATTTCGTTTATTTCACCTTCAAGCGAAATTGCGAAATTTTCCAGAAAATCCGCTGTTTTTATCAATGTTTCCGTTGTAAAAGAGACAGACTCTTCCGTTTTATCCAGATGTTCCCCGAGTTTATTTGAAATGTCTGCTATGTCTTTGGCCTCTTTGTCCGTCTGGGCAATTGTTTCTTTTAATTCGAAGGTAACTTTTTCGAGCTGATTTGTATTGGTTCTTATTGTAGAACTTATTGTTTTAATATCTGTTATAACATTTTTTACATTATTAATAAATTTATTTATATAATCAGCCGCAAGTTTTATTTCATTTTGCTGTTTTATAATGATCTGTTTTGTTAAATCGCCTTCCCCTTCACTCAGTTCTTTTGATACGCTGATATATTCCCTTACAGGTTTTACAACATATATTTCCAATAAATAATAAGCCGCTATCTGGATAACAACGGCTATTATCAAATGTTCCCCGGCTGTTTCCCAAAAATGGGCATAATCAACCATATATGTGTATATTAAAAGAACGGCGCTTGTCAGTATATTGATAATAAGAAGCTTTATATTAAAATCTTTAATAATGGAATGCATTTTATATCCTTTTGACATTAAAAGTTTTTGTAAGATTTAAATCATCAAGCATTTCGTAAAGAACAGGGTCTTTTACTTCAAGAATAACTTTTTTTTCCATATCTGTGAGTTTTAAAAGTTCTCCTATAATACTCGAAGGCAGAGAAAAGCTGTCTTTTATTTTAACAATAATACTGTCTTTATCGCTCAAAGAATAAAGAGCGTTAATTATTTTTTCCGCATCTTCGATGGTTGTGATATTCCCTTCTATTGTTAAAATATTGTTGTTTATACTCAAATTCATTTTGTTTCCTTTAAAAAAATTTTTATTTTATTGCCTTTTTCATTTATAAAAATTCCGTCGCTTAAATTTCTGATAATTTTAAAACCTTTTCCGTGATGTTTCAAATGCAAGGCGTTTGAAAGATTTTTTCTTTCAAATCCTTCTGTGTTGTCTTCGTAAAGTAATTTTAACATAAATTTATTTTTATAAAGTTTTATTTTGATTTTATTGTTTATATTTTTGAATTTGGGGAAATTTTTTATTAGGGCGTTTTCTTTTTGTTTTTTTGTATTTATTTTTAAAACGGAATGTTCTATAACATTCATAAAAATTTCATGTAAAATAAAAATTATTTTTTCTTTTTGGGGTAAAGAACTAAGCTCTATTTCTTTTAGTGTATCATCTAAATTTTGCTGTGATATTAAAATCTCTTTTTCAAAAATTTTATCCATTATAAAATCATCTTTTCTCATCATAAAAATACTGATATCATCTGTCTGGGCAGCTTTTTCATTAAAATCTCTGATTATGTCTTTTAAAAAAACGGCATTATCAAAACTTTTTAAAAATTCGGAATAATAAACACCGCTTTTGTTTTTCAATATTGATTCAATCAGTCCGTCGCTTGTTGAAACCATTTTTTCAGGGTATTTAAAAACATCAATATTAAAATTTTTTGTTTCCTCCCTGATAGGTAAATTATTTGCTTTTATTTTTCCTTTTTCTGTAAAAATAGGCGGCTGTCCGAAATTGGCATATAATACTTTGTTGTTTTTTATATAAATAAATTTTGCACATAAGATTTCATTGTCTATTAAAATTGATTTTACATAATTTATAAAATCTCTTAAAAGTTTTTCAAAATTAAAATCATTGTATTCCAATGCTTTCTTTAAAGAATGTCTGACAAAACTTATTGAGTTAATTGCACTCAATGCTGCTGAAATTCCTTTTCCCATTGCATCAACCATAACACATAAATATTCATTTTCTTTTATAATCTTAGAATATATCATATCTCCGTTTAATGTGTCTTTCGGTTTAAAATATACATCAAAAAGTATATCTTTTTCAAAAAACATTTCAAGTTCGTTTTCTGTGAGTTTCAGTTGTTTTTTTAATGCGTTTTCTTCCTGTTTTTTTCTATAATCAAGCAGCATAAAATCCCTTTTGGTTTTAAGATATAAAATAATAACAAATTATGTTATACTTTCATTAGTGACAGACACAATATTAAGTGAGTA
Source organism: Lebetimonas sp. JS085 (assembly GCF_000523295.1). Classification (NCBI taxonomy): domain Bacteria; kingdom Pseudomonadati; phylum Campylobacterota; class Epsilonproteobacteria; order Nautiliales; family Nautiliaceae; genus Lebetimonas; species Lebetimonas sp. JS085. Next base: position 989,201 of record NZ_ATHR01000001.1, read on the forward strand.
GTGAGTAGTAAAAATTAAAGTGCAATTTATAACTCAACATTCATAATTAACAATATTAACAATTTACTACTCACCATTTTTCATGTTTTTACCATCTTAAAGGAGTAAAATGGCAAGAAAACCGAGAGTAAATGACCCTGGATTTTATCATATCGTCAACAGAGGTGTAAACGGGGCGGAAATTTTTAATGAAAAAGAAGATTTTTATAAATTTTTATCACTGATGTTAAAAACAAAATATGATTATGACATTACATTTCATGCTTTTACAATTTTGCCAAATCATTATCATTTGTTAGTGCAAACGCACAAAGCAAATTTAAGCGAAGCCATGAGGCTTTTAAACAGTGCATATGCCGCATGGTATAACTATAAAAGCAACAGAATCGGGCATTTGTGGAAAGGAAGGTTTGACAGTTTTATGCTTTTTAATAAAGAGCATTTTTGGAAGATTGTAAAATATATAGAAAGAAATGCTTTTGTATTGGGACTTGTGGATGACATAACAAAATGGGAGTATCAGTCTTTGTATTTAAGAGAGCATAAAACAAAATTCAATGAAATTATTGAGGGAAGTAAAATATTAACAAAACCTGTTGACGAATATATAAAATGGCTAAATAAACCTCTCGAAAAATTTGAACTTGAGGAAATTTATAATGAGCCTAAAATTGTTAAAACAGAAGACGGCAGCCTCAAAGTAATCAGAAAAAAAATAGGTGATTTTTTTAATGAATATAAAGATAAAGCAAAAGCCGTAAGAGAAGCCAAAAAAGCAGGATACAAATATACAGAAATTGCAAGATATTTAGGTGTTAATAATGCATATATTCAAAAAATTTTAAAAAATAAAGAGGGTTAATCCTCTTAAAGTTTTGAAGCTACGAAATCAGCTAATTCTAAAAGTCTTCCAGAATATCCAAATTCATTATCATACCAAGCAAATACTTTTACTTTATTACCGTCAACTACCATTGTTGAAAGTCCGTCAATAATGCTTGAATGAGGATTATTGATAATATCAGTTGAAACCACTTCATCATAAGTGATTTCTAAAATTCCTTTTAAGTATGAATTCATAGCTTCTTCAAAAGCTTTATTTACTCCTTCTTTTGTTACGTTTTTTTTAAGTGTTGCAGAAATATCTGTAATTGCAACATCAGGAGTTGGAACTCTAAGAGCTAATGCATTCATTTTGCCTTGTAGTTCTGGAATAACTTTTGTTGTAGCAATAGCCGCTCCTGTTGTTGTAGGGATTATATTTGCAGCAGCAGCACGTCCACGTCTATGTTTTCCTGGATTTTTTCTGTCAACTATAGCCTGAGATGAAGTATATGAATGAACAGTTGTAACAAGTGCACTTTCAATTCCGAAACTGTCATTAAGTACTTTGATTGCCGGTGCGAGTGAGTTTGTTGTGCAGCTTGCATTTGAAATTACGTCATGTTTGGCCGGGTCGAACCAGTCCTGATTTACACCAAGAACTACTGTAAGTTCAGCATCTTTACTCGGGGCTGATATAAGCACCTTTTTTGCTCCGGCCTTTAAATGTCTTGCAGCATCGTCCCTTTTTGTAAAATGGCCTGTACATTCTAAAACAATATCAATTCCAAGCTCTTTCCATGGAAGTTTTTCGGGGTCTCTTCCTGTAACTAATTTAATTTCTGCATCCCCAACTTTTAATGTATCTTCAGTATAGCTGATATCAGCCGGAAATTTACCATGTACTGAATCATACTTTAGCATATATGCCAAATCTTCCGCTGTTCCGCTTCCCCCGTTTGCCGCAACTATTTCAATATTTTCAGGTTTATTGATGACATAATGCCACAATACCATTTTTCCGATTCTTCCAAGTCCATTTATTGCTACTTTTAATGCCATAATTCATCCTTTTTTTTATTAATTATATCATATTTAAAAAATCTTTTAAGATTTTTGAATGGTCAAATACTAATTTTTCAAAAGGAATTTCTTCAAGTTTAAAAATTTTACATTCTTTTGCGTCATCCCCGGCTTTGGGCATATCAAATGCCCTGCATATAAAAACCGTACTAGCGGTATGAAGTCTTGGATCTCTATTTGGATTAGAGTAAATTCCAAGAAGTTTTTTTATTTTTATATCTAAAGAAGTTTCTTCTTTCATTTCACGCTTTAGAGCATCTTCTACACTTTCCCCATAGTCTACAAAACCACCGGGGAGAGCATATCCAAAAGGAGGATTTTTTCTTTTAATTAACACAATCCCGCTAAATTCCGGATTAAAAATTTTAATAATCCCGTCAACCGTTAAAAAAGGGGTTGGCCTAACCCAATGTGGAATGTTTAATTTTTTTGCTTCTTCACAAATTCTTAATTTTCCACCGTGTCCGTTTTTCAAACGGCCAGGTGAGCTTAATTCGCTTTGCTCATTTTCGCTCATTTTCCATTCTCCTAAACTTATTTTTTTGGCACTTGGCAATTCACAACTCACAACTCACCACCCCGCCGCTTTTCAAGCGGCCGGCCATGCTCACAACTCACCACTCACCACTCACAACTCACTATATTATAGCCCCGCTTCTTTTAATGCTTCTGCCTGATAATGGGTTATAAGCGGGTCGATTATCTCATCAAAAAGCCCCTCGTTCATAATTTGTTCTAGTTTGTATAATGTAAGTCCTATTCTGTGGTCGGTTATTCTGTTTTGAGGATAGTTGTATGTTCTTATTCTTTCACTCCGATCTCCGCTTCCAACCTGACTTTTCCTGTTTTCTTTAGTTTCGGCCAGTCTTTTTTCTTCATAATATTCGTAAACCCTTGCTTTAAGTATCTGCATGGCTTTATCTTTGTTTCTCTGCTGGCTTCTTTCATCCTGCATAGATACTGTTATTCCTGTGGGGATGTGGGTGATTCTGACGGCACTTTCCGTTTTGTTTACGTGCTGTCCCCCGGCCCCTCCGGCTCTCATGACATCAATTCTCAAATCTTTTTGATCAATTTCCAAATCCACATCGTCAATTTCCGGCATAATGGCAACTGTTACAGCGGAAGTGTGTATTCTCCCCTGAGATTCGGTTTCGGGAATTCTTTGAACCCTGTGGGTTCCGCCTTCATATTTAAGGCGCGAGTAAGCGCCTTCACCTTTTATTAATACAATAACCTCTTTGAAGCCTCCCATGTCGTTTTTGCTTTCACTTACAATTTCTGCCTTCCAGCCTTTATTCTCAGCATACCTGAGGTATGCTTTTAATAAATCTCCCACAAACAGGGCCGCTTCATCCCCTCCGGTTCCTGCTCTTATTTCAAGGAAAATATTTTTATCGTCATTTGGGTCTTTTGGAAGTAAAAGAATTTTTATCTCTTCTTCAAGTTTTGGTAATTTTTCTTCAGCTTCTTTTAACTCTTCTTTTGCAAGTTCCGCCATTTCAGGGTCATCAAGCATTGATTTTGCCTCTTCAATAGTATTTATGGTTTTTTCATATTCTTTTGCTTTTTGGGTAATTTTTTCAAGATGTTTTGCTTCGCGAGAAAGTTTTGTCATTTTTTTGATATCTTTTGTTATTTCGGGCGAGCTTAATTTTTTATTTATTTCATTGTATTTATCAACAAACGGTTTAAGTTTATCAAGTAGCATTTTTATTCCTTAAGAGTTAAAAGTTAAAAGTGAAAAGCGAAAAATAGAATTTCACCTTTCATTTTTAACCTGAAATAAATTAAAATAAAAAAAGAGGGGGAAATTTATGCGCTTGGTTCTATTGATTTTACTAAATGATGGAGTCTGCTTATTTTTCTTTTTGCTGTATTTTTCTTTAAAATACCTTTATTGATATAACCCTGGAATTTTTTGTTTGCAACTTTGAACGCATTAAAAGCTTCCTCATAATTTCCCTCAGCCACTGCGTTTTCTATTTTTTTAGTAATTGTTTTTACTCTTGTTTTAAAATATCTGTTTCTTTCAGTTCTTTTTTTTGTTTGTCTAATTCTTTTTAGAGCTGATTTGTTATTTGCCATTTATATCCTTTTTTGAAGCGTATTTTATAAAAATTTGGTAAAATTTGCAAATTAATTTTTCACTCCACAAAGGAAAAGAATGAAATTATTCGGCACAGACGGGATAAGAGGTAAAGCGGGAGAAAAAATCACACCCTTTTTGGCTACAAAAATAGCAATGGCTTTCGGGGAGACAATAGAGAAAAAAACCGGAAAAATACTGGTCGGCAAAGATACGAGAAGAAGCGGTTATATGATAGAAAACGGAATTGTTTCCGGGCTTACGGCCATAGGATACAACGTTATCCAGATAGGCCCTATGCCGACACCCGCGATTGCTTTTTTAACGGAAGATATGAGATGCGACGGCGGTATAATGATAAGCGCGAGTCATAATCCTTTTTATGATAACGGAATAAAATTTTTTGATGCAACGGGAAATAAACTTGATGAAAAGATAGAAGCAAAAATAGAAGAGCGATATTTTAAAAATGATTTTTCCTTAAAAACAGGAAAAGAAATAGGGAAAAGCAAAAGAATAGACGACGTTATAGGCAGATATATAGTTCATATTAAATCTTCTTTTCCTAAAAATCTTAATTTAAACGGGTTTAGAATAGTAATCGATACGGCAAACGGGGCGGCTTACAAAGTGGCCCCCACTATTTTTGAAGAATTGGGAGCCGATGTAATTACAATAAACAATAATCCCAACGGATTTAACATAAATTCAAATTCGGGAGCCATGCATCCTGAAATTTTGGCGGAAAAAGTAAAAGAATACAGGGCTGATGTGGGTTTTGCACTTGACGGAGACGCCGACAGGCTTGTGGTGGTTGATGAAAAAGGCGAAGTTATCGACGGCGATAAATTACTCGGTGCTTTGGCATACTATTTACATAAAAAAATAAACTTTCCACCAATAAAACAGTGGTTACCGTTATGAGCAATTCCGCACTTGATAAATTTTTAAATAAATTCGGCATTGAAGTATTAAGAAGCAATGTGGGCGATAAAAACGTATTGGAACTTATGAAAAAAGAAAATATAAATTTTGGAGGAGAACAGTCGGGCCATATAATTTTCAGCGATTATGCCAAAACAGGCGACGGGCTTGTAAGTGCGCTTCAGGTATGTGCATATTTGTTGGAATCGTCTAAAAAAGCGAGTGAGGCGTTTAATCTGTTTGAACTGTTTCCCCAGATTCAGGCAAATATAAATGTGGTGGAAAAAATTCCCCTTCAAAAAATAGACGGGGCAAAAGCACTTTTCGAAGAAATTGAAAAAAACGGATTCAGACATTTAATAAGATATTCCGGAACGGAAAATAAATTAAGACTTTTAATAGAAGGGGAAAACGAAAAAAGAGCAAAAGAGCTTTTAAATAAACTGACGGAATTTTTTAAAAGTAAACTTTCATAAATGGAAAATGGATAATGGAAAATGAGTGTAAATGAGCTAAGCGAATTAAACTCATCTGGCCGTTTGAAAAACGGCCATGATGGAAAATTAAAATTTATTTTTTCTTTTTTAATTATTTTTGTAATAGACCAAGCTATAAAAGTTTTATTTTTAAACGGATTTGAATGGAATAACAGATGTATATCTTTAACACTTGCAATAAATAAAGGCGTTGCTTTTTCTATGTTCAGTTTTTTGGGAAATTATTTAAAATATATTCAGTTAATTTTGATTGTTTTACTGGGATTTTATTTTATAAAAGAAAAAATTATAAATAAACATCCGATACTTAGCGGTATTTTGTTTGGGGCGGCTTTGTCAAATTTGTCTGACAGGTTTATAAGAGGCGGGGTTGTGGATTATGTTTACTGGCACTGCGGATTTAATTTTGCCATTTTTAATTTTGCGGATACAATGATAGATTTAAGTATAATACTGTTTGCTTACTTTTATTTTTTTAAAAAAAATGATAAAATTTCATCCGAGGTCGCATAGCTCAGTTGGTAGAGCACTATCTTGACGTGGTAGGGGTCACAGGTTCGAGCCCTGTTGCGACCACCATTAATTAGTGAGTGGTGAATTGTGAATAGTGAGTTGTAAAAATCTCTATACTACTTACCAATCACAACTCACTACTCACTAAGGATGTAAAATGAAACTTGAAATTCAAAATGTAGGAAATATTGAGATAAAAAATATAGTTTTTGATTTTAACGGAACAATTGCAAAAGACGGAAAAATATATAAAGAAGTGAAAGACAAAATCATAAATCTTGCTGAAAATTTTAATATATATGTTTTAACTTCCGATACCCACGGAAATGCCGCTAAAGAGCTCCAAAATCTGCCGGTTAAACTTACAATATTAAAAACAAACAATCACACAAAAGAAAAAGAGGAATTTGTAAAAAATTTAAAAAACACATTTGCCGTAGGAAACGGAAGTAATGATTCCTTGATGCTTAAAGCTGCAGATATTGGGGTATGTGTAATAAATGAAGAAGGGGCAAGTTCTAAATCGATTATAAATTCTGATGTTATCTGCAAATCCATAATTGATGCTGTAAATTTATTGGAAAAACCAAAAAGAATTATAGCTACTTTAAGAATGTAAAAACATAACCTCTAACTTTTGGAGGAATTTTTTCTTTTCTCATTTTTTCTTTAAATTCTTTTGGCATTGGAGTTTTAATATAAGGTGATATATAGATATATTTTTCATTGTTGTCAACAGCAATTTTTCCCTGAATTACGCAGTTAAAGTTTGTTTTTAATATTTCTTCCCTTTGTTTTGAAGTAAGTAAGACTCCTAATTTTTTAATAATTTTATCTGCTATTCTTATATCAATTTCAGGGTTTGATTTTTCAAAATAGAACAGGTCCTTTTCTCTGTTAACAGGTTTATCAAATAAAAGTTTTTTATCCTTCTCTAAATATTCAAAACTTTTTTTAACCCCTTCTCTAAATTGTGTAATAAATTCATTAGAAAATCTGTGTCTGATTAAATTTCTTACAAATTTTATGTCGTCATTGCTTTTATCGTAAAAATATTTAACACCTGATTCATTCAAGTATGCTAATATTTCATCACGAGATATATTATAAAAAGGTCTATATATTTTATAAAAATCTCTCTCCTCCGTTTTGTCCATTGCTATTAATTCATTAAGTCCCGCACCTTTGCCAAACTGCATTAAAAACCATTCAAACCTGTCATTTAACTGGTGTGCTAAAATAAGTGTATTATAATTAAATTTTTTCATAATTTCTTCAAAAAATTTATATCTGCACTTTCTTGCCTCTTTTTCGCTGAATTTTTCTAATAAACAGTCTTTAATATAAATTTTTTTATTGTATTTTTGGGCCAGTTCTTTGGCATAATCAACTTCTTCATCACTCTCTTTTCTTGTGTGATAATTTACAATGGCTATATCAAATGGTATATTTCTTTCAAGAAGATAAAAAAACAGAGCCGTAGAATCAACTCCCCCTGAAAATGCCAAAAGATTATTTTGTAATTTTTCCAATTAATTCATCTCCTATAAGTTCTTTAATTTTTACATTGTATAAATTACCAATTTCCAGATTTTCTGTTTCACTTTCATTTATTAAAACATCCCCGTCAACCTCAGGTGCCCACAGCTTTGGTCTTACTGTATAAAAAAGACTATCCTCAGTCAATCCGTCAAAATAGCATTTACAGGTTTTTCCAATATATTTTTTAAGCGAATTTATTGTGGCTTCTTTTACAACTTCTTCTATTTCAAAGAGTCTTTTTTCAATAATTTGTTGAGGTATTTTATCTTTTCTTTTATAAGCGCCCGTATCTTCTTCGTCTGAATATGCAAACACATTTACCCTGTCAAACTCATATTCTTCTAAAAACTGTTTAAGTTCTTCAAAATCTTCCTCGGTTTCCCCCGGATGTCCCACAATAACAGAAGTTCTTACAAATGAAAATTCTTTTCTCATATCTTCAAGAAGTGATTTTAATTTTTTAACGCTTGATGGTCTTTTCATAATTTTTAGCATTCTCTCACTTATATGCTGGATTGGTAAATCAAAATAATTTTCCACTACGCTTGAATCAAATATCCTTCTAATCAGTTTTTTAGTTGTGGTGGCAGGGTAAAGGTATAAAATTCTAACTGTTATTCCTTCTATTTTATCTATTTCATCAATAAGCCTAATTAGACCATCTTTTATACCAAAATCCCTTAAATATGAACTGCTATCCTGAGATGCAAGTGAAAAATCTTTAAAGCCCTGTGATTTTAGTCTTTTTATTTCATCAACTATTTCCTCAATTGTACGGGATTTTAATTTTCCTTTAAAATTTGGAATTGCGCAGAATGCACATTTTTGATTGCAGCCTTCGCTGAGCTTTATATATGCGTGGTAACTGCTTCCTGTAATAATTCTTTCTTCATTGTGGATTAAATATATATTTGGGCTAAACTGAGACTTTTTATTTTCAATCAATTCATCAATTCTGTTGAAATCCCCGACGCCACTCCAAATATCAACTTCAGGTATCTCTTTTGGCAGGATCTCTTTGTATCTTTCGCTTAAACATCCTGTAACTGCTAAAATGGCATTTTCTTTTTTAACTTGCGCTAAACTTAAAATTGTTTCAATACTTTCCTCTTTTGCAGCTTCTATAAAGCCGCAGGTATTTACGATAATAACATCCGCTTCATTTGGGTTGTCTGTTAGTTTATAATCTTTAAGACGAGCTAGCATTACTTCTGAATCTATTAAATTTTTTACACACCCTAGAGATGCTAAATACAGTTTTTTCAAAATTCTCCTTTTTTGATTTATTTTATCAAAGTGATATAATTAAATCAATAAAAATTAATAAAAGGTGAAAAGTGGATAAGTTGGGACTATTTGTCGGTTTGATTTTGTCTATTATCGGAATGTATTATATTGATAAAAATATTTTATTATCTTTTGAGCTAAATCAGAGCAAATGGTTTGGAAAATATGTTTTTTTTGCTGCTTTTAATATTTTGGTTTTATGGGTTTTGTGGGTATTTTATAAAAAATTCAGAGGTATTTTAAAAATTTTAATGCCTCTTTTATTTGGAATAATAATTTTGTTTATAGGGGTTAAGCTTGCGTAAATTGATTGTTTTATTCGGTTTGTTTTTTAGTTTTTTATATGCAATATCTCAACCAGTAATAGATTTAAGAATGGATGAATGTAAATGGGATAATAATCCAAATACATATGAAATAAACAATAGTGGTAATTCAGGGAATACATATAATGCCACAGCTTTAAATGGCGCAAATACAACTGAAGGAAAAATTTGCAGAGGCGGTGATATAAATTCAACTTCAACAGAAGATAAAGCAGTTTTATTAAAAAATAATTATAAACTGCCTAAAAAATACACACTTAATGTATGGATTAAATTTCCTTTGAATACGCAGGGGCATAAAGATTTTGAAGTATGTACAAATTATTTTTTTGGGATTTGTTTAGAATATAATATAGTAAATTATTTCAATATTGCAGACAGGGTTGGAAGTAAATATGATTTTATCTATTTTACTGAAGAAAAAAGCTGGTTTTCAGATTCGTGGACTTTAAATGTAGATGATGATAATGGCGGGGACAGTATAAATTTCAATCCTCAAAATCTTAATGGATGGCATATGCTGACTTTTAAAATAACTAACAAAAATACGAAGTTTTATTTGGATGGGAAATATTATGATAAATTTAATACTCATCCTAATACAGGATATTTAGGGCTTATATTTAACAGTGATTATGGAAGCAATACAGACAATGAGCCAAACGGTCAGTCAATCGGAACTGATGTGGATGAATTTGAAATATACAATACCACATTAAGAAAAAGAAATATTAGAATTATTTATAATAATGAAAAGAGTGGAAAAAATTATGATGGAAGTGAAAGAATATGCCCTTCCTGCGGAGGCACTCAGGAAATAAACGGAACTTTTAATGCAGTTGATTATGTTTCAGGGCAGTGTAATGCTTTGAATGACTGGGATGACAATATAACCACAAAAATTGTAAATAAAGATTTTAATTTAACAGTTTTGGCAAAAGATAAAGATTTAAATGTTCCACTTGAGGCAAATATTACAAAAGTTGATTTTTATGAATATAATTCAAACGACTGTAGTGGAAATTATAATATAGAAAATATTTGTACTAACTGTGGCCAAACTTCTCCTACCGGCTGTCTGGGTATTTCTGATGTTAAAGTAAATAAAGCTGTAAAATGTATAAAGGTCCATATAGAAGGAAATGTTACCAATCCGCTAAATCCGATACAGGAAAGTAATGCAACCGATAATTTTGCCGTGAGACCTGAAAGTTTTGAAATAACAAATATTCCTTCAAATATTAAAGCCGGGGATGAGTTTAATTTAACCCTAAAAGCTTTAGATGTTAACGGTAATCCTTCAAAAGATTATAATGAAAGCGTAAATATTAATGGAGCTAGTCCCGATTTGGAATACAATATTTCAAAAAATAATTGTGATAACGGAAATTTAGAATTAGTTAGTGGTGGTAGTTTTAAGGATGGAATTGCAACAGTTATATTAAAATATAGCGAAGTTGGGGATGTTAATTTGACGCTTAAAGAAGTAAATGGCAGTGAATTTTCAATTGCTGATAATGATGACACTTCTGATAATGATAGGCTAATAGTGCCTGCAGAAGCTAAAATTTCAGTTTCTCCTGATCATTTTGACATTAATGCAAGTATTCAAAATTATGATAAAAATTTTACCTATTTGGATAATGATTTAAATTTATATTCAATTTTGGATATTAATATTACTGCAAAAAATAAAGACAATAAAACCACAACGAATTATAATAAAGACTGTTATGCTAAAGATATTGATATAAATATTTCAAAAAACTTAGCTCCTATACCTAATTTGGATAAAATAAAATATTATTATATTGATGCAAAAGATAATAAATCAAATATTTTTTCTCAGGATATTAATAAAACTGTCCAAATACATTATAAAGATACTAATTTTACAACCGATAATAACGGTTCTACTAAAATAAGTTTGTTTATTAATTTTGACAGAAACAGTTCAAATGCTGTAAATCCATTTGATATGAACATTAGTGAAATTAATTTAACTGACAAACAGGCAAACGGAAATACTCAAAATATAGGAAAAGTACTTTATTATTACGGAAATTTAGTACTTTTTGACGAAAAAGTCACAAGCGATGAATTTGATACAAGAAAAGATTATTTTATAGTTTATGACAATAATGAAAGTGATGATAAACTACCTTCAAATAATGAAATACTGCCTGATTGGTATGTAAACAGTTATCATAATACCATTGATGGAAATATAAGCAACAGTGATATTGTTGTATCAAGCGATTATAACGCTTCTAATCAAATAAACGGTGTTGAGGTAAGTGTGAATTCTATTCAAAATGGAAAAATCACTTTTCATATTAAAAGAACGAATTCATCAGTTAACTTTGCGGTTGTGCATTTGCTTGAACCTAATTTAAAATGGCTCTGGTATTCAAGATATGGAAATGATTACAACATTTCACCTAACTCTACCTGTTTAAATCATTTTTGTTTTAGTATAACTTGGGAAAACGGAGAAAAAGGGGTTATTAAAAGCGGAGAAACAAAAGGAACAGAATCAAATACTACAAAAGTAAATGAAACAAAAAGAGGTGTTAAAATTTTTAGATAAAAATATTATCAATAAGCCTTGTTTCTCCAACTTTTGCAGCAATTAAAATTATTGTGTTTCCAGGAATAATTTCTTTTATATAGTTAAAATCCCTGTCTACAAAAGCAATATACTGAAGCTCGTCTATATCCAAAATTTTCAGCATTTCTTCTTTTATTTTGTCTGTGTCTTTAATAGTAGCTGATAATTTTGCGGCTCTTTTTAGCGATTTTGAAATACTAAGAGCCCTTTTTCTCTCATCTTCGCTTAAATAGATATTTCTGCTTGAAAGTGCCAGTCCGTCTTTTTCCCTGGCTGTGTCACATTCCACTATTTCAATATCAAAAAAGAAGTTTTTTACCATCTGTTTTATTAAATATAGCTGTTGGGCGTCTTTTTTGCCAAAATATGCTTTTGTTGGGCGGATAATATTAAAGAGTTTATTTACCACCTGCAAAACACCGTCAAAATGTCCTGGTCTATTGAAACCTTCGAGTATATATCCTTTTACTTTCGGGGCTTTTATTAAAACCTCATCTTCACTGTACATATTCTCAGGTGTCGGGGTAAAGACAGCGTCAACCACCGCGCGTCTACATATTTCAAAATCAGCTTCAAGCCTTCTTGGATATTTGTTAAAATCTTCCCCCGGTAAAAACTGGGTTGGATTTACAAAAATTGAAACTATTACAAAATCATTTTCTTGTTTTGCTTTTTTTATAAGGCTTAAATGCCCTTCATGCAAAGCGCCCATTGTTGGTACAAAACCGATATTGCCTTTTAAGCTTTTTGTGTATTCAATGGCCTCTTCGGGTGAGCTTAAAATTTTCATAACCAGCCTTTTTTGGTAGAATTATATAAAAAAAACAAGGAATTAGATGGACGCATTCGAATATTCTGAATTAAGTAAAGAACTCGAAAATAAACTTAATAACATAAAAGCTATTTTAAAACCGGATGAAATAAAAAAAAGACTCTCTGAAATTGAACAAATGGAAAACGAGCCTGAATTTTGGAATGATCCTAAAAAAAGCGCAAAAATTCAAAAAGAAAAAAATATTTTATTAAAAAAACTGAATAAATATCTTGAAGTTGAAAAAGAACTTATGGATAACAACGATATGTATGAGCTGGCCAGTGCCGAAGAAGATGAAGAGACACTGGGAGAAGTTTTTAATGAAGCGCAAAAATTAAAAGATAAAATAAGAGAACTTGAAATTGAAGTAATGCTAAGTGATGAAAATGATTCAAAAAATGCAATTATCACAATTCATCCGGGTGCCGGGGGGACTGAAAGCCATGACTGGGCGAGTATGCTTTATCGTATGTATTTAAGGTTTGCCGAAAGAAAAGGCTGGAAGGTAAAAGTGCTTGATTATCAGGCCGGAGATGAGGCCGGGATAAAAGATGCTACAATTTTGATAGAGGGTGACAATGCCTACGGATATTTAAAAACAGAAAACGGAATTCACAGACTCGTAAGGGTTTCCCCGTTTGACAGCGGCGGCAGGCGACATACTTCATTTGCTTCCGTTCAGGTTTCCCCTGAAATAGACGATGATATTGATATAGAAATTGATCCGAAAGATATCAGACTTGATGTGTTCAGGGCAAGCGGAGCCGGGGGACAGCATGTAAATAAAACGGAAAGCGCAGTCAGAATTACACATATCCCCACAGGTATAGTAGTGTCCTGCCAGCAGGACAGAAGTCAGCATAAAAATAAAGAAATGGCGTTTAAAATGTTAAAGTCAAAACTTTATGAATTTGAAGCTGAAAAAAGAAGAGCCGAAGAAGAAGGAAAACCGAAAGATGAAATGGGGTGGGGCCATCAGATAAGAAGTTATGTGCTGTTTCCTTATCAGCAGGTAAAAGATGTTAGAAGTAATAAGGCATATTCAAAAGTTGACGATATACTTGACGGGGATTTGCAGGAAATTATAGAAGATGTATTAATTAGTGAAAAGGAAAAAAGCTGAAAAAAGCGTTAACTTTAATAGAACTTATTTTTACCATGGTAATAATTGCTTTTACATTTACTGTAATTCCAAAAATAATTCAAATTTCAAACAAATCTCTTATGTTTTCAAAAAAAGAGGATGCGATATTTAATATGATGAGTAAAGCTATGGATATTTCATTAAAAGAATATGATGAAAAAAATACAAAATATGATGATATATTATTAACAGGAAATCAAAATATTTTAGAATGTAATACAACTACTAATTACAGAATAGGCGGATTTGTCGGAAGCAGAAACTGTATAAACCACATTGAAGAGAGTGCTATAGGAGCTGATTCAAATGAGCCCCCTTATGATGATGTGGATGATTATAACGGTTTTCATGAAACATTAAGTTATGGTCATACAACTTATGATATAAATGTAACTGTTGGTTATACAGATGAATGGAATAAAAACAATTATAACGGAACTTCACTGGATTTTCATTTTACAAATACAAGTAATAATAAGAAAACTAATATAAAAAGAATAGAAATTAAAGTTTCTCAAAATGGTAAAGAAATTTCTTCTGTTAAATATTATTCTGCAAATATCGGGCATATAAAAATCGGAAGTGTGCAATGGTAAAAAGAGCTTTTACTTTAATTGAAATGATTTTTGTAATTGTTATTTTGGCTTTTATTGCTATCGGCAGTTTTAATTTAATTTCAAAACTTTATAAAAGAAACTACATAGCAAAAACTGAAAGCGATTTTGAATATTTTTCCCAGCAGCTCGCTGATCAGCTGTCAATTTTTTTATATAACAGAATTCCTTTGAGTGTAATTGGTTATAACGGAAATGATTTTAAATATATTGGTGAGATTGGTGAAAATGAAAATTATCCTGTAATGGAATGGATTGGAGAGCTTAACGATGCAAAAACCGGTAGAAATTTAAGCGGTTTTGCGGATTTATATGCCAGCAGCAAGCCAAATCTTAAAGCACTTGATTTTAATTCTTCTTTTGTTAATGATGTTTTGCATAACAAATACAATACTTCAAATAATTTAGATAGTTTAACAGCGGTGATTTTTGCAGGGACATTTGATGAGGGGGGCCAGGAAGTTTTAACTGATTATAAAAATGCATTTGGATGGCATAATCATAATCATAACTATGTTTTTACAATATCAAATTATACCCAAAATGGAAATAACTGTTTTTTAAGTTTAAATGATACAGACGGCAAAAGAATATATGCCAAATTTTATCTGGCCGACAGTGCCTATGCACTGGCGCTTGGAAAAGATATAAACAAAAATGCCACGTGTATAGCCAATCTTCATATTCCGGATAATGAATTGGATAATACTCTTTTTTTATTTTACAATTACAGACCATGGAAGGGTGATACTTTTTGTGCGGATAATAATGGAAATCCGGAAGGAAACGTTACAGTATTGGCTCAAAATGTAAAAGGATTTAAATTTAAAAAAGTAAATTCACATCTTGAAATGTTTTTTACATTTTTTAAAAGCAGGGGTGATATTAATATCTCCGTTTCCAAACAAAAGGTAGTATTTTGAGAAAAGGTATAGGACTTATTTGGGCGATTATAATATTGCTTTTAATAGCTACATTAATGACTGCTGTTACAAAAATAGCATTTTTCAGTGTTAAACATACAAGCGATACTTATATGATTCAAAGGGCCCAGCTTTTTATGCAAAGTGCAATTGAAAATGCGATTTTAGCAATTGAGGGATATGATAGAAGCGGTGGAAATTGCCTTAAAACAATTCATTTTACAGATGAAGATGGCAGATTTAAAGCCAATATTACGATTTTGAGATATTATATTTATAAAAAATGCCCAAATAACTGTAATATATGTGTTCCTATAAAAACAGGTTTTTCAAACGGATATGTGTTAATGGATGTAAAAGTAGTGAGCTTAAACAGTGCAAAAAATGACAATAAAAAAATAGTGCTTGAAAAAGTAACACTTCAAAGGCCGTGAATGAGAGCATTTAGTTTGATAGAACTTATTTTTGTTTTGGTTATTATGGGAATACTTTCATTTGTGGGAATGCAGTTTATTCCAAATGAAACGCCTTTAAGTGATTCTGAAATTTTAAAAAAACTTATTTTAACTAAAAAAACAAATGCCCTCGGGTATAAAATTTTCGGTGAAAACAATGAAACGTGTATAAAATTAACAAAAAACGATATTAACAGTGAAGAAAATGCTTCAAGAGTCAAATACCGCTTTAAATCGGATATTCAAGTCAGCGGGTTAAGCGGCGATTTACTCTGTTTTGATTATATGGGAAGGCCTTATGACGGAGGGGTGGATGAAAAGCTTACACATTTGCTTAAAAATTTTGTTACAATAACATTAAATTATAAAAATAAAGAGAAAAATTTAACACTCTATCCTGTAAGCGGATATGTAAGGTAATTAATGGAAAATGTCTATTTTTTAACTAAAGATTATATGTATGAATATGTTGACGGAAGAGTTGTAAAAAAAGAACTTAAAAAAGAAAAAGGTATTTATACTTCAATAATTTATTTTAAAGATATTTTTAATAATACATTTAAACTCCCTGCGGATTTAAATAAAGACGAATTGGTTATAGAAGCTGAAAAAACGGTTTTTAACGAAGCCACGCTTGATTTGAGTAAAGAATATAAAATTAATTATAAATTTCAAAAATTTGATGATTATTATTTGGTGGATGCTTTTATAGCTGAGGCTGACAGGTTAAAAGAAGAATTTTCCGATATTATTAAAAAATTTAAATATATCGATTTTGTCGGGGCCGCCCCTTTTGTTTTCGAAGAATATTATAATATTGCAAATATAATTCCCAAAAACGATATATTTATATTTTTTACTCCAAAAGACGCATTTTTGGTGGGATTTAAAGATAAAAAATTTGTTTTTGTCAAAAGTCTGGATAAATTTTCCAAATTGGCTGCAATTACAAATCTTAAAGAAGACGCCCTTATCACTCTTTTAAAAGAAAAAGGCTTAAATAAAACATCTTATGAAAATGATGAATTTTTTAATAAAATAGAAAGTTTTTTTTCACAGTTTTTTATGAAAGTGAATAATTTGATTAATTATTCCAAAAATTTTTACCATATGGATGAAATTAACAGGATATTTTTTTATTCAGATATAAAAATAAACGCTTTAATTGAAACGTATGAAAATTTTTGGCATTTAAGCGGTATTGAATTTAAAAAATTTGAAATTGAGAGCGAATATGACCCGTTTGAATATTGTGCAACTGTATATAATGCTAAAAATTATAATAATGAAGAAGTCAATTTCAGTATTTTTTTAAGACCTCCGAAATTTTATAAAACAAAAAGCGGTAAATTTGTGGTATTTTCTTTTATTATTTTAATGTTTTTATTAATTGACGGAATATACAAATATTATTTGATAAACAATCAACAAAAACAGATTTCAAGATTGCAAAATTTTTTTCAAAAACAAGAAAAAGAAATAAAACTGGTTAAACTTTACATAAAAAAATATAAAGAAAAATTTGACAAAGAAAAAGAAAATACTGCAAATATTGACACCCAAACAGAAGACATTTCATCAAAAATAGATTATTTATATGGTTTAAAAGTTAAAAAACCCCTTTTCAATGAAATAGCCGATGCAGTTGATTTTGCGGTTAAACATAATTTACAAATTATAAAATTTGAAAAAAACAAAAATAAAATAAACTTAATGATAAAAAGCAATATTGACAATTCAGATTTAATTGCAAAATTTGTAAAAAAACTTATAGATTTGGGATATAAAAATGTTTTCTCCAATAAAATTACCAATAAAAAAAACAGATATATCACTGTAATAAAGTATAATGATGAATAGATTGGAAGAATTTTTACAAAATCTTGATAAAAAAAATTTATTATTACTTTATTTATCTGTATTTATAATCGGAATTATTATTTATTACAATTTTAATTATAATGTTTTAAGTTCAAAAATTGATGAAAACAGCCGATTGATTGGTGATTTGGAAAATAAAGCAAATGTTTCATTAAAAAAATACAATACAAAACTGGCAAAACTGAAAAAAGAATATAGAAATTTAAAAATAAAAGAATATTCAAAGCTTCAGGATCTGGATTATTTAAATAAAAAAATTGATTTAAGTATTTTGAATATAAATGATAAAAATTTCTACTCCCTGCTTGAAAATATTTTGTATAAAAGTTCGGTTTTAAATTTAAACCCTAATTTCTATATTAGTAAAAACAATAATAATTTTAAAATTTACAATATAGAAATAAACGGGACTTTAGGGTATTGCAATGAAAGAAATTTATTCAATCTTATTAAATTTTTGGAATCCCAAAAATATGTAAACAGTGTAGAGAGTTGTTATATTGATGAAAACAGATCAAATTTTTACATAAAATATAATGTCTGGGGACTTAAATGAAAAAATTTTTATTTTTATTAGCAGGGATTTTTTTATATGCGGGTATTAGCAATGCTTTAATGGAAATAGTAAAAATAGAAAATTTTAAACCTCGTTTTAAAAAAATATTTTTACCAGCATGTACTTTAAAAGGAAAAAAAACTGTATTAAACAATACTGTTAGTAATTTGAATTTAAAACTGGAAGCGATTTTTAATAAAAAAGCTCTTATTAACCATAAATGGGTGAGGGCTGGAAACAGTGTAAAAGGTTATAAAATAATAAAAGTGTTTCCAAAAAAAGTGATTTTGAAAAAAAACAACAAATATGTTGTTTTAAAATTTGAAAGTAATATTTTAAAGGTTAAAAAATGAAAAAAATATTTCTGTTTTTAATTATTGCAATAACTCTTTTTGCCACAGATTGTAATAAAAAACTCTTTACCCTGCATCTAAAAAGCCCTGTAAAATTCAGTAACATTATTTCAGACATATCAAGCGAATGTAATTTAAATGTGGTAATTATTGATAAAAAAGCAAAGGATATTTTAAATACCGATATAAATTATATAAATATTGACAATGTCTCATTAAAGGATTTTTTAAACACCCTTTTTGATGTTAAAAATCTTTTTTATAAAATAGAAAACAATAATATATATATATCTTATTATAAAACAAAGACATTTAAGCTCGATTTTGTACCAAATTCCATAACCGGTGTTTCAAATATGGATACAACCGACAATACGGTAAAAACCGATTACAGTTTTGATTTCTGGCAGAACCTCAGAAATAATTTGATAAATATTCTTTCAAATATAAACGGGGATTATAAAAAACCTGTAATAGATAAAAATGCAGGGCTGATAACAGTAACTGCGAATAAACCGCAAATGGATCAAATAAAAAAATATCTCAATGATTTAAGTGACAGGCTTCATAAAGAAGTGTTAATTGATGTTAAAATTTACAGTGTGGAACTCTCAAAATCACATCAGACTGGTATAGACTGGTCAAAACTCAATATTGCAATGGATGCTTCGAATATTCCTCTCAGGGCGGCATATATTGGAGGCAGTGAATCTGTTTTCAATTCGGCAACGTTTAATATAAGCGGATTTTTAAATTTTTTAGCTCAAAACGGAAATGTAAATTCAATATCCAATCCTAAAATAGTAACACTTAATAATCAAAAAGCGTTAATCAGAGTAGGGGATACGATTTATTATAAATATGCAAATGAAATTACCACAAATTCAAACGGAAATCCCACAGCATCATATGAAATTAATTCAACGTTTGTTGGGGTGGTTCTTGATATAACCCCCCAAATTAGCGATAACGGGAATATAATTTTAAGTATAAGTCCCAGAATAAGCGCTTTTAAAAATCCAGGTCAGCTCAAAGATACAAAAAGAGATATGCCGCCTGATACAAAAGATAATTCGTTAATTAGCGTTGTCAGGATGAAAAATAACCAAACACTTGTTTTAGGAGGTCTTATTACGGACGATTCCAATGTAAATGTAAACGGAGTTCCTGTTTTAAAAGAAATCCCTTTGGTTAAATATCTTTTTTCTTCAAAAGACGAAATAACTTCAAGAAAAGAGCTTGTATTTGTTATAACCCCGCATATTATCGATTTAAATACCAAAAAAACGCTTAAAGATTACGGTTTTAAGAAACTTCCGAGTTTAGAGGATTTGGATGTTAAGTGATTTAATAAATGAATTTGAGGATAAAATAAATTTGAAAGATTATTTTTCTTATGTAAATTTTGAAATAATTAAAGAATCACTGCTTTCTTCAAAATCAAATATTATTTTTCTTTTGGGAGAACCGGGAAGCGGAAAAAGTTTTTTACTGAATTATCTTTTTAATAATTTTAACAGTTATATTTTAATAAAAGAACCCTTCGAAAGTAAAGAAGAATTTTTTAGGATTGCGGGAGAAATAAATAATAAAAAAATATTAATAGACGAAGCCCAGCTTTTGGACATTAAAATACTTGAATTTTTAAGAATATTAAGCGACAGGGGAAATCAGGTTGTTTTTGCGATGCACAAAATTGAAGGGGAAAAAATTGCAAAACTTCCACAGTTTTTTTCAAGATACAATGAGAAAATTTATTTAAAACCGTTGAATTTTGAAGACTTTCAAAAATATGTGACAGCAAAATTTCTAAAATATAACAAACCGGAATTAATAAATAAAAAAATACTTAAAAAAATTTATAACCTTTCCGGAGGTAATTTCAGGCTCTGCAAAAAAATAGTGTTTACCTCTTTGTTTCTTTTAAATTATTCTTTGAAAAATTCGTTGAAATACAGGAAAATAGATAACTGTATTTTAACAATGAGTGCTATAAAACTGGGATTAAAATGACTTTTTACGAATTGGAAAAAGAGTGTAAAAAAAGAAAAAGAAACTCGTTTTTGTTATTGATGTTCTTAATTTTTTTAATGTTAAGTATCGGTTTGAGCGCTTATTATTTTTCATTTAAAAAAGATAAAAAGATAAAAAAAACAGAAAATAAAAAAATTAAAAAAGTTCAAAAGACAAAAAAAATTAAAAAAATAAAAAAAACAGAAATTTTAAAACCGATAATAGATTTAAATATATCTGTTGATGAAGCTAAAAAAAAGATTAAAAAGGAAGTTAATAATACAAAAATTATTAAATCCAAAAAAGAATTATTAAATATTTCAACCCTGCCTTCTTTTGAAACATGTATAACACTGGCTAAAAATTATTATAAAAACGGTGATTATGAAAATGCTTTAAAATGGGCAAAAAATGCCAATTTGCAAAATAAAAATAAACCTGAAAGCTGGATTATCGTGGCCAAAAGTCTTTATAAATTAAATCAAAAACAAAAAGCGATTAAAATTTTAAAAATTTATTATGATTATACTAAAAATAAAGATATTTTAAATCTTATAGAAAGGATGAAAAATGGGGAAACTTTTTAGTGTTTTTATTTTATTGACAGTTTTTTTAAATGCTTCAATAATTGATGAATATAAAAATAAAAATTATAATAAAGTATGCAGTTATAAAAATATAACGAAATATAAAAAAAATGAAAAAATTCTTTCTATTATCGGTGATTCCTGTGTTAAAACAAATAATTTATATATGCTTCCGTATACAATAAATTATTTAATACACACGTCAGTCGGAAGAAAAAACGCAATCTATTTTTTGGTTATATTTAACGAAAAAAAACTTCTTTATTCATTTTTGTTTGATAATTTTAATATAAACAGTTTTGATTTTCCAAAAACCGATCATGTTTTATCTGTAGTGTTTAATGCTGTTAAAAATAAACAATATAAAAAAATAGGAGATATTTATTTAATTAAAAATAAAAATCTAACGATAAAAATGTATAAAGAAAATGATAAAATGATAATAGAAGAATATAATCAAAAAGAATTATTAAAAAGGTATTGGTTCAGATGATTAGAAAAAATGTAAGACTTGGGGATTTATTAATACAAAATAAAATAATTAACGAAGAAGAATTAAACAAAGCTCTCGAAAAACAAAAAGAATTAAAAAAAGAGGGGATTTATAAAAAACTCGGCGAAATATTAATTGAACTCGGTTTTGCAACGGAAAAAGAGATACTTGAAACACTTTCTCGTCAGCTCGGATATCCTTTTGTAGATTTGTTTGGTGAAAAAATAGATTATGATTTGATGAGCTCATTTCCAATTGCTTTGCTCGAAAGACATAAGATTCTGCCTTTTAGAAAAGATAACGAATATATTTATGTTGCCACTTCAGACCCGCTTGATTATGAAGCGGTGGAAACGGTTGAAAAATTTTCTCCAAAACCTCTTCAAATATATATATCTTTAAGCAAAGATATAAATGCCATATTTGAGAGATTAAAAGTTACCCTTTCAACCAATGAATCGATTAAAAAGGTAAAAATTGAACTTCAAAAAGGAGGCGGGAAAAATATAGCCGCAATAGATGAGCTTTTGGATGTAATAATTCAAAATGCGATAAAACAGCGTTCAACCGATATTCATATAGAACCGAGCAGATACAATTTTTCGGTAAGAAGCAGAATAGACGGGGTTTTAAGAGAGCTTTTTTCTTTCGATAAAGATATATATTTTCCTTTGATTTCCAAAATTAAATTACTCTCAAATATGGATATCAGTGAAAAAAGAAGACCCCAGGACGGAAGATTTACAAAAAATTATAATAACCATATTTATGATTTCAGGGTTTCCACCACACCGACACTGCACGGTGAAAGCGTGGTTTTAAGAGTTCTTGACCAGCAAAAAATACTCCTTAGGCTAACAGAACTTGGAATGAGCGAATATAATTTAAAAAGATTTGAAAAACTTATCCATACCCCTTATGGAATAGTGTTTGTAACAGGTCCTACAGGAAGCGGTAAAACAACCACTTTATATGCTGCGTTAAATGAATTAAAAGGTGTTGATAAAAAAATTATTACAGTGGAAGACCCTGTAGAATATGAAATTCCTCTGATTCAACAAATTCCCGTAAATTATAAAATAGGTGTAACATTTGCCGTGGCTTTAAGAAGTATTTTAAGGCAGGACCCTGATATTATAATGATAGGTGAAGTCAGGGATACTGAAACACTCACAGCTTCCATTCAGGCGGCACTTACGGGACATTTGGTACTCGCCACACTTCATACAAACGATGCACCAAGTGCAATTACAAGAATGGTTCAGATGGGGGCGGAGAATTATCTGGTGGCCGACGCTTTAATCGGAGTGGTTGCCCAAAGACTTGTAAGAAAAATTTGTCCTTATTGCAAAGAAGTTTTTCATCCAAGCAAGCAGGAACTGGAATTAATAAAACCGTATTTAAAAGAAAATATTACCTTTTACAAAGGCAAAGGATGTAAGGAATGTAATTTTACAGGATATTTGGGACGTGAAATGATAAGCGAAGTATTAATTATTAATGACAAACTGGCCCATTTGATAGCGAACAGCAAAGACAAGGTTGAAATTCTCGAAATCGCAAAAGAACTTGGGTTTGTAAGTATGATAGATGACGGTATAAATAAAGTAAAAGCCGGTATTACTACATTAGAAGAAATCTTGAGGGTTGTAAAAGTAGATGTTGTTTAAAATTAATTATATTAGTAAAGGAAAATTAAATTCAAAAATCATTAAGGCAAAAAATGTAAAAGAAGCTATTTTTTTATTAAAAAAAAGAGATAACAGAGCTATTGTAAAAAATATTGAAGAAATAGAAAAAGCTTCGGTTATAGATGAACTTTTAACAAAACTTGATTTAGCAAAAATAGATTTGGAAGAATATATAAGCGTTATTGATCAATTATATGTAATGCTTGATGCCGGACTTGGTATAGATACAGTAATAGATAATATAAAAGAAAATATAAAAAATAAAAAATTAAAAAAAATTTTTTATGCTATTTCTAACGATATTAGAGCAGGGCTTTCACTTAGCGAAAGTGTTAAAAAATTTGAAAAAGATTTGGGTACATTAAGTACAGCAATGGTTTCTTTGGGTGAAGAAACAGGAGATTTGGCAAGGGCGATGCATGATCTCTCTCAAATTTTAAGTGAAATTTTGGAAAATAGAAAAAGGCTTAAAAAAGCAACCCGTTATCCTGTTTTTATTATATTTGCAATGATGATTGCATTTGTAGTGGTGATTTTATTTGTAATTCCTCCATTTAAATCCCTTTTTGCCTCTCTTCATACCGAATTGCCGCTTCCTACAAGGTTTTTATTGTGGATAGAATATGCTTTTGAACAATATGGACTTTATGTATTAGCAGGTGCTATAATAATTTTTGGAATATTAACATATATTTATAATACCAGTGAAAAAGCAAGACTTAAAATGGATAAGTTTATGCTGAAAATCTATATAGTTGGGCCTGTTATTAAGCTTGCCATGATTGGAAGGTTTATTTTTGTAATGCAAAGACTTATTGATGCGGGGATTCCTATAATTAATGCGGTGGAAATTGCTTTAAATATTGTTGATAACAGATTTATCTACAAAAGACTGATACTGATTAAAAATTCCATTCAGATGGGTGGGACTGTAAAACAGGGATTTGTTGAGAGCGGACTGTTTGAAAATATGATAATTCAAATGATAGCGGCGGGGGAAGAATCGGGCTCGCTTGTACTTATGCTTCAAAAAGCAAGCAATTATTATCTGAATAAATACAGGTATATTGTTGATAATATAGCAGCACTGATTGAGCCTGTTTTAATAGCTGCAATAGCGGGATTTGTATTTACACTGGCACTTGGAATATTTTTGCCGATGTGGAACCTTACAGAGGCAATGCAATAGGAGAAGATATGGGGATAGAGACGGGAAGTATAATAACGGCAATTATCAGTACAATAATTTTAGCTTTTGCTTTATGGATAATTTATAAAGTTTCCAATATTTAAAAAATTATGAAATATTTATTAAAACGCTCGACTTTTAAAACACATTGTAGTATAATTAAAAAAAATAAAGAAAAGGAGTAAAAATGAGAAAAGGTTTTACGTTAATTGAGTTAATTTTTGTAATTGTAATTATCGGTCTTTTGGCAGCAGTTGCGGTTCCTAAATTTTTGAATCTTAAACAAAATGCTGAGGCATCACCATTGGTAGGGGCAATTAATGATTTAAATGGAAGTGGTGGAGCAAGTGCTTATCTTAATGCAACAGAATTGAATGGTGTTAAAGATACAGATTTAAATTTAACAAATTTATATAAATTTGAAGGCGGTTATTGGAAAGTATCAAATGACAATAAAAGTGCCATATATAGAGACGGGTATAACGATTTAAATGCCACTTTTACTTATAACAATGATGGTACAGTAACTATAACAAATTATTGTGATACCTCAACAGATCAGGGAAAAGCAGTTGAAAATTATTTAAAAGCTCATGGTTTAGATTGCTCACCAGGTGGAACTTCCTATACTATAGATTTAGCAACACAAAAATAATTAATGAAAAAAGCGTTTACATTAATAGAACTTATTTTTGTAATAGTTATCATAGGTCTTCTGGCCTCTGTGGCCGTTCCTAAATTTACACATCTTACAACAAATGCTAAAAATTCCGCGCTTAAATCAACAATTACCTCTGTTCAATCCGCAATTGACAATATCCATTCTCAGTGGATTGTAAATGATGATTTTAAATGGATCGGGGCTGACGGAATTGACCATTCAGCAGATTTTGATGATAATACAGGATATCCTAAAAAACTTGATGACGGAAAAAATACTGATAAGCTTTTTTCTTATATATTAAAAGTGCCCGTACTTTCTTGCGGAAATAAAAATTCCGGATGTTTTGAAGAGTATGATGACAATAAATACGAATATAAATACAATTCTTCAAAAGATTTAAAATTTGAATATAATTCAACAAACGGTCTTATTGTCTGTGATAATGGAGATGGCGTAACTAAAGAGGAATGTGAAAATCTGTTTTTTAAATAGGATGATAAATTCTAAATCCTTTTTTTTCTTTTGCCAATTCTATTTTTCCGTTATGGGCTTCTATTATTTCCTTGCTTAAAGCAAGTCCAAGACCGTTACCTTTTGTTTTTGTGGATTTAAAAGGTGTAAAAAGAATGTTTTTATCCTCTATTTCTTTTCCGGAATCATAAATATTAATAATATGATAATTATCTTTTTTATCGTATAAAATTTCAATTAATCCTTCTTCATTTTCATCTTCTTCTATTGCATCAATCGCATTTATTAACATATTTTGAAGAACGAGTAATATTAAATCATAATCGGCATTTATTTCAATGTCAGGTAAAAAGAATATAAATTCTATATTTTTAGAATAAGAATAATATTTTATAATCTCTTCCAAATTTTTTTGTAATTCGCTTAAAAAAAAGATTCTTTTATTAAGTTTTAAGCCTTTTGAAAAAAGAAGAGTCGATTTAATTATTCTCTCAATCCTGAAAATCGAGCTTTTTGCTTCATTGATTAATTCGTTATTTGGGCATTCTTTTTTTAATAAAGACAAAAGTATGGAAATAGAACCTATTGGGTTTCTGATTTCATGGGCTAAGTGTGCCGCCATCTGTCCCATAGAGATTAGTCTTTCATTTCTTTTTTGCTCTGTTATGTCGGTAGCGCTTATTATTTTTTTATTTTCGATTTTTGAGCTTCTGATTAAATAAACTTTTTTATTTATTTCTATTTCGCCTTCGTTTGGAATAAAATCAAACTCATTGGTTTTAGAATTTTGGGCAATAATTTCCCCGTTTTCATCTATTACCCACAGGGCATGAGGTAAAAATTCTATAACCCCGTTTAATATATTTTTAAGTTCGATAAATTCGTTTTCTACTTCATAAGTCCTCTGAATTAATGTTTCAAGATTTTTTATCAGCTCTTCATTTTCTTTTGAAAGTTTCATTTAATATATTCCTCAATGTTTTCTCTCAGTTTTCTTTTTAAAACTTTTCCGGTGGCATTTTTTGGAAGTTCTTCTATTACATAAAAAGCTTTTGGAATTTTATAATTTGCAAGATGTTCTTTTAAAAATTTTTTTAGTTTTAATTCTTTAAAATCGGCTTCTTCTTCAAGCTCAATAAAAGCAACCGGTATTTCATCGTTATTTTCTTTTTTCCCAATTACAGCACACTCTTTGATTCCCGGAAATTTCAGACAGATTTCTTCGATTTCCCTTGGATAAATATTAACGCCTTTAGAGATAATCAAATCTTTTTTTCTGTCAAGTATATAAATATATCCGTCTTCATCTATTTTTCCTATATCTCCCGTAAGCAGCCATCCGTTAATGATGCTCTGTTGAGTGGCGTCTTCCCTTTTATAATAGCCTTTCATGACATTATCGCCTTTTACGATAATTTCACCGGCAACTCCTCTCGGCACTTCAATTAATTCATCATTTACTATTTTTACTTCAACACCCGGTATTGCGGGGCCGACTGAAAAAGGTTTTTGAAGTTCGGCTCTGTTGACGGCTACTACAGGCGAGCATTCGCTAAGTCCGTAACCTTCAAGCAGTTTTGCCCTTTTGAATTTTTTTGAAAATCTTTCAAGTACTTCACCGGCGAGTGGTGCGGCACCTGAAACAAAAAACCTTATTTTATTAAACCAGTGAAAATAAAAAGGAAGTTTTGCCCTTGAGAGTGCAGAATAAACATCCGGAACGCCTGTGAAAATTGTAACTCTTTTTAGTAGGGTCTGTTTTATAATATTACTAAAAGGCATAATTGAGCGTATTATTACAACAGGTGAGCCGTAAAACATGGGAAGAAGTATGTTTACAGTTAAAGTAAAAGAATGAAACATTGGAAGATACGCTATAAATCTGTCTTTATTTGTGAGTTTAATAAGCTCATTTACCCCGTAGATGTTTGAGAAAAAATTTTTGTATGTAAGCATTGCCCCCTTTGGTTTTCCGGTAGTTCCGGATGTATAAATAATTACCGCCAAATCATCTCTTTTAGGAAGCTCTTTTATTTCATGTGATTCAAAGTTTGAGAGAATTTCTGAAAAAGAGATATTATTTTCATCTATATTTTCAACTTCACCTTCCCATATTATTTTTTTAATATTTGTATTGTTTCTTATATTTTTTAGATTGTTTTTAAATTTGCTTGAAGCTATTAAAATTTCAGCTTCAGTGTCATTTAAAATAAAAGTAATTTCTTCTTCTTTTAAAAATGTATTAACCGGTATAGCAACGGCAGAGAGTTTTTGTATGGCAAGAATTGCAACAATAAATTCTATTGAATTTCCAACTAAAACAGGAACTAAATCACCTTTTTTAACACCTATAATTTCCAAAGCCCTGGCAAACGTGTCAACTTTTTTTTTGACTCTCTCCCAGGAAATTTTTCTGTTATTTAGAAAATAGGCAGGTTTGTTTTTTAAATTTTTTGCATTTTTTTCAAGTATTTCATAGAAGTTATTATATTGATAATTCATAAAATTACCTTTTTATCATTATTATATCAAATTATTAATTTTCCATTTTATATTTTCAATTATCCATTATTTAACAGTGAATTGTATATCTCTTTTTGTGATTTATCACTGATTTTAGCAAGAAGTTTTGATTTTTCTTTTATGGAAAGGTTAAGGTTTAATATGTCTTCATATGTTAAATTTAGCATTTTTGTTTTTTTTGCCTTGTCTATTACAACAACCCATTCGCCTTTGGTATTATCTAACTTTATATCTTTTGCTTTTGCTTTTATAAATTTTTCATGAATTTTTGATATTTCTTTTATTAGAAAAATTTCTCTGTTTTCATCTATTTTTTGAATTTCTTTAATCAGTTTTTCAATTCTGTGAGGAGCTTCGTAAAGAATAGAAATTTTGCCTGCTTGCATAATTTCATATAATTTATCGGTTCTTTCTTTTCCTTTATTCGGTAAAAACATATAAAAACAAAATTCACCTTCAAATCCGCTTGCAACATATGCCGTTACAAATGCACTCGGTCCCGGTAAAACAGTGTAAGGTATATTGTTTTCCTGACAAAACCGAATTAATTTACTGCCTGGGTCGCTGATTCCGGGCATTCCCGCATCACTGACGTAAGAGCATTCTTTTGTTTTTAGAAGATTTATATCCAGGCTGTTAATTATTTTTGATTCATTATGTGAATGCATTGAAATAAATTCTTTATTTAGGGGAATCTTTAAAAGATTTAGAAGTTTTTTTGTAACCCTTGTATCTTCGCAAAATATAATTTCGGAATTTTCAAGGGCTAAAAGAGCCCTTTTTGTAATATCGGCTAAATTTCCAATGGGTGTTGGAACAAAATATATCAATTATTTTAAGCCGTATTTTTTCTTAAATTTCTCTACTTTTCCGCCTCTGTCTAAGTTTCTTTCCTGTCCTGTATAGAAAGGATGACATTTGTCGCATACTTCAATTCTCAGTGTAGGTTGATTTGAAAGTATTTCAAAAGTGTGACCGCATGTGCATGTAACCTGACAAGTTAAATATTTGGGATGTATATCTTTTTTCATTTATTGCTCCTTTAATGCAACTTTTGCTTTTTGAGCAACCGCAGCAAAAGTTTCTGGTTCGTTCATAGCTAAATCGGCAAGTATTTTTCTATCAAGTTCGATGCCGGCTTTTTTAAGACCGTTTATAAATCTTGAATAGCTAATACCATTTAATCTGCATGCGGCATTTATTCTTACTATCCATAATTTTCTAAAATCTCTTTTTTTCTGTTTTCTGTCTCTAAAAGCGTATACAAGACTTCTTTCAATCTGTTCTTTGGCTTTTCTAAAATGTTTTCTTCTGCCAGAATAGAAGCCTTTAGCCATTTTTAATATTTTTTTATGTCTTTTTCTTCTTACTGTTCCTGTTTTTACTCTCATTATTTCTCCTTGTTTTTTGGCGTGCAAACTTTCGCAACTTAGCCTTTTAGGCGGGGTCTTTTACCCACTTGGCCACTTCTACACTAAACTCCTAAAAGTTCTCTTACTTCTTTTATGTTTGCTTTTGCAACATATTTAGGGGCTCTAAAATTTCTTTTTCTTTTTTGTGATTTTTTAGTCAAAATATGGCTTCTAAAAGCGCTTCCTCTTTTGATTTTACCGCTTTTTTTAACTTTGAATCTTTTAGCCGCCCCTCTGTTTGTTTTCATTTTAGGCATTTTAAGCTCCTTACTCAAATTGAGATGAAATTATACCATAAAGTTTAATTTTATGCTACAATAATGATACATTATGTAAGGATTAAAAATATGACTATAGAAAAATATGTCGAAGACGTTTATTATAAAGAGTGTAATGAAGTAAAAGATATGACAATTAAAGAATTAATTGTTTTATCAAATAAATATAAAACGGATTCAATTTATCTGACAAAAAATAAATATCCTGTTTTTATGTTTGAACATATTGATTTTTTAGATGTGCTTTTGAGTAATGAATTGGATGTAAATGTTTTGGAGTATATCAAAAAACATCCTAAAAAAATAAATGTTTTAAATTATGATACAAATATTATAGATGCGTATTATTATATGCGTTCAAACAATTTAAAAAAAGTAGCTGTAATTAAAAACAACGAGCTTATCGGTGAAGTTAATTTTAAAATGATAAGTGCACGAATTGCCGATATTGTAATAAAAGACCCTCTTACAGGTGTTTATAATGAAAAATATTTTGAAGTGTTGATTGAAGAATACAAGGATTTTGACAAACCTCTCGGAATTATTTATATAGATATAAAAAACACAGGGGTAATTGAAGGATTATACGGAAGAGAAAAAGTAAATGAAATATTAAAAGCAATTGCCGATAAATTAAAAAATTTGCTAAGGGATATAGACTTTATTTTCAGAAACGATTTTAGATTTAAAATAATAACATTTTCTCCTCTTGATGTAACGGAAAAAATAATAAACAGAATAAGAAAATCATTAGATAATTTTGAAATAGACGGGATTAAAATTGCATATTCTTTATCTTTTTCCCATATTCCCGAACTTGAAAGTAATGTGTTATTGGCTCTTGATGATTTGGAAAGAAATCTTATAGATTAAAAGGGACTATCGCACTGCCCCATGTAAATCCGCCTCCGAAAGCGTCAAGAAGCATAATATCGCCTTTCTTAATTTTTCCAACTTTATATAAATCATTTATTGCCATAGGTATTGAAGCAGAAGAAGTGTTTCCGTATTTATGAACGGTTAAAACAGATTTTTCTTTTGGCATTTTAATGGTTCTTGCAACAGCATCAATTATTCTGTAATTTGCCTGATGAGGAATAAACCAGTCTATTTCTCTGCTTGTCATACTGTTTCTTTTTAATATATCGGTTACAGACTGGGACAATGTTTTAACGGCGACTTTAAATGTTTCGTTGCCTTTCATTTCGAGCCAGATTCTATCGCTTTCACATCCATATTTTACACCTCTGCCAGGTGTTATTAAAAAATCTTTATATTTACCGTCGGCATTTATATCTATGTCTGTTATGGCTTCTTCTTTTTTATCTGTTGCACTTATAATTGCGGCTCCCGCCCCGTCACCAAACAAAACACAGGTGGTTCTGTCTTTCCAGTTTACTATTTTACTGAGTGTCTCCGCACCGATTATCAATATGTTTTTATATACCCCGCTTTCAATAAAAGCCTTTGCCTGGGCAAGGGCATAAATAAAGCCGGTACAAGCGGCGCTGATATCCACTGCTGGCGCTGTGATTCCCAGTTTTTCAGCTACTAAACATGCGGTTGAGGGCATTGTGAAATAATCAGGTGTTATTGTGGCTAAAATAATCATATCAATATCTTCGGGTTTCATTCCGGCATTATTAAGTGCATCAACCGAAGCTTTATACGCCAAATCGCTTGTTACCTCATTTTCAGCGATGTGTCTTGTTTTTATACCTGTTCTTTTTGTTATCCATTCATCTGTAGTGTCTACTATTTTTTCCAAATCTTTATTTGTTAAAATTTTAGGAGGAACATACGCCCCTATACTTTTAAAACTTGCATACATTATGAACCTTTAGGGAATTTTCTATTTTTTGTGTTACATCGTTTTCAATATATTTTACGGCTTGGAAGATTGCGTTTTTTATGGCTTTGGAATTACTTTTTCCATGGCTTATAATAACACATCCGTTTATTCCAAGAAGAGGCGCACCTCCGTATTCTGCATAATCTGTTGCTTTTTTCAGACCTTTGAATACGGGCTTTAATAAAAGTGCCCCTATTTTTTGAAAGATTCCTGAGGCATAAATTTCCTGTTTTATTAAAGTTGATATGGCTTCTGCCGCACCTTCGCTTGTTTTTAAAACAATATTTCCTATAAAACCGTCGCATACAACAACATCCACTCCGCCTTTAAATATATCAGAGCCTTCTACATTTCCGATAAAAGATTTGCAGTTTTCTTTTAATATTTTAAAAGTTTCTTTGGTAACGGAGTTTCCTTTGCTTTCTTCTTCACCGTTGCTTAAAAGCCCGATAGTCGGAGTGTTTTTATTTAAAACCACTTTTGCATATTCTTCACCCATTAAAGCAAACTGATATAAATTATTTGCATCACAGTCAACATTTGCGCCAACATCTAAAACTAATGTATATGATTTTTTGATATTCGGCATAAAAGTTACAATAGCGGGTCTTTTTATTCCCTTTATTCTGCCGAGCCTGAGTGTTGCGAGGCTCATTGTGGCTCCGCTGTGACCGGCTGAAACAACTGCGTCAACCTGTTTTTGTTTAAGTAATTCAATAGATTTATAAATAGTGGATTCTTTTCTTCTTACAGCATCTGTAGCATTGTCTGTCATGCTTATAACATCTTCACTATTTATAAACCTAACTTTCTCTTGTAAATTTTGCGGAATTAACGGTTTTATCTGTTTTTCATCTCCCACCAAATAAGCGGTAAAATCTTTCTTTTTCAATGCTTCAACAACACCTTCGATAATAGGCCCGGGACCGAAGTCCCCTCCCATTGCATCAATCGCTATTTTCATTAATACTCACCGCAGCTTGGGCATGCTCTGTGAGGTCTTTTGTAAGCCCCGCAGTTTGAACATTTTACAACATTAGATAATCTAATTTTATAATGTGTTCTTCTTTTAGCTCCTCTTGTTTTAGAGTTTCTTCTTTTTGGAACTGCCATTGTTTCTCCTTAAAATTCTTTGTTAAATTCTTTGTTTTTACATTTTTCGCATATATTATAATCAAGTTTTAAACTTTCTATTTCACTTTTTACTATTTCATCTAAATCAAATTTTTCTTGTTCAATTATATCATACTCATCATCAAAACCGTGATAAGGAGGTTTTACAATTTTATATTTAACCTCTTCGTCAACTTTTCTTTCAAAAGTATTTAAACATTTAACGCATTCCACTTCTAATGTACCGGTGATTTTTCCTTT
Organism: Lebetimonas sp. JS085; assembly: GCF_000523295.1. Classification (NCBI taxonomy): domain Bacteria; kingdom Pseudomonadati; phylum Campylobacterota; class Epsilonproteobacteria; order Nautiliales; family Nautiliaceae; genus Lebetimonas; species Lebetimonas sp. JS085. Next base: position 1,022,182 of record NZ_ATHR01000001.1, read on the forward strand.
TACTAAATAAAAATCACCTTTTTTTTCACTACTGCCGATAAATTGAATATTATTAATTTTTTTTTGAATATTCAATTACAAAATCTCCCTGCCTGCAAAGAAAAATGCGATTTCTTTTTTAGCATTTTCAAGAGAATCACTGCCGTGAACTGCATTTGCCTCAATACTCTCAGCAAAATCTGCTCTGATTGTGCCCTCTGCCGCTTCTTTGGGATTAGTGGCTCCCATAAGATCTCTGTTTTTTTTCACAGCGCTTTCACCCTCAAGAACCATAACTACAACAGGTCCACTGCTCATATATTCACATAAATCATTAAAAAACGGTCTTTCTTTATGTACTTCATAAAATTTTGCAGCGTCGTCTTTGCTTAATTTAATTTTTTTCATAGCTGCGATTCTAAGTCCGTTACTTTCAAATCTATCTATTATTTTTCCAATAACATTTTTAGCTACAGCGTCAGGTTTAATTATTGAAAGTGTCTGTTCCATTATCTCTCCTTAGCTTTTTAGAGAGGAATTATACAAAAAAATGAAGAAAAAAAGAAGAGGGGATTATTCGATTACAGGAGCACCAGGTTCTCCTCTGTCTTCTCTGCAAGTTTGTCCTTCTTTGCATTCGTCCCAAACTATGCATCCCTCAGTAGGGCAAGCTTCAGCACATGCCGGAGAATCATAATATCCAACACATTCTACGCATTTGTCAGGATATACATAATATGTTTCTTCTCCTGTTGGGTTTTCGCTGTCATCCACAATTGCTTCTACAGGACATTCGTCTATGCAAGCCCCGCAATTAATACAAATATCAGTAATTTTTACTGCCATTTTAACTCCTTTATTTTTTTTGTAATAGAAATATAACACACAAACCTTAAGTTTTGCTTAAATGTTATTTTTTAAAATTTTTCTGTTACGTTTTGTAATATATTATAGTGAGTAGTGAATAGTAAATAGTGAGTAGTTATAGGATTTAATTTACCACTCACAACTCACTACTCACAACTCACTTTTTACTATTTGGTATAATTCCATAAAAAAGGCTAATATATGAATTTATATAAACAGGTTTGGGAAAAAATAATAAATTCAGACAATATTTTATTGATAGCCCATGTAAATCCTGACGGAGATGCTCTTGGAAGTTCATTGAGCTTATATCCTATTTTAAAAAATGAATAAAAAAGTGACTGTTTTTAATATGACAAAACTTCTGCCGCAGTATTTGGATTTTTTACCTAATTTTAATAAAATAACCGACAGATTGCCTGAAAAAATAGATTTAACCATTTCATTTGACTGTGGAAGTTTTGACAGACTGGGACTTGAAAGCAAACCCTCTTTTCTTATAAATATAGACCATCATATTTCAAATACAAATTATGGCGATATTAACCTTATAGAACCAAATGCGGCCTCAACTTCTCAGGTAATCTTTAATATGTTAAAAGCCAACAATGTTGAAATTGATAAAGATAGCGCAATATGTATGTATACGGCACTTGTAACCGATACAGGAAGCTTTCAGTATGAAAGTGTAAACAACAAAGTATTTGAAATGGCGGCAGAACTTGTTAAATGCGGGGTAGAACCTAATTATGTAGCTAAAATGCTCTTTCAAAGAGACAGGCTATCACGCCTTAGATTACTTGCAAAAGCTTACGATACAATAGAATTATGCTGTGAAGGCAAAGCCGCTTTTGTTGAAGTTACAAAAGAGATGATGGAAATTACAGGAGCTATTAAAGAAGATACGGATACTATAGTAAACAGTGTAAGAAATATTGCAAGTGTGGAAATTGCATGTTTACTCAGGGAAGAAGATGAGGGAATTAAAATTTCTCTTAGAAGCAAAGATTATGCAGATGTAAGTAAAATAGCAGTGAAATACGGCGGAGGCGGGCATATAAGGGCAGCCGGGGCTACAATTAAAGAATTTGATTTAAAAAAAATAAAACATATGCTTAAAAATGATATAAAGGAGATCTTATGAAAAAAATTTGGATTTTTATATTGGTCTTAATAATAGCTGCCGGAGGTTTTGTCTGGTTTTCCCCTATCTTTGAAAGAATTCCTCCTGAAATTAAGGTTAATTCAAACGGTTTTACAAATTTAAAAAATCCAATAAAGATAAGTTTAAATGATAATAGAGGTATTAAATATTACAGTGTAACGGCATTAATCAATGGAAATGCTAAGGTGTTGGTTAAAAAAAGTGGAAATTTTGGAAAAAGTATAAGTTTGGATGTTAAATTGCCACAGATTGCTTCTAAAAAAATCAAATTAATTATAGACGCCGTAGATACATCCGAATGGAACTGGTTTGCCGGAAACGAAGCAAAAAAAGAGGTAACCTTAAAAGTTGATACAATTGCCCCTGATGCCGAGATTGTAAATAATTCCTATGCCATAGGAAACGGCGGCAGTGCGGCTGTTGTGGTAAAAGTGGCAGATGCTAATTTAAAAGCTGCTTATATCTTGGTCGATAACAAATATAAATTTAAATTAACTCCATTTTATAAAAAAAATTATTATGTTGCTTTAATAGCTTGGCCGGTGAAAGAAAAGACATTTGATGCTAATTTAGTTGCAATTGATTATGCCGGAAATAAATCGATAGCCCATATTCCTTTATATTGGAGACATTATAAATATCCAGATGCTAAGATAATTATTGATGATAATTATATAAAGAATAAAGCCATACCTATTTTACAAAAAATGAATGTCAGTGTCCCTAATGATCCTGTCAGTGTTTTTAGAAAAGAAAACGAATATGTCAGAAAACTGAATAATGAAGAAATTTATAAATTAACAAGTAAAATTTATGAAGATAAAATAAATTCATTTTCATTAGCGTCGTTTAATCCTCTTCCGAGAAGCTTATTGGAAGCATATTTTGGCGAAAGAAGACATTATTTTTATAAAAATAAACTCATTTCTAATTCAATTCATTTAGGAATAGATGTTGCTAAAATTAAAAGAGCAAAAATATATGCAAGTAATTATGGAAAAGTAGCGGCAGAAAAATGGATAGGAATTTATGGAAATACATTAATTATTTATCATAATTTGGGGCTTTATTCTTTATATGCCCATACATCAGAATTTGATGTGCCTGTTGGTGCAAGTGTAAGAAGAGGTGAGGTTATTGCAAGAACCGGTAATACAGGAGGTGCTATAGGAGATCACTTACATTTTGGATTATATATTCAGGGAATAGCTGTAAATCCGTTTGAATGGATGGACAGAAACTGGATAAGAGTAAACATTATAAATATAATTAATTCATCAAAAAGGCTTATAGGTAAATGAGGCAAAAAACCATAAGGGCTTTTATAGTAGAAGATTATGAAAAATTAAAAAATGTTGTAGAATCAAAATATGCTCTGGTTAAAAATTACTATTTTTTTTTGAAAGAAAATAATGAGGCAATAGAAAATTTTTTAAAAGAAAAAAAATTAAACTATATTGTTGAAAACAATATTTTTACTTCTGAAAAGGAAAAAACGCAAGAAGTTAAGATTATTGAAAAAGAAAAAATTATAGAAAAACGAGTTAATACAAAAATTTATGATAAAATTATAAGAGCGGGAGTCGAAATAGACAGTGATGAAAATTTGATATTTTTAAATAGAATTAATGCAGGGGCTAAAATAAAAACTTCCGGAAATGTTGAAATATTCGGGGAATGCGAAGGTAATATTGTTTGTGAGGGCGAATATTTGATAGTAAAAAAAATAAAAAAGGGACGATTTTTTATAAAGGTGAAAATATCGGAACGGTAGAAAAATTAACCGTATTTACAAAAGACGGAAAAAGGGAACTGGAGTGAAACAAAGAACAATTAAAAAAGCAGTGGAAGCGGTAGGCATAGGTCTTCATAAAGGGGTGCCTGTAAAATTAAGGCTTGAACCTTTGGGAGAAAACAGCGGAATAATATTTTACAGAAGCGATAAAGGTGTAAGTATTGAATTAAAACCTCAAAATGTCGTGGATACCAAAATGGCAACTGTAATAGGCGAAAATAACGTGGTTGTTTCCACAATCGAGCATTTGATGAGTGCCGTTTATTCTTTGGGGGTGGACAATTTAAGAATAGTCTTGGATAATGATGAAGTTCCCATTATGGACGGAAGTGCGATAAGTTTTGTAATGCTCCTGCAAGAAGCCGGTATAAAAGAGCTTGAAGCTCCCAAAAAATTTATAAGAATTACAAAAGAAGTTGAAATAAAAGAAGGTGAAAAATTTGCAAGGCTTAAACCTAATGAAAAAATTTCATTTGATTTTGAAATAAATTTCTCCCATCCTATAATAGGAAAGGAAAAAAGGGAATTTGTTTTTTCCACCAGAAATTATATTGAAGAGATAGCCAGGGCGAGGACTTTCGGATTTTTAAAAGAAGTTCAGTATTTAAGAAGCATGGGTCTTGCACTCGGTGGAAGCCTGGATAATGCCATAGTTCTTGATGACAAAGGGATTTTGAACGACACTCTTAGGTTTGATGATGAATTTGTAAGACATAAAATTCTTGACGCAATAGGAGATATGAGTCTGCTTGGCGGAAATTTTATAGGCAGATATGAAGCTTTTGCCAGCGGGCATCATTTGAATCATTTATTAACATTAAAACTGTTTGAACAAAAAGCCTATGAAACAGTAACTTTTTCAAAAGAGGAGCTTTCACTTGTCAAAGCCTTTGGTTGATGTTGTAGCAGTTGTAATTTCAAAGCCCGTAAAAGTTGGAATCTATAAAAATAACAGATTAATAAAAACTATACAAAAAGAAGGTTTAACAAGTGATGTTTTGCCTGAAATATTTGATGAAATTTTAAAAAAATATGAAATTGATTCCATTTTTTATTCCAAAGGGCCGGGAAGTTTTATGTCCATAAAATTAGCTTTTGTGTTTTTTAAAACCCTCGAAACAGCAAAAAATATTAAATTATTTGCAGCCGACGGATTTTATTTTAATAACAATAGACCCATAAAAGCTGTCCATAAAAGTTATTTTGTAAAAAAAGAGGGTATAATTACACTTAAAAAAAATTTAGAAGAAGGCGAATTTTTTTTACCGGAAATTTTAAATAAAGATGATTTTTCTGCGGATAATTCGCCTCTTTATGTGTTAAAAGCAGTTTGAAAGGTTTTTATGATTATAACGGTTCCGGCTACAAGTGCAAATTTAGGTGCAGGATTTGATACATTAGGTTTGGCGCTTAATTTAAGAAATGAAATTGAAATTCTTCCAAGTGAAAGAATTGAAATAGAAATTTACGGCGAAAATGCCGATTTTTTAAGAAAACTTCCGAGAAATTATTTTGTGGATATATTTAGTGAACATTATAAATATTTGACAGATAAAGAAGTAAAATTTAAATTTAAATTTAATAATAAAATACCTCTCTCGCGCGGGCTTGGAAGCAGTTCGGCTGTAATAATAGCCGCGATTACGGCTGCATATGAAATGGCTCAGGTCCCGTATAAAAAAGACAGAATTATAAATTTGGCACTAAATTACGAACCGCATCCCGATAATATCACCCCTGCGACACTTGGGGGATTTTGTGTTGCAAAACTGAGAAAAAACAGGGTTTATTTTCTTAAAAAATTTATTCCAACTTACCTAAGGGCTGTTATTGTAATTCCAAACAGACCAATTTCAACCCAGAGAAGCAGAGAGGCGTTAAAAAAATATTATTCTCTAAAAGATGTGGTCAGTAATATTTCATCTTCCTCAATGATTACCGCTGCGTTTTTTTCTGAAAAATTTGATATTTTAAAATATATTGTAGAGGACAGAATTCATCAGGAAAACAGGATGAGGCTGGTTCCGGAGCTGTTTAAGGTAAGGGAGATAGCCTTGAGAGAAGGCGCTTTAATGTCCACACTCAGCGGAAGCGGTTCAACGTTTTTTAATATGGCGTATAAAGATGATGCATATAGTATTTATGCCGCTTTAAAAGATAATTTTAAAGATTTTAGTGTTAAAATATTGAATTTTGACAATTTGGGAGTTAAAGTATATAATTAGTGGTGAAATTAGAGAAGAGTGAACAGTGAATAGTAAAAATAAATGTCAAATAGGAAATGGAAAACAGATTAGAATGTGTGTTGCCTGCAGAAAAAGAGATTTGCAAAGTAATTTGTACAGATTACAGTGCATTAATAACGAATTAATTAAATTCAGCGGAAACGGCAGAAGTTTTTATGTCTGTGAAAGTTGCATAAATTCAAAAAAATTTGTCAGATATATTTCAAGATTATGTAATTTAAATAAAGATAAAGCAAAACAGAAAATTTTAACTTTTCCATTTTCCATTTTACATTAAAGAAAAGGAGTTTGTTTGAAGATAAAGGTATCAATAGTTGCAAGAGAAATGGGTCTTAAAGCAAAAGAACTGGTTGAACTTGCAAAAGAAATCGGGATAGAAGCAAAAGCAAGAGGTGAAATTACGCCTCTTGAAGCGGCTAAAATTCAGGAGTATTTTTTAAATAAAGGAAAAGAACCTAAAGAAGAGGTAAAAAAAGAAAAAAAACAGGAAGTAAAAAAAGAAGAAGAAAAAAAACCAATTAGACGCAGAAGAAAAACATTTAACGATTTGGTTAAAAAAACAAAACAGGGTATCACTCTCGTTAAAAGAAAAGAAGAGCCTAAGGAAGAAAAACCAAAAACAGAAATTAAAGAAGAACAAAATACCAGAGCTGTTAAAAAAACAGTTAAAAAGGCGCCAGCCAAACCTAAAAAAATTCAGGAAAAAGAATTAACTATTAATGTGGATTTGGCAGATATGGACGTTATAGAAGAAAACCAGGTTGAGCTTTTGGATCTCTATTTTAATGATGTTTCATTAAAAGATGAAGAAATAAGTGAAAAAGTAAAAACAAAAAAAACTATTAAAGAAGATAAAAAACAAGAAAAAAAAGCGGTTAAAACTGTTAAAAGAAAAAAAGTAAGTGAAGGCGGATTAATAAAAGAAGGGCTTAAGAAAAAAAGAAAAAAGAAAAAAGAAGTCAAAATCGAGATTATAAGAATTCCAAAAGAAGTAAGAGTCCATGAATTTGCCACTTTAATCAAAAAGCCTATAGAGGATGTGATTGAAACATTGAGATCTCTTGGTGAAGAAAGGGATAAAAACGACTTTTTGGGTGAAGAATATATTGAAACCCTTGCAGAGGAATTTGGCTCAAACATAGAAATATATGATCCTCTTGCGGAATTTGATTATATAAAAAAATATGATGAAAAATGCAAAGATTCAGATAATTTGCAACAAAGACCGCCTATTGTGACTATTATGGGACATGTCGACCATGGAAAAACAAGTCTTTTGGATAAAATAAGAAACTCTAGAATAACAGCAAAAGAAGCCGGAGGAATTACCCAGCATATCGGTGCTTATATGGTGGAAAAAGACGGTAAAAAAATTACATTTATCGATACACCGGGGCATGAAGCGTTTACAGAAATGAGGGCAAGAGGCGCACAGGTTACAGATATTGCAATTATTGTAGTAGCTGCTGATGACGGTGTTATGCCCCAAACCAGAGAGGCTATTGCACACGCCCAGGCCGCCGAGGTACCTTTTATAGTGGCGGTAAACAAGATAGACAAACCTCAGGCCAATCCGGATTTGGTTAAATCACAGCTTGCGGAAATGGGAATAACTCCCGTTGAATGGGGTGGAGAATATGAATTTGTAGGAGTTTCGGCAAAAACAGGCGAAGGCATAGACGATTTGCTTGAAACAATTTTGATGCAGTCTGAAATTATGGAAATTAAAGCCAATCCAAAATGCCCTGCAAAAGCCATTGTAATCGAAAGCAGAATAGAAAAGGGAAAAGGGCCTGTCGGAACAGTTATAGTTAAAAACGGAACACTTAAAAAACAGGACAGTTTTGTATGCGGAATAACCCATGGAAGAGTAAGATTAATTATAGATGATTTGGGAAAACAGAAAAAAGAGGTAAAACCGGGCGAGCCTGCGGAAATTACAGGATTTGACGAAGCTCCTATCGCCGGGGATAATTTAGTGGTTGTAGAGAGTGATAAAGAGGCAAAAGAAACTGCCGAAAAATGGAAAAATTATCTTGAAGCCAAAGAAAGAAGCAAATCAACAAAAGCAACGCTTGAAGATTTACAAAAAATGATACTTGAGGGTGAACTTAAAAAACTTCCTGTAATTGTAAAAGCAGATACCCAGGGAAGTGTTGAAGCTATTAAAGGAAGTCTGGCTAAACTTAAAAACGAGGAAGTAAAAGTGGATGTTATTCATTCCGATGTGGGGGCTATAACGGAAAATGACGTAATTTTGGCAAAAGCAAGCGAGCCTAAAGCCATTATTTTAGGATTTAACGTAAGACCTACAAGCGGGGCTAAAAACAAGGCGAAACAGGAAGGTATTGAAATAAGGACATATTCTATTATTTATGATTTGATTGATGATATAAAAGAGCTTTTAAGCGGTTTGATGACTCCTAAAATAAAAGAAGAAGTAACAGCAACTGTTGAGGTCAGGGATACGTTTAACGTACCTAAAGTCGGAACCGTTGCGGGATGTTATGTGATAGACGGTATGGTTCACAGGGGCGATTTTGTAAGAGTTATAAGAGACGGGGTTGTTATTTACGACACTAAACTTGCATCTCTTAAAAGATTTAAAGAAGATGTAAAAGAGGTGGGAAAAGGTTTTGAATGCGGTATTATGATTGAAGGATTTAACGATATTAAAGTGGGGGATATACTTGAAACTTATCAAAAAATTGAAGAAAAAGCCAATTTTGAAGGATAATAATGGATAAAAGTATAAAAGTCCAAAGAAAAGAATCCCTGCTTAAAGAAATTATTCCTGAAGTGCTTGCTCAGATGAATGACAGCAGAATCAGAGGCCTTGGGGTTGTTGATGTTGTTTGTTCCCGCGATGGAAGTGATGCAAAAGTTTATTTAGAAAAAAGTTATTTAAATGAAAAAGAACAACGCGAGGCCCTAAAACAGCTTAAACAGGCGAGAGGATATATTCAAAATTACTGCCTAAAATCAACCGGCTGGTTTAAAGTCCCAAATTTAACTTTTACATTTGACGAACTCCTTGAAAAAGAAAACAAAATGGAAGAATTATTTGAAAAAATAAAGGCAAAAGGTGAATAATTTAAAAGAAATTATTGAAAAAACAGTTAAAAATTACGGCTGTGACCTTTATGATGTTGAAATTACAGAAGAGGGCGGACACAAATATTTCAGAATTTATATAACAAAACCGGGCGGCGTTAATTTAAACGACTGCGAAGCCATAAATAATATGCTTTCACCAATTTTTGATGTGGAAGAGCCTATAAAAGAGAGATATTTCTTAGAAGTCAGTTCACCGGGGCTTGAGAGAAAACTTACCAAAAAAGAGCATTTTGAAAAAAGTATAGGAGAAAATGTTAAAGTAACAACAAATGAAGGCAAAAAAATAAAAGGCACATTAAAAAGTTTTGACGGAGATGTTGCAGAAATAGGAAAAGAGAAAGTAAAGTTTGAAGATATAAAAAAAGCAAAAACATATGTTGATTGGAATAATTATAAAGGCTTAAAATAAAAGCCTTAAGTTTAGCCGTTAATGAAGCCTGGAAATACCAGCTTTTAACCTACCCGAATCCGGCTGTTGGATGCGCTGTAATAGTTAAAAATCAAATTTTTACAGATGCCCATAAAAAAGCGGGCGAGCCTCATGCAGAGGTAAACGCTCTTTTTAAGGCCTTTTCTTTTTTTCATAAAACTCCGAAATTAAACTCAGCTAAAGAAATCCATGAATTTTTGATAAAAAACCATAACAATTTTTTTAAAGATGCCGAGATTTACGTCACGCTTGAGCCTTGCTCCCACATAGGAAAAACACCGTCATGTGCAAATTTACTCTCAGTTTTAAAACCAAAAAAAGTAACAATCGGCTGGCTTGATCCAATAATTGAACACAGCGGCGGGGCTGGAATACTTAAAAATGCCGGTATTGAAGTTGAAGTAATTAATGATAAAAGATGTTTTGATTTGATTGAACCTTTTATAAAATGGAATAAAGATAAATTTATATTTTTTAAATTAGCCCAGAGTTTAAACGGGGTAATTACAGGAGGATATATAAGCAGTGAAAGCTCTTTAAAGTGGGTGCATCAGATAAGGGATAAAATTGATTTATTGGTAATAGGCGGGAATACCGTCAGAATTGATAGACCCACACTTGACAGCAGGAGAGTAAAAGGAATTGCTCCGGATGTGCTTATTTATTCAAAACAAAAAGAATTTGATAAAACTATTCCTTTGTTTAATGTAAAAGGACGAAGAGTTTTTATAGAGGATAATTTAAAAAGGCTAAATGATTATAATTTTATAATGGTTGAAGGCGGTGAAAAATTATATAATGAGCTTAAAGATTTTGTAGATTGGAAAGTTTTTATAATAACTCCTAAAATGTTTATGAGAAATAATTTTAAAACAAATGATGAAATTGAGATAATGCATATTGAAAAAAAAGATGATTTTGTTGTATGGGGGAGGTGATGGATTCGTTTAAAATTAATCAAAGAAGATATTTAGGAAATAAAACAAAAGTTTTAGATTTAATAAAAAAAATAGTAGATGAAAATGTAAAAGAATATTATTCTTTTTGCGATATTTTTGCAGGTACTGGAAGCGTTGGGGCTTTTTTTAATGAAGAAAATAAAAAAATAATTGTTAATGATTTTTTATATCATAATTTTATAGCTTTAAAAGCTTTTTTGAGCGATGAAAAATTTGATGAGAAAAAGATATTGGAATTAATAGATGAACTAAATAATCTAAGTGTATTTGAAGAAAATTATTTTTCTATAAATTTTGGAGATAAATATTTTTGTAAAAAAAATGCTATTAAAATAGGGGCTATTAGAAAAAAAATAAATAATTGGTTTTTGGAAAGTAAAATAAATGTGAAGGAGAAAAATATTCTTTTAACTTCTTTAATTTATGCGATTGATAAAATAGCAAATACAGTTGGACATTATGATGCATATATAAAAAAAGTGATAAAAGAAAAAGAATTTGAATTAAAAATGCCTGATATTGATTTGAAAAGAAATAAAAATAATGAGATTTATAATATGGATGCAAATACTTTAATTAGAGAAATTGAGTGTGATATATTATATGTTGATCCTCCTTATAATTCAAGACAATATTCAAATATGTATCATCTTTTAGAAAATTTAGCTTTATGGCAAAAACCGGAAGTTAAAGGAGTTGCAAAAAAATTTGATACTACTCATTTAAAAAGTGGATATAATCAAAAAGAAGCTGTTAAATTTTTTGAGGATTTAATAAAGAATGCTAAAGCTAAATATATTCTTTTTAGTTATAATAATATGGAGGATAAAGGCCATAGTAGAAGTAATGCAAGAATAAGTGATGAGAATATTTTTAGAATGCTAAAACACAAAGGAAAAGTGGAAGTTTTTGAAAAAGAGTATAAAGATTTTAGAAGTGGAAAGAGTGAAAGAAACAATCATAAAGAAAGAGTGTTTTTTGTGAAGGTTATGAAATGAATGAAATAAAGTTTCAAACATATAGTTGGAGTTATGGAACTACTTCTTTTAGAGTAAGTGAATTAAAATATAAAATAGAAAGACAACTTATTAGATTAAAAGAATTAAGAAATATTTATCCTGATAAAAATTGGAAAGATTTACAAGAAATTTATTTTGAAATGTTATTAGAAGAAGGATTAGCAAAAGAAACTTCAAAAAATAAAGCAAAAGATGCAAGACAAAAAACATCTCCATTGGTAGATTTGGGATTAGTTGATAATGAAAGACAATTAACAGAGATAGGAAAAAAACTATATAAAATTAATTATGATAAAAATTATAACTTTAATAATTTATTTTTTTTAAGAAATGATGCATTTTTATATTTTAAACAACTTTTAAAAATAAATTTTAATAAAAATAAAAGAGCATATAAAAATTTCAATATAAATCCTTTTTTGTCATTAATTTATTTACTTATAAAATTTGATTCTATTTCTAAAAAAGTTTTTATGTATGCTCTTAGTTTATGTCAAAATTTTAATGATATTTTAGATTTAGAAAAATTTTTAAAACAGAATAAAAATTTTAATATTTATGAATATTTAGAAAATAAAATAAAAGAAAAAAATAATTATGAAAAGGCATTAAAATTTTTTTTAGAAAATGATAAAAATTTAAAAACTTTTGAAATAGTCTTAATGGATAGAAAAAGTAAAAAAAATTCACAAATTTTTTTAGAACTTTTTAATGAATTGAAAACTTTTAATAATTCAAAAGATAAATTCACAAAATTAAAAGAGATAGTTAATAAATTTGATTCTTCAAAACTTAAACCAGAATTTAGAAAAAGACTTTGTTTAAATAGTTTTGAAAAATTTAAAAAATTAAAATTAGACAATTTGAAAGATGAAGAATTATTTTATTTTTTTCACACTTCAAAATGGAAAGTTAATTTAGAAGATTATTATGATTTAAATAAAAGATTTATTGAATTAAGTGAAGTAATTATTTTTGATAATGAAAATATTTATTTAGATGAGTTAGTAAAATTATATTTTGAGGATGAATTAAATAATGAAAAAGATTATAATAAATTATTATCAGGTGTATTAAAGTTTGATGAAAACTATTTTTTCAATAAAATAAAAGATAAATATAAAATTGCTAAAGATGAAAATTTAAGGCAGTATATCAAAAATATTAAGTTACAAAATAAAAAAAGAATATTTGATAAGTTAGTTAATAAATATTTTTCTAATGATAATTTGATAACATTATTTGAAAAAATAAAAAAAAGAGAAGATAAGTATATAAGTTCGTATGTGGATTGGGATGCAAATATTCCAACTATTTTTGAATATTTAATAGGGATAGTTTTTTATAAAATAAGTAAAACTATCGATTTAGATTTTTTGAATATGAGTTTGAATGCTTCTATGTTACCTATTAGATTTGCAAGTGGAAATAAAGCTGATATAGTATTTAACTTTGATGAAATGGATATGATTATTGAAGTTACTTTGACAACCGATGAGAATCAAAGGCGAATGGAACTTGAACCTGTTATTAGACATATTGGAAGACATAATTTTCAAAAAAAAGCATTTGGTGTTTTTATAGCTCCTTATTTAGACCCTAATGTTTTAGTCATTTTTAGAGCATATAAAAATTTAAATTTTTATGATATAAAGGATTATAGTAAAGTTATAAAGGGACTTGAAATTTTGCCATTAAGTATAGATGAAATAATTTATATTTTAAAGCAAAATATAGATTTGAACGATTTTTTAGATATTAAAAATAGTTGTATTTCTGATAAAGAAAATGATGGAGTTAAATGGTATAAAAGTGTGGTAAAAGGAAAATTTAATGCAAATCAATAAAATATATAATGATGATTGTCTTAATGTTTTAAACGATAAAAATAAAATAGAAGATAATTCTATTCAATTAATTTTTGCAGACCCTCCATATAATCTTAGTGGTAATGGATTAAAACTGGTGGGTAATAAAACAGGCGGGGATTACTTTATGGTAAATGAAGAGTGGGATAAAATGAGTTTTGAAGAGTATAAAGACTTTACAAATAAGTGGATAAAAGCTTGTAAGAGAATATTAAAAGAAAATGGAAGTATTTTTATTTGTTGTAGTTATCACAATATTGGTGAATGCACTATGGGGCTTAAAGAAAATGGATTTAAGATAAATAATATAATTACTTGGCAAAAAACTAATGCAATGCCAAATTTGACAAGAAGAGTTTTAACTCATTCAACTGAATTTATTATTTGGGCTGTTAAAGGTAAAAATTGGATTTTTAATTATGAAATTTTAAAAGAATTAAATCCGGAAAGAACAAAGGATGGTAGGAAAAAGCAGCTTAGAGATGTTTGGCAGATACCTTTATGTCAGGGGAAAGAGAGATTAAAAGATGAAAATGGTAAAGCTCTTCATCCTACTCAAAAACCGGAAGAGTTATTAAAAAGAATAATTTTAGGTTTTTCAAATGAAGGTGATATTGTGTTTGATCCATTTGCTGGAAGTGGAACAACACCATATGTTGCAAAAAAATATAATAGAAAATTCATTGCTATTGAAAAAGAAAAAAATATTATAAGGCTATTTTAAAAAGATTAGGGGAGTTTTATATAGATAATATTACTGATAAAAGAAAAGAAAAAACTCTTTTTGATTTTGTAAATTAATGAAAGAGAAAGAAATTATGTCTAAATATGGAAAATACGAATTAGTAAAAAAAGAGTATCAAAGATTTAAAGCTGATAGTAACAGAAACCATAAAGCTGATAAAACTTATGAATATTTGCACATTTTAAGGAAATAGATGGATGTAAAAATATACGACAAACTTGCCCGCCGTTATGATTTGGCTACAAAAATAGTCAGTTTCGGGATAGAAGAAATCTGGAGATGTATGTTTATCAGAAAAATAAAAAAATTTATAAAAAACGGGGTGATGATTGACGCGGCAAGTGCTACGGGCGAAATGGCAAAAACAGGTTTTGATAAGATTTATTTTATAGAACCAAGCTCTGAAATGGTAAAAATAATGGTGGAAAAATTTAAGAGTGCCGGATTTGAGGAAGAAAAATTTGAAGTACAGTTCCAGGAAAGACAGTATATTAAGTTAAAAAAAGATAAAAAAGAATATATAATTATTCAAGATACGGCTGAGAATTTTAAGATTGATGAAAAAGCGGATTTGATTACTTCTTTTATGGGACTTAGGAATTTTGATAATTTACAAAAAGGAATGAATAATTTAACGGCTCATTTAAAAGATGGGGGATATTTTGCAATTGTGGAAATGGTAAAAAACGATTCATTGATAGCTAAATTAATTATGTGGTACATGAATAAAATAGTGCCTTTAATTGCCGGGATACTGCTTGGAATGAAAGAGGAATATAAGTTGCTGGGGAAAAGTATAAATTCATTGAATGAAGAGGATATTTTAAAAAATTTAAAAGGTTATGAAATAGTAATGAAAGAAAAACTTATCTTTCCCGTTGCGACATTAATAATAGCAAAGAAAAATGGACGACAGGATATTTGAAATAAAAATTGCTGACAATATTGAAGTTGTTATAGATTCAAGATTTAAGATAAAGGGTTTTATAGAATTCATCAGACTTTCTTTCAATAAACTTGAAATAAAAGAGAATGTTTATAAAATTTATTTTGACAAAAATAATATTGAAAAACACAAATTGTTGATAAACGCCATTGGCAATATGTATAAAAAGAGAAAAGATTTTAATAAAGCCACATATAAAAAACTTATTTTAAATTTTAAAAAAGACTGTATTGTAAAAATAAAAAAATATCAGGTTTTATTTGATGAAAAAGCAGTTTATATTACTGTTAGAAAAATTTCTTCCAAAGAGTTTGAAATTCTTTTTGCAAATCCGAAAGAAAAAGTTTTTAATTATATAAAAGGGATTTTTCTATTTGATATTTTGGATTTTAGCAAAGATAAAATTATCGTTTCGCTGAACGGGGAGAGTAAAAGATTGGTAAGTGCCCTTATTTCAAAGTATTCCGTTATGGGATATAAGGTTGAATTTAGGGTAAAAAAAGAGGAATTTGAAAGCACTGAGAGTTTTAACGTCGAAGGTTCGTTAAAAGAATATTTAACTAAAATAAAAAATGCATTGGAATTATTCGGTGTCGATAATATTTATGAATGGAATAAAATAAAAAAAGAATACAGACGTCTTGCAAAAAAATATCATCCCGATTTACACAGGACTAAACCAGAGCTTATTAGAAAAATATATGATAAAAAATTCAGAAGGGTAAAAGAGAGTTATGAGCTTTTGGAAGAATATTATAATAACAGAGCAAGCCGTTAAATTTTCGATATAATAAAAAAAAGGTATTTTTATGGATATTGAAGATATTTTAAAATTAGACCAAAAAGCTTTTGAGATAATTGCTTCAGCAAACAGTGAAATTTCTGATATGTATGAAGTGTGGGAAGAAGAAAAAAGGGAAATTCTTAAATCTTTTCAGGTAGACATTAAAAAATATGAAAATATTTTACAAAAACAGATGAAAAAAGAAATAGAAAATTATAAAAAAGAAATAATTAAAAAATATGAAGAAAAATTAAATTTTTTAAATTTTGATGAAAAGAAACAGATTAATAAAATTTTTGAAAGCATAAAAGAAGAATTATGTCCGCATTAAAATATGCATATATAAATGCTTTGGTAAGAAGTCTTAAAACAAAAGAAATTTCAAAAGAAAAACTTTTTGAGTGTAATAATCTCTCTGATTTATATTCATTGCTTCAAACAACTGTTTATAAAAATTTTTTAATTTCTCCAAAAAATGATGATTTATTGATTTCATTAAAAAATTATTATCTAAATTTATTTTTTAAAATAACAAAAAATCTAAATAAAAATGAAAAACATTTATTTACTCTCTTTTTTTTTGAAAAAAATCCAAATATTGATGATTTAAAAAAAGCTGTTTTTAAAATTTCAAAAAATGACAAAAAAGATATAGAAAAAATAATAAAAAATTATGTTGATGTCCTTAATCTAATTACCATTTTAAAATATAAAATAATATATTCTCTTAAAATAGAAAAATTTTTCGCATATCTTATTCCATACGGAAACAAATCATTATCGGAACTTAAAGAAATAGCGTCATCAGAAAATTTATATGATTTTTCAAGTAAGCTGGGATTAAATGTAAATGATTATTCTCTGGTTAAAAAAGCACTTTTTGATAATTATTATGATTTTTTAAGACAAGTGTGGTATGGATATCCTTTTAAGCTTTCAGTGCCTTTTGTGTTCTTGCAGATTAAACAAAAAGAAATTAAAAATATTTCTTCTTTTGTCATAGGATTGAAATATTCCCTAGACAAGCAAGAAATAAAAAAAATGGTTGTGTAATGCTTTTTCCTGAAACAATGTATAAGGTAACCTTTAAAGTTCCTGAAGATAAGATAGATGATTTTTTGGATTTTTTAATTAAAAAAAAGATTTTACATATAAAAAAAGAAGAAAATAGACTTTTCAAAGAAGAGTTTTATAAAGTAAAAAATTTACTTGCAATTGCAAAAAAATATATTTCAATTTCTCAAGTTCCTCCTGTTAATGCAAAAAAAGAAAATTTTACGCTTGATGAAATTGAAAAATATTTAATGGGTATTTCTGAAAAATTTGAAAAATATATCAATTTAAAAAAAGAAATTTTAAGAAAAGAAGAAAACTTAAATAAATTAAACACTTTTTTAAATATTGTAAAAACAGGTAAAGAATTTCTGAATTCTTTGAAATTTTTAACTTTTGAATGTGCAAATATACCTGTTGAACATTTTGAAAAAATAAAGTTTTTAATGTTGAATTACAATATTCTTTCTGTTTATGAAATAAAAAACAATAATGTATATACTGTTTTTATCTCACCACCTAAAAGGCATAATAAAATTTTTGAAATTTTAAAAGAATTTTCAATCATTACGATAAATAAAGATTTATTTTTATTAAAAAAAGAAGATATCGCAAAAGAAAAAAAGGTATTAACAGCCCTTGAAGAAGATATTAAAAAAGAAAAAGAAAAACTTATAAAAGTCTATTCCCATTTAAAATATTTGTATCAGATTTATGATGTAAAAAGTTTTTTACAGCAAAAGGACGGTTTTTATATTTTAGAGGGCTGGATTCCAAAAAGCAGATTTGAAAAACTTCCTTTTTTAATTTCAAAAAAAACAGATTATACTGACGCGCCTACTCTTTTGAATACTCCTAAAATTTTTAAACCGTTTGAACTTTTGGTAAAAAATTATTCCCTTCCGAAACCTTATGAAATAAATCCGACAGTTGCATTTGCCATTGTGTTTTTGTTTTTGTTCGGTTTAATGTTCGGGGATATGGGACAGGGGTTGATTTTGGCAATTTTAGGATATGTTTTGTCTAAAAAATCATTATTTGGCAATATTCTTTTTTTAAGCGGAATTTCATCAATGATTTTCGGTGTTATATACGGGCATTGTTTCGGATTTGAAATTTTTCATACCTTTTCCCCTTTGGAAAATATAAATTCTTTGATTGTTATCAGTATTGTAGCAGGTGTTTTTATTATTAGTTTCGGTTTTTTTATTTTTATGTTTACTAATTATAAAAAAAATAATTTAAAAAAATTAATTTGGGGTGAAAACGGAATAGTAAGCTTTATGATTTATATGTTGTTAATCTGGATAGGTGTAAAAACATTTGTTTTTAATGTTTCCATAAAAATAGATTTGGCTATGCTTTTTGTTTTAGCGGCTGTATTTTTGGGACATTTGATTTATGAGAGTAAAAAAACCTCCGAATCATTTTTTGAAGTATTGATTGCTTTTTTGGAAAACATCACAAATACTATTTCTTTTGTAAGAGCAGGTGCTTTTGCCCTGGCTCACGCTGCTTTGTTTATGGCTATTTTCAGTATTGCCAGAATGTTAAATGAGAGCGGATATTGGATTGTTGTTTTTTTTGGCAATATTTTTATTATAATACTGGAAGGGGTTGTTGTTTTTATTCAGACATTAAGACTTGAGTATTATGAATTTTTTAAAAGATTTTATGAAGGAGGAGGATATGAATACAAACCGTTTGGGAGTTAAAGTTATTTTGTTTTTGTTGCCTGTTTTAATGTTTGCAGATGATAATGCATATGCATATATTGCCGCTGCCCTTTCAGTGGGACTTTCAAGTATTGCAGCAGGTATTGCTGTAGGGCTTGTGGGTGCGGCTGCTATGGGGACAATAGGTGAAAAACCTGAAATTTCAACTAAAGCTCTTATATTTTTAGGTTTGGCTGAAGGTATAGCAATATACGGTCTTATTGTTTCAATTATGATTTTAGGGAAAATATGAAAATAGTTTTTTTAGGAATAAAAGAAGAGTGTATCGGTTTTTCTCTGTGTGGGATAGGCACGCTGGAAGTCGGCGATTTTAAAAAAGATTTCAAAGAAGTAATTAAAGATAAAGATGTGGGTTTAATTATTATTGCAGACAGGTATTATGAAATTTTTAAAGAAAATTTTTCCCATTTTATCAAAAAAAAAGCCGTGCCTTCTATTGTGTTTGTCCCTTCTTTTGAAAAAACATATTTAAACGAAAATATAAAAAGGTATCTTTCAAATGTTCTTGGAATCAGACTTTAAGTTTTTAGAAGAAGAAACTTTAAAAGAAGCCATTGAAGAGAGAAACAAAAAGATAAATGAGGCTAAAATAAAAATCAAAAAAGAAAAAGAAGAATATTTAAAGCAGCTTGATATTTCAACAGAAAGAAAATTATTAAAAGAAAAATATGAAAAGCTTATAAAAATAAAAAAACTTCAAATTACCAAGCATTATATTGATTTATATAATAATTTTTTTAAGAAAAAATATGATGTTATGAAAAGTTTGATTATGGAAAAAATTGAAAAAGAAAAAGATTATCTAATAAACTGTTTTATTAAAAAACTCGAAAAAGAATATTTTGAAGGCGAACTGTTTATTCCCGAGGATGTAAACATTACTTCAAAGTTTACAATAAAAAAGCATAAATTAAAAACGGTTATTTTTAAATATAAAAGAAAAAACATTGTTTTGGATTTTAATGAAATTATAGAAAACAAATTAAAGAGTTTAAAATGGTAGAAATCACTTCAGTAAACGGGCCTATTGTAAATGCAAGATATAAAAATGAAAATCCTTTAATGAACGAGTGTGTTTATGTAGGGGAGAATGAATTAATAGGTGAAATTATAAGGGTTACAAAAAATGAAATTACAATCCAGGTATATGAGGATACAACATCTCTTAAACTTAAAGAAAATGTAAAACTGACTTCTTCTCTTTTAAGTGCATATTTAGCCCCCGGAATTTTGGGAAGCGTTTATGACGGAATTCAAAGGAATTTGTTTAATTTAGAAGAAAGAATTGTAAAAGGGGCAAAATCTTTTCCTTTGGATATGGAAAAGAAATATTATTTCAAACCTTCTGTAAAAAACGGGGAATATATAAAAAGAGGGCAGATTTTAGGATTGGTGGAGGATAATAATTTTGTATATAAAATTTTAAGTGAATTTGAAGGAATAATAGAGGGTTTAAAAGAAGGGGAGTTTAATATAAAAGAAACAATTGCAATAGTTGGGGAAAACAGTGTTCAAATGCTTACAAAAAGACCCCTAAGGATTACAAATAAAATAAAAAGGGTGCCGTTAGACGAGCCGTTAATTACAGGACAGAGAATTATAGATTTTATGTTTCCTATAAGTAAAGGCGGGAGTGCTTCAATTCCTGGGGGGTTTGGAACAGGAAAAACCGTTTTGCAGCAAACACTGGCAAAATATTGTAATGCGGATGTGATAATTTATATCGGGTGCGGTGAGAGAGGCAATGAAATGACCGAAATTTTAGAAGAATTTCCCAAATTAATTGATCCTAGAACCAAACAGCCTTTAATGAACAGAACTGTTTTAATAGCCAATACGTCAGATATGCCCGTTTCCGCAAGAGAATCATCCATATATCTTGGCATTACCATAGGTGAATATTTTAGGGATATGGGATATAGTGTGGCTTTAATGGCAGATTCTACTTCAAGATGGGCTGAAGCTATGAGAGAACTTTCCAGCAGAATGGGTGAGCTTCCGATGGAAGAGGGTTATCCTGCAGATGTTTCGTCAAAAATCGCTTCTATTTATGAAAGGGCCGGAAAAATTGAAACGGTAAATAAAGAGGCCGGTTCTTTAAGCATAATAGGTGCGGTTTCTCCTGCAGGAGGGGATTTTTCAGAACCGATTACTATACATACCAAAAGATTTACAAGCGTTTTCTGGGCTCTTGATAAGACACTTGCAAATGCAAGATTTTATCCTGCAATCAATTACTTGAACAGTTATTCCAACTATATTGAAAATTTAAAACAGTGGTGGGGAAAAATAGGAAATTGGAGTGAAATCAGACAGGAGTTTAACAATATTCTTTCAAAAGACGAGCAGCTTCAAAAAATTGTTAAACTTTTAGGGATTCAGGCTTTACCTGAAGAAGAAAAGTTAACCGTTTATATTGCGGAAATTATAAAAGAGGCTTTTTTACAGCAAAATGCCTTTGATGAGGTGGATGCGTTCTGTTCAGCTGAAAAACAGATGGAAATTGCAAAAACCATTTTGTTAATTTATAATATTTTCAAGCAGGGGATGGTTCAGAAAATTCCTGTAGAAATATTAAAAAATCAAAAAATAATAAACGAATTTATACAGAGTAAATATTTTATAAAAAATGATGAATATGAAAAATATAAAGATTTAAGGGATAAAATAAAGCAGTATTATGAAGATTTTATAAAAAATTACGGAGAATAACATGAGAATTGAATATGAGGGTGCGCTTGAAATAAAAGGAAATCTGCTTTTCTTTGAAACAGTAGAAAATGTGGGGTTAAACGAAGAAGTTGCTATCCGTTCAAATGAAAAGATTTTAAAGGGAATTGTCTCTTCTATAAATGAACAAATTACCGTTATAGAAATATTAGGTGAAGTTTATGAACTTGATTTACAAAATATAAAGGTTGAATTCAAATACAAACCTGTACAAATACCTCTTAGTGAAGAGATGAGCGGAAAAGTGTTAAATTCTTTTGGAGAAATTTTAGATAAGAGTATAGTAAACGTAGAAAAATATCAAAATATCAATGTAGGGGCATATAATCCTGCAAAAAGACTTTATCCCAAGGACATTGTAAAAACAGGGTTTAGCTCAATTGATGCATTAAATACCCTTATAAAAGGGCAAAAACTTCCAATTTTTGCATTAAGCGGCCTTCCCAACGATGAATTTGTCGCTAAACTGGCCACCCAGATAGAAATTGAAAATTCTGTTGTAATTCTTGGGGCAATAGGACTGAGGCATGAAAGAGCCGAATTTTTAATTGACAATATTGTAAAAAATAATCAAAATGTAACGGTGTTTTTGAATCTTGCCAACGAACCTGCCGTAAATTCACTTGTATTGCCAAGAAGTGCGCTGACATTTGCAGAATATATGGCTTTTGAAAAAGGTAAAAATGTAATAGTGATTCTTTATGATATGACAAATTATGCAAATGCTTTAAGGGAAATTTCAGCTAAAAAAGAAGAAATTCCGGGTAAAAAAGGATATCCAGGTTATATGTACAGTGATTTGGCGAGTATTTATGAAAGGGCCGGTATTTTAAAAGGAAAAGAAGGTTCTATTACGCAAATTCCAATACTGACACTTCCCGATGATGACATAACGCATCCGATTCCTGATTTGACAGGTTATATTACTGAAGGTCAAATAACGATGGATAGAAATTTATACAAAAAAGGTATTTTTCCACCCGTAAATGTTTTAACCTCTCTTTCAAGACTTATGAATTCAGCAATAGATAAAACACATAAACGGTTTGCTTCACAGCTTTATTCTTCATATGCCAAAGCAAAAAAAATAGAAATGTTTGCCTCAATTATAGGAGAAGAGGAGTTAAGCGAAACAGAAAAAAAATATCTTCTTTTTTCAAAAAAATTTGAAAAAGAATTTATAAATCAGGATATTGGCAGAACTTTTGAAGAAACATTTAACAAAGGCTGGGAATTATTAAAAATACTTCCTGAAAGTGAACTTATACGTCTTACTGACGAAGAGATTAAAAAGTATATAAATGGTTAAGAATAAAACCACCTTATTGGAATTAAAAACCGAACTTGAAATAATAAAAGAAGGAGAAAATGTACTTGAACAAAAAAGAGACGCACTTATTAAAGAAATAATGAAAATAGTTGATATTGTTGATACAAGAAGAAAAAAACTTAACGAGCATATGAGGAGCTGTTATAATGTTTTGATAAAAGCTTTTATGGAAAACAGTGGAAAAATTGAAAAAGAAGGCTTTGTTAAAACTGAATTAAAAGTAGTTGAAAAAACATTTTTAGGTCTTGTTGTACCAAAAATTGATTTTAAAATATCATCAAAACCTAATATAAAAATAGATTCGAATATTTTCACAGATTTAGCAAGGGAAAATTTTTTTGAAGCATTAAAAATGATTTTAGAACTCAGCGAAATGGAGATTAAAATATGGAAACTTTCAGAAGAACTTAAAAAAACAATGATTAGAGTAAATGCCCTTAAATTTTATTATACACCAAAATATGAAAAAGAAATAAAAGAAATTAAAAATCATTTAGAAGAAAATGAAAGAGAATTTATTAGTATTATTAAAAAATTAAAAAATTATTAATTTAATTTTCAATTGCTATTACATCCATTCAATCAGTTTTTCTACTTCTTTTACTTCATAGCATTTTAGGGGTTTTTCAATAGGTAAAGTTGGCACAATGGCTTTTTTAAATCCTAAATTTGCTGCTTCTTTTACCCTTATGTCAAGCCCGGGGATTTCCCTTATGTCTCCGACCAGGCTTACCTCCCCGATAAAAACTGTTTCTTTGCTGATGGGTCTGTTTCTGAATGAACTTACTATTGCGGCAATAACGGCTAAATCCGCTGCCGTTTCGTTTATTTTTATTCCACCTGTTACATTTACGAAAACATCGTATTGATTAAAAGGGAGATTTAGTTTTTTTTCAAGCAAAGCCAAAATCATATTGAGTCTAGCGAGGTCAAATCCGGTAGCGCTTCTTTTGGGTATGCCGTAGCTTTCACTGACCAGTGCCTGAACTTCGAGAACTATTGGACGAGTCCCTTCAAGTATTACTGTAATTGCACTTCCGGGAAGCGCTTTTTTTGAAAAGAAGCTTCTGTTTTTTGCACTGACTAATCCCTGTTTTGTCATTTCAAAAATACCTATTTCGCTGGTTGAACCGAATCTGTTTTTAAATGCCCTGAGAATCCTAAGTTCCCGGCTTGCATCCCCTTCAAAATATAAAACCGTGTCTACCATATGCTCAAGCACCCTTGGCCCGGCAATTGAGCCTTCTTTTGTGATGTGGCCTATTATAAAAACAGGGATTTTAGTCTCTTTTGCCACCCTCATAAGCTCAAATGTAGCTTCCCTGACCTGCGAAACACTTCCGGGGGCTGATGAAAGGTTTTCTGAATAGATTGTCTGAATGGAATCTATTATTACCAAATCATAATTTTTTATTTCTTCAAGTATGTTTTCAATTACAATTTCGGGCATAATAAAAAGATTTTTATTTTTAATGCCGAGCCTTTCAGCCCTCAGTTTTATTTGCCCTGGGCTTTCTTCCCCTGCCACATATAAAACTTTTTTATTAAGTTTTCCCGCAAGTTTCAGCATTAATGTTGATTTTCCAACTCCCGGGCTTCCGCCTATTAATACTAAACTGCCCGGCACTATGCCGCCGCCCAATACCAAATCGAGTTCACTGTCTAAAGATGAAAAACGCTCAATTTCCTCTTTTTCAATATTTTCGAATTTTATAATTTTTGAAGGTTTTGAAGATGTTTTGCTTTTTTTTGTTTCACTTACTTCAACAAAGCTGTCCCACGCTCCGCAGGCGGGGCATTTTCCCATCCATTTTGCGCTTTTGTAACCGCACTCGGTGCATTCGTAAGCCGTTTTATTTTTTGCCATTGAATTCTTCTATCGTTTTATTGTATTTATTTATCTGCATCATTTTTGCCTCAACCATCAAATCTAAAATTCTCCAGGAGATTATGGCCATTACAAGTAATATAATATATATTGCCACAATCCATTTATGTTTTTTTAAATCAATTTCATCGTCTTCTTTAAATCTTTTTATTGCAAGGCCTGTAAAAAAAACTATTATAATAATGCTTCCAAAATAAAAAACTATGTTATTCACTGTAAATGCCCTCTAACATTCCTTCTATAAATTCATTTTTATCAAATTCAATTAAATCTTCTTTTTTTTCTCCGACCCCTACAAAATATATAGGGATTTTAAGTTCATTTACTATGCTGAATAAACTTCCGCCTTTGGCTGTTCCGTCCAGTTTTGTGACAATTATTCCGTCGATTCCCACAACTTCGTTAAATATTTTCGCCTGGTTTATTGCACTGCTTCCCTGTGTTGCGTCAATTACCAAAAATTTTTTTTGAGGTGCGTTAGGATATGCTTTTTTTGCGACATTTACTATTTTTTTAAGTTCATTTTGAAGATTTTTTTTGTTATGAAGCCTTCCCGCAGTATCAATAAGTGCTATATCAAATCCTTTTGCTTTAGCCGAGCTTATAGTGTCGTAAGTCACCGCCGCCGGGTCATGCCCCTGACGGGTTTTTATAATAGGAACATCTAAAATTTCAGCCCATCGGCTAAGCTGTTCGATTGCAGCAGCCCTGAAAGTGTCCGCAGCCCCTAAGATTACAGAATAACCGTCATTTTTGAATTTGTATGCTAATTTGGCAATTGTTGTTGTTTTTCCAGCTCCGTTTACCCCGATAATTAAAAATACATACGGTTTATCGTTTATTTCAATTTTGTTTTCAGGCAGATTAAAAATTTTATCCAATTCTTTTTTAAGTCTTTCTCTGCTTACCTCATTTGGAAGTTTGTTTAGAAGTTTTTCTACCAAATCATAATCTATGTCCGCTTCAATTAAAGCTTCTTCAAGCAAATCTTTTGGAATTTTTTCTTTTTTTTCTACTCCCACAATCTGCTTAATTGCTTCTTTTGTTTTATTTAAACTTTTTTTTAAAATTTTGAACATTTAAAATCCTTTTAATATTTCAACAGGTGTGAAATTTTCTAATTTTACGGTTTTGTTTTTATCTAAAATAACAGTGGTAGGATAGATTTTTATTTTAAAATAATCCTGTAAAAATTTATTGTCTGTTTTTATATATTTGATTTTCAGGTAATTTAAGACATCTTCTTGCATTTTTGAATAATTTGATTTATTATAAAAAAGAAGATAAGTTTTTTTATTGGGATAAATTAATTTTTTATTTTTGAATGTTAAATTTATATCATTTAACCTAATAACCGTAATGTTTGATTCCAGGGTTTTTTTAGTGATTTTTGTTTTAGATTTTTGCAAATTATTGCTATTTTTTGTATGATAATTGTTGCAGCCTAAAAATATAAGAATTATTAAAAAAAAATATTTCAAACCAGTCCTTTTTATGTAATTTTATCAAAAAGGTATAAAAATGAAAAACAAATTTAGAAAAAAGTGTTTGGATAAAAAAATTTATAACAGATATTTGCTTTCAAAGAAAATATCAAAAGAAATTTACAATCTGGCGAAAAATTATAAAAATATACTTTTTTTTATCCCTTTGAAAAACGAGCCTGATATAAAAGGGGTGATTAACGCTTTAAGAAGAGAAAAAAAGAATATTTTCGTCCCGTTTATGCAAGATTTAAGCTTTAAGATGGTAAAATATCAATTGCCGATAAAAAAGAAAAAATTCTCAATTTTCGAGCCTGTAAACAAACAAAAAACTTTACAAAAAATAGATCTTGCAATAGTGCCTGTTGTGGGAATAACACAAAATTTTCAAAGAATAGGGTTTGGCAAAGGAATGTATGACAGATTTTTCGCCAATCTCAAATATAAACCAAAAATTGTTTTCTTGCAGTTAACGCCTTGCGCCACAAAATTAAATGTGGCAGATAAGTTTGATATTAAGGCGGATGAATATATAAGTTTTAATATAAGGAGAAAAAATGAACGTTTTAATAATTTTAGCCGTTTCGATATTATCCGCTCTGGCGGGATACTTTATAGCCAGAAAAATTGATGTGGCAAAATATGATATTTATCTTTCAGAAGCCAAAGCCAAAGCAAAAGCTATTGAACATGAAGCTGAAATTTTGCTTGAAAATACAAAATCAAAATCAAAAGAAATAGAACTTGAAGCTAAAAATTCTTTGGAAAAACAAAAAATCGAGCTTCAAAAAGAGTATGAAAACAAATTAAATGAAATTTTGAAAAAAGAAGAAGAAATTGAAGAATTGGTTGAGCAGCAAATGCAGGATGCACAAAAACTTGAACGGGAAAAGAATTTATTTGAAAAAGAAAAAAAAGTTATTGAAAAATTAAAAAACACTTTTAACCAAAAAATAAAAATACTTCAGGAAAAACTTGAAAATGCGGCAGGTCTTACAAAAGATGAAGCAAAAGAAATTTTATTAAATTCCTTAAAAGAGGATTTAAAAGATGATGTGGCGCATCTTACCAGAAAAATTATCAAAGAAGCTGAAAATAACGCAAAAAAAGAAGCGCAGTTTATAATAGCACAGGCAACTACGAGATATGCAGGAGATTTTGCAGGTGAGAGGCTTATAAATGTTGTTCCAATAGGAGATGATGAAATGAAAGGCAGAATTATAGGAAAAGAGGGTAAAAACATAAAAACACTTGAAATGGTGACAGGCTGCGATATTATAATAGACGATACCCCGGAAGCCATAACTGTCAGCAGTTTCAATATTTACAGACGTCAAATTGCAGTTGAAACCATAAAAAGGTTGGTGGAAGACGGAAGAATCCAGCCTGCCAGAATCGAAGAGATTTATAAAAAAGTTACAGATGAATTTGAAGAAAAAGTTTTAAAAGAGGGTGAAGATATAATAATAGATTTAGGACTTACAAGTGCCAAAATACATCCCGAAATTGTCAAATTAATAGGAAGGCTTAAATACCGTGCAAGTTACGGACAAAATGCACTTGCGCACTCTTTGGAAGTTGCACATTTGGCAGGCATTATGGCTGCTGAAATGGGAGGAGACGAACTTTTGGCAAAAAGGGCAGGTCTTTTACATGATATAGGTAAAGCTCTGACTCATGATTTTGGAGGAGACCATGTAACGTTAGGGTATGATTTATGTAAAAGATATAAAGAACCGGAAGTTGTGCTTAATGCAATAAAAGCACATCACGGACATGAAGAAGCTAAAAGTATTGAAGCTGCGGCTGTCTGTGCGGCAGATGCCCTTTCTGCCGCAAGGCCGGGAGCAAGAAGAGAAGTTCTTGAAGCATTCTTAAAAAGGGTTGAATCGATAGAAAATATCGCCACTTCTTATCCTGAGGTATTAAATGCTTATGCTCTTAATGCGGGAAGAGAAGTTAGGGTAATAGTTGAAGCCGATTTGGTAAATGATGATGAGGCGGTTCTTTTAAGCAGAGAAATTGCAAAAAGAATTGAAAATGAGGTTAGTTTTCCGGGTGAAATTAAAGTAACCGTTATCAGGGAAAAAAGGGCCATATCTTTTGCGGCGGCATAAAATAGTGAAAATGGTGAGTAGTGAGTTGTGAGTGGTGAGCATGCCCGGCCGCTTGCAAAGCGGCGGGGTAGTGAATTATGAATTATGAATTATGAATTGAAAGTGGTCAAGTTCCACCAAGTAGCCAAGTTCCAAGCGAAAAGTGAGCTTGCTCACCTGGCTGCTTGAAAAGCGGCCATGGTGTAAAATGAATAATTAAGGTAAATAATGGAAGTTTTAGCAAGGCCATTTGGAGAGTTTCAGACAAACTGTTACATACTAAATAAAAAATTAATAATAGACCCTGGAATAGGGGCGTTTGAATGGATAAGAGAGAATGTAAAAGACCCCGTTGCAATAATAAACACCCACGGACATTTTGACCATATCTGGGATGATAAAAAGATTAAAGAATATTTTAATATTCCAATTTACATTCATAAAAATGATGCATTTTTCTTGGAAAACGACCAGTTTGGTTTTAACCCTCCAAAAGTAAAGCCGGATTTTTTACTTAATGAAGGTAATTATAAAATAGGGGATTTTGATATTTTAATCAGTCATTTTCCGGGGCATACACCGGGCAGTATCACTGTTGAAATAGGGGATTTTATGTTTAGCGGTGATTTTATATTTGACGGAAGCATAGGAAGGGTCGATTTTCCTTATTCAAATCCTGAGGATATGAAGGAATCAATCAAAAAATTTTTAAAAATTCCTTATGATAAAAAAGTTTATCCGGGACACGGATCTGCCACAACAATAAAAAATGCCCAGAAATTTCTGCCGATGTGGCTTGAATATCTTTAAAACTTTATTCCTTCTTTTAACAGGGCTTTATGAATATGGCTCATTTGAACAGATTTGTTTTTACACCACTTGGGAGCAAGCAGGTTTTCAGTTCCTGCCGTCATTCTTTGTATTGATACGTTTTGCGGCAGCATTTTAATGGCTTTAATTAATGTGTCGATATAAAGTTCTTCGTCTATCGGTTCAAAATTTCCTTTTTTATATTCAAGCGCTAAAAGTGTGTTTTGTGTTACATATAACGGATGAAATTTAACTGAATCCACTCCGAGATTGATTACATCTTCTACGGATTTTAGCATATCTTTTTGTGTTTCCCCCGGAAGTCCGAAAATTATATGAGCACATACATTTATCCCCATTTCTTTTGTTTTTTTTATGGTTTTTGCAATGTCTTCAAAAATTTCGGCCCTGTTTATTTTGGCAAGTGTTTTATTGTTAGAACTTTGAACCCCGTATTCCATCCATATTTCATAATTTTTACTGAGTTCTTTTAAATAATTTAAAGTATTTTCATCTATACTGTCGGCTCTTGTGCCGATGCTGAGACCAATTGCGTCGGGCAAATTCAAAGCTTCCTGATAAAGTGTTTTCAGAGTTGAAAAAGGGGCGTAAGTGTTTGTGTAACTTTGGAAATAGACTAAAAATTTTTCACTTTTATACAAATCTTTATAAAGTTTTACGGTTTCATTATATTGGGAATGCAGCTCTTTTAACTGTTTTTTTAAAAGAGGGTTTTCTTTTTTAAAGGGGTTAAAGTTTTCTTTTTTAAAATTGGGGGAAAAGCTTTCATTTTCACAAAACACACACCCTCCCCTGGCTTTAGTCCCGTCAATATTCGGGCAGGTGAAACCCGGAACTGAAATCGGTACTTTTTTTATTCTTTTATCAAATTTTTGTTTTAAATATTTTCCGAATGTATATAATTTATCCATCAACCTTCTTTTTTATCTTTTTATAACAAAAAAGAGAAGAAAAGTCTATATAGGTTTTAATAATGTTTAAAAAATTTTTCTATTCATAAATAAATTTTTTATAATAAAAATATATTTAAATTTGAAAAAAGAAGAAACAGTTTTAAGAGGGGCTCAAATGTTTTCTAAAAAAGTTCCTTTGTTGGTAAGAAATCCTTTTTCTTTTAGTGCTTTGTTAAGTTCAGCTATCAGTTTATTTTTTAACTCTATTTTTAAATCTATATAATTTAATTTGTTTAAATTTCTTTTTCTTATTTTTGTATTTTCCATCCTTTCCCTTTAATTATTTTAAAAAACAGGAGAAAAATATTTCCCCTTAATGTTTTAAAGTGCATGAATTAAAATGGGAGCATCCTTTACATGTATTGCATGCATTTGAATTTCCATTGGCATCTTTTTTCGTGTAATATTTATAAACATACCATATGCTTGCTATGCCTATTAATCCAATTATTAAATTTTCCATTTTTCACTCCTAAAAACCGAACAATAGTCCGATTTGATAAATTAATGTTGAAACTATATAAGGAACTATTGTTGTAAGTGCAACTGCACCCCCAACCATTTTCCATCCAAATTCCTGATAAATAGCCCCTAATGTAACAATACACGGAATCCATAGTAAACAAAATACCATATAAGAAAATGCTGAAAGCGCTGTAAAACTTTCTTTAATTTTCTTTTGCAAAGGAGTTGGTTCATTTTCTAATTCAAACATTTCGGTCATTATGCTTCCAAACATTGCGCTGATAGAATCTTTGACAGCACCAAAAAAACCTGTAAACTGTTCTTTTAAATCTTCCATAAAAGTGGTTTTTTCATCTGAATCTTCATCTTCCTGAACATTATATACCTGAGATAAAGAACCGATAACCGCTTCTTTTGCTATAGTACCAGGAATCAATGCAGCAACAGGTCTCCAGTCGTCAAATCCCGCAGGTTTAAAGATAGGCGCAATTGCTGTGGCTGTTTTCCCGAGAATTGTATCCTGAGGTTTCGCCCCGTAAGGAATATTTATAAAAGCCCATAAAATAACCATTGTAGCCGCAATAACCGTTCCCGCTTTTTTTACAAAAGCCCCGGTTCTTGAAGCAATGGATTTCCAAAGCATTTTTCCTGTAGGAAATCTGTAAGGCGGCAGTTCCATAACAAAAGGCGGAACTTCTCCTTTAAATGCGGTTTTTTTCAAGATAAGACCTACAACAATTGCCACTGCAATACCGATAAGATACATAAGTAAAACAACACTTGCCTGATGCGCTTTAAAAAATACGGCTGTAAAAAGCGCATAAATAGGCAGTCTCGCGCCGCAGGACATAAAAGGCACAAGCAGTGCTGTCAGTTTTCTGTCTTTTTCGTTTTCCAATGCTCTCGTAGCGTAAATGGCAGGCACATTACAACCAAAGCCTATAATCATAGGAACAAAAGATTTACCATGAAGTCCTATGCTTCTCATAGCCCTGTCCATAACGAAAGCGGCTCTTGCCATATATCCGCTCTCTTCAAGAAGTCCTAAAAAGAAATATAAGAAAAACATTAAAGGCACGAAAGTCAATACAAGACCGACCCCTCCGATAATTCCGTCCACAACTAAAGACTGCAGCCATCCTGGTGCTGACGAGAGCATAACACCTGTCCATTTTCCAAGAAAACCGTTTATAAGTCCGTCTGTCCAGTCGATAAACGGTCCGCTTCCGTCAAACGTCAGTTTGAAAACAATATACATCATAAAAATAAAAATAGGAATTCCCAAAAAACGGTTTAAAAATATGGAATCAAGAATATCTGTTAAATCTTTTTTCTTTGGAAGGGTGGATTTTAATGTCTGTTTAGTTAAAACTGAGATATATGCATATCTTTCTTCGGAAATAACACCTTCGGCATCATTATCAAAAAATGCTTCAAATTCATTGTGTAAATCCATACATTTTTCAGAATCAGGCAGCTTTTGAATAATTTCTTTTTCCCCTTCTAATATTTTAATAGCCGTCCATCTTTTAGGATATGAAAAATCTGAAGGGATTAATTTCATAGCCCTTGTTATAAATTCTTCGGTATCGTCTGAATATTTAGGGGTTTTTGGCTTTTCTTTTGTATTGCACATTTCTTTTATTTTATCTAAAAGTTTGTCTTTTCCCCATCCTTTCGTTGCAATAGTAGGCACTGCTTTAATTCCTGTAAGTTCATAAAATTTTTGTATATCAAACTGATATCCTTTTTCTTCAAAATCATCCCACATATTTAAAGCCGTAACCATTGGAATTTCCAATTCCATCAATTGGACTGTAAGATAAAGATTGCGCTGCAGGTTGGTAGAATCCACCACATTAACAACACTATCCGGTTTTTCCTCAAGAAGAAATTTTCTGGTAATTCTCTCTTCTATGGAATAAGGGCTTAAACTGTATGTTCCCGGAAGGTCGATAAGTTTTAAAGTCATATCTTTGCTTACAAGGTCTGCTTCTTTTTTTTCAACCGTTACCCCCGGCCAGTTCCCGACTTTTAAATTTGCACCTGCAATAGTATTAATTAATGCGGTTTTTCCCACATTCGGGTTTCCTGCAAAAGCAACTGTACAATTTTTCATTTATTCTCCTTCCACTTCAATCATTTGAGCCTCATTTTTTCTAAGGGATAGTTTATATCCTTTGATGGTTATTTCTATCGGGTCTCCAAGAGGAGCCATTTTTTCAACTTTAATTTTTTCTCCTCTGATAATTCCCATATCTCTTAATTTTCTTTTTATTGTTTTATTTTCTCCCACCACTGCTTTAACAATGGCTTCTTTTCCAACTTTTAATTCGGAAAGTTTCATTTTATCTCCTCCACAATTATTTTGTTTGCAAGTCCAAATCCAAGGGCGATTCTGGATTCTCCTGCTTTTATAAGCAAAGGTCCTCCGTCATTTTTTAAAAGTGTAATTTCAATGCCGGTTGAAATTCCCATAGCAAGTAACCTCTCCATTGCTTTTTTTCTTCCGCAGATGTCTATAATTTTTAATCTGCTGCCTACATTAGCCATACTTAGAGGCATATTTTAATTTCCTTATTTAATATATTCAACGAAAATCTTATCTGCAAGTCCTTCACCTATCACATGTTTTTTGCCTGTTTCTTTAACAGTTACCATTAAAGGTATTTTTTCTATATCTTTAATGTATAAAACTTCAATGTTTGAACCTTCTTTTATCCATAAATCATCAAGCACTTCTTCTTCCCCGTGAGATGCATATACAAAACTTATAACACCTTTTTCCCTTTTTTTCATAAGTCCGATTTGTTTTTCCCCTTCTTCTGTTTTAACAAGAATTGCTTTTGTTGCTCCGACAGGAACTACTTTTTCATCTTCAATTCTTATAATTCTTTCTTCCCCTTCCGGTAAAAATTCTTCAACTGTTACTTTTTCCCCTATATCAATACCTAAATCTTTAAATCTTTTATACTCTTCTTTCCCACCTTCAAAATTTGCAACATCTGCACTCTCCCCCGGACTTAACTCAGCCAGTCTTTTTCCGTTTTCCATAATAACAGCTCTTGCCGATTCAAATCCTATAAGTCTTTCTTTATATTCAACATTTACAAGAAGTTTAGATTGAAAATGGGTATTTATTATAATAGTAGACCCTTCATCAATATTAAATTCAACCAATTTTGTATTAGAATATTCACAAAGTGAATCTTCAAATCCCACAACCTTTAATTCTACTCCCCTGTTTGCTTCTGCTAATTTCATTTTTTTCTCCTTATATTTTTTTAATAGCCCTAAAAGGGCAGTTTTCACATGCACACTCCATTGCACATAATTCTTTTTCACATTGCGGCTGTCTTGCTATTTCATAAAATCCGTCAGAAGCTTTTTTTATCAATCCTTTTCCTGCTCTCAGGGCTTTTGCACATTTACGACATTTTGATTTGTCTATTACAAAAGTAGGCATTGTCAACTCCTTTTAGTAATTTTGATAATTACTATCAAAGAAATAGTAGCATAAAAATTTTTTTATGTTATAAAATTGACAATCATTCTCATTTTTTTAACTAATTTTTTATTTATATAAAATTAAACAAAAATGATAACTATTATCAACTTAATATTTGTTTAATAAAATGCGAGTATTATTCTTTTACAGAAATGATAATTATTATCATAATTATTTTAAAGGGGTTTTTATGAATGGTTTTTATGAAAAAGTCAAAAATAAAAAAATAAATTATTCATGGTCGAGAGAGGCAATATACCGTATATTCTCAGAGAATAAAGACAGATGTTTTTGTGTTATAGGTATAAAAAAACAATTATTAATGAAATATAACAGAAATGTTTCACTCAATACAATTTACAGGCACCTTGATTTTTTTGAAGCAAACGGTTTATTAGTAGTCGTTCAAAATGACGATAAAAAAGCATTTTACTGTTTAAAAGAAGATAAACCTATAGCGTTTATAGTCTGCAACAAATGCCACAGAGTTATAAAAACTAATATTGATATAGAGTTAGAAAAATGTAGTGAAATTTTTAAAGATATAAAATATTTAACCATTCATAAAACTTGTGAAATATGCAGTAAAAAATTCACAGGAGGGGGTTGAACCCGTTGCTACCCTTTCTCCTTTGAGTTTTTTACTCTTTTACATCAAATAAATTTACAAGGAGAATAAATGAAAAAAATAACACTTAGCGCAGTGGCGTTTCTTATGTTAGGCGGAGTTGCTTTTGCGGAAAACAATAATGTTGTAAATTCAGATCTTTTAAAAAAAGTAGATGGTTATGTTAGGCTTGGTTATCAACACGATGATAAAGATTCAAAAACTGATTTGGCAATAGGCGGTAAATTGCATGCTGAAACTAAATCTTTTAGTGGAATAAGTGCAGGGGTCAGTTTTTATACAACCAATGCTATAAGAAATAATCACGATGGGGGAAGTGTTCCTTTTTTTGATGCTGACAATAAATCTTATTCTATTTTAGGTGAAGCTTATTTACTTGGAAAATTTAAAAATACAACTATTAAAATAGGTAGACAGGAACTTGACACACCTTTTGCAGATACAGACGATAACGGAATGATTCCTAATACTTTTGAGGCTGAAATTCTTACAAATACGGATTTGCTTGGAACTACAATTGTTTTAGGTCAAATTCAAAGATGGGCCGGGGTTGATACTGACGAGCCTTCTAAATTTACTAAATTAATTGATAAACACAACGTTCAGGTAGGCGGTATTACTTATGAAGGTATAGAAAATCTTGCTTTATCGGCTTGGTATTACAATCTTAAAGATAATGATATAGACAGGATTTTTTATACAGATGCAAATTATGAGGGTGAAAAGGATGATTTTTCTTATAGCTTAGGCGTTCAATATGCAAATCAGCATTATAATGCTTCTAATGAAGATTCAGCTAAAGTTTACGGATTTAGTGCAAGTGCAGGGTATAAAGGTTTTACATTAGGTGTTGCTTATAATAAAAGCAATGATAACGGAGCTGATAACGGATTTGGGGGAGGGCCTTTCTTTACATCTGCAAACTTCTTAACAATTGCTGAGGCTGGAAAAGACGGAGATGCAGTATTGGTAAACGGAGAATGGGACGCAAGTGATGTTATAAAAGGTCTTAGTTTAAATACCGGATATGTGACTTTGCATGATAAAGATGATACAAAAAGCACAGAATTTGATGCAGGGCTAAGTTATGCGTTTAATGACAATTTGAGCTTGGATGTAATTTATTCAGATGTTGATGACAAGATTAATGATGATAAATTTAAAAATACAAGAGTGTTTGTAAATTACGCTTTTTAAAGACACTTTTTTGTGTCTTTAAAAAAAAAGGTGGATAGAATGAAAATAAAAAATATTTAATTCAGGGTATTGTTTTATTTTTGGCAATATTTTCTTCTGTTATAATTTATACTGCTGTTTTTAATATATTAGAGAAAATTGATTTTGGAATGTTGGAATTAATTTAAAAATATTTTTTGTGTTATAATATGATTATCATTATCAAAAAAGGAAGATAAATGAAAAATTTCGATTACAATAAACTCCTGGATGAATTTAAAAATATCCTCAAAAAAGCGGGGCTTAAATTTACAAAACAAAGGGAAATTATATTTTCTACGCTTTATAAAAATCCTAATCATCTAACAGCAGAGGATTTATATCTTGTAATAAAAAAACAATACCCTGAATTGAATATAGGAATAGCAACGGTTTATCGCACACTTGCAATGCTTGAAGAAAACAGTCTGATTAGTTCTATTCACTGTAACAATGGTAAAAAATTTGAAATAGCAAAATCCCATCACGATCATTTAATCTGCACTTCTTGTGGAAAAATAGTTGAGTTCCATAATGATGAAATAGAAAAACTGCAAGAAAAAATAGCAAAAGAAAACGGATTTAAACTGACTAATCATATTTTGCAGTTATACGGGCTTTGTGAAGAATGCCAGAAAAAAGAAAAAAAATCATAAAACAGGGTAATTGTCGTCAAAACAGGCAAAACAGTAATTTTCTTTTTTATCTTTTATAGCTTTTATAATTCCGTCAATTGTAAGATATGCAAGGGAATCAGCTTCAATATATTTTCTGATTTCCTCCACATTCATTTTGCTGGCGATAAGCTCTTCTTTTGTAGGAGTGTCTACACCATAATAACAAGGTGCTATGGTTGCCGGAGCCGCTATTCTCATATGAACTTCTTTTGCACCCGCATCTCTTAGCATTCTGACTATTCTTTTGGATGTTGTCCCCCTGACGATTGAATCGTCAATTACAACAAGTCTTTTACCTTTTATTTTTTCAATAATTGGAGAGAGTTTCATTTTAACTTTTAAATTTCTTATTTCCTGTGTAGGTTCAATAAATGTTCTTCCTACGTAATGGTTTCTCATAATTCCCATTTCAAACGGGATGCCGCTTTCTTCTGAATACCCCAGAGCCGCTGCAACCCCGCTGTCTGGTACAGGAATAACCATATCGGCAACAACCGGAAGTTCTTTTGCTAATTCTCTTCCCATCTGTTTTCTTGCAAGATAAACATTTTTTCCAAAAACATCGCTGTCAGGTCTTGCAAAATAGATATATTCAAAAATACACTGCTTTGGCGAAGGCTTGAAAACCATTTCGCTTTTAATTTCATTATCTTCAAAAATAATCATTTCTCCTGGTTTAATATCTCTTATAAATTCGGCATCTACCAGCTCAAATGCGCATGTCTCGCTGGCTACAATATAACCGCCTGAGCGTATTTTTCCGATAGAAAGAGGCCTGAATCCAAACGGATCCCTCAAGGCAAACATTTTATGACGGGAAAGAATAACCAGTGAAAAAGCCCCTTTTACTTTTTTAACGGCATCTGTTATTCTTTCTTTGAGAGTGTTTTTCTGATAATCTTTGGCTATAAGATGAATTAAATTTTCTGTGTCCATATTACTTTGGAAAATAGCCCCTTTTTTTATAAGTTCTTTTCTTATTTCTTTTGCATTTACCAAATTTCCGTTATGTACTATTGAAATTTCCCCAAGTCCGTATCTTGCAAATATAGGCTGGGCATCAAGTATGGAATCGTCTCCTGCGGTGGAATATCTCGTATGGCCTATTGCCATATCGCCTTTTAAAATTTTAAAATCTTCTTCTTTAAAAATCTGTGTTACAAGTCCCCTGTTTTTAACTGTTTTGATGTGACCTTTAAAACTGCTGCTGATTCCTGCCGCCTCCTGACCGCGGTGCTGCATTGAAAAAAGAGAGTAAAATGCAAGTTTGCTCGCATTTTCATTACCGTAAATACCTACTACTGAACACATTTTTACTTCCTTAATCCCAATGCATTATTAATTGAATAAAGCCCCGGTTTTTGATTTATAAGCCATTTTGAAACTTTAATGGCGCCCCTTGCAAAGGTTTCCCTGTTTGTAGCCGTATGATTAAGTTCTAAGAATTCCCCGTCATTATAAAATCCTACAGTATGTCTTCCCACTACGTCTCCGCCACGCAAGGCAAAAACACCTATTTCATTTTTTGTTCTAGCCCCCACATGGCCGCTTCTTCCGGTAATCATTACATCTTTAAGTTCAAGTCCCCTGGCATTTGCACATGTTTTTGCTAATGTTAAGGCGGTACCGCTTGGAGCGTCGACTTTGTATCTGTGATGCTGTTCCACTATTTCAATATCAAAATCTTTAAGTTTTTCGCTGACCATTGCCACGAGTTTGTTTAAAATAGCAACACCTAAGCTCATATTTGTGGCATATAAAATAGGTGCTTTTTGGCTTGCCTCAATCATTAAATTTTTTTGGTGGTCATTAAGACCTGTAGTGGCGATAACAAGGGGTTTTGGATTTTCAAGGGCTGCCTCAAGAAGTTTTTGAGTTGCAATCGGTGCCGAAAAATCAATTGCTACATCAGAATTTTCAAGAAGTGTTTTTGCATCATTTGTTATTATAGTTTTTTCAGGAAATTCAACACTCTGTTTGCCTGTAAACATTACAGCTGAAAGAATGTCATCCGAATTTTTAATAATATTTACTAAAAGCTGACCCACTCTTCCGGTTGCACCAACAATTCCGTATTTCATTTATTCTCCTTTAGGTATTTTATAGCATTAATAGCCGCTGTTGCTCCATCTCCCGCTGCCGCAACAACCTGTTTGATGCTTGATTCCCTTACGTCTCCAGCCGCATATAGCCCTTTTAAACTGGTTTGCATTTTTAAATTTACTTTTACTTCTCCAAATTCGTTAAGTTCGGCTAAATCCTTTACCAGCTTATTATTTACATTCATACCTACAAATACAAATATTCCGTCGACTTTAATTTTTTCGTTTGAAGATAAAATTATACCTTCTACAAACTCATTTCCGATAACTTTTTTTACTCTTTCTTCATAAATTATTTTTATATTAGGGGTATTAAAGACTTTTTTTTGAGTTGACGGGGCTGCACGGAATTCAGAGCGTCTGTGGATTAAATATACTTTTTTTGCAATTTTGCTTAAATACAGGGCTTCTTCCAAAGCTGTATCTCCCCCTCCTATTACGGCTACGATTCTGTCTTTATAGAAAAACCCGTCACACACCGCGCAATAACTGACGCCTTTGCCGGTATATTCCCTTTCGCCCTCAAATCCTGCTTTTCTTGGTGTTGCACCGGTTGCCAAAATTACCGCTTTTGCCGTATATTCATTCTTATGCGTTTTAATTTTCCATTTTCCATTTTCCATTATTAATTGTAATGCTTCCTCGCTTTTTATCTCGCATCCGAATTTTTTTGCCTGCTCGGGCCAGCACATCATCATTTCAAGTCCGCTTTTAACTTCACACACTCCGGGGTAATTTTCTATTTCACTGCTCAAAGTTATCTGCCCTCCGGGATTTAATTTTTCAAGAATTAGAGTTTTTGCTCCGAGTCTGCTTGCATATATTCCTGCACTTAGTCCCGCAGGTCCTCCTCCGATTATAATTACATCATATTCCATTTTTTCCTCCATTTTTCTTTTCAACTCAGCTACTTAACTTCTTGGCAACTTGGCTACTTATAACTTGATATTTTGCAACTCACAACTCACTATTCACCACTCACTTTTTTTAATGGTCCATCTTGTTTATATAATAACTTATGATATCTTTTTATATTTACTACAACAGGTACTTCATAAATGTTAAGATATTGTATAAGTTTAATTATAGTATTTATTCCGGCTGTTGTATAGATAATATTTGGATAATTTTTGCGTTTTTGAAAAATATCCACCGCTAAAACAGGGTAATGTGTTTTTATGTGTTTTATTAAATTTTTGAGATTGTTCATACGTGAGCTGAAAATAAGCAAAGTATATTCGTTTTTTTTGGGTATAAAAATATCATTTTTGGTGTAAAGTATAATATTTTCAAAATTAACAAACTTATATTCACTGAATTTATATTTATAGTAGAAAAAAAAAGCAGCTACCATTAATGCTCCGAAAAAGGAGCTGAAAGTATAAAAAAATTTGCTTTTCAATTATAAAAGAGCGTTTATTTTTTCTTCGTACATAGCTTTTGGTGCAGCACCTATCATTGCATCTACAACTTCACCATCTTTAATAAACAAAACTGTTGGAATACTTCTGATTCCAAATTGAATAGCAAGTTCTTGTTGTTCATCTGTATTGATTTTACCTACTGCTACGCCTTTGTCTTTATATTCTTCGCTTAATTCTTCAATAATAGGAGCAACCATTCTACAAGGTCCGCACCAAGGCGCCCAAAAATCTACTACAACTAATTTATTGTTTTTTACAGTTTCTTCAAAATTTTCTTTAGTAATTTCTAATGCCATTTTAATCCTTTTTTTATTGAATTATACCCAAAATTTTATTAATTACCCATTAACAGAGGCTGTTTTTTTAAATTTTAACGATAAAATAACAAATCTTACAAACTGCCAAATTATACATTTTCTTTTCCATCTCTCAAAAGGAGTCGGATACATCCCAAATTTAGTTTCATCATATGCTCTTTTTTCCCATTCTTTTATTTTTAATCCTATTTGAGGACTTCTAATTGCCATTTTTTTCTCCTTAATTTTAATCTGGAATCAAATACCAAAAAGGTTTTGCTTTCGCTTTGTATAAAAACAGATAATGCATGAGCCACTTAAACCAGTGACCGGCACTTCCTACTTCACCTATTGTATATTTAATATCTCTTCCAAAATCCGGATATTTTTTGAAATCAGGTATTGTAGGATAAACAGACATACTTCCTGCAATTCCCCTAAATCCGTAATTTATGGAAACAATACAAATACTTGCAAGTTCTGCCATACTTGCTTTATGTCTGAAGCTTGGTTTTCCTTCAAGTATCCATTCTGCTATATTTAGAGCTGTTGCGTGAGCCATAACAGCGCTTGGCATACCTGTTCTTGGAGGTGCCGGTGTCAACGGACGGCCCGATTTAGTTTTATTTGGCATTGATATCGGATGAGGTGGTGCAAATGCAATACCAACAGCGAAAATATTTGGATATGTCGGATTTTGAAGTTTTTTTGGCCAGTCTTCACCACTCCATTCATGATACGGTTTTTGTCCGCTTGAATAATCTGCATCTACTATCATAAGACCATTTGGTTTAAACAGTTTATCTGTATAATCTTCTCCATTGGGTCCCACTGCTGTAATTCCGACACCGCTAAACGGAGGAATAAGCATTGCAAAATCATATTCGACTGTTTTTTCTTCACCTTCATATGTCTCATAATATACTTTGCCTCTCTCTACCTTATAAACACTTGCTCTTTTAATCCAGTCAACCCCATATTCACTAAACATAGAACGAATTATGTTTTTTGTATGTGTGATATAACCGTTGTTTTTAACATATGCACCGCCAAGGCCCAAATCACCTAAATCCATTTCATTAGTAATATAAGTTACATCAATATAATCCATTAAATCCAAATCATATATTAAAGATGCCACATTCATTGTATATTCAACCGCAGCACCCTGACAAGTACATCCACCATGTCCAAGACCGATAAGAACTTTTTGTTTTTCACCTTTTTTTGCTTTTTCTATAACTTTTTGAAGCTCTTTCCATGCATGATCCGCATGATTGTAACTGCATATAGATGTAGTATTTCCTGTCTCCGGTCCAAGCCCGGGAGTGGCTGAAAAATTTAATTTTGGACCGGTGGCATTAATTAAATAATCAAAATAAACTTTTTCTTTTTCTCCAGCTCTTGCACCTGCAGTATATTCAATAGTTACATACGGCTTGCTTTCTCCTGCATCACCTTCTGGATGAATACTAAGAGCTTTTGCCTGTTTAAATTCAATTCCAAGTTTAGAATATACAGGAGCTAATTCAAAATATACCTGTTCAGGCTTCATAGCACCTATTCCAACCCAGATATTTGAAGGAACCCATTGATATTTTGAATTAGGAGAAACTACAATAACTTCTGCTTTATTTTTAAGATTATGTTTTAAATTCATAGCTGCCGTATGTCCTGAAATACCTGCCCCTAAAACAACTATTTTTGGTTTCATTTTTAACCTTTTTATTTTTTTATGTTTAATTATAACTCAAATATCTAATTTAAGATAATTTTTATCTTTATTTAATTAAAAGTTATTAAAAACTATAATCTGAAATTATTGACTATAAAGGTGACAGACACAACTTTTAATTAGAAATTATAAATGTTGAGTTATAAATTAAAAAAATAAAAATTAATTTAACATTTGAAATTTAACATTTATAATTATATTGGGTTTTGCCCAAAAGGGCAGGGAGTTAATGATGTTCGTAAGAATCTGTTACGTTTCTTATATCGAATATTTTATCAAGCAATGCAAAAACCGCTATGCCTATACCGAGACATCCTATAATTATCATCCATTCCATTGGATGAGGGGCAATATATGCATATGGGGTAATTGCGTCTAACTGGTAAACACCGTTTGCTTGATATCCCAGACCGTCAACCCTTGCGCTCATAGGAATAATATTACCTCCGAAAATAAATGCCTGTCTCATTAAAAATGCGCCTATAACTGCAGAAATGCCGCCTATTAATACAGCACCTTTACTCTTTGAAAAAAACAGGATAAAAGGAATTACAATTCCCAAAATCAGCCATCCCCAATACATCCAGCTGA
Source organism: Lebetimonas sp. JS085 (assembly GCF_000523295.1). NCBI lineage: Bacteria > Pseudomonadati > Campylobacterota > Epsilonproteobacteria > Nautiliales > Nautiliaceae > Lebetimonas > Lebetimonas sp. JS085. The sequence continues at coordinate 1,064,844 of NZ_ATHR01000001.1, forward strand.
TTGGGCTTCCTTTAATCATTAAATTTACCCATTTAGGATCTACCAACATAAAATCTATTATTTCATAAATAGCGGCCAAAACTGTTAAAACAATCCCTGTTTTTGCTGCAATTTTAATAAAGTCGTCAAAATAAGGTTTTTCTCTTAATCCTAAAAATGCAAAAATAATTGCTCCGCCTATTCCTGTGATTCCACCTGTAATTAGGAAATAAATCCAAAGCTGAGGAATATCAGTCCATAAATGTCTTGGTGTGTTTTGGTTAAATAATAAACCTTGGATATAAAATTCTCCCAAGTCAATACATAAACTTAATATAACCAAAATTAACGCAAGTTTTTTCGCCAAATCTCTTTTGGATGTAATTAAGAAATAAATTTCGATAAATGTAAACGGTATATAAATACTGTATAAAGGCAGCATTAACCACATACCCGCCTGAGGCTGAGGATTTAAAACCATCCAGTAAATATGTAATAAGTTACCTAAGTCGCTTGCGATAGAAACTAATCCGCCAAAAACCATTGAAATACCGAAAGTCATCATAGCGGCTGCTACTTTTGGAGCAACTTTTACATGGAAAAGTTCTCCCAATGCAGTTAAGAAAATCAAGGCGCTTCCGCCGTAAAGCAGATAAACATACTGAGTTACAAATACGCCCCAAGGTTCCGCTTTGTTTACTTCTTCTATTTCCGGTAGATTAAAAATCTGCTCTTTCAAAGCAATAGCGGCATGTTTCAGTGCTTCAGGGTCACCTCCGGCTGCCACCATTCCTGCCTGGGAAATAAAATCGTGAAAATATCTTAAATGAAACAGTTCATACCAGCCTACCAAACCTATCGCTATTAAAACATATGCAATAAGCATTACTTTGTTAAAAAATAATTCTGTAAAACTGACTCTATTTATATTTAATCCGCAGCAATTTATATAATTTTTCATAGCGGCTCCTTACGCTTTTTTCCACTCAGGTTCTTTGGCCTGAGTTGCAGCTTCATATAATGGTTTAATCTCATCCCATGTGTGTGTTTTAACATCACCCAATGTTCTTTTTGCATATTCTTTATTTTCCGGTACAAGATAAAATAATTTAGGAAGCGTGCCTTCTTCTTCTTTTAAGAAGAAAAATTCTCTTTGTTTTAAAAGTTTTACCAAATCGGAATCTTCATCTTCCAAATCACCGAATGTTCTAACTTTAGTCGGACATGTCGCACTACAGGCGGTTGTTCCGTATTCCTGGATTCTTCCGTCGCAGAATGTACATTTGTCAACTGCGTGTTTTGTCTCATCCACAAATCTTGCGCCGTAAGGGCAGGCTTCCATACAACCTTTACATAAAATACACATGGAAGGGTCTACTTTAACAAGTCCCCCTTCTGCATAATGGCTTGCCCCTGTAGGACATACAGTTACACATGGTGCGTCAATACAGTGATTACATTGAGACGGATAAAAATTTAAAAACGCGTCAGCGAGTGTTTTTCCGCCTTCTACAATACCAACCCATATTCTTTGTTTATCAGCTCCTAACATTACTCCGTTTTCGTCTTTACATGCCACTTCACATGCTCTACAGTCTATACAGTTTTGATATTCAAGTGCAATTGCATAATTTGCCATGGCTTACACCTTTCTTATTTTTACAAGAGTTTCGTTCATACTTGCGGAACCAAGAATTGGATCAATTGCGTTTTCACAAATCATAGCCTGGGATATACCGTTTTTGTATCCAAGTGTCATCATTGGAGACTGAGATCCAAACCCTGTTGCGATAAACGCCGTATCTTTTCTGATTCTTTTTGTAGGATAAACTTTGGCTCTTACTTTTTTACCCTGTTCGCTTGTAAGTTCCACTTCATCCTTGAATTTAAGCCCCATTTCTTTTGCAAGTTCATCATTTATCCACATATAATTATAATTCATTAAATCAAGCAGTAAATAGTTGTTTGAATGAAAACTTTGAGTAAAATATGCGTGTCTTCCGACTACCACCCTCACTTCTTTTTCATTGGTGTTTGGAGCTTTATATAAGCTGTCTCTCCACATAGGAAACATTCTTAAAGTTTCTATTTTACCGTTTATAGGATTTGTGAATTTTTTACCTTCCAATCCTTTTAAGGCTACTTTAATATATTTTCCTTTTTTAGGGACAATATAATAATCTTTCGGAAGAGTGGTAAATTTTTGATAAACAGTTTCAGCTAATTCATTTTTATTTTGAGTATCTTTTTTGAATGCTTTTAAATGTTCATCCAAAATACCTGATTTAACTGCATTTTCTATTCCAGGCCAGTAAACCCCCCATTCTTTTGCTATTTTGGCGGCTTCTTCTCCGTATAGTTCCTTCATTGTTTCTTCGTTATACTCAGAAACAGTTTTATCATAAGCCGCTGTTAATCTGAATGTTTCAATTCCCAAATCATCATCGCTCGCATGCTCTAAAATCGCTTTTAGAAGTTTTTCATCTTTAATATCTGCTTTTAATTTTGTTTTATCTATTTTAAAATCATCTGTTAAATATTTGGTTAAATCAAAGTTTTTTGGAAGTTTTACTCCAAAACCGCCTTCGTCCCAGGTATATTTAAATGTAATTGCCGCAAAAGGCTTTTCTATTCTTTTTGAAAGTTCTTTGCACATAAAATATATATCCTGAGCGTATCCTCTAGGTTCGACTCCCTGGCTTCTCCAGGTAATGTAAGGTTCTATTGTATTAAACATTTTTAAAGGGGATTCTCTTTCTACATAAACGGTATCCGGCAAGATTACGTCTGCATAAAGAGCTGTATCGGTTCCCTGAATGTCAATTACAACCACCAAATCCATTGTTTCATACATTTTGGCGGTTTTTTCATAATCAGGAACCGATTGAAGCGGATTTTGTTTATAATGGAATGCCGCTCTTACAGGATATTCATTATCAGCTAATTTTTCGCCTTTTTTCCATCTGGTATTTACATCCAAAATTGTATCTCTGATAATAGGCCAGCTACCTTTTTGAGGGTTGCCCAATGGATATGTGTTTGGTTTTAAGCAGGCAATATCAATTCTTGTTTTTGCGTTATCATAAATAGGAAAATCCTCATATTCATAGCTTTCAAATTTTAATCCTCTTCCAAGAATAATTCCGCCCGGTCTGTTAACGCATCCGTGAATTGAATTGAAAATCGCCTGAGCACGTCTAAAATCAAAATCCTGATAATACCAGGTAGATTTTCTGCTTCTGTAGCAGTTTGCGGCACCTTTATATTTTTCAGCCGCATCTGAAAATTCTTTTGTAATTCTTCTGATTGTAGAAGCAGGAATTTCAGTTATTTTTTCAGCCCATTCAGGAGTATATTTGGCACCTTCACCCGTTGTAAAGAATTTTTCAAGTTCTTCAACTCCGGTAACATATTTTTTAATATAATCAGCCTTATAAGGAGTTTTATGAAAACCTTTATTAATGCTTTCATGAATCATTGCAAGGATTAAAGCACCGTCGGTTCCAGGTTTGATAGGAATAAATTCATCAGCCTGGGCAGCTGTATTAGTGTATCTTACATCAACATACACGATTTTTTCAATTCCTCTTTTGTGTGTTCTTTTAAACATATCAAGAGTATCCGGGGTTACAATTCCCTCAGCCCTGTTTGCTCCTAAGTTCAAAAGATATTTTGTGTTTCTGAAATCTCCCTGTCCCCAACTTCCAAATGTTAAGCTGTTTGCTATAAATGAAGGCGCAAAACATGTTGAAAAGTGGTCAATAAAATTGGCAGTACCGATTCCGTTTACCAAGTTCATTATAATTGGTTCATCAACTACCCCTGATGTTGCACCGACACCGAAAAGGAATGTGCTTCTGTTATCTTTTTCCTCATCAAGTATTTTAATCATTTTTTTAGCAATATAATCAAGCGCTTCATCCCAAGAGGCTTTTCTAAATTTACCTTCACCTCTTTTCCCAACCCTGATTAAAGGTGTTGTAATTCTATCCGGGTCGTATTCTTCCGCAATTCCCGCATTACCCCTTGCACACATAAAATTTCTGCTTTTTGGATAAAGCGGATTCGGGTCTATTTTTGTTACCTTCCCATCAACGTTTCTAACAATTACCCCGCACATGTTTACGCACATACCGCAAACATTGGGGGTAAATTTTGCGTTTTTAATATCTTCTTCTTTCTTTTCTTTTTCGTTTAAACCTTCTTCATAAGGTCCAAAAGCAAATGCTGATGAGCCGGTTACCGCTACACCTGCTGCCGCAGCTGCTGAACCTTTCAGGAAGCTCCTTCTTTTTAAATCAACAATTTCAGACATTGATTCTCCTTTTAGAAATTTACGTAGTAATTGTAGCATAGTATTGAAAAAAATATATATCCCGAAGAGGGATATAAGAGAAAATTATCTTAATTTAATTAAAAGTTATATCTGATATAAGCTCTTATGTCTTTAGCTTTTTTAACATAACTGAACATTGTGTTATCTGGGTTACCCATATCACCAAAGAATGCATCACTTCCAGGATGATTGTATTTAATGTATGTATATCTTAACTGTGCTGTTAGATGAGGAATAATCTGATGATTGTAATATACATCAAAAGCGTGTCCTCTAACTGCTGCAATGCTTCCGGCTAATGTATCTTCTCCGTAAGTAAAGCTTCTCCAGTATTTGCTTCCGTTTACATAAGATAGACCGAATCTGTCGTTATCTGCAAATCCCGGCATATCAGCACCTACCCAGATACTGTGACCTGTTCTTTTTTTATCTGAACCAAGCATAGTTTGTCCGGATTTAGGTCTTGTTTCTGAAAATGCCCAAGAAACAAATGCTGTAGTGTTGTCAAGAAAATCGCTTATCCCGTCACCGATTCCTTGAGCCGCAAATACGGCGTTTTCACCGAAATAATTTCCTAATGTTGCCATGTCAGCAACAAATGTACTAGGACCTGTGAAAGCCATTTTAAAACCTTGAAGGTTAAACGCCCAGACTGTTTCTGTTTTTAATGAATATTGTCCGTCGTCATAAGGAATTAATAAAAATCCTCCAAAATCTGCATGATGAGCATTACCTTTTGTATAATCAGGTTGAGTGTTGTTTAATGACCATTTTCCGTTAGAAGCGGTATAACCTCTTCCCAAACAGAATTTAATCCATGTTCCCCAATCAGCAAATTTATCTGATAGTTTAGAGAATAATGAGTTTCCAACTTCAAAACTGAATCCGTCAAATTCCATATTGATTAAATGTCCAAGCGGACTGTTTGCATTGTCTTCGTCAACTAAATTAGCTGGAAATCCCTGAGTCGCCGGTCTTCTACCCGCACTGAACATTAATCCGTTATCCGGACCAAACCAGTAATTAAAGAAAGCTTCTTTGATTCTGATATTTGCATCGTCAGGTGTTTCATTTACTACCCAGTCAACATTTTGGAAAGGTTGATTCATGCTGTTAATTGAAGTCATACCAAATACTTTATTGGCTTCGACTCTTACAGTTGCTTTTAAATTATCTGCGGGTTTGTATACACCTGTTAGGATAATTCTGTTTTGTAAAACCTGACCAATATGATCTTTTTTGTCAGTTTGTCCTGTAACTACACCAGCAAATTGATGTCCGCTTTGTCCTGTCATATCTGGTCCAACATTATATGTTAATCCGGCTGTTGTTTGTTTGTTAAGATAATCGAATGCCGTTCTTAAATCGAATCCCCAGAATAGATGAGAGTTTGCTACCACAGGCGATACTTTTTTATAGTATCTGCTGTTTTGTTCGTCAACTTTTTTTTCAACTTTTTGCTGGCTGGTTTTTAACTGATTTAATTGTTGCTGTAAAAGCTCAATTTGTTTTTGTAACTGCTCAACCGTAGGCTGTGCGAAAAGTCCTGCTACAACTGAAGCTGAAAGTAAAAATTTTTTCATTTTTTTCTCCTTTGATTTTTTAATTTAATTTCGCATTTTTTTAGTCAGTGCAAATTATAACAAATTTAATGTAATTGTCTACCTCTCCCGGAGGTATTTTTTTTAAAGTCATCCGGGAGGTATTCTTCCCTGCAGTATTTGGGTGAAGAATACTTTTAAATAAGGGAGTTTGCCTTTTTCAATTATCTTTTGCATTCCTTTAGCAGCTTTTGGGTTCAATGTTTTTAGCTTTTCTAAAAAAGGTTTTGCGTTATCGGCAAACAATTCATTTAACTGATCTGGTGTGACAACATTTAATTTTTTTAACAGCTCCGGCGCTTTTAATGTATGGCCGCCCGAATGTTTGATGTATCTTATGTATGCTCTGTAACCCGCTGTATAAGCGTTGATTGCATAAGCAAAAGATACAAGCATAATTGCACTGACTAAAATTTTAGAAAATTTCATAATCCGCCTTTAATGAATAAATGTTCATTTGCAATGAAATGATACATCATTTTTCCTTAAAGTTTGCTTAAAATAAAAAAAATTTATAACAAATTTAACAAATTTTTGCTAAATAAATGAAATTTGGAGATTTTTGTATGATTTTTCAATCCTTTTATTAATATTAGAATATGATATAATTTTATAAAAAAGGCAGTTATTGAAAGAAAAAGCGTATATACTTTTGGCAAAACAGGAAAACATATCAAACAGAAAGGCCAAGGAACTCATTGACAGAGGTTTGGTTTATGCAAGGGAAAAAAAAATAAAGATAGCAAGAGGGCTTCTTCCTGCTAATATAAAATTTAAAATTATCAATATTCCTGATATAAGAAAAATTTATGAGGATAAAAATATAGTGGTAGTTGACAAACCCCCGTTTATTACGAGCGAAGAAATTTCTCAAAAATTTAAACAGCCGCTTTTGCACAGGCTTGATAAGCAAACAAGCGGTATTCTTGTAATGGTAAAAAATAAAGAGTTTAGAAAACGGGCCATTGAAGAATTTAGAAATAAAAATGTTTATAAAGAATATATTGCATGGGTAGAAGGTATAATCGCCCAAAATGACATTATAAACCTTCCTATTGAAATTATTAAGACAAAATCGGCTTCTTTTGCTAAAATTTCACCAAAAGGTGAAGAGGCGGTTACCCAAATTGAGCCGATTTTGGCATTCAGGACAAAATCTAAAATAAAAGCCGTTATCCATACAGGAAGAACACATCAGATAAGGGCTCATTTAAAAGCGATTGAACATCCTATTATAGGAGATGTGAAATACGGGGGAAAAGAATACGCAAGGGTAATGCTTCACCACCATAAATTTAAACTGTTTGATTATGAATTTATTTCACCAGAGCCAGATGATTTTAAAATGCAGGAAGAAAAGTAATCAATTGAAAATGGAAAATTAAAAATTAGTTTTATTGTTACTTTTTTTTACAACTCACTAAAATGTAAAGGAGAATAATGTTTGGAAAAATAAGTGAAGGTTTTAGAAATGCAATTAATAAAATCAAACTTAAAGATGATGAGAAATCTTTAAAAAAAGCGCTCGATGAACTTAAAAAAAACTTGTTAAAAGCGGATGTTCATTTTAAAACGGTAAAAGAACTTATTAAAAAAGTGGAAATTGAAACAAAAAGAAAAGGTATAGGAAAAGCAAATTTTTTAATGGCGCTTGAAGATGCCCTAACCCAAATACTTAAAGCCCCGGGAAATTTCGGATTTGTATTTTCTCCCAAACCTCCCACTGTTGTAATGATGACAGGCCTTCAGGGTAGCGGTAAAACAACCACAACTGCAAAATTAGCATATTATCTTAAAACATTTAAAAAGAAAAAAGTGTTAATGGTTGCGGCCGATTTACAAAGACTTGCAGCGGTTGAACAGCTTAAACAGTTAGCCGAGGCAAACGGGCTTGATATATATTATGATGAATTTGCAAAAGACGCCGTTGAAGTTGTTAAAAAAGGTGTTGAATTTGCTAAAAGTAAATATTATGATGTTGTGCTTATAGATACGGCGGGACGCCTTGCTATTGATGAAGAGCTTATGAGCGAACTTGTTAAAATGAAAAAAGAGGTGAATCCGGATGAAATTTTTTACGTAGCCGATTCGCTCACGGGTAAAGATGCAATAAATACCGCCAAAACTTTTGATGAAAAACTTGATATATCAGGTGTTATTTTAACCAAATACGATGGTGACAGCAAAGGCGGGGTTGCCTTAAGCATTGCCCATCAGGCCCATAAACCTCTGAGATTCCTGGGAACCGGAGAAAAAATAGCAGATTTGGAAGTATTTATGCCCGAGAGGATTGTAAACAGATTATTAGGAGCCGGGGATATAGAAGGGCTTGTTGAAAAAACGGCCGCTATAATGGATGAAAAAGAAGCCAAAAAAATATCCAAAAAAATTAAAAAAGGCGAATTTAATTACGAAGATTTTATAAAGCAGCTTGAACAGATTAAAAAGCTCGGGAGTATGAAAAACCTGCTTTCAATGATTCCCGGAATGGGCGGAATGTTAAAACAGTTAGGAGAAATTGACCTTGAAAATTCTGATGAAATTAAAAAAATAAAAGCCATGGTAAATTCCATGACCCCAAAAGAGAGAACCAATTCGAAATTACTAAAAGAGAGTGCAAGTAGAAGAAGAAGAATCGCGAGCGGAGCAGGACTTAGTGTACAGGAAGTAAACAGAATCAATAAACAGTTTCAGAATGCGGCAAAAATGGCAAAAAAATTTGCCGGTAAGAAAATTCCAAATATGAATGAGCTTATGAATATGACAAAAGGCTTGAATTTTCCAAAATAATGTATTAAAATTTCACATTATTTTTAATGGGTCGGTTTGGGCGGGATAAAAAATAAATAAATAAACTAAGGAGATACACGTGGTAAAAATCAGACTTGCAAGATTTGGTAGAAAAAAAAGACCTTTTTACAGAATAGTTGTAACAGATTCAAAAAAAGAAGAGATTCAGGATGGATAGAATCAGTAGGATATTATAATCCTTTAACTGAACCAGCAACAGTAAAAATGGATTTAGACAGGGTAAATTATTGGATTGGTGTAGGTGCTAAAATGAGTGAAAGAGTTATTAAACTAAAAAAAATAGCTGAAGAAAACGCTTAATGGTTGAATCTTTTGTAAGGGAATATGCCAAACTTTTGGCATTTGAACCTGATGTAATTAAAAGTGAAATTGTGCCGCATAGTGATTTTGATGAAATTATAATTTATGCAAAAAAAGCCGATGTGGGCAGAATAATAGGTAAAGACGGGGCAATGGTAAAAGCTATAAAAACCGTTATAAGCGGCTGCAGGGCAAAAGAAGATAAAAATTATAAAATTACACTAAAAGCATATGAATAAAAAAATTCCAATTGCAAAAATTGGAAAAACTTACGGGGTGAAGGGATGGCAGAAACTTCACCTCCTAACCGACTTTCCGGAGCAGTTCAAACCTAATGCTACATTTGAATCCGACAGAATAGATTTAACCATAGAAAAAATAGATATAAAAAGAAATCTGGTTAAATTTAAAGGCATAAATACACCCGAAGAAGCCAAGAAACTTATTAACAGAGTCCTTTATACCACTTCTGAAAAAACAAAAGAAGAAATAAAATTAAAAGAAAACGAATATTTCTGGTTTGAAATTATCGGATGTGAAGTAATGGAAAATATTGAGAATCGCCAAGTTGGAAGTTCCAAGTTCCAAGTTTTAGGAAAAGTGGTTGAAATAGAAAGGGTGGATGTAGATTATTTAATAATTAAAACCGGTGAATCTCTGGTAAATAAAGGTTATCCAAAAAGATTTTTAATTGATTTTAAAAGAAATGTGGAAAATGTGGATGTTGAAAATAAAAAAATTTATGCTAAAGGTGCAATAGATATTCTTGAAAGTCTTAAATGAAAATTGTTTTTGTTACTCTTTTCTCCAATTTAATAAAACCTTATTTTGAAGATTCTATTTTAAAAAAAGCATTAGAAAAATCTGTTTTTGAAATAGAATTTGTAAATTTTAGAGAATTTGCCGAAAATAGACATATGCATATAGACACTCCTCCTGCCGGGGGTGGGGCCGGAATGGTTATTGATAATATTGCCTTAAGGGGATGTTTAAATTTTTTAAAAAATAAATATCAAAATGCAAAAACTATTTTTTTAACTCCCGTTGGAAAAGTTTATAATCAAAAAGACGCTGTTCGTTTAAGTTACGAGGATGTTTTAATATTAGTTTCCGGAAGATATGAGGGATTTGATGAAAGGCTTATAGAAGATTTTGCGAATGAGGTTATAAGTATAGGCGATTTTATACTAACAGGCGGAGAGCTTGGAAGTTTAATAATAGCTGATAGTGTGTTAAGAAATATTAAGGGAGTTTTAGGAAACAGTGAAAGTTTAGTTGAAGAGAGTTTTAACAATAATCTGCTTGAAGCCCCCCAATTTTCAAAAACGGGTAAAATTCCGGAAATTTTAAAAAGCGGAAATCATAAAAAAATAAAAAAGTGGAAAGAAAAAACTTCGCTTTTTAAAACTAAATTTCATAGACCTGATTTATTTCAAATAAATAATAAAAAATTGAAAATGTAAAATTAATGTTTAGAATTTAATTTGTTTTTTTGTTAATTTTTGATATAATTACGCTTCAAAATAAGTGTGGATGCCCTAAGCGGCCAATGGCACAAAGGAGAAAATAATGAGAAACAGATACATCGAGGCTTTTGAAGCTAAACAAATTGAAGGAAAAAATGTTCCTGAATTCAGACCCGGAGACACTGTAAGGGTCGCGGTTGAAATTAAAGAAGGCGATAAAAAAAGAATTCAAAATTTTGAAGGTGTGGTAATTGCAATTAAAGGCACCGGTGCAGGCAAAACATTTACCGTGAGAAAAATCGGTGCAAACAATATCGGAGTGGAAAGAATTTTTCCATTTTACAGCGAAAGTATTGCCGGTATCGAAGTGGTAAGAAAAGGTAGAGTCAGAAGGGCAAAACTTTATTATTTAAGAGAAAAAACAGGTAAAAAAGCAAGAATCAAAGAAAGAAGAGATTAATCTCTTTCTTTTTTTGTAATAAATATAGTGACAGACACTGTGAATAATGTTAAATTGTGAATGTTGAGTTCTGAATTAGAGATTTTTGAATATTTTTTTAATTTAATATTTAATTCAACATTTAACATTCAACATTTAACATTCAACATTCAACATTCATAATTCATAATTTTTATACGGGCACTTTTTTAACACTTTGTTTTATTAAAATAATAATAAAAATATATTTTGATATAATTTTTAAAAAAAGGCAGAGGATGAGAGATTATAATGAACAGATTTTAAGTTTTGGGGAAATTCAAGAACCTCATGAATGTATTACAATTGCATACGGAAGCGTAAGGGTGGAACAGGCAAGAATGTATGATGATGTATTGCCTACCGATGCTTTTAAACAGGTTATTATAATGCTTCAGGAACAGGCTAAAGAAATGGAAGCTGACGGGGTAAAAAATATTACTGTCACCATTACTCCTTCTAAAAATAAAGAGGGAATAGATGTACTTGATTATTATTCAATGGGAACTTTAATTAAACTTAAAGATTGATTCTCTCGACAACATCCGGTAAAAAAGTCCATTCGGCTTTTTTTAATTCTTTATGATATTCTTCGTAAGTTTTAAATTTATAAGGATTTATGTGATATTGTAAAATAATATCGCCGCTGTCAAGCTCTTCTGATGCAAAATGTACTGTTATACCGCATGCTTTTTTTGCCTCGAAGGACAATTTGTCTGCATTTAAGCCTTTGAAATTCGGTAAAATGCTTGGATGTAAATTTATTATTTTGCCCTTGAATTCATTGATTATAAAAGAAGGCACTATTTTCATAAATCCTGCAAGTACTATTAAATCGGGATTTAAATTTTTAAGGTGTTCCAAAATTTCATTAAAATCACTGCTTATTAAAATAGGAGGTAAACTTTTAAAGCATCAGAATCGGCTCTGTTTGTAATGCCTGCAATTATTTTATAATTATTTTCTTTTTTTATTAAATTTAAAAAATTGCTTCCGCCTTTTCCAAAAAATACAACTACTCTTTTCATTTATTCTTTTTATTTTTTGGAATTTGCAGCCATACCGGTTTTGGAGAGTTGATGGAAGCTTTTTTAAATTTTTGATGATATTGTTTGATTAAGGCTTTTAATACCCTTAAAAAATTCCGATTTGTTTCTTGAGCCTGTTAAAATATAAAATATTTTTCCGTTAGGTTTAGAAAAAATCAATGTAGGGGTAACACCTTTAAAATGTTTTTTTATTGTTTCGGGAATGGAATTTTGTTGAATAAAATAAAAAACAGGAATAAAATTTTTGTTTATAAAATTAGAAACTTTCTTATCTGAATATACATATTTTGAAAGATATTTTGAAGGAGGGCATTTAATACCAGCTATTTCCGTCAAAATAAGTTTATGCTTTTTTTTAGCCAATATTTTTGCCATGTCATAAGATTTAACCCAATGAATGTTTCCGTACCAGTTAAATGCGAATAAATTTATTAATAAAATAAAGGGAAATAAAAACTTTTTCATATTTATCCTTAAATCAGTGTCAAACACTTATAATTTAGATTAAAAATATTATTATTTAATTATGCATTTTACATTTTCAATTATACATTTGATTAAATGGTGCCCAGGGACGGAATCGAACCGCCGACACAGGGATTTTCAGTCCCTTGCTCTACCGACTGAGCTACCTGGGCAAATTTTATAATTTTAAATGTTAAATTATAAATAATAAATGAAATTATATGTAATTAAATTTAATTTTATCTTAAATTTAGCATTTATAATTCAAAATTCATAATTATTTTTTTAAAAATATTTCCCCTGTCTTTATAACTTTTAAACTGGTCGAAACTTGCACAGGCAGGACTAAGCAGGGCGAGTGAATCTTCATTATGTTTTTTATCAATTAAATTAACAGCGTTTTGCAGTGTTTTTGTATCATTAAAAGGTATTTGATGTTTTTTTGCTAAATTAATAAATAAATCTCTTTTTTCCCCTATTATAAAAAGTTCAATATCAAGTTTTTGCATATATTTAAATAGTTCTTCGAAATTTTGACCTTTATCATCTCCGCCTATAATTAAATAAATTTTTTATTTTTGTATCTTTTGAGTGCATTTAATGTTGCATCTATATTTGTGGCTTTTGAATCATCAACCCAGATTCTTCCATATTTATCTTTTATTTCTTCTAATTTATGCGGGTCTATTTTAAAATTTTTTAAACTTTTTTCTTTAAAATACAAAATATAATAAACAGCTTTTGCCAGTATTTCATCAAGTAAAAACGGAGATTTAAATTCAAATTCTTTAAATCCGAAATAATGTAGTAAATCCTCTTCATTTTCATAAAGGATTTTAAAGGCTTTTGTCGGTGAATTAAGTATTTTTGGCATTATTACCACGTCTCTTTCACTCATTCTTTTAAGAGGCGAAAGTTTTGCTTTTACATAATTTTCAAAACTTCCATGCCAGGAAATATGGTCTTCTTTTATAGGTAAAATTATAAAAATATTCGGTTTCGCAAATTTTGTATAATGGAGCTGAAAACTGCTGGCTTCTATCACCCAAAATTGTTTGTTTTTATCCATATCAGCAAGTGGAATACCGATATTTCCACCAATATCAGAATTTTGTAATAGATAATGTATCATCTCGGTAGTTGTTGTTTTTCCGTTTGTACCTGTTACCCATATCTGAAAAGGAGCTTCATTAAAATAATCAAATTCGCTGATTAAATTTTTGGCTTTTTTTATTAACGAATTATAAGGGGGAATACCGGGAGACGTTATTTCAAGATGGCTTTTTTCCGCTTTAAAAAGAAAAGGGGGCAAAAGAATATTGCCGTATTTATCAAACTCTATTTTTTTAAATCTGTCGTCATATATTTCCCAGCCCCCGCTTTTTGCAATGGATTTTGTGGTTAATCCGTATCCAAACAGAGATTTCATTTATTAAGATATCCTTTTAGCAGATTATCCAAATCAGTATTAAGTTCTTTTTTAATTTTTTCTTTAAATGCCGTAAGGCTTGAAGTTTGATCAACCAAAATTCCTTTTACACTGCTTGCTATATATATTTTTCCGTCTGCATATTTTTTGAGCTTATCAATTGAAATATTTCTGTCTTTTGCCACTGTGTCAAGAAAATTATTGTAAGTAGGAAGCAGAAGATGTTTAAGCAGATACTCTTTTTGCTCAGGTGTTGCTTTTTTAAACCAGCTTATCGGTTCTTTGTATTTTCCGACTGTAATGGTGTCTTCTTCTATACCGAGTTTTTTGGCAAGTTTTGCTATTACGTAATGCGGCATAATAACGCCTATACTTCCAACAATTGCGTTTTTGTTTGCAACAATCGGTTTAACTGCGCTTATAATATAATATCCCCCGCTTGCCGCCATACTTTCGACATATGCGTAAACTTTGAGATATGCATTAAATTCATCGCTTCCGCTCGGACTTCCGCCGGGAGTATTAAATATAAATAAAAAGGCTTTTAAGTTTTTGTCTTTTTTAAGTCTGTTTATTTTGTCCATCAAAGAATTTATATATTTTATTGTTATGGTTTTATTTATATTAATTTCTGCCACATACGGTTTTGTAACAGGTTTATTAAACGAAAAACTTTTTTTAAAAAATAAAAACAAAATAAAAACTTCCGCAAGTAATATTAAAATAACTCCTATTAAAACAATTTTTTCTTTTAATGCTTTTAATTTATAAATTTTAAGCTCGGCTTTCAACTTTTCTTCCATATTTTTCCTTTACTTGTAATTTGGCCATTCACCACTCACTACTCACTATTTTTCACCTTATCTTTATTGAAAGTATAGCAATAATATTTGTGATAAGTGCAATTATCCAAAAGCGTATGGTGATTTTATTTTCCATCCACCCTGATTTTTCAAAATGATGATGAATGGGGGCCATTTTAAAAATTCTTTTTTTTCTTGTTTTATAGCTTCCGACCTGCAAAATTACCGATACTGTTTCCATTATAAAAACAAATCCTATAAAAATAAGAAGTATTTCGTTTTTTGTAAAAATACTCAATATTCCTATAATGGCTCCAAGGCTTAAACTGCCGCTGTCACCCATAAAAACTTCTGCAGGATTTGCATTGTACCACAAAAATCCAAGAAGCGAGCCTATTAAACCAAATGCTATTATGCTGAGTTCTCCC
This sequence comes from Lebetimonas sp. JS085, assembly GCF_000523295.1. Taxonomy (NCBI): domain Bacteria; kingdom Pseudomonadati; phylum Campylobacterota; class Epsilonproteobacteria; order Nautiliales; family Nautiliaceae; genus Lebetimonas; species Lebetimonas sp. JS085. The sequence goes on from NZ_ATHR01000001.1 coordinate 1,079,989, forward strand.
ACACCTTTTTCAAAAGGATAAAAAAGATAATGAGAATAAATCGCATTTCCTAAAATATACGCAAAAATAGCGAGTGTAAGCAGGGCAAATATGCTCGGTATGGTGGCAAGTCCGTCAAGTCCGTCTGTAAGGTTTACCGCATTACTCATTCCCACAATTACAAATGCCCAAAAAATTATAGAAAAAATTCCCATATCAAAAAGAGGATGTTTATAAAAAGGAATATAAAGTTTTGTGTCAAATCCGTTTTTATATAATAAAAAGGCAACTATAAACCCGCCTATCCATTGAAAAATAAATTTTTGTTTCGGTGTGAGGCCTGCGTGATTGGATGAAGCTTTTATTTTGCCCCAGTCGTCTATTATTCCTATAATCATAAAAAAAACGGCCGTAAAAATTGTAATCAAAACAAAATTATTGAGTTTGGCGCTTAAAAGAACGGCTGTTAAGGATGAAATCATAAAAACAACCCCTCCCATTGTAGGGGTTGATGATTTGCTTTTATGGGTTTGGGGGGCGAGTTCGTAAATAGGCTGGGTCGCTTTGTTTTTTGCCCATTTTATAAACATTGGATATGTTAATATTGCCAGAAAAAAAGCTGTAAAAAAAGCAAATATTGCCCTGAATGAAAGATAATGAAAAAGGTGTATATGAAAATGCTCATATAAAAAATATAGCATAAAATCCCTTTTTTAGGTAAAATTGTATCAAAAAAAGGGTTAAAATGACTTTTAGCGGTAAAAATGTATTAATAACCGGAGCCAGCAGGGGAATTGGTGCTGAAATTGCAAGAGTTTTAGCCAAAAAGGGCTTGAAAGTCTGGATAAATTACAAAAGCTCTGCAAACTTAGCCGATAAGTTAAAAGAAGAAATTGAATCCGACGGAGGAATCGCAGGAGTGATAGGGTTTGATGTAAGTGATGAGAAAGCCTTTATTGAAGGTATAAAAACTATAATTGAGAGTGACGGCGAACTCAGTTATTTAGTAAACAATGCGGGAATTACAAACGACAAGCTTGCAATGAGAATGAGTGTTGATGATTTTAAAAAAGTAATTGATGCCAATTTGGTTTCCACCTTTATAGGATGCAGGGAAGCACTTAAAGTAATGGGTAAAAAGATTCGGGGCTGTTGTAAATGTTGCAAGCGTTGTTGCCGAGTCTGGTAATGCGGGCCAGGTCAATTATGTTGCAAGCAAGGGCGGAATTATTTCCATGACCAAGACATTTGCGCTTGAAGGGGCAGCCAGAAGCATAAGATTTAATTCTGTTACGCCCGGATTTATAAAAACCGATATGACAGAAAAACTTCCAGGGAAGGTAAAAGAAGAAATTTTAAATAAAATCCCTCTAAAAAGAATGGCCAAGCCCGCTGAGGTGGCAAATGCGGTTGCATTTTTACTTAGTGACGGGGCAAGTTATATAACAGGGGAAACCCTTAAAGTAAACGGCGGAATGTATATGTAATAAGTGGTGAGCTTGCCCGGCCGCTTGCAAAGCGGCGGGGTGGTGAGTTAATAATTATGAATGTTGAATTATGAATTATGAGTTTTGAATGATGAATTTTGAATGTTGATTTTGAAGTTGTGAATTGAAAAAAAATTAAAGGAGCGATATGAAATTCATAGGAACCCGTGGGACAGATAAAGAAAAAACATTCAGCGAAGTTATCTTGGACCCTGCCGCACCGAACGGAGGGTTGTATGTTCCTAAAAAACTGCCTAAAATTAATGAAAAATGGCTTTTAAAATATTATGATGTGCAAGGAGACAAACCTTATACACATATAGCAAGAGGAATTTTAAAACAATTTAAAGTTGATATTGATAATAAATTAATAGAAAAAGCACTGTTTACATATTTAAGAAATTTTGACGATGAAGAAGTCGTGCCTGTGGTAAGAATAAACGAGGATCTTTTTATAGGTGAGCTGTGGCACGGTCCTACCCGTGCATTTAAGGATATGGCGCTTCAGCCATTTGGAGTGATATTCTCAAATCTTGCCAAAAAAAGAGAAGAAAATTATTTAATTTTAGCTGCAACAAGCGGAGATACCGGGCCTGCGACCCTTAAAACATTTGAAAACAGAGAAAATATAAAAGTGGTATGCCTTTATCCTTATAAAGGGACAAGCGAAGTTCAAAAACTTCAAATGGTAACAACTGATGCTGAAAATGAAAAAGTCCTTGGAATCATGGGTAATTTTGACGATGCACAAACGGCACTTAAAAATTTATTAAAAGACAAAGAATTTAGAAAAACTTTAAAAGCAAACGATATTAAACTTTCAGCTGCAAACAGTGTAAATTTCGGAAGAATTATTTTTCAGACAGTTTATCATTTCTGGGCGTATCTGAAACTCGTTGAAAGAATGGAAATAGAAATGAATGATAAAATAGATGTTATTATTCCAAGCGGAAATTTCGGAAACGCACTCGGGGCATATTATGCTAAAAAAATGGGCTTGCCTATTGAAAAAATTGTAATTGCAAGCAATAAAAACAATGTTTTATATGAATTTGTCACATACGGAAAATATGATTTGAGAGATAAAAATTTAATTAAAACAATATCACCTGCCATGGATATTTTAAAATCATCAAATGTCGAAAGACTTTTATTCGACAAATTTGGAGAAAAAAGATGTATAGAATTGATGGAAAATCTTGAAAAAGAAGGGTATTTTGAATTAACTCCTAAAGAACACGAAAAAATAAAAGAAGATTTTTTGGCTGATTTTGCAACTGATGGAGAATGCGAAGAAATTATTAACAAATATACAAAAAACAATTATTTAATGGACCCACACACCGCTACAGCCGTTAAGGCTTATGAATATTTAAAAAACAAAAGTTTGATTAATAATAAAGTTGTAGCTTATTCCACAGCCGAATGGACAAAATTCGCTCCAAGCATATATAAAGCCCTGACAGGCGAGGATGTTGAAAGGGAAATAGCCGAGTTGGAAGAGAGAACAATTTCCGATAAAGATGCAATTGCATATATTGAAGCCAGCTTAGATGTAACAGCCCCTGAAATAATCAGAGAGCTTTTTGAAAAAGATATTAAAGAAACTGTAATCGATAAAAAAGAAATTAAAGAAAAAATTATAGAATTTATTGCTGAATGAAAACTGTTTTAGGAATATATCTATTTATTTTACTGGGGTTTTTGTCTAAAAAAAGTTTTAAAGAAATTGAGGTAAAAACCCTGGTTATTCTTTCGACCTATTTTCTCCAGCCTTTTCTTACCCTTTGGGGCATAATGCTTATTCCTTTAAATAAAGAGCTTGTTTTGGCACCGTTGATTTATCTGATGGCTGTTTTTACGGCACTGATTTTTACATATTTTTTTTCAAGAGGGCTTGAAAGAAAAGAAAAAATAATAGCAACTCTAACTCCTTTAATCGGAAATACCGGAAATTTAGGGATTCCTCTTAGTTATGCACTTTTTGGAGAAATCGGTGCAAGTGTTGCGACTTTGATTAATCTTGCAAATATATTTTTTATTTATACCTTTGGTATATTTTTTTATGCAAGCTCAAAATTTGATTTTAAAAACGCTTTCAAAAAAATTATAAAAATTCCTGTTATATGGATAGGGATTTTGGCAATATCGCTTAACCTTTTTGATATCAAATTTGATAAAGAAACAATGAAAATACTTCAAATGGGCGCTTTTGCCTCCATAGTTACCCAATTACTGATTTTTGGCATTTATATAGCTGAAATAAAAATAAAAGAGGTCAGTTTTAAACTGGCTTTTTTAACAAGTTTTAATAAATTTGTGGTTTTCCCTTTTGTCGCTTTTTTGATTTTAAAAATTTTTGGATTTAACGAAATTTTTTTTAAAACAATTTTATTGGAAGTAATGACACCTTTGGCAATTACAAATGTAAATTTGGCAAGTCTTTTTGATTTATATCCGAGAAAAGTTGCATTTTTAATTCTTTTAACTACTTTTTTATTTTTGATTGTATCTTTTTTATTTATTTAATTCCTCGTAATGTAAGACTCAAAAGTCCAAAATATTCATGAATTGCTTTATAACTTTTATGAAAATTTCCTTCTTTTGGAAAAATGTCCCATATTGTATAATAAGGTTTGTAATAAAATCCCACAGGTTTTGGAATGATTTTAAATCCGAAATGTTTAAAAAGTTTTATAGCCCTTTTCATATGAAATGCACTTGTTACTAAAAATATCTCTTTTTTTAGATGTAATTTTTTAAAAACTTTTGAAGTAAATTTTGCATTTTCATAGGTATCAAGTGAATTTCTTTCATAAAAATCTTTAATTTTACAATTACATATTTTTTTAAATTTTCCAACATCTTTTTTTATGAAATCGGCTTCTTTTATTTTAATCCCGCCTCCTGTATAAACAAACGGAAGATTATATTTTTTGGCTAAAAGTAAGCCGTAAATTTCCCTTTTAAATGCATCGGGATATGCTTTTAATATATCGTTTGGATTTACTCCTCCACCAAGTACAACAACGGCTTTTGGTTTGATATAATCTTTATTATAATTATGTTCAAGCGGATAAAGAAGTAAATTTGCAGCAAATTTATTTGATAGTAAGTAAAGAGTTAAAGCAGATATATAAAAAAGCCATTTTAATTTTTTAGCAAAAATACCGGCAAATATCAGTATAATTATAAAAATTCCTGGCGGCAGGAAAAGATAAGTAAACAGCTTTGAAATTATAAACATAAAGGAGCCTTTTTTGAATGTAATTATAACAGGTGCGAGCAGGGGAATAGGCAGGAAACTTGCCAGATATTACGCAAAAAAGAATAAAGTTTTTGCCATTGCAAGAGATGAAATTAAGTTAAATGAACTAAAAAAAGAAAATGAAAATATAATTCCTATAGTCTGTGATTTAAGCAATATTAATGAAGTTAGAAAACTTAGATTTGATGAAATTGATTTAGTTATTTGCAATGCCGGAATTTCACTTCCACATGCTCCAGATTTTACTCCGTATGAAGAGTTTGAAAAACTTTTTCAAATAAATTTTTTAAGCATTCACGCACTTTTAGAAAACATAGTGCCAGATATGCAAAAAAGAAAAAGAGGGAAAATTGTATTTATCTCTTCTCTTGCATCAATTATTGCATCTCCAACCTCTCTTCCTTATTCGGCATCAAAAAGGGCTCTTAATTCATATGCCCAGAGTCTTAGAAATATGTTAGCAAAATATAATATAAAAGTTATAAATATAATGCCTGGATTCATTAAAACCGATTTAACTGCAAAAAACGATTTTTATATGCCATTTTTAATGGATTTAAACGAAGGTGCTAAAAGAATTATTGATGCAATTGAAAAAGAAAAAAAAGAGTATGCCTTTCCAAAAAGATTTTATTATATTTTGAAAATGTTTAATCTGCTCCCTTTAAATATTCAGGATAAAATTTTGCAAAAATTTGCAAATTAACTTGCATTAAAAAAATTTTTTATGTATAATTTCAATCCACAAATATTCCGGCGTAGCTCAGTCGGTAGAGCAGACGGCTGTTAACCGTCGGGTCAGAGGTTCGAGTCCTCTCGCCGGAGCCACAAAATCAATGTAAAATGTAAAATTTTATTTTAAGGTGTCTGGCACTAATAAAGAATCATGGATAATTGATGTTAAATTTTGAATTAATATAATTATTGAATTATTTATATTTATAATTTTATACGCTCTTAATAATTGATTTTGTGTTTCTCTTGCAAAAATCTTTAAAATAAGATATATTAAATCCAAAAAAGGCTTTTAATGAAATCTGTTTGCACATATTGCGGTGTAGGATGTGAAATAGATGCCAAAATTCAGGATAATAAAATAGTAAAAATAAATCCTGTTAAAGACGGAATTTCAAGTGGTGGTGAACTTTGTATAAAAGGAAAATACGGATTTGAATTTTTAAACAACAGAATTAATAAACATCTGATAAGTTATAAATTTATTGAAAATAACGCTGATAATATGCCGCTTGAGCTTCAGGTCAGGCTTGCTAATTTGAAAGAATTTGATGAGAATTTTTATGAAGCTCCTTTGTCTTTGGCTGTTGACATAACCGCATGGAAATTAAAAGAGATTATAAAAAATTTTTCTTCCCATTCTGTCGCCTGTATAGGTGGGGCCAGAACAAGCGTTGAAAGTGCCTGGATGTTTCAAAAGTTTGCAAGGGAAGTTATAAAAACTCCTCATATCGATAACTGTGCAAGGGTTTGCCACGCTCCAAGCCTCAGCGGACTTAAAATGAGTATAGGGGAGGGGGCGAGCAGTGTGGATTATGATGCAATTTTTGACGCCGAGGTTATTTTTATAATCGGCTCTAACACAACGGTTGCACACCCGATGGTTGCAAGCAGGATAATAAAAGCCAAAAAAAGAGGCGCTAAAATAATAGTTGTTGATGTTAGGGAAATTCCTATTATGAAATTTGCCGATGTTAAAGTTATTTTGCCGCTTGAAAGTAATCTTTTATTTTTAAATGCAATCGCAAAAGAACTGATTGAAAACAATTTAACTGATATTGATTTTATAAAAAAAAGATGTGTTAAATTCGAAGGATATAAAGAGCTTTTATTTCATGATAAATATGATAAACATTTTTTCAAAAAATTAAAAGGGTTTGAGCAGGTAAAAGAGCAAATCGAAGAAATTGCGAAACTGATAACCAAAAAAACAATTTTTACATGGGGACTCGGGGTAACGGAGCATATTGACGGGACTGAGGCGGTTAACGCCATAAGCAACTTGGCTATGCTTACTGGTAATATTGGAAAAAAAGGTGCAGGGGTATTGCCTCTCAGGGGTCAGAATAACGTGCAGGGTGCCTGCGATGTGGGGTGTTTGCCTTATTACGGGCCTGATTATGCAATACCTGAAAAAATAGGGGAGATGACTCCGGATATAATAGAAGAGATGTTAAAAGGTAAAATAAAAGCCATAATAAATATGGGGGAAGATATTTTGCATATTCATCCCAATCAGAATAAAATAAATAAAGCTTTTGAAAATTTGGACTTTTTGGCAGTTTTGGAAGTTATGGCGAGTGTTATAACAAAAAAGGCCGATATTGTATTCGGTGTAAAAAGTGCATATGAAAAAGTGGGTGTTTATATAAATGCGGAAAGAAGGCTTCACCTTTCAAATCCTTTAATTAAATCAGATATGCCTGATGACTGGGAAGTATTGCAGGCAATATCTGAAAAATTAGGAAAGCGTTTTAATTTTAATTCAAGCGAAGAGGTTTTTAATGAAGTAAAAAAAGAAGTCAAAAGATTTGAGGGAGCCACATATGAAAGATTAGAAAAAAAACCTCTCCAATGGCCAGTAACAAAAGACGGAAAAGATTCACCCATTTTGCATACAAAAACTTTTTCCACGCCTGATGGGAAAGGCCATTTTCATTATCACAAATACCATTTAAGAGGTGAAGTAAAAGATATACTTGAAAATAAAAAAAGATGGTGGTTAAATACAGGAAGGGCTCTTGCGCAGTATAATAACGCCGCACAAACCAGATATTCGGAAAAATTAACTAAAAAATATGATGATGATGTTTTATTGGTAAATCCTGTTCATAAAAACGAAATAAGCAATACTGTTAAATTAAAATCACATTACGGAGAGAGCGGGCATTTGAAAGTAAAATTTACAAATTCCCTCAGACCCTATACTCTTTTTACAACTTTTCATTTTGCAAAAAATAAAATAAATTATCTTTTTGGAGACGAACATGACCATAAAGTAAAAACCCCAAATTTTAAAGCTGTGGAGGTGGAAATAATAAATGTTGATTAATATGAATGATTATCTGAAAACTGATTTTGATATGATTATAGATACCAGAAGCCCCAGAGAATTTGAAGAATCCCATATTCCGGGAAGTATAAATTTATATGTATTAAATAATGAAGAACATCACGAAATAGGGTATTTATATAAACAGGTTTCCAAAAAAGCCGCCAATAAAAAGGGTGTTATATATATTTTAAAAAACATTGCTTCGCATCTTGAAAATAATGAATTTGAAAATAAAAAAATTCTGATTTACTGTGCAAGGGGAGGAAAACGCTCCGAATCTTTTTATGTGATTTTAAGACAGCTCGGATTTGATGTTTACAAATTAAACAGAGGCTATAAGGCATATAGAAAATATGTCAGCGGATATTTACAAAATATTCCGAATAATTTTTTGGTGCTCAGGGGGCCGAGTGGGTGCGGTAAAAGTGAATTATTACAAAATTTAAACCCGAGTCTTGATTTAGAAGGTTTGGCCAATCATTACGGAAGTTCTTTCGGTTCAAAAGGAAAACAGCCTTCTCTTAAGAAAAGTGGATAAAAATGACTCTATTTTTGTAGAGGCCGAAAGTTCCAGGCTCGGAAATTTACTGCTTCCCGGGAATTTAACAAAAAAAATAAAAACTTTCCCACAAATAGAAATAAACGCACCTTTGGAAGACAGAATTAAAAGAATTTTGAAATATTACGGAGATATCGATAAAAATGCTTTTAGCGAAAATTTAAATAAAATTAAAAAATATATATCAAATGAAAGTTATAACGAAATATTCAGCAGTTTTGAAAAAGGCAATCTGGAAAAAGTGGCAAAAATATTGCTTGTGGATTATTATGACAAAGTTTATAAAAAAAAAGAATCAGATTGTTTTATTTTAAATACGGATATTGAAACAACACTGAAAAAATTAAAAGAAATAAAAGAAAAATTTGTTAAAATTTTTTAAAAAGGAGATTTATGAAAATAGAAGATTTAGGACTTTTAAAACAGCTTGGATATTCTGAGAATAATATTAAAGAATTGGAAAAAATAAAACAAAATACTCCAAATTTTAAGAAAATTAAAAATCATTTGGTTTCTTTAAATGATAAATTAAAATATTTAAACGGTTTTATTGCTTTTTCAAATTCTGTGCCGCATTTAAAAATCAAAATTGAAAATAGCGGGGAATTATTAAATGAAGCAAAAGAGATTATTGAAAAATGGGCTAAAAAATATAATGTAATTTTAGAAGAAGTAAAAGAAAATGTTTTTTATATAAAAGGTATTAATTGAACATATTGTTTTTATTGCTAAACTGATTTACAAAAGGTATGATTTTTAAAATTGTATCTTTTGTAATTATTTCATTCCCTTTTTGAATAATTGCAACCGAATTGGATTTAAGGAGGGGTTTTAGCATTCCTGAACCGTATTTATAACTGTTATATACTTCCCATTCTCCGTTTTCATAAAATCCGAGTGCCGTATGGTCTTTTTTTGAATTAACTTTAAAATCGTTTTTGTTTTTTGCAAAATAAGTCTCATGATAATATTTGTCTGCACCGCTCATTTTTCTTAAAACTGGTATTCCTATGCAAAACATATTTAAAAAACTGCTTAAAGGATTTCCGGGCATTGCAAAAATAAATTTTTTACCTATTTTTCCTATCATGGTAGGACGTCCGGGTTTTACCATTATTCCGTGAAAAAATTCTTTTAATCCCAAGGTTTTAAAAACATTAAACATAAAATCTTTTTCCCCGAAACTTATTCCGCCGCTTGTTATGATTACATCATAAAAATTTAGTATATTTTTTATTTCTTTTAATGTTTCTTCGTAAGTATCTGCTACAATTCCGATAATATCGGCATTAAAACTGTATTTTTTTAAGAGTGAATAAATTGAGTAAGAATTGATGTTATATATTTCATCTTCATCGGCTTTTTCATAAGGCTCTTTCAGTTCATTTCCGCTTGAAAGTATGGCAATAGAAGGTTTTTTATATACTTTTATATTTGTAATTCCCTGGCTTGCAAGCAGTGCGATTGTCTCAGGTGTTATTTCTTCGCCTTTTTTTATTAAAATTTCCCATTTTTGGATATCTTCGCCTTTTTTTCTTACATTGGCGCCTTTTTTTATTTCTGGAATTTCAATATATTCACCTGTAACTTTTAAGCAGTTTTCAATCGGAATTACAGTGTCTATACCTTTTGGGATTTTTGCCCCTGTCATAATTTTAACGCATTCATTGTTTTTTATATCAAAATCATCAAATTTATCTCCGGCATAAATAGTTTTTATAATTTTAAATTTTTTTTTGTCTGAATGCTTAAATCCAAACCCATCCATGGCGGAGTTGTCAAATGAAGGGTTGTTTTTAGCGGCTTTTACATCTTCGGCTAAAAAATAACCTAATGCTTCATTTATAAAAACATTTTTGGAAGTTGATAAAAAACTTTCTTTTAAAGAAACTTCCAAAGCCTCTTTATAGGGAATATTATTTAACATTATTTTTTCTTGGATTTTTTTACAGGGGTTACCAGTAAATTTATATAATTTCCTTCAAGTTTAGGCTCGTTTTGTTTTTCAGCCACATCTTTTATCATTTCCCAAACCCTGTTTATAACTTCAAAACCTTTCTCAGGTGTTGCAAGTTCTCTTCCTCTTAAAAAAACTCTTAGTTTTACATGTTTTCCTTTTTCAAGAAAATCTTTTATATGTTTAACTTTATAATTTATATCGTTGTCTTGAATTTTACTTGTAAATTTTACTTCTTTGACTTCAATTTTAACCTGTTTTTTCTTTGCTTCTTTTTTCTTTCTTTCCTGTTCGTATCTGTATTTTCCGTAATCCATGGCTTTAGCAACTGGAGGGTTGGCATTTGGGGCTACGCATACCAAATCAAGACCTTTATTATATGCTGTTTCAAGCGCTTTGGCTGAATCTACTATTTTAGGCTCACCTTGGGTGTCTACAAATCTTACTCTGTCTGTAAAATCAACTACTTCTTCGTTCAATAAAACCTTGTCTTTACTCATAATTTAACCTCGCATAATTTTTTGATCATTTCTACAAATTCTCCTTTGCTTAATTTATATTGTTCTCTTTTTTTTCTGTCTCTTATGGCAACCAAATCATTTTCCACCTCTTCATCACCTATAATTACTACATATCCGACTTTTTGTTTTTCAGCATTTCTTATTCTTTTATTGAGTGAATCACTGCTGTCATAAATTTCGGTAATAATATCGTCATTAAGAAGTTCTTTTTGAATTTCTTTTGCATAATTTACATGATTTTCATTAATTGGAACAAAAATCGCTTTAACAGGGGCTATAAAAGTAGGATATTCGCCTGCATAATGTTCTGTAAGGATTGCTATAAATCTTTCAAAACTTCCTATAATCGCCCTGTGAATCATTACCGGGCGTTTTTTGGTGTTGTTTTCATCAATATAATTTATGTCAAATCTTTCAGGCAGGTTAAAATCTACCTGAATTGTTCCGCATTGCCATTTTCTCCCTATTGCATCAGTAATTTTTATGTCTATTTTCGGACCGTAAAATGCCCCACCGCCTTCGTCTATTCCATAATTTCTGTTAAGTCTGTTTAATGCACCTTTGAGGGCATTGGTTGCTTTTTCCCAGATTTCATCGCTTCCTATTGATTTTTCAGGTCTTGTAGAAATTTCCATTTCATATTCAAAGCCGAATCTTTGCATTATGGCATCTACAAATTCGAGTACTTTTATTACTTCATCTTCTATCTGGTCGTCCCTGCAGAATATATGTGCGTCATCCTGGGTAAATTCCCTAACTCTTAAAAGTCCGTGTAAAACGCCTGATTTTTCGTGTCTGTGGACTGTTCCGAATTCAAAAAATCTAAGAGGCAGTTCTTTATAACTTCTTACTTTATGCCCGAAAATTTTGACATGACTTAAGCAGTTCATAGGTTTAATACCGTATTCTTCCGCCGGTTTGTTGGGGTCGTCGTTTTCAATTTCTGTAAAATACATATTTTCCTTGTAGTTGTAATAATGCCCTGAAATTTTCCACATATGGCTTCTTAGAAGTTCGGGACCTTTTACGGGCAGGTAATTTCTTCTTATATGTGCGGAATATAACAGTTTTTCAAGATTTCCCCTTAGAAGTGTACCTTTTGGCAGCCAAATAGGCATACCCGCCCCGATTTCTTCATCAAACATCCAAAGTTCAAGCTCAGTTCCGAGTTTTCTGTGGTCTCTTTTTTTTGCCTCTTCAAGCATTTTAAGATACTCTTGCAATGCTTCTTTTGTTGCAAAAGCGGTTCCGTAAATTCTTGTCAGCATCTCGTTTTTACTGTCTCCTCCTAAATAGGCACCTGCAACTTTTTGAAGTTTTACGTTTTGAAGGTATTTGGTGTTTGGCACGTGGGGTCCGCGGCACAGATCTTCAAAATCCCCCTGTTTATAAATAGAAACCTTGTCTTCGTTGATCATATCCAGAACCGCCTGTTTCAGTTCATCATCTTTAAATTTTTTTCTTGCCTCATCCATTGAAATATAATATTTTTCAATAGGAATTTTTTTCTTAGCAAGGGCTTTCATTTTCTTTTCAATATTTTTTAAATCTTTATCGGTAATGCTTTCTTCTGTTTTTAAATCATAATAAAATCCGTTTTCTATGCTAGGCCCCACATAAAATTTAGCATCGGGATAAAGCTCTTTTATAGCCTGAGCCATTAAGTGGGCAGCTGAGTGTCTTATAAGTTCGAGTGATTCAGAAGAGTTATCAAAAAATATTGGTTCTAAATTTTCAATACCCATTTCCTGAGCTGTTTGAATATCAATAATTTTATCATTATATTTATAACCGATTATATCGTTATGCATTTTTGTCCTTTGAAGTATTTTGAAGGTTTAATAGTAGAAATAATAATCAAATGTAAAATCCTACTTTATTAATTTTCCATTTTACATTTTTGATTTTCAATTAAATTAACCCCTTTTTTGGTATGAATTTTAACTTAATTAATTTTTAATGTCAACAAAAAATAATGGAGAATGGAGAAATATACCAACCCTACGGTTATTTTGACAATTTGATAATGAGTGAATAGTGAGTAGTGAATGGTAAATAAATGTAAATTTTTTTATAATAATTGGTATTAATAATGGAAAATTAAAAAACGAAAAGTAAAAATTATAAATAGAAAATTTTAATAAAATGTTTTTACATTTATTTTTTATTTCCAATTATACATTTTACATTGAATAAGGTGTCAGAGAAATTTTTGTGTTAAAAAGAAAAATCCCAAAAGAAGGGATTATCCTAAGAATGGATTAGCATAAAGTGCTATTAAAGCAAGTACAAGTGCATAAATAACTTGTGCTTCGATCATCGCTAATGCGATGAACATTGTACCCATTAATTTACCGCCAAGCTGAGGATTTCTTGCAGTACCAGCAATTGTTGCTGCAGCAGTATGTCCCATCCCGATAGCACCACCAAGTGCAGCCAAACCTAAACCTACAACGGCAGCTACTACGCTGTAAGCTTGAATCATAGTAGAATCACCTGCAAATGCAAATGCCAAAAATCCTGCCATTAAAAGAGTGATTTTTTTCATTTTCTTCTCCTGTATATTTTATTACGCTATGTCCGTTCGGCTTGCGTATCCCTACTTATCACACAGCGCATTGCAATTATAAATAAAAATTAATTTTTTTGCAAGGTATGTTTTTTAATAATAAGTATAAATAATTAAAATAAAATATTTTTTCAATTGTTTTTTTAATTAATTTATGATATAATAATCATAGATAAGTTTTACTTATCTTAAGCTTTATTTAAGTTTTAGGCTGTATAATTACACCGAATGTGTATTCATTAGGTTAATGAATGCACACATAAAATTAAAAGGAGAAAACATGAGACGCTTAGCAAAAATGTTGGTAGCTGGAGCGCTACTTGCAAGTGTCACAGCAACAATGGCATTTGCTGATTACAACAAAGGATTTAAGTATTACGAAAAATATGTGAAAAGAATGTCACATATCAAAGGTACTAAATTCCTTAAAATCATAGGTGCTCAAACACCTGATGATATTAATGCATTATTTAAAAATAATGCAAAACCGTTAATTTCTCTACTTGAAAAAAAAGGTCAAAAAAAAGCTGCTAAAGCTATTGAAAAAATCGTTAAAAAACATAAACTTAACGATTTAAAAGACTTTTTGGTAGGAATGGTTAACGGTAAAATTCCAGCTGGCTGATAACGCTTAACAGGGCTTCGGTGAAGCCTTACGTTTTCTTAAATATTTTGATATAATTTTTCCCTTCGATGGAGGGGATGTGATCCCGGTGGACACCCCGGGCTTCAAACCCGGTGGGGCGGCAGGTGACTGTTTGCCCGGAAGGTTCGATTCCTTCCCCCTTCCGCCAAAAAATTATAAATTTTATTTATAAATAATTAGTGTCTGACACTATTGAAATAAAAAAAAAGAGAAAGAAAATTATTTGTGAAAAGTTTTAACTGCTTTTTCTTTAAATTCTTCGATTTTTTGAAGAAGTTTTTTAAATATATTTTCTGTTTTATTGCCGTTTTTAATCTCTTTTTCAAGCTGTGTAATTTGTTCTTTTAACATTTTGTATGTTGTATCGCTTGTGCTTGTATATCCTAAAATTTCAGCTAAAGATAACTGTTTTTTTGCTTCATCCAAATATTTTAAAGCCTGATTTTTGTCTTTTTTAACACTCTCGCTTGCATTTTTAACAAGGGCTTGAGCTTTGATAAGCGGGATAGGAATAATGGTATCTGTTTCTACCAATGTTGAAAGTGCCATTGACAAAACATCTTTTGCTTCTTTGGCTTTTCCTTCATTTATATATTTTAATGCCAAATTAAGAGCAGCCGGATATGTTGCAATAGGTAAATTGATTGTTTTGATCACAATTTCGCTTCTCAGAGAATTTAACACTTCCCTTGCCTGAGGTAATTTATTTTCTGCTACAAGTATTTTTGCTTCACTTGCAAGTTTTTTTACGTCTTTTACATCTCCTTGATATTGATATGCGTTAATTTGAACATCAACAGGTAAAAGATAAGGTGTATTAGGTCTATTTAATAAATCGCTAAGTTCCCCAATAGCTTTTTTTATTGAGTCTTTTGCTTTTTTAGTATTTTTTCCGCTTATATATATTAATGTATCCTGGGTATATTGGATAGCTTTTACCGCTTCATTTGCAAGTTCAGTGTTTTGGGCTTTTTTTTCCGCTTTGATTACGGCTTTTTTACTCACCTGAGCGGTTTTTGCATCTGCGGCTAAACTAGATGATACCAAAATGGAAGCCAATACCACTGATGTTAAAATTCTTTTCATTTTTCCCTCCTAAAGTTTTATTTTTTAGAATTATATAATTTTAGTCGTTTATTGTCAACAATTTTATTTATATTTATTTATATTTTTTAAATACTCGATTATAACTTCTTCGACTGTCGATTTTTTTTGTTGAGGTATATAAACTTTGAAGTATTTATCATCAATATTTTCACCTGTTATAATATGCTTCATAAAAACGGCTTTTAAAAAATTAATTAGTTTAGTTTTGTCTTTTGTCTGATATGAAGGTGATTTCATAGAAGAATATTCTTTTGTTTTAGTGTCATAAAGAATTAAATATTTACATTCTTCAAAATGTGGACAAAATTTTGAAGTCATCCATTCTCCGTCGCTTGTTATAATTATTTTCATAAAAATCCTTTTTTTGATAAAATATTAACAAAAATACCGGCGGTATTTTACAAAGGAAAGAAATGAATCTGTTTAGACAAATTCCAAAAGTGGATAAACTTTTAAAAAATAAAAATCTTCAAGATATTCCAGAGAATGTTTTGCTTTATTCCATACATTCAGTTTTGAATGAACTCAGAGAAAAAATAAAAAATAATAAAATAGATAAAATAGATGAAAATAAAATAATAAATGAAATTGAAAAAAAAGCTTGCGGCATATTAAGCCCTTCTTTAATTAATGTAATTAATGCCACAGGTGTTACAATCCATACAAATCTCGGCAGAAGTTTGATAGATGAAGAGATTTTTGATGAAGCAAAGAAAGTCAGTACGCATTACTGTAATTTAGAATATGATTTGGATAAAGGAAAAAGGGGGGACAGGTATCATCACAGTGCGAAACATTTGAGTTTTCTTTTTGGGTGTGAAGATGCGTTGGTTGTTAATAATAATGCGGCGGCTGTATTTTTGATTTTAAACACATTTGCAAAAGACAAAGAGGTTATAGTGTCAAGAGGCGAACTTGTTGAAATAGGGGGAAGTTTCAGAGTGCCTGAAGTTATGAAAGCAAGCGGTGTAAAACTTGTTGAAGTCGGAACTACAAATAAAACAAAACTAAGAGATTATGAAGAGGCAATCAATGAAAATACAGCAATGCTTATGAAAGTTCACAAATCAAATTATACTATTGAAGGGTTTAGTGAAGAAGTTTATATTGATGAAATTGTCAATCTTTCCCGTAAACATAATCTGCTTGATTATTATGATTTGGGAAGTGCATATATTCCAAAGCTTCCTTACGGACTTTCAAACGCTGAGCCTTCAATTAATGATATAATGAAATTTTCACCTTCACTTATTAGTTTCAGCGGTGATAAACTTTTTGGAGGAGTTCAGGCGGGAATAATTCTTGGTAAAAAAGAACTTATTAATAAACTTAAAAAAAATCAGATATTAAGAATGTTCAGGGTAGATAAAATCACACTCTCTTTAATTCAGGCAACAACTTTAGCGTATATTAAAAAAGAATATGAAAAAATTCCAACCCTCAGACAGATTTTTGCATCTATTGATGAACTTAAAAACAGGGCAAAAAAAATTCTTAGCCTAACACCAGCCCTAAGGGCTAATATAAAAGAATCAAAAACATACGTAGGCGGCGGGACAATGCCAAATAAAGCCATTCCTACCGCGGTAATTGAAATTGAAGGAAATGCTGTGAATTGGGAGAGAAAATTCAGGGAAAAACTTGTTATCGGTAGAATAGAAAATGAACATTTTGTTCTTGATGTAAGAACAATTCAGGATGATGAAATAGAAAAACTTGCAAATATAATAAATGAATTAATAAGCTGTGAGGTGAAACAATGAGAAATATTATTATTGGAACCGCAGGGCATGTAGACCATGGAAAAACATCTTTGATTGAGGCTATGACCGGATATAACGGAGATGAGCTTAAAGAAGAAAAAGAGAGAGGAATTACAATTGATTTAAGCTTTACAAATATGAAAAGAGATGATGTAAATGTGGCATTTATAGACGTTCCGGGGCATGAAAAACTTGTAAAAAATATGATTAGCGGGGCGTTTGGATTTGACGCTACGCTTTTTGCAATAGATGCAAACGAAGGTGTTATGCCGCAGACCATAGAGCATTTGGAAGTACTTGATATTTTAAAAGTTAAAAATATCATTGTGGCTTTGACAAAAATAGATTTGGCAAGTGAAGAGACTATTGAAAAAAGAAAAAAAGAGATAAAAGAATTAATAGCTAAATTTAAGAATTTAAAGCTTCTTGATATTATCCCGACTTCCACTAAAATGCCTGAGACTATAGAAAATCTTAAGAATTATCTGTTTAACCTGCCTCCGAGAAATATTACACATTCCAAATTTTTCAGATACTATATAGACAGGGTGTTTTCCCTAAAAGGAATAGGAACTGTTGTAACAGGGACTGTTTTAAGCGGAAAAGTCAGACTTAAAGATAAAGTTTATATTAATGAAACGGCTACTGTTACAACGGTTAAAAACCTGCAGGTTCATGGTGAAAATGTTAGTGTTGCCCATACCCATCAAAGACTTGCCATTAATCTCAATATTTCACACAATGAACTTAAAAAAGGATATTTGTTAAGTACAAAAGGATACTTAAGAGGATTTAAATTAATTGATGTTTATATTGCACCGGTTGAAGGAAAAGAGATTAAGCATAATATGGAAGTTTTATTTATAAGCGGTGCAAAAAGAATACCTGCGAAAATTTTGATGTTTGATTCAAATGCAAAAGAAGGTTTTGCAACTATGAAGTTGCAGGAAAAAGGATTTTTTGTTTATGAAGATCCGTTTGTGGTGCTTCATAAAGGAAGGGTTATCGGAGGAGGCGAAATTTTAAATCCTATAAGCGACCCTATTAAAAGAAATAAAAAATTATTGCTGTTAAATGCTTTAAAACAAAGGGATTTCCAAAAAGCATTTTCTATTTTGGTTGAAAATCACAAAAAAGGTTTCGGACTTCTTCAAAGTTATCAGAGATTTAATTTTTCGCCCGATGAAGCTCTCGGTATTGCAAAAACATTAAAAAATGTCTTTATAGATGAAGAAAATTATAATATTTTTTCAATGGATGTAAAAAAAGAGATAGAAAATGTGATAAAAGAAACTTATGAAAAAAACAAATTTGCCTTTCTTTCTCCTGCATCACTGAAACTCAGATTAAAATGGGCGAGTGAAAAATTGATTGAAACTGTTTTAAATGAATTTGTGGAAGAAGGATTTTTAATAAAAGAAGGCAATATTTATAAAAGAAAAGATCTTGGTGAAGTGAATATTGAAAAATCAGTCGAGCACAGGCTTTATTCGCTTTTGGATAATTCCGGCTTGACTCCCGAAGCACCTTATAATATATACGAAAAATTAAATATTGACAGAAAAGTGGGCGATCAGGCTATGAAGAACCTGACTAAGGCTAAAAAAGTTGTAAGGCTTGCCCATAATTTGTTTGTAAGTGATAAAAATATAAATTATGCAATGAAAAAAATGCGGGAAATTATGGAGAAAAAAGGATATATTGATATTAAAACATTTAAAGAAGAGATGCCTATGAGCAGAAAATATATTGTGGCTTATCTTGATTATTTGGACAATATGGGGGATATTGTTAAAGTAGATAATAAAAGATATTTGAAGAAATAAGAAGGAAAAATTATTTAACAACTAAAGGAAACTCTTTAAATTCCTTAACAGTTGCTATTGCTTTAGCACTCACTCCTTCATTTTCCATTCTTTTTAAAAGTTCATTAACTTTTTCTTGAGAGGCGCTGATTAAAAGTCCTCCGCTTGTTTGGGCGTCAAATAAAATCATCTGCTCTTCAAAACTGAGTTCTTTTTCAAATTTTACTTTTCCTTCTAAAAATAGCTGGTTATTATAGCTTCCGGCAGGAATTATTCCCATGGATGCCTGATTAATCGCTTCTTTTAGGAAAGGCACTTTTTCAAATTCTATTTCTATAGTGAAATTATTAGCACTCATTTCATATAAATGTCCTAAAAGACCAAAACCTGTAACGTCAGTCATTGCATTTACACCGATTTCTCTTGCAATGAGACTTGGTTTGTAATTTAATGTCCTTAAAATTTCAGCTACTTCAGAAGCTGTTGTTTCATCTACTAAATCAGCTTTTATTGCTGTTGTTAAAATTCCCATTCCAAGCGGTTTTGTAAGCACAATTACATCATCTTTTTTTAATGTATTGTTCCTTATAATTTTTTGAGGATGAATTGTACCTGTAACGCTAAGTCCGTAAATCATTTCGGGAGTTTCTATTGTATGGCCTCCGGCCAATACCCCTCCGCACTCTTTTATTTTATTTTCACCGCCTTTTAAAATTTCGTTTAATACATCTTTTCCATGATGACAATTATCAAATCCGACTAAATTAAGTGCTGTTTTAACATCTCCTCCCATTGCAAACACATCGCTTAGGGAATTTGCAGCTGCAATTTGTCCGTAAATAAACGGGTCGTCAACAACAGGTGTAATAAAATCGGCTGTTTGTACAAGTGCTATATTATCACTCAATTTATAAACACTTGCATCCTCATTTCCTTCAAATCCGACTATTAAATTTTCGTTTTTTCCATCAAGAACTTTTGTAGCTTTGTTTAGCTCCTCCGGAGCCAATTTTCCTGCTCAGCCGGCTGCTCTTACATATTTTGTAAGTTTTGCGCTGTTGTTTAATTTAAGCATATATATCCTTTAAAATGTTATAACTTTGTCTGCTTCTTCAACCCAGGCAGCCAAGTCTTTCATTGTAGCTTTGATTTCAGGTGCAAAATATGGCTCGTTTTTAAATAATCCACATCTTGCCTGACATGTGCCGCATACTTTTAATTTTATACCGTTTTGATACATTTCTTTTAACATTGCAACCAAATCGTTATCGTAAGTTTCTGGTTTTTTATTGCAATCCCTTGCCATATCCACGGCATCATTCATTAAAAAAATTTTTACATCGTTTCCTTTTTCAAATAAAACTTTTGCAAGTCTAAGCCCGTTCCAAGCAACATCACTTCCGTCATAAGGTTCGTGATTGAATATAATTAAAATTTTCATTTAACCTCCTTAATTTCTTTTATTTTTCCTTTATAACCTACGATTTCTATTGCGTGTAACAGTTTTTGAGGTGTTGTTTTTGTATCGTCAAAAATTACCGTTGCTGTTTTAGTGTTTAGTAGTACTTTTGCTTTTATAACACCCGGTGTCATTTTTAAGCTTCTTTTTACAGCCATTGTACATAATGGACAAGTCATTCCACTTACTTTAATAATAGCTATTTTTTCAGCACCAAAAAGTGAACAAAATAATATTAAATTTAAAATAATTTTTTTCATTTATTCTCCCATAAACAGATATTGAGCCCAAAAAGGGTAAGTCAGCATAATTAGTACAAAAACAGTACCTATACTTAAATATTTTACATAATTTTTGCAAATACTGCCACTGCAAACAGGCCTTTTTCTAAGTTTAAAGAAATAATTTATCCACAGATAAACAATAATTACAACAGCCGCAATTGTAAAGTATATTCTATATGGTGCAAAAATATGTAAAAATGAAAGACTGCCGACACTTACTCCAAAAATCAAAAAAAGCAAAGGCCCTAAACAGCATGTGCTAGCCAAAATTGCTGTTATTGCCGCACCTGCTATTAAAGCCCAAAAAGATTTTGACTCTTTACTTTCATTTTGAATTTCGCAACTGTAACCTTTTATAGCATTTATTATTGTATCTTTTCCTTCTTTTTTTTCATTAAAATAAATTCCTTGCGTTTGCAAAAATCTTTTTACATTTTGAATAGAAGAGAAGGAATTAAGTCTTATTTCAATAATTCCTTCTTCTATTTCCTCTAATGCCTCTTTTGTTTTAAGAACTGGTTCCGGACAAGCTAAATTTCTTAAATCCAGCTTTTTTACCATTAAAACAGTTCCTGAGAAGTAATTTTATATTCAAAACTTTTTGGAACATAATAATTTAACACATCATCATTTACCTCTGCATACGGATAACCAAACATATTTAATGGATATTGAACAGGTTTTGGATAAAGTATGAAATCTCTTGCATGATTAAATCCAACCCAGTTCATTTCCCATGAATGCAGATATTTTTTTACTAATTTTTGAACTTTTGGGTGGTTGTAAGGATATTTTTCAACTAATTCTAGTTTTGTAACATCAGCAGGGTCTGTAGGTATCCATCCGGCCCCTGGAATATAATATTCAGCCCTGCAGTGTTGCCAAGTGGTAATATTTGCAAAACCTTTGCTGTCACTTTTTCCAAGGGCCTTGTCAAAGTGGCTTTTTCCAAGTCTGATACCAAAAACCTCTCTTGCAGGAATGCCTGCCGCTCTTGTTAGGGCGGTAAAAAGTGAGCTTAAATCTGTACATTTTCCTCCAAACCATCCGTTTTTATAAATATATTCGGCTGTCGGTTTTTTTTGCTCCTGCATCATTTTGCCAACTTCACCTTTTCCACATCCAATAGTTTTTGGATTTCTGAATGTATGGGCTGTACACCATAAATAAATTGCTTTTACTTTTTCAAATCTGTCTTTTTTACCTTTTGTGATAAGTTCCGCCACTTCTTTTACAAGTCCGTCAGTAGGAATATGGGCAGTAGGTTCAAGATATTTTAACACTTCTTTTGGAAAAGGAAGATTTTTTTTGCTGGCTTCTTCTATTAATTTTAATGGAACACTTCTATCTTTTGTTTCAATTTCCATTTCCATGGTCAAAATTTTAGGCATAGCTGATTTTTCCCAATATGCATAAAAAGTATTTGCATCATATTCATTTTTATTGTTAATATCATAATCGTTATAATTTCCGCCAAATCTTAAAAATTTAACTTTTTGATATGGTGCATTATATGGAAGCGGGTTCCATAATCTTGCAGGATAAATTGACTCGTCGTATTTTATGTCAAAATAATATTCAACCCTGAATCTTCTTGTGTTTTCATCGTTAGCACTTACTATACTTGGCATAGAAGCTGCCACGCCTAAAGCCGCACCTGTTTTTAAAAATTCTCTTCTTTCCATTTTTACTCCTTTTAAATTTTTTGTATTTTTATTTTTGTTGAACTAAAATCTGGTATACCTCCGATCGGATCAACCAAAGGTAAATCATAAAATTTTTTGTCTAATTTACTAATTTTATTTACACAAATTCCCATTGCTCTTTTTTTATCAGGAATTACGTAATTATTTTTAGTAACATCTCCTAACATTACATCAGCAGCATTTTTTATAAATAAAGTATTTGCTCCGTGTTGCCAGTGTCCAAAATGATGCGAATAAGCACAGCATCCTTTGGCAACAAAATTTGTAATTTTAATTGTCGTAATTAGATTTTTTCCATCTTCATTTACTATTTTTACTTTGTCATAGTCTTTTAATCCTAATTTTTTAGCATCAATTGGGTTTATTTTTAATGTAATATCTGGTTCGTAATAAAGGGCTTTATCTAAACATATAGTTCTTGATTGTGTATGTAATGCCGATTTGTATGATGTTAAATAAAATCCAAATCGATTATCGGTTTTAATCAATTTTAATGTACCGAAATTTTTTTCTCCTATTATGGTATTTGTAGAAGTTGCAAGTTTTTCATTATATATATGTATTTTTTCAAAACCAAATATATAATTGTCATTTTCATCAAACCAATTGTTCTCTTTAAATACACCTCCTTTTGCTAAAACATTACATACTTTTTCCCATTCTTCTGATTGTAAAATATGTTTGTGTTTTGTAACAATATAATTTTTTTCTACATAATCAATAGTTTTTTTATCAGCCTTAGATATTTTTGCATTGTGTGCAAGATTGTAAATACCTCTTAGATAATAATCTTCTTGGGTATTTAAAGAAAATTTATTGTTTATAGCTTTTTCTCCATAACCAGGTAATTTTAATTTTTTAGAAAGGTCAATCAAAAATTTTTCTAAATTAATATTATTTTTTGTGAGAGGCTCTATTATAGGTGTTCTAACACCAGTAAAATGACCTCCAGGAGCATGTGGATTTAAAAAGCCATAATGTCCTTCTAAATACGATACATCAGGAATTATATAATCTGCATAGATATTTGTTTCATTAATAGTTGTGTCTATTGATACAAACAGAGGAACTTTTGTTTTATTTTTTAACGTAGATTCAAATCTGTATCCTCCAGGCATAGAATATATTATATTAGAGAAGTATGTAAATAAAATTTTTATATTATAAGGATATTTTTGGTCTATACCGCTCATTGCGGCTACACTTAATCCTCCTTTAGTAAATTCATACCAAGGTAATTTTGATGGGTATCCATGTTTTTTAAATTCTGCAGTTTCTTCATATTTTGCTTTTTCTCTTGAAATTTTAATACCTTGAGGCTTTTTCATTCCAGCAAATTTTGTTAAATCATAAACGCCTTTTTTCCAATCAGCTGCTTTTTTGCCTCTTCCTAAATATCCTCCTTTTCTGTTTACATTTCCAATTAATGCATTTAACATAGAAATTGCATAACTTGCATAAGTTCCGTTTATATAGTTTCCTCCTCCATGATACGCAAAAGCTGCACTGTGTGGGGCATTTTCCCAAAATTCTTTTGCCAATATATAAATGTTTTTTTTATTAACTCCGCATTCTTTAGCATAATCATCAATTGAATGTTCAAAAACAGAGTTTTTCATTATTTTAAATGCTGTAACTACCTTTATTCCTTTTATTTTACCTTCATATTCTAATTTTGGATTTTTAGCATTATTTGAAGGAATAATTTTTCCATTTTCATAAACCATAAAATCATCATTTTTTAGTCCAATATCTGACCCTCTTAAAAATTTTCCATAATTTTTGTTTTCTTTATCAATTATTACTAAATGTGTAGCATTTGAAAATGTTGATCTTTTTTTATTTTTAGCTTCTTTTAAAGAAGGAATTCTTAAAAAGTTTTTATCATACCAGTTATTTTCTATGAGTATTCTTATTATACCCATAGCTAATGCACCGTCTTTAGTAGGGGTTATCGGTATCCATTTGTGAGCAACTTTTACTGCTTTTGGAGCTTTTGGATCAATTAATACGATTTTTAAATCATTATTTGCAGTTCTTTTTGCAATTATACTTCCTGATGTATTTACTCCAGGCTGTAATGCTGAATAAATATTAGCACCAAATATTAACATATATTTACAATTTTGAAAATCTGCCTTCATTTCAGCTTCTTTTCCGTCTGTAAAAGCGTAATTACCCATTCTAAAGCCGATACCACATATATCAGTATGTGCAATATAATTTTTTGAACCGATAGAATTATAAACCCATCTTTTTATAAAATCTACTCTTCCTCCTTGGGAACGTCCTGTAAACCATACAAATTGGTTTCTTTTAGAACCTAATTCTTCAGCTTCTTTATTGATAGGTTCATCAGATAAAATATCTTTTATGCCTGGATAATATGTTTCATCCCCTAAATGTTTAAAATTTTTACCTCCGAAAGCTATTTCATTTATTAAAGTATCCCAATCTATAGGTTCGAATTTTCCGCTTCCTCTTTCACCGATTCTTTTTAAAGGTTTTGTTATTCTGTAAGGATTATAAACATATTCATTATTCATTTGCGGTTTTGCACACGTTGATGCTGAATATTTAAAACTTTTTTCTATATCTGTTGAATAAGAAATTTGGTTGAAATCTCTATTATATGGGTGATAAGGATTTCCATCAACTTGTACACATTTGTTGTCTTTAACGGCTATTCTTAAACCGCATCTTGCATTACAAGCTAAACAGACGGTATTTACTATTTTATCTGCTTTTGGTTTTTTTGTTTCATAAAATCCATATTTTTCTTTATAAATAGGTGTAACATCAGTAAAAGTCGCTAAATGGTGATAAAGTGCATATTTTAAAGTTGGATTGTTTTCTAGAAGTTCTTTTAATTTTCCTTTAGGATTTTTAAGATTTCCATAAACTAAAGCCCCGCCTGGGCAAATACTGACACATCTTGGAATGTCTCCTTGAATAATTCTGTCAAAACACATATCGCATTTTTTTGCTTTTTTATCAAAAACTATAGCGTCAAAAGGACAGGCTTTAGCACAACTTTGTTTATTTTCGGCACAATTGATATCACATTTGTCTTCATTTATTAATATAACTCCATCTTTTACACTAATTGCATTATATTCACATGCTTTTAAACAAGGTTTTGTATAACACTCAGCACAAATGTTTTTTTGTTTTGTAATTAATTTGGCTTTTGGATATTCTCCTATTTCTTCTTTTTCTATTTTGAAAAACACTACATCATAAGGAAGATTTTTTTCAAGTTGACATGCTGCCATACAGCTTTTGCAGTCTAAACATCTGCTTTGGTCATATATTAAAACAGGCATAAATTCATTTTCTTCAGCATTAGCAAATTTAAATGTTGTTGTGCTGATTAAAACACTAAATGCTCCAATTTTTAAAAATTCTCTTCTTTCCATTGTTTTCCTTATAAACTTATCGTATTTTTATGCAGTAAAAAGTCCATTGTGTCGTATGCATTTCCTATTTCTCCAACTTTTAGTTCTTCTGGAGGAATTTTGTAAAAATTCATACAAACACCGCATGAATAAATTTTTACGCCTCTTTTTTCAAATTCTTTTAAAATTTCTATTGTTTTTTCATTTTTAGTGGTTAAAAATACGCCTTTGTTTACGCAAACTATAATTTCAGGAAGTTTTTTAAATTCGAGTGTTGTTTTTAAAAATCCTTCCATTAATATATGCCCAAGTTCTCCTTCGCCAACTTTGTCGTCTTTTATAAAAAGCACCTTATCTAAAAATTTATCATTATCTTCTTCTTTTGGTGCAATGCTGCATTCATAACCTTTTACAATCCTGATTATGGTTTCACCGTTATCCAGTTTTTCTTCTTCTGCAACCAGTCCCTGGTTTGCCGCAAATCTTTTAACATTTTGAACGGATGAAACAGAATTTACCAAAACCTCCAAAATTCCTTCGTCCA
Organism: Lebetimonas sp. JS085; assembly: GCF_000523295.1. Taxonomy (NCBI): domain Bacteria; kingdom Pseudomonadati; phylum Campylobacterota; class Epsilonproteobacteria; order Nautiliales; family Nautiliaceae; genus Lebetimonas; species Lebetimonas sp. JS085. The sequence goes on from NZ_ATHR01000001.1 coordinate 1,106,111, forward strand.
TCTCTTCGAGGGCTTTTTTTGTATCAAGCACAGGTTTTGGACATGCCGCATTTCTACAGTCTATTTTTTTATTCATTTGTTACTCCTTTTGTTGTTTCGTATCCGGCAAGAGCCGCTCCAAATGCCCCCATCATCTGAGGATATTCCGGTGTATATACTTCTTTTTTTAATTTTTTTGAAAGCAATTCCCTAAGAAGTGAATTTTTAGCACCTCCCCCTGTAAAAACAATTTTGTCTTCCGGTCTAATGCTTTTGGCCATTCCGGCAAGTCTATTAGCAATTGAATCAATAATTCCATATCCTATATTCTCAGGTTTTTCTTTTTTTGCTATAAGTGAAATTACTTCAGATTCTGCAAACACCGCACACATTGAAGAAATTTGAATAACTTTGTCGGCATTTTTGCAAAAATCCCCAAATTCATCAAGCGGAATCTGGAGTTTCGCAGCCGCCATTTCTATAAATTTTCCGGTTCCGGCAGCGCATTTGTCATTCATTTTGAAATTATCAAAATTTCCACCTTCGGTTACTTTTATTACCTTGCTGTCCTGTCCTCCTAAATCAATAACAGTTCTTACATCGGAAAAGAAAAAATAAGCCCCTTTGGCATGGGCTTTTATTTCACTGATTACCGGAACGTCAAACGCTTCTTGTATCATATATCTTCCATAACCTGTTGCGACCAAAGTTTCTATTGGCTTATCTTTTAAATATTCTTTTACCTGCTCGTCGGGATTTATAACGGTATCCAATACTTTAATGTCAATTATGTTTTTATTATCATCAATTCCAACAATTTTTGTATAGGTTGAGCCTATGTCAACTCCGTAATACATTAAAATCCTTTAAATTTAACGTTCTTTTTAAATGAAATACTTTCCAAAAACGCTTCAACCCTTGTTTTAATCTGACCCATATCTTCCATTGAATAGTCTGATTCAATTCTAAGTACAGGAATGTTTTCAGCCTGAAGTCTGTCTATTACTCTTTTTGATTCTACATTGTATGTATGGCAAAAAGAGAGTGAATAATAAATAATACCGTCAGCTTTTCTTTCTTTATACATTTTGATTATTTTATCTATTCTATCATCATTTGGAGTAAAGCATGCACAGTCTATTTTCATATATCTATCGAGCATATTATTCATCAAATCATCAATGTTTTTTGCATTTTCTGTTTGGATATTGTCTTTATAATATCTGTGGCCTATGCAGGCTTCTTCGTTTATTATTGCTCCTCCTGTAGTTTCTACTATATGGTGAAGTTTCCAGTTTGGAGGCGCCATAGGCGTACCTATCACCATAATTCTAGGAGTGTCTTTTGGCACGACTGAAACTTTGTTTTTGATTCTTTCTTCAAGTTCGTCGCATAGTTCATTTACTTTTTTTGTAAATCTCTCAGGGTCATCATAAAAAGAGATTTGGTTAATTAAAAGCCCGTCTTTCCCGCTAATTGGCACAACATCAGGATACATTCCCCTTAATTTGTCAAGACGCTGCATTGCTTCTCTTTTTTTGTTTATTATTTCAATTCCCTTTTTAAGCTCTTCAAATGTAAGTTCTTTTCCTATAATTGATTCTATATGTTTTTTAAAATCATAAACTTCACTTTTCCAAAGTTTTTTTTCTTTTTCTCTTTTCATTTGAGGAATATGCATTACATGAGTTGGGTGCAATTCGTTTAAAATTTCCCACGTTTTTTTCTTAGCTTCGCAGCTTGTTTCCCCGTAAATAAAATCTGAAGCCTGTGTATACGGACATGTTTTTTGAACTTTAAATCCATACGCAGATTTAATTAAAGGGCATATATTTCTCGGTAAATCCCTTTCGGCATCTGCAATAGAAAATTCAGCCCCGCCGCATAATCCGTAACATACTCCCTCAGCCCCGACAACAATCTCTTCCGGGACAAATATACAAAAAGTTCCAACTAAAGGTTTTCCTTCTTTTTTCTTTTCTAAAATTTCTTCTATTCTTTTACCGTGTATTTCACTCATTACATAATCAAAATATTCCATTGCTTTTGGTCTGTTTTCCTGCTTTAAATAAAACTCAGGATATATTTCACCAAGAGCAGCTAAGAGTTCATTGTGTTTTTCTACATCCATTCCTAATTCTTGATACATAGGTGTGTAATCTTTAGACATACTTATCCTTTTTTAATTTTTTAATTTTTATTTTTTTAGGATAAGCCTTATCCTTTTAACAACATTTTATCTTGAAGGTTTTAGAAGTACATCATGAAGCTTTTTTGAAGTTTATGCCTCATGTGTTTCCCAGCCTGGGAGCTTAATTAGAGAATTATAACTCTTTTTTTCTTAAAGTTTGCTTAAAGTTTAAATTATTGTAAATAATTTTTTAATTTTTTCATATCTATAATGATGTATTTGTCTTTGCCGATTTTTTTCAAAATTTTTTCTTTTATCAGCTGGTTAAAAAATTTGGAAGTAGTCTGTCTTTGCGAACCGATAAAAGTTGCCAAATCTTTTATGCTTAAAGATAAGTCTATTTCAATACCTTCATCAGTTTTTTTACCGCTTTTTTTTGCAATTTCCAAAAGAAATGAAATTATTCTTCTTTTGCAGTTTTCAAAAACCAAGCCTTTAATGATATCTTTTTCAACCATCATAATATTTCTGAATGAATTTAATACAGAATTACAAAACATAGGATTATCGAAAACGGCAGAATATTTTGTAACATCAAGAGATAAAACAACGGAGTCGCTTATAAATTCAATTATAGATTCCGGATGCATTACATATATATTATTTTTCGATAAAAAATATAATATAAATTCTTTGTCTTCATATAAAAAAGAAACTTTTGCTTCACCTTCTTTAAAAATTAACAGTTTTGTTTTTTCTTCAGGATAAAATATTTCCCCTTTTTTAAAATGCATTTTTACAAATTTTGATAAATCTTCTTTACTTAAAATTTTTTCTATATCAAAACTGTCAATTTTAATTCTGCAAAATTTCATTTTAACTCCTTTTATATGGAATTATAACAAATAATGAATTATTATTCATTTGTAATCAGAGCGTCTTTTATATGACACGGTTGTTTATAAAAAAGATATATTATTTTGATGAATAAAAATCCCAAAAGGAGGAATAATGACAAAAGTACAAACCACATGTCCTTATTGTGGGACAGGTTGTAATATAGATTTGATTGTTGAAAACGGAAGAGTCGTTAAAGCGGAAGGCACTAAAAACCATCCTGTAAATGACGGTGAATTGTGTCTAAAAGGTATGTTTGGATGGGAATATATACATTCTCCAAAAAGACTGACCAAACCTTTAATCAGAAAAAAAGATGGTAAATATTCAAGAGATGGGCGTTTGGAAGAATCTTCATGGGAAGAGGCATACGCTCTTGTTGCTTCAAAATTAAAAGAAACAGTTGAAAAATATTCATCTGATAGTGTTGTGGGTTTTTCATCAGCAAGATGTACAAATGAAGAAAATTATATTTTTCAAAAATTTATAAGGGCACTTGGTTCAAATAATGTAGACCACTGTGCTCGTTTTTGACACGGTCCTACAGTAGCCGGTCTGGCTAAAACACTTGGAAGCGGGACTATGACAAACGATTTAGCGGAATTTGCAACAGATACGGATGTTTTTTTGCTTATAGGTACAAATACAAGCGAATGCCACCCTATTATAGCTATGCAGGTTTTAAGAGGCCTTGAGAGAGGTGCAAAGCTTGTTGTAATTGACATTAAAAAAACAGATATGGCAAAAAAAGCGGATATATTTATCCAGATACCGAGCGGATATAATATACCTTTAATTAATGCAATGATAAATTATATTATTCAAAACAATTTATATGATAAAGAATTTGTTGAGAAATATACAAACGGATTCGAATGGTTAAAAGAAACAGTTAAAGATTTTACTTTTGAAAAAGTGGAAAAAGAAACAGGTGTGTCAAAAGAACTTTTGATTGAAGCTACTGAATTATATGCAAAAGGAAATCCTTCCGCAATACTTTATACAATGGGAATTACTCAGTTTATAGACGGAACATATAATGTAATGGATGTTTCAAACCTTGCAGTTGTTACAGGAAATTTAGGTAAAAAAGGAGGGGGTGTCAATCCATTAAGAGGCCAAAACAATGTTCAGGGTGCAGGTGATATGGGTGCTCTTCCTGGTGATTTGCCAAGCGGAAAAGTGACTAATCCAAAAGCCCGTGAAAAAGCTGAGGAAATTTGGGGATTCAAAATAAATTCTAACCCGGGATTAAAGCTTTCTCAGGTACCTCATGCAATTGATGAGGGAAAAGTGAAATTTTTATATATTTTTGGAGAGAATCCTGTAATGAGCGATCCGTGGACGGAACATTTTATTCACGCTTTGAAAAAAACAGATTTTATAGTTGTTCAGGATATATTTTTGACAGAAACAGCCCAGGAAGCGGATGTTGTATTGCCAAGTGCGTGCTGGGGTGAAAAAGACGGAACATTTAGTAACACTTCAAGAAAAGTTCAATTGGTAAGAAAAGCTGTTGAGCCTCCTGCAAATTTAAATCCGGACTGGAAAGTAATCTGTAATGTAGCAAACAGAGTAGGATTAAAAGGTTTTAATTTTAATACGGCTGAGGAAATTTGGAATGAAGTCAGAAAATTAAATCCTTTCAAATTTAAAGGTATTACTTATGAAAGAATGGCTAAATTAAACGGAATAAACTGGCCTTGCCCCGATGAAGAGCATCAGGGAACTCCTTATTTGTATGAAGATAACAAATCTTTTTTACCTGACGGAAAATTCAGACTTGTACCTATCGGTTATACACTTGATAAAAATGAAAGAATTGTTTTAGAAAATAAATTAAGAAAAACTTTTAATATTCCTGATGATTATCCTGTAGGCGTTGGGTGTCCTAGTGAACAGCCTACAGAAGAATATCCTTGTATGTACACAACAGGCAGGAAAGTTTACCATTATCATACAGGAACAATGACAAGAAAATGCAAACCTTTGGAAATGGGAGCAGATATTATGGGACCTGTTATTGAGGTCAGCGAAGATATAGCAAGAGAAAAAAATTTGGAGAATGGATGCTATGCCGTGGTTTATAATAAAAGAGGAAAGATTGCTGCGAAAGTGTTGGTAAATAAAGACTTAAGATACGGAACTATATTTACCACATTTCATTATGCGGAAGCAGACGGAAACGAACTTACCAATGCAGAAGAATCAGACCCGGTATCAGGAATGCCGCCGCTTAAAATGTCAATAGCGGATATTAAAAAAATTTCCGAAGAAGAGTTTTTAAAAATAAGAACAGAAATTCTTAGAGAAATAGAACCTGAAATTATTGAAAGGAGGGGTTAAAATGCAATCAACAAGAAAAAATAAATTTGTTATAGCCAATCCAGAAGTATGTATAGGATGTGCTACCTGTATGGCGGCTTGTTACAAGTCCGCATATGAAAGAGGAAAACTTGCAACCCCTCGCTTGATTGTAACAAGAACTTTTAACGGAGTAATGCCTAATCAGTGTAGACAGTGTGATGATGCGCCGTGTGCAAATGTCTGTCCTGTGGGTGCGCTCACATTTGGAGATGACTGTATAGAACTGCATGAAGAAATATGTATTGGTTGTAAATTATGTACTATTGCCTGCCCTTTTGGGGCTATAAGACCTGCAGCGGAAACAATGCCTTCGGTTGATTATGCTCTTGAACCAGATACTATGCTTACACTGGAATCTGTTGCGGGATTAAAAACGGTTGCAGTAAAATGTGATTTATGCAAAGGAAGAGAAGGCGGGCCTGCTTGTGTTGAAGCATGTCCTACAGGGGCATTGATGTTTTTGGAACCTAATAAACAGGAAAACATGATTTTGGAAAAATCTGAAAAAGCAGTGGAAAAAACAGTAGAAACTTCTCACCAACATAAAGGATAAAAAATGGGAGTGGTATATTCACTTTATATAATAGCCGCTGTTACTTCTTTGGTTTTATATAAAGAAAATAAAATAGCGCTGAAAGTGGGCTTTGGTTTAACGGCATTGGCCTCGGCTTATGCTGTTTTTTATTTTTTAATTCATCTGACATCAACCGAATCTTTATCTCTTGGAAATTATTTTATCTTTAATCCGCATTTTATGCTGGATCCATTAAGAAACTTTTTTTCTTTGGTAATTTCTTTTATAGGACTGGCTGCTTCAATTTATTCAATGAATTATGCCGAAGAATATTCAAAAGCTGGAAGTCTTGGGGTAATGGCGTTTTTTTACAGTGCATTTATACTTGCAATGCTTTTGGTTATTTCAGCGGCAAATGTATTTTGGTTTATGATTTTCTGGGAATTAATGACATGGGTTTCATATTTTTTAATTTGTTTTAATGATTCTCAAAAATCTCTAAAAGCTACCATTATTTATATGGGAATTGCCCATTTCGGTGGTGTAATGATATTAATATCTTTATTGTTACTCTCTTATCAGGCGGGTTCTTTGGAATTCAGTCATTTTTATAATCTTTCTCTTTCACCTGTAATGGCAGCTATTATATTTTTATTTGCATTTTTCGGTTTCGGCTCAAAAGCGGGTATGTTCCCGCTTCATGTATGGTTGCCTATGGCCCACCCGGCTGCACCTTCTAATGTATCAGCCCTTATGAGTGGCGTTATGATTAAAGTTGCAATTTTTGGAATGATTCAAACCTGTTTATGGTTGCCTTTGACTTCATGGATGGGAATTACAATATTAATTATAGGTGCACTTTCAGCACTACTTGGTGTATTATATGCCTTAATGCAGCATGATTACAAAGCACTTTTGGCTTACCATTCAGTTGAAAATATTGGGATTATCCTTTTAGGTTTGGGAACAGGCGTTTACGGTATGGCCATACATTCTCCTGTTCTTGCGGCAGTTGGATTTTTGGCAGGTTTATATCATGTGTTAAACCATGCAACATTTAAAGGATTGCTTTTCTTAGGTGCGGGAAGCGTATTATATACAACTCACACTAAAGATATGGAAGTTTTAGGCGGGCTTGCAAAAAAAATGCCTTTAACTGCTTTTGCGTTTTTAATTGGTTCTATGGCAATATCAGCACTTCCTCCTCTAAACGGATTTGTTAGTGAATGGTTAACTTATCAGTCTATGCTTCAGGCCGCCCTTGGCGACGGAATTTTATATAGATTTGCCTTTACACTTTCAATTGTGGCTTTAGCACTTACAGGTGCACTTGCTGTATTCTGTTTTGTAAAAGTATACAGTGTAATTTTTGGCGGAGTTCCGAGAAACAGAAAAATTTATGAAAAAGCAAAAGAAGTTCCTCTTTCAATGCTTACAGGAATGTATTTATTGGTTATAGCATGTTTCGCATTCGGTCTTGGAGCAACGAAGATAGTTAATTATTTGATGAATGTGGTTTCTTCATTTGCGGGGAACTATCAGGCGACGGCAGGAGGAAATTTAGTTTCACCTTTAGGTTCAATGGTTTCAACGCCGTTTATAGCCATTATGTTAATTTCTTTCTTGGCACTGCCGTTTATTTTTGTAGTTATATATATTAATAATTCAAAAACAAAAGTAACTATCAGAGAAACTGACCCTTGGGCATGCGGATTTAAATATTCTCCAAGAATGCAGATGACTGCCGCTCCGTTTACAGGAAGTTTAAGAAGATTAATGGACTGGTTATACAGATCAGATACAAAAGTAGAAGACCAGGGATATTTTAAACCTGTAAAATTTATTTATCATGCCAGGGATATCTGGTGGAATTTATTTTATTCTCCATTTATCAAAATTACGGCCTATTTATCAGAAAAAATGAAATATTTGCAAAACGGTAATACAAATATTTACATTTTATATATTTTATTGACGTTATTTATTTTCGTCGGTATAGCATATTTGCTATAAAAGGAGAAAGCTATGAACAGTATATTTTGGATGGTAATTCAAGTTGTCACAATAGTGGCGGTTATGCCTTTTTTTGACGGAATTGCAAGAATTGTCAGGGCAAGGATGCAATCAAGAAAAGGTCCTAACAGTGTTTTTCAGACATATTACGATATTTTTAAATTATTGAAAAGAGGAGGAAAAACAACCCCTAAATATTCCCACTGGTTTTTCAGATATGCACCTTTTATGCTTTTTGCAGCAAATGCGGCAATTTTAGCCGCACTTCCTATTACTTACAGCGATAATATCAATGCCGGGGCATATGCGGATATATTTGTAATTATTTACTTAGGTGCTCTTGTAAGATTTATTTTCGGTGTTGCTTCCATGGACAGCGGTAGTCCATTTGCCGCAATAGGGGGGAGCAGGGAGCAGATGCTCGCTGTTTTTGTAGAGCCGGTGGCGATTATCTGTTTAATTGTAGTAATGCTTCTTGCCAAAACATCAAATTTAGTTGTTATTCAAAATTTAGTAAGGGAAGGCGTGGTAGGATATCAAATCCCGGCGTTTGCCGTTGCGTCAATAGCATTTCTTTGGGCAAGTTATGTTGAAACGGGAAGAAATCCTTATGATTTGGCCGAAGCTGAACAGGAGGTTCTTGAAGGAGTTGCTGGAGAATATTCAGGAAGCGATTTGGCAATAGTTGATGTGGCATTAATGATAAAACAGGTTGCAATGATAGGACTTTTTTTATCTATATTTGAACCTTGGAATTTTACAAATCCCCTTTTGGCATTATTTATTTTTATTATTGAGATTGGAATTTTTTATGTAGGCGCAACATTTATAGATAATTTGGGACCTCGTTATAAATTGTTAAAAGGTTTCAAAAAAAATGCCTCTTTTGCATTTTCGGTTGCATTTGTTGCATTAATACTTTATGTGGTAGGAGTTTAAAATGGATATGGTAAGTTTTTTGGCAATTTTGATGATAATTGCATCATTTTTGGTGTTTTCCCTTAGAAATCTTAAATTTGCAACATATGCGTATATATTAGAAACTTTGCTTTTAGTTGGTATTTTTTTTACATTGGCAGGAAAATATCAAGTAAATTCACTTTACGGATGGGCGGTTATTGCTTTTTTTACAAAAGTTTTAATTGTGCCTTACATAATTTTAAGGCTTATTAATAAACTTGGTGTCAAGTCTGAAGAAACTCCGGTAGAAGGATTTTTTGTAAGTCCGGTTATTGCTCTCGGTTTTTCTTTGGCCATTGCAATGATGCTTTTTCCTGTTTTAAAGAGTTTTGCTTTACTTAAAGAAGATATACCTTTAGTAGCGTCTTTAACTATTTATTCATTGGGAATATTTGGACTGATTTTAAGAAAAAACGCCGTTAAACAGATTTTATCATTATGTCTTTTTGAAAACGGAACACATTTAACACTTGCGCTTGTTGCTTATAATTCTCCTGAAATTGTTGATATAGGAATTTTAACAGATGCCATTTTTGCAGTAATTATCATGTCAATTTTAGCAACAAGATTTTATAAATTTTTTGGTTCTTTAGATACTTCCAAAGCAAATACTTTAAAAGGATAGGTTATGAGTATGCATTTATTATTGGCTCTTGTAATGATAATTCCGTTAGCAACGGCTATTATTATATATTTTTTACCGAACAACTTTTCCACGCTTTCAATTTTTCATGTAATAGGCTCATTTGCCACATCAATAATAGCTTTTTATGCTATTTCAAATGTTATTCACGGTGGCATATATTTTCTTTGGGACAAACTTTTTTTCTTAGATTCTGTAGGAGGAGTATTTTTGACACTTATTGCTCTGACAGGGCTTTTGATTAATATTTATGCCGTAAAATATATGCAATGGGATTTGGAAGAAGGAAAAATAGAAATAAAAGATGTTAAATTATATTATTCGTTAATGAATTTATTTATATTTACAATGATTACATCAGTAGTTGCAAACAATATTGCAATAATGTGGGCTGCGATTGAAGCAACCACACTTTCATCTGTATTTATGGTAGCACTTTACAAAAACAAAAGAGCTACTGAGAGCGGATGGAAATATATAATTATTTGTAGTGTCGGTTTGGCTTTTGCACTTTATGCAACTGTATTAATGTATGGAGCAGGATATCATGCATTAAAAAACGGTGAAAGTGCGATGCTTTGGACATCTTTATATACGAATGCAAAACTTTTAGACCCGAGTGCATTAAAATTGATTTTTGTTTTTGCTTTAATAGGATTTGGAACAAAAGCAGGTCTTGCACCAATGCATACATGGCTTCCTGACGTTCACTCAGAAGGTCCTTCTCCGACTTCAGCTATTCTAAGCGCAGTTTTATTAAAATGTGCAATATTGGCGATAGTCAGATATTATTCTGTTATAGGAGAAAACGTAGGATTTACGTATGTTCAAATACTTACACTTGTTGTATCACTGCTTTCAATATTTATTGCGGCAATGTTTATAATTCGCCAAAAAGATATAAAAAGAATGTTTGCATACCACTCAGTAGAACACGTTGGGATAATTGCTTTTGGATTTGGAATCGGCGGACCTTTAGGCGTTTTTGCAGGGCTTTTTCATACAATGGCCCATTCTCTTTCAAAAGCGCTTGCTTTTTGTGTAAGCGGAAATATTATGAAAATTTATGGCACAAGGGATATGGACAAAATGGGAGGACTTATGAAAATAAACCCTTTAACGGCGGTGCTTTTTGCCATTGCAATATTTTCATTAATCGGCGCACCTTTGCTTGCTGTATTTGTAAGTGAGTTTTTAATGGTCAAAGCAAGTATCATGACTACCCAGTATTTGCCGGTATTTTTATTTGTTGTCGGACTTGGAATTATTGTTATAGGTGTTTTGGCTCACTTTAATCATGTTGTGTTTGGAAAACCAAGAGGAGAGGTTAAAACACAAACACTCGGAGCAAATGCTCATTTGCCTTTAATAGTTTTGGGGGCTTTGATAATAGCTTTTGGAGTTTTTTATATTCAAGACTGGTATTTATTGCTTGATAATGCAGTAAAAAATATTTTACATATTTAAGGAGAAATTATGGTTGGAGATAAATTTATAAACAGATTAAAACAAAAAATTAAAATTAAGGATATTGTGAGAAATCCTGAAGATCAGATTGTTATTACAGTCGATAGAAACGATTTGCCAGAAGCTGTGAGAATGCTTTATTATGATATGGGCGGATGGCTTTCAAGTATGGTTCCAACCGATGAGAGGGAAATAAACGGATGCTATGGGGTTTATTTTATTTTATCAATGGAAGGAAGTAAAATAAATCCTGAAGATGAATTAAGTCAAAATGACAAATGCTGGATTACCGTAAGAGCTTATTTGCCTTCTACAAATCCCATTTATCCATCAGTTACAAAAAAAGTTCCGGCAGCCGTCTGGTATGAAAGGGAAGCATATGATATGTTTGGGATTGTGGCAGAAAGTTTACCTGATCCAAGAAGACTGGTACTTCCTGATGACTGGCCGGATGGAATTCATCCTTTAAGAAAAGATGCAATGGATTACAGATACAGGCCCGACGCACTCGCTCCAGAAGATGAGCCTGATTATGAATTTATAACACCGGAAGGTGAAGGCACCGTTGATGTTCCATGGGGGCCTTTGCATATTACAAGTGATGAACCGGGTCATTTCAGGCTTTTTTGCGATGGTGAAACAATTATAGATGCGGATTACAGGTTATATTATCAGCACAGAGGTATGGAAAAGCTTGCCGAAAACAGAATGAATTATGACCAGATGGGGTTTTTGGCTGAAAGGGTATGTGGAATTTGCGGATTTGCACATTCAATCGCCTGTATAGAAGCGGCCGAAAGGGCTGTCGGAATGAACATTCCTTTGCGTGCCCAGGCGATTAGGGTGATGTGTCTTGAAATTGAAAGACTGCATTCACATTTATTAAATATCGGTCTTGCCTGTGAAGTTACGGGTAATGTGACGGCTTTTATGCATATATTTAGAGTTCGTGAATACACTATGCAGCTTGCGGAATTAGTTACAGGAGGCAGAAAAACTTATGGAAACGTAATGGTTGGCGGTGTAAGAAGAGATATGAGTGCTGAAGAGATGAAAAAAGCACTGGAGCTTGTAGATAAAATAGATTCTCTTACAAGAGAGGTCTGGGATGCAGTTATGGAAGATGATGCTCAGATTTCAAGATGGAAGGGTGTTGGAATACTTGATAGAAAAGTTGCAAGGGATTTTTCACCCGTAGGCCCGAATATCAGAGGGAGCGGATTTAAAAGAGATACAAGATACGACCATCCGTATGATATTTTTGAAAAATTGGAATTTGATGTGGCAGTAGAAAATGGATGCGATGTTTTGGCAAGGGAAACCGTAAGATACAAAGAAGTATTGGAATCACTTAAAATTATAAGACAGTGTATTGAATTTATGCCAAATACTTCAATATTTATCAAGCCGCAGGATACTGTTATTAAACCAGGAGCTTTTGCATTGGGAAACGATGAAGCTCCAAGGGGGGGAAATATTCACTGGGTAATGCATGGAAATGCCCAGAAAGTATTCAGATGGAGATGCAGGGCGGCTACATATAATAACTGGCCGTCACTAAGATACCAATTCCAGGGTAACGATATTTCCGACGCAGCTTTAATTGTTACATCATTGGACCCTTGTTATTCATGTACGGAAAGGGTTACGGTTATTGATGTAAAGACCAAAAAAGCAAGAATAGTGACTCAAAAAGAGTTAAAAAAATATGCGCAGACACTTAAAAACTCTCCATTAAAGAAATAGGAGTTAAAAATGAAACTTTTAGATATATCAAAAGAAATCGGGATAATAACATATGATTATCCGTTTAAATCATATGAAGTTCCCGAAGGTTTTCGTGGAAAACCTGAATATGATTATGAAAAATGTATAGGATGCGGTGCATGTGCAATAGCGTGCCCTCCTAATGCTTTAAATGTAAAATATGACAAAGAAAATAATAAAGTAATCTGGTCTTTTGACTGCGGAAGATGTATATTTTGTGGAAGATGTGAAGAAGTTTGTCCTACCGGAGCAATAGCTCTTTCACCTTTATATGAAATGGCAGTAAGATTTGATTATAAAAATCTAAAAGAAGAGAGTGAACTTGAAGTTGTAAAATGCAAAATATGCGGTAAAGCTTTTACAACAAAAAGACTTATCAATTATGCCATAGAAAGAATGGAGGTTGCGGGTGCGGTAATTAATGAAGAAAAAATCGATTATTTGCATACATGTCCCGAATGTAAAAAATCTGGTGCCGTTGAAAAATTTATATCAGAAGAGCACTTTGGAGGTAAAAAATGAGTAAAAAACCAACAGTAATATTGCCAAATGAAATATTTGAAGCAAATAAGCTGGAAGATAAAATTAAACATTTACAAAATATAAAAAGAAGCTTTAATGTTTTTAGGATTGACTGTGGATCCTGCAACGGTTGTGAAATAGAAATATTTGCTGCTATTACTCCTATGTGGGACCCTGAGAGGTTTGGCTTTAAACTTGTTGCAAGTCCGAGACATGCGGATATTCTTGTTTGTACAGGGCCTCTTACAAGGCAGACTTATTATCCTCTTTTAAGGGCTTATGAAGCCACCCCAGACCCTAAAGTTGTGGTTGCTGTTGGGGCTTGTGGATGCAGCGGTGGTATATTTTATGATTCTTATGCAGTCTGGGGAGGTATTAAAAGCACAGTGCCTGTTGATGTGTTTGTGCCGGGCTGTCCACCTCATCCGGCAAGTATTATTTACGGACTTGCAGTCGGGCTTGATATTTTAAAACAGCGTCTTGAATATAAAAAACATGATGGAGATAGCGGGGATGCACCTGAAATTGAGAAATCTCTTTTAGACAATATTCTTTTTGAACGTGATGTTTATATGGAATCTAAAAGGCTTATGGGATATTTGTTTGGTAAAAAACTTTACAATAAATTCATTGATATTATGAAAAAATCAAAAGATCCTAAAAATCCGGAAATTACAAAAAATTCTTTTATAAAAAATATAAAAAATGAACAAGATTCAAGATACAGGGAATGTATGGTTACTTTATTCAATGAAGTTTATCTTCCTTTTTTAAAAAAACATTTTTATTTAAATATAGATAAATATAATATTATGGAAAAAATATGATTGAGGTAAACAGATTAACCAAAAGGCATGTGGACAAACCTAAAAAAATGCCAAGAGAGTTAGAGCAGATTAAAATATTTTCCACTCTTACAGGACATGGGGTGGGTACTATTGATTTTGTCGAGTGTGTTATGAAACTTGAAGATGAAGAATTTAATAATATTTTGGAAAATTCAAAAGATTATGCCAAATTTAAACTGGGTAATCTTTTGAAATACAGGGAAATAGAAATTTTTCCCGAACATATTGAAAAACTTAAAGATTCAATGGCTGAATGTGAATTAAAAAATCTTTTTTTATCCTTAAAAGAGGGATATTTTGTATTAAGGCTGAAATAATGAAAAAAGCCCTTTTGGTTATTGGTAATGATTTAAGAGGTGATGACGGCGCTGCATTATATCTTGGAAAACTGGTTGAAAAAAATTTACCTGAATGGAAAGTTTTTTTCGGTAATGATACACCTGAAGATAAAATTTATCAAATCAGGGATTTTAATCCCGATTTGCTGGTTGTTGCAGATTCGGTTGTAGGGCTTGAATCTAAAAGTGAATTTTTAGAAGTTAAATCATCTCCAGAATATATTTTTACTACCCATAATATTCCTACTCATATTCTTATTAATCTGCTTGAAAATTTTGCCAAAAAAGTCTTTTTTTTAGGAATAAATGTAAAAAAGGAAAATTTAAGCGGAATTAATATGAACCTTTCTGATGAAGCAAAAGAAAACTCATTAAATGCTTTTTTACAGATAAAAAAATTTAACTCTTTATTTAATTAAATTTTTTTAACCGTCTTTTATAAGACACAATTCTTTTTTAATTCATTATAAACTTTTATGTATTTAAATTTTAAAAAGGAGTAAAAATGGTAAAAGCACCTCATGAAACAATAGTTGCTTTATCTGACATGTCAAAACATAAAGCGGAACTGCCTATTTTAAGCGTTATTCTTCTTGCTATTATGGCCGGAAGCGCCATTGCAATAGGTGATATTTTCTGGGCTCATGCCACAGTGGGTGTTGGTGCAAAACTGGCACCAGGTATTGCTAATTTTATAGGAGGTTTTGCATTCTCCGCAGGATTGATGTTAGTTGTATTTTACGGAGGACATTTATTTACAAGTTCAGTATTGAGTGGTGTTAGCTGTTGTGAAAAAAAAGTTGGAATTTTTGGTGGAGTTGTAAGTTATTGGACAATTGTTTGGATTTTTAACTTTGTGGGAGCCGCTTTTACAGCCTGGCTTTATTACAAATCAGGGCTTCCTTTAAAATATCATGAAGCTATTTTAAAACATTTTGTTCATTTAGGAGAAGCAAAAGTATCTTTAACTTTTACAGAAGCCTTTATAAGAGGTATTTTTTGTAATGTGTTAGTTTGTATGGCTGTCTGGCTTGCTGTTGCATGTAAAGACGGTGCAGGTAAAGTCTGGGGTATCGCATTTATTATTGCGGCATTTGTTGCCAGTGGATATGAGCACTGTGTTGCTAATATGTTTATTATTTCAGAAGGTCTAATAGCAAAAGCACATTATATGGCTCAGTTTGGCGGCGATATTCATGCAGTTGCCAGTGCCCTTCATCTTCCGGCTGAAGCGATAGAACATTTAAATATAAAATCTTTTTTATTGGATAATGAATTACCTGTAACATTGGGAAATATTGTAGGTGGAGTTATTTTTGTCGGAATTGTGGCTCTTATGGCTCATAAACCCGATATTGAAAAAAGCGGTTGTAATAATCATTAATTAAATTATATCCGTCTTATTGACGGATATAAAATTAAACATGGCCGGAAAAAAATAAAAACTCCTTAGGATATTGCTTCATTCATTTTATTCCTCCTAAAAGCCCTTCTTCTTTTCCGGTCATATTTAATTTTATTTTTTTGTATAATACTTTTAAAGGAGTTTAAATGGATGCTACATATAATTTTGAAATTACAAAAATTAAAGGTGATAAAAAATTTAAATTCAATGATACCCTAATCAGGGAAATCAGATTGGATATTTATGTAAACAATGAAAAAATTGTTTCAATGATGGCTACCCCTGTTGACCAGGAAGCGCTGGCGATAGGATATTTGATAAGTGAGGGGATTATAAAAGATATTAAAGATATAGAAAATTTAAAATTAAAAAAAGACGGACTGATTGTTGATATAAAGGCAAAAATAAATAAAGAAAAAGCTAAAAAGCTAAGTGAAGAGGGTATAATAGTAAGCGGATGCGGAAAAAGTATCAGTGCAAATTTAGATATTGACCCTGCAAAAATAGATGCTGCAAAAATAGAGAGTGATTTTAAAATAAAAGCAAGTGAAATTTCAAAACAGATGGATGAATTTTATAAATCATGCCCTCTGTACGAACAAACCGGATGTGTGCATACTGCAAGAATTTATTTTGATGAAAATAACTATTTTGACGCAGAAGATATTGCCCAGCATTCTACTATTGATAAAGCGGTGGGAAAAGCTATTTTAAATGAATTTAATCCGCAAAATGGAATTATGATGGTAAGCGGAAGGCTCAGCAGTGAAATGGTGGTAAAAGCGGTTATGCATAAAATACCCGTTTTAATTTCAAGGACAGCTACAACCTGCCTCGGATTTAAAATAGCTGAAAAATTTAATTTGACGCTTGTGGGTTTTGCAAGGGGAGATAAAATGAATGTATATACCCATGATTACAGAATTGTTGTTTAAGGAGCAGGTATGATAAAAGAATTAATAGAAAAATATAAAAACGATGAAAATAAATTAACTTGTGCAAAAGCTTATGTTGTGGCTAAAAAAGCTGGGGTTGAACCTATCGTTGTAGGTAAGACGGCTGATGAAATGGGGGTTAGGATTACTGACTGCGGTCTCGGACAGTTTGGAGGGCTTGATTTTACGGACAATTATGAAGAAGAGATTGTAAAAGAGCTTGAAAAACTGAGTGATGATAAAAAAAGGGTTTTTTGCAAAGATGCAAGAAAACTTGCCGAAAAATATAATCTGAAAAAAGTAAGAAGTGCTATAAAAGATAACGGATTTGAAGTAATATACTGCGAACTGGGTGTTTTTAAAGAAAAAAAACGTCCACGTGCTTTTATTAAAACAAAAGTCTGGATAGAAAATCAAAAAGGTGAATTACTGTTTGGAAAAGGAAAAACTGAAATTTTAGAATTAATTGAAAAAGAAGGTTCGATTGCAAAAGCGGCTGAGAAAATGGGACTTAATTATAAAAAAGCCTGGTCGCATATCAAAACACTTCAGAAAAACCTTGATGATGAACTGGTAACCGTAGAAAAAGGTGTAAAAGGCGGCACATATTTAACTCCCAAGGCAAAGGAGTATATTGAAATTTTTAAAGAATTGGAAAGTGAAATTCAGGAATTTGCCAATAAAAGGTTTAAAGAGCTGTTTTTAAAAAAATTAAAAGGCCCTAAGAAGAAGAATTAAAAAGATGATTAATTATATCAACATTTAATTTATATTTTCTCTTTGGCAGTTTTGTAATAATATTTTTATCCTGCAAATCTTTAAACAGTTTTATCAAGGTAGGTTTGCTGATATCAATTCTTTTCATTATTTCAGGGTAGGATAGTGAAAAATTGTAATTATCATCCAAAGAATTTACTATAAGTTTTATAACTTCCAATTGTTTGCTTTCGCACACTAAAGAAGCTAATTTAAATAAAATAGTAGAGTTTTCCAATTCTTTTTTTTGGTATTTAGGAAGCAGTGTTTCATAAATACTGTCCAATAATTCTTTTATTTTTATCGGTTTTACTAAGTAATTTGAAACTTTTTCTTTTATTGCCTCAAGTAAATAATCTGTTTCGGTATAGGCGGTTGTTAAAATAAAAGGAATTTTAAAACCCTGATTTTTTAAAAAAGAGATAAATTCAATTCCGTTTTTATCTTCTATTAAAATGTCGCTTATAATTAAATCTATATGGTTTTCTTTTAATATTTTATAAGCTTCCTGTGTATTGCTTGCCAGATATATTTTTTTAACAAAATCTTTAAGAATTTCACCTAAAGTGTTTAATAAATTTTTATCATCTTCTATATATAAAATGTTAAAATTTTTCAAAATATCATAATTTTTCATTATTTGCCTTTGGCAAAATGATTTCAAACATTGCACATTTGTAAAATTTTTTCGTACACATTTTATGAATTATATTTTTTGCCTTTATTTTTCCTTCCATAAAGGATATAATCTGTTCCGCCATATAAAGCCCTATACCGGTTCCCTGCTGTTTTGTTTTAGTGGTAAAATAGGGCTCAAAAATTTTATCCATTACTGATTCATCTATTCCGCCCGCATTATCTATTATACTTATAATTATATCTTTTTTTGTTTCTTTTACCGTTATTAATATCTTTTTTTCTTTTATATCTGAATTTATCAAAGCTTCAATGGCGTTTGTTATAAAATTGATACATACATGCGAAAGCTCATTCGGATAGCCTAAAATTTTAATGTCTTTTTTAATATCTATTTTTAAATCAATGTTATTTTTTTGTAGAATAAAAGAAAGTAGTTTTTGAGTTTTTTCTAAGCATTCTTTTAAAGAAAATCTTTTTTTAACTTTATCAGGTTTAAAAAAGTTTCTGAAATCTTCTATTGTTTTTGACATATTTTCCGCAATCATCAATGCTTCTTTTGTTTTGTTTTCTATATATTTATTATCAAGTTTACCCAATTCATTTTTTATTTGAAAAGATTCGATAATCATGGATAAATTAGCAAGTGGTTGTCTCCATTGATGTGCAATATTTTGAAGCATTTCTCCCATTGCTGCTAATTTACTTTGCTGGAACATAATTTTATCTTTTTTCCTGATTTCATTAATTTTCTTTTCTATTCTTTTTTCAAGTGTTTTATTCATTATTTGTAATTCTTTGGTTTTTTCTTCAACTTTTTTTTCAAGTAATGTATTGATATTTTTAAATTTTTCAATAATCAAAAATATTAATGTAATTGTAATGATAAATACAATAATAATACTTATAATTGAAGCTTTCACGGCAAAAGAAAATTTTTTATCTGTGTTGTTTTTTTGAATTATTGCTTTTTTGAGGTTTATGTTAATCAGGTTTGATAAATAAATATTAATTAAATTTATATTATTAGATAGTTTTTGAATGTTGATTTCTCTTGTTGTTAAAAATTTGTTTAATTTATTGTCAATCTCTTTTTTCAGTGTTTTTATATTGTTGAATATCAGATATTCAAATGTGTTTTTTGGTATTGATTCTGTTTCTAAGTAGTTATTCCACTCTTTTTGTATTAAAATATTTGCGAGTTTTATAACGTTATTTGCTTCTTTAAAACCGATTTCTTTTCTTTTATATTGATTTATGGTTTCATAAATATTTATTTTGTATAAATCTTTTATGTGAGAAAGCTTTACAGATGAAACAAGCCTTTTCTGAAAAAGTATGTCAATATCGTTTTTAAATGAAAATATAGTATATTGGGACATAAAAATAATACTTAAAAGCAATATCGAAATTATTGAGACAATAAGTTTTGTTTTATTTAAAAAACCGGTTTTTATAAATTTTTTTATCATTGTATTTCTTTAAAAACATTGTTTTTATATTTATATAAATATGTTTTATTTAAAAGATGATTGTTTTTATATTCAATCGGAATACCTTTAAGAATGTTTTTGGGTGTTTTTTTTATAATTTTTTTTAAATGCTCCTGAGTATAGGGAAATGTTAGATGATTAAATGCGTTAATTAAAATTTTTGTTGCAAGATATGATTCAAATCCGTAAAATGTCGGCTCTGTTTTTGGATTTAATTTGTGTAGAGATGTCAGATAATTTTTGGCTTCTGTTATATTTGCCTTATAATAGGGAACAACTTCTGAAAAAATAATATTGTTTTTATTTTTTATCAAAGATATAAGTTTGTCGGGATTAACAAAAGAAATTGTAATAAATAAAACATTTTTATCTATTTTTCTGTAATTTTTAATAAACAGAGCCGCTATTTCCGCGGTTGAACCGAGAATAATAGCCTGCGGTTTTGAAGAAGAGATTGAATTTAAGGCTGAATCAATCAAATATGTGTTTCTTTCATATGTCCCCACACTTGATAATGAAAGTTTGTGTTTTTTTAACGTATCACATAAATGAAGATATATTTCATCACCGTAATCATCATTTTGATATAAAAGAGAAATTTTATTTATATGTTTTTTTAACAGATAATTTATAATGTGTTCAATTTCATCTTTGTAAGATGCTCTAAAATTAACTACATTTTTATTTTTTCTTAAAAATTCTGCACCTGTGAAAGGGGCAAAAACGAAAATTGAATGTTCATTCACAAAAGGTAAAACCGCTTTTACCGTAGGGGTTCCTGTGAGGCCGTATAACAGAAATGAATTGTTATTATAAAAATTTATAATATTCATTTTCATTAAATCGGGTTCGTATTTATCATCTTTAAAAATAAATTTAATTTTTTCTTTATTGGGAATATTGAAATTATTATAATATGCTAATGTTCCATATTTTATACTTTCTCCCATGTTTTTCATTATTCCGCTAAGAGGAAGTGAAGATGAGATTATATATTTTTTTGGAGCTGAAAAAAGAATATAAGAAATAATAATAATTATCAAAATTAAAATTAAAAAAATTTTTTTCAAAACAAACCTTTTAAAAATTTTTACTTTTTAAGCTAACTTTAAGCTTTTTGGTGTTATAATAGCATTAATCAAAAATTAAAAGGCTGCAAATGATTGAATATGCTTTTTATACAACTGAACCTTTGGATTTTCCGTTAAGTGAAAATATAATTGTAATAAACGATTCAAATACTCCTACAATTATATCAAATTCAAAAGAAACAAACCCGATAGTTTATGCCCCTGAAATTAATTTTTATATTAAACATTCAAAAGCACATATTTTGGAAAAAATTGATGTAATAAATAAATTTTATGAGATCAGGGGGATAAAATTAGATTATGCGAAATTTAACGAATATAAAAAAGAAGTTAAAAACAGGCTTTTAATTATAGGGAATAAAGAAGAAGCTGAGAATTTTGATGATTTAAAAGAATTTGACAAATATTATTCCCTTCCTGAATGGATAAAAGATATTAGTGGAACAATAGGAAATTTGAAATTTACAATTCAAAAAGGAAATGAATCAATTGATTTGGAAGTAGACCAGGCAATATGGTTTAACGCCCCTGAAATTGCATTTAAACAAAGAGGAATAGTTGATCCGTTTGATATAGGAGTGGAAAAAGCAAAACAGATTATAAGAAAAAGAGTAGGAATTTATGAATATAGAAATTATGTTACATACAATAAAGATGTATGTCAGTATCATCACAGGGTATTAAAAGAAACATGCGGAAACTGTGCAAATGTATGCCCTACAAATGCTATTATAAAAGACGATGAAACAAAAGAGCTTGTTTTTTCGCATATTGACTGTGACGGATGCGGCGGATGTGTAAGTGTTTGTCCGAGCGGTGCGTTGGATTTCAGTGCAATTCCAAGAGATTCTTTTTATGAAATTTCTAAAATTTTCAGCGGATTTATTCCTTTTATCGTGCCGGAAGATATGGTTGAAAATCTTGAAATTGAACTTCCTAAAAATGTAATGCCTTTGGTAATAGAAGGCAGAAAATTTTTGGATGAGGTTCATTTATTGACTCTGTTTCAGGACAGCGGGGCTCAAATAGTGTTTTTAAATGATAATTTTTCAAAAGGTGAAAAAGAGGCAGTTAAATTAATAAATGAGATTTCAAACAGAAAATTTGGAAAAAATGCCGTTTTATTTACCCAGAGTCCTAAAGAAGCACAAAATCTTTTAAACAAAGCAGAAAAAATACCTGAAGCAAAATGTATGATAAATGAAAACAACTTAAATAAAAGGGAGATTTTTTCAATCAGACTTTCACATTTAATTGAAAATGATGATTTAGGGATTATCGATTTAAGTGATAATAATTTCATCCATTACGGAAAAGTAGAAATTGATGAAAATAAATGTACTTTGTGCATGGGATGTGTGAGCGTCTGTAATGTCGGGGCATTAACCGCTCATGATGAAGACGGTACTTTAAAATTTGATGCTTCTATGTGTACAGCCTGCGGATACTGCGAGGTTGCATGTGCTGAAAAATGCCTTAAAGTAATTCCTGATAAGCTTGAATTAAATAAAGACTTTTTCGGACAGAAAACAATGGCAAAAGACGAACCTTTTTATTGCATAATGTGCGGGAAACCGTTTGCTCCAAAAAAAGCAATTGAGAGAATTGCAGCACAGTTATTACCTATTTTTACAGATGAATTAAAGAAAAAATCTATTTACTGCTGTCCTGAATGCAAATCGAAGCTGTTGTTCAATGAATATATAGAAAGGAAAACCAATGGAAAATAAACAATTAGAAGAAGCCAGAGCCTTTTATTACGGTTTTTTTTCAAAACTGTTTACATTTTTTGATGATGAAAAAAGATTTGAGGGGGTTAAAGAAGCTGCAAAAATTTTATATCAAAATGCGCTTGAGCCGAATTCAAAAGAAGCACTAAAACATTTTATTGAAAATTTTGATGAAAATAAATTAATTCAGGAATATGATGATATTTTTTATGATTTGGCAAACGACCCTGTGCCAACTACAGCCTCTTATTATGATGAAGAGATAGAAAATGGAAAAATGAGGGTTAAAATGGTTGATATTGTTTTATCGTCCAAATTCAGAAAAAATGAAAAATTTACTGATACAGAAGATGATATAGGTTTTATTTTGCCATTTATGCATTATTTGATTTTAGAAAAAATAAACGGAGATGAAAAAGCGGTTTGGCTTGAGGAAAAAACATTTGATGTTTTAAATATATTTATTGATGATTTTATAGAAAATGTTTATATGCATACAGCATCAGATCTTTACAAAGATATTGCCGTGGTATTAAAAGCTTTTATAGAAACAGAGAGGATGTATCTTGAAAAACCAAAACCTACTATTGAGAAAGTTTCCAAAAAAATTGATATTAAAACCGTTCAGGATGAAGAGGCAAGAATAAGAAAAGCTAAAAAGAAAAAAGAAAAAAATCTTGTTTGTAATTTGGAAGAAGGCGGGGATGTGGAAGATGATGTATAGAGATATCTGCAGAGCTTTATGAGCCCTGCCGTTATCTCTATATGAGATAAATCCAAAAAAGGAGTGAAAATGAAAAGAAGAAGCTTTTTAAAAGGTGCACTTGGTGTCGGTGCATTGAGCGTGGCTTCTTCAACGTTGGTTTTTGCCAAAGCCGACGATGAAGATGTTGGAAATGGGGTTGTAAAAGGACATTCCCCTAAAAAAGAGATTCTCTACAGAAAAACTAAAAATTGGGAAATTTATTACAAAAATGCAATATAAGGAGAGAAAATGAGCTCACAAGAAAAATTAAACGTTAGAGTGGGCAGAAGGGCGTTTTTAAAAATGGCTGCACTCTCTGGAGTTGCGGGTGCAACAATGCTAAACGCTGCACCGGCTCTTAGAGATGCAAGCGAAGAAGAATTAAAAAGCCCTTACCCAGGTAGTAAAAAAGTAAAAACTGTATGTACTACATGTTCAGTTGGGTGTGGAATTATAGCAGAAGTTAAAAACGGTGTATGGGTAAGACAGGAAGTTGCCCAAGACCATCCGATCAGTCACGGAAGTCACTGCTGTAAAGGTATTGATTCAATCGATGTTATCAGAACAGAAAAAAGAGTTAAACATCCGTTAAAAAAAGTTAACGGAAAATGGCAAAGAATCAGTTGGGATCAGGCTGTTAACGAAATTTCAGAAAAAATGTTAAATATCAGAAAAGAGAGTGGTCCTGATGCGGCAATGTTTTTAGGGTCTGCAAAAATGGGCACAGAGCAGGCTTATTATTTTAGAAAATTTGCCGCAATGTGGGGTACTAACAATATAGATCACCAAGCGCGGATATGACACAGCGCAACAGTCGCGGGGGTCGCGAACACATGGGGTTATGGCGCTATGACAAACCATTTGGGAGATATTCAAAATTCTAAAGCTATTATAATATTTGGTGCTAACCCGGCAGTAAACCATCCTGTAGGATTTAAACATATTTTAAAAGCAAAAGAAAGAAATAATGCTACTTTAATTGTTATAGATCCAAGATATACAAAAACTGCCGCAAAAGCAGATTTATATGCAAGGGTAAGACCTGGAACCGATATTCCGTTTATGTATGGAATGCTTCATTTAATATTTAAACACGGCTGGCAGGATGAATCATTTATTAAAGACAGAGTGTTTGGAATGGAACATGTTATAGAAGAAGCAAAAAAATGGACTCCTGAAAGAACTGCCGATGTAACAGGTGTTGATGTTGATACATTAATTCAAATTACAAGAGCGTACGTTACAAGTAAGCCTGGAACATTAATTTGGGCAATGGGTCTAACTCAGCATTCAATCGGTTCTTCTAATACAAGAATGGCTCCGATTTTACAGTTATCTTTAGGTAATATGGGTAAATTTGGTGGTGGATGTAACATTTTAAGAGGACACGATAATGTTCAGGGTGCAACAGATATGTGCTGTTTGTCGCATTCATTACCGGGATATTACGGATTAAGTGAAGGAAGCTGGAAATATTTTGCACATAACTGGGGAGTTGATTTTAAATGGTTACAAAGCAGATTTGACACTCCAAAAATGATGCATACAAAAGGATTCACTCTTGCTAAATGGTGGCAAGGTGTATTACAGGAAGAAAAAATTTATCAAAAAACTCCAATCAGGGCTTTATGGGTTCAGGGTAACGGTATTACTTCTATTGCCCAGACAGCAAAAGTACAACAGGCTCTTGATAAATTGGATTTATTGGTTGTGGCCGAACCTTTTGCAAATGAGGCTGCTGTAATTACAAACAAAAAAGACAATGTTTATATCTTACCAACAGCAAGTCAGTTTGAATGTGAAGGTAGTGTTACCGCCACAAACAGAACAGCTCAGTGGAGAAGCAAAGTGGTAGATCCGCTTTATGAATCTAAAACCGATGAAGAAATTATGTTTACATTTGCCAAAAAATTCGGATTTTACAAAGAATTTGTAAGCGGTTTGATGATGGGTGTAAAAAACGGCAAAGCCGTAAAAGTTAAAAATTCATTCAAATGGCCAGAAGATGCAACAAGAGAAATTGCAAGAACCATTAAAACTATCGGTTTAACCGGTTGGACACCTGAAAGACTTAAAAGACATCAGCAAAACTGGCATATGTTTGATGAAGTAACTCTTAAAGGTATTGGTCCGATGAAAGGCGAATATTACGGATTGCCATGGCCTTGTTGGACAGAATACCATTCAGGAAGCCCTGTTTTATATAACATTGATATTCCTGTAATGGAAGGCGGAATGGGATTCAGGGCAAGATTTGGAACTGAATATAAAGGTCAGAATTTATTGGCCGGAGATCATGCAACTATAAAAGGTGCAAAAGTAAAAGGCGGATATCCTGAACTTACAAAAGAAAATATTGAAAAAGTTCTCGGTATCAGATTATCACCGAGAGAAAAAGCTATTATGGGTAAAAACTGGAAAGTCGACTTAAGCGGACTAATTGCAAAATATGCTCTTAAAGCCGGAGTTGCACCATACGGTAACGCAAAAGCAAGAGCATATGTATGGACATTCCCTGATAAAATTCCAATGCACAGAGAGCCGCTTCATACACCAAGATATGATTTGGCTAAAAAATATCCAACATATCCTGATAAAAAAGACCAATATAGAGTTGATACTAAATTTATTTCTATTCAAAAAACCGACTGGGCAAAAGAATTCCCAATTATTCTTACAACAGGAAGACTTGTAATGTACAGCGGTGCCGGACTTATAGAAAGAAGCAGTAAATATCTTGCTGCATTAGCTCCGGAAATGTTTGTAAGTATCAATCCAGAACTTGCTTATAATTATGGAATTAATGACGGAGATATGATTTGGATTCACTCACCCGAGGGAACAAAAATCAAAGTAAAAGCAAGATTTACTTATGCAGTAGCACCGGATAGAATTTTCTTGCCTTATCATTGGGCTGGTATTATGCAAGGTGTTGATATGAGCGAAAATTATCCGGAAGGCACAAAACCGTATGCAATCGGTGAGAGTGCAAATACAGTAACTAATTATGGATACGACATTGTTACCCAAATTCCTGAAACAAAAGCGGGGTTAGTCCGCATTGAGAAAGCATAAGGAGTAAGATATGTATGAATATGAAAGAATGAAATTTTATTGTGATGAAGACAGATGTATTGAATGTAATGCCTGCACAATAGCCTGTGCGGAAGCACATGAACTGCCTGTGGGTATTCACAGAAGAAAAGTAGTTACATTAAATGAAGGAATTGAGGATAAAGAATTTTCAGTATCTATAGCCTGTATGCACTGTACCGACGCACCTTGTTCACAAGTTTGTCCGGTCGATTGTTTTTATATCAGAGAAGACGGAATAGTACTTCATGACAAAGATAAATGTATAGGATGTGGTTATTGCTTATACGCCTGTCCTTTTGGTGCTCCTCAGTTTCCAAGAGACGGAGCATTCGGAATTAGGGGAGTTATGGATAAATGTACAATGTGTGCTGGAGGTCCTGCTCCCACTTTTTCTGAAAAAGAGTATCAGTTATATGGTCAAAACAGAATTGCAGAAGGAAAAGTACCTATGTGTGCTGCGGTATGCTCTACTAATGCATTAATTGTTGGGGATGCCGAGAGCGTTTCTAAAATAATAAGAGAAAGAGACGCAGCTAAAGGCAAAGGGCCTATGACTCCATACGGATGGGATCAGGCGTATAAATAAGGAGTTGTTATGAAAAAATTACCGCTATTTAGCGTAATAAGTTTTTCTCTTTTATATGCCGGGATTGTTCCTTTAGTGGAGCCAAATCAGGCTCCCGAGCATCCTGGGAGTAGATTGATTTCTCCTGAATTGATAGAAGCAATCCCTTCTTGGCATAAATATGGAGAACTGTTTTTATATTTACAGACACACTGGAGCAAAATTTTATTTTTAGTTGTTTTAATAGCGGTGCCTGCAGTTTTTTTGCTTCATTATTTGATTGTAGGTCCCAAAATTTTTTCCCATGAAGGAAGAAAATTTTTAATTTTTCCGACATGGCAGAGAATTATACATTGGATAGCTGCTTTGGCATTTATTTTATTGGTCCCTTCAGGCTTTTTTATTATTTATGCTAAATTTTTTGGAGGAGGTACTCCTATTAGATTTATGAGATATCTGCATGACATAGGGGCATTTTTATTTGCACTGGTTGTAATTCCTATGACTGTAATGTGGTTTAAAGAAATGCTTCCGAGACTTTGGGATATTAAATGGATGATGATACTTGGAGGTTATTTGGTTAAAAGAAAACAGGAAATCCCTGCAAGTAAATTTAATGCTGGTCAAAAAATGTGGTATTGGCTTGCTATGTTTGGCGGAATGGTTATGATTATAACAGGTGTAATGATGTATTTTCAGGATTTCGACATAGCCCTCCTTAGAAAACTGAATTTATATCAGATAGATTTGTTAAGATTAGCTGTTATTATTCATTTAACATTAGCATTATTTATTGTTGCATTCTTTTTTACTCATTTATATATGTCTCTTTTTGCCATTAAAGGTTCAATTGAGAGTATGATAGACGGTTGTAAAAGTGAAGATGAGCTTAAACATTTACATTCTATTTATTACAAAAAAATTGTTAAAGAAGGCAAAGACAAAGAACTTGCCGAAAAATGCAAAGATTAAAAACAGACTAATTTTTAGTCTGTTTATTTTTATTACTTTTTTGGATTTATCTCATAAAAAATATGCAAAAAATGCATAAAAAAATATGCGTTTTTGTCATATAAAAGACATTTTTATTTTTTTTATATAGTAAAATATGCAAAATTTCCATAAATAAAAGGAGAAAAAATGAAAAAATTTGCTTTAATTTTCAGTGTTATCGTTTTATTTGCCTTTGGTAAAAAAATAGTTGTATTCCATGCCGGAAGTTTAAGTGTCCCGTTTTCACAGATTGAACAAAAGTTTGAGAAAAAATATCCTCAGTATGATGTGGTAAGGGAAGCTGCCGGAAGCAGGGCGTGTGCCCGAAAAATTACTGATTTACATAAAAAAGCCGATGTAATGGCAAGTGCTGATTATAAAGTTATAGATAACCTGCTTAGACCAAAATATGCAAAATTCAATGCTTTGTTTGCAACAAATGAGATGATTATAGCCTATACGCCGCATTCAAAATATGCTGATAAAATAAATTCAAATAATTGGATGGATATTTTATTAAAACCTGGAGTAAAAGTGGGGCATTCCAATCCTAATTTAGACCCGTGTGGATATAGAGCAATGATTGTAGCAAAACTTGCCGGAATTTACTATAAAAGACCAAAATTTTTTGATAAGTTATTCGGTTACGGAGACAGTTATGAAAACGGTGAGGAAAACAGAAATAAAGTAGTTGTCAGACCGAAAGAGACAGATTTATTGGGATTACTTGAAGCCGGAGCGTTTGATTATCTGTTTATTTATAAATCTGTTGCAATGCAGCATCATTTAAAATTTATTACTTTGCCTCCTCAAATTAATTTAGGTGATAAAAAATATGCATCTTTTTATAAAAAAGCGAGTTTTAAAGTTACAGGTAAAAAACCGGGAACTTATATTGTAAAAAAAGGCGCTCCTATGGTTTACGGAATAACAGTTGTGGAAAATAAAAAAGAAGGACTTCCTCCTCATGAAAAAGGTGCTGTTTTATTTGTAAAATATGTTCTTTCTCCCGAAGGTCAGGCAATAATGAAAAAAAACGGTCAGGGTGTAATAAATCCTCCGATAATTGAAGGCGATGACAGTATATTAAAAAATTATTAATTTATAAATTATGGGTTAATCCCTTTTTTCTTTTTTTATAACAAAAAATATGCAAATAATGCATAAAAAGGAGGAAAAATGAAAAAGATTTTATTTATATTTTTAGTTTTAGTAACCGAAATATTTTCAGCTGATATTAAACATATAAAAATTTGCGCGGGAGCGGGGCTTATAAAGCCGATAAATGAAATAGTGAAAAATTTTGAAAATGAAAATAATGCAGTAATAGATATTCATTACGGAGGTTCGGGAGAACTTTTTTCAATTTTACAGACTAACGGCTGCGATGTGTTTATTCCTGGCGCTTATTATTATACAAAAGAAGCTTTAAATAAAAATTTAGTTTATAAAAAAAGCGTTAAAATAATAACAAAACATATTCCTGTATTGGTTGTTCAAAAAGGAAATCCAAAAAATATTCATACCCTTAAAGATTTAACTCGTCCTGATATTAAAATAATTTTAGGTGACCCGAGGGCTACGGCTATAGGAAAAGTCAGTATAAAAATTTTAAAAAAGAATAATCTTTATAAAAATGTCAAAAAAAATATTGCTATGTATGCTGGGACCGTTAATCAATTGCTTATATATATGGTAATGGGACAGGCTGACGCTGCAATAATGTGGGAAGATATGGTTTCTTGGGCAAAACAGAAAGGGAAATTGGAAGTTATTAAAATTCCTGAAAATGAAAATATAATTAAAACAATACCTACTGCGGTTGGAACAATTTGTAAAAATAAAAAACTTGCCAATAAATTTAATAATTATCTCTCTTCTGGTAAATCAAAACAAATTTGGAAAAAATGGGGATTTGAAATATGAAAATATTCAGTTTTAAAACAATTAGCATAAGTATGTCTTTATTGATTACTTTTTTGCTTTTGATTGCTGTTTTGAGCCTGTTTTTTGTTCCTAAAATCGGAGACATCATCAATGCTTTGCGTTCTGGGGAAATGATTTATTCTATTAAATTATCTCTTATAACGTCTCTTTTATCAACTTTTTTTGTTTTGATTTTTTCTGTTCCTATCGCTTACGCTTTGTCAAGATATGATTTTTTTGGCAAATCTATTTTAAAGACAATAATAAATTTACCGATGGCTTTCCCCGAACTTGTATTGGGACTCTCTTTACTTTTACTTTTCAGCAAAACGTTTGTCGGAGATTTTTTTGATGAATTGGGGATTCAGATTGTTTTTACAAAAGCGGGCATTGTAGTAGCGCAATTTTTTACCGCTTTGCCTTACGGAATCAGAATTATTTATTCATCGTTTGAAAGTGTTAACAAAAGATATGAATATGTTTCAAGAAGTCTGGGATATAGCGAATTTGAAACATTTAAAAATGTATTGGTCCCTTTGATAAGAAACGGGATATACGCTTCGGCAATTATAACTTTTGCAAGGTCAATGGGGGCATTCGGAGCGGTTTTGATTTTAGCGGGGGGTTCTTATATGAAAACGGAAATACTTCCTATAACGCTGTTTTTAAATATTTCTTATGGAAATATGGGAATGGCTATTACCAGCGGTATTGTGCTTATTGTTATTTCATTTGTTGCAATATTGTCCGTTGAATATATGGAAGGAAAAGAAAATGTTTTTAAAGATTGAAAATATAAATATAACTTTAGGAAAATTTACTTTAACAAACGTTGATTTCGGCATAAAAAAAGGGGAATATGTAACAATAATAGGGCCAAGCGGAAGCGGTAAATCCATTTTGCTTGAAACAGTTGCGGGATTTTATAAGCCTCAAAGCGGAAAAGTATATTTGAATAATGAAGATATAACCGATAAGCCGATTGAATCCAGAAACATCAGTATCGTTTATCAGGATTATGTTCTTTTTCCCCATATGAGTGTATACGAAAATATAATGTACGGATTGAAAAAACACAATAAAAATAAAACACAAAACGATAAAGATATTAATGAAATAAGCAAACTTTTAAAAATAGACCATTTATTAAAAAGAAAACCTTTAACACTTAGCGGGGGAGAGATGCAAAGGGTAAGTATAGCAAGAGCTTTAATAGTAAAACCACAGCTTCTTTTAATGGATGAGGCTTTCAGCGCTCTCGATTATAAAATTAAAAAAGAAATGAGACAGTTGCTTAAAGAGGCGGCTAAAAAATATAATACCACCGTATTGCATGTAACCCATGATTTTGAAGATGTATGGACACTGGCTGATAAAACGGTATTGATGAGATTTGGAGAAGTGTTACAGGTTGGTACTCCCGAAGAAGTGTTTTCAAAACCGAAAAACAGAAAAGTTGCCGATTTTGTAGGAACAAATATTTTAAATGCCAAAGTTATTGATAAAGAAGATAATTTGAGCGTATTAGAAATAGACGGATTCAAGCTGTATTCCATAGATGATGCAGATATAGGGCAAAATGTAAAAATTTCTATTCGTCCGGAAGATATCATAGTATCCAAATCCGGCTGTGAAAAAGAATCCGCAAAAAACTGTATTTACGGATTTATTGAAAAGTTAGAAAAAAAAGGTTTTTTAGTGGATTTAATAGTTAATGTAAATGATATAAAATTTGTTGTGCTTATTACATTAAATTCATATGAGAAATTGAATTTACAAGAAAAAACAAACGTATATTTAATTTTTAAAGCATCAAATGTGCATATATTTTAAATAAAATGTATAATTATAAAAAACTGCCTATATAAAAAGGTTACCGATGAAAAATAATATTTTTATTTTTCAAAATAAAAAAAAATTACGGCCGGTGTTTATGGTATAGTTTTATTTGTGAAGTATATGTTTTTATATGTGCTTTTGGTTAATCAAAAAATATTAAAGGAGATGAAATGTTTGTAGAATTAAATGACAGGGTTTATATAAATAAAAACAGGATATCAAGAATTAAAATAGATGAAGTTCAGGACGGAATAAGAGTGAGATTTTATGAAGGAAACGAGCAGATTGCAAAATCACACAGATTTAAAAATGTGGGAGAAGCCAAAGAGTGGATTAAAAATAAATTTTTAGGATAAAAATGCTTAAGGTTGAAAATCTTTTTTTAAAAAAAGGCGATTTTATTTTAAATCAGGTTTCTTTTGATGTAAATAATAAAGAATATGTTGTTATGCTTGGAAAAACAGGAAGCGGGAAAACCCTGCTTCTTGAATCCATCGCCGGTTTTCACAGAATTGAGGGAAAAATTTATTTTGAAGGCAGGGATATTACGAATTTTCCTCCTGAAAAAAGAAATTTCGGGTTTTTATATCAGGATTTTCAGCTTTTTAAAAATTTAAATGTTGAAAAAAATATCCGTTTTTCTGAAAAATTTAAAGGAAAAGACAATAAACTGTTTAATGATTTAATTAATTTTTTAAATTTAAAGCATCTTTTAAAAAGAAAAATTGTAAATTTAAGCGGAGGTGAAAAACAGAGAATTGCACTTGCAAGGGCAATATATTCAAGGCCTAAAATACTGCTTCTGGACGAACCTTTGAGTGCGATTGACCCGACTTTAAGAAATGAAATAATGAAAAATTTAAAACAGCTGCCAAATAGATACAATATTTCTGTAATTCATGTAACGCATAATTTCAGGGAAGCTTCTTATTTAGCCGATAAAATAGGAATAATTTTAAAAGGGAAACTTTTGCAGTTTGATGAGAGCAAAAAAGTTTTAAATTCTCCCGATTCTTTGGAAGTTGCCAAATTTCTCGGATTTAAAAATATTTTTGAGCTGTCTTTATTAGGTTTTGAGAATTCTCATAAATATTTTTCGATTGATCCCAATTTGATTTATATAACAAGAGAAAAAAAAGAATATGATTACTGTTTTAAAGGACAGATAGATGAAATTATGGGTATTACCGACCATTATAAAATTTATGTAAATGTTAATGGGGAAATGTTTTTTATAAAAATATCTAAAAATTATTTTAAAGAACTTGATTTGAAAAAAGGAGAGCAGGTATTTTTATGTTTTGATAAAAAAGATATTGTATTTATTTAGGAGTGTGGATGAAAAAAGTTTTTATATTTTTAAGTCTTATTATATTACTCTTTTTAACGCTTCCTTTATGTAAATTAATCTTTGGTATTTCTTTAGCCGGGTATATTCAAACAATTAACGATAAAGAAGTGATAAATTCTATTTTTTTAACAATGAAAGTTTCATTTTTTTCCACACTTTTTGTGTTTTTTACAGGGGTGCCTTTAGCTTATCTGATTGCAAGAAACAGTTTTTTTGGAAAAAGTGTGCTTGAGAGTGTTATAGACATTCCAACAATGGTGCCGCATACCGCTGCCGGTATTGCACTGCTTATGACGTTTGGGACAAGAAATATTGAAAATTTTTTGGATAAACTGGGGCTCGGTTTTGTCGATTCCACTACGGGTATAATGGCCGCTATGATGTTTTTATCATCACCGTATCTGATTAATTCTGCAAAAGAGGGGTTTAAAAATATTGACCCTAAAATAGAAAATGTGTCCCGCTCTCTTGGAGCCTCTTTTTTTTATACATTTTATAAAATAGTTTTGCCTCTGGCTAAAAAGGATTTAATTAACGGAATGCTTTTGATGTGGGCGAGGGGGCTTGGAGAATTCGGTGCTGTTGTTATTATTGCATATCATCCGATGGTGGCGCCTGTTTTGATATATGACAGGTTTATAAATTTCGGACTGAATTATTCAGCGCCTGTTGCCGCATTAATGATTATAGTTTCAATTGTTATTTTTTCAGTTATAAGATATCTGAATAATAAGTTTTTTTAATGATATAATTGCATTAAAAAAAGGCATTTGATGCAAGATATTATTAGGAACTTTTCTATTATAGCCCATATTGACCACGGGAAAAGCACGCTGGCCGACAGACTTATAGAATTTACGGGCGGAATTAATGAGAGGCAAAAAGAAGATCAGCTTCTTGATACAATGGATATAGAAAAAGAAAGAGGGATTACTATAAAAGCCCAGAGTGTAAGGCTTGAATATAAAGGATATATATTAAATTTAATCGATACACCGGGGCATGTGGATTTTTCTTATGAAGTGAGTAAATCACTTAAAAGCAGTGAAGGTGCCCTTTTGGTGGTGGATGCAACACAGGGGGTTGAAGCCCAGACGCTTGCAAATGTATATATGGCTGTTGAAAATAATCTCGAAATTATTCCTGTAATTAATAAAATTGACCTTCCGAGTGCCGAACCAGAAAGAGTGGCGGAAGAGATAGAGCAGACCATAGGTATTGACGCAAGTGAGGCGATATTTGTAAGCGCAAAAACAGGAATAGGAATAGAAGAGCTTCTTGATGCAATAATAGAAAGAATTCCTGCTCCAAAAGGGGATAAAAACGCCCCTGCAAAAGCCTTGATTTATGACAGCTGGTTTGATAATTATTTAGGGGCGATTTGTTTAGTGAGGGTTTTTGACGGGTCTATCAAAAAAGGTGATGAAGTTTTGGTAATGGGGACCGGTAAAAAACATAAAGTATTAGACCTTTTTTATCCACATCCTCTTAAAAAACTTAAAACCGACGAAATTAAAACAGGTGAAGTCGGAGTGGTTGTAATGGGGCTTAAAAATGTAGCCGATATCAGGGTGGGAGACACCATTACAAACGCCAAAAATCCTGCAGGCGAGCCGGCTGCCCCTTTTGAAGAGCCGAAAAGTTTTGTATTTGCAGGGATTTACCCGATAGATACCGACAAATATGATGAACTTAGAGACGCACTTGAAAAATTAAAATTAAATGATTCGTCTATTACTTACGAGCCCGAAACTTCACATGCACTCGGGTTTGGGTTCAGGGTAGGGTTTTTGGGTCTACTTCATATGGAGGTCGTAAAAGAAAGGCTTGAAAGAGAGTTTGGTATTGAACTTATTGCTACTGCTCCGAGTGTTACATATAAAGTAAAACTGACTGATAAAAGTGAAATAGAAATATCAAACCCATCAGACCTCCCTCCGCCAAATAAAATAGAAAAAATTTACGAACCCTATGTAAAAGCCACCATTTTAACTCCAAGTGAGTATATAGGAAATTTAATTCAGTTTTTAAATGACAAAAGAGGAGTTCAGTTAAAAATGGATTATCTCTCTCCCGAGAGGGTACTCTTGGAATATGAACTTCCTTTGAATGAAATTGTTACGGATTTTTACGATAAATTAAAAACACTCACCCGTGGATATGCAAGTTTTGATTATGAACCAATTGGATACAAAGAAGGCGATTTGGTTAAAATGGATATAAGGGTGGCCGGGGAAATTGTGGATGCCCTTAGTATTATTGTTCCAAAAGAAAAAGCTGAGAGGAAGGGAAGGGAGTTAATTAAAGTTATGAAAGAATTAATTCCAAGGCAATTATTTGAAGTGGCTATTCAGGCAAGTGTGGGAAATAAAATCATTGCCCGTGAAACTGTAAAAGCATTAAGAAAAGACGTTACCGCCAAATGTTACGGAGGGGATATAAGCAGAAAAAGAAAACTGCTTGAAAAACAAAAAGAGGGTAAAAAAAGAATGAAATCAATCGGAAAGGTTAATATTCCTCAGGAGGCGTTTTTAAGTATTTTGAAAATCGACTAAATTAAACGGAAAATGGATAATGGATATTGACTAAATGGTTATAATATAAAAAAATAACTACAAAGATAAAAATATGACAGCTTCAGAGCTTCATTTTGCTAACGCACCGCTCAAATTTTACTAAAAATTGCAAACAGCTACGCAGGCCCTAAGGGCTCGGTGCAATTTTTTAAACGCAAAATTTTCGCTAAATTCCGCTACGCTGTCATATTTTTACTTTTACGTTATTTATTAGTTAATGTCAAAAATTATCTTTTTATTTTATACGCAAATATTAAGCTTATTATCAAAAACATAAAACTTAAAATTCCCACTCTCTCAAGCCCTATTAAATCGCTGAAAACACCTATTAAAAATGTAACAATTGCCGGTATCAGGAATGCAAGCATCATATAAACACCGTTTAGAGCGGTTGAATTTTTTTGGTGGTGGATGATAGAAAGCATCACAGGCCCGGTTGAAAAGAGGCTAAGTCCCAAAAGTATTAAAGGCAGATAAATTAAATGAAAATAAATAAAAAGGGGCATTGAAAATATTGCTATAAGTGTTGAAATAATCAATGTTTTTTTATATCCTAATCTGTCTCCTATGTTTCCTGCAAGAAAAGTACCAAGAATTGCGAAAAACTGAAAAAAACTTAAAGATATATTTGCTTTGTTTAAACTCTCACCCGTATGTGTTAAAAACAGAGGAAGATAAAAAGCGAAAAATATTTTTGCAAAACTCTGGAAAAATATAAAACCGGAAATTATCAGAAAAAATTTTTTATATTCTATAAAGATTTTAAAGTTCGCTTTTTGTTTTGTTTTCGGTTTGAAATTGCCTTTTATATCCTTTAATTTCCACCATAAAAAAGCTGATGCAAAAACAGCAAAAAACACGGTTTTTAAGAGTCCTTCAAGTCCCCAGATACTTATTGCCGCCGTTGCAATCAAGGGAGCTATGGTTCTTGCCAGCTCTCCCCCGACCATAAACATACTCATACCAAAACCCATTTTAGGGGTAACCTCTTTTACAATTCCCGGGGTTGCTATATGAAAAATCTGGGCTGAAATTCCCGCTAAAAAAAGTAAAATCAGTAAAATAATATAATTTGGTGCTATTCCTATTAAACTCATAAAAACAGCTGTGCTAACAGGTGTAAGAATTGTAAAAATTCTTAAATCTTTTTTTGAAACCAATAAACCAAGATACGGATTAAATAAAGCGGGAATTCTTCTCACAACATCAAGAAGTGACGCTTCAGTAACGCTGATTCCAAGTTTTTGAATTAAAAGCGGTAAAACAGGCGCGAGAAAGGAAGTGTAAATATCGTGTGTCAAATGGGCAAAAGATAGTAAAAAAACATTGAATTTACTTTTCATAAACTGCCTTTTTTAAGCAATTGTAGCAGAAAATTATAGTTTGATATTTCTTATTCCGTAATTTTCCACTACAAAATCTATATCTTTGTCACCTCTTCCTGAAAGATTGACTAAAATTGTATCGTTTGGTTTTTCTTTTGCCAGTTTCATAGCATATGCAACGGCATGTGCACTTTCAAGGGCCGGAATAATTCCTTCATACTGGCTTAAAGCGTAAAACGAATCAACGGTTTCTTCATCGGTTATTGCTGCAATATTTAATCTGCCTCTTTCTTTTAAAAATGCCTGCTCCGGTCCAACTCCCGGATAATCAAGTCCGCTTGCTATTGAATAAACAGGTGCCGGGTTTCCGTTTTCATCTTTTAGCATTAATGTGTTAAATCCGTGAATCACACCTTCATCCCCATACATTAATGTGGCTGCATGTTCTCCCAGTTTTGTACCTTTTCCAAGAGGCTCGACTGCATATAATTCAACCTCATCATCAATAAATCCGCTGAATATTCCCATAGCATTGCTTCCGCCTCCTACACATGCAACTACATTATCGGGTAAAAATCCAAGCATTTCCAAAAACTGCTCTTTTGCCTCAAATCCCACAACACTTTGAAAATCCCTAACCATCATAGGAAACGGATGTGGACCAACAACACTTCCTATTGCATATAAAGAAGTGTCAAGCTGTTTTACATAACTTTCAAACGCACTGTCCACCGCTTCTTTCAGTGTTTTTAACCCGTGTGTTGCAGGCACTACCTCGGCACCTAATATTTTCATTCTTACAACATTAGGATGTTCTTTTTCAATATCAACTTCACCCATATGTATTTCACATTCAAGTCCGAAATATGCTGCCGCTGTTGCCAGTGCTACCCCATGCTGTCCGGCCCCGGTTTCTGCAATCAGTTTTTTCTTGCCCAAATATTTAGCCAAGAGGGCTTCTCCCATACAGTGGTTTAATTTATGTGCCCCCATATGGTTTAAATCTTCCCTTTTTAAATATATCTGGGCTCCATTTAGGGCATCTGAGAGTCTTTTTGCATGATACACTGGCGTTGGTCTGCCTTGAAAATGCTTTTGAATTCTTCTGAGTTCACTTATAAAATCATGAGAGTGTTTGAGTTTAAGATAAGCTTTTGTGATTTTGTCAAATTCATCTTTTAATATATCAGGAATGTAAGCTCCACCGAATCTACCGAAAAAACCTTCACTGTCAGGATATTTTTGTAAATGTGATTTTTTCATAACAGTCCTTTTTGTCTATTTTAATAAAAAAGAAAAATTAATGGAGATTTAAAAATTCTTTTATCTCTTCAACTTTGTCTGTTTTTTCCCATGAAAACTCTTCCCTTCCAAAATGTCCGTAAGCTGCTGTATTTTTATAAATCGGTTTAAGTAAATCAAGTGTTTCAATTATTCCTTTTGGGGTTAGATTAAATATTTTTCTAACTGCAACTTCAATTTTTTGTTCATTTACTTTTGCCGTGCCGTGTGAATCAATATAAATACTGACAGGTTCAACAACTCCTATGGCATAAGCAATCTGAACAGTTATTTTTTCGGCAGCCCCCGCAGCAACCAAATTTTTTGCTACATATCTTGCGGCATATGCCCCGCTTCTGTCAACCTTTGTTGGGTCTTTCCCGCTGAATGCCCCTCCGCCGTGAGGTGCCGCCCCCCCGTATGTATCAACGATAATTTTTCTACCGGTAAGTCCCGCATCCCCCTGAGGGCCTCCTATTACAAATTTGCCGGTCGGATTTATGAAATACTCAACATTTTTGCTTAGTATACTTGCAGGAATTACTTTTTTTATAACTTCTTCAATAACAGCTTCTTTTATTTCAGAATAGTTAACGTCTGGTTCGTGTTGGGTGGATACAACGACTTTTTCAACACTTACGGGTTTTCCGTTTACATATTTTACACTAACCTGAGCTTTTCCGTCCGGTCTCAGCCATGGAACTATTGCTTCTTTTCTTGCAATCGCCAGTCTTTTTGTAAGTTTATGGGCAAGCATTATGGGAAGAGGCATAAGTTCAGGGGTTTCGCTGCATGCATATCCGAACATCATGCCCTGATCGCCCGCTCCTATTTCTTCTCCTTTTTCAACCCCTTGACGAATATCCGGACTTTGCTCTCCAACTCCATTTAATACCCCAGCAGTTCTGTAATCGAATCCGAATCTTGCATCTGTATATCCGATTTCCCTTACCACCTCTCTTGCAATTTCCTGCATAGGGGCGTAAGTTGTAGTTTTAAGCTCTCCCGCAATAATACAAAATCCATTGCTAAGAAGTGTTTCACAGGCAACTTTTGCATTTTTGTCTCTTTCAATTATATAATCAAGTATTGCATCACTGATTTGGTCAGCCATTTTATCAGGATGGCCCTCAGTTACACTTTCGCTGCTAAATAAATATTCTCTCATAAATTCTCCTTATTTCATTTTCCATTTTCCATTTTCCATTTTACATTTTTCATTAAGTTGCATACTCCTATTTTGAAAGTGCTTAAAAAAGCATTTTCAAAAGACAAGAATATGCAATTGTAATTATACAATTGAAAATGTAAAATGTAAAATGAAATTAATATTATTTATTCAAACACTCTTTTGAAGCTTTAGCAATGAATTTTAATACATCATTATCTGTTTTATGCCAGATAAAATAATTATACGGATAAGCTGATTTTATTTTTTCAAAAACACATCTGCAGTATTTATATTTATTAGGTAAAGAAGAGTTTTGCATACATGAATGAATAAATTTAAACTGATAATCAAACGGATAATTATAAGAAAAAAGAAAAAGAGGTAAAAAAACGAGCAGTTTTTTCATTAAAGAGTTTTTCTGACCTCTAATGTTGCGTCAACCATATTTTTTAGACTCGGTTTTACTTCTTCCCATTTTCTTGTTTTGAGTCCGCAGTCCGGATTAATCCATACTTTCTCAGCCGGCAATACTTCTAAAATCGCTTTAATTTGATTGACTATTTCAACTTTACTTGGAACTCTTGGAGAATGAATATCATAAACTCCCGGACCGATTTCGCCTTTATATCCTCTTTCTTTAAAGATTTTGAGTAATGAATTGTCACTTCTTGCATTTTCGATAGAAATAACATCCGCATCCATATCTTCAATGGCATCCATAATATCACTGAATTCTGAATAACACATATGGGTATGGATTTGAGTCTCTGGTTTTACGCTTGAGGTTGTTATTCTAAATGCAGTAATTGCCCAATCTTCATATTCTTTTCTTTTACTGTTTCTTAAAGGATAACCTTCCCTCAGAGCCGCTTCGTCAACCTGAATTACTTTAATCCCGGCAGCTTCAAGGTCTTCCACTTCGTCTCTTATTGCGATGGCCATTTGGTATGCTGTGTCTCTTTTTGGCTGGTCGTCTCTTACAAAAGACCAGTTTAGCATCGTAACAGGGCCTGTTAGCATTCCTTTCATCGGTTTATTAGTTAAATTTTGGGCATATGTAATCCATTCAACCGTCATATCTTTAGGTCTAGAAACATCTCCGTAAATCAAAGGAGGTTTTACGCATCTGCTTCCGTAACTCTGAACCCAACCGTTGCTGGAAAATGCAACGCCTTTTAACTGCTCGCCGAAATATTCAACCATGTCGTTTCTTTCAAATTCACCGTGTACCAATACGTCAAGTCCTATTTCTTCTTGAAATTTAACCAAATCTTTAATCATATCTTTAATTTTTGTTTTATACTCTTCTTCATTGATTGCGCCGTTTTTATAATCACGTCTTAGTTTTCTAAGTTCAGGTGTTTGAGGAAAACTGCCTATTGTTGTGGTAGGTAAAACAGGATATTTTAAATTTTCATGTTGAAGTTTGATTCTTTCAACAAACGGTACATTTCTGTGTTTATCTTTTTCACCTAAGTTTGAAACTCTGTCCTGAACGATTGTATCGTGAATTTTAGAAGAGGTTTTTCTTGTTGCAATTGCGATTTTATTGCTTTCAAGCACTTCTTTTTCGTATTCGCTTAAAGTTTCGTTTCTAAAAAGTTTATCAATTACTCTTATTTCATCAAGTTTTTCAAGAGCGTAGCTTATCCAGGATTTGATATCTTCATCCATTTTTGTTTCATATTTTAATGTATATGGGACATGAAGTAAAGAGCAGCTGCTTCCTATGTGGATTTTGTCTTGTTCTACAGCTTCGGTAAGCCCTTTTACAAATGCGGCGGATTTTTCAATATCGTTAACCCATACATTTCTTCCGTTGACTATTCCAATCCCCACTTCTTTACCGGCATCAACTAATGCTTTAATTGAATTTTCGCTTCCTAAAACAAAATCTAAAAACATTCCTTTTACAGGTGTTGAGGCGAGAATTTCATTTGCTTCGTTTGAATGCTCGAAATATGTGGCAACGTAAATATTTGCAGTGTTTCCAAGTTCGTCATAAACTTTTTTTAATATTTTTAAATCTTCTTCATCCGGATTTGTTACGAAATACGGTTCGTCCATCTGGATAGTATAATTTTTAAATTTATTTAAAATCTCTTTATATACAGGAAGTAGTTTTTCAATTATATTTTTTTCATTGCCTTCGATTTTGCTTAGTTTTACGTAAGTAACAGGCCCTATTAAATTTATTTTTGGAGTAATTCCGACTTCTTTTGCCAATGCAATTTCATTTTCTATTTTTGTTGTATCAGCTCTGAAATCCATGTTTTCATCAAGTTCTGGCACAATATAATGATAGTTTGTATTAAACCATTTGGTCATTTCCATTGCTTTATGGTTTTTATCACCTCTTGCCATTGCAAAGTATCTGTCCATACAGTTTTCTATATCCTGATATCTTTCAGGAACAGCATTAAGCATTACCGTGGTATCAAGCATATTGTCATAAAAACTGAAATCATTGACACTTATCATATCTATACCGGCATTTTTTTGATAAATTAAATGTCTTTTTATTAAATCAGCAGCTGTTTGTTTTAATTCACCCTGAGAAATTTTACCTCCCCAATAACTTTCCAACGCTCTTTTAAGCTCCCTTTGTTCCCCAATTCTCGGGAATCCAATAACATAAGTCGCCATATTTTTCCTTTTTTTAGCGAAATTATAACAAATTTATAAATTTACCTGCCTGCGATTTTTATATTTTTTGTTTTTTTATAACAGTTATTCCACTTCTTTAAAAGAATTGTTTAGTATTTTATATAATTTTGTTTTGTAATTTATCTGATGGTTGAATATATAAATATAAAAATCATTCATATAAAATAAATCTTCACTGTTTTGCATATTATAAATTTTATTTACTAAAATATCGGCGGCATAATTTAGCCAGTTGTATCTGATATCCGAATTTAAAAGAAGGGCGTAATCGTTTATCATTAAAGGCGGACGGATAATGGAATTTGCAATTATCAGTTTATCTATGTCATTTGGCTGGGTTAAAAATATAATGGATGGGGAATAACATAACTGGGGCGAAAAAACTAAAAACGGCTCAATTTCTTTTGAAGTTATGTTTGAAAGCACTTCCGCACTTTTTGACACATCGGTATTTAAAATTATAAAAGAATTGTTTAAATCGGCATAATTTATATCAGGAAAATTATAATTTCTGACAAAAAACGGATTTGTTTTTTCATATGCAAGCAATTGATTTGATATTTGGGTATTTTGTGAAATTGTAAAAAGTCTGTCATTGATAAATGCGGTAAATTTTTGTATTTGATTTTTGAAATTTATTCCTCCGAAATATATATTTTTAAATGTTTCATTAAAATCGTTTTTATTAAAAGTTGGTACAAAAAAAGTTTTATTATAATCCCCCAGAGTCAAAATTTTTGAGCGGTTGGTTTCTATGTCTATTACATAATGCTGAGGTAAATTTGAAATATTTACATCATTGTTATAAAGTGTTATATTAAAATCCACCCCTTTTTGGATAAGATAAGCGTTTATGGCGTTTAAAACAGAAGGAAGAAACTTAAAAAATTTCTGTTTGTTTATAATAATTGCAAAATCGGCTTTTGAATTTTGAGGATAAAATTTTTCATTAAAATTTTCTTCAGTTGTTTGAGTGGAATTAATTTCTGAAGAAGTGGTATTGTTTTCAGTACTGTTTATATCCATGAAAGAATTTTGAAATATTGTTTCCTGAGAAAAAAGCAATACGGCAAAAAAGATAATTATTCTTTTCATAACATACTCTTTATTAAAAGAAAATCAGAATAAGCTTCTTTTTTTGCCGAAGGGTTTCTGAGTAAATAACTCGGATGGAATGTCGGTATCACTTTTTTCTCCTTATATTCGAATATCTGCCCCCTGACTCTGCTTATAGGCAAATCTATATCCATTAAATACATAAAAGCCGTTTTTCCGAGGCATACCAGTATTTTTGGATTTATTATATCAATTTGTT
Organism: Lebetimonas sp. JS085; assembly: GCF_000523295.1. Classification (NCBI taxonomy): domain Bacteria; kingdom Pseudomonadati; phylum Campylobacterota; class Epsilonproteobacteria; order Nautiliales; family Nautiliaceae; genus Lebetimonas; species Lebetimonas sp. JS085. The sequence continues at coordinate 1,149,453 of NZ_ATHR01000001.1, forward strand.
TGAGAAGATACGGTTTACAGGTCTGGGCTTCTTCTATACTCGGGACCCTGTTGCTTGGCGGTCGGCATTTTACAATATTTCCTATGTATACATCTTCCCTTGTCATATCCAAAACGTTTAAAATTATTTTTGTAAGCAGTTTTCCCGCTCTTCCCACAAAAGGCCTTCCTGTTTTATCCTCTTCCGCTCCGGGTCCTTCACCTATAAACATAAGCTTTGCTTTGAGGTTCCCTTCTCCAAACACTACATTTGTTCTTGTTTTTGATAAATCGCAAAGGGTGCAGTTTAAACATGTTTTTTTAAGCTCTTCCAATTCGTCCGGCATGGGGAGTTTGTTTTCTTTTGAACTGAAACCCTCGAAATATTGCTCTCCGGATTCTTTTAATTTATAGAGATATTTTAATTTAATAAGGTTTTTCAACTTTTTCCTTTTGAATGTTAATATTACCGTTAATTTTATATGTAGGATATGTTATTTTTATGTCTTTTTCTTTTAAAAGGGCATCCAATATTTCACCAGAAATCTGGCTTCTGTAAATAAGAGGGGAAGTTGAAATAACTAAATACCAGGCGCTGATTCTAATTCCGTTTTCTTCTATTAATGTCAATACACGCGGTTCTAAATTGTATGATTTAAAATTATATTCAATTTTAAGCCTCTGCATTCTGGTTTTTGTGGCGGCGGATTGTCTTTTTGTCTGGTTAGTTAAAATGTTTTTAATAATATCCACGGCTTTTTTATAATTTGAATCAAACGTAAGCGTTATATCTATTCCGTCCCATACAGTTGCCAGTCTTTTATGTGTATAATTAAAAATGGGGTTGTTAAAAACAACATTGTTGGGAATAAACACTATTCTTCCGGCCCGTCTGTTTTTGTGGTATGTTGTATATGTTACATCTTCGTAAATTACTATTCTTGTAAGGGTTATATCGATAACGTCTCCGACTATTTGAACATTTCCGTTTTGAAGATACATTTTAATTCTGTCCCCGACTTTAATATTTCCGTTAATCATAATAACAAACCAGCCGAAAATATTCATAAACCAGTCTTTCATGGCAATTGCAATACCGGCTGAAATAAATCCCAAAATGGTTATAATATATGTTGCATTATTAATATAAAAAAGAAGGGAAGTTAAAACAATAATAAATATTGTGAGAATATTGATAATTTTATTTGATATATATAAATTTTCTTCTTTAATGTATTTTTTAAGTATAAATTTTAAAATAAACGAAAAAATAATTAAAAATATAATTATTGCAATTAAAACGGCCAATTTATTTAGCTGGTTTTTAATCTCTTTTTTAATTTTTTCTTGCTGGTTTAGAATAAATGTTTTTAATGTTTCAAGCTTTTTTTTATAAATGGTATTAATTAATTCAAAATCATTTATCATATTTTCTAATTGGTTATCTTTAATTTTTACTTCTTTTTTTAATTTATATAATTTTTTTAAATTGTTTAATGTTTCTTTAAACTGCTGATATGTCTGAATGTTCTGCAAAAGAACATTTTTTATCTGCTTTTCATAATTAATTGCGGAAAATATTTCAAACGGGTTTTCTATCTGTGGTGCTTTTGGAATATTTTTTAATTTAATCAATGTGTTGAAAATATTTTCGTTTTCTTTTAACAAATCAAGCTGTGTCTGTATAGTCAAAAGCTTTTTTTTATATCTGGGATTTTTTTTAGAGAGATATTTTAATTTATTGTATGTATTGAGTAATTTTTGGTAATCTATATAGTTTTTATATGTTAAGTAAAAAGAATTTTTTGACAGTTCGGTATTTAATTTTAATATTTTTTCTTTAGTCATATTAAGTTCAGTTAAATTATTATCGTTTGCATATAAAAAAATAAAAGAAATTATTAAAAAAAATATTTTCACTTAAATTTCCTTAAAATATTTAAAACAGTTTCTTTATCTATATTTTCAATTATTTTATATTTTCCGATAAGCTCCGGAATTATAAATTTAATTTTATTGTTCATAGTTTTTTTATCTGCAAAAAAATGCTCATAAAATTCTTCTTCGTCTTTTATTTTAAAACTTGTAGGTAAATCATATTTTTTCAGTAAGTTTTTAATTCTTTCATTTTCCTCAGTTGTTAAATATCCAAGTTCAATTGATAATTCATTTGCCATAATCATGCCTATTGCCACAGCTTCCCCGTGGAGGTATGTTTTGTAATTTGTCAGGTTTTCTATTACGTGTCCGAATGTATGGCCGTAATTGAGTACGCTTCTTATTCCTTTTTCTTTTTCATCTTCGTTTACGACATCTGCTTTTATTTCTACGCTTCTTTTTATAATTTCTTCAATACTTAATTTATCATTTTCTAAATTTTTAAAAAATTCCTTATCAAACATTACGGCCATTTTAATAACCTCAGCCATTCCTGCCGCAAATTCCCTTTTTGGTAAAGTAGTTAAAAAATGGGTATCTATATAAACAGCTTCAGGCTGATAAAAACTTCCTATTAAGTTTTTTCCAAATTTAGTGTTTATTCCTGTTTTTCCTCCTACAGAACTGTCAACCATAGCAAGGAGTGTAGTTGGAATTTGAATAAATTTAATGCCTCTAAGAAATATTGAAGCCGCAAATCCGCTCATATCTCCTATTACTCCTCCCCCAAATGCTATAATTACAGAGTTTCTGTCATATTTTGCATCAAACAATCTCTCAAGTGCGTATTCAATGCTCTCAAAATTTTTATACTCTTCACCGTCCGGGAGTGTAATTATTTTAAGCTCATCTGTTTTTAAATGATTTAACAGATAATTTAAATGATATCCGGCAACTGTAGGGTTTGTGATTACGGCCGTTTTTTCATTTAGCGTTAATTGTGGAAGTTTTTTAATTGTTATGTCGTATGTTTTGTTTGGTGTTTTTATATTTACTTTCATTTTTCTCCTTATTTTACCGGGATTAAAAACTGGGAAAATTTATCAAGCATTATATATGCATTGTATATTTTCGGATTGAAAATTTGGAAAATTTTTAAAACCGGCGGTGAAATAAACGGTTCAATTATACAGATGTTTTCTTTTGTTTTTAATTTTATTATCGGATTTTTTTGTGTTTTGGTAAATGTAATTTTTTTAAAATTATAAACTTTTGCAAATTTTTCCAGATATTCTTTTAATTCTTTCAGGTCTTTTTCTTCTATAAAAGGTTCTAAAAAATTTATACCCAAATTTAATTGAAAAGACAAATCAAAAATACTCGGTGCAATCCGATCAAGCATTTTATCCTGTAAAAGGATTACAAATTCTTTACATTTTTTAATTGACTCGTTCCCCTGTTTAAAAACAGGGATTTTAATGTCGAAAAAAGTTTTTTTATATTTATAAAAATATCCGTTATTGGTAATTACCAGTCCTATATTATATATATTTGTATCATTTTTTAATGTTTTTTCATAATCCGATGAAAAATAATCTGTGTATATGTCTATGTTTTTGAATTTATAAAGTTTGTAAATTTTAAAATTTAATTTAGGATTGATAAGTTTAATAATTAATTTTTGATTTTTTAATTTTCTATGTAAAAACAGTGCTGATTTTAAAAGATTATAAAGAGTTTTTTTATCCGTTTGCATATCGATTAAAAGATAAATGTTTCTTCCGTAAGGAGCCGGGAAAGCTCCCAGGTTTTTTTTGCTTTCTATAAAGAAGGATTTTAATTTCTCAGGCTCTCCTATAAGTAAAAGTTTATCATTGGGAAGAATCAGTGTGTGTCTGCTGGGAATAATGAATTTGTTCTCTCTGTAAATTACGGCAATTTTTATGTTTTTCCATCTTTGGATAAAATTGGGGTTTTTATAAGCAAAAACAGAATGGGGAGGAATTTCCACTTCAAGTATTTCACCGATTCCAAGGCCTATATCCCTTGCGAAAAGGGGCACATCCGGAAGATGGTCTAAAATTTTGTTTGTAATTAATTCAATATTGTCTATTATCTCAATATTGTTTTGTAAAGGAATTTCAATATTTTCCCAAAATTTCGCAAATACGATTGAAGAGTAATTTTTTATTTTATTTATTACAAATTCAGCTGTTTTTTTGTTTTTTATATAAACAATTATTTTATTTATATCTTTAAAAAAAAGCGAGCGGTATAATTCGAATGCAAAAAAGGGTATTTTATAATAAAAAAAATTTTCTTTTTCAATTTTTGTTATTTCATCTTCTTTTTCATATATTATATAATACTCAGCTTCTTGAACATAAGAAGAGGCTATTTTTTCTATTAATATTTTGGATTCCTTTGCGCCGGCAAACAAAACTATTTTATTCAAATAAAACCTTTGATAAAATTTCAGTAATTATATCATATATAATTAGTGAGTAGTGAGTGGTAAAAAATAAAAAAGGAAAATTATGGAATTTAAAATTGATGCCATTGATTCAAATGCAAGAGCGGCTACAATAAAAACAGACCACAGTGAAATTAAAACACCTATATTTATGCCTGTGGGTACGGCGGCGGCCGTGAAAAGCCTTGATGCTGTTGATTTAATGAATATTTTGGATGCAAAAATAATTCTCGCTAATACATATCATTTGTATTTAAGGCCGGGTGATGAGACTGTTAAGAGTTTTGGAGGTCTTCACGGATTTAGCGGATATAACAGAAGTTTTCTGACAGACAGCGGTGGATTTCAGGCTTTTTCGCTGGGGGAGAATGTAAAATTTAGCGATGAGGGTATCTGGTTTAAAAGTCATATTGACGGAAGCAGCCATTTTTTTTCACCAGAAAAAGTTATTGATATAGAATATAATTTAAACAGCGACATTATGATGGTTTTGGATGATTTGATAGCTCTTCCGAATACAAAAGAGAGAATAAAAAAATCAATAGAAAGAACAACCCAGTGGGCCAAAAGAAGTCTGATTCATCATATTAGTAAAGGGGCAAAAAACAATCTTTTTGCCATTGTTCAGGGCGGAGTGGATTTTGAGTTTAGAAAAATTAGTGCCGAAAGCCTTGTGGAAACCGAAATTGAGGGAAGAAGTTTTGACGGATTTGCAATAGGGGGTTTAAGTGTCGGGGAAGAGAACCGGGTTATGTATGACACAATAGAATATACTGTGCCGTTTCTTCCCGAAAATAAACCAAGATATTTAATGGGGGTAGGAACCCCGGAAGATATAATAGAAGCAATTGAGAGAGGAGTTGATATGTTTGATTGCGTGATGCCAACCCGTAATGCAAGAAACGGTTATCTGTTTACCTCTTTTGGGATTTTAAGAATTAAAAATGCAAAATACAAACTAGATAGTAGGCCGATTGATGAAAAATGCAACTGTTATACCTGCAGAAATTTTTCAAGGGGGTATTTAAATCATTTATTTAGGGCAAAAGAGCTTACCTATTTCAGACTTGCCACAATTCATAATCTGCATTATTATTTGAATTTAGTAAATAAAGCCAGAGAAGCTATCATAAATAAAAAATTTAAAGAATTTAAAAAAGAATTTTATTCTGCGAGAAATTAAATTTTTATGTCCTGAATTTTACAGGCAGTTCTTTAAATTCCAGATTTTTTCTGCTTTTTAAAATATTTCCGTTTTTATCGATTTCAAATGTGTAATCTACTTCAGCTCCCATTTCATCAGTTGAAGTTGCATTTAAAATAATGTTGTTATTTTTGATATAAATTGAAGTTGGATAGTCATCCATTCCTAAATCTATTCTTCTTGCCCAGACAATTTTTTTGTTTGATATATATACGATTAAAATGTCGTCATTTGTATAAGTGATACTCCCTAAAACCAGCATTCCTTTATTAAAAGGAATTATAAATTTTGCATTTTCTTTTTTTACAGATGCTATTTTTGAATATAATAAAGCGTTTTTATAGATATAAATATCTGATTGGGTTTTATTGTTATAAACATTAATAGCTGTATAAACGTCGTTTTTATCTATAAAAAAATCAGCGGGGGCGGCATATTTTTTCCCTATATAAACAGTGCTTATCAATTTAAATGTTTTTAAGGAAAAAGTTAAAATTACAGGCATTTCTTTGATGTTGTCATATCCTAAGATATAAAAATGATTGTTTTTAATTAGATATTTTTTAGGGTCAATTAATAAATTAATAATTTTTTTAGTAATTAAATTGTAATTTTTGTCTAATTTATTTATACTGATTCCGTTTGGCTGCGTTTTAGAAAAATAATAATAATCTTTATAAAAAATTAGGCTGTTTTCTGTTACTCCGTATTTTTTCAATAATTTTATATCTGTTTTCGGATTTGCTTTTTGCAACGGAATTTGATTTTGGGTACACCCTGCAAAAAACAGCATTATAATAATAAAAATTTTCAAAAAATTTTTCATTTTTAATTTTTCATTTTTAATTTTATTCATAATATGTCACCGAGCTTTTACCGAATTTTTTTGTTTTTATTTTTTTATAATTTCCAAGAGTCTCCGGGAAATCGTAATTGCTTTGATGCTCTATTATAATTTTTTCAACATTGATTTTCGGAAGCTGTTTTATTAAAGTCTGGACTTTATCGTAAATATCTTCAAAACCTTCCCTTATAGCAAACGGCGGGTCGAAATAGAAAAACGCTTTTTGTTTGTTTCTTTTAAGCTCTTCTATAACATCCCATATAGTTTCAAAGCTGTCTCCCAAAATAATCGAGCATTTTGATGCGTCTTCAACTTTTAGGGAATCAATGTTTCTTTTTAAAACTTTGGCGGCTTCGGGGTCTTTTTCCAAAAAATAAGCTTTGTTTGCGCCTCTGCTTACAGCTTCAAGTCCAATGCTTCCAACCCCGCTGAAAACTTCCACCCAGTTTGAATCGGGCACTTCCCACTGAAGGGTGTTAAAAACACTTTCTTTAAGTATGTTTTTAGTACTTCTTGTAGTTCCCTTGTTTCCCATAAAAAGTTTTTTTCCTCTGTATTTTCCGCCTATTATTTTTATATTACTCTTTTCCATAATGTTCCTTAATTGTTTTTATAAGTTCTTTTTTACAGTTTTCAAGAATTTTTTCTATTTTATCTTCTATTGTTTCTTCATTGTTTTTTATATTCAGAATTTTTTCCAACTGTAATAAAAGAGATGTTTTTGTAAAAGGCTTTTTTATTTCTTTTCCTATTGTTATCCCGTTTTTTTCGGGGTTGTCTGTTATTAAAATACCGCTGTTATCTATGTAATCTTTTAAAAAATATTCAAGCGTATATTGTAAAAGAGGAGAATCACATTCGACTTTTACTTTCAATTAAAACCTTTTTTATAATTTTAACATAAAATTTTTTAAAAATTTGACGATATAATTACAGTTAATTTAAAGGGGTAAAAAATGGATGTTTTCTCTTCAGTTAAAAACAATATTCAAAAAACACAAAATTATGACAATATAAATAAAAATATAAATCAGAATAAAATTGAAATGCAAAAACTAAATCAGACAAATGATTATGAAAATAAAAAAACATTAACCCAAAAAGCCACTCAAACCGATAATAAAATGGATAAAGAGCATTTAAAAAAAGAGCTGCAAAAATTGACAGAAGAGCTGAACAGGGCTATAAATCCTTTAAATACCTCTTTAAAATTTAAATTTAATGATAAAATTGATTTTTTAACGGTCGAAGTGGTTGATACCAAAAAAAACGATGTAATAAGAAAATTCCCGAGTGACGAAGCATTGAGACTTATGGAAAAAATGAAAGAAGTGGTGGGAATATTATTTGATAAAAAAGGATAAAAATGGGCAGTGATTTCGGAAGCTTAAGTTCCCTTGGAATAGGAAGCGGTGTTTTAACATCAAATGTAATCGATAAATTAAAAAATGCAGATAAGGAAATAATGGTTAAACCGATTGAAAGCAAACTTGAGCTGGCGAAAAAAAAGGAAAAGGCTTTAAGTGAATTTCAGGCAATCGGCGCTATTGTAAAAACTGATATGATAGACCTTGCAAGCGGCTCTGTTTTTGCAAAAGTAAATACGTCTGTGAGCGGAAGCAGTGTCAGCGTAAGCGCCAGTGACGGGGTTAAGCCCCAAACTTTTGATATAAATGTCAATAATTTGGCTCAAAACGACATATATGAATCAAACGGTTTTAGCGGAAGCGACGAAGTGATTAACACAAGCGGAAAAGACCAGGTTTTAAATATAGGCGTAGGAGGTGTTTCTTCCACCATAACCCTGAAAGCCGGCTCAACGCTTAATGATTTAAAAGACACCATCAATAATGCAAATATCGGAATTACCGCTTCTATTATAGATACGGGAATAGGCAATAATCCTTATAAACTTATTTTAAAAGCCAATGATACGGGGGCTGAGAATATTATTAAATTCAATTATTCAGGAATAGAAGATTTGGGCTTAAATGCCATAAATTATACATCCGCTTCGTTTAATTCAGATACAGACAGCATAAATAACAGCGGGACTGCCCAGACATTTAAAATTACCGTTAACGGGGATGAATATACAATGAATGTGGCTGACGGGGAGAGTGTTGGTGATTTTATAAATGCTTTGAATAACGGTAATCTTAAAGACAGTGACGGGAATTCTTTAGGAATAAATGCGACTTATGATAACGGGCAGATAAAATTTAAAATGGAGGCTGTCGGTGATATTTCCATAGACGATACGAATTTACTGAGCGATTTTAACAGTAATACTGCTTTTACAAATTCAAACAGGATACAAAAAGCCGGAGATGCCGATTTTATATATAATGGTGTGGAAATAAACAGAAGTTCCAATAAAATAGACGATTTAATCCCGGGGGTTACAATAAATCTTAGTTCTACCGGAAATTCAACGGTTAATATAACATCAAATATTGATGAAATTACAAAATCTATTCAAAAATTTGTAGCAGATTACAATAAAATGATTTCAAATCTTCAAAGTCTTACGGCATTTGATAAAGATACCGGTAACGTGGGGTTGTTTCAGGGCGAAAGCGAATTTACCTCTCTTGGGAGCAGTTTTTATTCCGATATTTTCGGTGTGGTTTTAAGCGATAAGGGTGAGGCAAGTGACAGAAACGGAAACAAATACACAACCGATATAACTTTTAGTGCCACTGATTTGGGATTTGATTACAACAGAACAGGCATGATAAGCTTTGATGCAGATAAATTTAAAGACGCCTATAATAAAAATCCTGATCTGGTTGAAAGATTTACCACTACCGCTTTTACAAACCTTAAAGTGGATTTTGATTCCAAAATCACCGGTGATAACAGCTCTTTGAATCTTTTAAGCCAGGAGCTTAAAACAGATGAAAAAAGTTACGAACAAAGAATGGATGCCATGAATCAGTTTCTTGAAACAAAATACGAAATAATGTCTAAACAGTTTGCCGCCTATGATGAGATGATAAATGAATTTAATGCAAAAAGCCAGAGTCTTACAATGATGATTCAACAGGCAATAAATGCAAAAAAATAAAGGATAAATAATGACATATAATAAAGCCCTTGAAAGCTATAATCAAATGAATGTTCAAATTGACAAGCCTGAAAAACTGGTTCTTATGCTTTATGAAGGAGCATTAAGATTTGTTAATTTTGCAAAAAAAGCCATAAAAGAGGGAGATATAGAGAAAAAAGTTAAATATATTATAAAAGTGTCAAATATATTTATAGAACTTATTAATTCTCTTGACTATGAAAACGGAGGAGATATCGCATATTATTTAAACGGGCTTTACGGATATCAGCTGGAGTTATTGGCAAAAGCAAATTTGGAAAATGACGAAAAATATCTTGAAGACGTAATAAGGGTGTTAAAAGGTTTAATTGAAGCCTGGAAAGAAGAAACTGGGATAAGTTAGGAAGGTGAGTTGTGAATTGTGAAAGTGGGAGTAGATGGAAAATTATTTGAATGAGCTGAAAATTGCTGTAATTAATGAAGATTTTGATAAATTAAAAAAATTAGTAAAAGAAGATATTACATTTTCTTCCATTGAAGAGGCTGAAGAGATTAATGCATATATTAAAAAAGCGGTAAAAATTCTGAAAAAAGAAAAAGAAAAACTTTCACATGAAATGCAAAAAATTAAAAAACTTCAAAAATTTAATATTCAAAAGAAAAACGATTTGTTTAATTTTAAAATTTGAAATTTCTTAGAGCTTTTATATCTTTTATAAAAAATGTTTTTTGACCTTTTTTTTCCATGATATTATTTTTTATAAGCATATTTAAAAACATCGATAATGTCTGTCTGGAAGTTCCCAAGAAAGTGGCGAATTCATCGATTGTACAGTTTAAATTTATTTTTAAACCTTTAGGTGTTTTTTCCCCAGCGGCTATTGCGGCGGATGTTAAAAATTCAATTGCCCTTTGGGAACAGGGTTTAAATGCCAAATCAAATATAAGCTCCCTTTCTATATTTATGTTTTTGGTTAAAGAATTTAATAATAAATTACAAAAATTAGGGTCTTTGAATAATTCATAATATTCATCTGCTTTTAAAAAATAAAATTCACTGTTTTCTTTTGCTTTTATTATATTGTTTTGATTACAGTAGGCCATATTGTTTTTGCATAGATAATATAGCGTTATTTCTTTTTCATTATTATAATATGTTACTTTGATTTTACCTTTTTTAATAATTAAAATACGTTCGCTATTTGGAAAACATATTTCATTTTTTTTAAGATATCTTTTGGGAATATTGTCAAAATAGTCTGATTTCAAAATTTTTTCTATATCTTTTGATTCTATCAATATTCTGCAATTTGGCATAAAATTCCTTTTTTGTCAGACTCCTGACATTTTTAAAATTCATTATGAATTATAATTCATTATGAAATAAAAATCAAATTAAGGAGAATAAAATGAAACTTGGAAGAATTTTAGGATTATCATTAATTGCAGCTTCTTTTATGTTTGCACACACTTTTAAACTTGCCGACACTATAAAAGGTGCAGGCCCTATGGTTAAAGAATTCAATGCTGAATGCCATTATTATGAAAAATATATAAATTACATTACGCCTGATGAGCTTAAAAAATGGATTGATGAAGACAAAGATTTTACAATTGTTGATGTAAGAAGCGTTGACGAAATGAAAGGCGGAGAAATAGACTGGCCGGATTATGACGAATATCCAAGAGGGGATGTTGCCATTTATGCAGCAATGGGCGGTTTGAAAAAAAATAATGTTTATGTTTTTGTATGTGCAACAGGCCACAGGGCGGTATTGGCCGGAGCGGAACTTGTTAAATGGTTTAATTTTCCTAAAAAGAACATTTATGTTTTAAGAGGCGGTATCAACGGATGGCTTAATTCAGGATATTCAGTTGTTAACAAAGTTACAGAGTTTGGAGGATTCAAAGGTTTGAAGAAAGCAGGAAAAGTAAAAGAACCTGTTATTTTAGACCAGTTTTAATTAATTCCCTTCTCCGGGAATTTTAAAAAAACTGCTGCCGCTTCCGCTGAAAAATCCAAAATCTTTATATTTGTTAAGTTCAGGGTAAATTGTAAGAGCCGGCATTAATAAATCATTAAGCTCAGCAGGGTGTTTTGATGATAATAATTTCTGTGTGGAAATTTTGTCAAAGTCGCTGTCTTTGGGATTGAAAAAATTTTCTTTATAGATTTTATAGACTTTTGGGGTTGAACATTCAACGGGAGGTGTAAAAACTTCTATGTCAAAACTTTTTTCTTCAACCGGTTCAACTGTTTCGCCCCTTCCGTAAACATTTGCCGTGTCCACATCATATAAAAAGAAAGCGACATCGCTTCCTATTTTTTTACCAATTTCAACCAGTTCTTTGGTGGAGAGGTTTAAATTAAAAGCTTTGTTTGCCAAAAGTAAAAATGCGGCCGCATCGCTGCTGCCTCCTCCTAGTCCCGCCATTTCTGGAATTTTTTTATGGATTCTGATCTCTTTTCCAATAAAAAATTTTTTAATCTCGGGATAGGTTTTTGTTAATTCAACATAGGCTTTGAATACACTGTTGTCTCTTAAAACGCAGTTTATATCCCCCACAATATTAAATTTATCAGCTTCAATTATTTCTATTTCATCATATAGATTTTTTACTCTCATAAATCTTGATTTTAATAAATGATAATATCCGTCAAATCCCACTATTTTTAAAAAAATATTTACTTTTGCATATGCTTTAATTTTCATTAATAACCTTTGAAAGATTTTTAATATCTTCTAATTTATTACCTGCCGCTTTTAAATTCTGCTCTTTCACCTCTTCAATCAGTTCGCTTCTTAATATAGTTTTATTTCTCGGAGCCTGGATTCCTATTTTAACCTGATTTTTATCTATTGAAACTATTACAATTTCAATATCGTCTCCTATTTTTATTCTTTCGTTTTCTTTTCTTGATATTACTAACATAATTCAATCCTGTTTAAGATATATTTTACTTCTTCGTTAATTTCAATAATAGCAAAATATTTATCATATGTCACAAAATAAATACCGTTTTTTTGAATTTTAAAATCATTTTTATTTAATTTTTTACCAAGTAACAAATTATTTATATCATTTAAATAAAAATTTTCTTCTACATTTAAATATTCAAGAGGATTTAATTTTTTTTCGCATTCATAAAAAAATTTACCCTCATTTACTCTTTCAAGATATGTTAAGCTTCCAACAGTTCCTAATTTTTCGGCAATATCATATCCTAACGTTCGGATATACGTCCCCTCACTTACACTTGCTTTAAACGTAATAAACGGATGTGAATAATTAATTAGCTCTATGTCAAAAATTTTTATTTGAATTTCTTTATCCAAAAATTCATCATTTTTCATTTTCCATTTTTCATTTTCCATTAGTTTATATGCCCTAATCCCGTTTATTTTTTTTGCTGAGTAACGGGGCGGAGACTGAAATTGCCTGCCTTTGAATGAATTTAAAACTTGTTTTATTTTCTCAATTTCTAATTTTTCAACATTTTCAATTTTTTCAATTTTTTCTATATCAAGGGAGGGGGAATAGGCTCCGAGCAATAACGAAGCAATATATGTTTTTGGAGTTTTTTTTAGGAATCTGAACAGTTTTGTATACTGACCCGTGGCAATAATAAGGCTGCCGCATGCAAACGGGTCAAGCGTTCCGGAAAATCCCATTTTTTTAATGCCGTATTTTCTTTTTAATTGATTTAAAAATTTGTTTGAACTTATGAAACTTGGTTTTTTAGCCACAAACAACAAATTATTGCACTCACTACTCACCATTTTCACTACTTACTATTTTTTACGCTTTTTCCACAAAGTCGCTTAATATTTCCCTGACACTTCCACCAAAATCTATTTTAAGTTTTGTTTTGTTTCCCGCTTTATTTATTCCTATGATTCTTCCGGTTCCGAATACTTTATGTTTGACAAGGGTGCCGTTTTTTATTCCGCTGCTTTCTTTTAAATTTACCCTTTCTCCTTTAATCAAGCCTGCTTCAGTTAAAAATCTGCTTTTTTGGACATGGCTTCTTGAACCTCTTACATATCTGCTTTGGGTGTAAGATAATGTCAGTTTTTTTCTGGCTCTTGTGAATGCTACATAAGCAAGTCTTCTTTCTTCTTCTATATCAGCATCGCTAAGCGGGAAAAATCCTTCTTCCAAACCTATAACAAAAATATGGTCAAACTCCAATCCTTTACTTGCATGGATAGTCATTACGTTTATCATTTCATTGGTAATTTTATCCTGGTCGCTTTCAAGGGAAAGTTCGTTTAAAAATTCTCTTATATTCAAATCTTTTTTATCCCTCATTGTTCCGTAAAATTCTTCAACATTTCTTTTTTTGTCTTCATCTTTGTAAGAATTGCTAAAATCAATAATTTCTTCCAGAATCTCAGGAATTTCATCAATATTTTGTTTTGAAAGCATTTCAAGAAAAGATGCGAAATCTTTTAATGATTTGGCTGTTTTTTTACTCAAAAATTCCAGATTGTCCTCTTTTATAAATTCAATATAGCTTTTATCGCCCTTTCTTTGTTCAATTTTAAGTATTGTAGCTTTTCCTATACCCCTTTTGGGCTTGTTTACCACTCTTTTAAAAGAGTATTCATCATGGGAATTTACTATAAGTCTTAAATAGCTTATTAAATCTTTTATTTCTTCTCTTTCATAAAATTTCATACCTCCCACAAGTTTGTAAACTATGCCGTAACTTCTAAGAGCGTCTTCAATTGAGCGTGAAAGTGCGTTAATTCTGTAAAGAACGGCTATTTCCCTTGGGCTTACCCCGTTTTCAATCAACTTTTTTATTCTTTTCGCTATTTCTTCTCCTTCGGCGATTTCATTGTAGCTGGCAATTATTTCAACACCGTCTCCGTCTCCGTTTGCCGAAATAAGTTTTTTACCGTATCTTTGTTTATTGTAGCTTATTAAATTATTGGCTGCTTCGAGTATTTGATTGGTTGAGCGGTAATTTATCTGAAGTTTGACGACTTTTGCCCTGAAGTCTTTTTCGAAATTTAAAATATTTTTGTGGTTTGCCCCCCTGAATCCGTAAATTGACTGGTCGTCGTCTCCAACCACACAGATATTATTGTGATTAATGCAGAGTTTTTTTAATAAAAGAAGCTGTATTTCATTTGTATCCTGATATTCATCCACCATTATATACTGATATTTGTCTGAAATTTCGGAGCATAAATCTTCATTGTTATGTAAAATGTCAAAAGGTAAAAGCAGTAAATCGTCAAAATCAACCAGATTGTTTTCAAGCAAATATTTTTGATATTTATCATAAATATAAGCGAGTTTTTTATAAGTGGTGTCGTTTGCAAGCGAAAAAACCTCATCCGGATTAAGAAAGGAATTTTTATATTTACTTATTTCTTTACTGATAAAATTTGCCGGCAGATCGTTGGAGATGGATTTTATTATTTTTTTCTGGTCGTCTGTGTCTATTATTACAAAATTATTGTCTCTGTTTAATAAATATATATACAGTCTTAAAAACATCAGTCCGAATTTATGAAAAGTTACGAGCAGCGGCGGATGTGCTATGTTTTCTCCGACCATGTTTAAAGCCCTCTCTCTCATTTCCGCGGCGGCTTTGTTTGTAAAAGTGAGTGTGAGTGTGTTTGCGGGGTCTATTCCCAAAGAGAGCAGATAAGCAAGGCGCGTTGTAAGCGTTTTTGTTTTTCCGCTTCCGGCACCCGCAAGTATCAGTAATGCCCCGTCGATATGTGTTGCGGCTTTTTTCTGTTCTTCGTTTAATTCTTCTAAAAAATACAAAATTTGCCTTTTTTTATTAATTATAACAAATTTTTATAAAAAAATAAAAAATTAATTTATAATTTAATTTTTATTATGTTATAATTTTTTATTATATTTAAAGGAAAAGTATGAGCATTAAATATTTGGACAAAATATATACTTTTTTGGTTATTTACAAAGAGTCTTCGTTTTCAAAAGCAAGCAGGGTTTTGGGGATTTCCCAGCCGGCGGTTACACAGCAGATAAGAATTTTGGAAGATTTTTTGGGTGTGAGTCTTTTTGAAAGAAAAAAAACTGGCGTTCTGCTTACAAAAGAAGGTCAGGAATTTTTAAAATATGCCAGGGATTTTGAAAAATTTTTAAATAATTTTGAAAAAAAAATTAAAGAATTCAAAAAAATGGATACACCTTTTTTGATAGGTGCGTCCCCTACTGTTGGTAATTATAATCTGCCTGAATGTATTAAATATTTTCAGTCTTTAATAAACAAAGATATTAATCTGATTATTAAAAGCAATAATGAATTATTGGAAGATGTGGAAAAAAAAGCTCTGGATTTGGCGTTTGTTACCAAAAAGAATAAAAACTCTCTTTTTTATGAAGAATGGATAGAAGATGAACTGGTTGTTTTTTCCAATAAACCGCTTCCTCCCAAAATAAGTATTGATGAACTTAAAAAATATAAAATGATATGCAGGGAGCCAAATTCCTCTACGAGGGAGTTTGTGAAAAAAATGTTTGAAGCTAAGGAATTTGAGTGCGATATGTTAAATATTATAAGCGTTGTTCATAATTCCACAGCTTTAAAATACACGGTTTTAAATTCATCCGAGCAGGTAGTTTCCATTATTTCGAAATCGGTTATCAAAGGGGAGCTTAAAAATAAAAAATTGTTTGCTTCAAAAATAAAAGATATGAATCTAAAAAGAAAAACATATGTTGCATACAGGGAAAAAACAAAAGAAATAGAAGCTATTTTAAATTTTATTCATCAATAAATTTTTTATTTCTCGGATTTATTGCAAACGGATTTTTCGGCTTTTGCGGTTTTGGAAGCGTGGCGGCAATATTTATAAATAAAGGAGATTCCCCTTCGGTTATTTGAATAATATTTTCAACAGGAACGCTTACAACACTTCCGAAATTCTCTTCTCCGAATCCGGCTTCGAAAATTAATTTTTCATTTTCGATATATGAACTTTCGAGTGTATAATTTGCCAAAGTAAATATTATTACCTCTTTAAATACACTTGAGATATGTTCCGGAAGGGCAGGATTAAAGTTTATGCCGTTTAAAGAGCATAAGATATTAAAAGGTCTGTTTATTTCAAGCAAAAGAGATAAAATTTCTTTTGCATGTTTTGTTTTTAAATTTCTAAATTCCCGTGTTTCAATTATCATCTATAAGCCTTTCAAATTCGTTTAACATATCTTTTACGAATTCAATTCCGTTTTGCCAGAAACTTTCATCTTCTATATTCAGATCAAACATTTCCAGCTGTTTTTTCGGAGGTATGCTTCCCCCCTGGGAGAGGAATTTAATATATTTTTCTTCAAAATTATTAAATCCCTCTTTATTTAATTTAAACAGTGTAAGAACAAGCAGCTGGGCATATGAATAAGCATAGCAGTAAAACGGGGAATGAATAAAATGAGGGATATAACTCCACCAGATTTCATAATTTTTGGTAAGTGTTACGCTCTCTTTAAACATTTTTTTATTTTCTTCCATCCATAATTTATTATATTCTTCTTCGGATAATTCATCGGCTTCATGTACTTTTCTTTCGAAATTTGTAAATACAATCTGTCTAAAAAGTGTGGCAAAAATATCTTCGAGTTTACCTGCATAAACCCCGATTAACTCTTCTTTTGTGAGTGAATTTTTAATTTTTTCAAATAAAAGCATTTCAGAAAAAATGCTTGCAGTCTCCGCCGTTGTAAGGGGTGTGTCCTGATTGATATATCCGACTTCCCGTGAGAGATATTGATGAATTGCATGGCCTAATTCGTGAGCAAGCGTAAATACATCCCTTCTTTGGGAAGTGAAATTAAGAAGTACATACGGATGCGCTTTTGGTGTGGCCGAGTGGGAAAACGCACCTCCTCTTTTGCCTTCTTTTGGATATACGTCAATCCATTTTTCTTCGAACGCTTTTTTGGCAATTTCATAAAAAGTGTCCGAAAAATCTTTGAAACTCTCAAGCACCAAATTTTTGGCTTCATCAAAAGTAATTTCTTTTTCTTTTATATTCAAAGGGGCGTATCTGTCATAATCGTAAAGTTTATCTAAACCGAGGAGCTGTTTTTTAATACTGTAATATTTTTCCACAATCCATGTGTTTTCATTAACCGTATTAACCAAAGCGTCAACACTTTTTTTAGAAACTCTGTTACTTAAATGTCTCGGAGCTTCGATGTTTTCATATCCCCTGATTTCCACATATTCTATTTTCCAGTCTTTTTTTATCTGATTGTAAATATAGGCTAAAATATGCTGATGGGGTTTGAGTCCGAGTGTAAGGGCGATTTGTGCCTTTTTTCTTTCATTTCTCTCAGGTGAATAGAGTTTGCTTAATATTTCTTCTTCGCTCAGATATTTGCCGTCAAAAAAGAATTTAAGTTTGCTTAAATGCTCATCAAATAGCCTGGAAAACGCCGAAGAGCTTGTCAAATCTTTTTTCATTAATATTTTTTCTTCTTTTTCACTTAGTTTATAATAACTTTCTTCTTGCAAATGAATTAAATAATATTTGTAAATTCCCGAATTATCAATAAATTTTTGCTGTTTATCAATAGGGAGATGAATAAATTCAAGCTCAAAAAAAACCAGATGTTCCTGTGCTTTTGTGGCAATTTCCTGAAATTTTGATAAAAAACTCCCTTTACTTGTATCGGTTGCAAATATAAGATATATATAAGTTAAACTTCTTCCTATATTTTCCAGAATATCTTCGTATTCCTTTAAGACCTCAATAAATTCATCGGCGGATAATGTATAAAGTCTGTTTTTATATTTTTTTTCAAAATCCGCCGCCCTGAAAGAAGCCTCTTTTAAAAATTCTTCGGCTTCGGGTATTGAATTAAATAGTGCACTTAAATCCCAGTTCATTTTTATCCTTTTTTATCTAATTATATCAAATTCCTCTATTTCCTTAAATCCCAAAATTGCATTGATCATTGCCATTTTTTTAAAATAAAGCAAATCGTAAATATGAATATTTTCTTTTTTTATTAATCCTTTTTCAAGCAGCTCTTGCCTTTTTGTGCCTTTTAGCAAAGGATATTTTGGTGTTATCCATTCACTTCCCGTAAAAAAAGCGAGATTTGAAATGGTGGTATCGGTTATAAGAGAGTTTTTTACTAAAATAAATTCATCAAAATCAATGGAAAATGTAGAGTGGAGAATGGAAAATGCTTTTCTGTTTTTATATTTAAAAGGATAATTAAAACCAATTTCTACAATTTTAAATTTTCTAAAATTTCTTTTTTTTATTGGAAAAACTTCAATATTTCTTATTCCATCATATGAATATGTTATTCTTACTCTTGCATTATCTAAATCATTAAAATTTAACTTTTCACTTTTAATTTTTAATTTTTCACTATTAAAAAAATGTTTAAGTGTTTTTTCCATTCTTTTTAGATGATAATTTAAATTTTGAATTTTTCCGTTTTTAACTAAAACTGTTTCAATAAATTCCATTTTTTCTCCATTGATTAAAATTTATACAAAAAATTTTTCACTTTAAATTTTATTTAAAGTATAATACTAAAAACAAAAAAGGAGAGCAAATGGAAAACGCAAAAAAATTTTTACAAGAATGCAAAGAAAAAGAGATAGAATTTATCGATTTCAGATTTACAGATATAAAAGGGGTGTTGCATCATGTGGCTTATGACATAGACAGCATTGATGCTGAAGTGTTGACACACGGTATTCCTTTTGACGGAAGTTCAATTCCTGCATGGCAGCCTATTAACAATTCAGATATGATTTTAAAACCGGATTTTGAAATAGGAACACATTTTGTGGATCCTTTCACAGCTGACCCTACAATGGTTGTTTTTTGTGATGTTTTAAATACAGACGGGACTCCATATGAAAAATGTCCTAGAAGCATTGCAAAAAACGCATTAAAATATATGGAAGAGCAGGGTATTGCGGATGCGGCTTATTTCGGCCCTGAAAATGAATTTTTTGTGTTTGATAATGTAATTATCAGAGATGAAATCAACTCCCAGTGCTACGAAGTTGATAGCAGTGAGGGTGTATGGAATGACTATGCAGATTTTGGAGATGAACTGAATATTGGTCACAGACCGAGAACAAAAGGAGGATACTTTCCGGTGCCACCGGTTGATTCCATGATGGATTTAAGAGCTGAAATGGTGAAAGTTTTAAAAGAAGTAGGACTTGAAACATTCGTTGTTCACCATGAAGTCGGACAGGCTCAGGGAGAAATAGGTGTTAAATTCGGAACATTGGTAGAAGCTGGGGACAATGTTCAAAAACTTAAATATGTTGTAAAAATGGTTGCCCATTTAAACGGAAAAACAGCCACATTTATGCCAAAACCTTTATACGGAGATAACGGTAACGGAATGCATACGCACCAGTCTTTATGGAAAAACGGTAAAAATCTTTTCTATGACGCCAACGGATATGCACATTTAAGCGATGTGGCTAAAAAATATATAGCGGGTGTGTTCGAACATGCGAATGCGGTTGCTGCGTTTACAAACGCTTCTATGAATTCATACAAAAGACTTCAACCTGGATTTGAAACGCCTAATATTTTGGCTTTCAGTGCAAAAAACAGAAGCGCAAGCTGCAGAATTCCGTGGGGTGCAGGTGAAAAATCTGTAAGAACAGAATTCAGATTCCCTGACAGTACCTCAAACCCTTATTTGGCATTTACGGTAATGATGTTGGCCGGACTTGACGGAATTAAAAATAATCTTGAAATTTATGATGCGGCAAAAGAACCTTTAAATGAAGATTTGTTTGAACTTAGTCTTGATGAAATCAAAGAGAGGGGAATAAGAACGCTTCCAGCGACTTTAAGAGAAGCTATTTATGCCGTTGAAGACGAACTTAAAAATCCCGATAGCTTTTTAAAAGCAAAACTAAAAGACGGAACACAGGTATTCAGCGACGAATTTATAAAAACATATATTGATTACAAATACGAAACAGAAATTATTCCAATTGAAGGAAGACCGCATCCGTATGAATTTATAACTTCATACTCATGCTAATTTTCTCCTTTTTTTCTTTTTTAAAGCGGAATGTAAACTTTATTAATCATCTCTTCATATTCTTGTTTTATATTGCTGTCTATTGTTATTCCGCCGCCGCTTTTATATATATAGTGAGTAGTGAGTAGTGAATAGTGAGTGGTGAGTTGTGAGTTGTGAGTAGTGGGTTGTGAGCTTGGTTTTTCAATATAACGAATTATTACGGCGCTCTCAAGAAATGTTTTTTCATCAGTAATCCCAAAAATTCCGGTATAAAAACCTCTTTCGTAACCTTCAATCCTTTTTATAATTTCAACGGTTTTTTTCTTTGGTGTGCCGCTTATACTGCCGGCAGGAAGTATTTTTAAAATCATTTCAAGCCAGTTTTTCTGCCAGTTATTTAATGTCGCTTCGATTTCGCTGCTAACCTGCAAGAGTTCTTTATCTCCTGCTTTTATTTTATCGATAAAGCGGAATTTATTTACTTTTATATTTTTTCCAATAATACCTAAATCATTTCTTAATAAATCTACAACCATGGTATGTTCGGCCATCTCTTTTTCATTATTTAATATAAGTTTTTTTGCCTGTGGAATATGGGCTTCAATTGTACCTTTCATAGGGTATGTATATATTTTGTTATTTTTTATTTTTATAAATCTTTCAGGAGAAAAACATACAAATTTATTTTTAAAATATAATTTAAAAGGGGCTTTTGCCCAGTAAAATATGCTTAATAAATCCCAGTTTGTCTGAATTTTTGTAGGAAATGTAAGGTTTAAAAGATATGTGTTTCCGTTTTTAATTTCTTCAATTACTTCATTGAAAGCTTTTTTGTATCTATCAAAACTTATCGGATATTTTTTAAAAATAAGTTCTTTTTTTTCAGGTTTTTTAGGCAGTAATTTAAAATTAGGAAAAGTAAAATAGATATTTTTTAAATTTTTAACTTCATCAATAAAAATATTTCCGTCAAAATCTATTAAAAAAAATTTCATTTTTTATTTAACTTAACAAATATTTAAGTATTCCCATTCTCACCGCAACACCGTTTTTTACCTGCTCAAGCACCAAACATCTTTTATCTCTCAACACTTCATCATCAATATCTATATTTCTGTGAACAGGCCCCGGATGCATTATAAAGATATTTTTATCTTTAATTAATTCTTTTGTAATTTTAAAATTCTGGGCATAATCTTCAAGAGAAGCAAATGTGGCGTTTTGATGTCTTTCAGTCTGGGTTCTAAGACTGATTATTGCATCACTTTTTTCAATTGCCTCTTTTAAATTATATGTAGTTTTTAAATGTGTTTTTGGTAAAAACTGAGGGGGACCCACTAAAATAACATTTGCCCCAAACCTACTAAAGAGTTCAATATCGGAATTTGCAACCCTTGAATTTCTGATATCCCCTACGATTGATATTGTTTTGCCTTCAAGTGAATTCCATCTTTGAAGCAATGTAAACAAATCAAGAAGCCCCTGGGTGGGATGCTGGTGGGCTCCGTCGCCCGCATTGATAATGGAGCATTTAACATAACGTGAGAGAATTTTTGGAACACCTGATCGGTTGTGTCTTACCACAATTGCATCTGGTCCCATAGCATCAAGGTTTGCAGCGGTATCGTATAAAGTTTCTCCTTTTGCAGTTGAACTTCTTGCCACATCCAGGTTAACCACATCAGCACCTAATCTTTTTGCTGCAATTTCAAAGCTACTTCTTGTACGGGTGGAATTTTCAAAAAAAATATTTATAATCAGTTTGCCTTTTAAATCGTCTCTTTTTTTTTCATCTAAAAAATTTTTCGCATATGTGAATATTTGTAATATTTCATCTTTTTTTAAATCTTTTGTATGAGTTAAATGTTTTGACATTTAATTCCTTTTTTGTATAATTTTACTATATCTTTAAAAAAAGGAGAAGTTATGGGTTTTGGAACAGTTTTATCAAGTGCATTTATTACAGCTTTAGCTTTTGTTGTTATAATGTATGTTTTACTTTTTAAAAGTTCGCCAGAAAATTAATTTTTCAGTTTTAAATATACGCGCAAGGGGGGTGGATACCCCTCTATTGTTTTACTTTGATCAATACTCAAAAAATGATTTAAACTTTCACCTTCAATCCATTCAGTTTTACGCTGTTCTTTAGTAGTTGTGTATCTTTTCCCTAAAAATTCTATATTTTTAAATTTTGCTTTTTTTAGCCAGTTATAAAGCGTTTTTAAAGTAGGTATAAAATAAACATTTTTCATTTTTGCATATCTTACGGGACTTAGGGCGATTTCTTCTTCTCCTTCAATAATAAGGGTATCCAAAATAACCTCTCCTTTTTCCTTTAGTCCTTTTTTTAATTCTTTTAGCATTGTAATAGGGTCGGGTCTGTGATACAAAACACCCATACAAAATATAGTGTCAAATTTTTTATTATATAATGGGATATGTTCCACTCCTAATAGTTTATATGAAATATCGCTTTTTATAAATTTGTTTATAAATTCAAATTGAAGATTAAATAAAGCACTTGGGTCAAATATTTCTATACTTTTAGGATTCATTTCAAGCATTCTAAAAGCATAATATCCGTTGTTTCCCCCAACGTCTAAAATGTCCTTATTTTCTAAATGTAGATAAGGTTTAATAATATTCCATTTTATATAACTTTTCCATTCTGTATCTATAAAAATATCGTTTATTTTAAACGGCCCTTTTCTCCAGGGCTTTAGCATCTTTGCTATTTCTAAAATTTCTTTATCATCTTTTTCAGTTTCAATTTTAATTACATCATCTAATATATACTTGGAGCTTGGAACTTGAAACTTGGCTACTTTTTCATAAATCGGTTTTATATTTTTCCATTCAAACCATTTTTGCCTTTCTTTTAGTATATCTTCAATATTTAATTTATTATCCATTATACATTCTCCATTAATTGCAGTTTAGACATATTTTTTTCTTTTTATGTTTGAAATTATATATATTGTTATCGCATTTTTTATAATATACTCCATATAAATCATAATTTTCGTGACACTGAGGATAATAATTCAAAGAAACTCCCTCTTTATTTACACATCCAAGGAAAAAAAATGGTAATATAATCAATAGATATTTCATAAAAAAACCTTTTTTTAAATTATACCAAAGGATAAAAATGGAAGTGCTTAAAATATTTGAAAAAATAACAAAAATTCCCCATTGCAGCGGTAAAACAGAAAAATTAAGAGAATTTATTATTGAATATGCAAAAACACAGGGTTATTGTGTAAAAGTGGATAAAGCGGGAAATATTTTGGCTTTCAGTGAAAAACCTGTTATTTGTCTACAGTCCCATATAGATATGGTATGTGTTGGAAAAGCTCCGGATATTGAAATTGAAAGTGACGGAGAATGGATATGTGCTAAAAACTCATCACTCGGGGCTGATAACGGAATAGGTGTGGCAATTATGCTTTATTTAATGAAAAAATATAAAAATATCGAATATCTTTTTACTAATGACGAGGAAATAGGACTTATCGGGGCGTTTAATTTAGAACTTAAAATAAATTCCCCATATCTTCTTAATTTTGACAGCGAAGATGAAAATATTTATATAGGATGTGCCGGAGGGGTTGACGCTGTTATAAACTATCCTTTAAAGAGGGTAAAAAAGAAAGGCTTTTTAGCCGATATCAGTATAGATAATCTCCCAGGTGGTCACAGCGGGGTTGATATACACAAAAATATACCCAACGCCATTAAAGAGCTGGCTTTTGATGTAAATGAAGTTGCGGAAATTAGGGGAGGGGAAAGGAGAAACTCCATTGCCAAAAGCGCGAAGGCAAAAGAATTTTTTGAAAACAGTTACGGCAGAGAAACAGAAATTTTTGACGGGGATTATATAAAATTTTTAAAAAATCTGCCTCACGGGGTTTTGGAATATGACTTTGAATTTAATGTCGTAAATAAATCAATTAATTTAGCAACAGTTGAAAATGAAAAAATAAACCTCTCCCTGCGTGCCAATTCAAATGAAGCTTTAGATGAGGTAAAAGAATATTTAAAATCCAAAGCAGGAGGGGCTGAAATTAAATTTGAAGGAGAATATCCTGCATGGAAACCTGAAATCAGCAAGCTTGCCGAAATGCTAAAAGAACTTACAAATTTTGATTTTAAGGTTATACACGCCGGGCTTGAATGTGCCGTGCTTAAAAATAAATTTCCAGACGTTTCCATGGCATCAATAGGTCCTGTCATAGAAAATCCGCATTCAGTAAGAGAAAGGGTAAATATAAAATCAATTCAAAAAACTGTGGCTACGGTAGAAAAACTGTTACAAAAAGTTACAAAAAATTAAATAAAAATTAATAAAAAACGACCTTTTTTATCTGAAAGAGTATGATAATAATAGAAAATAAAAAAGGTTGCAAATGAATATGTATAAAATTATTTCCGGATTTTTCTTTATTCTTGCCATGACCATCAATTTCGGGTTTTTTTACGGTGACCCCACTGTAATTGAGCAGCACAGCGCCTGGGAGCTTTTTTTTGCAATTATTGTAAATTTAGTCGCCACGACAATGAAACTGGGTGATAAAACTCAGCTAGGAGCTGTTTTGCTTGCAACAAGTCTGGTTGCTGATTTACAGCTTATACTTTCATCCGTGGTTTGGGCTGTATCACTTTACGGTTTTAAAAATTTTGATGTCACGACTGCAGTTACAATAGTGTCACTATCAGGAGGAGCACTGCTTGCAAATATTGTTTCTGTTATTTTATTTATGGCTGATACCATTAAATCAAAAAGATAAAAATGAATAATCAGGCAATCTGGATTATTTTAAAAAAATTAAGGGCTCCTTTTCTGGTTTTACTGCTTACCTTTTCCATTTCTATAGCAGGGCTTATGTTAATTCCTGCGGTGGATAATCAGGGGCATATTTATCATCTTAATTTTTTCGATGCGTTTTATTTTGTAAGTTATATGGCTACTACCATAGGATTCGGGGAAGGTCCGTATGCTTTTACATATCCTCAGAAACTGTGGGTGACTTTTTCAATATATTTAACGGTTATTGGATGGTTTTATGCAATAGGAACCATTGTGGCGCTGATTCAGGACGAATCACTTAAAAAGGCTATTAATATAGGAAAATTTATTAAACAGGTAAAATCTTTAAGGGAAGAGTTTTTTATTGTTTTGGGATATAACAGAATTACAAAAGAGATTATAAACAATTCAGATTTTAGATTTGTTGTTATAGACAAAAGTGAAGTTAAAACAGATGAACTGAATTTGGAAAATTTCAATCCGATTGTGCCTGCTATTGCCGGAGACGCTACAAATGAAATTATTTTAAAATATGCAGGAATAGAGTCAAAATACTGCAGGGGCGTTATATCTCTTTTTGAAAATGATGCAAAAAATATGCAAATAGCCACAATATGTAAACTATTAAATCCAAATGTTGATTTAATTGTAAAAGCCACTTCAAAAAGTCAGGAGGATTATTATAAATCACTTGGGATTAAATATATTAAAAATCCTTTTAAAATAATTTCAGAAAGGATTTTTCTGAATCTCACCAAACCGTATATATGGCTTTTGGAACTTTGGGCTTTCGGGCATAAATTAATGTTGGAAAAAAATGATTTTTTACCCAAAGGCAAATATCTGATTTGCGGATACGGAAGGATGGGACAGGCTTTGGAAAACGGATTAAAAAGAGCGAATATGCAGTTTGATATTTTAAAAATAGAAACAGAAAATTATGAAAAAGAAAAAGGAACGGTAATTTTTGGAGATGAAGAAGACAGAAAATTACTTGAAAAATTAGATATTAAAAATACACAGGCTATAATCGCCGCTACCAATAACGATTTATTGAATTTAACTATTATTAACAAAGCAAAAAAATTAAATCCGTCCATATATACTATTGCAAGGGAAAATTCCCTGGATGATATTACTATTTTTCAGGCTGCTAAAATTGACAGAATCTATGTTTTGGAAAAAATTACGGCCGAATATACAATTACAAATATTTCCAGGCCTTTGGTGGACTCTTTTATTAATGAAATAAGAAAAAAAGAAAACAGCTGGGCCGAGGTAATAGTTAATATGTTAAGAAACATAGCGGGGGACGACCCTCTTTATTACGAAATCACAATAAATAAAGAGAATGCATACGCCCTTATGTTAAAACTTCAAAAAAGAAAAATTACATTAGGCGATATTAGAAAATCAAGGGAAAACAGAAACGAACTTTTACATATTGTTTATCTGCTTTTGAAAAGGGGTGAGAATATTATTCTTATGCCGAGCCCCGATACGGAAATTCAGGAAAACGACAAACTGCTGATTGCTTCCGATAATGAAAATCTGGAAGATTTTGAATATATCATAAATAATATTTATGAGCTTGAATACGTTCTTGGAGAATAAAATTAAAAAAAGGAGAAAAAATGGCAACTAAACTTTTTCAGGGGGTAAAAGAATTTAAAAAAGAGGATTTTGAATCCCATAAAAAACTTTTTAATGAATTAAAAAAAGGCCAGAATCCCCATACTTTTTTTGTCGGGTGCAGCGACAGCAGGGTAGTGCCGAATGTAATTACTAAAACGCTTCCCGGTGAGCTTTTTGTAGTAAGAAATATTGCAAATGTTATTCCCCCCTATAAGGCAAGCGGTGAAACTGCTTACAAATGTACGGCAAGTGCACTTGAATATGCGGTAGAGTATCTGGAAGTCAGAAATATTGTGGTTTGCGGGCACAGTAACTGCGGAGGTTTAAAGGCTCTCTTTTATGATGAGGAAAAATTAAACAAACTTCCTATTGTTAAAAAATGGCTGAGTCTGCTTGATGATGTGAAAAAAAGTGTGGAACATATTGAAGATACAGCTTTTAGGGAATGGGAAATAGAGCATTTGAATATTTTAAAACAGATAGACAATTTAACAACCTATCCGTTTGTTGAAAAACGGTTTAAAGAGGGAAAACTCAAAATTTTTGGCTGGTATTATATAATTGAGACAGGTGAAGTTTACAATTATAATTTTGAAAAAGAAGAATTTGAGCTCATAGTTTAAGGGTTTTTTCTGAAATAATTATATATCCCCATTGCGATTCCTTTTGCAAGATACTGTTCATAAGTAGGATCAAAAAGTCTTTTGGCTTCCAAGGGGTTTGTTAAAAAACCTGTTTCTATGAGAATAGCAGGCATTTGGGTTCCGACTAACACCCAAAAAGGTGCGGGCCTTACGCCTCTATCTATAACGTCTTTGTATTTTTTTCTTAATGAATATAAAACCCCCGCCTGAACGTCTATGGCAAACTTTTGAGACGCTATTATTCTGTCATGATTTAAAAACCCCAAAATTACATTTTGGTCAAGATAATTAAGACCTTTTACCCCTTTGTTTTCTATTTTTGCCACCGAAATAGAACGTTTGTCACGGGTAGGGGAGAGAAAATACGTTGTCACCCCTTTTGTGCTTAAAGAATGATCAGGCGTAATATTACAGTGAATGGAAATAAATAAATCCGCGTGATGGGTGTTTGCAAAATGTGTTCTGTCTCTTAAAGGGATAAAATAATCTCCGTGTCTGGTCAGATATACAATGTAACCCATTTTTTTTAAATCATTATATAAATACTTTGCTATTTTCAAAACCGCAATTTTTTCCATTCTGTGGCCGATTCCTATTCCCCCGCTGTCTTTCCCCCCGTGTCCCGGGTCAATTACTATAATTTTTTGTCTGAATGCTTTTGGCATAACAAGTGTTTTCATTTTTTGCTTTTTATTGTCTGTTAAATAGATAATTAATTTTTTATTTTCTATTTTATATTTGATTTTTTTTGAATAAATGACCACTCTTACCGTAATTTTATTGAACTGCGCCGTTTTTATTTTTATATTTTTTATTTTTTTTGAAAAAGGTTTTGAAATAACAGCATTTGGGATATCGAAAACATTAATATATTTTTTTAAAATAAAATGTTTTACCTTATTGGCCGGTAAAGTAATTATAAAAGGATTTGAAGATATAATTTTTATATAATTTTTTTTTGGTCTGTTATTTGGTGTAATATCTTCTTTTTTTGATTTTTTAATAACTTTTGGCTTTTGGTAGAGTCTTTTATATTTGTTTTCATATTCTTTTACGTCAAAATTCAAATATTTTCCGCATTCAATCAAGTTTTTAAGGGCTTTGATTTCCTGTTTTTTATTATTATCAAGTATAGAGGAAATATAAAGCTGCTGATATTTGTAATAATCTTTGTATGCGCTGTTTACAGAAGAGGTGTTACAGGCGAAAAGAAAAGAAAAAAGAAATATCAAAATAAATTTCATTCTTGAGTGAGCTCTTTTATCAAATCTTTTACATGAATTAATTTATCGGTTTTATATGCGTAAGCACCGCTGAAAAAAAGTCCTAAATTTTCATCACCGAGGTATCCGTCCGCAAGTCTGTCTGCAATACAGTACCCCACTTTTTTTGCCTCTTCACCTCTGTGGCACGGAAAAACACAGTTTGATATACATTTAATTTTTGGCCCTTTTTGTTTTTCAACCAGTTCAATAAGTTTTGTTCTGATTCCCCTTGCCGGGTATCCGACAGGTGATTTCATTAAAACAATATCTTCTTTTTTTGCATTCAAAAGTATTTTTTTCCAGTTTTCACTTGCGTCACATTCATACGTGAGGGCAAATCTAGTCCCCATCTGAACGCCGTTTGCACCTAAATTTAAAAATTTTTCAATATCTTTTTTATCCCATATGCCCCCGGCCGCAATAATAGGAATATTCTTATCCCATTTGTCGACTTCTTCCCTAACATCCGGAACCAGATTTTCAAGCTGGTATTCTTCTTTAAAGCAGTCTTCATATTTGAATCCCTGGTGTCCTCCGCTCAGAGGCCCTTCCACAATTACCGCATCAGGGATTCTTTTATATCTTTTTTCCCATCTTTTGGCTATCAGTCTGAATGCCCTTCCAGTGGAAACTATAGGCACAAGCGCAACATCAGGAAAATCTTTTGTAAATTCTGGCATATCTGTCGGAAGCCCCGCCCCTGTTATTATTATATTGGCCCCGGCAATGCATGAATCGGTTACAACTCTTCCATAATTGTTAATAGCATAAAGCACATTTGCCCCAAGCGGATTACTCCCACATATTTTTCTTGCGTTTTCAAAAATTTTAATCAGACCTTCTTTGGAATAAAAATTTTTTTCATTTAAAGGCCTTCCTTCAACCAGTTCTTTTGCATATTTTTTGTTTTCATAATATCCTGTACCGACAGTGCTTATAACCCCAAGAGCGCCTTCTTTGCTTACATTTCCGGCAAGTTTGTCCCAGCTGATACCAAGTCCCATACCGCCTTGGATAATAGGATGTTTTATTTCCCATTTACCTATTTTAAGAGGCTTTAATTTCATTTGATTCTCACTTTTGCAAATTTTCTTTTTCCTATCTGAAGTATAAATTCCCCGTTTTGTAAATTTATATTGTCATTTATTTTTTCAGAATTTACTCTGACTCCGCCGCCTTTTATATGTCTTCTCGCCTCACTTTTTGAAGAGGCCAGTTTTGTTTGTGTAAGTGCACCGACCACATCAGTAGGATCTAATTCAAATGTCGGTATGTCTTCGGGAATTTCACCTTTTTTGTGAACTTTGTCAAAATGCTCTTTTGCCTTGGTTCCGGCTCCGTTTCCGTGAAATCTGTCAACTATTTCAATTGCAAGCATTTCTTTAATTTCTTTTGGGTTTCTTCCGTTTTTTACTTCGTTTTTTAAGTTTTCAATTTCTTCAATTGATTTGTTGCTTAACAGCTCATACCAATCCCACATCAACTCATCGCTTATTGAAAGAACTTTTGCAAAAATTGTATTTGCATCTTCGGTTATTCCTATATAATTTCCAAGAGATTTACTCATTTTATTAATTCCGTCAAGTCCTACCAAAAGAGGCATCATTATTACGCTTTGCTCTTTGCCTACATTGTATACTTTTTGAAGCCCTCTTCCCATAAGAAGGTTGAATTTCTGGTCTGTCCCGCCTATTTCAATATCGCTTTTAAGTGCAACGCTGTCATATCCCTGGAGCAGTGGATAAATAAATTCGCTTATGGCGATAGGGGCATTGTTTTTAAATCTTTTTTCAAAATCATCACGCTCAAGCATTCTTGCGACCGTGTATGTTGTGGTAAGTTCGACTAATCCTTTTGCACCGAGTCCGTTGAGCCAAACTGAGTTAAAAACAACTTTGGTTTTGTCTTTATCCAAGATTTTAAATACCTGTTCTTTGTATGTTTCGGCATTTTTTTTAACCTCTTCGGGTGTCAGCATTTTTCTTGTTTTGTTTTTTCCGCTCGGGTCTCCTATCTGGGCTGTAAAATCACCAATTAAAAATTGAACGATAGCGCCGTAATTTTGAAAAACCCTCAGTTTTTGCAGGAGTACCGTGTGTCCAAGATGCAAATCCGGGGCAGTCGGGTCAAATCCGGCTTTTATGGTGTAATTTTCACCTTTTTCAAAATAGTTTTTAAGATGTTCTTTTATTCTTTCAAGTCCTATTATTTCGTCACTTCCTCTTTGTATTTCTTTTATGGCGTTTTCCACTTTTTTATCAATATTCATTATTTAATCTCTCCTTTTTTCACTTTGCATTTGTCATCATGGCCGCTCACCACCCCGCCGCTTTGCAATCGGCCGGGCAGACTTTCACCATTTTCACTATTTATTATAGGCATCCTTTTTTGAAACAAATTCTATTATATTGTAATATTTGCTTAATTTTTCTTTTATTGTATCAAAATTTTTTTCGTCAAACACTATTTCGACTTTACAGTTATTTGATTCATTTCCAAGATGGATGGAATGAATAAATATCCCGAAACTTGTTAAAAAATTTATAAATTTTGCAAGTTCCCCTTTTTTATTTTGTAAATTTACAACCAAAATATATCTGTTTTGTTCTTTTTGTATCCATTCCGTAAAAACGGCTTTATCCAGTTTTTTTTCGGCATTATTACAAAATCTGTGATGAATTTCAACTTCTTTCTTGTTAAGTAGGCCTAAAATTTTATCACCGTATTTCGGATGGCAGCAGTAATTAAAAGAAATTTCGTTTATATGTTTGTTTGAAAGAATACGTATATTGCCGAAAATATATTCTTTTAATGTAATATTTTTAAAATAAAGCATATTTCTTTTTCTTATTGTTTTATATATTTTTTTACTTACGTCTTTTAAAAAACTTTCGTCATCTACAATTTTTCCTATATTTTCGCATAAGCCGTTTGCTTTTATCAAAGCCCTTATTTTAATAGTGTCTAAATCAAATATGCCTTTTAGCATGGCAATGGCAAGCTTTCTGTCTATCTCTTTTTCTTTGGCATTGCAAAGTCTTTTTTGTTCGTATTTTGCCTTGCTTGTTTTAAGCGAATTTATCCAGCTGCATCTTGGAATCGGGTTATCGGCTGTTTTTATATTTACAATGTCGCCGGTTTTAAGCTCTGTTAACAAAGAAACCCTTTTTTTATTTATATAGGCTTCAAGAGCCTTGTTGCCTATATCCGTGTGTACGGCATACGCAAAATCAAGTGCCGTGGCCCCCCTTGGAAGGGTGAATGTGTCAAATTTCGGGGAATAAACAACAATGTCTTCGCTGAACAGGTCGTTTTTGGCGAGTTCGTAAAAATCTTCTATGTTTTCGTTGAATTTCAAATCCTCAAGCCATTTTACATTCGGCAAATCGGTGTTCAGTTTATATTTCCAGTGTGCCGCAATCCCAAATTCCGCTTTTTTGTCCATTTTTTGGGTTCTTATCTGAACTTCTATTATAGATGTGCCGTCATATACGGTGGTATGAAGGGTTTGGTATCCGTTTTCTTTTGGAATTGCAATATAATCTTTGAATCTTGAAATTAAAGGTCTGAAATTAAGATGGATAATTCCGAGTGTCTCATAGCATTCAATAGGCTCTTTTACAATAACCCTCACAGCCAGTAAATCAAGAACTTCTTCAATGGAAATGCCTTTTCTCTGCATTTTTAAAAATATTGAATAATAATGCTTTATTCTGCTTTTAATTTCGAAATCCGTTTTTAAAAACCCTTTTTTATACATTAATTCTCTAATTTTAAATGTAAAAGAGTTAAGTTTTTCGTGAAACTCTTCTTTGTGTTTTTTTATATATTCGTCTATTTTATTATATTCTTCGGGTAGTAAATATTTAAAAGACAAATCCTCTATGAGGTTTTTAATAGTGGCAATTCCGAGTCTGTGGGCAATCGGAGCGTAAACCACGAGTGTTTCTTCCGCTATTCTTTTTTGTTTATGGTGTGGCAGGGCCGAGAGGGTTAGCATATTGTGGAGTCTGTCGCAGAGTTTGATAATCAGAACCCTTATATCGTTAACAGAAGTTAAAATCATTTTTCTAAATGTCAGGGCGGATTTTGCAAGTTTTTCATTTGAAGTGGAAGGGGCAAGGGAGTTTCCCCTGATTTCAACTATTTTGGTTAATCCTTCCACAAGTTTAGCAATTTCGTTACCGAATTCATCTTTTATATAATAAATGGTATAATCTGTATCTTCTACAACGTCATGTAAAATCGCAGCGATAATAGGCACTTCTTCATTTATAAAGTAAGCAACCAAAGTAGCCACCAGTATAGGGTGTACAACATAATCCTCACCGCTTTTTCTTTTCTGCCCTGAATGCGCTTTTATTGCGAAATCAAGGGCTTTTCTTATTAGCGGTGTGTCTTTTTTGGATAATAAAAGTTTTTTTGCTCTGTTTACATCTTTTATATTTTTTGCATTTTCAACAAGGTTTAGGAAATCTTCTTTCAAATTTCTTTAACCTTTAAAGCGCCTTTGGCTATTTCAAGTATAGCTATTTCTGTGTATTGTATATTTTTTTTAGGTAAATTTACAAGCGGTTTTGCACCGTTGATGAGTTCTTTTACTCTTTTTGCAATAGCCTGTGATAATAAAAATCTGTCATAATTTACTTTCTCAAGCGCCTCGGCGTTTATTTTTTCTATTCTCATTTTTTTCTCCTTTTACTGTTTTACTATAGAATATTTTGCGTCATTATCATGTTTTAATATCTTTAAGAGATTTCCTTTTTTAAACATATCGCATACGATAATAGGAAGGGAGTTTTCCCTTGCAAGGGCGATTGCCGTATCGTCCATTACCCTGATGTTTTCTTTTAGGGCTTCTTCGTAATTTATCTCTTTTAGAAGTCTGGCATCGGAAAATTTATTGGGGTCTTTATCGTAAATGCCGTCAACTTTTGTGGCTTTTATAATTGCACTTGCCCCTATTTCACTGGCCCTTAAAACCCCGGCCGTGTCCGTTGTGAAAAAAGGGTTTCCCGTACCTGCGGCAAAAATTACCACTCTTCCTTTTTCAAGGTGTCTGATAGCGCGTCTTACTATAAAATTTTCTGCAATTTCCTCCATTTTAATGGCACTTTGAACCCTGACTTCAAGTCTATTGTTTTCAAGGGCTTCCTGCATTGCAACAGCATTAATTACAGTGGCAAGCATACCCATATAATCGCCGGATGTTCTTCTTATAATACCGTCTTTTGCCGCACTTACCCCGCGTATAAAATTACCTCCGCCTATAACAATAGCAACCTCAAAGCCTTCGTTTATTACGCTTTTTATTTCATCTGCAAGATATTTCAGTATTTTTGTGTTTATACCAAAGCCGTCAATTCCGGCCAATGCTTCACCTGAAAATTTTATTAAAATTCTTTTTGTTATTCTTTTCATCGGGGGCCCTTTTTAAAAGTGTATTTTATCATAATTTTACATTTTTTTATCTTAAATTTATTACCTGCAGCGGATTAATAGCTCTGTCTTTGTATGTGACTTCAAATTCAAGTGAATTTTTGACCCTTGCTATGACTTCGCCTTTTTTCACATAACTCCCTTTTTTTATAAGCGGGGATATTTTTGTTAAATTTGCATAAATACTGAATAAATTTCCTTTGTGCTTAATAAAAATTATTTTTTTGTCGCCGTCTTTCCCGACATATATCACTTTACCCGGGAAAATAGTCCTTACAAGGGAATTTGGCTGTGTTTTTATGGTTATTGAATCGTTGTAAATTTTTATTTTGTAAATAGGGTCTATGTATGAACCGAATTTCTTAATTATTCTGCCTTTTACAGGGGGGATTGTTTTAGGGCCTCTATATCTTGTAAGTTTTGGTCTGAAATAGGCACTTCCCACTTTTTTAACGTTTAAAGGTTTTGAAATTTCAATATTGGTGTTTAGCGGTATTTTTTCAGGTATAATTCTCGTTTTTTTTATAATTTTGAGTTCGGCCAGTTTTTTTTGTAAAAATTTTTGTTTTTTAAACATATTCTGGAGTTTTGTCCAATACAATTTTTTTTGTTTTTTCAAAGAGAAAAGAATTTTTAACTGTGTTTTTTTTAAAACAAGCAGTTTTTGCTTTTTCTGCTCTAGCTCTTTTTTCTTTGCCGAAATGTCACTGATTTGTTTATTAATCATATTGATGTTTTTCTGGATGTCTCTGTTTTCTTTTATTAAGTTATTAATTTTTTTTGAATATTTTTTCAGAATTTTTAACGTAAGCGAAGTGTAAATCAAATCGTTTAGCGTATTTATTTTTTTTGAATCTATATAATAATTCTGGCTTATAAAAGAGGTTATTTCGTTATTTATATTTTTCTGTTTTTCCAACAGCCCTTTTTTCAGGTCATTAAGTTCATTTAAAGTTTTGGAGGAATTTTTAAGAGAATTTTGCAAAGTTCCTATCTGTATGTTTAAAGAAGATATTTTTTTATTTATATTATTTAGTTTTTTTTGTGTGTTTATAATAGCCTTTGCGAGTGAATCCAGTTTGAGATTCATTTTTTTTATTGTGTATTTTGTATGGTTAAGGGCTTTTTTGGTCTGGCTCAGATTTGTTGCCTGTAAAAATATAAAAAGAAAAATTAATAAAAATCTCATTTTTTCCTTCCGATAATCACTATAATGGATGATAAAACTGAAATTAATAAAGACACTGCAAACAGCTTTAATAAAATATCTGTAAAACCAATATTGTAATTTATGGACAAATCTTTTATTATTTCATTAAAAAGTGCCGAATTTGTGAAATAATAAATTATTCCGGCACTTATTAAAAATGAAATAAACGAATCTACAAAAGCTATTTTAAAAAGCGCCGCACCTTTAAACCAAAATGGAGCACCGAAAAGCTCCATTATATACATTCTCTCACTGTGCTCGAATTTCCATACTTCAAGCTGCTTGATAATAAGTAAAAATCCCAAAATACCGACTATTATCATAAAAACATTTGAAACAATTTTTAACAAAAACAGAAGATTGTATATTTTTGTTTGGGCGGAACGGTATGTAAGCACTCTTTTTATAAACGGCTGACGGGATAAATAATTTTCAATTTCCTCAAGCCTTTTAGGGCTTGGAAGCGTTTTTAGTTTTAGAGAATAAAAATACGGGAATTTAATGCTGTCAAAATCTATGTTTGTAAAATTTTTTTTAAGTTTTTGAATATAGGAGTTTATATTTATAGGCTCTATTTTCTCAATTTCTTTTATTTTTAAGGACTCGACGGGACTGTCGGTTACTATTGCAATGGAATAATTATTTACTATGCTTTTTTGGTATTTTTTTAAAATTTCGGAAAATGTCACATAAAAAAATATACTCAGCAGTATTGAAATTAAAGCTAAAATCAGGCTTATATGGCTTTTAAGAGAGTTCATAAACGTTTCCTTTTTCCAGATGGATATGTTTATATTCTATATTGAATGTCTGGGGAAGCGAATGGGATGCTATTATAACGGTAATTCCCAGTTTGTTTGCCATTATGAAAAGTTCCATTACTAAATTTGCCGAATATTCATCAAGTCCAGAGATAGGCTCATCCGCCAGAATCATAACAGGCTCGTGTATTATCGCCCTTGCAATTGCCGCACGCTGTTGTTCACCTCCGCTGAGTTCAAGCGGATATCTGTCGGCTTTGTGGGAGAGTTTTACTTTCGAGAGCAGATGCATGGCTTTCTCTTCTGCGTCTTCTTTTGAAAAACCGGCTATCAAAAGGGGCAGGGAGACATTTTTTAGGATGTTCCATTCCGGTATTAATCTGAAATCCTGAAAAACAACTCCTATATATCTTCTGAGCTGGGAGAGTTTTGATTTTCTTATTTTATGAAGCTCAAACCCCCCTATGTTTAAAAATCCGCTTATCGGTTTAATTTCCCCGTACATTGATTTAATTAAAGTACTTTTTCCGCTTCCGCTAACCCCCGTTAAAAATACAAACTCCCCGCTTCTTATTGAAAAAGAGGCGTTTTTTATAACAATTTCGTTTTTATATCCGAGAGTAAGATTTTTTGCAAGAACAAGTTTACCCATGAAACAGCCTTTTTAATTTTAAATGTGCGATATAATTGTCTTTTATGGGGGCGGGAAGTTTAAAATACTCAGGTTTTTCTTTATTCAGGATATATAAATGTTCGGGTTTATTGAAATTTCCTATGGTTGCCCTCAGCAGGGATGAATTTTTATCTATTTTAAATTCTTTTTCTATATGAATAACTGTATTATTGTATATTTTTGGGGTAAAATCGATATTTCTGAGTTTTTTTTCGAAACTGAAATCAAAATTTTCGTTGAGCTTCGGGGAATTTTCCAAAGAATACATATAAATATCATAAATATTTTTTCCCTGTTTAATCCACCTGTCTTCATATTTGCTTGATATGAAATAAGGTATGTTTTTTTTAACTTTTAGTTCGGTTTTTTCAAAATTTAAAAATTCATTCAAAGAATAATTAAAATAATTTCCGCTGTCTGTTCTCAGATGTAAAAATCCATGCGGTTTTAGAGTTCTTACAGATTCGTTTATAAAATTTTTGTTTATTACGCGTCTAAGGGGTTTTTTGTCCCACGGAACAGGAAAATGGACATATATTGCATCAAGTCTGTTTGAAGGGATTTTACTTAGGATTATTCTTGCGTCGTGGTTTAAAATTTTCACATTTTGTATATTTTCCAATGTCAGTCTTTTTAAAGCCTGCTCGATTGAGGGTTTGTGAATTTCAATTCCAAGTATTGTTTTATCCGGATTTTCTTTTGCTAAATAAAGCAGGTGTCTGCCGCTTCCGAATCCCACTTCCACAATATCAATACCGCTTAAATCATCCGTAATTTTTAAAAGATTAATATTGGGGAGTTTTTCTTTTATTCCTGTTATATTTTCAAAAATTATATTTGAATTATGTAATTTTACAAATGCTAAATACGCTTTTTTTATTTCTTTTATAAGTGGTCTTGTGATTTTATCGTATTTTATTAAAAAGCCGTTTTCTTTTTTTGAAATTTTTATCAAAAACTGGGCATTTTTTGTTTTTACCCCTATTAAATTTTCAGCCTGAAACAAAAATTCCGTATCACCGGTTTTTTGAGGGTATTTTATCTCTTTTAAACTTTCAACTACGATATGGGGCATTAAAAAGAAACCTCCACTTTGGACGGTTTTGAAATAAGCCCGTATTTGTCTATTGCATAAATATAGTACGTTAGTGTCTTGTTTTTATCTATTTGGGTGTCTGTAAATCTGTTGCCATTTACTATATATTTTTTTTCTTTTTTGTTAAGTAAATTTCCGAGTTCTTTAACTACCAGATATTTCTCCGCCCTGTTGTCGGGTGAGCTAAAAATAAATTCCACCCCGCTGTTTGTAATATTTGTCGAAACAAGCGGTTTTGCCGGTATATCCAGGGTTTGGCCCATAACTTCCGGGGTTTTTTTAAGCAGGGATTCTGTCTGATGAATGGTTAGCGCCGTTACTTTATAATATTCCGTATCTCCGTCTTTATCGATTTTATCGATATAAAAAGTATTTTTTGTTTTTGCGATTGGCACAAAAATTAAAAATTTTTTCTTATATATTTTATAATATGCTGCACCTTTTACCGGTGACCATGAAAGCTGAATTTTTTTAGGTAAATCGACTGTTGCTTTTATATTCATGACTATCGGTGGTTTGGGATATGTTGAAATTATGAGCTCTTTTGAAGGAGAAGATTTTAAATCATCGAAAGTTACCGCAATAATTCTGTATTTGTAAATTTTACCGTCTTTTAGGCCTTTGTCTATATATTCCACATTATATCTCGGTTTGAGTGTCGCGATATTTTCCCATTTTCCGTTTGTATCGTTAAATCGCTGTATTATATAAGAATTCACTCTTTCATTAGGGTGCGGTCTGAATATGATTTTTACTTCCCCTTTTGTTAAAGGCCTGATTTCAAGAGGAATTACAGGAGCTACGCTCGGAAGTGTTTTTTGTTCAGTTTCTATTGCTAAAGAAGGAATTTTGTTTTTGTCAAATGTTGCAATTCTGTATCTATAAAGAGTATTTGGTTTTAAATTGGTATCTACATACAGCGTTTGATAAGGGTCTTTTACAGTGATAATTTTTCCCCATTTTTTTGTTTTGAAATTAAATTTTTGTAAAAAATATCCTTTTATTCCTTTAACCGTATTCCATTTTAAAGCCATGGCGTTTCTGTCCGGATAAGCTTTGAAATTTGTGACTTTTGGTAAATTAGGATTTGATTTTGGTGCTGGTTTATTTACTGCACATCCGGTTATAATCATTAAAGATATCAGCAACAGAGCCCATTTTTTCATAATTAAATCCTTTTGGTAGGTTTTGTTTAAAATCATCAAATATAGGTGCAATTATACTAAGTTTTTTACCGTTTGGATGAGTCAGGTATAATTCATATGCGTGAAGCATAACCCTTGAGTTTTGATTTTTTGCCCCGTATGTCGTGTCTCCTATTATATATCGTCCAATTCGGCTCAGATGAACCCTTATCTGGTGTGTCCTTCCCGTAAAAAGTTTTGCGGCGGTTAAATTTTCAAAAAAAGGCACAAAAAGCGTTTTGGCGTTTTTTCCGTTGTTTACCACAGCCATTTTTATTCTGTTTTTTGGATTTCTTCCAATCGGGGCGTCAATGCATTTTGCTTCTTTTAAAGGGGCGTTTAGAAGCATAAGATAATATCTTCCCATTGATTTGTCTTTTAACTGGGCGCTTAAAAATGCGTGTGTTTTATTGTTTTTTGCTATCACCAAAGCTCCGCTTGTTTCTTTATCGATTCTGTGGACTATTCCGAATCTCTCTTCCCCGGCTATGGTTGAAAGCGAATAATTATTTTGTTTCAGCCAGTCTACAAGAGTCGCCTCTTTTACGCTCGGTGCCGGATGGACCACAATTCCCGGAGGCTTGTTTATAACAATCAAATCATCATCTTCATAAAGAACCGGTATGTCAAAATCGGCTTTTTTTGTTTTTTTTTCTTTTAAATTAGGAATAGTTACTTCTATTTTGTCGTTTTGTTTTAATTTAATGCCGCCTTTTTTTGCTGTTTTTTTATTTATTTTAACAAGTTCTTTTTTTATTAAACCCTCAACCTGGTTTCTTGAAACATCTAATTTTTCACTTAAGAATTTATCAAGCCTTTCAATTTTATCTGCTGTGAAATGTAATAATTTTTCATTTTCACTACTTACCATTTTCATTACCCACTTTTTTTTAATTTTACCAAAACTTGACAAAAAAATTAATTTTAATTAAAATCCTGAAAAACTACATTACTACTACCATGCAAGGATATTAATGAGCAATCAGAACAATGTTACCAATCATAACGGTAATAAACAAAGAACCCATATACCTGTTGAAGGTTATACGATTGAAGAGCTTAGAAGTATGCCTACAAGCGAGCTTATAAAAATTGCAAACGATTTGGAGGTGGAAAATCCTCAGGAATTCAAAAGACAAGATTTAATGTTCGAAATACTTAAAACACAGGTTGCAAAAGGCGGATATCTGCTTTTTACCGGTATTTTGGAAGTAATGCCCGACGGATACGGCTTTTTAAGAAGTATTGGTGGTAATTTTGAAAATTCTGTAAATGATGTTTATGTTTCTCAAACACAAATTAGAAGATTTGCGCTTAGAACCGGGGATATTGTAACAGGTCAGGTAAGGCCTCCGAAAGATCAGGAAAAATATTACGCCCTTTTAAAAATAGAGGCGATTAATTATTTGCCTCCGGAAGATGCAAAAAAAAGACCTCTTTTTGACAATTTAACACCTCTTTATCCAAACGAAAAACTAAAACTCGAATATGAGCCCACAAAACTGACAGGAAGAGTGCTTGATTTGTTTGCACCTATTGGAAAAGGTCAGAGGGGACTTATAGTGGCACCGCCCAGAAGCGGTAAAACAGTGTTTTTAAAGGAAATTGCCCACGGAATTACAAAAAACCACCCAGAAGTGACTCTTATGGTGCTTTTGGTGGATGAAAGACCCGAAGAAGTTACAGATATGCAAAGAAGTGTAAAAGGTGAAGTGTTCAGCTCAACATTTGATAAACCAGCACAAAATCATGTAAGGGTTGCTGAGCTTGTGATTGAAAAAGCCAAAAGAATGGTTGAGATGGGAAAAGATGTTGTAATTTTACTTGATTCAATCACAAGACTTGCAAGGGCTTACAATACCGTTACACCGGCAAGTGGTAAAGTATTAAGCGGTGGGGTTGATGCAAATGCACTTCATAAACCAAAAAGATTTTTTGGAGCCGCAAGAAACATAGAAGAGGGCGGAAGTTTAACAATAATTGCAACTGCTTTAATTGATACCGGAAGTAAAATGGATGAGGTTATTTTTGAAGAATTTAAAGGTACCGGTAATATGGAAGCGGTATTAAGCCGCAGAATTGCCGACAGAAGAATATATCCTGCAATTGATTTACTTAAATCCGGAACAAGAAAAGAAGAACTTTTATTAACTCCGGAAGAGCTTGCAAAAGTCTGGGCTATAAGAAATATTATAAGCGAAATGGATGAGATTGAGGCGCTTAAGCTTATGTATTCAAAAATGTTAAAAACTAAAAACAATCGGGAATTTTTAAGCGTAATTAATGAGTAAATGCGGTATATTTGACAGCGGAATAGGTGGCTTAAGCGTTGCCTCTTCTATTTTGAAAGCAAAACTTTTCGATGAAATAATATATTATGGTGATACTGCAAGGGTTCCTTACGGAAACAAAAACGAATCTACAATAATCCGCTATTCCCTTGAAGCCATGGAATTTCTTAAAAATTTTGATATTGATTTTTTAGTTGTGGCATGTAATACTGCAAGCGCTACTGCTGTGGAAGAGCTTAAAAAAGAGGCTTCTTTCCCTGTGGTGGGTGTAATAGAAGCCGGTGTAAAGGCTCTGGAGAATAAAAACAGAAATTCAAACATTCTGCTTATAGGTACAAAAAGAACCGTCAGTTCCGGAAAATATGAAAAACTGCTTAAAAAGAAAGGTTTTAAAAACATAACTTCAATTGCAACGTCACTTTTTGTGCCCTTGGTAGAAGAGGGTATAACGGATGGAAAAATAGTAAATGATGTGTTTGAGCTTTATTTCAAAAATATCGACAGGGAAAAAATAGATATTGTAATCCTTGGCTGCACACATTATCCATTTTTGTCATATTCTCTTCAAAAATATTTCCCTAATGCAAAACTGATTCATTCTGGTCAGGCAATAGTTGAGCTTTTAAAAAATGAATATAATCTTACCCCTAAAAAATCCTCTTCAATAAACCTTCTTGCAAGCGACGACCCGGAGGGTCTGAGAAACAAAGCAAAAGAATGGCTTGATATAATTAATGAATAAAAAATTTAATTAAATGATAAAATCAGGTTTTTTACATATTCAACCAGCTCTTTTTCGTCTTTGTATCTTGCTTCATTGTTTTTTATTTCATACGGATACCATGTTATCTCGCTTAAATGAATCTTTTTAAGACGTTTTAAAAAATCTTTATTTATCCTGAAGGTGCCTGTTTCTATATTGTTTATTTTATTTAAATTTATATTTGAGCTCAGATATTTTATAAAATTTTTGTAAATTTCTTTGAAGTTTTCTGTTTTTACGACAGGGTCTATTGCAATTTCCACATTATACCCTTTGTTAAGGGCTGCATTCAGGGCTTTTATCCTTTTTTCAAGATTCGGTGCTTTTTTTTCAAATTTTGTTATTTCATTCGGAGAAAGTGAAAACGTCAAAATAAAATTTTTTGGCGGATTGTCAGGAAGTTTTGAAACATTTGCCGATTTTGTGCGGCTTTCTATCAGTAAATCGTTTCTTTTTCTTGCAAGTTCAACCCATTTTTTATGAAACGGGTATATTCCTTCAAATGCCGCCAAATCGCTTTCATAACTTATGGGGATAAATGCGTTTTTTAGTTTTTTGGCTTCTTTTATAAAATCTTCCTCGTTTACAAAAATTACAGGATAACCGCTCGGATACATTCCCCCTATATAGCAGTATTCGCAGTTATAAACGCATCCGAGAATCTGGGTGGAGTAATAAAAATTCTCATAACCTTTTGAATTGCAGAATTTGCTTCCTTTATAAAAGGAAACATTCTCTTTTACTGCCAGAATCAGCCTGTTTTGGGATTTTTGCCAGTTAAAATTCTGACGGCTTCTGTTGAAAATATCTTTATAATGTGTGATTGTTATAATTTTCGGATTGTATTTTTTGATTATATGCTTCGTTATTTTATAATTTTCCGCTCTTTTTTCAAGATAAACAATCATCCTTTTCCTTAAATATATATTAATAATTTATGTTATAATAATAGCATAACTTAAAAGGGGTGTGTTATGAAAAGAATTGTTTATTTATTGATATTTTTTAATTTTATTTTTGCAAGTGAATGTGGAATTTTTACAAATGTGCTTCAGACAAGAAAAGATGGAAGTAAAATTGATTCATCATCTGGCAGCAGTTATATTTATAATTCGCCATCTTGCACTTTAATTACTCCTGAAATAAAAAATGGTAATTTTTGGAGCTCAAATGCTTTAAGATGCGAAAAAGAAGATGGCAGCGAAGAAAAGGCAAAAGCAAGCGGAACAACTGCCAAAGGTTTAAATGATAGTGAAATTTTTACATGGGAATTTCATAATTCACAAGCTACTAAAAATGTTGGTGGTGGAGATTCTTATGAAATTACACAAAATAATGAAGTTTTAACTAAAAATAAATATAATGTAGTTTCACAAGACTCTAATCATTATGACTTTACTTGGTCACCAAACGGTAATAATATAGGAGTTTATAAATTTGATTCTATAATAGGCACAGTAACTATTGCTAATGTTTCAGGAAAAGATGTAAAA
This sequence comes from Lebetimonas sp. JS085, assembly GCF_000523295.1. Lineage (NCBI taxonomy): Bacteria > Pseudomonadati > Campylobacterota > Epsilonproteobacteria > Nautiliales > Nautiliaceae > Lebetimonas > Lebetimonas sp. JS085. The sequence continues at coordinate 1,193,162 of NZ_ATHR01000001.1, forward strand.
ATAGGCCAATTTATTACAGCAAGTTATGATGATACAAAATTGATTTTTAATGAAACTCCAAATAAAATTGAAATAGGAAAATTAAGTGTAACCGGTAGCAATAGTTTTAGTAGCAATTTTGAAGCAAATGATGCTATAGATATTACAGAATTTGATGTAACAAGCAGTGTAAATGATACTGTTACTTTAAAAGCTCCTATAGTTAGAATTACAAAAGAAAATAATAACAAAATGAATTTGCAAAATAATAATAATCACATTGTAATATATGCTGATGAATTGTATATTGGAGAAATTGATTTTGGTCAGAATAATACTTTAGTGATCCATCCTTTTACACCTGGGCATAAAGTAGATGTACATATAAGGCAAATTAATTTTTCTTCAAGTTCTTCAATTATAATGGACAGCGGAGATTATCATATAAAAGATGTGGATATACCAGATAGCGGAGATAATGATGTCTTATTTAAAGCAAGTGATGAAAATCAAGTAATTAATCTTATTTTAGACCCTGCAAGTGAAAATCACGATTTTGAAATAGGAAGTAATTATGGAATAAATTCCAACGGGACAGGAGGAGATTTTGGAGATTATAATCCTGCGAATTTCAGAATTTTTGTACATGGAGATATGAGTATTGGTAATGGGAATTCTAATAGCGGTACAACTATAAATGCATTGGTTTATGTTACAGGTGAAGTTGATATTGGTTCTTCTACTTATGTAAGAGGAGCTATTTCAAGCTATGATGATATAACAATTGGTGATGGTTCTAAATTTTATTGGGATGATAGAATTGATTTTAGCGATTATGGAAAATGTGTAAATTATCAAAATCACTATGTCTGCGGAATTTTCCCTACTCCTCTTAATTCTTATACACATATTACAGCAAACGGGAATAATCCAAGAGCCTGTTTTACCACTAAAATAGCTTATCCTGAAGGTGAATTGGACGGTAATATAAAATGTAACCCGCAGGAGTGTGATAATGGAGGGAATACCTGCGAGAGAGAAAATCCTCCTCTTAATAAATATACTTATACTTTTCCAATTAATAAACATTCAGGTATAAATGAGGATACTTCTATAACTGAATTACAAGATGAATATTACGGTAATTTTGATAAATTTAATCAAAAAATAGTTCGTTTTAACCCTCAATATACATATGATAACAATAACCATATTAAAGTTATGGTTTTAGGAAATGTAAAAGTTGAAAAATCAACATTACAGTTTGAACCAGGTGATTATTATTTTGATTCACTTACAATTGAAAATAACAATAATAATATAGTTTTAAACGGTGGACCTGTAAGAATATTTATAAAAAAAGATTTTAATGTAAGTCTTAATAATTTCCATTTAAACAGTTTAAACAGTGATGGAAGTGATGGAAATGCAAGTAATTTGTTTATATATGTCGGAGGCGATTTCAATTCTTTAGGAAATGGGGGAGGAACAACAACTCTTAAAGGGTTTATTTATGTAAAAGGAAACACATATCTTAAGAATAATTCAAATAATTGGAAAATTTACGGAAGTTTAACAACAGAAGGAACTATTACAATTGAAGGAAATAATCCAGATTTTATCGGTGGAAGCGATGCCGATGATTTAGGTTATGGTGAATGTTCAATGTGTTATGATACTCCTAAAGTAAATGGAATGTCTTTTAATTTAGGTTCTTGTCCAGGATTTTCTATAAATATGGGTTCAAGTATTTATGTTCCTATACAATCAAGTGACAGTTTAGAAAATGTGGTAATAGACGAAGCACATAAAAAATCTATTTTTTCTTTTAGTATGTTTAATACAAATAAAGTCAAAGATCAAGACGGAAATGATGTGAGAGATGCAAATCAAAATGATAACGGTCTTCTTAATGTAAGTGCTTTAGGACTTGATACATCTTTGTTTGATGATAAGGTAGTCAGTTATCAATTAGGAGATAATAATGGAAATTACGGTCCTACTAATGATGGTAATTATCAGCAGTTATATACTTATACATTATTTGGCTTTGATTTTTGTAAATGGTATCAAAGTTTAACATATGTGGCACATTATGAAAAAGACGGAAAACATTATGATTCATTGGTTGGAGCCTGTGCAACAAATAATGAAGAACACTACGAAACAGGTTATTTTGATGCATGGGATGTAAATGGAAATATAAATGATAGAAATATTACTACTAAAATTGTAAATCAAAAATTTAATTTGACAATTGCATCTATTAATCCTGATAATAATGCTACAGAAAAAGGTAAAGAAGGTAAAGAATGTTATTATAGACTTTATGATATGAATAATAATAAGCCTATAACTTCTTGGAGAGAATTTAATGCTTCAAATTTATCTACAAAACAAGATAAATTTAATGTTTCAAAAGCTGTAAGAAATGTAAGGGTTCAGTTTAAATTTTGTCAGAAAAAAGGACAATATCCTGTTGTAATTGAGCCTTTGTCTAATTGTGTTAATGATTCTAAGAATTATGAATATAACACTTCTACTTTTAGTTCTGACAATTTTGCTATACGTCCATATGCATTCAGAGTTTTTGGAAACAACCAGTATAAAAGAGCGGGGGAAGATTTTAATATTACAATAAAAGCGGTTGATGAAAATAATAATTCTATTAATTCTGGTACAGTTGATGATGTTAAAGGAGTTAAAGATTATAATGTTTCTTTAAATGATTTAAATATAAATTCTAAATTTTATATCCCTACTGATGAAGAAACACGCCAAATGAATGTAGATGTTTATGGAATTGACGATACAAATAAAAGTAGAGTGGCTTATTGTCCAGACCCGGGGGTATTTAGTGTTGTAGGAAATCCATCATTTAATAATGGTGAAGTAAATGCGACACTTCAATTTTCTGAATCAGGAATTTTAGAAATTAATGTAAGCGAAAAACCGGGAAATGAATTTGCTAAAGTAGATGAAAAAGACACTCCTGATTCTCAAAGATATATTAATTCTGCTACAATAATTTATGATATAAATGATATAAATAAAACAGATTTATTGATGTTTATTCCTTATAAATTTGTAACTGACGGGGAATATTTAACAATTCCGGGTAATCCAAATAACTGGGTTTATATGTCAAATGAAGTCAATAAATCAAATACTACTTATCAAATACCGAAAATGGCAGCTTATATTAAATATATTATAAAAGCTGAAAATAAAAACGGTGATGTTGTTAAAAATTATACAAAAACATGTTTTCCGGATGTTGATGAAGCTAATGCTCCAAGAAGAAACGGTTTAAAATTGAATACAACATTTGATTTATTTTTAGATTCTGATTTAAATATTACAAAAAATGCAACTATTTCAGCTTATACAGCAGATAATTATGACACTGCTGTATGGACACCTAATAAAAAAATTAATTTAACAGACGGTAATAATTCATTACAAGAGTGGATTGGCGCAACTAATTTTGAAAACGGGGAGGGTAATGCGAAGGTATATTTTAATATAAACAAAAATTATAAAATTCCTGTGAATGAAATAAATATTACAATAAATGACATAAACACATCCACTTCTTGGATGAATAATCCGGGAGCTACAAATAAATTTATAGGAAAAGATATAAATAAAACTATTAAATTTTTATACGGAAGAATAAAAGTTAATGATGCTACAGGAATAGGTAGAGAAATAAATACAACATTTAAATATGAATATTGGGATAAAAACAAAGGATGGGTTGAAAATAAAGAGCATAATGATACTTTTGGAAAAGTTTATTTTGATAAAAGTTATATAAATACAACAAAACTCTCTGATTCTAAAATTTCTGCTAATGAACATAATATTGTAAACGGTGAGCAGAACATAACATTTTTAACTACTCACTCTTTACCTTATGGTGCTAAAATACATTTATCAATACCAAGCTGGCTATGGTATCATCCGTTGGCCAAACCGTATAAAGATCCAAGTTCTTCAAATCTTGAGTGTTTAACACATCCTTGTATGAAAGTTAACTTTTTAACTAATTCTACCGGATGGGGAGGAATAAGTTCCAATGCTGTGGGAAATAAATTCAATGAGTCAAACAGAACCTCAAAAGTCGGCACATCAGAGAAAAATGTTTCTAAAAAAGAGGTTAAAAAATTAAACTGGTAATAAATTCCTGAACCTCTTTTTTGTTTTTTAATACCGGAAAATCAGGGAAATTTTTTTCTTTGATTTTATAAAAGGTTAAAATCTGTTTTAATTTTTCTTTTTGTGATTTTGTAAGTTTCATTTTTTTTTCCGCTTCGCTGAGCGCTGTATAAATATCTTTAAAAAAATCTTCTTTTTTGGGAAGCGTATCAAGAATTTTTTCTATTGTAATCAGATGGTTTTTTATTAAAAACGGTATTTCTTTTTCATCAGGTTGTTTTAACGGCGTGTCGCTTACGATTTTGTAAAGCATTATTTCCTCAACATTTAAAAATTTGTAAGCCGCTTCGAAAAAACCGCTGCTTTCCATATCCACAAGATTATAATAATTTCCTGTTTTATCCACACATATTATTTCAGAGGAGGGTTCTGAAAAGAAATCCGGATAATATTCTTTTTGAGAACATAAATCTTTGATTTTATAAATAAAAAACCCGCGGTTTATTTCGTAACAATTACTTCCCGCAATACCGAAATTAATGCTGGGATAACGATTTTTTTGTAAAACAAGTGCTGTGGAAACAGCGGAATTTATTTTGCCGCTTCCTGTGACGGCAAGATTGATGTAACCGTTTCGAAACAAAGAGGAATCAGGCTTTAAACTGAAATGTTTTATAATCTCTTTTGCTTCTATGTAAAGAGCGGTTATGATGTTTAGCATTAAAAAACCTTTTTAAAGGAATTATATGGAAAAACTTGAAATTTTTAAAGAACTGATAATTAAAGAAAAATATTTCGAAGCACATGAAATATTAGAAGCAGAGTGGCATAAAATTAGAAAAATGGACAATGATTTAAAATGGGCTTTAAAAGGCTTAATAAACGCGGCCGTGGCGATGGAGCTTAAAAAGAGAAAAAGAGACGGATATAAGCTGGTTTGGAAAAATTTTGAAAAATATGAAAAATATTACGATTTAGATGAAAATATAAAAAAAACTGCTGAATTTGTCAGAAAATATAAGCCTTAATATTTTTCCCAGAAAAATTCTATCCACTCTTTTGTTTCATGAAAATAAAAGTCAGGTTTGAATTTTGATGCAGGTTTATAAAAAATAGAAACAGATTTGAAAATTTTATCGGGATATTTTGTTTTTAATTTATTCATAACTTCCAAAAAAGTATCGCCGCTGTCGCTTATGTCATCCACCACTAAAATATTTTTGTAATTTTCCAAATTTGGAATATTCCAGACTTTTGGTTTTGAAAGTTTTGTAGTTTTATCGTAAGAACTTGCATTTATTGTAAAAACTTCTTTAAGATTGAAAATTTCAGCCAAATGATGAGCCAAAGTCATTCCGCCCCTGATTATTGCCACTATTGCATCCGGTTTTGGGATTTGATTTTTTTGCAAATCAATTTTCATCTCTTCATAAGAATAAAATTTCATAAACTTCCTTTTTTTAAAATTATACTATTTTTACCCTTGCATTTAAAAAAAAAAATCGATATAATTTCAATCCGTTTGGGCTCGTAGCTCAGTTGGTTAGAGCAACCGGCTCATAACCGGTTGGTCGCAGGTTCGAGTCCTGCCGAGCCCACCATTTTGCCCAGGTAGCTCAGTCGGTAGAGCAAGGGACTGAAAATCCCTGTGTCGGCGGTTCGATTCCGTCCCTGGGCACCATCATTATAATGTAAAATGAAAAGTGAAAAATGTAAAATTATTATTTAATATAGTATCTGGCACTGTATATTGAATAATAAATAATTAATAATGGAAAATGAATAATATAAATAGAATTAGTGTCAATATAGTGTCTGGCACTGTATAATTAATAATGATTAATAATTTTTATGGTTGTATGGATATTTAATATTTTTAATTTGTAAAGTATAATAATTTTATTTTTACATTAGTTAATAGATTCAATTTTACATTTTTCATTATCCATTTTCCATTAATTATTTCACCCCGTATGTGTGAATAAATTCTTTTCTTGAAACTAAATTTTCAAGTATAGCAAAAAGTATCATAAAATTAATAAAACTTGTTCCACCGTGACTTATAAGCGGAAGAGGGACCCCTACCACGGGAGCCAGGTCCATAGTCATTCCCATATTAATAAAAGCATAGGTAAAAATCATTATTCCAACCCCTCCGTACATTACTTTCGCAAAATAATCGTCTTTTAATTTTTCCGCTTTGTCAATTAGATAAGCTATAAGCAGAAAATACAAGCATATTACAAACAGTGCGCCTAAAAATCCGAATCTTTCAACAAGATAAGCAAAAATAAAATCGCTGCTTACAATGGGTAGGAATTTTAAATTTGCCTGCGAGGCGTTTTTTTTGCTTTTGCCTTTAAGCCCTCCGCTTCCGATGGCAATAATCGACTGTTTTACATGGTAACCGGGTTTATTTAGAAAATGTTCAATTCTTTCTTTTTGATAATCCTTCATAAAAAACTTATAATAAACAGGTACAAATAAAATACTGAAAATTCCAATGCCGAGCCACACTTTTTTATCTACCCCTATTATAAAAAGAACACCGAAACCTATTATTAAAGTAATAAGAGCGGTTCCCAAATCAGGCTCTTTTACAATTAAAATAAAAGGTATTATTATGTAAACGGACAGCCTTAAAAATTCTTTAAATGAATAAAAAGCTCTGGGAGGGTATTTGTAAATTAAGTACCCCAGCATAAGCAAAAGTGTTGTTTTCATAAATTCTGCAGGTTGAATTGTTACATTTACCAGTGGTATTCTCAGCCATCTTTTGGCTCCCAGAATTTTTACGCCGAAAATATCAACGGTAATAAGCAACACTACATTTAGCCAGTATATTACCGGAATAAGCCATAAAAGTTTTCTTATCGGTATCAGATATACCGTTACGAACACCAAAAAACCTATGCCTATATAAATAAGCTCTTTATAAAAAAGTTTATGCGAAATTTCGTTTATTAAAACGAGGCTTATTATTATAAAAGGTAGTATTAAAAAAAGAAGAAAAAAATCGAATTTTTTTAAGTATTGCATGGTTTTTCGGAATATTTTTCAAACAATATATCCATTGTTTTTTCGAGTGATTTGGAGGCATACTCTATTTCTTTGAAAATTTCTATAATTTTGTCTTTTTGGTTTATGCATAAGTGTTCAGGAATACATTCCAAAGCTTTGTTTGTTAAATTGTGGATTTTTTTATGCAGTGTGTCTTTAATCTGTTTATATTCAGGATAACAGCCTATTTTGTTTACAGTGCCTTGCATTAGCAGCCATCTTCCAAATTCACATTCATTATCTTTTATTAAAGGAATCTCTTTCTCTTCTATAATTGAATCATGGGCATTTAACTTATATATCAAATGTGATAATTTGGCTAAATCCATTAATAATCTCAAACTTGCCAAATCCACATATTTTTTGTTTTCAAGCGATTTATCCCTGAATCCTTCAATCATTGCAGAAACTTCATCCACATCGTCTTTTGACTCTATTGCCATAGATGTTATTTTTTCGGAATTTGACTGAATTTCGCTGGTTTCCTGTTGAAGGGTTTTGATTGTTATGGATATTTCACTTGTTGCCTTTTGGGTTTTTTCCGCCAGTTTTCTGACTTCGTCGGCAACTACCGCAAAACCTCTTCCGTGTTCACCGGCTCTTGCCGCTTCTATTGCCGCATTGAGCGCAAGTAAATTTGTCTGGTCGGCAATGTCGGTAATTAGTTCAACAATTTTGCCTATTTCTTCCGTTCTGTTATAAAGCATATTAATGGCTTCGTTTGTATGGGAAATAAAATCAATTAATTCATTTAATACATTTGAAAGGTTAATTGTTTTTTGAGAGGATTTATCCGCTCCTTCATAAATTTCGGTTGAAAGGGAATCTATTTTTTGCATAAATTCTTTCAGTTTTTCATCAAGAGAGAGTTTAATTTCGTTTAACTGTTTATTTATTCCTCCCCCTAAATTGTTAAGTTCTATTGCAAGTTCGTTTCTTTTGGTTTCTTTTATTGCCGTTGAGATGGATTTAATCGCTTTGTTTACCTTTTCAACGGTAAATTTGAATTTTCCCTTATATCCTTCAATCGGAATATCCCTGTAATCGATTCCGTTTTCCGCCGCTTCTATGGAATATGAAAGATCTTTTTCAAACGCCTCAAGCTGGTCAAGCAGATTGTTTAGTGCCCATGCCTCTTCAAAAAAACCGGATTCTTTGTTTATATTGGTGATTCTCGGCTGAAAGTTCCCGTTTTCGGCTTCTTTCAAAACTGATTTAATTTTTTCTTTTAACGGGTCGGTTTTTTCTTTATTTAAGGTTGTAATGTAAATTGCAATAATTATTCCCACAACGGCGATACCAGTGTTTATGTAGTCATGATAAACATATCCTATTATTCCCATTATCAAAAATAACAATGCGGCCAGATAATTTAATATTTTAGAGTTCATTTATTATTCCTTTTTGAATTTTTATCATTAATTCATTGAAATTCATATTTTTTGAGCTCAAAAGTTCATTTACGGCATCGACTCCGGCTTCCATCCCGGAAGCAGCTTCTATGGAGAGCAGATTTTGATACAGCGGTTCAATTATATTTTTAAATCCATCTCTTGGCTTTCTTCTTACGGAATAATATCCTATATGGTTTCCGTTATCGTCAAATGTCGGGGAAATATTTGCCATTACCCAGTAATATGCGCCGTCTTTTCTTAAATTTTTGACATATCCGAACCATTCTTTTCCGTTTTGAATATGCTCATACAAAATTTTAAATGCACATCTCGGCATATCCGGATGTCTCAGTATATTATGGGGTGAGCCCAATAATTCGTTTTCGCCATATTCGGACAGTTTTATAAATATTTCATTACCGTATAAAATTCTGCTTTTTAAATCTGTTTTACTTACAATAAAATCCTCTTCTTTTAAGATATACTCTTTTTCTATAGGGGTAATTCTTGGCTTTTTCATTTTTCATCCTTTAGTTTAATTCCGTCTATTCGGTATTTTACCAAAACTTCTATTTTTTCAAAAGAATCTGCCAAAAAAATTATCTTTGTATCCAATAAATAATTTTCAGCGGTTTTCTGAAAAATTTTAGCTTTTTGCAAACTGTCTGTAAATGCGTATTTTGCATTTAAATTGGTAATAAAAATCAGCTCTTTTACCGAATTGATTATAACGCCATAAGGAATATTATTATTTTTGCAAAAAATAAATGTGTCAATTAATTTATCGTTATATTCAAAAATTATTGTTGTGTTTGAAGGGGTGTTTTTTATTTCTTCAATTAAGTTTACTTTTATAAAATTTTCATTGCTAAACGGTTTTTCAAGAATCAGCATCGCATTCCCTGCAGTAATATTTTCCGTTTTTAAATTTTGCGTCTTTTTTTAATACAAATGTTTTACACTTTTCACACTGGACAAATTCATTTTCATCATTATTGTCTTTTTTAATTTTTTTATTTGGTCTAAACATATAATAAATTACACCTATTATAATTAAAAATATTATTATTTTTCCCATTGGTTTGCCTTTATAAAAACATAATTTCTGTTTTTTTTATTAATAATTTTAGCATTTATTCCCCCCAGTTCTTCTAAAGCATTGGAACCTTTATATAAAAGTATTGTACCATTTTTATCCAAAAAAGGATTTATTAAATTTAAAAAATCGTCTGTTTTCATAACCGCCCGACTTGTGATTAAATCCGCTTTGCCGATATCCGATTTTTCCACTCTTTTTGGAATTATTTCAACGTTGTTTAAATCTAAGAGTATTTTTATATAATTTAAAAAACTGTATCTTTTTTTTAAAGGTTCAATTAAATACCATTTTGTTTGAGGCAAGGCAATTGCTAAGACAAGTCCGGGAAATCCGGCTCCCGTGCCCACATCAGCAGCGGTTTTTGCATTTTTGATATATTCTAGTGGAAAAAGGGAATCTTCGATTTGGGCAAAAATTTCTTCTTTTGTGGTGTAATTGGTAAATTTATGTGTTTTGTTCCATTTTAACAGCTCATTTGCAAATATTTCGTATTTTTTATTCATTTTTTATTCTCCATTTTTTCATTTTTCATTTTCCATTATCACCACTCACTATTTCACAGTTTGTGTCCGAGTTTTTCTTTTTTTGTTTTTAAATAAAATTCGTTGTAAGGGTTTGGTTTTACAATTATAGGAATTCTTTCAACCACCTCTATTTCTTTAAAAGCAAATTCTTTTTTTGGATTGTTTGTTAAAAGCCTTATTTTATTAATACCGAAATCTTTTAGGATTTTTTCCACTATACCAAAATCTCTCATATCCGCCTCAAATCCCAACTGATGATTGGCCTCCACGGTGTCAAGCCCCCTGTCTTGCAGGGCATAGGCGTTTACTTTGTTAAATAACCCTATTCCTCTTCCTTCCTGTCTTAGGTATATTACCATTCCCCCTTTTTTATTTATTGTTTTGAGAGCCTCTTCAAGCTGTTCCCCGCAGTCGCACTTAAGGCTTCCCAACGCATCGCCTGTTAAACATTCGCTGTGAATCCTTACAATAGGTATTTCGGGTAAATTCTGGGTAAAAATAATCAGATGTTCTTTATCGTTTTCTATGAATGAACGTATTTTAAATTTTCCGTATTTTGTCGGGAGATTGGCTGTTTGCGAAATTTTCAAAAAAACTCCTTTTTTTGATAAAATTATATCTTAATTCAGATAAAGGATAAAAATGAGACATTTTTTGTGGTTTATAGATTATAAAAAAGAGGAAATAGAAGAAATAATAAAACTGGCGTTTCAGATAAAAAAAGAGACAAAAGCCAAAATTTTTAAACCTTATTTAAAAAATACCCAGCTTGCCATGATTTTTGAAAAAAGTTCAACCAGAACAAGGGTTTCTTTTGAAGCGGGAATAAACCAGCTCGGCGGAAACGGATTATTTTTAAGCAGCCGCGATATTCAGCTTGGACGGGGAGAGCCTATAAAAGATACTGCAAGGGTTATTTCAAGAATGGTCGATCTGGTGATGATAAGAACTTTCGGACAGGAAAGGCTTAGCGAATTTGCAAAATACTCACGTGTGCCTGTAATAAACGGGCTTACGGACTTATGTCACCCTGTGCAGTTACTTGCTGATTTAATGACTGTGATTGAATTTGAAAAATTTGATTTTCGCAGTCCTGAAAAAATGTTGGTTTCTTATGTGGGGGACGGTAACAATATGGCACATTCCTGGGTAATTTTAGCGGGTATTTTAGGATTTAATTTGAATATAGCGACACCAAAAGGCTATGAAGTGGATAATTTTATTAAAAATAAAGCGCTTGAATTCGCCAAAGTCAGCGGTGCCTTGATTAATTTTTATAATGACCCTAAACTTGCCGTAAAAAACGCAGATGTGGTAACCACCGATACATGGGTCAGTATGGGTCAGGAACAGCAAAAAGAAAAAAGAATAAAAGATTTTAAAGGATATGAGGTAAATAATGAATTAATGACTATGGCTAAAAAAGACGCAATATTTTTACATTGTCTTCCGGCATACAGGGGATATGAAGTAAGCGAAAAGGTGTTTGAAAAATATGAAGAAGCAATATTTAATGAAGCGGAAAACAGACTTCATGCACAAAAAGGTTTAATGGTATGGTTGAAAAAATAAAAAAAATTTCTCCCAATCCGGCAATAATAAAATGTATGGATTATGAATTAAAAGAAGGGGATAAAAAAAGTTCTCTTTGGATTATAGAAATAGACGATAAAATAAAAGTGGCCCTGAATTTTGAAGAATATATATCATTAATAGAGGGAATGAAAAAACTGTTAAAAGAAAATTTTGATTTAAAACTTGAAAAAGCAATTCTTAGCGAGTTTCCGATTGATTATGACGATGTAAAAGCAGTGGTTTTGGAAGAGATGAAAGAATATCCAGATAAAAATATTAATGATGTTGTTAGAAAAATAAAAACAGAACATCCGAATTTGTTTTATGATATAAATGTAGATAATATCTTCTAAAAGAAAAAATTTTTCCTTTTTTTTATTTTTTCCTTGACAAATAAATATTTTTTAATTATAATTGCAATGTAAGAAAAAGTAATAAAGGAGTGCCAAATGGCATGTGAAAAAGATACAAAACAATTGGCTAAAGAAGCTGAAAATAAAACACAAAAAGAGGAGATAAACATGGAAAATGTTCAAACACAAAGTGGAGTATTGGTATTAAAAGAAATGCCTGAATTTAAAGCAGAAGCTTATAATGCACAATCAGGTCATTATACAGAAGTCAGCAGCGAAGATTACAAAGGAAAATGGACAGTAGTATGTTTTTATCCGGCAGATTTTACATTTGTATGTCCAACTGAAATTGCAGCAATGAATGCAGCACTTCCGTTTTTAAAAGAACTTGGGGTAGAGGTATTGGCTGTTTCAACAGATACTAAATTTTCACATAAAAGATTTGTGGAAACTGAACCACTTTTGAAAGATCTTAAACTTACAATTGCTCAGGACCCAACCGGTGAAATTACAAGAAAATTCGGTGTAATGATTGAAGGTGCGGGACTTGCACTTAGAGGTAGATTCTTAATCAATCCAGATGGACAAATTGTAGCTGAAGAAGTTCAAGCTCCACCTGTAGGTAGAAGCGTAAAAGAATTTTTAAGACAAATTATTGCTCATCAGCATGCATATAAAACCGGCGAAGTTTGCCCTGCAAACTGGAAACCCGGTAAAAAAACACTTCCTGTTAACACTGATGTAGAACCAATGACAGGAAATGTCGGAGGTTATGTAACACTAGAAGATTTAATAGATGAAAATGATGTAAAAGAAATGGAAGAAATGGTAAAAACGTTTAAAAACGCTTAATTTCTTCTTTTTCTGTTTTTTAAAAAATATTTCTTTATATGTTTTTTAAAAAACAGAAAGAAAGGTTAATATGAAAAATATAAAAAATATTCTTGATAATTCCACTCTCAAGACAACACCTCAAAGACTCGCTATTTTAAAAGAACTTGAAAATCAGGGACATGCAAGTATTGAGGAAATTTATGAAAAAATAAAAGAGATGTTTCCAAGCATTTCTCTTGCAACTATTTATAAAAATATTACCTCTTTAAAAGAAGAGGGTATTATAAGCGAAGTTTGCCTGCATCAAAAGCCAAAATACGAATTAAGCAAAGAAGACCATGCTCATTTTATATGTAAAAACTGCGGCAGAGTTATAGATGTGCCTTTGAATAAAAGTATTATAAACGATATAGAGGAAAAATTCCCTGATACACAAAAAGAGCTTTATATTTACGGTATTTGTGAAGAATGCAAAAAAGAAATGAAAAATAAATAAAGCTTTTGCAATTGTTTATGCTTCCCATAATGAAAAATTAGCCGGAGAAATCAGAAAAACAATAGAAGAGTTTTTATATAAAAATTTTCCGGAAATAGAATTTTATTTTGATATTGAAATTATTTAAATTTCAATAATCCTTATCATATTTGTAGTTCCTTCTTTTCCTACAATACTTCCCATTGTGACAATAATTTTGTCTTTGGGTTTTAGAATGTTGTCTTGTAAGGCAATTTCACGGAATTTACCAATCAATCTTTCAGGATTTTTTATTTTAGGGACTTCAATTATATTTTCAACCCCCCAGACAACTTTTAATTTTCTGCTTGTAACTCTACTGTGCGTTACAGCGATAATAGGGGATTTCGGCCTGTATTTTGCAATACTTTTTACAGTTGTTCCTGAACTTGTGAAACATACAATAGCCTTGGGGTTTATACCTTTGTCTAAATCAGAAATACTTGCCGCAATGGCGTCGATGTCTTGGATTTCGTATCTTTTATTATACGGATAAATATATTGGGTTTCAATTATTACTTTTTTCAATGTTTCAACCGCATTAACAGGATATTTCCCGACTGTGGTTTCATCACTGAGCATTACCGCATCGCTTCCGTCCATTACCGCATTTGCCACATCACTAACCTCGGCTCTTGTCGGAAAAGGGGAATTTACCATCGATAAAAGCATTTGCGTTGCCGTTATTACAGGTTTTTTTAATTTATTTGCACGTCTTATTATTTTCTTTTGGATAACGGGGACTTTTTCAAGTCCCACTTCAATTCCCAAATCGCCTCTTGCCACCATAACTCCGTCTGCGACTTCGATTATTTCATCTATGTTTTCAACACCTTTTTTTGTTTCAATTTTTGCAAAAACCCAAGGAGAGGCATTGTTTTGTTTTAAAATCTGTTTTGCTTTTAATATATCATCTTTAGAGTTTACAAATGAAATGGCGACAATATCTACTTTATTTCTTGCACCAAAAATCAAATCTTTTTTATCTTTTTCGGTAATAGCTGAAATTTTAAGGTCGGAATGAGGAAAATTAACCCCTTTTCTGCTTGAAAGCACTCCTTCATTTTTTACTTCCAGAGTAATGGAATTTTTATCTTTATCTATTACTTTTGTACGGATGCTTCCGTCCGCAAAAAATACATATTCTCCTGTTTTTACGTCATCGATTATTTGAGGATAGCTGATTGTTAAATCATAAACTGTTTTTGGGTTTTTTTTGACAAGTCTTATTTTATCGCCTCTTTTAAGCTCAAGCAAACCGTTAATTTCGCCTATTCTTATTTTGGGGCCGCTTATGTCCTGAAGTATGGCTGTTTTAGAATTTAGTTTTTTTGCAGTTTCCCTTATTTTTAAAATGGAATTTTTATGGGTTTTATGGTCGGCATGGGAAAAATTAAGTCTGAAAACATCAACCCCCTCTTTTATTAAATCTCCGATTTTATCTATCGAAGCAGGGCCGAGTGTCGCTACTATCTTTGCTTTTTTCATTAAAGGCCTTTCATTTGCAGATATTCTTTAATTTCTTTAATAAGTATTTCTTTGGTTCAGGAGCTTTTTTCAGTGCTTCTTTTGCGGTGATTATTGAATCTGTTAAAATTTCCTTTTCCATCACAGACTCCTTTACATAACAGATATTATAACAAAAAATTTTAACAGATTGATATCAAAAATTTATGAAAAAAAAGAAGAAAAAAAGGTTATTTTACTTTTATGCAGTCTGTTTCTTTTTGTGCGTCAAATTCCCACCACTCTTTTTGGCTCCAAGGAATAAGGGTTTTTAGTTTTTTCATTAAAAATTCAAAATCCCTTGGTAATAAAGCCTGGTCTCCGTCGCTTAGGGCTTCTTTCGGACAGTTGTGCATCTCAACAATAAGTCCGTCGGCTCCGACAGCCATACCCGCATAAGCAAGTGCGCTTACGAATTCCCTTTTTCCGGCCGCATGACTCGGGTCTACTATTATAGGCAAATGTGTCATTTTTTGCATTATAGGGACCAGTGTTACATCAATGGTGTTTCTAACACTCGGTTCGTATGTTCTTGTGCCCCTTAGACAGAGGATTACTTTTTCATTACCCTCACTCATAATGTATTCGGCACTCATTAAATGCTCTTTTAGAGTCGATGCAATACCGTTTTTAAGAATAACAGGTTTATCAAGTTTCCCAATTGCTTTAAGAAGCGGGAAATTTTGCATATTTCTAGCCCCTATTTGGATAACATTGGCATATTTATATACAACATCGATATCTTCTATGCTCATAAGCTCAGTTACAATTGGAAGTCCTGTCTGCTGTTTTGCTTCCATAAGCATTTTAAGACCATCTTCGCCGTGTCCCTGGAACGAATAAGGCGAAGTTCTCGGTTTATACGCTCCTCCTCTTAGCATATGGGCTCCGTTTTCTTTTGCAACTTTTGCCAAATATACCACATTTTCTACCGTATCAACGCTGCAAGGCCCGGCTATAATTACTTTGTTTCCTCCGCCGACTTTTACGCCTTCAATGTCAAATACGCTGTCTTCAGGATGGAATTGTCTGCTTGCCCTTTTAAAAGGTGCCGATACTTCCAAAACTTTTGCAACACCCGGAAGTGTGTTAAGAGGTTTTCCGGAGAGATTTGTTTTATCCCCTATAATTCCTATAACCACCTGTTTTTCACCCGGGGCTACGCTTACCTCATGACCCCAGTTTTTAATCTGTTCAATTGTTTTATTAATCTCTTCTTCACTGGCTCCCACCCTCATTACCAATACCATAAATATTCCTTTAAAAATAATTTTTGCAATTATAATGAAGTTTTTCAGTATTGTCAATAAAAAAAACTATTAATTAATAATTTTTTTCCAAATTAGTGTTATTTTAATATTTTAATTGATATAATTTCATAAAAAAGATAAAAATGGATAAAATTAAATTGTTAAAAAACGGAGTGAGTAAAGAAAAATTTTTAAGAATTTTTCAAAAAGATTATCCGGGGTTTGATTTTGAGAGTATGTTTGATGTTTTAAAGTTTCAGGGTCTCCCCTTAATAATAAAAGATGAAAAAGTTTTTTTAAAAACAGCTTTAATTTCTTTTAAAGATACTGAATATGTGGTTGTTGACATTGAAGTAAACAATTCAAAGCCCCAAAGAGGGCAGGTTATTGAAATAGGAGCGGTTAAAATTAAAAATTTAAAAATAACCGACAGTTTTGATTTTTTAATTTATGCAGATGATGTTCCTGTTTTTGTGGAAAGAGTGACTGGAATCAGCCAAAAAATGCTGGAAAATGAGATGTCTCAAAAAGAAATACTTAAAAAATTCAGGCTTTTTTTGGGAGATTCTGTTTTTGTGGCTCATCCTGCGGATTTTGATTTTAATTTTTTGGTTTATCAGTTTGAAAAAGAGAATTTAGGCAAACTTCTCAACAGATGTGTATGTACGTTAACTCTGTCTCAAAAAACCATTAAAGCCAGCCGTTACGGTCTTAAATATTTGATGGAAGAGCTTGATTTGCCTGAAGAAACCCATCACAGGGCTCTTGGAGATGCCAGGACAACTGCGAGGGTGTTTTTAAAATGTCTGGAAAATCTGCCAGAAGAGATACTCAGTGCGGAAGATTTGATTGAATTTGCAAAACCAAGAAAAAATAAAAATAAGCTTAAGAACTGATATAATTTTGATATTCTTTTATTTCTTTGTTGAATAATACCACTTTGTTTCTTCCTGTGTTTTTAGCTTCATAAAGGGCTATATCTGCCAGTTTTATACACTCCCACCCTTTTTTGCATTGGTCAGGATAAATGCTGATACCTATGCTTACGGTTTTTATGATACTTTTTCCGTTGTCAAGTTCAATTTCTGTTTTTTCCATAGTGTTTTTTATTTTTTCGGCAACTTTTTTTGCATCATCGATAGATTTTATGTTTTGTAAAATAATTAAAAATTCTTCACCTCCGTAACGTACGGCTATATCACTTTTTCTGATTGATTTTTTTAAAATTTCTGATAACTTTTCCAATGTTATATCTCCTGATTTATGTCCGTAAGTATCGTTTACCTGTTTGAAATGGTCTATGTCTATCATTAAGAATCCAAGCTTTTTATTTTCCCTGTTTGCAGAAGCTATTAAAATAGGAAGCGTATTTTCTAAATATCTCCTGTTAAAAAGTCCTGTAAGGGGATCTTTGATGGTCTGCTGATGGAGGAGTTCAAGTGTATATTTAGATTCTAAAATAGATGAAATTTCATTTAAATACGCCTTTAAAAACGGCAGCATGTTTTTTATGCTATTTTTTTCATTTTCATTATTTATCATTATTTTTAATATTCCGTTAAAATTGCCGCTGTTTGAAAAAGGAATGCAGATATAATTATTTTCACAAAAATGTCTTTGGCAGATACCCGGATATTTTAAAGAATTTATTTCATTTTTAGTTCTGTAGGCTCTGCATAAAAGAAAATTCTCTTTTACATCGCAGCATTCTTCTTCTTCTGTTTTTTCATATATTATTTCTTTTTTATTGCTGTCTATTCCTATTAAGATAAAATTATTAATTCCTTGATTTTTAATTACATTAATTAATCTGTTTAATACACTTTCGATATTTAAATCTTCCTCTATAAGTCTTTTGAATTTAAAAATTTCACTCAACTGTTCAATTGTCTCTTTTGCATCGTTTAAAGGGTCGGAACTTTTTTCTTTTTCTATAAGGGTTGTATATTTGTTTTCTATAACGCCGAAACTTTCTTTGAGTTTATTTAAAAAATAATTATACGAATTTACAAAATCTTTTGCTTCTCCTTTTAATTTAGTCGATATCTGCTGGTCAAATTTACCTTTTAAAATTTCTTTTGTGCTTTTATTTATATTTTCAAAAATTTCCAGATAGGGATTTAAATAATAATTTACCGTCAATATAATAATTACTAAAGAAATTAGACCTATTGTAATTAATTTTATTAAGGCAATAAATAATTTTTCATAATATTCTTTTGCATCGTATGTAATTTTTATAATATTTTTTTTGTTTAATTTAATGTAAGAAATTATTGTTTTATCTTTTTTATCGTAAATTGTCTTTAAATTCTTATATGTTTTTAATATTGCTATGTTTTTTATATGCGATGAATTGTTTATTATATTTATAAGTTTATTATAATCCTGGGGTTTTGAATTTAGAAAAAGACTTTTTATAAAGTTATTTTCATTTTGAATTACGGTATTTGAAAAATTTAAAAACGAGTAGGTAATTGCAACGGTTCTTAAAGTGGTGGTAATAATCATAATTAAGGCAATAATAAGTAAAATTCTTTTTTTCATGTTAACGCCTTTAATATATTTTCTTTTTTTTCGCAAAAGCCGTTTTCTTTGGAAATGATAAACAAATCTCTTGCTATATTTTTTTGTGTGGATATTTTAACATCTTCGACTCTTATTTTAAAATCGTCCAAAACCTGTAAAATTGTAGAGACTATTCCTTTTTTATCTTCTGTTTTTATTTTCATCGAAGCGTAATTGGGGGAGTGAAAGCAGTCTATTTTTATTTCCCTTTTTTTAAATTTTACTTTTGTTTTAATTTGCTGATTTTCTTCAAAAGCTTTTTTTATGTAATTTTCAATTAAAGGGATATCAAAATCTTCCACATTATCGTTAAATTCTATTTTGAAATATTTAATTTCCCCTATCTTATATATGCTAAGGTGATTAAGCGGCAGTTTTATTTTTTCCAAAAACCATCCGATGGAAAAATTTAATTTGTCTTCTTTTGCCAAATGAATTGTCAAATGTGTTTTGTTTTCGATTTTATACTTAAAATTCTGTGTATCTTTGAGCCACAGGGCTGTTAATAAAATTTCATTAATGCCATTTTGTAAAAACAGCTGATTGGACGGGGAAGTCAAAAGCTGAATTTGAAAAGATTTTGGGAGTTTTTTAAATTCTTCTTTATTTTTAAGAATATTTTCTTTTCTTTTTCTTATGGCTATTTCATTAATTAATTCTTTATGCTTTAGTGCCGTTAATGTATTTTCATAAAGGCTTTTAAGCAGGCTTGCTTTAAAAGGGGTGTATACGTCTTTACCCACGGCCTTGATGTCGGCAATGGTTAAAATATATAAAAGTTTTAAAAAACGTTCGTTTTCCATTGTTTGGGCAAAAGAAAGGATTACTTTGTCGTTATATATGTCTTCTCTTTGGGCCACATTTGACATTAATGTATGATATTTTACAAGTTTAAAAACAGTGTCGGATTCAAACCCTAAATTTTGGGCAAAATTTTTTGCTATTTTGGCACCTATTATGCAGTGGTCTCCGCTTCTTCCTTTTCCGAGGTCGTGAAAAAATGCACTGAATCTAAGAATCGCTTTATCTTTATTTGATAGCCTTTTAAATTCGTCCAGACATTCTATTTCTTTTAACGTATATAATGAATGGATATCCACAGGATAGTGATGATATCCGTCAAACTGTGCTAAAAATTTTACTTTTTCAAAAGGCGGAAAAAGTTTTCTCAGTTTTTCCGCTTTATAAAGTGCAAAAAACAGAGGATATAAATTTTCTTTGTAAAAAAGTTTTTTAACATTTATTTTTTGAAATTTTGTTTCTTTTAAAAGTGAAATTAAAGAAATATCCCATTTTTTAAAATCCGTATCAATCAGTGTTTTTATTAAATCGTTAAATTTTATTTTTACATTAAACCTTGTATATAAGGTTTCCTCACATAAATAAAAATTTTTTTTAATTCTTGTTTCTTTGATTTTCGAAACAGGATATTTATATAAATAAGGCTTTATCAGTCTTTTTATTGTTATATTTGTAATAAGATTTATTTTCCATAAAGCTTTTAACAAATCTTTTATAAATTTTCTTTCCGCTTTTAACCTTGGGGAATCGGTGTATCCTAAATTCAGGGCTATTTCCCTTTGATATTCCAAAATAACATTATCAGTTTTTTTCCTGGCTGTTAAATGAAGGTATACTCTTGTTTTAAATAAAAATTCAAGTGAGCTTCTGTATTCTTTGAAATCGTTTTCATTAATATATTTCGGTATTAAATATGATGTGTTGGGATAATTAAAAAGTACTTTGGTTATCCATAGAAGGGTATTTGAATCCCTTATTCCACCGAATCCGTCTTTTATATTAGGCTCCATTGTAACAGGATATTTTTTATGGCGTTCCAGCATTTCCTCGTATTTGGCCAGAATATAATCTTTTTTGTTGTAATTTCTTATTTTGTTTAATTCATTTTGGGTTTCAACCCATAAAAATTTGCTACCTGTTATAAATCTGCTCTCAAGCATTGCGGTTTTAATGGTTATATCTTCGTTGCTTGCAGGAAATAAATCTTTTATTTCATGAACC
Source organism: Lebetimonas sp. JS085 (assembly GCF_000523295.1). NCBI lineage: Bacteria > Pseudomonadati > Campylobacterota > Epsilonproteobacteria > Nautiliales > Nautiliaceae > Lebetimonas > Lebetimonas sp. JS085. The sequence continues at coordinate 1,214,001 of NZ_ATHR01000001.1, forward strand.
CTGTGTCCTATTTTTAGCCCCAAATCCCAAAGCATTATAATGAAATTTTCTATTATTGAATTTATATTGTAGCCTTTGATATTCTTATAAACTATCATTATATCTATATCGGAATAAATGGAGAGCTGTTCCCTTCCGTAACTTCCGAGCGCTATAACGGTAATAGGAATTGAATTCACAGGGGGTGAATAATCATCGAAAGTTTTTTTCATTAAATATTTATAAATCAGCGAGATATAATAATCCATTTTTTTTGTGTGTTTTACAAAGAAATCTTTCCCGCCTTCAATTTTTATATTTTGAAGATAATTTTTTATCTCTTTTTTTAAAATTTTTGATATTTCAAAATCATCGTTACTTGAATAAATCAGCTCTTCCAGTTGCATTTTTGCCTTTTTTGTGATATTTTAACAAAAAAATAAAAAGGATTGGTGTTGATTTTGAAAAAATTGAAAAATCGTGAAAAATTGTCTTTAAAAGAAGCGGCTAAATTATATGATATGGACCTTTTTACCTTAGGGGAAACGGCTAATACAATAAGGGAAAAAAAATTTGGCAAAAAAACATATTTTAATATCAACAGGCATATAAATCCGAGCAATATTTGTAAAGATGTCTGTAAATTCTGTGCTTTTTCCGCCCATAGAAAAAATCCCAATCCCTATACGTTAAGTATTGAAGAATGTGTTGAAATTGCTAAAAACGCTTATGCCAAAGGGGCAAAAGAGGTTCATATAGTATCGGCGCATAATCCGTATGTGGGGTATGAGTATTATATGAATATAGTAAAAGCCATAAGAGGGGAACTTCCAGATATTCATATAAAAGCGTTTACGGCCGCTGAGGTTAATTTTTTTAGCGGACTAAGTGGAAAAAGTTATGAAAAAGTGCTTGATGATATGATTGAAGCCGGCGTTGATTCCATGCCCGGGGGCGGGGCTGAAATATTTGATGAAAAAATTAGGGCTAAAATCTGCAAAGACAAAGTGAGCAGTGAAAACTGGCTTAAAATTCATGAACTTTGGCATAAACGCGGGAAAAAATCAAATGCAACCATGCTGTTCGGACATATTGAAAACAGAGCCCACAGGATTGATCATATATTAAGAATAAGGGATTTACAGGAAAAAACAGGCGGTTTTAACGCATTTATACCTCTTGTTTATCAGCGAAAAAACAATTATTTAAATGTAAAAAAATTTTTAAGCGGGGTGGAAATTTTAAAAACTATGGCAATAAGCAGAATTTTACTTGAAAATGTTCCTAATATTAAAGCGTATTGGGTCACTACGACGCTTAATTTGTCTCTTGTGGCGCAAAATTACGGGGCAAACGATATTGACGGAACGATTGAAAAAGAATCAATTAATTCAGCGGCCGGCGCTAATTCGGCAAACGGTTTGAAACTTGACGAACTTGTGCATCTTATAAAAGACAGCGGATATATCCCCGTAGAGAGGGATAGTTTATATAACGAATTGAAAATTTATAAATAAGAGGCGATTTTATCTAAAAGAATAGACGGATTGATAGGCTTTATTATTACTTCCTTTGCACCTTTGTTTAATGCTTCAACTCTTTTTGAATCGTCTGTAGTTAAAACAATAACCGGTATGTTCATGTATTCCGGTTTTTTGGAAGGAAGAATTTCCAAAAAATCCAATCCTCCCATTAACGGCATTACCAAATCTAAAAGGATGATATCTATGTCCGGGGTTAATTTATTTAATGCATCTATCCCGTTTTCTGCTTCGATAATTTCATAATCTCCTTTTTTTAATATAGCTTCCAATAATTTTCTGTTTGTGGCGTCATCATCCACTATAAGAATTTTTTTTGCCATTATTTAACCTTTTTAATAGAATTTAGAATATTTTCAGGTAACAAATCTTTTATTATTACGTCTGCTTCTATATCTGTATCGCTTAAAGCAATGATTTTTGTATTGTTGTTTTTTAAGGTTGATATTAATTTTTTAATATCAGAATTATTGAACCCGTTTTCTATCAATACAATATTTTTAGCATTTGAATTAAGTAAATTTGACAATTCTTTAATACTTTTTGCAATTTTAGCTTCAGGAATTATGCTTTTTAAATACTGGGCAAGTAAATCTGTATCCGAAGCAATTATAATATTTTCTTCTTTTTGAATGTTTTGTGGATTTTCCTCAATATTTTTTTCATTTGTTTTTTCTGTTTCCAAACCTTTATAATTTTGTAAATTTTCTTCTTTTTCAAAAGTTTTTGAATATTTGTTTTTGGAGACATTTTCAATCACTCTTAAGAGTTCTTCTTTTTTTATCGGTTTTGAAATATAATCATCCATACCGGCGCCTAAAAATCTTTCCCTGTCTCCTTTTAATACATTGGCCGTAACGGCAATAACAGGAGTATGAGGTATTTCTTCTTCTTCTTCAAATTCAAGTATTTCCTGAGTCGCCTCAATACCGTCCATTACAGGCATTTGTGCATCCATAAATATAACGTCGTATTTATCAGAATTTGAAGAATATTTATTAAACGCTTCCAATCCGTTATGGGCTAAATCTGTTTTTACGCCAAGCCCTTTTAAAGTAGTTTCCAATAATTTCATATTAATCGGATTATCTTCTGCAATTAATGCATGAAGTTCATAAATAGGTTTTTCAATTTCAGCTTTTTTTACTTCTCTTTGTATTTTTTCTTTTGTAAACAATGCTGCATTATAGAATTTTGAAGGAACGTTCGGGTCATAAATATTAAACTGTTTAAAATCAAGATTGTCTATTTCTTTTTTATAAGCCAGGGAAGAAATTAAAATTACGGGATAATTTACATGTTCCAATTCTTTAATTTTATCTTTTTCACTTTCTTCATAAAAGATTGTTACAGCGTCAATAATTTCGTTTTTTGACAATTTGTTCAGTTCATTGACATCATTGAAGCCGATTTTATTAATTCCGAAGAAGTTTAAATATTCAAGGCTTAAATCTTTTCTTTTTGTGTCTTTAAAAGTGTTAAGAATAGCAAATGTTAAATTTGAGAATATATTTTTTCTGTATTTAGGTGTTGCATCGGCAATATTAAACCATAAATCAAAATAAAATTTACTTCCTCTGTTTATTTCACTCTCAACCTTTATTTCTCCTCCCATCATTTCAATATAGGATTTAACGATGGTAAGACCGAGTCCTGTTCCTCCGTATTTTCTTGTTACGCTTTCGTCAGCCTGGGCAAATGCTTCAAATATTTTGTTTTTCTGCTCTTCGCTCATTCCTATACCGGTGTCTTTTACTTCAAAATAAATATTTGCCCTGTTTTCCCTGATTTCCTGGAGTCTGACATTTACTTCTATAGTTCCGTTTTTATGTGTAAATTTAATGGCGTTGTTTATTAAGTTGGTTAAAATTTCTTTTATTTTTAATACGTCTCCTCTTACAACAGAAGGAATGTCAGGCGAAATATATGACACGTATTCGATTTCTTTTTGTGCGCAAGGGGTCGTAAATACTTCCAATGTATTTTCTATTTCATCTTCTATTTTAAAATCTATTTCTTCTAATGTTAATTTATTACTTTCGATTTTTGAAACATCCAGAATGTTATTTACTATTTGCAATAGGTTTTCGGCACTTTGAGCGATAGTGTTTATATAATCCTGTTGTTCGGGTGTGAGTTCTGTTGTTTTAAGAAGTTCCAAAAATCCCAAAATACCGTTAAGAGGTGTTCTGATCTCATGAGACATATTTGCAAGGAATAAAGATTTTGCTTTTGAAGCTTCTTCGGATTTTTTAACGGCTTCTTGTGTAATGGCGATGGCTTCTTCTGTAATTTTCAAAGCTTCATTCATACCTTTAGGGGTATTGATATCTATTTGAACATTTTCACCTGTAATAGGTGCCAATTTGTTTAATGTGTTTGATAATGCTTTAATATGTGACCTTATAGTTTTATCGATATAAAAACCTAAAATTAAAATCAATATGGCAATAATAAAAATCACTATTGCAATATTCCTTTTTTTTATAGAATTTGAAATCAGATTGTCAATTTGTTTATTAATATCACCGTTTATCATATTTACGCTGTTTTTAAAATAAGAAATTCTTTTTGTGAAAATATTGAAATAGTCAATTGCGTCAATAGGATAACCTTCAAAGTCATTATTTAAATAATAACCCATATTTGTTTGCTGAATGTAAAAAATAGTATCTTTAATGGCTTTTTCTATTCTTTTAAACTGTTTATCTTTAAAAAATTCTTTTGCCTTTGGATTTTTGCTCAAATTGGTAATTAATATATTTGAATCATGATAATATTTCATTAAAATGTTTTCATAATCCTTGTCACTCATAGGCTTGTCCGCTGTAATATAATATGAACCGAAACCTCTTGTAATACCTGAATATGCAATCATTTTGTCAAGTTCGAGTTTTAAAGCAAAATTCAGTTTTACCGTTTGAGGGAAATGTTGAAATATTTTAGCTTCAGTGTTCAATATCTGATTTTCAAGATTTGTATAATATGTAAAAAAATATGTGTGAATATAATCAGTTGAAAACGAATCTATTTTTTTTCTTATGTTTGGTAAATTGTTTAATAAATTCAAAATATTTTTGCTGTCACTGTAAAATTCGGGATTTTTATTTAAAAATTTCTTCAAATCATATATTGCCGTATCAAAAAGTTTTCTTTTTTGCATTAAAAGTTTTTTTGATTCGGGATAATTTCCCTTTGATACAGCATAAATTGAGCTGATACCTCTTTCCTGACCAAGATAAACAAGTAAATTTTCAAGTTTATTACCCAGTTGCAGATATTTAATGTTTAATGTGTTTGATTTATATGTTTGAAATTGATTATAGAGGTTATAGCCGCTCCAACCTATTAAAATTAAAGACGGCAGCCATATTGCAATTGCCAGTAGTTTTGATAATGATAGTTTCATTGTTTTAACTCCTTAAGATTGATTTTTGCGGGACATTTTAAACTGTTTTTTTTAATTAACATTTGTGCTCTGAAATTGCCTAAATTTTTTGCCGCACATAATAAAAGTCTTGCTTTTTTTATGTCTTTCTCAACACCCCAGCCGTTTAAATATAATTCACCGAGTAAATTCAGCGCCTGCGAAGAAGGTTTGTTAGAATTTATGGATGAATTAATTATCTGTTTTAAATAGCTGCCTGCTTCAATAAATAACGTATTTGCTTTTTGCGGGTCTGAATTTAGCAGATGTTTTGCTTTTTGAATATCTTTAAATGCAATAAAATATAAATTTTGAGAAAAGACAAAAGTAATTAAAATCAATAATATGATTTTTTTCATTTATTTTCCTTTAATATATACTGCAAATCATTTAATGAATCAATTTTTGTATTTAGCAGTTTTTCGATAAATTTTTTATCTTTTTGAAATTTTTGTTCGTCCTGTGTTTCCAGATAAACTCTTATGGTGTTTAAGACTATATTTTTAATTTTCGGGTCTATTTCAATATTTTTATTTTCTGATTTTTTATTTTCTTTTTCTGTATTTTTCTTGTTTGTCAAGGGTGAAATAAAATCATAAAATTTATCTGCCAGATTTTTAATAATGCTGATATCTGTTTCTTTTTTAGCTTCTTCATCGATAGTTTTAAAAATTAAGGCAAGATTTGAAAGTCGTAGATTTAAAGAGGCCCCTTTTAAAAAATGGGCTATTTCGTGTATTTCTTTATAATCATGTTTTTCAATGGCTTTATATAAGGCGTCTTTTTTTTCTTTAAACTGTTTTAGCAAATCGTTAAACAGTTCATCGGTCATGTTTTGGTCTATGCCCAAATCTTCCATAGCGGTATTTAATTCTTTTTCAATTATTTCTTTAATGTTTTCTTTTTTTGCAAATATTTTTTCGCATTCGCTTATGTTGTCTTCAAAATTAAGTTCAATCGGTTTTTCTTCCTCTTCTTCTTCGATAATGTTTACTTCCGGCGTTTGTAAAGCCTCCATTATTTCTTCTTTTGGAAGCACTTTCAATTCGTTTAATTCGTTATCCATTGTCGCATGGGAAAGTTCTTTTTCTTCATTATAGGAAAATTCTTCTATTTTTTTCAGATGAAATATATCCAAATTTTTTAATGTTATCAGATTTTCTTTTGTAATTTTGAAAATATTGTTTTTTATCTGTATTGAATTTTTATTTAAAACGGCCATTTCAAGTTCCAGCTGCGTTATAACCTGTGACATTTCTTCCAAAGCTATATTTAATGTGTTTAACAAATTTTTGCCAAGAGCAATTATTTTTCCGTTTTCATAGACAATTAGCATTATTTTTCCTTTTCTTTCATTTCTTTATAAATTTTTTCATATTTTTCTTTATCTTCTTTTGAAACAGGTCTTCTTGCGGCAATATAACCCGTTTTTATACCGTTTTCATCAAATACCGGTTCAATGAAAGCTTCCACCCAGTAATATTTGCCGTCTTTTCTCAAATTTTTAACAAATCCCCTGAATTTTTCATTTCTCTCCAGCGCATCCCACATCTGTTTAAAAACGGTTTTTGGCATATCAGGATGTCTTATAATGTTGTGGGGCTGACCTATCAATTCCTGTTTTGAATAACCTGAGAGTTTACAAAAAGCAGTATTTGCATATGTAATTATACCTTTTAAATCTGTTTTACTTATTATAGGTCTTCCAAATACTCCAACATCTTCGAATGTGACTTCTTCATCAATAGGGGTAGGTTTCATAATTAAACCTTTGTTAATTTTATTTTTGCTATTTTAACTAAAATTTAGTAAAATGCAAATAAAAAAAAAGGTTTTTTAATGAAAGTGTTATTAATCAAAGATGTAAGAGGACTTGGAAAAGCAGGAGAAATTAAAAATGCGAAAGACGGATATGCAAGAAATTTTTTAATTCCAAAAGGTTTTGCAAAACTTGCAACCCCGGAAGTTATAAAAGAGTGGGAAGAAGAGCAGAAAATAAAAGAAGAAGCTTTAAAAACGGAGCTTGAAAAATTAAGAGAATTAAAGAAAAAAATAGAAAACACACCTGTTGTTATTAAACATAAATTAGGGGCTAACGGGCAGCTTTACGGGGCTATAACAAATAAAGAAATTTCTGAAGTTTTAAAAGAAAAAGGAATAGATGTGGATAAAAAAGATATAGAAGCCAAACAGATTAAAAGCGTGGGGGAATTTAATGTTAAAATAAAATTGGGACACGGTATAAATGCCAATTTAAAACTTATTGTTGAAGGCGAATAATGGAAATAAACTTAAAAGCTACAACAATACTCGGGTACAAAAAAAACGGTGTGGCCGTAATAGGCGGAGACGGACAGGTTACATTTGGACATACGGTATTAAAAGGAAACGCAACAAAAATAAGAACGCTTTACAACGGTAAAATTCTGGCAGGTTTTGCCGGAAGTACGGCTGACGCTTTTATTTTATTCGATATGTTTGAAAACAACCTTCAAAACAGAAAAGGTGATTTGGTAAAATCGGTAATAGATTTTGGAAAAGCCTGGAGAAAAGATAAATACCTAAGGCGTCTTGAAGCCATGATGATAGTGCTTAACCCCGAACATATTTTTATTTTAAGCGGAAACGGAGACGTGGTTGAGCCTGAAGACGGGGAACTCGCAGCTATAGGAAGCGGGGGCAATTACGCCCTCTCTGCTGCAAGGGCTCTGACAAAACACTCAAAATTGTCCCCTGAAGAGCTTGTAAAAGAATCTCTGAGTATTGCGGCGGACATATGTATTTATACAAACCATAATATTAAAATATTAAAAATAGAAGGGCAAAAATGAATTTGACACCAAAAGAGACAGTAAAATACCTTGACGAATATATTGTAGGACAAAAAGACGCCAAAAAAACAATAGCAATCGCTCTTAGAAACAGATACAGACGAATACAGCTTACAAAAGAATGGCAAGACGATATTATGCCTAAAAACATAATGATGATAGGACCGACAGGCGTCGGTAAAACAGAAATAGCGAGAAGAATGGCAAAGATGATGAAACTCCCGTTTGTAAAAGTGGAAGCGAGCAAATATACAGAAGTCGGATTTGTAGGACGTGATGTCGAGAGTATGATCAGGGATTTGGTTAATAATTCTTTTAATTTGGTAAGAGAAGAAATGCAGGAGGCTTCCAAGGAACTGATAGAAGAAAATATAATTGAAGAAATTACAAAAAAACTTTTGCCCCCACTTCCCAAAAATGCGCCCGAATCCAAACAGATGGAATATCAAAACACATTTGAAAAAATGAAACAGAAAGTAAAAAACGGTGATGTCGATCATTTAAAAATAACTATCGAGGTTGAAGAAGGTATTGACGGGGATGACAATCTGCCTCCGGAGATGGTTAAGGCACAGGAAAGCATTGTAAAAATTATAGGAATTTTTAATAAGAATAAAGAAAAAAAGGAAGTAACGGTTAAAGAGGCAAAAGAGCTTTTAAAAAAAGAGGCTGCCGAAAAAGTAATAAGTAAAGAAGAACTTAAAAAAGAAGCTCTAAAAAGAGCGGAAAACGGAATTATCTTTATAGATGAAATTGATAAAATTGCAGCCACCGGAAACCAGAGGCAGGACCCCAGCAAAGAAGGTGTCCAGAGGGATTTGCTTCCGATAGTAGAAGGTTCAACCGTAAATACAAAATACGGATATGTTAAAACAGACCATATTTTATTTATTGCGGCCGGGGCTTTTCATGTAAGTAAACCGAGCGATTTGATTCCGGAACTTCAGGGAAGATTTCCTCTGAGGGTTGAACTTCAAAGTCTTGATGAAGAAGCTTTATATCAGATTCTGACGAAGCCTAAACATTCATTAATTAAACAGTATGAAAAGCTTCTTGAAGTTGAAGGTGTTACTCTTAAATTTACTGAAAGTGCTTTAAGAGAAATTGCAAAATATGCCTTTTTGGCAAATGAAAAAACGGAAGACATAGGTGCCAGAAGGCTACATACCGTAGTTGAAAAAGTCTTAGAAGAGATTAATTTCAGCGCCGATGAATACAATGGAAGGGAATTTATTGTAGATGAAGCTTATGTTAAAAGTAAATTGGACGATATAGTAGAAAATGAAGAAATAACAAAATATATTTTATAAGGAATTTTATGCCAAAAAGTGGCTTCGTAGGTATTATAGGAAAACCGAATGCCGGAAAATCAACATTGCTTAATTGGCTTTTAGGGGAAAAAATAGCTTTGGTTTCCCCTAAGGCGAATGCTTCGAGAAAAAGAGTAAATGCAATTGTCATGTATAAAGACAATCAGATAATTCTTCTTGATACACCCGGACTTCATGAAAAAGAAAAACTCCTTAATAAATTTATGTTAAATGAAGCGCTTAAAGCTTTAAGCGACAGTGATTTAATACTTTTTTTAGCCGACATCAGAGACGATATAAAAGGTTATGAATGGTTTTTGGACTTAAATAAAAAAAATATACCGCATATTTTGGTGCTTACAAAAACAGATTTAGTTTCAAAAGAAGATATTGCAAAAAAAATAAAAGATTATGAAAAAATTTCAAAAGCTCTTAAAATTATCCCTGTAAGTGCCGCTCTTGGAAATGGAAGAGAGGAATTATTAGACGATATTGTTGAATATTTACCGGAACATCCTTATTATTACGACCCGGAAATTATTTCAACAGAAAATATCAGGGATATATATAAAGAACTGATAAGAGAAGCACTTTTTGAAAAATTGGGTGATGAAATTCCTTATGAAACAGATATTTTAATAGAAAAATTAGACGAATATGAAAATTTTGATAAAATTTATGCTACAATTATTGTTGAAAGAGAATCCCAAAAAGGAATGGTTATTGGGAAAAGAGGGAAAAAGATAAAAGAAATCGGAATTTACGCCCGAAATCTTTTAGAAGAATTCAGCTCTAAAAAGATTTATTTAGAGCTTTTTGTAAAAGTTGTGAGAGGATGGAGTAAAAATAAAAAAATGCTTGAAGAACTTGGATATGAGGTAGAAACATGAAATTAAAAGAAAAAATAAAAAATTTTACATCTAATGTTAAGTTTTTAAAAAAATACAATTATGATGTTGATAAAATTATCGGTATAAAAGGCGAAGAAGCTTATATTTTATATGCAGATAAAAAATTATTAAGAATATATAGAGACAGCTTAAAATCCACCCCTTTATTAAATACATATATTCCGATTGAAAATGCCATATTTTATAATTTTGAAATTGATAAAAATATTTTGGAAAAAATAGAACTTGACAAATTTATTGAAACCAAAGTATATGAAGAAACAGGTATTGACGAAACAGAAAAATATGTAATTAAATATAAAATTGTAGATTTGTTAAAAGATGAAAAAAGAGTAATGGTTGAAACGGTAATTGTTTCCCAGACTTTTATAGAAAATCATTTTGAACAAATTTTAAATAAAGTAGGTTATATAGATTATATTTCTTTTCCTGCGTTTTCCTATAAATCTTTATATGAGGAAAAAATTCTTACATTGGCAAATGATATGTTTGTCGTAATTCTTGATGACAAAATATTTATTACATTCTATTCGGAAGGTAAAATTGTAAAAATTGTTACAATTTCCGGCGGACTGGATAAAATATATGAAAAAATATCAAAATTAAATATTGCAAATTTTGATATTGTTGTTTTTCAAAAACTTTTAAAACAAAAAGGGGTAGACCAGAGTAAATATAATTCAAAAGAATTTGTGGTTTACAATGAGCTTATTAAAGAATTTAATATATTTGCAGGCATAATTGAGGATCAGATAAAAAAACTGATAGATATATATAATATAGATAATATTGACAGACTTTTTATTACTACCAAATATGGTAATGTCGAAGGTTTAAACACATATTTTTCAAAATATATCAATATAGATACATTCGATTTTGAATTTTATGAAAATTACAATCTTGACAGACTGCCAATTGATCCCCTTTTATTTTTGGGAATGCTTGAAACACATTATGCTTATAAATATAATGATTTTACGTATAATTTTTCTTTATTTTTGAGAGAACCTACATTTTTTTACAGACCTAGCGGTCAATTTGTATTGAGTGTAAGCGTTGCTACCGTTATTTTTGCAGCCGCCCCGTTATATCTCTATATCGACGGTCTGGTTTATAATCATAAAAACAATATGTTAAATTTACAGATTAATAAATTAAACAAGGAAATTTCTGTCCTTATAGTACAAAAAAACGGATTGGATAATAAAAAGAAATCCATTGAAACCGTAATAAAAAAATTAAGCTATGATATAAAAGAAGATAAAAAATTAATAAACGAAGTTTATAAATTCAAATACTCCTATATCCCTAAATCTCAGGAATTAACAGATATAACACTGTTTATAAATAAAAATAAAGTATATATAAAAAATTTATCATATAAAGAAAATGAATTTATTTTTAATGTTTTTGCCGATAAAGATTCCAATATCGCCAATTTGATAAACGATTTGACAAACAACGGATTTAATGTTTATACAGGGGGTATTGTTTTGAAAAATAAAAAATATATTTCTGAAATTAGGATAAAAGAATGAAAAATAAAAATTTTTTAGACAAATTTTTTGAAAACAAAACAAAAAAAGATGTTTTGTATATTCATATAATTACTATATTTCTGCTTGGATTTATAATTTATTATTTTATTTATCCGTTGGCTTCTTCTTTTAAGAAAAAAGAGGAAAAAAACTATCAAAACAATGTCCAGACTTTAAATCATTTAAAAATACAAAAAAATGTTTATATTACCCAAATTGCAAATTTGCGTAAAACAATAAAAAAACTGGAATTAAGCAAAAATTCTTTACATAAACAAAAGACTTTTTTCGATGATTTAATTTCATTGCTGGATTTTGCAGAATTTAATAAATACAAATGGGCAGAATATGTCAGAAATATTGTATATGATGCAAAAAATGAAGGTCTTAAACTGATGAATTTTGCAAATAGTTTATATAAAGACACAAAACACAGTTATATTAATAAAAAGATGGATATTATAGTGAATGTAAAAGGCGAATATAAAAATTTGATTTACTATATTTACAAATATGAAAATACAAAAGAACTTTTAAGGGTTAATGAATTAAATGCAACCGATAAAGGTGAATATATGATAAAATATACATTGTATGGATACGGAAAATGAAAAAGGTATTATTATTGACAATAGCGGTTTTAGCGTTTGCCTCAAGGCAGGAATATTTGGAATATGCGAATAAATTGGTTACATATAATTTTGAACTAACCAAAATAGGTGACGTAAAATCACCGTTTTTTAAACCTAAAAAATTATTATTTATGAATAAAAAAATAAACAAAAATGTTAAAAAAATAGTGCATATTACTTTGCTTTCTTTACTGAATAACAGTGCATTTATAAAAATAGAAGAATTTATGGGTGATGAAAAGATAAAAGAATATAAAAAATGGGTGAAAAAAAACAGTAAAGTTGAAAACTGTAATGTAGAAAATATTTACAGTGATAAAATCATTTTAAACTGTAATAATAAAAAACTTGTAAAAAAATTAAATGAGAAAACATTAAAAATAAGGATTGAAAAATGAAAAAATTAATAATTATAGTGTTTATTGCTTTAAGTATTTTTGCAAATGCAAATGAATGTAATAATAAATTTTTTTCATATTCAAATAGCATTAATCAAAATGAAAGAATGAGTATAAAAGATTTTTTAAATTTATTGGCCACCCAAAAATGTGGTATAAATATTGTGTATGATGATGAGGAAGCCAAAAAAATTGTTTCAGAGAAAATGCCTTTTGTTAAAATAAAACATTATACATTAAAGCAAATACTGGATTTGCTTCTTTCAAAAAGGGATTTGTTTTATACAGTGGACAATGACATATTGGAAGTAAGTTTTTATAAAACAAAAACTTACAAACTGGATTTTCTCACATCATCAAGAACAGGTGAATCTAATTTGGACGCAACAGACAGCAAGGTAAAAAATACATACAGTTTTGATTTCTGGGATAAAATAGAAGATAACATAAAAACAATTTTAAAAAATACATCTATAGATTTTAAACCTCCGGTAATAGATAAATCCGCCGGTCTTATAACTGTAACAGGTACAAAAAAACAAATTAAAGAGATTGACAAATATGTTGATAATCTTATGAGCAGACTTACAAAAGAGGTTTTAATAGATGTGAAAATTTATACTGTTGAACTTTCCCGTTCTCATAAAACTGGTATTGATTGGTCAAAACTAAATATATCATTAAATAATGCAGCAGTGCCTATGAATCATTTTGCTAGCCAACTTGTTGGAAAAGAATCTATTTTTAATTCTGCAACTTTTAATTTAGATGGATTATTAAATTTCCTTGCTCAAAACGGAAACGTAAATTCACTCTCAAATCCTAAAATAGTAACACTAAACAATCAAAAAGCAATTATCAGCGTAGGGGATACAATAAACTATAAATATGCTTCGAGTGTAGTAAACAATCCTAATGCCTCTCCATCTATTCAATATACAATAGATTCAAAATTTGTAGGTGTTGTACTTGATATTACACCTCAGATTAATGACAACGGAGATATTATTCTCAGTATTGCACCGAGAATCAGCTCTTTTAAAAATCCTAATCAGTTGACTAATCCTAATAGAGACATGCCTCCGGACACAAGAGACAACACAATGCTTAGCATTGTAAAATTAAAAGACAATGATACATTGGTTCTTGGAGGTTTAATTACAAAAGATGATACATTAAACGTAAACGGGGTACCTGTTTTAAAAGAAATACCATTAATTAAATATCTGTTTTCTTCAAGAGAAAAAATTACCAACAGAAAAGAGCTTGTATTTGTGATAACCCCTCATATAATTGACTTTAGTAAGAAAAAAACGCTCAGGGATTTAGGTTTTGGCCAAATTAAGTGAAGCAAAAGAGTTATTCAGAGATGTGGTTGATGTAAATAATTATATTCCTTTGGCAAGTATTGAAAAATTAAAAATTGATTTATTGAATGCCGTTAATCAGAAAGAGAAGATGATTTTTCTCTCAGGGCAGGCAGGCAGCGGTAAAAGTATGGTCTTAAAATCGATATATGAAGAATTGAAAAATGATAAAAATCTTTTTTATATATCGAATCCTTATTTGGAAATAAATGCTATTTTAAATATCCTTAAAACGTTGGATATAAATGAACATTATTTTTTGTTTATAGACGAAGCGCAGTTATTGGAAGATTCTGTATTGGAAAATTTAAGAATTTATGCTGATAAAGGCAATTTAACAGTTGTTTTTGCCACACACGATACAGATTTGAATAAACTACTGCAAAAAAAACATTTTAAAACGAGAATTAATTACCTGTTTAAAACTGTTCCTATTAATGTAGATGAAATAGAATATTTTATTAATACAAAATTGATAAGAACAAATTTAATACCACTCGCCGAGAAATTCAATACAAAACATTATAAAATGATTTATAAATATACAAAAGGCTCTTTAAGAGGCGTTAATCAGTTTATGTTTAAATTATTTGATGTAATGGAATTTTTTTATAATAAATATAATGATGAGATTTTTAAAAATATAAATAAATATATAGAAATAACGCATATGGATTTAAAAGGCATTTAATGCATAAATATGAAAGACTTGAAAAATTATATTATAAAAAAAAATATGTAAAAATTTTTTTTATTTTTTTCTTTATATTAATTATTTTGTTAATTTTTATATTTTTTCTAAAAAGAAACAAAAAACCGGAAAAATCGCCAATATTTAATATAAATGTTTTAAAAAAAGAAGAAAACAATACTCATGGTCATAAAAATATAACAGAAAAAAATTTAACTAATAAAAAAACGCTTTTTTATGAAAAGAATCTAACTCTTAAGAAAGAAAAAAAAGACAAAAACACAACATTAAAAACAAATAATACCAATACTAAAAAAGAAGTCCTCTCTTTTATAGTCCCAAAAGTAAATCTTAATGAAAACAATATTACAACAAAACAAAAACAAACTGAATCAAAAGTGAAAAAAAATGATAAAAAGAAACTTAAAAATGAAATAAAAGCGAAAATAAAAGAAAAACCTTTAATAATCGAAGAAAAAGTAAATATCAACGATTTAATTAAATCTTATAATCAAAATCCGGATTATGATATTGCAATACAGATTTCGAATTTATATTTAAATAAAAATATGTTGGATTTGGCTAAATTATGGGCATTGAAAGCAAATAATTTGAGCCCTTCCAAATATGAAAGCTGGAAAATATTTGCTATTATTTTGTTAAAGAAGAATCAAAAGCAAAAAGCAAAAGAAGTGTTAAAAACATATTTAAATGATTACGGGGATAACGAGAAAATTGAAAAATTATTAAGGAGTATTGATGAATGAACATATTTTTAAAGAGATAAAATCACTTCCGCCTTTGCCAAAAAGTATAATGGAAATTCAGAGAATCACAAATGACGCAAATTCTTCAATTTCTGATTTGGTAAAAGTTGTAAAAGAAGACCCTATGCTTACGGCAAATTTGCTTAAAGCCGCAAATTCTCCGCTTTACGGATTTACAAAACAGATAAAAAGTGTTGATCAGGCTGTTTCGTTATTTGGTATGGCAACAGTTAAAGGCTTCGCCGTTTCTTTTGCAATAAAAAATACGCTTAAATTTGATTTGAGTGCATACGGAGTGGATGAAAATAGATTTCATGATGTTTCAACAAAAAGAAACGCCCTGGTTCTTTACTGGTATAAAAAAAACAGAAAATATCTGGATATATTGGCTACTAATTCATTTTTAATAGACCTGGGTGCCGTTGTTATATCTTTGGTATTAAAAAAACTTGGAAAAGATAATGAATTCAAATCAAAATTAACTATTGACAACAGAAATGAAATAGAAAAAGAATTTGTTGGAATGACAACAGCGGAAGTAAACGCAAAAATTTTTACTCATTGGGGATTTAGTGAAGATTTAACCCTTTCTATGAAAAATATTGATGCTCCAAACGGCACTTATGAAAAAGAAAGTGCATCACTCCTGAGCTTAAAAACATTAATAAATCTCTTAAACGGATTTAATGAAGAAAATGAAAAAAAAGCGATAGAAATCGCCAACAAATATAATTTAGATACAGATTCTTTAAATGTTGCTATTGCTTTAATTTTAAAAGGAAATGATTGAGGGAATTTATATACAAACTTATAAAAGGAATTGACAGAAAAGATATTCCAAGGGATAAAAGAGATATAGTTAATGATTTACTAACTTTAAAAATAGTGACAAACAAAAAAACAATAAAATTAAAGTCCAAATATATACCTGGCAAGGTTGATATCACACAAAAAGGTTACGGTTTTTTAATTCCCCTTTCAAAGGGTAAAGATTTATTAATAGAATCTTATCATTTAAATTCGGCCTCTAAAGGCGATTTGGTAATAGCGGAGAGGCTTTTTAAGAAAAAAGGCCGGCCTAAAGCAAAAGTAATTTACATTATTGAAAAAGCTTTTGCTTACAGTGTGGGATATTTAACTTTTGAAATTAAAAATGCTAAAAAAATTCTTCTTATAAAAAACATTAAAACCAATCTGCCGATTTGTGTAAATGTTACTAAGAAAGCCTTAAAAAAACTTCCTCCAAATGCGGTGTTTAAAATAAATAATTATACTTCTACGATTGAGGAGGTTTTGGGGGTATTGGATGATGCGTGGGTGGATGAAAAAATATCTTTGGCTCTTTATAATAAAAAAGAAGAGTTTTCAAAAAGCGCTATATTAGAGGCAAAAGCTTTTGGAAATTTTATAGATAAAAGTATGTATCCGCAAAGGATTGATTTAACGGAAAAATATTTTTGTACGATAGACCCGGTAAGTGCAAAAGACCACGATGACGCTGTTTATTTTGATATTGGGGAAAATGCTTTATATGTTGCAATTGCAGATGTGAGCGAATATGTTTATTTAAACTCAAATATTGACAAAGAGGCAAAGGAAAGAGGTTTTAGCATATATTTTCCCCATAAATCAGTTCCGATGCTCCCAAGAGAGCTGAGTGAAAATATATGTTCCCTTAAAGAGAATGAAGACAGGCTGGCATTTATTTTTAAAATAACCTTAGATAAAAACAATAATGTAATTAAAGAAGAATTATTCGAGGGAATTATTAACTCCAAAAGAAAATATTCTTATGAAAAAGTAGATGAATTTTTAGAGGGTAATATTGAAAACAGTGATGAAACAGATAAAAAAATTTTATCCTGGCTGATGCCTTTGTGGAATAAAATTCAGAAAATAAGAAGTGAGAGATTAAAAACCGGACTCGATTTTGAAAGTGATGAAATCAAAATGAATTTGGATGAAGAAGGAATGATTGAAGATGTTACAATAGAAAAAGAAACACCTTCGCATTCCTTGATAGAAGATTGTATGCTTCTTGCAAATAAAGCAGCCGCAAAAATGATTGATTACGGTATTTTTAGAATTCATGAAAAACCCTCACGTACTTCAATAGATGAGCTTTATAATAATTTATTATCCCTTGGAATTGAAATAAATGAAAATGAAGATTTTGTAAAAAATGTAAAAGATATACAAAAACAGGCAAAAGAAATGGGCATAAAAAAAGAGATTGATAAATTAATAATAAAATCGCAAAAACAGGCTCGTTACGATGCTGAGAATGTAGGGCATTATGCACTCGGTTTTGATAAATATACTCATTTTACATCACCTATAAGAAGATATTCCGATCTCACCCTTCACAGGCTGCTAAAAGCGGTTTTGAAAAAAGAGGAAAAAATAAAAGATTTTATTTTAAGAAATATTGAGGCGCTGGTCGTAAAAATCAGCGAATTGGAAAGAGAGGCAATGAAAGTCGAATGGGATTTTTATGACAGAAAATATGCCAGAGTTGCTAAAATTAATATCGGAAAAGTTTACAAAGGAATAATCGAAGACACCGAAATTCCTCCTATCGCAAAAATTTTGGAAGATAAACTGCTTGGGGCAAGGGTGTTTTTGAAAGATAAAAAGAAATTTAATTTACTGCAAAAAGTCAATATTGAAATAATTGATTCAAATATTGCAACAGCAAAAATAAAAGGAAAAGTATTGGATTAAAAATCGTAATCCAATCCAAAAGCCATAAGTAAAGCCCCTCCTTTTTTAAATGTTCCTTGAACTGTTTGAATATTGTTTTTTACAGTTCCACTTCTTTGTTTTTGTTTGGCGTAAAGCATAGAAAAGCCCAAACTCATTCTCTCATCCATTTTATATTTAAAGCCTCCTGAAAAAATATTTTTATCACTGTCAGGCAGAGAAAAATCCAATGTAGAGTCCGGTACCGGAGTTTTATCATAAGTATAACCGAGCATTGCCGTCAGTTTTTCACTGCATTTATGTGTAAGTCCTATTCTGTAAGTGTTTGTATTTTTCCAATTTTTAGGAATTGGCGTACCGAAAATGGCTTCTACATACGGATCGTCAAAATTAAAGTCTAAATTTTTATATTTAGACCAGAATGTTCTCTCAAGTACAAATTCCACTGTTGTATTGTTAAAAGTTTTTGCAAATGCAATATTTAAGGCTGCCGGCAGAGGTATTTTTACCCTTCCCTTGGTATTAAAGGTTATCAAAGTGGAAGCGTCGGACGGATTTTTGGTTAATAAATATTTACTGTAATACCCGCTTGCATCTCCGTTTAGGCTCATGTCTATTTTGGAACGGTAAGTAAGTGCAAGTTTAATATCTCTGCTGTCGTTTTGATAAGAAACGGCACTGTTCCATCCAAAATCCACAGAATCCCCGTTTAAATACTGGGAATATAATCCGGCTTTAAAAGCATTTGTCGTCCCTTCACTTCTGAGTGCCCTTACACCAAACGCAACTGCTAAGTTGTTATTTATTTTATAGGCAATATTTGGATTAATTTCAAGTGTTTTCAGTGTAAATTCTTTTGCTCCTAATTCTGGAACTGTATCATCCCATTTTTTTGAAAGTCCGGCCGGGGTTGTTATTGAAATACCCCATCTGAAACTGTTATAATCTTTTGAGCTGAAATGAAACAGAGGAATAAAATAATCTTCTTTTCTTGATTTATAAACGTCTCCGTTATTGTTGTCAAATTCTATCTGGTATAAATGAATATAACTCATTAAAAATTCATAATGATTTTTATTGTCATTAAATGCCATATTGGCAGGATTGTAATAATTGGCATCAGCCCCGTTTGCGTCAGCCACGTTTGCAGCACTTAAAGCCATACCGTCAATGGATTGTTCCGGTATTTTATAACCGTTTGCCAAAAGTAAAACAGATGAAATTAATGAGAATGCTATAATTTTTTTCATTTAATCTCCTTTTAAGTTATTGTATAATTTTAACAAAAAGGTTTATATGAATAAAAAAGAGTTTGATTTATTAAAAGAGATTCCAAATTTTGTTGTGTTTTACGGTAACGAATTTTATCTGGATATGTATCAAAAACAGTTGGAAGAAAAATTTAAAGATGAAAATATATTAAAACTCTATTTTGATGAATTTGATAAAAATACTGCAAAAACACATTTATTGGAAAATTCTTTATTCGGCGGTAAAAATATTTTATTTGTAAAAACAAATAAATGGAATAAAGAAATAGAAGAGCTTAAAAATTATTCAAAAAACAACTACTGTTTTATCTTTTATACGGTAAATAAAAAAATAAAACTCTCTAAAAACGACTTTGTAAGGTTTTTTTCACCTTCTTATAAAGAAATTATAGAATATATTAATTTGTTATCAAAAAAAGAAAATGTTCTTCTTTCAAATGAAGCAAAAAATTTTTTGGCCAAAAGTATTGAACCTCTGTTTTTAGCCCAGGAAATAAAAAAACTAGCCTCATTTAAAAATGAGATATCTTTAAATGACGTAACTGATTTGGTGTTTTTATACAAAGAGGAATCTTTTGAAGATTTGTTTGTAAAAATTTTGAGCGGAGCTGATTTTTTTGATGATTTGAAAATCATATTGGAAACCACAGATTTTAAAAGAATAATACCGGCTTTTGTAAACTATATCACCAATCTTTATCAGTACAATCTTTATATAAAAAAAACAGGCTCTTCAAACCTGAAAAACTTTTTGGGTTATCAGCTCCCTTTTGATATTGAAAAGAAGCGGGTCAATATAGCAATTAAACTAAAAGAAAACGATTATAAAAATTTATTTGATTATCTGTTAAATAAAGAATTGTTAATGAGAAACTCTGATAAAGAAAAAGAAGCTCTTTTTTGGGAAGCAATGATTTGGCTTAAGAATTACCACTCTTTTTAAATAAGTTTTTAAATTTTTTAGCAGCTTTTGTAAGCCCCAGTTTCATTCCTGCATATCTCATCATTTTTGCCATTTGTCTGTATTTTTCTTTTTCATAGCAGGGATTGGGGCATTTTCTGCATCTCGGCTTTGGATTATGAGGGCATTCAGTTAATCTTTCTATTGCATAAGAGAATAAATTATGACATTCTTCACATAAATTTATTTCAAAATTTAATTCTAAATTTTTATAATTTACATTATATTTTTTTATAAACTGGCCGGTATGTTTATCATTACAGTAAATAGGAAAAAATTTTTTTAATGTTTCGACCTCACTTTTAAATTTTTCTTCAGTCATAAGAACCCTTTTTATTTATTATATAAAAAGAGTCTGTTTTATTCATTGATACCAGTCAATTTTCCATTTTCCATTCTCAATTTTCCATTAATAAAATTTTGCCTTATGGCTTCATAAAGTACAATTCCACTGCTGACGGCCAAATTTAAGCTTCTGCCTTCTTTTGTCATTGGAATGGTAATACATCTGCTTTTATATTTATTTAATATATTTTCGTCAATTCCTTTTGTCTCGCTTCCGAAAATGATATAATCTCCCATATTAAATTTTGCCTTAAAATATGGTTTATCTGTTTTAGTAGTGGCAAAATGGCATTTGTCAATATTAATATTTTTTAAAAAATCATCTGTGTTTTCCCATACGGTTAAATCTAATTTGTACCAGTAATCAAGCCCGGCTCTTTTTACGGCTTTTTCCCCGATATCAAATCCAATAGGTTTTACTATATGAAGCTTTGCCCCGGCATTTACACAAAGTCTTCCTATATTTCCCGTATTGGGCGGAATTTGAGGATTAAAAAGTACAACATTAAACATTTTTTTGCCTTTTGATTAAATAACTTAAAATTTTTGCTACAGCTTTTGGTTTTTTTGAAAAAATGTTTTTTAACCTCTCTTTTATAATTTGTTTTTTAATTTCTTCTACATTTTTTTTCATTTCCTACTTCTTTTTTTATCTTTCTTGCTAACTTGGAACTTGGCTTCTTGGCTACTCACCACTCACCACCCCGCCGCTTTGCAAGCGGCCGGGCAAGCTCACTAATCACTATAATATTATTGTTTTGTTTGCATAAACAAAAATTCTATCTTCTATAGCTTTTTTTATTGCACGTGAGAGAACTATTTTTTCAATATCTCTTCCCTGGATTCTCATCTCTTCCCAGCTCATTTCATGGTCTACCCTTATGACGTCCTGTTCTATTATCGGACCGTCGTCAAGATTGTTATTTACGAAATGTGCCGTTGCCCCTATAATTTTCACACCTCTGTCGTAAGCCTGTTTGTAAGGGTTTGCACCTATAAATGCAGGTAAAAACGAATGGTGAATGTTTATTATTTTGTTTGGAAATTTTTCAACAAAATTTGGAGTCAGTATTCTCA
This sequence comes from Lebetimonas sp. JS085, assembly GCF_000523295.1. Taxonomy (NCBI): domain Bacteria; kingdom Pseudomonadati; phylum Campylobacterota; class Epsilonproteobacteria; order Nautiliales; family Nautiliaceae; genus Lebetimonas; species Lebetimonas sp. JS085. The sequence goes on from NZ_ATHR01000001.1 coordinate 1,235,753, forward strand.
TAAATTTTGCCAAAATTATATAATCCGGATTTGTTGGCATAATAATTTCAAGCATTTTATTTTCATGCTCGGTTCTGTTTAAATTTTCCGCAGGTACATAATAAAAAGGAATATTGAATTTTTCAACCAAATCTTTTAAATTGTTTCTGTTTGCGATAACCCCGATAATTTCTATATCCAAATCCCCTGAATACTGTTTTATTAAAATATCCCCCAACGCATGTGCCTCTTTAGTAGCCAGTAGGAAAACTCTTTTTTTTCTTTTTTTATATATTCTGACATTGGCACAGGAAACTTCTTTTAAAATTTCTTCTTTTAAATTTTCTTTGTCTATTTTTCCGGTTATTACAGCCCTAAAGAAAAATTTGTTGTTTTCTTTATCCACAAATTCCTGTTGCGATTCGATATTGAAATCATTTTTATATAAAATTTTTGATATTTTATAAATAAGACCTTTTTCATCATTACAGTCAATTAATAATGTATATTGCATTTTTAACCTTTTTTTATAATTATTTTATCATAACTTCTTATTTCGTTTAATATTGAAAATCTCGGATTGTCCGGGTTTATGTTTTTTGGTTTGTATTTTTTATTCCATAAATTTTCTTTTTTCAACCATTTTTCACAGCAGTTAAAGTTTAATATGCTGAATGTATTTAGCGGATATTTCAAAGCCAGGGCGTATAAAAACCTGTTGGTAACGGTTTTTGGACACTTTTTGATTTTTATTTCCCTTTTTAATTTATTTGGCGGATTTAGCTGTTTTATTATAAATTTATTATTTAAATGTTTATAATAAAGAAGATGATACAAAAAATATCCTTCAAGGGGGTTTGATTTATAAATTTTTGCCAAATGGAAAAATTCTTTTTTTGAAAAATCTAAATTAAATAATTTTTTTGCAATTTTTAATATTATAAAATAATAAAATCCGTAGTATAAAAATTTTGAATTAAACATTTTTTCAAATTCTCTGTATATTCTTTCTTTGCTCAAATCGTTTAATTTTATTTCTTGACACAGTTTTACAGTTTCAAAAGCCACTTTAAATTTTAATCTTGAGGCAAACTGCATGGCTCTTAAAACCCTCAAGGAATCTTCTTTGAATTTTTCATTATTTATGTGTCTTATTGTTTTGTTTTTAATATCTTCAATTCCGCCCCAGAAATCCAAAATTTTTCCGCTGAAAATATTTTTCATCAATGCATTCATAGTGAAATCGCGTCTTGAACTTGCTTCTTTTTCATTTTGGATTAAATTTACTTCAAAACCCCTGTGGCCTGGTGATGTTTTCGTTTCCATGCGGGGCAGGGCAATATCGAAATTTTTCCATTTGTATACAAAAAAACTTTTACCTACTCCTTTTGCCCCGAGTTTTTGCATTAATTTATCAAATTCAAGAGGTTTTATATCATAAACTTCTAAATCAAATTCTTTTGGAGCTTTGCCCAGAATCTCATCCCTTACGGCGCCGCCTACAATGTAAACTCTTTTAGTGTAAGGTGCAAAAAATTTTTTTAAAAATTCTAAATCCTTATATAAATCTTCACTCCTCACTACTTACTGCTCACTATTTTCACTATTTCAGTTTTTCATCGATTTTTACCAATAAATATTCCAGAAAATTTAATGTTACATCAAGTTTGACATCAAGATTTTGGGTGTTTGGAGATTGAAGCCCTTCAAATAGAATAAGCAGTCTTTCTTTAATATGTGAAAGAAATTTTTTATCTTCGCAACTGTTTTTATTTGCATTATCTTCCACAACTATTGAATTTTCTTCAAGTTCCTGCAATGTTTCAAGTATTGTTTCTTTTATATCCATTTTTTTTACCTTGTTTAATCCAACATTCAAGATTTAACATTTAAAATTAAAATATAAGCCATTTTTCAAATTCGAATCTGTTTTTTTGATTTATTTCGTTAAATTCTTTTAATTTCAAAATATTTACACCTTTAAATTTTTTTCTTTTTTTCAGTCTTTTAATGGCTTCTATTATTTCCTGGTCTTTTTTTTCTAAGCTTTCATAAATCTCCAGGGCTTCTTTTTTAAAACCCTGTGATTCAAGTATTTTTGCATATGTTTTTGTTTTAATCTTTAACGTATTCGGCAATTAAATCCCCCATTTTTGATGTATTTACCACTTCTTTTGCGTCAAATTCGGCTAAATCCGGTGTTCTGTAACCTAAGGCCAATACTTTTTTTATTGCTTTTTTAATTCTTCCGGCGGCATTTAATTCGTTTAAATATTCCATCATCATAGCGGCACTTAAAATTGTAGCAATAGGATTTGCTATCCCTTTTCCCGCAATATCAGGGGCACTTCCGTGTATAGGTTCGAAAAGTCCGACTTTTCCTCCAATGCTTGCACTTGGAAGAAGTCCGATGCTTCCTATAATCATACTTGATTCATCGCTTAAAATATCTCCGAAAATATTTCCTGTTAAGATTATATCAAACTGTTTAGGGTTTCTTACAATCTGCATTGCCGCATTGTCCACATACATATGGTTTAAACTGACTTCAGGATATTCTTTTGCAATTTCTTCAACAATTTCTCTCCAAAATTCGCTTACTTCGAGGACGTTTGCTTTATCGATAGAGGTTACCCTTTTGTTTCTTTTCATTGCTTCTTTAAATGCAACGTGTGCTATTCTTTCAACCTCTCCTCTTGTATAAATCATTGTATTATAGGCTTTTTCATTATCTTTATATCTCGGCTGGCCAAAATAAATTCCGCCGGTAAGTTCCCTTACAACTACAAAATCGACACCTTTGACAATTTCACTTTTCAGGGTTGAAGCGTTTATCAGTTCGTCAAAAATCATGGCAGGGCGTATATTGGCAAAAAGTCCCAGTTCTTTTCTGAGTCTTAGCAGTCCGCTTTCCGGTCTTTTTTCTTTAGGAAGATTTTCCCATTTATATCCTCCGATAGAACCGAATAAAACGGCGTCGCTTTCAAGGCTTCCTTTTATTGTTTCTTCAGGGCAGGGGGTTCCGGTGGCGTCATACGCACTTCCACCGAGCAGATATTCTTTATAATTAAATTTTATATTTTCCGCTTCACCGAGCGCATTTAATACTTTTATGGCTTCATCCACTATTTCAGGGCCGATTCCGTCGCCTTTGATAACTGCAATATTATATGTTTTCATTATTTTCCTTTATTTCCCTTGCATAATTGATAAGTCCCCCCGCGGCAATTAAATTTTGCATAAAATCTGGAATTGGTGTAAATTTATAAACCTTACCTGTATCAATGTCGCTTATTATTCCCTTATCCATTTCTATTTTGATTAAATCGCCTTCGTTTATTTCATCACTTTCAAGCAGTTCAAAAATAGGAAGCCCCATATTAAAACTGTTTCTATAAAATATTCTTGCAAAACTTTTGGCTATCACTGCCGCAATTCCTGCCGCTTTTAATGCTATTGGGGCGTGTTCCCTGCTGCTTCCGCTTCCGAAATTCCATCCTGCCACAATTATATCGCCCGGTCTTACTTTAGCCGGAAATTCAGGATCGGCGTCTTCCATTACATGTTTGGCAAGTTCATGAGGGTCTGACGTATTGAGATATCTTGCCGGAATAATCAAATCTGTATCTATATTGTCTCCGAATTTCCATACTCTTCCAGTTATTACATTCATAAAAATCCCTTTTTTTCAAAATTTTACCAAATCTGAGTTTAAATTGCTATTAAATATCCTATCCCAAGTCCTGCAAAAGATAATAAAAAAAAGAAAAAAAGCTCCTTTGTTAATTTTCTTGCTATAAAAACGGCAATAAAAAATTTTACTATAGAATTTGTGATACTTGCGATAATAATACCGTTTAGAGCACTGATGGAAGAAATTTTATTATGGGCAAGAGAACTTAACGAAAGAGTTATTGCATCTACATCGGTAATTCCGGAAAAAAACGATAAAATATAAATTCCTATATTTCCGTATTTATTACTGACCAGTTCCGCGGCTGCGTAAATAACCGCAAAAATAATTGCAAATTTAATAGCTTCGTCAATTTCAAGAGGATTTTTTGATTTCAGCTGCATTGTCAGTTTTTCAGAAATTGATTTTTTATATAAATAATATGAATAAAAAAGTCCGAAAAGCGTGGCAAGAAGATAGGGAATTAAGATTTTTTTTGATATATCCTGATTTACAATTAATGTCTCAATATAAACCCTTGCAAACATTATAGCGTTTGCTATTGAAATACCTGCCGCATAAAGGTAATGGTTTTTTTTATTTTCTCTAAACATTCTGCTAAGTGCGAAAGTAACAGCGGTTGAGCTGAAAAGGCCTCCCGCCGTTGCAGTAATTAAAATTCCTTTGTTTCCTAAAATTTTAAGGGAAATGTAGCCTAAAAATGATAAAGCAGATATTAATACGGCCATAAGCCAGGTTTTATACGGATTGAATAAATTATAAGGGTCTATTGTTTTATTTGGCAATATGGGAAGTATTAAAAATGTCATAACCAAAAGTAAAACCGCCGCATTGATATCATTTACGGAAATTTTTGCTTCTAATTCTTCCAATTTTGGTTTTAAAGACAAAACAACAATTATTATAACACCTATAAAAATGGCGTATTCCGCTTTTCCAGCATAAACCAGAATTCCCAGAAAATAAGAAATAATGGCGGCAAAATGTGTGGTTGAACCCTGTTTTTTATAATGAATAACTTTTAATAAATAAGCACTTACAGTAAGGCTTCCTATAATAATTAAACTGATATATAAAAAATAAGGATATCTGTCATTTAACCATGCGCTTATAAATCCTGCAAGGGAAATAAGGGCAAAAGTTCTGCTTCCTGCAAATGAATTTATGTTTTTGGAATTAAATCTGATACTCCTTTCAAGCCCTATGCTGAAACCTATAATAATGGAAATTAATAAAAGTTTTAAAAATTTCAAATCCAAAATTAAGCCTTTTTTATTATTATATTAAAATTTTGCTAAAATTATAAAAAAAAAGGCATGTTTTGAGAAAAGCGGTTGCATTTACAGGTCCGAGCAATTCGGGAAAAACAACATTGATTGAAAAAATTGCCAAAAGGCTTATCAGTTCATACAAAATAGCGATTATTAAAAACGATCCGGCCGACAAGGCGCAGTTTGACAAAGAGGGTAAAGACAGTTACAGATTTTATTCAACAGGAGCGGAGGTTGTTGTAACATCCCCCACCAGAACCACTTATTTTTCTCACAGGCAAAAATCACTTGATGAAATTATAAATATGATAAACGATTTTGATATTTTGCTTGTTGAAGGGCTTAAATATCTGCCTCTTCCGAGAATTGGGATATTCAGGGGTGATGTTGATGAAAGTTATTTCAGATATATAAAAGCCGTGGCCGTTGATGAGAGTGTGGATAAAAGTAAAATACCCCAAAATATAGAAATACTGAATTTAAATGATACGGATCAGATAATCGAATGGGTATTGAATAATGCAAAAGAAGTGTAAAAATAGTAAGTAGTGAAAGGTGAATGGTGAGTAGTGAAAATATTAAAAAGGAGCGGGTATGACCGAAATAATGGATAGAATAAAAAATATAGCCATTGAAATAAGCAGTGCTATTAAAACACAGGATACCGGTAAAGCGGACACATGTAATATAAGCGGGGATGTTCAGGCAAAACTTGATGTAATAAGCGATGAAATTGTTGAAAAACATTTAGGCTGTGTTTCAAGTGTGGCACAGATAATAAGCGAAGAAAAAGAAGATGCCCTTACGTTAAATGAAAACGGTAAATATTTTGTTGCTTATGACCCGCTTGACGGGAGCAGTTTAATAGATGTCAATTTAAGTGTCGGAAGTATTTTCGGAATTTATAAAGGGGATTATGCAGGGGAAAATATTGTTGCTGCCGCATATGTTGTATACGGTCCGAGATTGGAGCTTGTTGTAGCCAGGGATACGGTGGAACTTTTCAGATTTAATGAAGAAAAAAAAGAATTTGAATATATAAAAGAATTAAGACTTTCTGAAAAGGGAAAAATATTGGGGCCCGGGGGCACTCAAAAATGCTGGTACCCGTATCATAAAAAAATGATTGATAATTTTTTTAAAGAAGGTTACAGACTCAGATATTCCGGAGGAATGGTGCCGGATTTACATCAGATTTTATTAAAAGGTGGAGGTCTTTTTGCTTATCCTGCCGCAACCGATAAACCGAAAGGCAAACTCAGAAAGCTTTTTGAAGTGTTTCCTTTTGCATATGTGTTTGAACGTGCGGGAGGCCTTGCAATAGACGGGGAAAATAATATTTTAACTCTGGGATATGAGCATTATCATGACACTACTTCCTGCTTTCTCGGAAGTAATTATGAAATAGAAAAAGTTTTAAATACTTATAAAGGAAAAAAATGAGCGACTGCAGTACATATTATTTAACAACGCCTATTTATTATGTAAACGATGTTCCGCATATAGGGCATGCGTATACGACTATAATCGCTGATTCCATTGCAAGATATGCAAGACTTAAGGGAATTGATACCTTTTTTTTAACGGGTACTGACGAGCATGGCCAAAAAATTGAGGAAGCCGCCAGAAAAAGAGGCAAGAGCCCAAAAGAATATGCAGATGAAATAAGTGCAAAATTTAAAAAGTTGTGGGATGAATTTGAAATAAGCTATGATAAATTTATTCGTACCACAGACCCCGGGCATATTAAAGGTGTTCAAAAAGCTTTTTTAACAATGTATGAAAACGGGGATATTTATAAAGATTATTATGAAGGGCATTATTGTGTGGGGTGTGAAAGTTTTGTGGCCCCTAGCCAGCTTGTTAATGATGAATTGTGCCCGGATTGCGGCAGGCCTACAAGAATTATAAAAGAAGAAAGTTATTTTTTCAGACTCTCTAAGTATCAGGATAAAATTCTAAACTGGCTGAAAACAAAAAAACCTATTTTGCCTGAAGCAAAAGCGAATGAAATTATAAGATTTGTCGAAGACGGTTTAAAAGACCTCTCCATTACAAGAACTTCCTTTGAATGGGGAATTAAACTTCCAAAAGAGATTAATGACCCAAAACATGTTGTTTATGTATGGCTTGATGCATTGTTTAATTACTTAACGGCACTTGGATACGGCAGCGGGGATGAAAGTTTGATGAAAAAATACTGGCCTGCAAAGCTTCATATAGTGGGAAAAGATATACTTAAATTTCATGCTGTTTACTGGCCGGCGTTTCTGATGAGTATAGGATACTCCCTTCCGAAAGTAATAGCTGCTCACGGATGGTGGACAAGAGACGGAGAAAAAATGAGCAAAAGTAAAGGAAATGTAATTAACCCCAAAGAAGTCGCCGATGCATACGGAATTGAAAATTTCAGATATTTTATGCTAAGAGAAGTGCCGTTCGGGGCAGACGGTGATTTTAGTGAAAAAGCGTTAATAGACAGAATCAATAACGACCTCGGAAATGATCTCGGAAATTTGCTAAATAGAATTATAGGAATGGCATATAAATATTTTGACGGGAAAATAACTTCCCAAAATGTCGAAAAATATTTTTCAGGGGAATTAAATGAAGCGAGAAATATACTCAAAGATTTGGAAAAAACATATTTGTGGAAAATGCAGATACATAAATTTTTAGAAGAGTTATGGAAAGTTTTAAGTATCGGAAATAAAGCAATAGATACATACAAACCTTGGGATTTGATGAAAACGGGAGAAAATGAAAAAGCAGGCGCACTTCTTGGGCTTATTGCCAATTTATTGGCGCTTGTGGCGGTAAATCTGCATGCATTTATGCCAAAAACCACTCAAAAAATTGCCTCAACACTCGGATTTGAAATAAATGAAAAAAGTTTTAAAGAAATAATGGACGGGAAATTGATTGGAGATTTTATTATAGAAAAAATTCCTCCACTTTTTCCTAAAATAGAAAAACCTTTAATGAAAAAATCTGAAATTAAGCAAAAACCCCAAAATTTGGTAACAATAGACGAATTTTTTAAAACCGAGCTAAGAATTGGAAAAGTTGTTCAGGCTGAAGAGGTTAAAAAATCCAAAAAACTGCTTAGGCTGGAAGTTGATTTGGGAGAAGGTAAACCTCGTCAGATTATTGCCGGAATTAAAGAATATTACACGCCAGAAGAGCTGATTGATACTTATGTGTGTGTTGTAAGTAATTTAAAACCCGCTAAACTTATGGGAATGATTAGTGAGGGAATGCTTCTCGGGGCTAAAGATGAAAACGGTTTTTCCCTTATCAGACCTGAAAAACCTAAAAAAGTCGGAACGCAGATAAAATAGTGAAAATAGTGAAAACGGTGAGTAGTGAAAGTAAAAATAAATGAAAATAGAAACATTAGTTAATTTAATAAAAGGGGAACTTCTAAACCGTCCCTTTATCAGTGAAGTTACTTCTTTTACAGAAAATCCCAAAGAAGTTTTGAGAGGAAGCTGTTTTTTTTCGAATAATTTTGATGATATAAAAAAAGCTGTTAAAAACGGGGCTTATGCCATAATAAGTGAAAAAGAATTTGAAATAATAGATAAAGAGATAGCCTGGATTTTAGTCTCTTCTATAAAAAAGGCCGTTTTTGACATATTCAAATATGAAAATATAAAAACTAAAATTTATTTTACTGATAAAATTACCGCCCATATTATAAAAAAAATGAATATAGATAAAAAAGTTGTTGTTTTGGAAAATGAAAAATCTTTTTTAACGGCACTTAATAAAAATGAAAGTTTTTTAATAAGTTCTAATCCAGAATTTAAAAAAATTTTTATAAATTCTGAAGAATTAAAACCTGTAAATATTAAGTTAGAACAAATTTCTCTGTTTAAATCCAGATATAATCAGATAGATATAAATCTGCCTTTTGTATATAAAAAAAATTTTGCAAAAGCGCTTATGTTTTTTGAAAATAAAAATTTAAAATATTCCCTTGATTTTGAACTGGAGAGGTTTAAACCCGTTTTTGTAAATAAATTTTTAGAAAAAGTAGAATATGGGCAAAGTGATAAAGTATTGATTTTAGGTATTGAAAATGATGAAAATTTTTTTAATGAACTAAATTACTTAATAGAAAACACTAAATATGCCAAAACTATAATTGTAGGTAAATATAATAAAAAAATTTTAAACGGATATTTTAATTTTGCAATGCTGGTGGATATGGAAATTGAAATGAAAACAAAAGAAAAAGAAAGGAAACTTTTTGATTGAAATAGAAAAAATAGAAAATCTCTGCTCCGGCAGGTTTTTATCTTTGAAAAAAGTTTTCTTTAAATATAAAAACAGAGACAGATTTTGGGAAGTCTGTGTGGGAAATAACAGTGTGGCAATACTTTTGTATCATAAAAGTTTTGACTCTTTTTTAATAGTCAAACAGTTTAGAATGCCGGTTTTTTTAAAAAACGGCGACGGTTGTACCTATGAACTTTGTGCTGGATTAATAGATAAAGAAAAATCCCCTGTAGAAATTGCAAAAGAAGAGATTTTGGAAGAATGCGGATATGATGTAGATATAAAAAATATTAAAAAAATTACAGAATTTTACAGCAGTGTGGGAAGCAGCGGCTCTAAACAGATACTTTATTATGCCGTAATTGACGAAAATATGAAAATAAGTGAGGGCGGCGGAATAGATGATGAAGATATTGAGCCTGTTTTTATAAAAGTAGATGATGCTGAAAAAATAATTTTTAATGATAAATTTACAACAACCCCTGGGCTTAAATTTGCCTTTCTTTGGTGGCTTCAAAATAATGAAAAATGAGCGAAAATAAGCAAAGCGAATTAAGCTCATCTGGCTATCAAAAGTGGCCATGATGAAAAATTATATTAGGTTTTTTAAAAATAATTGATTGACATTGACTCAAATTTATTATAAAATATTATAAAAATAAACTGTTTTTTTAATTTTAAACTTTTAATTTTTCACTTTTAAAGGAGGGGATATGGCAAAAAGTTTATACGAAGTTTTAGGTGTCTCTGAAAGCGCCTCTCAGGATGAAATTAAAAAAGCGTATAGAAAATTGGCGCGAAAATATCATCCTGATATTTGTAAAAAGCCCGAATGTGAAGAAAAATTTAAAGAAATAAATACAGCTTATGAAATTTTGGGTGATGCCCAAAAAAGAAAGCAGTATGACGCAATGGGCGATAATATGTTTAACGGTCAAAACTTCCAGGATTTTTACAGACAGCATAAAGATGTTGATTTGGAAGAAATTCTTTCACAAATTTTCGGAGGAGGTTTTGGTGCAAGTCGAGGTTTTGGAGGCTTCGGCGGTTTTGGATTCGAAGGTTTCGGCGGAGGGTTTGAGCCGGATTTGGATGTTCATGCAAGAATTCAGATTCCTTTTGATTTAGCCATTAAAGGCGGTGTTTATACCATTAATTACAATGGAGAGGCTATAAAAGTAAAAATTCCCTCAGGGCTTAAATCCGGGCAAAAATTAAGAATCAGAGGAAAAGGTAAATCTCATAAGGGTAAAAGAGGGGATTTGATTTTAGAAGTGGAAGTTACCCCAAATCCTAACTGGGAAAGAAAAGGTGACGATTTATATACAAAAGTTGAGGTTCCTTTAAAAACTATGATTTTTGGCGGAAAAGTGGGTGTAGATACATTTAAAGGGCATATTAATGTAAAAGTTCCCGAAAATTCCAAATGCTGTCAAAAATTAAGGGTTAAAGGTTATGGTGTGAATAACGGTAATTTATATATAGAACTTATTCCAAAACTGCCTAAAATTGAAGAACTGGACCCGGAACTTGCTAAAATGATGCAGGAAAAATTATAAAAGGAGGTGTAAAATGCACAGTTATGATGAACCGGTATATTTAATAAGTGTTGTCAGTAAAATGTTAAACATCCATCCGCAGACCCTTAGACAATATGAAAGGGAAGGTTTAATTAAACCTAACAGAACGGAAGGTAAAATGAGACTTTATTCTCAAAGAGACATAGACAGGTTGAAACTGATATTATCATTGGTCAGGGATTTGGGGGTTAATCTGGCCGGTGTTGAAATAGTGCTTCAGTTAAAAGAAGAGATAGAAGCCCTGCAAGAAGAAATGGAAGCATTAAAAAAAGCTCAGGGACAGATTCCGAGAAACAGAAGCGTTGTTATAAAAAAAGATACCTATCAGCTTATTTTGGTTCCCGATAAAGAGATTTAAAATATATTAAACGGCAGGGTTAACACTCTTTTAAACAGATTAAACGGATTAGGAAGAAGTGCTTTTCCTATATCTTTTGTGATTTTAGGATTGTATAAATCTCCTTTTATTATCATTTTAACTTCTATACTGCCGTCTTTGCCAAGTAGCAGATAACTTAACCCTTTTCCTATAACAGGTATTTTTTTAAGTTTTAATTTTAATTTTGCCTTAGTTTTTAAATTGATATAATTTTTATTGAAATCTATATATCCTTTTGAAAAAAAATCTATATTTTCCCCTTCAATATCTGATTTTTTGATATATAAAATTTTATTGAAAAGAAGATATTGGATATTTCCTTTTTTTATTTTATATCCTTTTGAAGAAAAACCGGGATTTGAAAGGGAAAGTATTGAAGGAATTGTGTTTAAAAAAGCCAATACATTGTTTAGTGCCTTTAATTTTGTAATTATTGCATTGTTTATATAAACATTTCCTATATAATAATCATCCGGGGATTTAACCAGCGTAAAATCAAGATTTATTTTTTTAAAAAAGTTAAATTTAGGTAAAAATGCCCCGAATTCCTCTTTTGAAAAATTTTTACCTTCCAATAAAAAATAACCGTTTTTTGTATAGCCTGTTAATTTTGAATTTTTATATGTTGAATTAAGCGAAACGGAATTGTTAATCTCTTTTAATGATGCTTTTTGGGAGAGAAACTTATGTGTTTTATATAAAATATTGGAATTTTTCAAATTAATTATTATATTTTTATTTTCAGTGTTTTTTTGATTAAAATTTTTATAATAAAATTTTTCCAAAGGGAAAAGATTTATATCTATATTTTTTAAGCTTAAAAACAAATCGTTATTATTCATAAAAAACTGTATGAAATTATTATAAAGTATAATTTTATTTTTGTTAAGTTCCAGATTTAACGTGATTTTATTAAAAGCGAATTTTGATAAATTGTTTTCCACGGGAAGGTTGCTGTGTCTGTAAAGAATAGCAAGTTTTGGTTTTATATAGGTTAAAGCTTTAATGTTTTTTGCAAAAGAGATAAATAATATACCGTTGTCAATCATATTTTTAAAAGGGGTGTAATGCAGTAACGGCTTTAAATTATTGATAATAATATTGTCTTTATCCAAATTTATATAAACATGAGAATTTTTTAAAAACAGCTCAAGTGAATTCAAATCCATTGTTGCTTCTTCTTTGAAATTCTTAACATCTAAAATAGGATAAACAACAAAATTGTTTATTACACCTTTTAATGTCAAAATAAGAGGTTCATAACTGATTTTGCCGACACCCGTAAAAAACAGATCAATTCCTCTCGCTATTTCCAAAAATGATTTTTTTATTTTAAAGGAGGTATAATCCGGCGTAACGGTTATATTGGCTTCTTGGGCCTGAAGGGGAAGAGAATCAAGCTTTAAAATAGGATTTTTAGAAATTACATCTATATTGAATGAAATGTTTTTATCAAACTTGACAATCCCTCTTATATTGTTTTCCCCTCCTGTCTGTTTTAGAGGAATAGATATATTTAATTCTTTTTTTAAAACATTGTTTATCTTGTTATTGAAATATTCTTTAGAGCTGAAAAGTGCATATTTTTTATTAAAATCTATTTTCAGATTATTAATTTTTACTCCGTTAAAAACGATTTTTTCGGAAGTGAAAGTTTTATTTGTAATATCGAATTTGTTATTTTCTATTTTAAAGTCAAAATTATCCGCTATACCTGAAATTATTTTGTTTAAAACTGTTTTTTTATCCCCTTTTATGCTTGAAGAAACCGCTTTTATTCTTTTTGAAACAAAATTTGTAGAATTTATATCATAAGAAATTTTATCACTGTTTTTTATAATGTATATTTTATTTAATAAAAAAGAAAAAACGCTGTTTTTAATATCTCCTTTTTGAATATTTATTAAAGCGGAGGTTTTATCAGGAATTTTTATTTGAATATTTTTTAAAGCTATTGATAAGTTTTTATAATCTGCTTTTAAAGCTTTGGATGTTATCTGTGTATAATAATTTAGAAAGTTTGTATTTATTTCGATATTATAGGCATAAATATTTTTTAATGTTTTAAACTTTTTAATATGCAGTTGTTTTATAGAAAACTGAAAATTTTCATTGTTTTGGGATATTGTTGAAGAATTGGTATCTATTGATATATTGTTATATTTTATTTTAGAATTTTTAATATAGGTTGTGGAAAAAATTTTATTTTTATTTAAATTTATACTTATTTTGGAATTTAAATCATTTAAAGAGATAATAAAATTTTTTTGTGTTATTAATAAATTATCGGAATTTAAAACAAGTTTTATTCTGTTTGATATCGGGTAAAGTTTACCTTTAAAATAGATTAATGAATTTTTATAATTAAAAAAACCTTTTATAAAAAAATATTTTAAATAATTTCTTAAACTCAGGTTTATATTTTTTATTTCAATATCGTTATATTTCAGTGAATAAACAACAATTTTTGATTTTGGAAATATGTTTTTTATATATGCTTTTAGGTTTAAATTATTGTATTTTATATTTAAAAAATGATTATTGTAAACAATGTTAAGATAAGGGGCGGAAATTTTCAGTTTTTTTATATATTTTAAAAATTTTACAAATCCGATAATTTTATATAATTTTATTTTTTCATTTTTAGGAATAGATGAAATGTCGATATTACTTTGAAGTCTGTTATGTTCTATTTTTAAAAAAATTTTTTTAATATGCATATTTTGAAAATTAATATTATATAATGTTATACCTTTGAATAAGGATATGAAGAATATGAATAAAAATAAAAAAATTGTAAGAATTGCAGCCTGGATTGAAGTTTTGATAATATTCATTATATTTACCCTTTTTTATCTGGCCCTGCCTTTACATTCCGATAGAGTTGTATATATTCCAAAAGGCAGTGTAAATCATACAATCGATTATTTAGAAAAAAATAATTTTAATACCGGAATAATAGATAAAATTATACTTTATCTTTTGGGTAAACCGCAAGCAGGCTGGATAGATTTAAAAAAAACAAAAATGAGTAAATTAGATTTTTTATATAAATTAACGACATCTAAAGCGGCTCTTGTAAAAATAACAATTATTCCCGGTGAAACAAATTATTTTATATTCAAACAGATAGAAAATAAACTGCATTTAAAAAATTTTTACTGTAATATTGACGAGGGCTTTTTAAAACCTGATACCTATTTTTTACCTATTGGGATGAGTCCTGAAAAGGTTTGTGATTATTTATATAATGTTTCTTTAACTTATCATAAACAGATTTCAGATAAAATTTTCGGAAAATTTGAATACAGCAAATATAAAAAATATTTGATTGTTGCGTCAATAATACAAAAAGAAGCCGCAAATGCAAATGAAATGAAATATATTTCCGCTGTAATATATAACAGGCTTTTTAAACATATGAAACTTCAAATGGACGGAGCATTAAATTACGGAAAATATTCTCATATGAAAGTTACCCCTGAAATGATTAAAAACGACAAATCTTCATTTAATACTTATAAATTTTACGGTCTTCCTAAAGTTGCTGTATGTATTCCTTCAACCGAGGCTGTGATTGCTGCAATTTTTCCTGCAAAAGTCAATTATCTTTATTTTGTAAAATGCGGAAAACACCATCTTTTTGCTACAAATTATAAAGCACATTTAAGGAATATCGGAAAATGCAAAAATAAATGAAAAATTAAAAAATGTAAAATGTAAAATTAACAAAAATTTTTCACTTTTCACTTTTCAGTTTAAACTTTGTTTGTTACTTAATGTTACAATGGTTTTTAAAACTGAATAAAAACTGTTACTTTTCGTATAAACTTGGTTAAAATTTAAAATAAAAAAAAGGAGAATATATGAAACCTACGATTGTATGGACAAAAGTTGACGAGGCCCCGTATCTTGCCACGTTTAGCCTGTTACCTATTGTTGAAGCATTTACCAAAGATGCAGATGTGAATATAAAGCTCAGAGACATATCACTGGCTGGCAGAATAATAGCGGAGTTTTCCGATATTTTACCTGATAACCTAAAGCAGTCTAACGATTTGGCTTATTTGGGAGAGCTTGTAAACAAACCGGAAGCGAATGTAATAAAACTGCCTAATATTTCAGCTTCGGTGGTTCAGCTTAAAAATGCCGTAAAAGAACTTCAATCACAAGGCTATCCTTTGCCTGATTATCCTGAAGAGCCTAAAGATGCCGAAGAAGAAAAAATTAAACTCAAATACGCTAAATGTATAGGGAGTAATGTAAATCCGGTATTAAGACAGGGGAATTCCGACAGAAGACTGGCCGAACCTGTAAAAGAATATGCAAGAAATCATCCTCACAGAATGAGGGATGTGAGTGAAAATTGCAAAAGTTATGTCGCCCATATGGATGATAATGATTTTTATCAAAACGAGCAAAGTTTTGTTTCACCTGAAAATCAAACGGTAAATATAATTTTTGAAGATAAAAAAGGGAATAAAAAATTATTAAAAGAACTTGAGTTAGAAAAAAATGAAATTTTAAGTTCAAGTTTTATAAACAGAAACTCTTTAAAAGATTTTTATGCCAAAACTATGAAAGAGGCAAAAGAAAAAGATATTTTGTTTTCACTTCATTTGAAAGCGACAATGATGAAAGTAAGCGATCCTGTTATGTTCGGGGATGCAATCAGGGTATATTATAAAGAACTTTTTGAAAAATTTGGGGAAGCTCTTGAAGAAATCGGATTTAACCCAAATAACGGATTAAGTGATTTGGAAGCAAAATTAAATAAACTTCCGGCTGATAAACAGGAAAGCATAAAAAAAGAAATAAACGAAATTTATGCAAAAAATCCGGAACTGTATATGGTTGATTCAGATAAGGGTATTACAAATTTACACAAACCAAACGATGTAATTATCGACGCTTCCATTCCGGCGGTTATAAAAAACGGACTTCAGGGATGGGGGCCTGAGGGTGAAACCAAAGATTTGGTTATCACAGTACCTGATAGAACATATGCAAGAATGTATAAAGAGATTGTAAAAGATTTGGTTGAAAAAGGACAGTTTGATCCTACAAAAGTAGGAACTGTGCAAAATGTTGGTCTTATGGCGAAAAAAGCGGAAGAATACGGAAGTCACGATAAAACATTTTATGCGCCTGATGACGGAAAAATTTATATAGAAGATGAAGGCGGCAACAAAGTAATGGAACATAAAGTCCAAAAAGGCGATATCTGGAGAGCATACAGCGCAAAAGACGATGCTGTTAAAGACTGGATAAAATTAGCTGTAAACAGGGCAAAAGAAAGCGGGTATCCTATTGTATTCTGGCTTGATTCCAACAGGGCTCACGAAGCCAATTTAATTAAAAAAGTTATTGAAGAACTACCAAAATATGATTTAAGCGATGTCGAATATTATTTAATGGCGCCTGAAAAAGCTATGAGATATACATTAAGAAGATTCAGGGCGGGGGAAAATACAATTTCAGTAACCGGAAATATTTTAAGAGATTATTTAACAGACCTTTTCCCTATTATAGAAGTCGGTACGAGTGCAAGAACACTTTCTATTGTTCCGCTTCTCGCAGGTGGAGGGCTTTATGAAACAGGTGCAGGGGGCAGTGCTCCTAAACATGTTGACCAGTTTATTAAAGAAGGCCATTTAAGATGGGACAGCCTTGGTGAATTTTTGGCTTTGGCAGAGAGTTTAAAACTTGCCAAAAAACAGGGCGGAAAAGAAGAAATTACAATAATTGCGAGTGCTTTAAACAGGGCTGTGGCAAGATATCTTGACGAAGACAGGACACCGAAAAGAAAAGTCGGAGAGCTTGATAACAAAGGAAGCCATTTTTATTTAGCTAAATTCTGGGCGGAAGAGCTTGCAAATTGCGGTAATAAAGTTTTAGAGGAAAAATTTGCACCTGTTGCGAAAGAATTGGCTAAAAATGAAGAGAAAATTCTTTCAGAAATTGCGGCAAATGAAGGTAATTCTTGTGAAATTGACGGATATTATCATCCAAATGAAGAAAAATTAGCTAATTGCATGAGACCTAGTAATACTTTTAATAAAATTATAGATGCACTCAGATAATCCCTTTTGGGATTTTTTTAAAGGAAAAAAATGACAAATAAAGTCTCAATTGTAGGTGCCGGGAATGTCGGAAGCATAGTCGGATATTCCCTTGCAATGCAAGGGCTTGCTCATGAAGTTATATTGGTTGACAGAGATACGGACAGGGCAAAAGGGAAGGCGCTTGACATGAGTCAGGCTGCAAGCGCTGTGAGAAGCCATTCCATTGTAAGGGCGGCTGAGAGTTATGAAGATGTAAAAGGAAGCAAAGTTGTTGTAATAACTGCCGGATTTCCGAGAAAGCCGGGAATGAGCCGGGAAGATTTACTTTTAAAAAATGCGGAAATTATGAAAGATGTTATCGATAATTTAAAAAGTGTTGCTCCGGATGCTATAATAATAGTTGTGTCCAATCCTCTTGACGCTATGACTTATACAGCCTTGAAAGTCGGTAATTTTAAAAGAAATCAGGTTTTGGGAATGGCCGGAATACTTGACAGTGCCAGAATGGCTTATTTTATTTATGAAAAATTAGGTTACGGTGCAGGACAGATAAGGGCAAGTGTAATAGGCGGACACGGGGATTTTATGGTTCCGCTTCCAAAATATTCCACTGTTGCAGGGGTCCCTCTCAGTGATTTGCTTTCTCAAAAAGAAATTGATGAGGTTGTCGAAAGAACAAAAAAAGCGGGAGCTGAAATAGTGGGATATTTAAAAACAGGAAGTGCTTATTTTGCACCAGGCAAATCAACGGCTATTATGGTTGAGGCAATACTTAAAGATTCCAAACAGATTTTTCCGTGTGCGGTTCTTCTGGAGGGTGAATACAACGTTAACGGTGTTGTTAACGGAGTGCCTGTAATGCTTGGAAGCAACGGAGCAGAAAAAGTAATTGAAGTTACACTAGATCCTTGTGAAAGAGAACTTTTCAGACGTTCAAGCGATACCGTAAAAGAAATGATAAATATATTAGATAAAGATTTTTTTAAGGAGAAAAAATGAGAGTAATAAAGTATGAGACAATAGTCAAATCAATAAGAGATACAATAATATATTCCACAACACATTTAGCACCTGATATGCTGGAAGCCCTAAAAAAAGCTTATGAAGAAGAAAAAAGTGAAGTAAGCAGGGCTGTTCTTGCCCAGATACTTGAAAATGCCGAAATTGCCAAAAATGAAACAAAACCTTTATGTCAGGATACCGGACTTGCCATTTATTTTGTAAAAGTGGGTGAAAATGTAAAGGTTGACGGCGGAACATTAAGAGAAGCTATTTATGAGGGAACTAAAAAAGGTTATGAAGAAGGGTATCTAAGAGCCAGTACATGTGATTGTTTTACAAGGGCAAATTTAAAAGATACAGTAGGTTATAACCTTCCTCCTATTATTTATTTTGACATTGTTCCAGGCGATAAAATCGACATTGAATTTGCCGCAAAAGGCGGAGGAAGCGAAAATGTAAGCCGTGCAACTGTTTTGGCACCTGCTGCCGGAAAAGAAGGAATAAAAGAATTTGTAAAAAAAGTTGTAAGCGATGCAGGTCCTAATCCATGTCCGCCTCTTGTTGTAGGCGTTGGAATAGGCGGAAGTTTTGATATGTCCGCTGTAATGAGTAAACATGCGTTATTTAGAAATATAGGAACTCCAAATCCAGACCCGGAATTAGATCAGCTTGAAAAAGAACTTAAAGTTGAACTTAATAAACTTGGAATCGGTGCTATGGGAATGGGAGGAACTGAAACTGTTCTTGCAGTTCATATAGAAACATATGAAAACAGAATGTGTCATATTGCATCACTTCCTGTGGCTGTAAATATTCAATGTCACTCATCAAGACATGCTCATATAATTATTTAAGGAGAAAAAAATGGCTGAATATAAATTAACTACTCCCCTTACGGATGAAGATGTAAGTAAATTAAAATCAGGCGATTTGGTTTATTTAAGCGGAACTATGTATACAGCAAGAGATGCGGCTCACAAAAAAATTGTTGATTTGATATTAAACGGGGAAGAACCCCCATTTGATGTAAAAGGTGCCGTTATTTATTACGTAGGGCCTACCCCTCCAAAACCGGGTGAACCTATTGGAAGTGCCGGTCCTACTACAAGTTATAGAATGGACCCTTACGCTCCTATTTTAATAGAACATGGTCTAAAGGGGATGATTGGTAAAGGAAAAAGAAATAAAGATGTAATAGATGCGTGTAAAAAATATAAAGCAGTATATTTCGGCGCTACAGGGGGTGCGGCGGCACTTATTGCAAAAGCCATTAAAAAAGCTGAAATTATCGCTTATCCTGAACTTGGACCTGAGGCCGTAAGAAGAATAGAAGTGGAAGATTTTCCTGTGGTTGTTATAAATGATATTTACGGAAATGATTTATATGAAGAAGGAAGAAAACTTTGGGAGCAAAAATAATTAATAAAGTAAATAACTGAAAGGAGAATAAATGAATATTCATGAATATCAGGCAAAAGAAATATTTAAAAAATACGGTGTTCCGACCCCAAGAGGGGGAGTTGCATTCAGCGGGCCTGAAGCCAAAAAAGTAGCTCAGGAACTCGGCGGAAATTTATGGGTTGTAAAAGCTCAGATTCACGCAGGCGGCAGGGGAAAAGCCGGTGGTGTGAAATTGGCAAAAAGTCTTGATGAAGTGGAAAAACTGGCTGAAGAGATGATTGGAATGACACTTGTAACCCATCAGACAGGGCCTGAAGGGAAAGTGGTAAAAAAAGTTTATATTGAAGAAGGTGCTGATATCAAGGCTGAATATTACCTTGGAATGGTACTTGATAGGGCTCTTGAAATGCCGGTTATGATGGCTTCAACAGAGGGCGGTATGGAAATAGAAGAAGTTGCAGCCAAAACACCTGAAAAGATTGTAAAAGTATCAATTGACCCGACAATCGGTTTTCAGGGATTTCATGCAAGAAAATTGGCTTTTGGACTAGGCCTTAATAAAGAAGAGCAAAAAGAATTTATAAAATTTGCAAAAGCTCTTTATAATGTTTATGTGGATAATGATGCCGAAATGATTGAAATTAACCCTCTTATTAAAACAGGGGATAATAAATTTTTAGCACTTGACGCAAAAATGGGATTTGACGATAACGCACTATACAGACATCCTGATATTGCTGAAATGAGAGATTTAGACGAAGAAGAACCGACTGAAATTGAAGCTAAGAAATACGGTCTAAGTTATATTAAACTTGACGGAAATGTCGGATGTATGGTAAACGGTGCAGGACTTGCAATGGCTACAATGGATATTATCAAACACGAAGGCGGGGAGCCTGCGAACTTCCTTGATGTTGGTGGTGGAGCAAATCCTGATACAGTTGCAAAAGGATTTGAAATTATTTTAAGCGATCCTAATGTAAAAAGTATTTTTGTAAATATTTTCGGTGGAATTGTAAGATGTGACAGAATTGCTAACGGAATACTTCAGGCAACTGAAAAGGTAGAAGTAAATGTACCGTTGGTTGTAAGGCTTGATGGAACAAATGCCGCTGAAGCAGCGGAAATTCTTAAAAATGCAAATATCAAAAATATTATTCCGGCAAGTGATTTGAAAGATGGAGCACAAAAAGCGGTTAAAGCAGCGAAAGGAGAGCTATAATGAGTATTTTAGTAAATAAAGATACAAAAGTAATAGTACAAGGTTTTACAGGAAAAGAAGGAACTTTCCATTCAGAACAATGTATGGCATATGGGACTAAAATAGTTGGCGGGGTTACTCCAAATAAAGGCGGTATGACTCATTTAGGAAAACCCGTATTTAATACTGTTGAAGATGCCCTAAAAGCTACAGGCGCTACTGTTAGTATGATTTTTGTTCCGCCTGCATTTGTTGCTGATGCCGTTATGGAAGCGGCTGACGGGGGAATTGAACTTGCTGTTATTATTACTGAAGGTGCTCCTGTAAAGGATATGATGATGGCTAAACATTATGCCCTAAAAAAAGGCATGAAAACAATAGGGCCAAACTGCCCGGGAATTGTGACGGCGGAAGAATGTAAAATAGGAATTATGCCAGCAAGCATTTTCAAAAAGGGAAATGTAGGGCTTATTTCCAAATCAGGTACCCTAACTTATGAAGCAAGTAATCAGGTTGTAAAAGCCGGATTTGGAATTACCACCGCCATCGGTATCGGGGGAGACCCTATTATCGGGCTAAGTTATAAAGAACTTTTACCGATGTTTGAAGAAGACCCTGAAACTGAGGCTATTGTAATGATTGGTGAAATCGGAGGCGATTTGGAAATTCAGGCAGCAAAACTTATTAAAGAAAAAATTACAAAACCTGTAATTGCATTTATTGCCGGACAAACGGCACCAAAAGGTAAAAGAATGGGGCACGCCGGTGCAATTATTAGCGGAAGTAAAGGAACCGCTGCTGAAAAAATGGCGGCACTTAAAGAAGCCGGAGCTTATGTAGTTGAATCTCCTGCAGATATCGGAGCTACCGTAGCCAAGGCTTTAAAAAACAGATAATAACTTTTTCCTTTTCTTTCTTTTTTATTTTATAATTTAGTGTTTGACACTTTTTATCTTATTTGTTGAAAATAAGAAAAAGAAAATTAATTTTTAGATTCTGTTTCTATTTTTTTTAAAAATTCAATCAATCCTTTAATAATATCTTTCGGAGTTGGGGGACATCCTGGGATATGATAATCTACCGGTAAATCAATTCCTTTTATAGCGTATGTTTTTTCAAAAACCCCCAAATCTTTGGCACAATCTCCCAGGGTTATTACCCATTTTGGATTTGGAACCTGATGATAAGCATCCCATACATGATGATACATATTCATGGTCATTACGCCGCTTACAAGTAAAACATCCGCATGTCTCGGGCTTGCAACAAAATGGATTCCAAGTCTTTCAAGGTCGTAATAAGGATTGCTTAAGGCGTTGCATTCGGCTTCGCATGCATTGCAGCTTCCACTATCTACCATTCTTATTGCAAGACTTCCTGCAAAAAGTTTTTTTATTTTATCTTTTAAATTTTTCCTAAGTTCTTCTAATTCTTTGTCAATCTCGATATTTTCTGTGACTATACCTGTTTTGAATCTTTCTTTCCAAAATCTTAACATTCAAATTCTCCTTAATTTTCCATTTTCCATTTTACATTATTCATTTAATTAAAGGTCATTTCCCGCATAACTTAAATCAAAACTTTTATTAATAAGTGGAAAATCTGCAATAATATCTTTATAAATACAAGTATGAAAAGCCTGCCAGTTTATATGAGAAGGGTCTCTTACATAAAATCTGTCTATTAAACCGTCTTTTATATACATATACATAAAAAGCTCGCCTATGCTGCTTTCTGTAAATGAGTAATATTCACCGTCTTTAAAAGATTTAAATTCTATTTTTTTATTTTCATTGTTTATTTTACAGTTTCTTATTATTTCAATTGAATTTTTAATTTCTTTAATTCTAAGTAAAAATCTGTCACTGACTTCACCTTTTTTGCCAAGCTGAATTTCAAATCCATGTGTTTTATACCATTCATTATCTCTTCTGTCTAGTTTAATTCCGCTGCTTCTTGCCCCAACACCTACAACATCGTATTTTACGGCTTTTTCTTTAGTTAAGGTCCCTGTGGTGTCAAATCTGTCCCAAAGGGAAGGAATGTCAATTATCCAGTTTTCAAAGAAGTTCATTTTTTCTTCTAAATAATCTAAAAATTCAAATACAGGTTTAAAATCATAATCCATTTCTTCATTTATTGCACCAAATCCGAATCTGTGATTTGTAACTTTTGCCAAAACTCTTCTTGCATCTTCTGTTAATTGGCTCATAAACGCCAAAGCCGGAGAAAAACCCGCATCGTTTGGAATGAAACCCAAATCGTTTAAATGATTGATTATTCTTTCCATTTCTAATAAAATAGCCGTTTTTCTTTTATAAATTTCGCTTTGTTCAATTTCAGACGCCTGGTGTAAAATATCAAAAAAACAGATTTGATAAGCTATTGATTCATTACCGCTTATTCTTTCAACTATTTTTTTTATTTCAAGAGGTGTTTTGTTTTCACACATTTTTTCAATTGCCCTGTATTTATAAAAATGTCTTACTTCAATGTGCAGCATATCCTCACCTGCCTGTGAAAACTGAAAATGTCCCGGTTCTATAATTCCTGCGTGAATAGGACCGACAGGTACATAAAATACGCCTTCACCTTTTACCTCTTCATATTGATACGGTTTAAATTCACTGAATTCTATATTTTTTTGTGTAAAATCTTTTCTCATAGGATATATATTTTTTGGAAATCTTTCATGCTTAACTAAATATCTTTCATCAAAACTGTCTTCAAAATTTATTCCAAATTCATCTCTTATTTTTCTTTCCATCCATATTGCTGCTGGATATATGTCTGTAATGGTTTTTATAGACGGGTTCTTTTTATCAATCTGTGTTTTTTTTATTTCCCCCTCAAAAATATCAATAATTTCAAATTTTTCTGTATTTTCCCTGGCAAATCTTGCTATCAGTCTCATTTTACAATTCCTTCAAGGTAATTAAATGTGTTTGGTAAAATTAAAACAGATAAAGCGATTATAAACCATATAAGCATTAAATATTCGCTTTTTTTAACATCCCCTTTTTTACCATAGCTGTATACTCCTTCTTGAAATATATTAACAAATTTGTAAAAAATAACACTTAAAAATACTAAAATTAGGAAAATGGTAAATATCATCAATCCGAAATACTCGGAATTTTTTGCTAAATCAATCATTGATTTAAATCCGAAAATTTCGCTGAAAAACATTGGACTGGGAGGCAGGGAAATAATTCCAAGCAGTAATGCGGAAATTAATATTTTACCCATAACAGGAATATTCAAGCTGCCTTTAAATCTGAATTTTCCATTTTGTTCTATTACAGCGCCGCTTAAAAACAGAGCCGGTTTAAAAAATGCATGGGCTGCAAAATGAAGTAAAGCCGCAAAATATCCACCGCTGACCCAAAATATTGATATTAGAGTCATATGTTCTATACCGGAAAGGGAAAACAGTCTTATATAATCTTTGCTTCTGTAAATTAAAAAACTTACTATAAAAAGAGTAAAAAGGGCATAAATGTATGTAAAAGCGATTAAATGAGAATAATTAACCTCCATTGCAATTTTAGAAAATCTGAAAAATCCTAAAATAATGGCACTTTCAAGTATTCCGCTAAAAAGCGCCCCTACCGGGTAAATAGAGTGTCTTTCAATATCCGCAAGCCATAAATTCATAGGAAAAAATCCCATTTTAATAAACATTCCGGTTGCCACAATTGCAAAACCTAATTCAAAAAGAAACGGTTTAAGGCTTTTGGTGTGTGCCTCAAGAATATAAAAGTTCATAGCGTTTTCGCCTAAATTTGCTTTTCCGGATGCATATATCAAAATAATTCCGAATAATATTAAAGCAATAGCGATTGCACCTACAATTAAATATTTCCAGGCCTCATTATGTGCCTCTTTTGAAGGTATGATTTTTATCATATAAACAGTTGAAAGAGTGGCAAACTCAAGTCCTATCCAAAAAAGTCCCATATTGTTTGCTAAAATTGAAATAATTACCCCGAGCCAGAATATTCCGTAAAATCTGTAAAATTTTTTATATTCATCTTCACTGAGGTTTATTCTATCTTTCAGTGAGATAGCTCCGATGCTTATTCCTATGGAAACAATTGATGAAACTAAAATTACAAAAGCGTTTAAATTATCCACAAAAAACAGGGTGTTTGTAAAATGATTATTGAAAATGTAAATAGCCGGGAAAATAATACTTAAAGCTATCAGACTCATAGCAATTCTGTTTATTTTGAAAAAACTTAAAATAAAAATTGCTATCGGCGGTAAAAATATAAATTCCATTTATTCTCCTTGATATTTCAAAAGTAAATTTATAATAATAATAAACATTAATAAATCAACAAAAATACCAAGTTCAACAAGCATTGGCATTCCTTCGGTGGCTGAAACCCCTAAAAGAAACAGGGCGTTTTCAACATTTAAAAATCCTATTATTTTTGCTGCGATATTTTTATGTTCTATAATTAAAAGTGTTGCAATAAAAAGAGATGCTATTGATATTGCTATACAATTTTTATGTATTTCAAAATTATTTATAACAGGTGTAATTAAATAATATGTGAAAACCAAAAGAAGCGGAATAATAATTATTTGATAATAAATAGGGATTTTTGGATAAATTTTTCTGGGAATGGAAAATTTTTGGGTAAGATATTTCATTATTATAGGAATGAAAAGCGATTTAATTAAAATAGTAAGAGTTCCTGTAATCAAAAGGGCTTTATCGTTTATTTCCAAACCTATATTTAATGCAATAAGTCCCAGGAATAAAGAATTTAAACCATACCATAAAAACAGTGTATAAAGCCTTGTAGTAATAGCCTCTATAATTAAAACAGCTATAAAAAAGCCTATTAAAACGTTTGTCATTTTATGCTCCTAAAATATAATAAGTTGTTAAAGACAAAAATCCGAAAATTATCGCAACTGCAAGTAAATTAGGTACTTTAAAAAGCCTGAGTTTTGTTGTGTTGACTTCAACCAAAGCTACCATTACGGCAATTAACAAAAGTTTTATAATAAAAATACCGAGAGCCAAACACCAGCATAAATTGCTTCCAAAAGGCATAAAAAGTGTTGCAAAAAGCGAGGCAAAAATTCCAAATTTCAAACTTCCCGCGAGTTCTATTAAAGCCAAATTAGCCCCGCTTGCATCAAGTATCATGGCTTCGTGAACCATTGTAAGCTCAAGATGGGTTTCGGGATTGTCAACCGGAATTCTGCCGTTTTCAGCTATCAACAAAATAAAAAAACTTATTGCGGAAAGTATAAAGCTGGCACTGTAAATAATAGGAAAATGATTTGAAAGAGATACAGCCGCTTTTGAAATTGAAATATTTCCCCCCATTAAAGAAACAGCAAAAATGGTAAGAATCATTGCAGGTTCGACCATGGCGGAAATAAAAGCTTCCCTGCTTGAGCCTATTCCTCCAAAACTGCTTGCACTGTCAAGTCCTAAAAGCATAAGAAAGAATGTAGATAAACTCATAAGCCCTGTGATTGTAAATGCGTCCATAAATGAAATATAAAAACTTTTGTTATAAATAGGGGGCAGTAAAAACAAAACAATAATCAAAGGGGAAATTATTAAAAAAGGCGCCATTTTTGAAATAAGACTTGTTTCTTTTGAATATATTACCTCTTTTTTAAAAAGTTTGGTTATATCAATATAAGATTGAAAAGGTGAAAGGGGCTTTTTAAACAAAAGAAACATTTTTATTGATTTAATCATACCAGTTAAAAAAGGGGAAACTAAAGCTATAAAAATTATACTCAAAAAATAATCAATCATTTTCTGTCTCCTAAAAGTAATATTTTGATAAAAATAGCTATAACAGTTATTTCAAGCAATATTTCGCCCCAGGAAACCTGATGATAAAAAACCCTGTAAGAAAAAAGAACTAAAATCAAAAGATTAAAAATTAAAGCGACATATTTTGTTTTTTCGAAATGCGAAATTTTATATACATAGTAACTGATAATATTGGCTAATTTTACATTTCCGTCATATAAACTTTTTTCAAAAAGAGGTTTTACATGCACTTCATAAAAAGAATATGTAAATTTAGTTTTATGTCCTAAAATAGTTTCTTTTACCCTATGCTCTTTTGGTCTATACAGCCATGTGAAAAATTTTCTGATTGGTCCGGCAAATCCTACTGATGAATACTGGTTGGTTTTATTAACTTCGTATCCGCATCCCCAGGTGTGATATGTTCTTGTTTTTATATTTAACGATTTATATATTAAATAAATAACTGCAGTTACGATTATTAAGGCAAAAAACAGTATCAGAGGAGATACGCTTCCACCATTGGAATTTACACTGTGCATTATCCAGATATCCGGAAAGATTTTATTATAAATATTTAAAACAGGTGTTGAAATATTTATAAATTTAATAACAAAAGGGGCGAAAAGCATTAAAGAAATTACAACTATACCCATTAAAATCTGTCCTATTTGCATTAAAATATTTACCTCTTTTGCGTTTTTTGCGTTTTCGCTTCTGTAGAGTCCTAAAAATGCAATACCGAATGCTTTTACAAAACATGCAATTGCAAGACCTCCGGTAAGGGCAAGGGCAAAAATAGAAAATGGAAAGGCAAGTTTTAAAGCAATGTTGCTTATTCCGCTTGAACTTAACATGCTTTGAAATGTCATCCATTCACTCAAAAATCCGTTTGTAGGGGGAAGAGCTGATATGGAAACGGCGGCGAGTAAAAAACTAAAAGCGGTTATCGGCATATTTTTAATAAGTCCGCCGTATTGTTCAAGATTTTTGGTGTGAGTTTCATATAATACGCTTCCCGCACTCATAAAAAGAAGTGATTTAAAACTCATATGGTTAAATGTATGATAAATCGCAGCAATAAAAGCAAAAGCACTTAAAATGGGCATATTTAAAGTATTAAATATCATACCTACGCCTATACCTATTAATATTATTCCAATATTTTCTACCGAATGGTTTGCAAGAAGAGCTTTTATATCATGTTCGCTAAGAGCATACAATACCCCTATGAGCGCGCTCAATGTCCCTATTATCAATATAATAATTCCCCATTCTATAGGCCATGAAGGAATCATAAATAAAAATTTTAAAAATGCAAAAATTGCAACTTTTAGCATAACTCCGCTCATTAAGGCTGAAACGGGAGAAGGGGCTGCCGGATGGGCATACGGAAGCCATACATGAAGAGGCACTGCTCCGGCTTTGCTTAAAAAGCCCAGAGACATTAAAATAAATAGAAGAGTCGGATATTTGAAATTGGCCATATTTAATTTTAAAAAGCTAAAAGGCATAAATAAATTTTGCGGCGAAACAAGCAGGAAAAACAGTAATATAAACACAAAACCGAAATGTGTCATAAAAAAGTAAAATCTGGCGGCTTTTAAGTTTTTTCCCTCCGGTTCGGTTAAAATCAGCTGCCATGAACTCAGACTCATAAGTTCCCAGAAAAATAAAAATACAACTATATTATTACTTAATACTACGCCAATCATTGAAATAATAAATGTAAAATAATGCAATAAAAAATGGAATTTTCTTTCAATATGGCTTAAATATCCAGCCATGTAAAACAGATTGGGCAACGCACCTAAAAAAATTAAAAATAAAAACAATACAGAAAAAGAATTAAATTCGAACATCTATTTCGCCTTTAAGATAATTTGGGAAAGTTTCAGTGAAATTATACTACCAATATTTTCTATTTGTTATTAAATTTATATTAATTTTTAATTTTTTTATAGTTTCGAAAAGTAACAATATAATATTATTTTTTTAACTTTGAAAAACAGATTAAGTTAAATCATTTTTTATATGCTATTATATTTACACAAAGAATAAAAGGAGAATAAATGGCGTTAAATGTAAATTTTAAATTAAAAGCTCCAGAAAACACACCTGTGTGGGTAGATGAAAATAAATGCAAAAGCTGTGAACTTTGCGTAGATTTTTGTCCTACCGGGGTTCTTGAAATGGTCGTTGACCCTCATAATATTTTAGGTCAGATGGTTAAAGTTGCCCATCCAGAATATTGTATAGGATGCAGGGAATGTGAGCTTGAATGTCCTGATTTTTGTATTTTTGTAGCGGAAAGAGACGAATATAAATTTAAAAAATTAAATGAAGTTAAGAAGTTAAAAGGAGAAGCGTAATGAGAGAAGTAGTATCAACAGGAAATAAGCTTGCGGCACTTGCAGCCATTGATGCGGGATGCAGGTTTTTCGGAGGATATCCGATTACACCTTCAAGTGAAATTGCCCATGAAATGAGCAGACTGTTACCAAAAGTTGGCGGCGTATTTATCCAAATGGAAGATGAAATCGCAGGTATTTCAGTTGCGCTTGGGGCCAGTATGAGCGGAACCAAGGCTATGACAAATACTTCAGGCCCCGGAATAAGTCTAAAAGCGGAGCAAATAGGACTTGCGTTTATGGGAGAAGTTCCTTTGGTTATCACAAATGTAATGAGAGGAGGACCTTCAACCGGGCTTCCTACAAGACCTGCACAACAGGATATTTTACAGGCTCAGGCACCAACTCATGGAGATTATCAGTCAATTGCACTGTGTCCGGGAAGTTTGGATGAGTGTTACACTGAAACAGTCAGGGCATTTAATTTAGCTGAAAGATTTATGACGCCTGTATTTGTGTTACTTGATGAAACACTTGGGCATATGGTAGGAAAAGCAGTACTTCCTCCAAAAGATGAAGTTGAAAAAAATATTGTCAATAGACGTGTATATGAAGGTGATCCTGCGACATATGAACCGTATAATGTTCCGGCAGATGAACCTGCAATTTTAAATCCATTTTTTAAAGGATACAGATATCATATTACCGGGCTTCATCACGGACCAACAGGATTCCCTACAGAAGATGCAAAACTTTCACAGGAATTAATTGACAGATTATTTAATAAAATTTTAGCCCATAAAGACGAAATAGAAAGTTATGAAGAATATATGCTTGATGATGCCGATATTTTAGTTATTGCATATGGAAGTGTGAGCTTGGCGGCAAAAGAAGCAATCAGACAACTTAGGGCTGAGGGTATTAAAGCGGGATTATTCAGACCAATTACACTTTGGCCGTCTCCGGAAGAAAAAATTGATGAAGTATGTAAAAAATTTGATAAAGTATTGGTGGCTGAAATGAATAAAGGTCAATATTTTAAAGAAATTCAAAGAGCAAGCGGAAGAAAAGCCGAAACATTTGATACTTTATTTAAAGCAAACGGAAGACCAATTAGCCCTGCTGAATTTAAAGCAAAAATAAAAGAAATGGTATAAGGAGAAACAATGGCGTTTAATTATGATTATTATTTAAGAACGGAAAAAATGCCGACACTTTGGTGTTGGGGATGCGGTGACGGTATTATTATGAAAGCTGTTATAAGAGCTATGGCAAAACTCGGATGGGATAAAAACGATGTCTGTGTTGTAAGCGGAATCGGATGCAGCGGAAGATTCTCAAGCTATATTGACGCAAACACGGTTCATACTACCCATGGAAGAACACTTGCTTATGCAACAGGAGTAAAACTTGCCAATCCTGATAAACATGTTGTCGTTGTAGCGGGTGACGGAGACGGACTTGCCATTGGAGGTAACCACACTATTCACGCATGCAGAAGAAATATAGATTTAAATTTTATTTTAGTCGATAATTTTATTTACGGGCTTACAAACTCTCAGGTTTCTCCTACAACTCCAAAAGGAGCATGGTCAGTAACTACCCAGTATGGAAATATCGACCCGACTTTTGATGCCTGTGAATTAGCTAAAGGGGCAGGGGCGACTTTTGTAGCAAGAGAAAGTGTGGCCGAAGCTCAAAAACTTGAAAGAATATTTATAAAAGCTTTTGGCCATAAAGGGTTCAGTTTTATAGATGTCCATTCAAACTGTCATGTTAATTTCGGTAGAAAGAATAAAATGGCTCAAGCAAAACAGAATATGGACTGGATTGAAAGCAATTTAGTTCCTAAAGCAAAATGGGATAAGTTAAGCGAAGAAGAAAAATATGAATTAAAACAGCAGGGTAAAAAACCAAGAGGAATTTTATATCAACAGGAGGAACCTGAATACACTGAAGAGTATTATAAATTAATCGATAGAGTAAGGGGTAAATAATGAGAAAACAATTAAGATTTACAGGGGTTGGAGGACAAGGTGTCCTTCTTGCCGGTGAAATTTTAGCAAGAGCTTATGTCAGGGCCGGTAAATACGGAATTCAGGTAGGTACCTATACTTCCCAGGTAAGGGGAGGCCCTACAAAAGTTGATATTATCTTAGATGATGAGCCTATTCTTTATCCTTATGCGGTTGACGGTGAAATTGATTTTATGCTCAGTGTTGCAGATAAATCTTATCAGTTGTTTAAAGAAGGTGTTAAAGAAGGCGGTATAATTGTATATGAACCGAATCTGGTTTATCCGAGTGATGATGACAAAGCGAAATGGAAAATGTTTGCTATAGATATTATTGATATCGCAAAAGAAAAAGTCGGAAATGTTATTACCCAGTCAGTTGTGGCTCTTGCAATTGCTACAAAAATGAATGATATAGACAAAGATATGGTATATGAAACTATGATTCAAACAGTTCCGCCTAAAGCGGTTGAGATTAACAAAAAAGCATTTGAACTAGGTTTCCAAGCCGCAGTTGCTGCTTTAGAAAAAGAAAATTCATAAAATTCAAAAGCTTTTGCTTTTGAATTTATTTCAATGAATTCAAAGCTCTTTTAAGAAGCTCTGCATGATATAACTCCTGACGCGAAATAAACAGTAAAAACTCGCTTAATTCTTCATTTCCTATTTTTTCGGCTAAAATCAGGCATTGTTTTTCAGCATCCATTTCTTCTTCAATATTTTCTTTTAAAAATTCCACAATTCCAATATTTTCATATTTTCCGTGAGGTATCGGTCTTGGAAGGGTAAGCACACCCATTTCACTTGCAAGCTGTGCAAATCTTCTTAAATGATAGATTGAATCATATGCCAAATCCGTAAAAGCGGAATTTGCAACCTCATTATCTGAAAATGCTTTTAAATATGAATAAATTGTAATTAATTCATATTCTTTGAATGTCTCTTCCATTAAGAAAAACACAAGTGCCGCTTTTGCGTTTTCATCAAGTTTAACACCGGATAATTCTTTATTTTCATTAAATGCTGTAATAATACATTCCAAATCCAGTTTTTTAATTTGAGATAAAAAGTAACTGTCGTCATTTTTAAGTCTTTCAATTGTAGGCGTGTTATAATCCTTATAAAATTTCAGATTTTCCTCTAAATCGTTAACAAGCTCCTCTAATAAATCGGATGCATATTTTTTTTGTATTTTTCTTATTTCCTCAGTATTAAAATCCATATTAAATTTTACGTCATCATTTTTTTGCATCAGCCATTGCCCATACCATATGTCTGTATTTAAACATTGCTATATCTTCAAATAATTTTTTGGCATTCGTTTCTTTTACCATTACATTTGCATAAATAAATTTAATAAAACTTTCATGAGAAAATCTTATTAATTTTTGATAATCAATCATTACCTCTCCTTTTTTGATTAATTGTATCAAAAGAAAAATTTTTTTTATTGATATAAATCAATTTTTATGTTTAATAATGTATTTAATGGCATTTTCATAACTTTTTGTATCTGCTATTCCTTTATAGGCGATGTCAAATGCTGTTCCGTGGTCAACTGAAGTTCTTAATATCGGTAGATTAAGACTTACATTTATGCTTTCATCAAAATACAAAGCTTTAAGAGGCGCAAGTCCCTGGTCGTGATACATTGCAATAAAATTTCCTTTTTTTTCTTTAAAGGCAATATCCGGCACAAGCGGTCCGTAAAAAATTTCTTTTTCCAAAATTTCGTTTGTTTCTATAATAGCCGGAAATATTTCTTTTATTTCCTCATCACCCAAAACACCTCCGTCTCCCGCATGAGGATTAAGTGCCAAAACGCCTATTTTTTCAAAATGGGTGCTTCTGTAAAAATCAATAAAGAACTGTATTAATTTTTCTTTTTTTATTTTTGAAGGCACTTCTTTTAGGGGAATATGTTCTGTAAATAAAGCGACATACAGCTTTTCGCATCCGAGCATCATAATTGCCTCTTTTTTAAAAATATCCCTTAAAACTTCCGTATGTCCTTTGTATTTGATTCCGGCTTTTGCCCAGGCTTCTTTGTTTATTGGAAGGGTTGTGATTGCGTTTACTTTTTTTTCTTTTGCAAGTTCAATAGCATTTAAAAAACTCTTAAATGAATATTCGGCGCTGTTTTTGTCTATTTCCCCCGGATTAATCTCAAAATCCCCTTTAACTTCCAATGTTTCAAAATCATCGGGAATTTCATAATTTAATAGTTTTGCACCTTTACTTAGCATTGTTTTATTTATACAATATACAGGTTTTACCCAATTTTTTATTTTATTATGGCTTTTTAGAGCAATTTCAAGCCCGATTCCGTTTAAATCCCCTATACTTACTGCTACTTTCATGCCATTTCCCTCGCTTTTTCCAAATCCTCTTTTGTATCAATCCCGAAACTTTTAGATTCAACTTCAATCATTGCTATTTTTTCCCCGTTTTCTAAAACTCTTAACTGTTCTAGTTTTTCAATATGTTCTAATTTTCCTTGCATTTTTGTAAATATGTCAAGGCTTTTTTTATCGAAACCGTAAATCCCGAGATGTCCTTTATATTTGTGTGCCCGGTTGTCTCTGTTGTATGGAATTTTTGAGCGTGAAAAATAAAGGGCATCTGAATTTTTATCAACTACAACTTTTACTAAATTGGGGTCTTGGGCGCTTAATTCGTCTATTATTTTATAACAGCTTACCATTTTAAAGTTTCTGTTTAAATCAATCAGTTTTTGTTTAACTTTTTGAAGTATAACCGGTTCTAAAAACGGTTCGTCTCCCTGCATATTTATAACAATTTCATTTTCTGGGAGTTTTAATATATCGCTTGCTTCTTTTATTCTGTCGCTTCCGCTTTTGTGGTTTTTATCTGTAAGCACCGCTTCAAATCCGTATTTTTTACAAACATCAATCACTTCTTTTGAATCGGTGGCAATGACCACATCATCAACTTCTTTTGCGCTCTGGGCGCACCATATTATAACGGGTTTGTTTTTTATACTTAGAAGAACTTTGTTTGGCAGTCTTGAAGAAGAGAGTCTTGCGGGAATTATAATCATTGATTTCCTTTTTAGGTATAATTTTACAAAAAAAAGGCTTAAAATGATTAATAAAATTAAAGAAAAAGTAAAAAACGCAAAACATATAGACGAAAAGAAAAAAAGCGTAATTCTGGAAAAAATTGATGAATGGAAACACGATAAAGACGCTATGAATCTGATACCGAATTTGTTAATGAAATATTATGAAGAAGATATTAAACCTATTTTAGATGAACTGGGGCTTACCGATTGATACTGTATCAGCCAAAGAATGGTTATTGTTATAATTCTGATACAATGTTTTTGTATGATTTTATTACCAAATTTAATATAAAAGGCGATGTTTTAGAAGTAGGCGGGGGATGCGGAGTATTAGGGCTTTTAATTAAAAGGGATTTTCCTGAAATTAATTTAACCGTTATTGAAAAACAAAAAATAATGAGTAAATTAATTGTAAAAAATCTAAAAGTTAACAATTTAAAAGCTGACATTGTCAATGATGATTTTTTAAAATTTGAATTTGATAAAAAATTTGATTATATTATTTCAAACCCTCCTTTTTATAAAGGAACACTGAAAAGTGAAAATGAAATAATTAAAATTGCAAGATATGAGGAATTTTTACCTATGAAAGATTTTTTCAAAAAAGTAAACGCTCTATTAAAAGAAAGAGGGGAATTTATTTTCTGTTATGATGCAAAAAGAATAGATGATATAATTTCAAAAATCCCCAAACCCCTTAAAATTACGGATTTGAGGTTTATGTATCCGAGGATTGGCAAAAACGCATCGTTGGTTTTGATTAGAGCCAAAAGGCACGCTAAATCAATGATAAATGTTCATCCTCCTTTAATCGGGTTTGAAGGTAAAAATTATTCAAATGAAGCATATGAAATATATAAAAAAGCTAATACTAAAAGCGTAAAAATATAGCGAAAAGAGTGAGTGGTGAGAAGTGAAAAATTGATAAGTAAAGACGGATTTGATTTTAAGTTTAATCCCGATGCCTGCAAAAAATGCAAAGGAAACTGCTGCATAGGCGAGAGCGGATACATTTGGGTAAATCCAAAAGAAATAGAAGCTATTGCCGATTTTTTAGGGATTGACAAAAATATTTTTATCGACAGATTCTTAATAAAAGTTGGATATAAATATTCAATAAAAGAAAAACCGTACAAAAAGGGATATGCATGTATATTTTTTGAAAACGGATGTAAAATTTATCCTGTAAGGCCAAATCAATGCAAAACATTTCCTTTTTGGGAGAGGTATAAAGATGAAAGATATTATGAAGAATTAAAAAACGAATGCCCGGGAGTTATTTTTAATGAAAAATGAAAAATGGATAATTAAAATGAAATATTTAAGATTTATGTTGGTAATTTTATTGATTTTTACTGGGTGTAGTGTTAAAAAACCCCAAATCGGTAAAAAAGCATTTGACCAAGAAGACAATTATATAATTAAAGCTCTGGTTTTGGAAAATGACAATAAGCCCCTCCAAGCCGCCGATATATATGACTTTTTATATAAAAAAACAGGTAAAAATGTTTATTTTAAAAAAGAAATAGAAGATTTGTTTTTTGCCAAAAAATATAAAAAAGTTTTAAATTTAACCGAAAATATTAAAAATTTGGATAAAGAAATATTTAAATACAGAATTTTTTCTCTGCTTGAACTTAAAAAAGGCAGTGAGGCAAAAAAAGAGCTGTTGACGTATTTTAACAAGAAAGAGCCTCTCTTTTATGAACTTATGTCATATATTTTAATAAAAGAAAAAAAATATAATAAAGCTGCCGATTATATAAAATCATTATATGCTATTAATCATAACAAACATACTCTTTTGGCGTTAGCAGATTTATTAATAAAAATAAAAAAATATAATGAAGCGCTTGCATATCTCAGGACACATCTTAAAATATACGGCTGTGAAACAGATGTCTGTGAACGTTTGGCCGAAATATACCGCCAGACGCAGGATTTTGAAAATTTGGCTTATATATATTCATTAATGGGTAAATATGATAAAAAATATGTTATTTTTGCCTTAAAAATTTATATAGATAACGGAGATTTCAACAAAGCTTTAAAACTCATTGATAAATATAATCTTGGAGATGAATATAAACTGATTCTTTTTGAAAGCTTTAATAAATATAAAGGTGCTGCGAATATTGCTTACAAGTTATTTAATAAAACAAATAACCCGGCTTTTTTATTAAAATACTGTATTTTTGAATACGAAGCATATAATAATAAAGAGGCTGCTTTGGAAGTTATTCCGAAACTTAAATTTTTAGCAAAACTTTATCCTGACAATGATTATATAAATAATTTTTTGGGTTATCTTTTAATTGAATACGATATTAATCCAAAAGAAGGTATAGAATATGTAAAAAAGGCTATTAAAATAAAGCCTGACGATACAGCTTATATAGATTCGCTTGCCTGGGGATATTATAAATTAAAAAAATGCAAAACCGCATGGGATATTATTAAAAATATAGATATGGACGATAAAGAAATCAGTAAACACAAAAAGCTTATAAAAAGGTGCTTTTATGATACTTCAAAAAATCATACAAAAAACTCAAAAAAATCTGAAAAAAGAAAAAAGCATTGATGAACTGTTAAACATAAAAAGAAATTTTAAAAATGTAAAAAAAGCCCTTAAATCAACTTCGGGCAACCCATACAGAATTATTGCAGAGGTTAAAAAAGCAAGTCCCAGTAAAGGAATAATAAGAGAAGATTTTAATCCGGTTGAAATTGCCAAAATATATAACGAAGTTGCGGACGCCATGAGTATTTTAACCGAGCCTTTCTTTTTTCAGGGAAGTTTAGAATATCTTAGAGAAATAAGTAAATTTTCTAAAATACCGCTTCTTAGAAAAGATTTTATTATCGATATTTACCAAATAGCAGAGGCTTACAATGCCGGTGCCGATTTTATTTTACTCATTGCAAAAGCGCTTGATACTGAAAAACTTAAAGAATTATATAATTTTGCCAAAAGTGTTAATTTAGAGGTTTTATTTGAAATTCACGATGAAGAAGATTTAAAAAAAGCTCTTGATGTGGGAGCGGATATTATCGGGTTTAACCACAGGGATTTGAAAACGTTTGAAATGCATATGGATTTAAGTGAAAAGTTGATGCCGCTTTTGCCAAAAGATGTAATTGTCGTGGCTGAAAGCGGAATAAACAGTTTTGAAACTGTAAAAAAGCTGCATAAAAACGGTGTAGACGCATTTTTGGTGGGTGAACATTTTATGAGGGGAAATGATATAAAAAAAGATGTTTTGAAATTAAAGGGAATAGATTTTGCTGGTTAATTAAAAAAGGCAATAATTTTATGAATGTAAAATATTTTTTAAATTTAACTTTTTTAATTTTTTTTATTGGTTGTGCCGAGCATCCAATGGATCCTACTATTAACATGAAACCTCCTAAATATGTGGAAGAAATGCCGAGTAAAAATGTTAATTATCCTAAAAATCCAGGCTCGCTTTTTACAAACGGGGATAATCTGTTTTCTGATACAAAAGCCATGAAAGTAAATGATATTGTAACTGTATTAATTACAGAAACCGTTAAACAGTCATCTCAGGCAAGTAAAAAACTTTCAGAAGCAAATTCAGATAACGGCGGAACTTTTGATGCGGGAATCAGCGGGGGTGTCAGTGTTGCCGGGCATACCGCCCATATTGGGAAAACCGGTATTTCACTGGGGCTGCCCAGTATGAATTCTACAAGAACTTTTAACGGAAGCGGAACTCAGCAGCATAATGAACTTTTTCAAACAACAATCAGTGCCAGAATTATTAAAGTATTAAAAAACGGAAATTATTTTATTTACGGCACCAGGGAAGTTTATTTAGACGGACAAAAACAGGTAATCGCCTTAAGTGGTGTAATAAGACCTCAGGATATTGCAGCGGATAATACTATTGATTCAAAATATATAGCCGATGCCAAAATTAAATATTTTACCCAGGGTGATATAAAAAGAAACATAGAAAAAAACTGGTTTGCTAAAATCTGGGATGCTATTGCCCCATGGTAGTATTTAATGTTAAATTATGAATGTTGAGTGATAAATTAAGAAATGATAAAAGAAGTTAAGGCATCAGCCAGTAAAAAATCATTTGAATAAATTTTATTTTTTTCTTTATAAAGTTTGTTTTCATTTATTAAAATTTTCACTCTTTCTTTTTCTTCTTTATTTAAAATATTTTCTTCAAAACCAATAATTGAGCGGAGTCCCAGGAATATTTTTTCTTTTTTTATATCTTCATCACTTAATTTTTCGTAAGAGTATTTTGTCGGGTTTTTCAAATATTCTTTTACATTTGTTTGAGTGTAATATCTAAACATTTTACATTTTCCATTATCCATTATCCATTTTTTAAATCCCACCGCCCCGGCTCCGATTCCTATATATTCTTTTCCCATCCAATAACCTAAATTATGAAGGCATATGTTTCCAAAATTTGAAATTTCATACTGAAAAAATTTTTCTTTTATTTTATTTATAAACCATATTTCAAGATCTTCATCTTCTTTTCTTTTTGAATAGTCCCCTTCCCATTCAGTCCCTTTTTCTATCGTCAGGGAATATGCGCTGATATGTGTGACAGGCAGTTTAAAAGCTGTGTTTAAATCATTTTCAAGCAGTTTTTTATTGTCTTGGGCAGTCGCATAAATTAAATCCAGGTTTATATTTTCAAAACCCGCTTTTTTTGCGTTTTCTATAGATTTTACAGCCTGAAGGGGTGAATGGTTTCTGTTTAAAAATTTCAATTTTTTTTCGTTAAAACTCTGCACCCCGAAACTTATCCTGTTTATTCCAAAATTTTTGATTTCTTTTAACCATTCATAGGTTACATTAGGGTTTGCTTCTATTGTGATTTCTTTTATATTTTTTATATTCACTTCAATGAGTTTAAACAGCTTTTCATAAAATAACTCTTTCATCGTTGAAGGTGTTCCGCCTCCGATAAAGAGAGTTTTAAATTGTGTATCTGTTTTTACATCGTTTAAATATTGTTTTCTTATGGCATTGAAATATTCTTTTTTTAGATGATTTATATTAGTATAAGAGTTAAATGCGCAGTAATTACACTTACTGTCACAAAAAGGTATGTGAATATATAGTAACATTTGGGCCTTTTTTTAGTATAATTTTACAAAAAAAGGCTGTAAATTGAAAAAATACCGACCAAATGTCGCCGCAGTAATTTTATCTCCGAATTATCCCGAAAAAGTGGAAGTTTTAATAGCCAAAAGAAACGATGTTGACGCCTGGCAGTTTCCACAGGGTGGTATTGATGAAGGCGAAAGTGAAGAAGAAGCCCTTTTAAGAGAGCTAAAAGAGGAAATAGGAACCGATGAAGTAGAGATTCTTGCAAAAATGCCTGAATGGCAGACATATGAATTTCCCAAAATTATTGCTAAAAAAATGTATCCGTATGACGGACAAAGACAAAGATATTTTTTGGTAAAACTTAAAAGAGGTGCAAAAATTAATTTAAATACAGCTCATCCGGAGTTTGAAGATTATAAATTTGTACCTGTAAATAAAATTTTTAATTATGTTAAATCCTTTAAAAGGCCTGTTTATAAAATAGTTTTGAATTTTTTTAAAAAATTGGGATATATATAAAATAGTGAGTAGTGAGTGGTGAATAGTGAGTAGTGAGTAGAGAATGTTAATAGTTGCCAAGAAGCCAAGTACCAAGTGCTATGTGTAATTAAAAAAAAGGAGTTTAATGTTAATTGTTCAGAAATTTGGCGGAACGAGCGTAGGTGATTTGGACAGGATTAAAAATGTTGCAAATATTGTAAAAAAAACAAAAAATGAGGGAAATGATGTTGTGGTTGTGGTTTCTGCAATGGCAGGGGAAACTAATAAATTAATTGATTATGCCTCTTATTTTTCCAAAACGCCTCCTCAAAGAGAAATGGATTTACTGGTCAGCTCAGGAGAAAGGGTTACGAGTGCACTTCTTTCAATTGCATTGCAGTCAATTGGAATGGATGCTATTGCCCTGACAGGAAGGCAGGCCGGAATTAAAACAACAAAAGACCACACAAAAGCCAGAATTATGGATATTAATCCGGGGAAAATGCAAAAACATTTAAAAGAAGGTAAAATAGTAATTGTAGCCGGTTTTCAGGGTATAAGCGAGGAAGGTGATGTTACAACCCTGGGAAGAGGGGGAAGCGATTTAACGGCTGTGGCAATTGCAGGGGCGTTAAAAGCGGATAAATGTGAAATTTACACCGATGTGGACGGTATTTATACTACTGATCCGAGAATAGAGCCAAAAGCTAAAAAAATAAATATGATAACTTATGACGAAATGCTTGAGCTTGCAAGTTTGGGGGCTAAAGTAATGCAGTCACGTTCAGTGGAACTTGCAAAAAAATTAGGAGTCGATATAGAAGTTAAATCAAGTTTCAATCCGGAAATTAAAGGAACATTAATTACAAAGGAGACACCTGAAATGGAAAAAGTTTTGGTAAGTGGGATAGCGCTTGATAAAAATCAGGCGAGAGTCAGTATTTTTGGAGTGGAGGACAGACCCGGCATCAGTGCCGAAATATTTTCA
Organism: Lebetimonas sp. JS085; assembly: GCF_000523295.1. NCBI lineage: Bacteria > Pseudomonadati > Campylobacterota > Epsilonproteobacteria > Nautiliales > Nautiliaceae > Lebetimonas > Lebetimonas sp. JS085. Next base: position 1,276,428 of record NZ_ATHR01000001.1, read on the forward strand.
AAATTAGCTGATAAAAATATAAATGTGGATATGATTATTCAAAATGTCGGAAAAGACAATAAAGCAAATTTAACTTTTACAGTACCTGAAACCGAACTTGAGCTTACCAAAAAAGTATTGGGAGAATATGAGCAAAAAGCTGAAGCAATGGAATATGACAGGGATATTGCAAAAGTAAGTATTGTCGGGGTAGGTATGAAATCCCACAGCGGCGTGGCGGCAACAGCATTTAAAACCTTGGCGGATGAAAATATAAATATATTAATGATTTCTACGAGTGAAATTAAAATTTCTATGATAATAGATGAAAAATACGGAGAATTGGCTGTCAGAAGTTTACACAAAGCTTATAATTTGGATAAATAATGGATTTAAACGAGTTTACTTTAAAATATATAAGAGAAAAAAACTTAAAATGGATGGAAGAAAAAAGGCTGGAATGGATTCCTTTAATCAGTGAATTTCTTTCTCAGGTGATTGAAGGAAAATGTGTTTTAATTATAACCGATTACAAAAGAAAATGGCTTAGAGATTATATTCTCCAGAAAATAAATAATTTTCAGGATTTTAAGCCGTCTTTTATTCCTTTTTTTGACCTGATTTCCTTTATACCCCAAATAGAATATGCAAAAACGAACGAGCATTTTGATTTAATAGAGGATATGCTGAATATTACTTTTAATGAAAATTATATTTTCTGGTATATCGGAGTTGAAACTCCGATGCTTAAATTTGCAAGGCGCAAAGAAAATTCTTTTTTCTGGATAATGGATATGGATTTGCATAAAAACTTCTTTTTAAAATCTATCGATGAAAATCTTGATTTAAAACTTTTACATTTAACGGATTTATTGAATGAAACCTTAAAAGCGGTTATTTTCGGTGAGGTTGAACTTTGAATAAAATAATCGTTACAAACGATTTGGAAAAATGTATAAATGAAATTAAATATGATGAAAAGATTATAACAGATGAATTTAAAGTTGAAAATGTAAAAGAGCTTAAAGAAATTTCCTATCTTACAAGCAAAAATGAAAAAACCATTTTAATTGCCGCAAAAAAATATAATTTAATTTCTCAAAACGCTCTTTTGAAAATACTTGAAGAACCTCCTCCAAATACTGCGTTTATACTGGCCGTGACATCAAAATATTCATTGCTTGAGACTATAAAATCAAGGCTTCCCATCGAATATAAAATTTTTAAAAATGTAACAGATGTAAATGTTGATTTAAGTAAAATAAATAATGATTTGATTTTCGATTTATTGCAAAAAGATTTAAATAAAGATGAAATTAAAGCAATTTGTTATGATTTGATTAATAAAAAAAATTTAAAAAAAGAGCTGAATGTTTTAAGCAATGCTATAAAAATGCTTGAATTGAATATTGAAAAAAAAGCGGTTTTGGCTTATATAATGCTTTATTTCAAAGGAAAATAATGAAAATTTATAAATTAAACAGCGATATTGATTTGGCTGAAGTTATGCAAAAAATGGGAGTGGACAAAATCGGAATTGAAATAATGAAAAAAAAGCGTTCTGTTTATGTTTTTTATATTAAAAACATAAATTGTGCCGCCGCAAATATTCTAAAACAGGACGCTTTAAGCATTGGTGCCGAACTTGCCGTTCCCATAGGGGCTCCAAGCTGCAAAAACAAATATTTTGATGCGCTTTTGTTATGTAATGAAAAACATTTAATTACACTTTCCAAAAAAGAGCTCACTCAGCCGTTTGGATTGAAAGATTTGGCAAAACAGCTTAAAAATTTTGTAAACCTTCCTAAATTTCCTTTAAAAATTATGGGGGTTATTAATGCAAATGAAGATTCTTTTTTTGAAGGCAGCAGATTCAAAGGAAGCGAAGCGCTTAAGCAGATTGAAAAAATGATTGACGAAGGTGCGGATATAATTGATTTAGGCGGAGTTTCATCCAGACCTGGAAGTGTTTATCCCGGGGTGGAAGAAGAATTAAAGAGGGTCTCCCCAATTATTGATGAAATTTATAAACATAAATTATATGAAAAAGCTGTTTTCAGTATAGATACATTTGAATCCAAAGTTTTGGAATATGCACTTGAGCGCGGTTTTAAAATAGCAAATGATATTACCGGCCTTGAAAGCGACGAATATGCCGAGGTTGCGGCAAAATATAATGCCGATGTTATTATTATGCATAAAAAAGGAATTCCAAAAGATATGCAGAAAAATCCATTTTATGAAAATGTAATTTTGGAAATCGACGAATTTTTTGAACAAAGAATTGCAAAAGCAAAAAATTTTGGAATAAAAAATGTAATTTTGGATGTTGGAATAGGCTTTGGCAAAAGACTTGAAGATAATCTTGCGTTAATTAAGCATTTGGAGCATTTTTTGCATTTTGGATATGAGCTTTTGATAGGGGCAAGCAGAAAATCTATGATAGATATGATTATGAAAAAATATGGTATTTCAACTACTCCTTCTGAAAGACTGCCCGGTACTTTGGCAATTCATCAAGAAGCGTTTAGAAACGGGGCAAGTATTATCAGGTGTCATGATGTAAAAGAGCATTTTCAGGCTTTAAAAGTTTATGATGCCATTAAGGGATTTGATGTTTAGAAGGCAGATAGAACTTCTTGGGAGTAAACAAAAACTGCTTGAAAATAAAAAAATTTTAATAGTCGGGGCCGGAGGGCTTGGAAATGCTTTGGCCACTATTATCAGCTGTATAGGGCTTGAAAGTATTATCATTGTTGATTTTGACAAAATAGAAATTCATAATATCCACAGACAGATTCAGTTTACAAAAAATGATTTAGGAAAAAACAAAGCCAGAGTTTTGGGCGAAAAAATAAAAAGATGCGATACCAAAATAAAAATTGTAGAAAATAAATTTTCAAGCGATATGAATTTTGATGTGGATTTGGTTTTTGATGCAACAGATAATTTTGAAGCAAGAGAAGAAATTGATAAATTTTCCAAAAAAAACTCCATTCCATGGGTATATACGAGCGTGGATGAATATTATGCCCAGGTGGGTTTTTTTAAAAAAACAGATTTTAACACTTTTGCAACAAAAAGACTTTCCCCCAAAGGACAAATTCCTCCGATGGTAAGCCTGGCCGCCAGTATAGAAGCGATGATTGGTGTAAAATATTTAATAGGCGAGCTTAAAGAAGAAATTTTATATTATATAGATTTCAGTAAAGATTTGGAAATAAAAAAATTTAAATTTTAATATTTAAAATTAGCCTAAAACCCTTGATTTTTAGAAAGTTTTTATATATAATTTCATCACCCAAAAATAATGGGCTGTCGCCAAGCGGTAAGGCACAGGACTTTGACTCCTGCATTCGGAGGTTCGAATCCTCCCAGCCCAGCCAACGGCGCGGGGTAGAGCAGTCTGGTAGCTCGTCGGGCTCATAACCCGAAGGTCGGAGGTTCAAATCCTCCCCCCGCAACCAAAAATTAAACTTATAAAGTGTCTGTCACTAATATTGCAATTGATTAATTTTATTATTTTTTTACTTTTCATTTTACATTTTTAATTTTTAATTTCTAATTTATATCAATACCATATTCTTTCTAAATATAAGCCGGTTGGACTCGCCAAGTGTTTGGAAATTAATTTTTCTTTGTTTAACTGTTTTTTTAAATCTTTTATAGTTAGTTTTTCTTCGTTAATTTTTAAGATAAAATCCATAATTATTCTGATTTGTCCTCTTAAAAATCCGTTTCCTCTGATTTTGAATACATATAAATTTTTATATTCAAATGCTTTTGCTTCATAAATTTCCCTTATATAATGATTAACATCGCTTCCGGTTTTTGCAAAATACTCAAAATCGTGCCTGCCTGTTAAAAGTTTTAAAGTTTTGTTTATTTTATTTAAATTTACGGGTTTATTATAAAACAGTGTATATTTTGCATTAAAAGGTGTAAATTTTTTTGTAATTAAATATCTGTAACTTCTCTGTTTTGCACTGAATCTCGGATGAAAATCCAAAGGTGCAGTTTCAATTTTTTTAAAATAAATATAAGGATACAAAATATTGTTCAAAGATTTTTTTAGTTTGTTTAAGTTCCAGAAATCAGGGGTTTCAAAGGAAATTACCTGATTCAATGCATGGACACCCTTATCGGTTCTGCCGGAATGAAAAATTTTAGTGTCTATGTTTAATTTTTTCAACGCTTTTGATATCTCACCCTGAACGGTTTTTTTATTATTTTGAATCTGCATACCGTAAAATTCGCTGCCGTCATAGGTAATAATCGCCTTAATTAGAATTTTTTATCCTTTAAATAAAAAAATAATCCGCAAAAAAAGAATAACGATATTATTAATAAATTTATTACAAACGAATTTGTGATTTTTGTAAAAATCAAATATATTACTGACAATAAGACAGAATAAACAAGTGAATGGTTTTTATGCAATCTTGGATGAAAAAATCCAAAAAGCGGTATATAAAAAAAGAGTGTTATTGGAATTAATGCAAAAGGTATATAAAATAAAAACAGTTTTTTATTCTTTTTTAAATATTTTTTATATTCTAAGATATTGAAATTTATATAAGGGATTATTTGATTAATATTCATTGTTTTAAATTTTATTGTTAAATTTTTATCAATATCATAAATATAACCGTTTTTTAACTGAAAAATCAAATAATTTTTATCTTTAATTATGGCGGCGCTGTTTGAAGTTATAAATTTTTTTTCACTCGGGTTGAAAAGATATATTTTTTTATAAAAATTTTTTTCTTTTTTTTCTATAAATGCGTTCCATTTTCCAAACTGTTGTGAAATTTGAGATGTCTGTATATTAAATTTGGCTTCTTGTTTTTTTTCATTTTTGAAATTTTTATAAACCAAATCGGAATAGGGGATAGAAATAAAAAGAATAAAAAAATTAACAACAGCAATTAAAACAGATATTATCATAATGGGGAAAAGGATTTTTTTAGGGGATATACCGGTTGAAAAAACAGCAACAAGTTCCTGAGTATCACTTAAATTGGAGTATGTCATTACAGAAGCTATGAAAAAAGAAATAGATAAAGTTACAATCAATATTTTTGTTAAAGATAAAAAATACATTTTGGCAAGTTCTAAAAATGTTATATGTATCGAGGCTGTAACATTTGAAATGGAAATTATTACAATAATAGAAGTAATCAGAAATAAAATCAAAAATATATTTATAAATATATTAAAAAAATTTTTTAATATATATTTTTGAAGTTTATCCATACAATCTACTCCATAAATTTATAAAATAATCATTAAAACACCATACGATAAAAGTGCCAAGTGCCAAAAAAGGTATAAAAGGAAGCTCTAAATCTTTTTTGAAAATTCTGTTGTAAAGAGATGGAAAAATAGCAATTAATGCTGCTATAAATATTGCAAAAAGCGAAAGTTTAATTCCAAGAAGCCCTCCCATGCTTCCAGCCAGAATTATATCCCCTTCGCCCATGGCCTCTCTTTTTATAAAAAATGAGACATAATATCTTATTAAACTCATTCCGCCCATTAATATTAAAGCATTTTTAAAATTTTCAATAATATCGGGGGTTGAAAAAAATGAAAGTGTTAACGCCAAAAGATTTAAACTGTCCGGTACAGCTTTATAATCAAAATCAATCATGCTCAAAGCTAAAAAAAGAGTGAAAATTATAAATATAATAAATGAATAAATATCCAAGCCTATTTTTTTATATATTATAATAGCCAAAATACCCGTCATTAATTCTATTATGGGATAACGCAGAGAAATTTTTTCGCTGCAGTAAGCACATTTTCCTTTTAATAAAAAATAACTGATAATAGGTATATTATGCCAGGGCTTAAGCTTTTCCCCGCATTTTGGGCAATGGCTTGGGGGATATGCGATGTTTTTCCCTTTAGGGACTCTGTAAATAACAACATTTAAAAAACTACCGATACAAATACCTATTACAAAAATTGTTATATAAATTATCAAATTATCCATTTTTCATTCTCCGTTTTATATTTTTCATTCCCCACTTTTAACTTTTCACTACTCACTACCCACTACCCACTGTTTTATATTCCCCCAAATCTTCTTTGCCTTTTTTTAAAATTGTTTAAAATTTGTTCTAATTCCCTGCTTGTAAAATCAGGCCACAAAGTAGGGGTAAAAAACATTTCTGCGTAGGCAATCTGCCAAAGTAAAAAATTACTGACCCTGATTTCTCCGCTGGTTCTTATTAATAAATCCACATCTTCATTTATATCAAGGTTTTTTTGGATATTTTCCTGGGTGATTTCTTCGTTTTTTTTAATTATTTTTTTAACAGCCCTTGTAATTTCGTCCCTGCCTCCGTAATTTAAGGCCAAAACCTGTGTCAGTCTTTTATTGTTTTTGGTAGTTTCTTTTGTGTATTCGATTCTTTTTCTGAGTTTAGGGGAAAATTTTGATATATCACCGATAACTTCAAATTTTACATCGTTTTTTATATATGTCTCAAGTTCTTTTTTTAACCAGTTTTCAAGAAGTTTCATTAGAAAATCTGTTTCCATTTTCGGTCTTTTCCAGTTTTCCGTAGAAAAAGCATATAATGTTAAAATTTTAATTTCGGGACTGTTTGCGCAGTAAGCTGTTATTTCCTTTACAACTTCTGCCCCTTTTTTATGACCCTCAACTCTTTTAAGGCCTCTTTTTTTTGCCCATCTTCCGTTTCCGTCCATTATTATTGCAAGATGCATATATTAAGCCTTTAAATTTATTAAATTTTCACTAAAATCATATATCGGTTTTATCTCTTTTTTAACAACTTCTACCGAAAAAGGCAGCTCTTTTTTATATAAATTTATTAAATTTATTGTTGAATCAAATTCACAAAAAAGTTTTAAGCTGTTTTCAAATAAAAACCCTTCTATTTCCCCCAGATGTTCAAATACAGCATAAAATTTTAACGTGTTTTTTTTATATTTAAGCTGCATAAGAGCTTTTTTTTTATCATTTATAATTATATGATATATTTTTTGATTAAAAGCCATTAATATATTCATCCAGAATATAAATTCGTTTTTATTATTCGCATTTGCCAAATGGCTCATTATTTCTTTTTTATCAGGGGCTAAAAAATTTTTTGTAAAATTTATTTTTTTTAAAATATTTAAAATTCTGGGATATTCTTTAAGATTGGAAATTTTTATCGAATATCTGCCTTCTTTTATTTCTGCAAGATATTTATTACCCACTTTTAACGGTATATAACTTTTGGTTTGAATTTCACGGTTACCGAGTTTTATTAAATATTTTATGGGATTTAATTGTTTTTTTATATCGATTTGTACCGGCAAAGTAGCATTAAATTCTTTAATGCCTTCGAGTCTGTTTATGGTTTTTAAAATTTTACCTATTTTAGAGAGATTTAACGGCATCAGCAAGCTTTAAGGCAATTTTTTCTTTACTCTCCTGAGGAAATAAAATTTCTTTATCTTTTGTGATAAAAATTATTTCGTTTTCATCGCTTCCGAAACTGTTTTTTGAAAGTAAATTCAGACATATTGCATCTAAATTTTTTTTATTTAACGCGTTTTTTGCGTATTTAAGGGCATTTTTTTCATCAAATTCGGCTTTAAAGCCTATTTTTTTAAATTTTTTTTCTTTTAAATGTTCAAGGATATCAATGTTTTTATGTAATTTTAAAACAAATTCATTACCTATTTTCTCTTTTTTTAATTTTCCTTTTTTATAAACCGACATATAATCCACTATTGCGGCTGCCATTATTAAATAATCAGGATTTTCCTTTAAGATTGCTTCTAAATAATCTTTTGCGCTCTCAACTTTTATCTGTTGAATTTCTTTGGTAAGATTATGGTCTTTACTAGAAATCAGTGTTACATCGGCGCCTTTTATATAAAATGCTTTTGCCAGGGCTTCCCCCATTTTCCCGCTTGAAAAATTACTTATAAATCTTACATCGTCTATTTTTTCCCTACTTCCTCCGGCGGTTACAACAACTTTTTTGTTTTTCCAAATTTCTTGCTTGTTTATTTCCCTCAGTGCCCGTAAAAATATCTCTTCCGGTTCGGCCATCTTACCTATTCCCTCGTCTCCACAGGCTAGAAGACCGGAATTGGCTTCGATTATGTTTAATTTTTTAAAATTTTTTTGTGTAGTGGGATGTAAATACATGTTTGTATTTGCGCTTGGTGCAAAAAGAGTGGGGGCTTTTGTGGCAAGGTACGTCTGTAAAAGCAGATTGTCGGCGATGCCGTTTGCCGCTTTATTTATTGTATTTGCACTGGCGGGGGCTATAATGTATATGTCAGCCCATTTTGCATAATTAATATGGTTAATATCATTTGCCCAGTCTTCATTTTTGCTTGTTAAAACCCTGTTTCTTGTAAGTGTTTCAAATGTAAGAGGAGTTACAAATTTACCTGCGGCGTCTGTCATTACAATTCTTACATTATCTTTATTTTTTATAAAAAGCCTTATAAGCTCGCATGTTTTATATATTGCAATGCTTCCTGTAACCCCTATCAATACGTTCATCTGTTTTCCCCGAAAAATTTATAATAAAAATTCTTTACTATTTTTAAAGGGGTTCTGCTGATTGCAAGGCTTCCTTTTGGAATATCCTTGTTTACTGTGCTTCCTGCTGCTATTATTACATCTTCTTCTATTGTAAGAGGTGCAATTAACTGTGTATCGCTTCCTACAAAAACATTTTTCCCTATTTTTGTTTTATATTTATTTTTTCCATCATAATTACAGGTAATTGTTCCGGCCCCTATATTTGTACCTTCTTCTATTTCACTGTCTCCTAAATAACTAAGGTGTCCCGCTTTTATTTTATTTAATTTACTTGCTTTTACTTCCACGAAATTCCCTATGTGGGTATCAATAAGCTCGCTTTTAGGCCTTATTCTCGCCATCGGACCGATACCGGAATTTTTTATAACAGCATCTTCAATTACACTGCCTGGACGGATTTCACTTTCAATAATTACGCTTTTTTTAATTACACAGTTTGGCCATATTTCACATTCCCCTTCAAAAGAAGAATATGCATCTATAAAAATTGTCTCTGGCAAGTGCATAATAACACCGTTTTTCATCCAAAAATTTTTTATTCTGTTACAAATTATTTTTTCGGCTTCCGCCAAATCTTTTTTTGTATTAATACCTTTAAAATTTTCTTCGTTTACTTCTATTGCTTTTACATTTAAGCCGTCATTTACAGCCATTTCTATTATATCGGTTAAATAATATTCATTTTGTGCATTTTTATTGTTTAATTTAGGAAGATATTTTTCTAAAATTTCTTTTTTTATCAGATAAATTCCGGCATTTACGTAAGGGATTTTAAGTTCGTTTTCATTTGCGTCTTTTTCTTCTATTATTTTTTTTACATTCGAATTTTCTATCAACACCCTTCCGTATCCGTTGGGATTATTTAATTTCATAACGCTCATTACGATATCGGCATCAATACTCTCAAATTTTTTAAGTTCATTTGCTTCAATTAAAGGCATATCACCGTTTAAAATAAAAATTTTGTCATTTTCAATTTTTAATTTTCCATTATCCATTAAGGAAAACAGCGCTCCTCCGGTTCCTGGATAATTTTTTAAATCCTGTTTTATTATATTAATCGGATAATTTTCTATTGTTTTTTTAACATTTTCAAACTGATGATAAAGTATTATATTTACATTTCCCGATATTTTAAGAGATTCTTCAATTACAAATTCAATCATTGCTTTGTTGCATAATGTATGAAGTACTTTTGGAATCGCACTTTTCATACGGGTTCCCCTGCCCGCTGCCAAAATAATGACACTTGACATATGTTTACCTTTTTTTTGTTATAATTATAGCAAAAAAGGCTATTTTGATGGATTTGGCTACTGTTATTGGAATGGTTGGCGCTCTTGGTCTTCTTATTGCCGCTATGGCACTCGGTGTGGGTGTAGGGGCTTATATTGACCCTCAATCAGTGTTAATTGTTATTCTCGGTTCAATAATGGCTCTTATGGTCAGTTATAAAATGGATATGATGACAAAATTTTTAAAAGTTTTCATGATAGCCATAAAACCTAATTATCAGCCCAATTATGAAGAATTAATAAAAAAACTTGTAGATTATGCAACTCAGGCAAGAAGAGACGGAATTCTTTCACTTGAGAGCGCAGCCAATAACGAAGAAGACGAATTCTTAAAAAAAGGCCTTTCAATGGCGGTAGACGGTAACGAGCCCGATACAATCAGAGAACTTTTGGAAATAGAAATGGAGCAGATGGAAGAAAGACATAAAAAAATGGCTTCCATTTTTTCTACATGGGCAGGTCTCGCCGGAGGCTTCGGTATGCTTGGAACATTGGTGGGACTTGTCGCCATGCTGCTTAACATGTCCGACCCTTCATCAATCGGTCCGGCTATGGCGGTTGCATTACTTACCACACTTTACGGTGCTATGATAGGTAATATTTTCGGAAATCCTATTGCCAGCAAACTTTCTTTGAGAAATGATGACGAAATGCTTGCAAAGACCATGATACTTGAAGGTATTATGTCTATTCAGGCGGGTGACAATCCAAGAACACTTGAAGCAAAACTTTTAAGCTTTTTGCCGCCTTCTAAAAGAAAATCCCAATTCGAATAGGAAAAATGAATGGCTAAAAAAAAGTGTAAATGCGAATGTCCCGAGGGTCTACCTGAATGGTTGGCGACATTCGGGGATTTAATGAGTTTACTTTTATGTTTTTTTGTTTTGCTTCTTTCAATGTCCACTATGAACGCCAAAAAGGTTCAAGAAGCCATAGGCTCTCTTGCGGGTGCACTTAGTGTGCTTGAAGGCGGAGCTAAAACCGAGGTTAGTAAAAACAGAAACCAAATAGCCACCCCTATTGAAGAAAAACAGGAAACTTCCCAAACTGTTAACAAACTTTCAAAAGCTATTCAGGAATTCAGACAGTTTACATCGGGTTCAAAAGGCCCTTCAATTACATTGGAAGAAGGCGAGGAGGGCTTTTTTATAAGGCTTCCCGCCGATATTACATTTAAACCGGGAAGTGCTGAAATTACAGATGAAGATGCATTGCTTTTTTTAAAAAGAATATCACTGATTATAAAAGAATATCTTCCTAAAAATATTGACATTCAGATAAAAGGATATACAGATAACACCCCTCCACCTCAAACGTCTCCTTATACGGATAACTGGGAGTTAAGTGCGGCAAGAGCACTCAGCGTTCTTAAAATTTTAATAAAAGACGGAGTCAATCCAAAACAGCTGAGTGCCGCGGCATACGGCGAATATCATCCGATTGCAAGTAACGACACACCTGAAGGAAGAACAAAAAACAGAAGAGTTGAAATATGGTTTTTTGCGAAGAAAAAAGAACTTCAAAACAAAGTTCAAAAATCAGTATTAGATAAAGCTAAATGAAAAAAATATTATTAATTTTTTTCCCTGTTTTGATTTTTGCGGCGGCAGTGCATATTCCAACAGTTAATTTGTCATTAAGCGCCCCCGCTAATCCTAAACAGCTTGTAAGTACGTTAAATATAGTCATCTTAATGACCTTGTTGGTACTGGCTCCTAGCATTGTACTTGTAACCACATCTTTTATAAGAATAATTGTGGTGCTCGGTTTTTTGCGCCAGGCTCTCGGGACACCTCAATCGCCTCCAACGACACTTTTGGTTTCATTTGCGCTTATTTTAACGTTTTTTATAATGGAGCCGTATGCAAAGCAGTCTTATAATAACGGAATAAAACCGTATATGCAGGAAAAAATAGGATATGAACAGGCTTATGAAAGAAGTGTCAAACCTTTTAAAATGTTTATGATAAAAAATACACGTGAAAAAGATTTGGCTCTGTTTTACAGAATAAGACATCTTCCAAATCCAAAAACAGTTAACGATGTGCCTTTAACAATTTTAGTTCCTGCTTTTATGTTAAGTGAGCTTAAAACAGCTTTTGAAATAGGATTTTTAATTTTTTTACCTTTTTTGGTAATTGATATGGTGGTCAGCAGTATTTTAATGAGCCTGGGAATGATGATGCTGCCTCCTGTGATGATTAGTTTACCGTTTAAAATTTTAATATTTATTTTAGTTGACGGATGGGATTTGGTTGTAATGGGACTGGTGCAGAGCTTTAAGTAAGGATATAGGATATAGAATATAGGATTTAGGATTTAGGATTTAGGATATAGGATATAGGATTTAGGATTTAGGATTTAGGATAGAGTAAAAATGAAAGGAAATAAATGACTTGCAGCAGTTTTGGTAAATGCGGAAGCTGTGTATTATGGAAAATTCCATATGTTAAACAGCTTAAAATGAAAAAAGAAAAAATAAAAGAGATGTTTAAAGATTTTGATATACCTGAAATTGAAATTATAAATGATAAAGACGAGTATTTCAGGGCTAGGGCTGAATTTAGAATCTGGCATGAAGGAAGTGAGCTTTTTTATGCGATGAGAAAAAGAAAAGAGGAGGGAAGGGGTGTAATCCCGATTGATGAGTGTAAAATAGTGGATAAAGCGATTTATGACGTAATGCCTGATTTGCTAAAAGAGATAGAAAAAAGTGAAAATTTAAAAAACAGGCTTTATGAAATAGATTTTTTAAGTAATTCTTCAGGCGCACTTATTGTTACTTTAATTTATCATAGAAAAGTGGATCAAGCAATTGCAGAAGATATTAAAAAATTAAAAGAAAAATTTAAAAAAATTGATTTTATTGTTAGAAAAAAAGGCAGAAAATATGTTTTTGATAAAAATTATTTAATTGATGAAATTGATATTAACGGCAATATATATAAATATAAAATAATTGAAAATACATTTTCACAGCCAAACAGAAATATAAACAAAAAAATGATTGAGTGGGTTTTAAAAAATGCGGATTTAAAAGGCGATTTGGTTGAACTTTATTGCGGAAACGGAAATTTTACAATTCCTCTTAGTGAAAAATTCAATAAGATAATAGCAACTGAAATTAATAAGGAAAGTATTGAAGCAGCGACTTTTAATGCCGAAATAAACAATAGAAAAAATATAACTTTTCTTGCTATGAGTGCTGCTGAATTCAGTTCACTAAAAGAGGAAAAATCTCCTCTTCTTGCAAAATACGATTTGAAAAATGTTTTTATAGACCCTCCAAGAGCCGGACTTGACGACAAATCAAGAAAATTTGTAAACAGTTTTGAAAATATTATTTATATATCATGCAATCCGGAAACTTTAAAAAGGGATTTAGAAACTCTGACTAAAAAAAGAAAAATAAAAGCTTTTGCATTTTTTGACCAGTTCCCATATACCAATCATATGGAATGCGGAGTGATATTAGAAAGTGAACAGTGAGAAGTGAGTGGTGAGTAGGGGAAAATGATTAGTTTTAACGATTTAGCAGGAGAGATTTTTTTAATTTTATTGTTTTTAGGAATAACTATTGGTGTTATTATTGCTGAAAAGATAAGGAGAAAAAAATGAAAGTTTTAATAATAGGGCCTGGAGGAGTTGGGGGGTATTTGGCTTATAAATTAAAAAAATGCGGTAATTATGTAAGTGCTATAGGAAGCAGTGGAGAAGTTAAAGAATTGACTATTAAAGATGTTGATAAAGAAGAGAGCGTAAAATTTGATGATTTGACTAAAATTTATGATGTGGTTTTTGTTACAACAAAAAGCTATCATTTAGATGAAGTTATAGAAAAATACAAAAAATTTTTAAAAAATTCAATTGTTGTACCCATTTTAAACGGAATAGGGCATTTTGAAAAATTTAAAGATTTTAATTTAAAAAAGGCCTGTATTTATATACTTTCAAATAAAGTTAACGGGATTATTCATAAAAAAACACCTCTTTTTTATTTGTGTATTGAAGATGATGAAAAATTAAAAGAAGTTTTTAAAAACTGCGATGATTTAAAAATAAAATTTAGTAATAATATTGACAAGGATATTTGGAAAAAGTATCTGTTTATCTCTACTTTTGCTAGCTTGCAGAGTTTTTATCAAAAACCGACCGGCTGGATAATGGAAAACAAAAAGGATGAGGTGGAAAAATTTTTGGATGAAGTTATAAGAATAGCAAAAGAAGAGGGAATTGATTTAAGTGATGAAAAAGAAAGAGTGATAAAACAGGCGCTAAATATACCGTATAATTCTAAAATGAGCATGCAGATTGATTTTGAAAATGGTGGTCTTACAGAAGTGGATAATTTAACAGGTTTTTTGGCTAAAAAGAGTGATTTTATCAATAAATACTATAAAAAGTTAAAACAATAATTTTTCATTTTTCACTTTTCGTTTTTAATTTATTTAAATAACTCTCAAGTATTTTTTTAGCGGCTAAGCTGTCAATTCTTCCATCCCTTTTATATTTTATTTTTCCTTTTATTTCCTCTTCCACCAGATTGCTTGTAAAACTCTCATCTACAAACTCTATTTTTCCGTTAAAATTAATTAATGATACAAAATGTTTTATTCTTCTTTGCATCTCTTCATTCGTTTTGGGAATTCCCACCACTAAAATGTCGGCTTTATACTCTTTTAAAATATTATCAATTTCCCTTGCGGCCTGGTTTCTGTTTTTTCTTATAACGGCATTTAAGGGAATGACAACCGATTTATCAGGGGTATAAGCTATACCTATTCTTTTAAGTCCTACATCTATTGTAACAATTTTTTCCATATTTTTACCTTTTGTTCTAAATTCATTCTTGCATTTAAAGGACTTGGACTTGGCAGATACAATGGAGAATGTAAAATGGAAAATGAAGAATTTTTGAAATGTTTTTTTATAACTTTTTCAGCAGTTCTTGAAGTAACTGCTAATTTTTTTATATTTGGATATTTTTTAAGTAAATTTTCAATATCACATAGTTTTATGATTTCCAAATTGTCATCTCTGCTGTTTTTGTCTTTTCTTTTGCATTCACATATACTGTCCCACAAAGCAATTTTATGTTTTTTTAAAAAAGAAATTTTTTCCTGGATGGTGTAAGGTTTTTTATCATTATAAATAATTGCCAATATATCCCAGAACTGGTTTTTGGGATGCGAATAATAAAAACTGTTTTCAAAAGATTTGATTGACGGAAAAGTTCCAAGAATTAAAATTTTACTTGTTTTAAAAATTATTGGTTCAAATGGATGAATTAGTCTTCCATTTTCCATTATTTATTATCCATTAAAATATACTTTTCCATTTTTTATTTCAACTTCAGAGTTTAGCTCCATTTCATAAATTCTTGAGCCGTAAAGTTTTAGGGCTTCATTTAAGGATAAAATTTTTTCATTAGAACTGATTCCCAAATTTTTACAAAATTCATCTATATCCCAAATAACTTCCGCCTGATTTGTTTTTGCAATATAATTGGTGCCAGCGCTTTCACCGATCCTCTGCGGAATAACATAAACTTTTTTGTTATATTCTTTTGCCCATTCAAAGCTTCTCATGCTGCCGCTTTTTAATGAAGCCTGCGTAATTATTACAAATTTTGAAAGTTTTACAATAATTCTGTTTCTTTCAAGAAATGTATGTTTGTAAGGTTTGTAATTTTTTTCGTATTCACTGATTGCGAGAGCTTTTTTGTAAACGGATTTTATCAAATTTTCATTTTGTTTGGGATAAATAATATCAAGTGATGAAGGTGAAACAAAAACAGTGTTTGGGAAAGAGCCTCTGTGGGCCTGGGTATCCACCCCCAAAGCGCCGCCTGAAATTATTACAAATTTTTTTGAAAGTTTTTTTGCCAAAAGATATGTGATTTCTTTTGTGTATTTGCTCGCTTTTCTGCTGCCTACAATGGCAATTTTATCTCTGTTTAATAAATCAGTATTACCTTTATAAAAGAGTTCAAATTCATCAAATTTTAATTTTTCATTATGGCTGCTTTTCAAACTGCCAGATGAGCTTAATTCGATTTGTTCATTTTCGCTCATTTTCCATTATCCATTCTCCATTTTTCACCGCTTACTTTTCATTTTTTGTTTTTAATTCATAAAGTTGATTTATTGTTATTACATCAACATTTTTTAAAATATTTTGTGATTCATTTAAAGCTTCAATGGTTGTTTTATGAGGATGCCCTATGGCAATGGCATATCCTCTTTTTCGGGCTATTTTAACCGCTTTTTTAAGCTGGTTCTGGATATAGTTTATATCCGGTTTGTTATCTAAAAATATATTTCTTTCAAAAAAGGGAATATGATAAATTTTTTCTGCATCTCTTGCCTTTGAATAAGGGGTTGTTCTTGAATCTACAAATCCCAGATTGTCTTCTTTTAAAACTTTAAAAAGTTTTTCCATTTCAGTGGTATCGGCAGTAAATTTGCTTCCTGTATGGTTATTTATAAACTCCGCTTTCGGAAACCATTTTTTTATTTCATCAATTCTTTGTTTTATTTGGGAATAAGACCAGTTTGTATTTATAGTGTCCGGTTCAGGATGTGCAAACGCAAGTGCCTGCATAGGTACATGAACCATGTAATCTTTGAATTCTTTTGCATAAACAGGAGTGTTGGGATGGATCTTTGTGGGTGGAAAAAACGAAGGTGTCGCTTCAAAAGGCAGATGTTTAATAGCTTTTACCTGATATCCGAATGAAACATCGTCCAGAATAATTACAAGTTTCGGTTTTTTGGTCTTTAATTTAACCGTAACCGGTACAGGGGGTTTTGTTTTTTTATAATGTTTATGAGCTGTTTCGTAATCTTCTATTTCAGAAGGAAGATTATATAAATTTTTATTATTTTGATTCAGCTGATTTGAAAGATTTTTAATTTTTTTTTCAAGCATGGATATTACATTTTGTGTTTTTTGCAGGGATTTTTTATTTGTGTTTTCTCCTATATAAACACCCGCAATAAAAAAACTTAAAGAAAAAATTGCCAGTAAAAGTATATAAACAATATATTTTAAACTGTTTTTTTTTGAATTTTTTCGTTTTTTTTTCATTTTTTCAGAATTATCTCAATTTCTAATGTTTCAATGTTTTGGTTTGAATTTGTTTTAATGCCGATGTCTTTAATATCCACATATTTTTTTACAACGTTGATTAAATCCTGTTTCATTTCATCTAAATTATTGATTTTTGTATTTGCTCTTTCATATGCAAGCATCATCATAAGTCTGTCTTTTGCAACATCTTTTGATTTTTTCTTTTTAAACAGGTCAAAAAAACTCATTTGAATAATCCTTTAAGTTTAGAGAAAATACCTTTTTTTTTGGTTAAATCCAAAAATTCAATTTCTTCATTTTCTATTCTTTTTGCAATTCTTCTGTAAGCTTCCCCGACCAATGAATTTTCATTAAGTGCAATCGGTTCACCAATGTTGGTTGAACGTACAATTTCCTCATCATCCGGAACTATTCCGATTAAGTCAAGTGCCAATATATGCAAAACATCTTCGGTTGAAAGCATTTCGCCTTTTTCAACAAGTTCGGGTTTGATTCTGTTTATTATAATTCTTTTTTCAACTTCTTCTCCAAGTTGGGCTTTTTTACTTTTTGCATCTATTATACCTATAACCCTGTCGGCGTCCCTGACAGAAGAAATTTCCGGGGTTGTAACCACTAAAGCCATATCGGCAAGATAAATTGAATGTTCGAATCCGCTTTCTATTCCTGCAGGTGAATCGATTAATATATAATCAAAATCTTTTTTTAATTCGTTGATTAAATTTTCAACTTTATCTTTATCGAGTACCGTTTTGTCTTTTGTCTGACTTGCGGGCAGAAAATGCAAATTATTTGTACGTTTGTCTTTTATTATAGCCTGGGCCAGATTGCATCTTTTTTCCATTACATCAACGACATCATAAACAATTCTGTTTTCAAGGCCCAATATCATATCAAGGTTTCTAAGCCCTATATCAAAATCTATTGCAATAACTTTTTTGCCGTTTTTGGCCAAAGCCGTGGCAATATTGGCGGTTGTGGTTGATTTACCTACTCCGCCTTTGCCGCTGGTAATAGTAATAACTTTTCCCATTTTTTCTCCTATCCCGAGAAGGGATTAATTTTTATTTGGATCTACAATTTTGTTTTGTGTAATCCAAGGCATCATAGCTCTTAATTTTTGTCCTGTTTTCTCAAGTAAAGAAACTTTCATATTATTTCTCTCAGCAGTCATTCTTGGATACCCGGCCATTCCTTCAAGTATAAAATCTTTGGCGAATTTACCGTTTTGAATTTCTTTTAAAATCTGTTTCATAGCTTTTCTGCTTTCTTCGTTAACTACTTTTGGCCCGCTTACATAATCCCCGTATTCCGCAGTGTTTGAAATAGAATATCTCATATTTTCAAGACCGCCTTCAAACATCAAATCAACTATGAGCTTTAATTCATGAAAACATTCAAAATATGCCATTTCCGGTGCGTAACCCGCTTCGACCAATGTGTCAAACCCGGCCTGAACAAGTGATGTTACACCGCCGCATAAAACTGCCTGTTCACCAAACAGGTCAGTTTCTGTTTCATCTTTGAATGTTGTTTCAATTATTGCGGTTCTTCCTCCACCAATTGCGCTTGCATAACTGAGGGCTAACTGTTTTGCCTCCTCACCGCCTTGATATACAGCAATTAAATCCGGAATTCCCCCGCCTTTTACAAATTCGCTTCTTACAGTATGCCCCGGGGCTTTAGGGGCTATCATAATTACTTTTAAATCAGCTCTTGGGATTATTCTTCCGAAATGAATATTAAATCCGTGTCCAAATGCTATTGCAGCGCCTTCTTTTAAATTAGGTTCTATTTCTTTATAATAAACAGTTCTTTGAATTTCATCAGGTAATAATATCATTATTACATCTGCATCTTTTACGGCTTCGCCCACTTCTTTTACTTCAAATCCGTAATTTTTGGCTTTTTCCCATGATTTGCTGCCTTTTCTAAGACCCACTGTTACATCAACCCCGGAATCTCTAAGATTAAGTGCATGGGCATGACCTTGACTTCCAAAACCTATCATCGCAACTTTTTTGTTTTGAATAATGCTCAAATCACAGTCTTTGTCATAATAAATATTTAATGCCATTTTATCTCCTTTTTTTGGAATTATATCAAATATTTTGTTATAATTTAGCAATTTAACTTAAGGGGCCTTTTTGAAAAAAATAATATTAACTGTTTTTTTTACTTTTCTGTTTTCTGCCGAAATGCCTTTGAATGTAGCTTTTAAAAAAGGTTTTTATTATAAAATATGTGATAAAAGATGGGATTATATCAATAAATATATCAATAAAAGGGAAGATTTACTTTCTCTTGTAGCGTATGCATGTCTGAAAAGAAGAAATTTAACACCTGCGCTCGATTTGGCAAAAGTGTTAAAAACAACACCTCTCGGAAGAAAAAATGCCACTTACATAACCACTCTTTTTTTAATGAAAAAATTAATACTCGAATACATTTTTGACGATATAAATTTAAATAATATAAAACTTCCTGTTATAAATGACAATTTATTGGGGATTGTGTTTAATTATATACAGACAAAAAAAGTAAAAAAAGAAAAAAATAAAATAGTAATTTTTGATAAAAATAAAAAATATATTGTTTTTCCTAATAAAAATTATAATATTGTAATTAAAGAATATTTAAACAATAAACTTATAAAAAAGGAATTTTTTTGGTAGTTACAGATAAGATTTTTTTGGATAATTTGCTAAAAGAAAATGAATTAACCAAAGAACAGTATCATAAGATTCAGGAATTATTAGAAAAAAATCCAAAAGAAGATGTGTTAACACTTTTATTTAAAAACGGATATATTACAAAAGAAGTATATTTAAAATATCTCTCTTCCAAATATTCAATAGGTTATATTTCCGATTTAAGTTCCATAAGATTAAAAGACATTCATATTCCTGTCAACATTTTAAAGCAGACACTGGCCGTTCCTGTGGAAGAGAAATACAATAAAGTAAAAATAGCCGTTGCCGATCCGCTTGACTGGAACGCACAGGCAATTTTAAAAAGATTTTATCCTCAAAAAGAAGTTGAATTTATATTGGGGTTAAAAGAAGATATTTTAAAAGTCCTTAAATTACTTGAAAGTAAAGAAAAAGTAAAAGAGATTATAAAAGATATAAAAAAAGAATTAAAAGGAGCCGAGGTAACCGGGGAAGAATCTGCGGTTATGAGACTTATTAAATATCTTGTTGTCTCTTCCATTGAAAAAAAAGCAAGTGATATTCATATTGAGGCGGAAGAAGACGGAGGGGTTGTGAGAATCAGGGTGCTCGGGGATTTATATGAAGTGCTGGATTTTGATATGGATATTTTTAACGCCCTTGATTCAAGAATTAAAATTCTCGCCAATATGGATGTCAGCGAAAAAAGAAAGCCGCAGGACGGTTCTTTTTCCATGGAATTAGGCAAAAATAAATTTGATTTTAGGGTTTCAACTCTTCCTACAATTTGGGGAGAGAGTATCGTTATAAGAATTCTTGATAAAAGGAGCATTCTTAAAAAAATAGATGAAATAGGAATTACATCAAAAAATCTTGAAATTTTTAAAAAAGCCCTTTCTCAGCCTAACGGTATTTTTCTCGTAACCGGGCCTACTGGAAGTGGGAAAACAACAACTTTGTATGCGGCTTTGCATGAAATAGCAAAAGTAAACAGAAAAGTTATTACTGTTGAAGACCCGGTAGAATATAAATTACACGGGATACAACAGGTTCAGGTGAATCCAAAAGTTGATATGACTTTTGCAAACGCCCTAAGAAGTATATTAAGACAGGACCCGGATATTATAATGATAGGGGAAATCAGGGATTTAGAAACACTTGAAATCGCAATCAAGGCCGCTTTGACGGGCCATTTGGTTCTTTCGACACTTCATACAAATGATGCCGTCAGCTCAATCCAAAGAATGATAGATATGGGTGCGGATGCTTTTATGGTTGCAGCTTCTTTAATCGGAGCTGAGGCCCAGAGGCTTGTAAAAACGATATGTCCATACTGTAAAACAAAACATAAACCCGAAGATATTTATTTGGATCCTATTAAAACAATAATACCTAAAGATGCGGTCTTTTATAAAGGTATCGGCTGTGAACATTGTAATTTTACCGGATACGGAGGCAGAACAATGATAAGTGAAATATTTTTAAATGATGAAAAGATGGAAAGTATGATAAGCAGAGAAAAAGAAAAAATAGATATACTGAATTATTTAAGAAGCAAAGGTTATCAGAGTATGTTTTATGACGGATTGATTAAAGCGTTAAAAGGAATTACTACATTAGAAGATATTTATAAGGTGGCAAAATTATGAAATATTTTAAAGCAACATTCATTTATAAGGGTGAAAAAGAAAATTTGGTATTTAAAGCGTTAAATAGGGCAGAAGCGATAATTGAAGCAAAAAAACTGCATAAGGGGCTTTTAATAGATATAAATGAAATTCCTATGCCTTTTAATGAAAAAATTAAAATCTTTAAAGATATTATTTTAAATAAAATTTTAAGAAGAAAATTAAATTATCCGGCTTACATAGGTTCTATAAGGCAACTTTCTGTATTGATAAAAGCGGGGATTTCCCTTAAAGATGCCCTTGAAGATATATCCTCCCATACAAAAGATTCGCTGATTTCTGAAATTTTTGCAAAGGCGGCAGAAGCTATAGACAGCGGTAAAAGTTTATCCGAAGTATTTGAAGAATACGAAAATTATGTAGGGGGAATTTCCGTCGCCATGATAAGACTTGGTGAGCAGACGGGGGATTTGGTGGCAGCTCTTGAATCTTTAGCCGGAATTTATGAAAATATGTATGAAAACAGAAGAAAAATGATAAAGGCCCTTCGTTATCCCGTTATTGTTCTTTTTGCCATTGCTGCAGCATTTACTTTTTTGGTTTTGGTTGTAGTTCCGAAATTTAAGGCTGTTTTTTCCATGCTCCATGCAAAACTCCCTTTGCCTACCAGAATATTGCTTTGGGCGGAGCATGTTTTATCAAATTACGGTCTTTATGTGTTGTTTGGATTTATCTTAATTCTGGTTTTGATTTCATTTTTTTATAAAACATCTTATAAATTTAAATATTATGTCGATAAATTTTTATTAAAAATGTATCTGATAAAAGATGTTATTGAATATGCCACTTTGACTAGGGTATTGGCAACTTTGTCATCATTAATCAAAAGTGGTATTCCTTTGGTGGATGCGTTGAAAATTACCGAAGGCATCGTCGAAAACGAAATTATAAAAGAAAAACTAAGAGAGATTATTAAAGGCGTTAATCAGGGAAGAAGTTTTGCCGAAATGGTAAGTGAAACCAATTTTGTAAATTATGTAGCCCTTAGGATGATAAGTGCCGGGGAACAATCCGGAGAATTAGACAATATGCTTGAAAGCGCCGCAAAATACTATGCAGACAAATTCCAGGATATCATAGACAATATGCAGGCTGCAATAGAACCTATTATGTTGTCTGTAATAGGGGCTTTGGTGCTGCTCTTGGCCCTTGGTATATTTTTGCCTATGTGGGATTTGGCAAGTGCGGCAAAAAATGCAATGTAATTATTTTTCAAAATTTTCCAAATAATCATCCTCGTCTTCATCTTCTTTTTTATTTATTTTGTAATTTTTATATCTCGGGTCGTTTTTTATTTTATCCCATTCTTTTTTTAATTTGTCATATTCTTTTTTTATATTTAAAATTGCAGCTGCAATTCCCCAAAAAACACCAAGCCACAATAACCATATTTGATGGAAAGTGTTTTTAAGCCACAATCCTATCCCAACCCCCATTAATACCGCAACAACTATAGAAATGCCCAAAGAGAGCTTTTCTGCACCTCTTACGGTTTTTCCCAGATTTCCTTTTTTTTGCATTAAATTTCTTTTGCAATTTGTTTGTAAGTTTTTATTGTGTTTTGTATATCTTCGTCATTCATAGGGGTACAGATAAAGCCTGTTTCATATGCGCTCGGTGCAAAATAAAAACCGTTTTTTAACATTTTATTATGAAATAATGCGTATCTTTTTGTATCACTCTCATTTACCTCATCAAAATTTTTTGGATTTTTAGAATTAAAGAAGAATCCGAACATACTGCCCATTACATTATAATTAAATTCAATTCTGTTTTCTTTTGAAATTTCGGCAAATCCATGCATTAGATTTTTTGCTTTTTTTTCAAGAGTCTTATAAATTTCCGGATTTTCTTTTAATTTTTTAATTTGTGCAAGTCCGGCGCTCATGGCCACAGGGTTGCCGGAGAGTGTTCCAGCCTGATATACGGGACCTATTGGAGATAATTTTTCCATAATTTCTTTTTTTCCCGCAAATGCGCCAACAGGCATTCCGCCTCCTATTACTTTACCGAATGTTACAATGTCCGCTTCAATACCGTATATATCAAAACTTCCTCTAAGAGATGCCCTGAATCCGCTCATCACCTCATCAAAAATCAGAATTGCCTCATAATGGTTGCAAATTTCTCTGAGTTCACCTAAAAAATCTGCTTTGGCAGGTACCAAACTCATATTTCCGGCAATCGGTTCTATTATTACACATCCCACATCACCGTTTTGAAAACATTTTTTAACACTTTCAATATCATTATATTTCGCAAGAAGTGTATGTTTTGTAAGATCAGCCGGAACACCGGGAGAACTTGGTGTCCCGAATGTGGCGGCGCCGCTGCCGGCATTGACCAACAGTGAATCGCTGTGTCCATGGTAACACCCTTCAAATTTTATAATATCGTCTTTTCCGCTGACGCCCCTTGCTAGTCTTATGGCGCTCATTGTGGCTTCTGTGCCTGAGCTTACAAATCTTATTAAATCCAAATGCGGAAATAGTTCCAATACTTCTTTTGCCAAATCTATTTCAACTTTTGTAGGGGCTCCGAAACTTGTTCCTTTTTTTACGGCTTTTATAATTGCATTTTCTATTTCTTTGTCACAGTGTCCGAAAATAAGCGGACCCCAGCTTTGTATAAAATCCAGATATTTTTTGCCTGTTATATCATATATATATGCCCCTTTCCCTTTTTCAATAAAAGGAGGTTCCCCTCCGACACTTTTAAATGCCCTAACAGGTGAATTTACTCCTCCTACGATATATTTCTGTGCTTCTTGAAATAGATTCATTTTTTTACCTTTTTTTTGTTACAATTATACTAAAAAAGGATTTTTATGAAAATCGATGCAAAACTTGTTGAAAAATTGGAAAATCTTTCTATGCTTGAGATAGCCGATAAAGAAAAAATGGCTGAGAATTTGGCAGAAATAGTAGAATTTGTTGAAATGTTACATGAAATAGATACAAGTAAAATAGAAGCTACTTTTTCAACATTAAACAATCCTACACCTTTAAGAGAAGACGAAGTTAAGCAAAGTAATGTTATCAAAGATGTTCTTTCGCATGCACCAAAATCAAAAGATGATTATTTTATAGTTCCTAAAATAATCGAATAGGAAAAATCATGGCACTTAATTTTACATTAGAACAGCTTTTAAAAAGTATTAAAGATTACAATGCAAGTGATTTGCATTTAAATGTCAATGCAGAGCCGACGCTGAGAATTGACGGAAAATTAACCCCTTTAAATCTTCCAAAACTTACAAAAGAAGATGTTGCGGATCTTTGTTATTCCGTTTTATCAGAAAAACAAAAAGCAAAATTAGAAGATGAACTTGAACTTGATTTTTCTTTTGAGGTACCGAAAGTTTCAAGATTCAGGGCCAATTATTATTTCGAAAGAGAAAATTTGGCAGGCGCATTCAGGATTATTCCTGAGAGGCCTTTTAGTCTGGATGAATTACGCGCCCCGGGAGTATTTAAAAAATTAGTAAGGCATGAAAAAGGTCTTGTGTTGGTAACAGGGCCTACCGGAAGCGGTAAATCAACCACTCTTGCCGCTATGATAAAAGAAATAAATGATAATTTCAGAAAGCATATTATTACCATTGAAGATCCGATAGAATTTGTGCATCAGCATAACAAATGTCTAATATCCCAAAGAGAAATAAACAGAGATACAAAATCGTTTCTCAGGGCTTTAAGGGCATCTCTTAGGGAAGATCCGGATGTTATATTAATCGGTGAGATGAGAGACAGAGAGACAATAGGCGCCGCAATTACAGCGGCAGAAACAGGGCATTTGGTTTTTGCAACGCTTCATACAAATTCGGCAAGTCAGACTATAAACAGAATTGTGAATGTATTCCCAGCAGAAGAACAGGACCAGATAAGAACACAGCTTTCAATGGCTATTTTAGCGGTTATTTCTCAGTCTCTTTTACCAAAAATAGGTGGGGGAAGAATTGCGGCTCATGAAATAATGATTAATAATCCTGCAATTGCAAACTTAATCAGGGAAAATAAAATTGCCCAGATATATTCACAAATGCAGCTTAACCAGGGTGTAACAGGAATGCAGACAATGAATCAGGTATTGGCTGAACTTGCAATGAAACATATAATCGATAAAGATACAGCCATGGCTTATAGCACAAAACCGGAAGAGCTCAGAAAATTAATAGGTGTTTAATGGAAAATTTTTTAGTCTCTTCTTATGATTATAAATTACCTGAGGGTTTAATTGCCAAATATCCTGCAAATCCTAGGGATTTGGCTAAACTTTTGGTCTACGACAGGAAAAAAGATAAAATAATTCATACAGTTTTTAGAAATATTTTAGATTTCATGGGCGATAAAACTTTTATTTTTAATAATACTAAAGTAATAAAAGCAAGAATCTTTGGAAAAAAAGAGAGCGGTGGAAAAATAGAATTACTTTTAAACAGGCCTTATAAAAACGGTTATTTGGTTTATATCAGGGGAAAAGTAAAAACAGGCAGCAAACTTTATTTTGATAATGGGCTTATGGCTGAGGTAAAAGAGCTTTTAGAAGACGGAAGCAGAATAGTTAGTTTTAAGTTAAAAGTTGAAAGTGAAAAGTTTAAAGCATTGGATTTTTTAGAATTAGTTAATATTTTAGAAAAGATAGGGCATGTTCCATTGCCTCCGTATATTAAAAGGGAAGATGAACAAATTGATGAATTGGAATACCAGAGTATTTTTGCCAAAAAAGAAGGGGCTGTTGCAGCGCCTACCGCTTCACTTCATTTTACGGATGAATTATTAAAAAAAATAAAAGAAAAATATTTTTTAACGCTTCACGTAGGGGCCGGAACATTTAAACCTGTTGAGGTTAGAGATATAAGAGAGCATAAAATGCATAGCGAATTTTACGAAATTCCTGAATGTACAGCTAAAATTTTAGATTCAAATAAAGAAATAGTGGCAGTCGGAACAACCGTGACAAGAACGGTGGAATATTATGCAAGAGAAAAAAAATTAAGCGGAGAATGCGATTTGTTTTTGCATCCCCAAAATCCTCCCATAAGGGTCAATCATCTGCTTACAAATTTTCATCTTCCAAAATCAACGCTTATAATGCTTGTGGCAAGTTTTATAGGCAGAATTAAAACTCTTGAAATTTACAAAGAGGCAATAGAAAAAAAATACAGGTTTTACAGCTACGGTGATGCAATGCTAATTATATAAATGAAACTTAATTAAACTCAATTATAATTTAATTATTTTTGCTCCGTATCCTCCCATATGAGGCGGTGCGTCTGTAAAACTTTTTACCAGAGGATGATTTTTAAGAAGTTCGGTTATTCCCTTTGCCAATATTCCTTTTCCCATACCGTGATAAATCCATACTTCTTCAAGCTCGGCAAGCGCGGCATTGTTTAAAAATTCTTCTGTTTTTTCAATTGCTTCTTCCATTCTCAAGCCATGTAAATCAAGTTTTATATCGGCCTTAGCAGCTTTTGGCTTTGAAATTTTAATTTTTTCTTTTTTTATAGGTGCTTTATAATATTCCAGCTGATTTTTGGGAATCAGAAGTTTTTTGCTTTCAATATTTACAAGTGCGTTTTTGCCTTTTATTTCCAATATTTCACCCACTGAACTTTTGAATTTTACCTTGTCCCCCACTTTAAATTCTTTATTAATTTCTTCTTTTTTGATTTTTATTTTTTTATATATTTGATTTGCCTCGTTTAATTTTCTGTGGGCATCGCCTGTAGATTTTGCCTTTATGGCTTCTTTCGCCGCTTTTATTGCGTTGTTGAATTCTTTTAGAAGTTTGTTTTTTTCTTTTGTTAATGATTCGTTAAATTCTTTTTTTTGTAAAAGAAGGGATTCTTTTAATTCTTTTGTGTTTTTAAGTTCTTGATTTAATTCGTTCAGTTTTTTATTGTATTCATATTGGGCATTTGCAGCCTTTTCTATCAATATGTCAAGTTTTTCCAAATCTTCGGAATATTCCTGTTTGGCTTTATTTATTATATTTAAAGGAATTCCATATCTTTTTGCCGTTTCAAACGCAAAGCTTCTCCCGATAGTTCCTTTTATAAATTCATATGTGGGCTTTTGTTGTTTTTCATCATAAACAGCGGCTAATAATTCCACATCTTCGTGTTTTGCAAGTAAAGAGGCAAGTCTTTTATGATGTGTAGTAATTACAATCCTGTTTTTTTTCATAATTTCTTCAATAATTACTTTAAACAGTGTTGCGGCTTCGTTGGCATCCGTCCCTAATTCAATTTCATCCACTCCTATTAAATAATCTTCTTTTCCAAAAACTTCTTTAAATTCTTTTATTCTTCCCGCAAATGTAGAAATATCGTTTTTTACATTTTGGGGGTCTTGTATAATTGATTTTATCTCTTTAAATGCGGGAATAATTGAAGTTTCCCTTGTTTTCATTGGAAGAAGGTGTTTTGCCATAAAAGCGGAGCTGAGGATTGATTTTAGAAGCATTGTTTTACCGCCGGCGTTAACCCCAGTGATAATCAATACCTGCTTATCCCATTGCACGTTTACCGGTTTGCAACCACTTAAAGCCGGATGGCAAAAATCCCTTAAACAAAAATTTTTGCTTTTTTTAGGCAGTATAAATTCCAGATTTTCATTTTTTGCCAAAAATATTCTTGCCTGCAAATGGTCGAATTTGTCAAACTCAGAATTAATAAAATTTAGAAATTTGACCCATTTTCTAAATATATTGCTAAATTTCCTTGATTTTTTTTCTAAAAATTCTTCTTTTAAAGACAATAAATCATCTATTCTTTTTTTTAGTTTTCCTATACTTCTTGGAAAAATGTAAAAAAATCCGCTTTGGCTTCTGCCGAGAATTTCTGCATCGATTATTTTATTAAAGCCGCCTCTTAGAAGAAGTGTTTCTTCATCTCCTTGCATATGTATCTGTTTATCTACCAAAAAAGGCTCAAGTTTTTTTGAATTTATATATTTGTAAAGTTCCTGACGTATCAGGGTTTTTACTTCTTTTATTTTTTCATTTATTTCGTCAAGTTCTATAAATCCGATTATTTCGCCTTTTTTATTATAATGCAGTGTCAGTTTTTTTATTTCAGAGGGAATTTCAATTTTATCGAACCACTCAGCTAAATCTTCCCAGTTTCTTGATTTTAAATAGTCAAAATAATTGATAATTTTTACAAATTCGAAAATTTGAGAATGGCTTAAATCACCGTATTTTTTTAAATGAATCAGCTCTTTATCCAGATTTTTAACCTCAGGCGGGCTTTTGAAATCTTTGTTTTCGAGTTTTTTAAGATATTTATAAAATACATTAATATCGCCGTTTAGTTTAAAATCTTTTTCCCTTGCAAAAAGTGAATAGAGTCTGTTTATATAATCACTTAAATCGAGCTTTTTTACCATTTAATTTTTATCCTTTCTTCTATTTCCATTTAGTTATTGCTAATATTCTTAATTGTATAATTATTTTAAAAAATTTATATATTCATTTTTATAATTTACATAATTTTTTGCATTTTGATAAATTTTTTCAACTTCCCCGTCTGTCAAACTTCTTACAACTTTAGCGGGACTTCCTAAAATTAAACTTCTTGGCGGGAATTTTTTACCTCCTGTGACCAGCGCACCGGCTCCAACTATCGATTCATCCCCGATTTCAGCACCGTCAAGTATTGTGGCACTCATTCCAATAAGACACGCATTCCCAATTTTACAGCCGTGCAGCATTACTTTATGCGCTATTGTTACATCATCCCCGATTATTGTAGGAAAACCGTCACCAATTTTTTTTTCTTTTTCAAAATGTGTAACATGTATCATTGACAAATCCTGAATGGAGACCCTTTTTCCTATTTTTATATAATGAACATCGCCTCTAATTACACATCCAAACCATACGCTTGAATCATCTCCTATTTCCACATCACCGATTATATCCGCACTCGGGGCTATCCATGCAGACGTGGCAATTTTTGGAAAATCATCTTTATATCTTAAAATCATTGTCTCTCCTTTATATTTTTTGAATTTTTTATTATCAGTTTTACATTAAAATCAGCTTTTTTTAATTTCTTCTATTTTATCCCTAATCATGGCAGCTTTTTCAAATTCCAACTGTTTTGCCGCCTCAATCATCTCTTTTTTCAGTTTGGCTATAATAGATTTTTTCTCACGGGGCGGAATTTTATTTTTGTTTTTAATCTCTTTCGCTATAGCCTCGTAGCCTTCCTCTTTTAAGCTTACATCAAGTTTTCTTACTGTGCTTTTTGGTGTAATTTTATGTATTTTATTATATTCTTTTTGTTTGATTCTTCTTTTTAGCGTTATTTTTATTGCATTGTACATAGATTTTGTAATTTTGTCTTTTAATTTTTCAAGTTTTTCTAAATTATCATCTAAAATAATAGGTTCAGTAATTTTATTTGCAAACATAATTACTCTTCCGTTTACGTTTCTTGCAGCCCTTCCCATTGTCTGAATCAGGCTTGTTTCACTTCTTAAAAAACCTTCTTTATCTGCATCAAGTATTGCAACCGTGCCAACTTCCGGCAAATCAAGCCCTTCTCTTAGCAGGTTTATTCCTATTAAAACATCAAATTCCCCGCTTCTAAGCCCCCTAATTATCTCATTTCTTTCAACCACATCAACATCGCTGTGCATATATTTTACTTTTATTCCGAGTTCCAGATAATACTTCTGCAGATCTTCCGCCATTTTTTTAGTAAGAGTTGTAACCAAAACCCTTTCATTTTTTGCTGTGGCTTCTTTTATTTTATCGTACAGAATTTCCACCTGATTGTTGCTTGGATACAGCTCAATTACCGGGTCCAAAAGACCTGTGGGTCTTATTATCTGTTCGGCAACGCAGGTTGAAAGATTTAATTCGTATTCATTGGGGGTAGCCGAAACAAAAAGATAATGGGGCGCTTTATTTATAAATTCATCGAATTTATAAGGTCTGTTGTCTAATGCGCTTGGAAGTCTGAAGCCGTGTTCTACTAATACCTCTTTTCTTGCCCTGTCCCCGTTGTACATTCCCCTGAATTGAGGCAGACTGACATGGCTTTCATCCACAATTACCAAATAAGGTTTACCTTTTATTTCAAAATAATCCAAAAGCGAATAGGGCGTTTCTCCCGGTTTTTTGCCTGTGAGATGCCTTGAATAATTTTCTATTCCCTTGCATGTCCCTGTAGTTTCAAGCATTTCCAAATCAAATTCGCATCTTTGTTTTAGTCTTTGATATTCTATTATTCTTTCGTTTTCTTCATAAAATTTAAGTCTCTCCTGCAGTTCTTTTTCAATGGAATTTACAGCCTCGGCCAGCCTGTTAGCCCCAACGATAAACTGGTTGGCCGCATAAACGGTTATTTCTTTTAAGTTTTCGAGTTTTTCATTTGTAAGATAATCTATTGTATAAATTCTATCAATCTCATCTCCAAAAAATTCAATTCTTATAACATCATCTTCAAAATATGTGGGGAAAATATCAATTACTTCCCCGTTTACCCTGAAATTTCCCCTTTCAAAATATTTGTCGTTTCTTGTATATCCCATGGAAAGGAGTCTAAGCATAAAATCTCTTTGGTTTATTTCATCTCCAACGGCGATTTTTGCTACCATTTTTTTGTATTCTATCGGGTTACCGAGGCCGTAAAGCGCGGATACGCTTGCCACCACTATAACATCGTCGTATTCCAATAAGCTTGCCGTGGCTGAAACCCTGAGCCTTTCAAGCTCCGCATTGATGGAGCTGTCTTTTTCTATATATAAATCCTGTCTTGGCAGATATGCCTCCGGCTGGTAATAATCATAATAGCTTATAAAATATTCCACATGATTTTCTGGGAAAAAATCTTTAAATTCACTGTACAGCTGGGCTGCGAGTGTTTTATTGTGTGTAAGTATTAAAGTGGGAATTTGCAGATTTTTAATTATATTTGCCATTGTGAATGTTTTGCCGCTTCCCGTAACACCTATTAATGTATTGTATCGGCTTCCTTTTTTAATGCATCCGGTTATTTTTCCTATTGCTTTTGGCTGGTCGCCGGTTGGAGCGAATTTGGAATTTAATTTGAACAAATCTCTCCTTTTTATTATAATTATATCAAATCAACATTAAAGGGATATTATGGACTTACTTACAAAATTAAACGAAAAAATAGACGGACTGCTTCAAAAATACGAGGAACTTACCAAAGAGAATGAAAATTTAAAAATAGAACTTGAAAATATAAAAGAAAAACTATCTCAAACGGAGAGCGAGCTTCTTGAATGCAGGGAAAATATCGCACTTAAAGAACTTGAACTTGAAGAAGTTGTTGGAAAAATTGAAGCAATACTCGGTAAATGAAAAAAATTTCTTTAAATATTCTGGGGGAAAAATTTGAAATAAACCTGGAGAATGAATTTTTTGAATATGTAAAAGAAGATTTAATCAAACTTCAAAACTCCACTCCAAAAGAGCTTCTGTTTTTGATACTGGAGAAAGACAAAAAAGAGTATGAAATACTAAAAAAAATTGAAAAATATAGGAGAGAGGATGAATAAAACGGCCTTCACTATGCTTGAAATGATTTTTGTTTTAGTTATTTTGGGTATTTTAGCAGCAGTTGCACTTCCAAGATATTTTGCAATTGGTCAGCAGGCTCATGAAGCAAATTTGATTTCATTTGTAAGAACATTAAACAGAACTACTGGTGAAGATTTGTGGGCAAAAAGTATAAGTGAAGGTCATCACGGGGATATAAGCTATATTCATTCAATAAAAGATAGGATAACTTTACCTCCTGAAATTAACGGCAGTGATATTAATCTGAAAGATTGTAATTCAACAACCGAATATAATGTGATAGCTGAATCAAATGTAAGAGTAACTCAAAAATTATACAAAATTGAATGTAAAGACGGAACCGCAAAAAGTGCTCCATATTTTAGATTAATCAGAGTTGAGGATAATAAAATTTTAGTCAATCGAGATTAGAATAAACAATTATTTGTATACAAATGCAAAAATTTATGTTATAATTTTTAAAACAAAATTAAGGAGATAATATGAAAAAAGCGTTTACTATGATAGAGCTGGTTTTCGTTATTGTAATTTTAGGTATTTTAGCGGCAGTTGCACTTCCAAAATTCCTGGGTGTTGCACAACAGGCCCATGAAGCTAATTTAAAAGCGTTTGTCGGAACATTAAACAGAAGTGTGGGACCAACATTGTGGAGTACTTCAATTGCAGAAGGCCATAGCGGTAATATTGATTATTCAGATTTAGAATATTTTAAAGGAAACAATGAAAATAATTTGACTACATATACAGATATTCCAAAAGAAGTAAAAGATTTGAATTTATCTAAATGTAATGATGAAGTTAATTATACAATTGTAGGATTTGCAGACAAAGACACAGCAGGAGCAAATTATTTTATAGTTTGTAAAAATGGTAATGCAAATCAGTCACCAAATTTTATTTTATATAAACAAACAGCTCCAACAACAGAATTGAAAATAACTAATTTAGGTGATCATAATATTAGTGATGTAAATGGAACAAATGGTGAAGTAGATAAATATTCTGGTAGCCCTAATGAAGAAGGAACATTACTTAAATAATGAAACCATCATTCACACTTCTTGAACTTATTTTTGTAATCATTGTTATAGGCATACTGGCGGGGGTTGCCCTGCCCCGCCTATTTACAGGTGTGGATGATGCCGTAAAGGCAAAAGTAAAAACAGAGGTTTCTACAATAAGAGCCGCAATTTCTTCTAAATATACAAAACTGATTTTGGAAGGTAACAATACCTGCCCGGATCTGGAAAAATCTACAACAGACAATACTTTTTTTGAAAATATTTTGACTTATCCTGTTTCCAAAACAGACAATATGCTGAAGTGGGACGGGAACGGAACTGATTATAATGTCACATATCAGGGTAAAACGATTTATTTTTATTATGATAAAAATACAGATAATGGATGTAAATTTGAATGTAATTCAACTGCCTCTACATCAAACGATTTTAACTGCTCAATTTTTCGGTAATGTATTATGAAATAGCAATTCTTAACGCCCCGAATATTTTTACTTACAAATACGATAAATATTTTCAAAAAGGCGATATTGTCGAAATCTCCCTCAAAAACAGAATAACTTACGGGTATGTTTTAAAAACAGTAGAAAAACCGGATTATGAATGTAAAGAAATAATTGATAAAAAATTTCATTTTAATGAAAAATATCAGAAAATTATTGAATTTATATCTAAATATTATTTTTGCAGAGTCGGAGAGGCGGCGGGTTTATTTCAATGGACAATGGAAAAAAGTGAAAAATGTAAAGTGAAAAGTGAAAAGTTTGAGGTAGATATAAAACTTAGCAAAAAACAAAAAGAAGCGCTTGAATTTTTAAAAAAAGAAAATGTTTCTATTCTTTTTGGAGATACTGGAAGCGGAAAAACAGAAATTTATATTAAACTTATTGAAGAGACTATAAATCAGGGTAAAAAAGCCCTTTTTTTACTTCCGGAAATTGCAATTACCTCCCAGATGGAAAAAAGACTTAAAAAATATTTTAAAGATTCTCTTGCAATCTGGCACAGTAAAATTACAAAAAAGAAAAAAGAGCAAATCCTAAACACTCTGGATAATATAAAAGTAATCGTAGGCGCAAGAAGCGCTTTGTTTCTGCCTTTTGAAAACCTGGGGCTTATAATTGTGGACGAAGCGCATGATGATTCGTATAAATCGGAGCAAACTCCAAAATACAACGCCAAAGATTTGGCGGTTGCTTTTGGCAAAACATTTAATGCAAAAGTGGTTTTGGGAAGTGCAACACCGCTTGTAAGCGACTTATACAAATTTCCTTATTTTAGACTTAAAGGCACTTTTTACGGTTCAAAGAAAATACGTTATTTCAGGGAAAGTTTTGATGAATTTACCATAAAAAAAATATCTGAAAAATTAAATCAAAACAGACAGGTGATTGTTTTTGTCCCGACGAGGGCTAATTTTAAATTTATGATTTGCAAAAACTGCGGCGAAGCTGTAAAATGCAAAAACTGTGATATTGCCATGAGTATTCACAAAGACAAAAGGGCTCTTGTATGCCATTACTGCGGATATACCTCCCCTATTCCAAAAACATGCCCAAAGTGCGGGGGAGATGAATTTATAAACGAGAGAAAAGGTACAAGTGAAATTG
Source organism: Lebetimonas sp. JS085 (assembly GCF_000523295.1). Classification (NCBI taxonomy): domain Bacteria; kingdom Pseudomonadati; phylum Campylobacterota; class Epsilonproteobacteria; order Nautiliales; family Nautiliaceae; genus Lebetimonas; species Lebetimonas sp. JS085. Next base: position 1,310,930 of record NZ_ATHR01000001.1, read on the forward strand.
CGCAAGAGTTAAAAGTTATTTTTCCAAATGCAAAAATAGAAAAGTTTGACAGGGACATAATAACTTCAAAAAGCAGAATAGACAAACTGCTGAAAAGATTTGAAAACCGTGAAATTGATATATTGGTGGGTACGCAGATGCTTGCAAAAGGGCATGATTATCCGGATGTGGCTTTGAGTATAGTAACGGATATTGATTTTATTTTGAATACACCTGATTTCAGGGCGAGGGAGAGGGCTTTTTCCTTAGCCGGACAGGTTGAAGGAAGAGCGGGTAGAAAAGAAGACGGAGAGGTTATTGTCATTACCCAAAATAAAGAATTTTTTAATAAAAGTTATGAAGAATTTTTTGCTGAGGAAATAGAATACAGAAAAGATTTGGGGTATCCCCCTTTTTCAAGACTTGCAAAAGTCGAATTTACTGATAAGAAAAAAGAAGTTGCACAAAAAAATTTAGAAGAATTTATTAAATGTATAGGAGAAAAAGAGGAATTAATTGGTTTTGGAGAAGCCCCGATTTTTAAGCTTAAAAACAGATACCGCTATTTTGCCCTTTTTAAAGGTAAAAATCTTCATAAAATTATTTATCCCTGTATTGATTTGGCAAAAGCAAAAGTTGATATGGACCCCGTAAGTTTTATTTAAATTTTTTTGTTAATTATATGCAAATAATAAAAAAACTACAAAGTAAAAATATTACAGCTCAGTGCTCCATTTTGCTATCGCATCACTCAAATTTTGCTAAAAATTGCAAACAGCTACGCAGCCCTTGCGGGTTAAGTGCAATTTTTTAAACGCAAAATTTTCGCTAAATTTCACAACGCTGTAATATTTTTACTTTTTCGTTATTTATTCAGTACCAATTTTTTGCGTTATAATTTTGCAAAATTAATTGTCTAACAAGGTATCAGATGGATTTACAAAATTATTATACAAACAAAGATGAAGAATTTTTAAAAGAAAGCGATTTGGTGATTTTTTGGGCAGAATTACCCGTTAAACTTGCAAAAAAATATGCGGTTATAGGCGGAAGCGACGAATTTTCAAGAGTGGATATTCCCAAGCGCAGTGAAAAACTGCCTCTACTGCTCGCCAGACTCGCCTATGTATTTGAAATATATGATGAAAAACTAAAAAATGATGGCGATTTTGAAGATTTTGTTGAAATAGTTTTAAAATCCGTAAGGGTAAAACAGAATATTCAAAAACACACAACAACCCTTGAAGAGATAGCGGGGCTTTTGTATTTAATAGACAATGCCAAAAAAATTTCTTTTATTATAGGCGAAATAGACGAAGTTGAGATGGAAAATCTGATGAGTTTTGTTAAAATGCTTGATAAAGAAATAGGAATTTTTGCTAAAACACCTTTAATTGATGTTGAATTTTACGGAATATGATTATTTTATTTATAAAAAGATTAAAATTATTAGCACTGACTAAATGCACTCAACAAGAGTGCAAATTTTTTAACGTTTCGTAAAAGCTAAAAAGTGCAAACATCTACGCTGCCCTACGGGTTAAGTGCACTTTTTTTAACGCTTTTACTATGCTAAAATTTGCAATTATTTCGCTTTATTTAGTCAGTGCTTAAATAATATTAATAAAAAGGAAAAAAAATGAACTGTCTTTTAAATACATACAACAGATTTGATGTAGAATTTGTAAAAGGGAAAAATGCTACGCTTTGGGATAAAAACAGTAATGAATATATAGATTTCACGGCTGGTATAGGCGTGGTAAGCGTGGGACACGGCAATGAAAGATTTGTAAATGCAATCTGTGAGCAGGCCAGAAACATTATTCATATTTCAAATATTTACAGAATACCTCCTCAGGAAATTCTTGCAAAAATGCTTGTTGAAAAAACAGGTTTAAATGCGGGTGTTTTTTTTTGCAACAGCGGAGCGGAGGCAAATGAAACAGCTCTTAAAATTGCAAGAAAATACGGGGAAATAAACGGAGAAATTAAAAAATATAAAATAATAACACTTGAAAATTCATTTCACGGAAGGACTATTTCCACCCTCAAAGCAACGGGACAGCCTAAATTTCACCAGTATTTCGGTCCTTTTCCTGACGGATTTACATATGCCAAAAATATAGCCGATATTGAAAATAAAATAGACGATAAAACGGTTGGGGTGATGATTGAACTGATTCAGGGCGAAGGCGGGGTCAATCCTTTTGATAAAAACGAAATTAAAGCTTTGGCTAAAATGCTAAAAGATAAAGGTGTTTTGTTAATTGTGGATGAGGTTCAGACCGGAATTTATCGAACGGGAGAATTTTTTGCAAGCGAACTTTACGGAATAAAACCGGATATTATAACCCTTGCGAAAGGTCTTGGAGGAGGCGTTCCGATAGGGGCTGTTATCACTACGCTTAGGGATGTGTTAAAACCGGGGGATCACGGAAGCACATTCGGGGGAAATTATCTTTCCACAAGAGCCGGAATTGAGGTGATTGAAATTTTGGACGAATATAAAAAAAGCGGAAGACTTGATGAAATGTGTAATTATTTTGAAGACAAACTGGTTGAAATAGCAAAAGAATATCCCGAAAAATTTGATAATGTGGCGGGATACGGACTTATGCGGGCACTTAAATGCCACAACACCGAAATAAGGGATGAGGTGGTAAAAAAAGCTTTTGAGAAAAAACTTCTGGTTTTAAAAGCGGGCAGTGTTTCTGTTAGGTTTTTGCCTCCTTTAACCATTACAAAGGAAGAAACAGACGAAGGTTTTGACAGATTAAAGGCCGCTTTATGCTGAAAAAACTTCTTTTTTTAGCCCCTATTGCTCTTTTTTCTTATGATAATTTACTAAATAATTTAAAAAACCGGGAGTTTGATTACGAAAAGAATTATTCTATCGAAAATTCAAAAGATTTGAGCAAATCCTGGATGAGTCCGGTTAATTTCAGCTATTCGATAAATAAAACAAATTTAAACCCCAAGCGTGTTAGTAAAAATTTTTCAATAAGCGTTAATCAGCCTATTTTTAAAAGCGGAGCAATTTATTATTCCATAAAATATGCAAAAAATTTAAAAAATTTTAATTTAATTAATATTGAACTTAAAAAAAGAGAACTTGTAAAACAGGCGCTTGAGCTTGCAATTGATTATAAAATAAATTTAATAAACAAAAACATTATAAAACTTAACATAAAAAACACAAAAATAGACATAGAGAAAAAAAAGGAGGCTTTTTTAAACGGGGTGGGGGATTCCACACTTCTTAACGATGCTGTTTTAAAGCTTAATTCTTTAAAATTAAATTTGACCGATATTGATTTGGCGCTTTTTAAACTTAAAAAAAATTTTGAAAAAATATCAAATCTTGATATTACAAAAGTAAATCTGCCAAAGTTGAAACTTATTTGTAAAAATGATTATGTAAACAAAAATCTTGAAATAAGTTCTGAGAGATATAATATAAAAATACAAAAAGATTTGTATAAAATGAATGTCGGAAACAGCCTTTTGAGCTTGAATGTAAACGGAAATTACAATATAGTAAAAAACTCTTATAAAGAAAACCTGCCCACTCTGGATGAAAGCACTTATAATTATTATAATATCGGAATAAGTCTGAATTGGCCGTTTAATTTTAACGCATTAAACAAAATTCAAAAATCAAAAATAAATTATTTAAAATCAAGAATCGAGCTTAACGACAAAAAAAATGAATTAAGCAAAGATTATGCGGCTTTGTTGAAAGAGATAAAAATTATAGACCAAAAAATTAAAATATATAAAGAAAACATAAAAATATACAATTCCCTTATAGCCTCAACAAAAGACGCCATAAAAGGAGGCGATGCAACCGGGCTTGATTTGGACATTATGGAAAATTCCCAAAAGACATCAGAGTTGAATATAAAAATTTTAAAACTTCAAAAACAGAAAATATTGTTAGAACTTTTTTATAATTTATCCAATTTTTAATTTTTCTGTTTCTTTTAGTAACTTTCAATATTATAGGAGTATTAATCTCTTTTTATTAATATAACTTTTAGTTATAATTTAATAATAAATTTGAAAGGAGCGTTATGAAAGTAGATGTTTTAATTATCGGTGCCGGAGGGGCAGGGCTTTATGCCGCTTTGAGCGCCGCAAAAGAGGCAAAAGGGCTTAATGTGGCGGTAATGAGCAAAGTTTATCCCACCCGCTCTCACACAGGTGCGGCCCAGGGGGGTATAAATGCGGCTCTTGCAAATGTAGACCCGAGTGACAATGAAAAACTTCATACATTCGATACAATAAAAGGTAGCGATTATCTTGCAGATCAGAGGGCGGTAAAATATATGTGTTTTGAAGCTCCGAGAATTATTCGGGAAATGGAGCATATGGGGGTTCCTTTTTCCAGGCTTAACAACGGAAAAATAGCCCAAAGACCTTTTGGAGGGGCAAGTAAAGACAGAACATGTTACAGTGCGGATAAAATGGGTCATGTAATGCTTCATACATTATTTGAGCAGTGTATAAAAAATGATGTTCAATTTTTAAATGAATGGTTTTTATTAAATGTAGCCCATAACGGGGAGAGAGTACAGGGAATCAGCGCCATAAATATAGCAACCGGAGAAATTAAATTTATTAAAACAAAAGCCATTATTCTTGCAACAGGCGGTCACAGCAGGATTTACTGGGGATATACCTCAAACGCACTCGGCTGCACAGGGGACGGTACGGCCGCCGCTTTAAGAGCGGGGCTTCCTCTTAAAGATATGGAATTTTTGCAGTTTCACCCCACAGGACTTAGAAAATCCGCAATTTTGGTTACAGAAGCGGCAAGAGGAGAAGGCGGGCATCTTAAAAACAGTTTAGGTGAAAGGTTTATGAGTAAATATGCCCCGAAAAAAATGGAACTGGGACCCAGGGATCTGGTCAGTAGAAGCATAGTTCAGGAAATTAGACAGGGCAGAGGATTTAAAGATGAAGAGGGAAGAGAATATGTCCATCTTGATTTGACCCATTTGGGGGCAAAAAAAATAAAAGAGAGACTGCCTCAAATAAGAGAACTTGCAATCGATTTTGAAGGGATAGACCCTATAAAAGAGCCTATTCCGATAAAACCAACAGCCCATTACGCAATGGGAGGTATTCATACAAATGTAAAATGCGAAACACCGATTGAAGGGATTTTTGCAGCTGGCGAGGCTCAGTGTGTCAGTGTTCACGGCTCAAACAGATTAGGGGGAAATTCCCTGCTTGATATAGTGGTTTTCGGCCATGTTGCAGGACTTGAGGCGGTAAGATATGCCGAAGGGGTGGATTTTGAAGAAGGCGGTGAGAGTTTAGTAGAAGATGAAAAAAGAAAAATAAACGAACTTATGAATAAAGAAAGCAAAGAAACTTTGGGAGATTTAAGAGGCGAACTTGGTGAAATTATGTTTAAACATTTCGGTGTGTTTAAAAATGAATCTGAAATGCTTGAAGGTTATGATAAATTAAAAAAATTAATTGAAAGAGCGCATAATAATCTCGGGGTCGAAGATAAATCAAAAGTTTTTAATCTTGACTTGCAATCAACACTTGAATTTTTCAATTTACTCGATATTGCCGATGTTTTGGCCTACGCTTCACTTCAGAGAAAAGAATCACGCGGTAGTTTTTACAGGGATGATTATCCAACAAGAGACGATGAAAACTTTTTATACCATTCAATGGTTAGTAAAAATACTGACGGAAGTTTTGATTATAAAAAAGGTGAAGTTGATATAAGTTTATATGAACCGGCTGAGCGTAAATATTAGTTGTAAGTTCTAAATTCCAAAGTTACAAGTAATTACTTAGAACCTGGCAATTTGGAACTTGTTAACTTAAATTGGTCTCCCGGGGGGGATTCGAACCCACGACCTTCGGATTAGGAATCCGACGCTCTATCCTACTGAGCTACCGGGAGAAGGAATGTAATTATACCAAAAAGGATTTAAAATGAAAAAAATAAAATATATTGCAAAAATAAAAAGATATAATCCTGAAAAAAATGAGAGTTACTGGCAAGATTTTGAAGTCGAAGTTGAAGATACATTGACTGTGCTTGAATTATTAATGCATATAAAAGATAAAATTGATTCAAGCCTTACATTCAGGGCTTTTTGCAGAAGCGCAATCTGCGGCAGCTGTGCAATGATTGTTAACGGCAGAAGCACCCTTGCGTGTAAAGTTCAGGCAAAAGATAAAATAAGAAACGGTGTAATTAAAATTGAACCGCTTCATCATTTGCCGGTAATAAAAGATTTGGTGGTAGACCAGGAACCCGCTTTTGATAAACTAAAAGAAATAAAACCATATCTTGAACCTGATCCAAAAAAAGTGCCCGATAATCTAAAAAGTGAATCTTTGGTCAGCCCTGAAGAATTTGCAATGTATGACAAACAGACGGACTGTATTTTATGTATGGCATGTTACGGTCAATGTAATGCACTTGAAGGCGATGAAAAATATTTAGGTCCCTTTCAACTTACAAAAGCGTTTAGGTTTATAATGGACAGCCGTGACGGAATGGATGTTGAAGAAAGAATAAAACTGGTTGAAAACAGCGGAATATATGAGTGTGTGCAGTGCCAGATGTGTCTTGCTGCATGTCCTAAGGGAATTAAACCGGCAGAAGACATACTTCAGCTAAGACGTATTGCAAAAGATGTAGGAGTTGATACGCCTGCTACAAGAAGGGCAAGATTCTGGTTCCAGACAGTTTACGAAACAGGACAGATTGACAAATTTAACCTGCCGGTTGTAGTTCTTGAGGATGAAGGGGAAGAAATAAAACAAAATTTGGAAAAAGAATTTAGAGAAAGAGGGCTTAAAGAAGACGAATTTGGACCAAAACCGTTTAATGGTATTAAAGATTTTCAAAACTTTATTAAAAAACTGCAAAAGGAACTTAAATGAAAAAAATAGGAATTTATCCGGGATGCTGTTTTCAGGGAGCCGATGTCCATAATTATGATATTACAATGAGTTTTCTTGAAAATATGGGAGTTGAAGGTGTGCTGCTTGAAAGGGCTGCCTGTTGCGGAGGAGGAGTTATTGATGAAACGAATAAAATAATTGTGTATGGCCTAAATGCAAGAAATATCGCTTTGGCTGAAGAAAAAGGTGTGGATTTATACACTCCCTGCAATACCTGCTATATGGTCATTGCAAAAACAAAACTCGCACTAGACAGTGACCCTGAACTTAAAGAAAAAGTAAATAAAATACTCTCTGATGAAGGGCTGGAGTATAAAGGTGAGGCAAAAATTTATCATACATTAAATTTAATAAGGGATTTTATAGGGCTTGACGAATATAAAAAAAGACTAAAAAGACAAATCAGTGGAGTAAAAGTAGCTCCTTATTACGGGTGTCATGTGCTTGCTCCAAACGAAGTGGCGCTTGATGATGTGGATAATCCTACCATTTTAAAAGAAATTCTTGAGCCGCTTGGTGTTGAAATAATTGAAGGTTATAAAAATGAAAATACATGCTGCGGATATCATGCAAGTTATACAGATAAAAATCAAAAAGAAAGACTTGCAATAAAACCTCTTGAGGGGGCAAAAGAAGCCGGGGCAGATATTGTGGCTACCCCGTGTCCGTTATGCCATAAAGCCATGGACGGTAAGGAAGAACCTATATTGCAGGTGACCCAGCTTATAAATGTAGCCTGTGGAATGAGCCCGGAAGATACAGCCATTAATCTTAATAAAACAGAAGTTAAACTCTCAATTTAACTTTTGTTTATGAATTATGAAATAATTGAAAAAATAGGTGAGGGAAACAGGGGGGAAGTTTTTAAAGTTAAGTTGGAAAACGGTGAAACTGCGGCACTTAAATGGCTTAAAAGCGATTTAGCCAAAAAAGAGTATGGATTTTTAAGACTTTTAGACGGTTTTTATGCACCAAAACCCCTTTTTCTCGGAAAACATTATTTTATAATGGAACTGGTTGTTGGAAAGCCTCTTAAAGAGTTAATTAATACAAAACAATATTATGAAACTTTAAAAGAAACTTTAATTGGAGCATACGAGCTTGATAAAAAACATATATACCATACCCAGCTTGGAAGATATTATCATATAATTAAAAGAAAAAAAGATATTAAATTTTTGGATTTTGAGAGGGCAAAATTAACTAAAAATTCCCGTAATTTTTTGCAGATAATCGGATATTATTTAAACAGGGATGAAAAATTTGATAAAAGTAAGTTAAATAAAATAATTGATTTATACAAAAAAGATAAATTAAAAGCTTTGAATTTGTCTCTTAAAATGATTGATGAAATTTTTTAAAATATTTAATGTGATATAAATTTGACAATAAATTTTTTTTGTAAGATAATATTAATAAAATTTTAAGGAGTATAAAATGGCTGCCAAACCCTATACCATACCTTCTTGGAAAGAAATTACTTTTAAAGACGAAGGGCTTGATGCAAGGGCTCTTATAACAAGGACCGATTTAAAGGGTATTATTACTTTCGCTTCCCATGCTTACAGACAGATGACAAAATTTACAAAAAGCGATTTAGTGGGCTCTCCCCATTCAATTGTAAGACATCCTTTTATGCCTGAAGCCGCCTTTAAGGATATGTGGGATACAATTCAAAGAGGTGAGCACTGGAGCGGAATGGTTATGAATTTAAGAAAAGATTCAAATCATTACTGGGTGGAAGTAAACTGCGATCCGATAGATAAAGAAGGCGGCATTGTTCATGATCCAAATAAAATAGCCGGATATTTAGCTATCAGAAGAGAGCCCAGCAGAGATGAAATACAGCAGGCTTATGAATTATATAAAGCTTTGAGGAAATCTGAACTTTTAGAAAAAAAAGCCCTTAAAGAATGGGAAAGAGAACTTTTGTTAAAACTCGACAAATTACCTAAAAATGCGGAAGATTTATTGGCTAATAAATGAAAGAAGAGTTTTTTATAAAACAGTTTAAAAATAAATATATCGGGGATGACGGGGCAATTATAAATGAAAAATGGAAAATGGAAAATGGAAAATGGATAGTTGCGAGTGATTCTTTTTTTGAGAATATTCATTTTAAAAGAAAATGGTTTCGTTTGGATGAAATAAGTTATAAAGCAAGTCTGGTAAATATCAGTGATATTATTGTTATGAATGCCAAGCCAAAATATGCTTTAATAAATATAGGGTTTCCTAAAAGTTTGAGTTTGAAAGAAATTGAACTGCTTGCTAACGGATTTAAAAAAGCAGCGGATGAGTATAATTACGAAATAATTGGCGGAGACACCATAAGAAACGATAAAATAGCCATATCGATGACATTTATGGGAGTAAGTAACAGGCCCGTTTTTAGAAAAGCAGGACTTAATGAATATGTTGCTTTTACCGGGGATTTGGGAAGTGTAAAAAAAGATTTGAAGATACTACTTAGAGGCGGAAAAATATCTAAAAATTCCAAATTTATAAAACCCCGTTTAAGAGATAAATTTTTTTATAAAGCTTCAAAATATATAACAGCGGCATGCGATATAAGCGACGGGCTTTTTAAAGAGCTTGAGCGAATCAGTAAAATTTCAAATGTTGATTTTGAATTTTTTAAAAAATTTGATAAAAGAACAGGCTGCAGCGGGGAAGAGTATGAAATACTTTTTACTTTTCCAAAAAAAAATCTCTCTGTCATAAAAAACATTTCAAAACTGACAAGAACCCCGATAAGCGTTTTTGCCGTGACTAAAAGAGGCAGATTTAAAAGTATCTGTCCTGAAAACCATTTTTAAGGAAATTATATGAATTTGCTAAGAGATTTGTTTGATTGGAAAATTTTAAAATACACGGTTTTACCGTTTATTATTTCTATAATTTTTTGGGGAACAGTGTTTTTTTTATTTAAAAATTTGATTTACACTTTTATAAATTCATATATTTTATATCTTCCGTTTGGAGAAAAATTACTGATATTTTTAAGTAATTTTATATATTTTGTTCCCATTGTTTCTATTTTTGGATATACTTTTCAATTAATAATTATGGCACATTTTGTACTGAAACAATGTAAAGGAAACAGATGATATATTCACACAGCCCTGTAAATTTTCATTTTAATAAAAACAGCGAAAATTTTTTTGTTGAGGAAATTCCGCTTTATTCGTTTGAACATACCGGTAACTGGCTGATGCTTAAAATAAGAAAAAAAGATTTAACAACCCCCCAGATGATAGATATAATTTCAAAAAAAACCGGAATAAAAAGAAATGAAATAGGTTATGCGGGGCTAAAAGACAAAGACGCACTGACAATCCAGTGGATAAGTGTCCCACGTAAATACAGAGATGAAATAAACAGGTTCGAAGATAAAAAAATAAAAATTTTACAGCAGGATTTACACAGAAACAAGCTTAAAATAGGTCATTTGAAAGCAAACAAATTTTTTGTAAGGCTTAAAAAAGTTCTTCTTGTGGATGCAAAAAAAATAGAAAGAATTTTAATCGATATAAAGAAAAACGGAATCCCTAATTTTTTCGGATATCAGAGATTTGGAAGGGAAGATAACGTCGCACAGGCAAAAGAATTAATCGAAGGTAAAAAATTTATAAAAAACAGAAGGCTTGAGAAATTTTTGATAAGTGCTTATCAGTCAAAACTTTTTAACGAATGGCTGATGGATAGGATAAAACTCAGTAATATTTTTGAATTGAGTAAAAATGAACTTATAAATTTGGGATATGAAAAAAATCTGATTGATTTTGTTAAATCTCAAGAGCATCCTTTTAAACTTTTGCCCGGGGATGTAATGAGCCATTATCCGCTCGGAAGGCTTTTTTATTTGGAAGATAAAAAAGATACAAAAAGGTTTTATAATAAAGACATTTCCCCGACTGGGCTTATGCCGGGTAAAAAAGCTACGAGGGCAAAAGATTTCGCCGGGCGTATAGAAGAAAAATACGATGAACTGATTCCGGCAAACGGAGACAGGAGAATTGCCTGGATTTTTCCTGAAATAATCGATAAAAATTATATTAAAGAAAAAGCCTGGTATGAATTCAGCTTTATTTTGCCAAAAGGCAGTTATGCAACTGTTTTAATTGATATTTTAAAAGGAAATATCAATGAACTTGCCTAAACAGGCAACTTTTATTGCCACAATCACCGCTTTTACGCTGGCAATTGCAAAATTAACCGTAGGTTTTATGAGCGGAAGCGTTGCGGTTATAGCAAGTGCTCTGGACAGTGTTTTGGATATGGCGGTGAGTATATTTAATAATATTGCAATAAGGGTCAGTGAAGAAAGGCCTAGCGAAAAATTCAATTACGGAAAAGGAAAAGTCGAGGCGTTGGCGGCTCTGTTTGAAGGAACAATCATTATATTAAGCGGCATTTTTATTATGTACGAAGCCGTTAACAAAGCAGTTCACAAAGAGGTTATAACCCATCTTGATATTTCTATTTATGTAATGCTTTTTTCCATTGTTTTGACAGGAGGGCTTGTCAGTTTTTTATATTACGTGATAAAAAAAACAAATCATCTGGTTATAAAATCAGATTTACTACATTATAAGACAGATTTAATTACAAACCTCTCTGTTTTAATATCTTTAATAATTGTAAAATTTACGGGATTTGTTTATATTGATTATATTTTATCTGTTTTAATAGGCGTTTATATTATCCGTGAAGCCAGTGAAATTGTAAAAGAGGGTTTTGAAATACTTTTAGATGTTTCACTTGATTTTAAAACTGTTGAAGCTATAAAGCAGATTATTAAAAAAGAGCCTCTTGTACTTGATTATCACTGCTTAAGAACCAGAAAAGCCGGAAACAGAAATTTTGTGGATGTGCATTTGGTATTGACGCCTGATATGAAACTGAAACTCGCCCATACAATAATAGAAAATGTTGAAGAAAAAATCAGAAAATTAGAGCCTGAAAAAGTTTGGGTGATTAATATTCATGCCGACCCTTATGACGATTCTTTTATAAACAAACTTCAAGAAGAGTGCGATTAATAAGAAATTTTAATATTTCATATAATTTTTTCTTATAATTATTGTAATTAAAAAATTTTTTTTATACAATTCGTTTTGAACATTTGCTCAAAAAGAGGAGGCATAAATGAGAAGTTTACAATATTTTCCAGTTCAGCTTTTTGCGGTTGTAATGGGTCTTTCAGGTTTAACCATTGCATATGCAAAAGCGTTTCATTTTTTACATTTGCCGTATTGGCCCTACTTTATATTGCTTATTTTAGATACAGCGGCATTTTTTTGTATTTTTATTACTTATATGATTAAATGGATAAAATATCCGGATGCAATAAAGGCTGAGATTAATCATCCTGTAAAAAGTTCTTTTATTCCGGCTATTTCAATCAGCTTTTTGCTTATTTCCATTGCATATATGGATTATGCCCCTACTATCAGTGTAACATTTTGGTGGATAGGTGCTTGGCTTCATCTGTTTTTTACATTCAGCGTAATTAAATTTTGGATAAGACACAGTTTTGATGTAAAAATGATAAGTCCAGCATGGTTTATTCCTATTGTAGGTAATGTATTGGTGCCTGTTGCCGGAGTTGATGTGGTGAATGAATACATTAACCTGTTTTTCTTTACTTTGGGAATTTTTTACTGGATTGTTTTATTTACAATAGTAACATACAGAATGATTTTCCATCATCCGTTGCCTAAAAAACTGATACCTACATTTTTTATTTTAATAGCGCCGCCTGCAGTGGGATTTATCAGCTATTTTAGAATAACATTCGGAAGTATCGATATATTTAGTATGATATTATATTTAATCGGATTGTTTACTTTTTTACTTTTAATTGCAAAAAAAAGTTTATATACGCAAATACCGTTTTTTATTTCATGGTGGGCATATACATTCCCGCTTGCGGCAATTACAATTGCCACCACTTTAATTTACAGCAGTTTTAAAAACTGCTCAATGTATTGGTTTTCATTATTACTGTTAGCAATAGTTACCGTTGTTGTGTTTTATGTCGCATATAAAACATATTTGGCTATAAAAGCAGAAAAAATTTGTATACCAGAGGAGGAATAAATGAATAAAAGAAGTTTGATAGGCGGATTTATAATAGGTTTTGTTGTAGCGGTATTTTTAATACCTTTGTTTTTTAAATTATCGGCTGAAAATATGCTTTTTAAACAAATAAAAAGCCCTTACAGTTTTGAAAAAACTGTTAATTTGTTAGCAAACAGTATTGCTAATCAGCCTGGATGGCATATTGTAACAATTATCAACCAAGAAGAAGAAATCAAAAAATACGGTGGTCCTGATGTGGGAAAAGTTGCTATTATTAAATTTTGTAATGCTAAGCTTGCAGGAAAAATGCTAAGCGATGACGATACTAAATTTATGGCTGTAAAAATGCCTTTGTCAATTGCCGTATATGAAGATTCAAAAGGTCAGGTTTTTATTTCTTTAATGAACGGATATCTGTTAACAAGAATGCTTAGCGGTACAAAAGAGGGTAAAATTATGGAATTGGTTGTCAGAGATATAGAAAGTATATTATCATTTGTTCATTTCAGATATACAATCTTCTAATTATTTTCATTGTGGCTGTTAAAATCAGCCACAATGAGTTTTTTTATTTTAATTCATTTTACATTTTACATTATCCATTTTTAATTATAAAAATTATCCTCCGCCTACAAAATTAAGCGCTTCTATTTTATCACCATCTTGTAATTTATAATTTTTCCAGTCATCTTTTTTAACTATTTTCATATTTACAGCCACCGCCATTGTTTTGTCAAGGATATTAAGAGAGCTTAAAAGCTCTGAAATTGTAGTATTTTCGGGAATTTCTTTTTCAATTCCGTTTATTTTAATTTTTATTTTCATTATCATCCTTTTTAACTTTTCACCATAGCCGTTTTTCAAACGGCCAGGTGAGTTTAATTCGCTTTGCTCATTTTCACTCATTTTTCATTTTCCATTTTCCATTCCCCATTAAATAGTGATTTCCTTGATATCCGCAATATCCAAAAATTCTTTGTAAATTGAAGCAATCATACTTTTTCTGTTGTGTCTTGTTTTTTCATCTTCCACATTTACCATTACATTATCAAAAAAATTATCTATTAAAGGTTTCAGTGAAATTAGAAAATCAAGTTTTTTTTCTAAATCAGTATAATTTTTGACTTTTTTGAATTCATCCCATAATTTTTTTTCTTCTTCTTTTTCAAAAAGTTTTTCATTTACTTTAATTGTATTCAAATCAAAATCTTTTACTATATTCCCGACTCTTTTGAATGTAACGGATAAATCTTTAAAATCACTGCTTTTAACAATTTCATTCATTAATTTTATTTTTTTGTCTATTTCGAGTATATTACTTTCATCTGTGGCAAGAACAGCCCTGATAACGGACGGATTGACATTATAAAATTTATAAAATCTTTCATAGATGAATTCAAGCAGTTTATCTGTATCCAGATTTTTATAAAACGGTTTTATTTTTTCTAAAATTTCTTTAAAATCAAGCGCTATGCTGTTTTCCAGAGATATTTTTATAATATAATTTGCGGCTCTCCTTAATCCAAACGGGTCTTTATTTCCTTTTGGAATTTTACCTATGCTGAAAAGTCCTGCGAGCGTATCCAAATTCCTTGCAATATTTAGAAGTGCCGAAATTTTATTGCTGGCGCTGTCGCTGTATTGCTCTTTTATAGCAACTGCAATTTCTTCATCAATTCCCTGGGCTTTTGCGTAATAATATCCCATGATTCCCTGAAGCTCTGTAAATTCATATACCATTTCGGTCAGTAAATCTGCTTTTGCTAAATTTATAGCCTTATTTACTTTTTCTTTAGCCACATTAAATTTTTCAGCCAGAATTTCCCCAATTTTTTCTTCTCTTTTAACTTTGTCATAAAGACTTCCCAGATTGTCCATATAAACTATATCTTTAAGCCCTTCAATTGACAATCCGTTTTTCAAATCGTTTTCATAGAAAAACAGGGCATCTTTTAGCCTTGCTCTAAGTACCCTTTCATTTCCGTTGATAATTTTAGAAAAATCTTTTGTATACGCATTGCTTACCACAACAAATGCATTAGTTAATTTATTATTTTTAAACACGGGAAAATATCTTTGATTCTCTTTCATAGAGGTAATAATAACTTCCGGAGGCAGAACTAAAAATTCTTCATCAAATTTTCCAAGAAGCGGGGTCGGATATTCTGTAATAGCTACTATTTCTTCAAGCAAATCTTCATCGATTTCAACTTTTACACCGGTTTTTTGTTCTATTTTTTCAATTCCCTGTAATATTTTTTTCCTTCTTTCGTCCGGATATAAAATTACCCCTTTTTTATCAAGTTCGTAGAAATATTTTCCCACAAAATCTATAAAAATTTTATCTTTAAAGAATCTGTGTCCGTATGTGAAATTGCTTGAAGTTACACAGTATTTGTTAAAAATTATAGATTCATCTTCAATTATTGCCAAAATCCATCTGAGAGGTCTAATAAATTCCTCCCTGCAGCTTCCCCATTTCATATTTTTACCGAAATTCATACTTTTAAGCCATTTTTCAATCATTTCAGGAAGCAGTTTTTTGGCTTCTTTTCCTTTTACCTCTTTTTTAAAATATAAAAATTCCTGATTTCCTTTTGTTTTATATTCCACTTCATTTGGCAGTATTCCACATTTTTTGGCAAACCCTTCTACAGCTTTTAGGTTTTTTTCGGCTATTGCTTTAGGCGCACCCCAAATTTCTTCTGTTTTATCTTCCTGTTTTGTAGGAAATTCTCTGTGCCAGAGAGTCAGTCTTCTTGGCGTATAATAAAAATTGAAATCTGTTTTTAAATTATATTCTTCTAAAATATTTAACCAGCTTTTTTCAATATTTGAAAGTTCTTTTAATAAAGGAATCGCAGGCAGTTCTTCAACGCCTATTTCTATAAGAAGAGGTTTTAACATTAGTTTCCTTTTTTTGTGTAATTTTATCAAAATGTGCTATAATAAATAAAAAAGAGTTGACATGAAACCAAATGTCTTTAAAAAAAAGATTACAGTTTCAAAAAAAGATATAGATTTTAACTCTCATGTAAATAATTTGAAATATCTTGAATGGATGATAGAGTGTGCTTTCGAACACTCCGAAAAATTGGGCTTTAATCCCCAAACCTATGAAAAAATAGGTGCAACATGGTTTGCAAAATCACATCATATAGAATATAAACTTCCGGCATTTGAAGGTGATGAATTAATTATAAAAACATGGGTTGACGATGTTAAAAAGATAACATCAAAAAGAAAATATGAAATCTATAAAAATGACAAACTGATTTGTTTTGGAGAGACAGAGTGGGTATATGTGGATTATAAAACACACAGACCAAAAAAAATTTCTGATGAGGTAATAAAAAAATATTTTGAGGTTTGAATATGAGAAAATTTTTATTATTAATAGGAGGTGTAATAATGTATGCGTTGACTTTAACTTCGCCGGATTTTGGTGAAAAAATTTCAATTGAACAGGTTTATCCCGCCTGCGGCGGGGCAAATATTTCACCCGAACTTATATGGGAAAATGCTCCAAAAAACACAAAATCGTTTGCCATTACGATGTTTGATCCGGATGCTCCGACTGATCACGGGTGGTGGCACTGGATAGTGGTGAATATTCCCGCAAACATCAATAAATTTCCAAGAAATGCGGGAAATCCGCAGAGTGAGTATTTTGATTTAGGGTTACAAACCATAAATGATTACAAAGAGGTGGGATATGGGGGACCGTGTCCGCCTCCCGGAAAGCCGCACAGATATATTATTACCGTTTATGCCCTGGATGCTGAAGGGTTTGATGTTGATATAAATGTAAATCCTCAAATATTAGCAGAGGCCATAGAAGAGCATACAATTGACAAAGCTTCAATAAAAGGACTTTATGCAAGGGGATGGAAATAGCCTCTTTTTTCTGCTGTTATCCCATTAATTAATATTATTTTAATAAATATCAATTTTGTGTTATAATATTATAAAAAAATATAAAAACAGAGGTAAAATGAAAAGTTTAAAAAAAGAAATCTTTAAAAGAACGATTATTTTAATATTGTTAATGATATCAATTTTTGGAATATTGACATCACTGTTTTTTTATCAATACAGAATAAAAAATACATTTAATTTACTAAAAACAAAAAATAGTGACGTAAGTAATTTTATAAGGGCTTATTTTAAAAAATTTTATATTGAGGTTGAATATCTCAGCAGATTAAAAGAAGTGAGGTTTGCGCCTTTTTTAAGTAAAAAAGAGCGTAAAAAGGCATTGTATGCGTTTAAATTGTTTCAAGAAATTGATAAAAATATAAATTACGTATATTCCGGGTATAAAAATAAAATGCTGCTTATAAACAATTACACACCTCCTCCCGGTTTTGACCCGACAATTAGACCCTGGTATCGTGCGGCAATTAAATCTTTTCCCAATATTTCTCAGGGAATTCCTTACAGGGAAATTAAAACAAAAGAGTGGCTGGTATCTATTTCCAAAGCTTTGGTTGATGACAGGGGGAAAATAACCGGGGTAATTTCTATAGATACTTCAATAAATAAGATTATTAAAAAATTAAATGAAAAAAGTTTTTTGAATTTATCAAATTTTATTATAAGAGACGATGGATTAATCATTGTCTGTCATAATAAATTTAATTTAAATAAAAATTTTATTGGTGAACATAATGTTGAGAGAAAAATTTTTAATAAATCAAACGGTTTTTTTGAATATTATAAAAACCACATAAAAATTCTGGCTTATTTCACCAAATTGAAAAATTTAGGATGGATAGTTATTACTGTAATTGATAAAAATACAGTGCTATTGCCGATTATAAAAAAAATTATTTTTATATTTTTAATAGTGTCAATTATTTCTGTAATATTGGGTATATTTTACACCCATATCATTTATAAAGAAATATTAAGTTCACTTGACATATTACACTCCAATGTCAGAGAAATTGTAAACGGAAACGTTGAGAATATCAAAAAAGCGGAATATCCATTCAAAGAATTTGCCGAAATTAAAGAAAATATAGAAAATTTAACAAAAAACGCACTTTATAAAAAAAATAAAGAATTGCAGGAATTAAATGCATTGTTAAAAAAAATGGCATTAACGGATAAATTAACAGGGCTTTACAACAGATATAAATTTAATGAAGAGCTTAAAAAAGAAATAGAAAGATTTAAAAGATATAAAAATCCTTTTTGTTTGATAATGTTCGATATTGATAATTTTAAACAGCTTAATGATACATACGGGCACGATATGGGAGATAAAGTCTTAAAAGAGATTGCAAAAATTACTACACAAACAATACGTAAAACAGATATCGCATCCAGGTGGGGAGGAGAGGAATTTATGATAATATGTCCCAACACATTTTTGAAAGAAGGTATACAAACAGCACAGAGGCTGAGAAAAAAAATAGAAAGTCATAATTTCGGAATTGACAGAAAAGTTACTATAAGTGTCGGAATATCAGAGTATAATGATGAAAATATAAAAATTGATGAATTATTAAAAGATGTTGACGATAAATTATATCAGGCTAAAAAAATGGGTAAAAACACGGTTGTTTATCAGATTAATTTAATAGCCAAGTATTTATAATATCTTCCTATTTTTTAAAATTTTTAATAAAATATTAAAAAAAACATAATGAAAGATTTAAAATGAAAAAAAATTTAAAAGCGTTTACTTTAATAGAATTATTAATTGTGATTATTATTATCGGAATTATAATATCTTCTGTAAGCTTTAATTTAAAACCGAACACCCTTGCACTTGAAAAAGACAGAATAAAACAATATTTTATGTATGCAGACAATATTGGCTTAAAATGGGACGGATATAATCCTTCAAAATCAAAAGTGGCGGCGGTATGTTTTGAAGTAAACAGTTCTAATAATTCTGTATCAGCCTATATTCAGAAATGGGATAATTCAAAGGAATTTTTAAAAGACCCGACCAATCAGAATAAAGAAATAAATAATACAAAATTTCAATCCAACATTTCCGCAACATTTACGAAAATATGTTTTTCCCCAAACGGTGATTTGTTTGAAAATAATTTATCAATGCAAAATTTAATTAAAACACCTCAAAAAATTACATTAAGCGACTCTAAGAGAGAAGAAAATCTGAGTATTGAACCTTCGGGCGCTATATATTGATTAATTTCAAGTAATTTTTATAAATAGGCTCGTCATATTCAGATATTTTATTTTTAATAAACCTCTAAAAAACTCTTACTTAAAAATCCTACCTAGGTTCTGTCAAAGGATTTGACAAAGTATTTTTATGGTATAATTATTATATAAAGTTTTTGTAAAAGGAAAAATATGAAAAAATCTAAATTAAAAAAAATTGTTTATCACTCTATGAGACTAGAGGGGTATAAAGTTAATTTAGAGGAAAAAAAATTAAAAGAGATAAAATCTAAATATAATGTCAAAGTACACGTTTAAAATTAGTGATATTTATTATTCTAACACTTCTATTCCTAAAAATAAACTTGACATTAAAGATGAAAATGAATTAATAAAAATAGAGCATCTTCTTTTGTTAGAATCTTACGAAAAGTTTGCAAAAAAACTTGATGTTGAATTAGATGAATACTTTTTTAAAAATCTTCATAAAAAAACTTTTCAAGATTTATATGAATGGGCAGGTGTTTATAGAGATGTTGATATAGCAAAAGGTGATACTCTTTTTTGTAGAGGAATTTATGTAACTCAAGAAATGAAAAAAATTTTTGCTAAGTTGAAAAAAGATAGATTTTTAAAAAATTTAGAAAAAGAAACTTTTGCTCATAAATTAGCCTATTATAAATGTGAGTTAATAGCTATTCATCCTTTTTTAGAATTAAACGGAAGAATTATTAGATTTTTTATTGATATTTTATCTATAAATGCTGGATATGATGTAATTGATTATGCTAATATAACTGAAGAAGAGTATATAAAATGTGCAATAGAGTGTGTTCAAAATGCTAATTATGATTGTTTTGAAGAAATAATAAAAAGTAGTATAAATAAATTTTAGATTCTTCTACCTTCCTCTAATTTATTGAGCCCATCAAATTAACTGTGTAAATAAAAACCAAAGACTAAAACTTTAAAGATATTTTACTAAAATATCTTGGAAATATATCACAAGTTGAGGATAAATTTCCGACCAGTTTCTAATCCTACTGTTTTTCCATTTTTGCATAACCTCCTGTGTTGAAGTAAAAAGGACTTTAAAAGCTGCTTCTTTTGAAGGGAATGAGCCTTTAGATTTTGTTTTTCTTTTTATGATAGAATTTAAAGATTCAATTGGATTTGTTGTATAAATAAGCTTTCTAAGTTCTTTTGGATACTTAAAAAAAGTAGCAAGCTCATCCCAGTTTCTTTTCCATAAATCATAAATATGAGGGTATCTTTTGCCCCATTTTTCATTGAAATATTCAAGATTTTGAATGGCTAAATCCTCAGTATCAGCTTGATATACTGATTTTAAATCCTTTGCAATTTCTTTTCTGTCTTTGTAAGAGACAAATTTTAAAGAGTTTCTTATCTGATGAACTACACATCTTTGAATTTCAGCTTTTGGATATACGGCTTTAATAGCTTCATTAAATCCGTTTAGTCCGTCTATTGAAAATATTAAAACATCTTCTACACCTCTGTTTTTTATTTCATTAAGTATTGAGAGCCAATATTTAGAAGTTTCATTCTCTTCACTTATCCATATACCTAAAATATCTTTTTTACCTTCTATAGTGATTCCCAGCATTATATAACAGGCTGTATTTTTTATATTTCTCTCAACCTTTATTTTTAATACGGTTGCATCCATAAAAATTATAGGATAAATACTTTCCAAAGGTCTATTCTGCCATTCAATAGCTTTTTCTAAGATTTTTTCAGTAATATTTAATATGGTTTCAGTTGAAAGCTCATATCCGTATAAATCATCAAGATGGTGCTGAATATCTTTTACACTCATTCCTTTTGCATATAAAGATAAAATTAAATCTTCCGTCCCATCTAAAAGTCTTTGTCTTTTTTTTACAATTTTAGGCTCAAATGTTGAATTTCTGTCCCTTGGAATATTTACTTCAATTTCTCCATATTTAGATTTTAAATTCTTTGTAGAGTATCCATTTCTGTAATTGCTATTATCAGATTTTTCATTTTTCTCATAACCTAAATGGTTTGTCATTTCACTTTGGGTTGCTGTTTCTATCATCTCTTTGATTAAATTTTTTAATTCATTTTCAAGCTCTTCAATTGTCACTGGATTTCCTGATTTTAATCTTCTTTTATATTCTTCAATGTTTAAAATACTCATGTGTAAATCCTTTACTTTTATTTTTTTATTTTATCATCTCTCAACATCTATATTAGGATTTACACAGTTTTTTTGATGGGGCCATAGGAGCTTTTTATGCAAATACCTTGAGAAATCATCTGCCCCAAGAATGGAATCCTGGAATTAATTTTTCAACAAAAACCCTGCTTAGGGCCGCTATCATATTTTACGGATTCAGAATCACATTTCAAAACATAGCGGCTGTAGGAATTCCTGGAATTTTCGCATCTACTATGATTGTAACTTTTACATTTATTATCGGTTATATTGTAGGGACTAAAATCTTAAAACTTGACAGAGACACTACCATACTGACAAGTGCCGGGAGTTCAATCTGCGGGGCCGCCGCAGTTTTAGCTACCGAACCGGTTGTAAAGGCAGAAGCTTATAAAAGTGCAATTGCCGTAGCTACGGTTATTTTATTTGGAACAACAGCTATGTTTTTATATCCTATTGCTTATAAAAGCGGAATTTTACATTTTACGCCAAACGAAATGGGAATATACATAGGTTCAACCATTCATGAGGTGGCACATGTGGTAGGTGCCGGAAGCGCCATTTCACCTGAAGTCGCAAAAGAAGGCGTAATTGTAAAAATGATAAGGGTTATGCTGATTTCACCGTTTTTAATAATTTTAGGCATTTTTCTTGCAAAAACGGCAAAAAACAAAATAAAAAATGAAAAAACAAAAATAACAATTCCATGGTTTGCCGTCTGGTTTATTGTTGTTGCAGGTTTTAATTCATTAAATTTACTGCCTTTAAAAATTGTAGATACTGTCAATACGCTTGATACTTTTGCACTTACAATGGCAATGACAGCACTTGGAATGGAGACAAACATCAATAAATTTAAAGGTGTGGGACTTAAAGCGATTTATTTAGCTGGAATTTTATTTATCTGGCTGATTGTTGGAGGATATTTCATAACAAAAATCAGTATAAATCTTTAAAGCAACAAATTTAATTTTGTTGCTTTAAGTCTTAATGTAAAAAGTGCCTTTTCCCGGTAAAATACATTGCAATGCCGTGTTCGTTTGCAGCTTCTATAACTTCATTGTCCCTGATGCTTCCACCAGGTTGGATTATAGATTTTATACCTACCTCAGCGGCATAATCCACACTGTCTCTGAATGGAAAGAATGCTTCGCTGGCAAGTGATGCACCTTCAATATTTAGTCCTAAAGATTTTGCTTTTTCAACAGCACATCTTGTAGCATCCACCCTACTTGTCATTCCCATACCAATTGCCACCATTTGAGAATCTTTTACAAACACTACGCAGTTTGATTTGGTAAGTGCCGCAATTTTCCAGGCTATTTCCAAATCTCTTTTATCATCTGTACATTTTTCGGTTACACACTCGGCATTTGCCACTTCATCATCACTGACCCTGTCTGCATCCTGGAATACAAATCCGCCTTCAATATGTTTAAAATCCCATTTATCCCCGGCAATTTCCAAATGAGGTTTACCAAGGTCAAAAAGTTTTATTCTTTTTTTCTTCTCAAATACTTTAACAGCTTCGTCTGTAATTTTTCCGGCAATTAAAACCTCAACAAAAATTTTATTAATTTCCTCCGCCAAATTTTTATCTACAATTCCGTTTACGGCAACAACTCCTCCATAAGCACTGATAGGGTCACATTCAAGAGCTTTTTGCCAAGTGGTGATTAAATCGCCTTTCCTTGCAGCCCCGCAAGGATTTGCATGTTTAATAATGCTTATTGCACCCTTACCTAAACTAACGGCAATTTTAACCGCTCCGTTTATGTCAGTTAGATTATTAAAGCTTATCTCACCTTTTAAAATATTTAAATTTTTATAAAAATCTTCAAATTCATACAAAGCCCCTCTTTGATGAGGATTTTCACCATATCTTGTATTAAATACTTTACTTCCTACAATAAATCTTTTTTCACCAAAACCACTGTTAAATCTTTCATTCATATAATTTGTTATCATACTATCATATGCCGCAGTATGTTCAAATGCTTTTATCATCAAATCTCTTCTAAATTCTAGCGTGTTTTTATTGTTTTTAAGAGCTTCAATTACTTTATCATAATCATTCGGGTCAGTTACAATAATTACATCTTTAAAGTTTTTAGCCGCGCTTCTAACCATTGTAGGACCGCCAATATCGATATTTTCAATAATTTCATCAAAATCATCAGTCCTTTGAGTTGTCTCTTTAAAAGGATATAAATTAACACAAACTAAATCAATTCTCTCAATCCCAAGTTCTTTGGCTTCCTCATCATCAATCCCACTTCTGTATAAAATACCGCCATGAACATAAGGATTAAGCGTTTTTACCCTTCCTCCAAAACATTCAGGGAATTTTGTAATTTCACTAATATCAATAACTTTTATTTTATTTTCTTCTAAAACTTTTCTTGTCCCGCCAGTTGAAATAATTTCAAATCCAAGCTCTTCAAGACCTTTAGCAAATTCAACAATTCCAGTTTTATCAGATACACTTAGTAATGCTCTCATTAACTTCCTTTTTTATTGAAATTATAACATTATAAAAATTTATTAATTATTTCCATCATAGTTTTTTCTATTTTCTCAAGTGCATCATATGAAGAAGCTTCAAATCTTGTAACAAGAACAGGTGTTGTATTACTTGCTCTAATAAGCCCCCATCCATCTTCAAACACTACCCTTACTCCGTCAATATCAATAATTTTTTTAATTTTAAGTTTTTCTTTATTTTCATTTAAATATTTTTTAATTTTTTCTATTATTTCAAATTTTTTATCCTCTGTTGTTTTTATTTTAATTTCATCTGTATTGTAAATAAGAGGAAGTTTTTCAAATTCAGCAATAAAATCAAATCCCTTATCAATTAGTTCCATTATCCTAAATGTTACATAAATTGCATCATCTACACCAAAATATCTATCATTAAAGAAAATATGCCCGCTAACTTCTGCTGCCATATCGCAGTTTTTTTCATAAAGCAAAGTTTTTAAATTACTATGACCTGTTTTATACATTATGGCTTTTCCAAATTTATCAATTTCATCATATACAATTTGAGAGGCTTTTACTTCGCTTATAACGCATGGATTTTTCATATTTTTTGCAAAAAAGTAAAGTAAAATATCTCCTTTATAGTTATATTTTTTATCTAAAAACGCAATCCTGTCTGCATCCCCGTCATATGCAAAAGCATAATTCCTTCCGTTTTTAATGGCCTCTTTTACCCATTTTAAATTTTCTTCAATAGTTGGGTCTGGATGATGATTTGGAAAAGTTCCGTCAGGTTCTTCAAATAAAATTTCATAATTTTTTATATTAAGTCTTTCTAAAATATCTCTTAAAACAACTCCCGCAACTCCGTTTCCACAGTCAAAAACAGCATTTAACTCTAAATTTTTTAAATGGGAAAATTGATTTGCTATATAATTTATATAATCACTTTTTAAATCATACTCAATTGCTTCAAAATTATCTTCTATCTCTAAATCAAAATTTTTAATAATTTCATCACCAAGTTCATAAATACTTTTACCAAAAAAAGGCTTTTTATCAATTGTTATTTTAAATCCATTATACTCAGGTGGGTTATGTGAACCGGTAATTTGTATACTTCCTCCTATATTAATTTTTCCAACCCCATCTAAACATAAAGGCACAAAATTTCCAAAATAATTAACTCCTGTTGGAAGCATTCCTGCATTTATTATCTTTTTACCAGCTTTATTAAGCCCACTTACTAACCAATTTATGAGTGTAGGAGAATGTGTCCTTGCATCATAACTTACTAAAACATATTCACCTTTTACTCTTTCACCTAAGAAAAATCCTATTAACTTTACAACTTTTTCATTCAAATCTTTTTCAAAAATTCCTCTTATGTCATATTCTCTAAAAATATGTTTAATATCCATGTTTTCTCCTTTTTAATAAAATTATATTATCTTTTTAAGATAAACTATACTAAAAGGCTCTAAATCCAGCTCAATTGAATATTCTCTGCCACAACATTCTTTACTAAAAGTTTTATAAAGTCTTTCTTTATCTTCTATCCATCCGCCAAATTTTTTGCTATTTGAATTTAAAATTTCTTTATATTCCCCATTAGGAGCACCTATTAAATAATTTTGATATTTTGCACCTGAGAAATTACATACTATTATCATTTTTTCATTTTTATTTTTTCTGATAAATGAAATTACATTTCTTTGATAATCAAGTTCGTTTATCCATTCAAATCCATCTGGGTTGCAATCAACCCATAAAGCTTTTTCATTATTGTATATTTTATTAAGCTCTTTTATTAAATTTTGAACGCCTCTGTGTTTCTCATATTTAAGTAAAAACCATTCAATACTCTCTTTATAAGCCCACTCTTTAAACTGCGCAATTTCTCCGCCCATAAATAAAAGTTTTTTCCCAGGATGTGCATACATATATGCAAAAAGCGCCCTTAAATTTGCAAATTTTTCTTCATAACTACCTGGCATTTTACCGATAAGCGATTTTTTACCATGGACCACTTCATCATGTGAAAGAGGCAAAATATAATTTTCGCTAAACATATATACAAAAGAAAAAGTAAGCTCGTGATGATGATATTGCCTGTAAATTGGCTCATAATCAAAATATTTAAGTGTATCATTCATCCAACCCATATTCCATTTGTATCCAAAACCAAGTCCATCTGGTTTTGTAACTGCTGGATAGGCAGTTGATTCTTCTGCTATCATTGTAATTCCTGGTACTTCTTCATAGCATGATTTATTAAGATTTTTTAAAAAGTGTATAGCATCAAGATTTTCATTTCCTCCATATTTATTTGGAATCCATTCATCTCTTGCATAATCAAGATATATCATAGAAGCAACTGCATCAACCCTAATTGCATCAATATGGTATTCTTTTAGCCAAAATATTGCAGAGCTTATTAGAAATGATCGAACTTCCCCTTTTTCATAATCAAAAATATGGCTTTTCCATTCTGGATGGTATCCTTTTAGGGGTGAAGGGTGTTCATATAAAGCTGTTCCATCATATGTAATAAGCCCATGCCCATCAACAGCAAAATGGCTTGGCACCCAATCAAGTATAACTCCAATATCATTTTGATGCATAATATCAACAAATTTTTTAAATTCTTCCGGCTTTCCATATCTTGCCGTAGGTGCGAAATACCCCACTGCTTGATATCCCCATGACCCATCAAATGGATATTCTGTTATAGGCATAAGCTCAATATGTGTATAGCCCATCTCTTTTACATATTTACTTAATGCATGTGCTAAATCTACATAATTATCATACTCTTTATTCCAGCTTCCTAGATGAACTTCATAAATGCTAAAAGGTTTATCAAAATTTTGATTTCTTTTTTTAAGCCATTTTTCATCATTAAATTTGTAATTATCTTCCCAAATAATACTTGCAGATTTTGGAGGTTTTTCAAAATATCTTGCAAATGGGTCTATTTTTTCCAATTCCTGATTATAAGCCCCGATTATAAAATATTTATATTTATCGCCTTTTTTTGCATTTTCAACAAATCCTTCCCAAAATTCTCCGTTTTTAGTTAAAGGATTTGCATTTTTGTCCCAATTATTAAAATCACCCATTACACTTACATTTTTTGCATGCGGAGCCCATACCCTGAAAAACACTCCGTTTTTCTTTATAAAACTCCCTAAATGTTTATAAAGATATCTGTGTGTCCCTTCTTTAAACAGATATAAATCAAGCTCTTTCATAATACCTCTTTATAAATTTTTTCATACTCTTTTGCACTTCTCTGCCAAGAAAATCTTTTTTTCATTCCTCTTTTTTGAATAATTTTATAATCATCAGTGTAATATGTATCAACAGCCCATTTTACAGTATTGCATAAAGCATCTTTTGAAGGCTCCCAGAATTTAAAACCATCACCTTCTTTTGTAAAAGGATTATAATTTTCAATCGTGTCATTAAGCCCACCTATAGCCCTTACAATAGGAGGAGTTCCATAACGCAGAGAATACATCTGATTAAGCCCGCACGGTTCAAAAAGACTTGGCATCAAAAACAAATCACTTCCTGCTTCTATTAAATGTGCAAGTTCATTATTATACCCTACCCATATCCTGAAATTTGGATATCTACTACTTACATCGCTAAAAAACCGCTCAGCCCATTTTTCACCACTTCCAAGGAAAACAAAATCTGCACTCAATCCTAAAAGCCCTTCCATAGCCTGTGCAATAAGTTCTATTCCCTTTTGTTTTGCAAAGCGGCTTACTAAACCTATTAGGCACTTTTTTTCGTTTTTCTCCAGTCCCATTCTCTCTTGAAGAGCTAATTTATTTAGTTTTTTAACTTCAATATTTTCAATATCATAATTAAAAGGTATCAGTTTATCTGTTTTTGGGTTCCATTCATCATAATCAACCCCGTTTAATATTCCAACAAGTTTATGAGAATGCGCTTTTATATGTTCTTCAAGACCAAATCCAAATTCAGGGGTCTGTATCTCTTTTGCATAGGTAGGTGAAACAGTTGTTATTTTATCAGCCGCTGCAATACCTCCTTTTAATAAATTTGTAAGACCCATTGCTTCAAATTCATACAAATTAAAATGCTTCCAGTCTATCATCAGGTAATTAAACGCTTCTTTACTACAAACTCCCTGATGTTCAAGATTATGAATTGTTAAAACGCTTTTACTTTTTGGAAAAAGCCAATTGTATCTATATTTAAGTAAAGCTGTACCACTTGCAGTTTGCCAATCGTTAAAATGAAAAATATCAACATCAAATTTAAGAGCAAGTGCAAGTTCAAATACAGCTATTGTAAAAAATATAAATCTTTTATCGTTATCAGGATATGAATATCCGTTATAATCAGTATATATTCCTTTTCTTCCAAAAAACTCCTCATAATCTATAAAATAGACTTCCACATTTGTATTAGGTAAAATACTTTTATAAACTCCAGCCCAAAGTGTCCCAAGACCTCCAACATGCACCCCTATACTAAATGGGAGTTTTTCTAAATTTGCTGGATTTATACTATAATATCTAGGCATTACTATTTTTACATTATGCCCTAACTTACTTAAAGCCTTAGGCAAAGCGGCACTTACATCTGCCAAGCCTCCTGTTTTGGCAAAAGGTGTAACTTCACTGCTTGCAAACATTATATTCATAACTCTTCCTTTGCTAAAATTTCGGCCCCTATTAACGAAGCATCTTTTAATTTTGTAATTTTAATTTCTACTTTATCAAAATTTGGAATATATTTTTTATCTATTTCAAATTTATGATGTAAATAATAGCCTCCTCCTAAAACAATAATTTCAGGATTAAATAAACTTGCCATAGTTCCAACTGCTTTATTTAAAGCCTCTTTATACTCTTGAAATTTACCTCCAATTTTTTCAATTTTAGAACTGGCATAAAATTCTAAACAATCATTTTTTCCACAAGCACAAACAAATTTAGTTTTTTTATAAGGAATATGTCCAATTTCCCCTGCTAAATTCATATAACCTCTAACTAATTTTCCATTTTCAATTATTCCAGCCCCAAGTCCAGTGCCTGAATAGAGTGCAACTAAAAATTTACTTTTCCAATATCTGCTCTCAGCAACTGCAGCACAATTTAAATCATTTTCTAAAATAAAAGGTATTTTTATATACTCTTTTAAATCAATGCTTTTTATATCGATATTTGGTGATGAAAGGATTTTGCCATTATCTACCTGTCCGGCAAAAGAAATTCCAAGTTTTGAAGGTTTGTATTTTTCAATTAAATTTAAAATCTCTTTTAAAACATCAATCTCTTTTGTATTTTTAACCTCAAAAATTTCTCTAAACTTATACCTGAAAAACGTCCCTCCTATATCAACTGCTAAAATCATCAAACGCCTTTTTTGCAATTTCAGGAGCAACTACATTCGTATAAATCCCGCTAAGTTCTCCTCCTGCTATATTAAATAGCCTTGGAAGTATTTCTATATTAAAATTAAACCACTCTCCTCCTTCTTCAAAAGGCAAAAAATTAAAAACAATATTAAAATCAAACTCCCCTATAATTTTTGGCATAATTTTTAGATATTCAAAAACTTCTGAAAGTTTATCTTCATCAAAATCATTTCCTCTTTTTTTACTAATTATCCTCACTTCAAAAGCAAATTTACTAGCTTTTGGCAAAAGCGCACAAAATTCATCATTTTCAAAAATTTTTAAATTTTCTATTTCTAAATACTTTTCAAAAATTGTTTTTGCATTTTCTTCAAAAAATCTTTTATATCTTTCAATTTCTCTTATTTTATTAATTGGAATAAGCGGAAGCGCTAAAATTTGTGTATGAGGATGAGGCTGAGTTGCTCCTGCTTTTATTCCCTCATTTTTAAAGCAGGTAAAATATTTTAATTTTTGATCTTTTTTTAAATCATAAAATCTAAATTTTATTGCTTTAAATAAATTTATAAATTCTTCTTTTTCAAATTCAAAAAATTTTATGTGTCTAGAAGTATCTATAATAATTTCGTGAGCTCCATAGCTTCCGGCTTCATATTCTTTAAAATAATATGGATTTTCAATTGCAAGACTTCTGAATTTATTAGGCACAACCCTTAAAACCCATTTGCCGTTTTTTTCAAATCTTAAAATATCCTTTTCACTCATATCTTCATTTCCCGGACAAAAAGGACAGATTTTTGGATATTTTGTTTTTATTTCATAAACCATATCAGGACGATGGAGTCTGTTTGGAGCAATTATTACATATTCATCTCTTAATAAATCATACCTTAAACTATTCAAAATAAATTTCTCCTTTTTTAGGATTTTCAATTACAATACTAACTCCTTGGATTGTTTCATTTAATCCGTTTTCTGTTAAATTGTATGTTTTAATTAAATATACAAAATATTTTGAGCTGTTAAATTTAATTGTGACTTTTCTTTTTGTATACTCATCAAAATAACTAAACTCATCTCTTTCAAATTCACCTTCTTCAATATTATAGTTTGAAAAATGCAAGTTAAATTCTAAAACGCACTCACCTTCAATTTCATACTCTATTTTTTTATCAAACAATCTAAATTTTTTACTGATTCCCTCTTTAGTATCAAAAATCAATTCATTTTCCTTAGACTTAACATAATATTCTAACTCTAAATAAGAAATTTCATTTTTTATAAGTTTATCTAAATTTATATTGTCTTTTTTTCTTAATACAAAAGAGTACCTGAAATAATCATCAAAATATATATTTTCAGGTTTTTTAATTTCCATTTCATGAATTGTTTTTACTTTTTTATTATCATCTTTTTTTTCTTCATTTAGTAAATGATAAAACTCTTTATATCTTTTTATGGTATTTAAAAAATTAAATTTATTTTTCCTATCATCAAATTCTATAAGTTCGCCACTACTATTAAAAACAAAAATTGAATTTTCAAAAACTTTTTTTATTTCCCTGTTTCCATCAAAATCAATATCTTTAATTTCACCTTTTAAATTATCACATTCAATTAAATACCTATAAGCATTATCCCTTAGATTTGGTAAATAAATTCCACCAAAAATCCCGTGCCAGTAAACATCGTTTGTCTGAAGCTTGTAATAACTCTCATTTTTAACACAACTTAACATCCTTTTATGCAGATAATTGCTTTCTTTATATTTATAAAAAAATCTTTTCCAAATACTCCCTTTTGCAAAGCGGCAGTGTTTTTTTTCTTTTTGAAGTTCAATTATATCATTAGCATCCAATGCCCATTCTGTCATCTCTTCATATGAGAGGTTTTCAATAAATGCATAATCTATTGGAGCGTTATTTTTATAAAATTCACTGAAATGCAAAGACTCATCAACTGTTTTTTCAATAAATTCTTTTAGCCATCCCTGTTTATAAACAAGTTTATTGGTTCCCGGCCAAAGACCGAATTTTTCTATATCATCAAACATAACAAGATTATTTTCAAGTAAATTAACAGCTTCATTCACCTCTTTAAAAGGCATTGCATAACGAAGTTCTTTTGAAATAGGAAAAAGTGCAAGTTTTTCAAACATACCTGTTAAATAATATCCATTTATTTCTTTATATCCGCTGGCTTTAAAATGATAATCATCAACAATTGCATATTCAATACCGCATTTTTTAAGTTCCCTTACTATTTCATCATCCCAAACCCTTTCAGTTAACCAAAGTCCTGAAGGAGTGGCATTAAAATTTTCTTTTAAAAATATATTCAATTTATGAATCTGATAAATTCTATCTTCACTTGGAATTGAAACTAAAATCGGCTCATAAAATCCGCCTGTAAAAAATTCAATATTGCATTTTTTTATATTTTCAAATACATCTGAATAATTATTTTTGATTTTTTCAAAAATCCAGCCGCTTGAATGAAAAGAAAATTTAAATTCGGGATATCTGCTAAGAAGCTCAAAAAAAGGGCCATAACATTCATTTACAGCTTTTTCTATAACATTATCAAAATTATCAACCGGCTGATGTAAATGTACCCCAAAAAGCATTATACAAACCAGTTTTTGTAAATTTCATTTATATCAAGTTTTATTATTTCACTTGGAAGAATCATTTCAAAATTTTTACTTTTTAAAATAAATTTTAAAAATTCTTTTTTTTTACCAACCGCTTCAATAATCTTTCCTTTTATATTTTTAAATCCTTCAAAAAGATAATTTGTATCATCGATTCTCAAATAAAGATTATTTTCATCAATCGCATAATATATTTTAGGTAAACTTGAAGCCAAAGCCCCAAAATTTTCTTCAATTTCTCCGCTTCCAACCCATTCAAAAAAATCGGTTTTTCCGTCTATTTTTGGGGTTAATAAAAACTTTTGGGGTTTAAAATACTGTTTTTTATTGAAATTTTTAATAAGCAGGTATGCGGGAATCTCCCTGTTGTGTTTTTTAAAAATATCAATTAGATAATTTCTGAATATTTCATCATAAATTTCATTTTGAATAGATGTATGCCCTTTTCCATACCACCAGAACCAGTCGCTCCCCTCGGCATATAAATAATTCTCATCTTCAGGAATTTCTTTTTTGGATAAAAAAAGCATCTCCCAAGCCCTGTTTTTCTCTTCGTCTCCGACCCATGTGTTAAAATCGCCGTTTATCCAGCTGCCTGGAATTATTTTATTTAGTTTTTTTGTTTTATCAACCTCATCAAAAAATTTTGTATTTTCATTTTCCAGCATCTGATAAAACTTATGCAAAAATTCATACGGTTTTTTGTAATATTCCCATGCATTTTCACCGTCTAAAATAACAGTTATATTTCCGCTTCTGCTTTCTATTTCTCTCTCAAAATGACTCACTGCCGCGTCAGCTTCAAAATATTTATAATTAAACCCTATCAAATCGCTTAAATATCTGTCTCTAAAAAAGAGTTTTACCCCTTCAAATTCATAAGGGGTATAAATATCATCAGCTACTTTTTTTAAAACGTCATCTCCGCTGAAAGTTATTTCAATCCCCTCTTCTTTAAAAGCTTTTATAACCTCTTCACTTATAGCCCCCTCAGCCGGCCAAAAGGCTTTTGGATAAACTCCAAAAAACTTTTTATAAACCTCTTTTGCTTTTTTAATATGCATAATTGCATCATCTTTAAGTGAAAAATAAATTTTTGGCAAAACGGCAAAAGGATTTGCTTTTTTTGCATTTTCCATATTAAATAAAAGAGGCAAAATTGGATGTGAAAAAGGTGTTGTAGTAATTTGAATTTTTCCGCTGTCTTGCAAAAATTTATAAAAAGGGATAATTTTTTTTACAAATTCCAAAAGATAAAAAACAAGCTCTTCTTTTTCTTCATAAGTAAAAGTATCTTTATTTAAATAATTTTGAATAAATTTCCTATTTTTAAGCTCTTCCCCGCACCATCCCAAAAGATAAAAAACCTCTAAATCATTAAATTCGCTATCACTCAAATCTTTTTTGTTAAAAAGCTCATAAAACCTCTTATACGGTTTTACCATTGTATCAACATAAACGCTTTTTATAATATTTAAAATAAAGTTTTTTTCATAATCTTGCAAATTTCTTTTAAGCAAAAGAGAAATAAAATAATCTTTTTTTTCGTCTATTTCGTTTAATTGTATTAATAATGAAGGTGTAAGATTAAAGCTTGTTTTTACATTGTATTTGCCTGCTATATTGGCCATATCGTAATAATCTTTAATTGCATGCAAAAAAACCCAGGGAAGATAAATTTTATTTTTATAGTAATAAAAAGGCTGATGCATATGCCAAAGAATGCTTATGCTATCCATTTATTTATCAGACCTTTATAATGTTCAAACATTTTTTCCCCTATTTCAGAATTTTCTGCCTGAATATAAATTTTTATATGTTCGCTTGTTTCATCAGGAATCAAAAGGACCCAGTTATTATCTTCTTCATAAACTTTAATTCCTCCGTTTTTTTTATATTTTTTATTTTTGGCAATTTTTAAAAACTCTTTCATCACTTTGCCTTTTTTAAACTGAGGGCATTCTATTTTTTCTTTTTTATAATAGAAATTTGTTTCGGTACTGGTAATCTCACCGAGTTTTAAGTCATGTCTTGTTAAAAGTTCCATTATTTTAAGTAGACTAAACATAGCATCCCTGTGAGGGGCAAATTCAGTAAATGCAAAATTTCCGTCAATTGTTGCTATTAAATCATATTCTTTTAATTTTTTATAATCAAAATTTGAATATTTGCCCCTTTTTATTTCTAAATATTTGAAATTTTCATCCATATAATCAGGGGCCCACATAGGCAAAAACACTTTGTATTTTTTATTTTGGAATTTTGCATCAATATTGAGTAAATTAAGAACTGCAATTAATGCTTTTATTTTATCAAGCACCTCCCCTTTTTCAGTAATTAAATTTAATCTTTGGCCGTGAGGGAAAATTATTGCACCCATATCAAATTTAAGTGAAGTAACAATTTTACTTATTTCTTCTTTTGCCCTGTCTTTATAATTATAAATATTTAAAAGTCTGTTTTCATCGGAATATGCATTCAAAATAATATTTTCTATTTTCATTTCATTCAATAATTTTGGAAACACTTCTTTTGTTATTCCAAACATTAAATCTATTACAATTTTAAACTCATTATCTTTGATTATCTGGTGATCAATTATTTCTTTTATTTTATTTTCATAATTATTGCAATATTCAAAAATATTTACATCAAAATCATGAATCATTCCTACATCACTGAATTCAACCCTTCTGAACTTTTCATTAAAATAATTTTTCTCCAATGCTTTTGATATGTTGGAATTAATTCTAAGACCAAATTCATTATAAAGAATAATTTCTATATCTCCGGGAGAACTTAAAGCAAGTCTGAAATACGCACCTCCCGCTATTTCATCATTAGCATTGACATTAAATCTGAGAACAGTCGGCGGAAGGGCTTTTAAATCAATTACATCGATTCCTGTTGATAAAAGACCCCCTACAAACGCTCTTTTAAGCATCCTCGCATTTCTTGTTTCATCCCTTCCAACCATTATTTTAGCGCCTTTTGGAAAAAGCGAACCGAACGCTTCTCCGAGTCTGCAGGCCATATCACAGCTTATTTCCGTATTTACTTTTCCTTTGGCAATTCCGTTTTCAAAAATTGCGTTTTTGAGTTTGGTGCCAAAAACAACATTGCTTGTTACAATGGAAGCCGGCTCAATTTCTTTATCCGGCCATATTGTCACATCTTTTTCAATACGTGTTAATTTGCCTATTTTTACATTTTCGGCAATTACACATCCGTTTTTAGCAACAACATCGTTTTCAATAACTGTATTTTTACAAATTACGCTGTAATCAAATACACAGTTTTCACCTATAGTTACATTTTCCCATATTACGGAATCCCTGATTTTGGAATTCATCCCTATTTTGGTATTTTTACCGATTGAGCAGTTTTGAAGTTTTACCCCTTTTTCCAAAACAACCCCGTCGTCAAGCACCACTTCTCCTACAATTTCTACGCTTTTATCGATTTTAGCTTCACCCATTAAATGTAAAATTCCATCAAGATATCTTATTCTGCGCCCTGGATAGTTATATTTTACTTTTCCATTGAATATATCTATATGAACATCTCTGTACGAATCCGGATTCCCCACATCCCTCCAATATCCTGTTGCAGTATATCCATAAAGTTTTATTCCTTCACTCATAAGTTTTGGAAACAGATCTTTTGAAAAATCAAAAGGGGTGTTTTTAGGGATATAATCAAGTATTTCAGGTTCTATTATATAAATACCAGTATTGATTGTATCACTAAAAACTTCTCCCCAGCTCGGTTTTTCTAAAAACTGTTCAATCTCCCCATCTTCATTTACTATTACAATTCCAAACTGCAAAGGATTATTTACCGTAGTTAATGTAATGGTTAATTTTGAATTTTTTTCTTCATGAAAAGCAAAAATTTTTTTCAAATCAAAATCGGTAACCAAATCCCCGCTAATTATTAAAAAAGGTTTTTTTAAAAATTCTTCAGCCTTTTTTACAGCCCCCGCCGTTCCATAATCACTGTCCGGCAAAACATAATTGATTTTAACACCCCATCTGCTCCCGTCACCAAAATAATTTTTTATAACTTCTGGTTTATAATAAAGCAAAATCACAACTTCTTTCATCCCAAAATCCACCAGTTTTTCTAAAATATGTTCCATCATAGGAATATTTGTTACCGGCAGCATAGGTTTTGGGGTTGAATGTGTTAAAGGTTGAATTCTTGTACCAAACCCCCCCGCCATAATAACCGCTGTATATTCTCTCATTCTTTCTCCTTATAATTCATAATTTCAATACAGAATTTTCAGAACCGAACGGTGAATTTATTTTCTCACAATTTTCGTCATTCAGCCATTTTCCGTCTGCCAAATATCCAAATTCATAAGTCTGATTAACAGGAAGCGATTTTCTTATATAAAAGCTTCCGTCTTTTTTTCTTTTCATAGGTTCTTTTTCCCACTTATTCCAGCTTCCCATTATATAAACCTCATTTGCTTCATTATTAAAATAAAAACTGACCCATGCTTTATTTTTTCTTTTTTTTATCTGTATCATTTTCCCTCCTTAAATTTGTTGAGATTGGCAAATAAAATTTGTTTAAATAATCTTTCATCATACGTCTTGCGGAAAATTTGGGTGTAATTGATTTTATTGCCTCTTTTTGAATCTGAATCCATTTTTTTGAATATACGCTGTCGTCTCTGTCATAATATAGTTCGGCGATTTTTTCCAGATTTTCATAAATACTTTCAGCATCTTTTACATCATCGCTTGACTCACCCCCTATAACAAACCCGTTTTTGCCGTTGTATCCCTCAGGCCACCATCCGTCAAGTGTAGATAAATGAACTGTTGCATTAATCCCGGCTTTCATTCCGCTTGTACCGCTTGCCTCAAGCGGCAAAAGGGGATTATTAAGCCAGATATCACTGCCTCTTATTAAATATTTTGCAATTTCTTCATTATAATCTTCAATAAAAGCAATTCTCCCCTTGCTTCTCGGGTCTTCACAAACTTTAAAAATTCTTTGAATTATCTGTTTTCCTGGGGTGTCGGCAGGATGCGCCTTTCCGGCAAAAATAATTTGAATCGGCTTTTTAGGATTATGAATAATGGAATAAAGCCTTTCAATATCTTTCAATATCAAATCAGGTCTTTTATAGCTTGTCATTCTTCTTGCAAAAGTAATGGTTAAAATATCACTGTCAAGCAATGCGCCCTCGGCTATTACAACTAACGGGTCAGCGCCGTTTTCCCACTTATTTCTATCTTTTTCATTAATAAATTCAATCATATCTATTTTATATTTTTGATGCATTTTCCAAAGTTTTTTATCATCTATTTCATCAACCATATCAAAACAGTTTATATCATCCTGTATTTCAAGCCAGCTTCCTATTATCTCATCATAATGTTTATACAAATCATAGTTTATCCATGTGGGAATATGTATCCCGTTTGTTACATAATCTATTTTTTTATTTTTTTTAATTAAAAAATTTTTCCAGATATTTTCTGTTACATTTTTATGTTTTTTTGATACCGCATTAATATTATTGCTTAAACTCATGGCTAGTATCGTCATATTAAATCCATGAGGATTATCCGGATTTATTCCAAAAGAAAAAAATTCATTTAAATCCATATTAAGTGTTTTTACATAATCTTTAAAATAACTGCCCACATTTTCAAAAGAATATATATCTGTTGCAGCGGCAAGAGGCGTATGAGTCGTAAAAACAGAAGTCTGTTTTACTTTTTGTATAGCTTCTTCTTTACTAAATCCCTGATTTATAAAATACCTGATTCTCTCAAACAGCGCAAATGCTGGATGACCCTCATTTAGATGTAGAATTGAATATTTAATACCCAGTGCTTCAAGAACTGCATAGCCGCCTATTCCTAAAACAATTTGCTGACGTAGCCTCTGATTCATATCGGGGGTATAAAGATGAGAGCTTATTCCCCTGTCCCACGGTGAATTTTGCTCTATATCGGTATCCAAAAGATAAAGTTCAACTTTTCCTACATTTACTTTCCATACAGCCGTATAAATCGGAGGGTCTATAAAAGGGACCTGGATTATTAGCTGTTTCCCGTCTTTATCCATAACCCTTTCAATTGGCGCTTCATCTTTATTGATATTTTGATTTTCACTGTTTTGCCATCCGTCACTTCCTATTACCTGTTTTAAATAACCGTTTGAATACATAAATCCTACACCTACAAAAGGCAGATTCATATCGCTTGCCTCTTTTAAAATATCGCCGGCCAAAAAACCGAGGCCTCCGCTGTAAATAGGGATAGAATGATGCAAACCGAATTCCGCACAAAAATAAGCCACTGGAAGGGTATTTTCATCTGTATAAATTTTGGAAGTATTTAAATAATCTTTAAAAAGCGCCGAAACAAGATGATATTCTTTCATAAATTCTTTATTATTTAAAAGAGTTTTAAAATCATTATCATCAAGCCTATTAAGAAGGGAAATAGGATTATGATCTAACTCTTCCCATAAATATGGATCTATTTGTCTAAATAATTCCCTTGCCCTTGGATTCCAGCTCCACCAGAGATTAAGAGCTATTTCTTTAAGATTTATAAGTTTCTCAGGAAAATTTTCAAGTAATATGTTTTTTGTTTTCATTTTTTTCCTTTTGGAAATTATAACTCAGTTTTGCTTAATTTTCGCTTAAAATTTACTCAAAGTTTATAATAAGTGATATAATATTTTTAAATTATATGATTGAAGGGGCGTTCAATGAATTACAGTTTATTTTTTGATTACGACAATAAAAAGTTGGAGCAAAAAGCGTATGACAATATTTTAAAAGAATTTGAAAGCAGAGAAATAGGATATTACCGTCTGCCTGAGCATTCTCAAAAATTTTTGGATATTGACTTTGGCGCAGAATATAATGAAGTGGTTGTAATAGGAATAGGCGGAAGCTCCCTTGGGGCGAAAGCTATTTACAATATTTTTAAAAGAAAACTGAAAACAATGATTTTTCTTGAGAATCCGGACCCTGTGGACATTGAAGAAAAATTAAAAGAAATAACTAATCCTCTCTTTTTTGTTATCTCAAAATCGGGAAAAACAATAGAAACAATTTCTATTTTTAAAGAAATAATAAAAAAATTCAATTTAGGTAAAAATGCAAAAAATTTAAAAATAATAACCGACGAAAATTCTCCTCTTGACAAATTCGCCAAGAAATGGAATCTGGAAACATTTCATATCCCGAGTAATGTAGGCGGAAGATTTTCCGTGCTAAGCGCAGTGGGAACTGTTCCGCTTAAAGCCGCCGGGCTTAATGTAAAAAATCTGCTTGAAGGTGCAAAAGAATTCAGGGAAAAATTTTTTCAAAAAAAAGAATGGCATTTAAACAAAAAAGCCGCCTTTTATGCCCAAAATTATCAAAAATATCCCATAAATGTAATGTTTGCCTATTCCAATATGCTCTCTTCATTTAAAGACTGGTTTGTTCAGCTGTTTGGCGAATCTTTGGGAAAAGACGGCAAAGAGATAATGCCGGTAGGTCACATAGGAAGTATAGACCAACACTCATTCTTACAGCTTTTGATGGAAGGTATGGGCAAAAAAACACTTACATTTGTAAAAATAGAAAATTTTCAAAGCAAATTAACAATTCCTGATATTAATCTGCCTTATTTAGAAGCAACAGATTTTGTAAATGCCCATACATTTAACGAACTGATAAACAAAGAATGCGACTCCACGCTTGAAGCACTGCTTAGTAAAAATTATCCGATAGATTTAATAACAATTTCACAAATAAATGAAAAAAATGCGGGAAATTTAATAATGTATTATGAAATTTTAACAAGCGCCATAGGAAGCCTGCTTGGAATAAATACATACAATCAGCCGGGAGTGGAACTTGGAAAACAAATTCTCAGAAATAAATTTTAAAGATTTAGGATTACTAAAATATAATAAGTTTTTATTATTACAGGAGAAGTTAACTTCTTTAAAAGAAAATTTTTTGCTTTTTGCAACACATTATCCTGTATATACTGTTGGAGAAAAAGAAGCAAAACTTTTCCCTTTTGCCACCCCCGTTAAAAGAGGCGGCAGCATTACATATTTTGACGAAGGGACATTGATGCTTTATTTTATATTTAATGTAAACAACCCCCCTTTGTTTTTTAAAAAAATAAGAACAGTTTTAAACAAATTTTTCAATAAATTTGACAAACCCGTTTTTTATGACAAAAAAAAGCCAGGATATTACATTCAAAACAGAAAAATAGCGTCCCTCGGGTTTCATTATGAAAAATGCCGCTCAAATCACGGGATTTCCATACACATAAATCCAAATTTAG
This sequence comes from Lebetimonas sp. JS085, assembly GCF_000523295.1. Lineage (NCBI taxonomy): Bacteria > Pseudomonadati > Campylobacterota > Epsilonproteobacteria > Nautiliales > Nautiliaceae > Lebetimonas > Lebetimonas sp. JS085. The sequence goes on from NZ_ATHR01000001.1 coordinate 1,351,153, forward strand.
ATAATTTCAATAAAATAAATCCCTGCAATTTAAAAGGAATAAAAGCCACATCCTTTAAAAATGAAGGAATTGACATTTCAATTGAAGAAGTAAAAAAAGATTTAAAAAAAATAATAAAAGAAGTTTTCGATGAAGCCTAAAGTTACAGCCCCAAGCAAAGAGGTAATTTCAACTACAAAAAACATTATCGATAAATACGGCGTTAATACCGTCTGCTACTCTTCAAAATGCCCGAATATAAGCGAATGCTTCGCAAGAGGCACTGCCACTTTTATGATTTTGGGAAATGTATGCACCAGAAACTGCAGATTTTGCGGTGTTAATAAGGGAAAGCCTCAAAAAATCAATGAAGCTGAGCCTGAAAAAGTAGCAAACGCCATAAAAGAAATGAAACTTAAATATGTCGTAATAACATCGGTTGACAGGGATGATTTAGAAGATTTTGGAAGCATTCACTGGCACAGGACAATTGAAAAAATAAAAGAAATTAATCCTGAAACTAAAATAGAAGCTCTAACACCTGATTTCAGAGGTGATATAGAGGCTTTATCTTTATTAGCTACTTCAAGTGCAGATAAATTAGCTCATAATATAGAAACAGTAAAAAGACTCCATAAAAAACTAAAGCCTAAATCATCTTATGAATTATCTCTAAAAATTCTTAAATTCTATTCAAAATACAAAATAACAAAATCTTCTTTAATAGTAGGATTTGGTGAGGATTTTGAAGAAATTGAAAAAACATTAATAGATTTACAAAATGCAGGAGTTTCTCAAATTACAATAGGCCAGTATCTTCGTCCCTCACCTCATCATTATCCTGTGAAAAAATATTATTCTCATGAAGAATTTAAAATTCTTGAAAAATTGGCTTACTCAATAGGATTTGAAGCGGTTGCAAGTGGTGAATTAGTTAGAAGCAGTTACTATGCAGATAAATTATAAGGAGAAAAAAATGAATATAGCAATTTTATGCAGCGGAGGAGATTCCAGCGGTATGAACAATGCCATTAAAAAATTTGTTGAATATTCTTATGAATTAGGCTTTACACCATATTTTGTTTACAGAGGTTTAGAAGGCTTAATTGATGGAGATATAAAAAAAGCTTCTTTTAAAGATGTAAGCGGAATTATATATAGAGGCGGAACAGTTATAAAATCCGCCCGCTCAATTAGATGGTATGATAAAAATTACAGAAAAAAAGCCTTTGAAAATATTAAAAAGCATAATATAGACGCACTTGTAATTTTGGGGGGTGATGGAAGTTTCAGGGCTTTGAATGTTTTTTATAACGAATTTAAAGTTCCGTTTATGGGAATACCTGCCACAATTGACAACGACATACCTTTAAATGAATACTCCATCGGGGTGGATACTGCTTTAAATATAATAAGAAACGCCGTCGATGATATAAGGGATACGGCAAGTTCATTCAGCAGGGCTTTTGTAATAGAAACAATGGGAAGGGAGTGCGGATATTTAGCACTGACCAGCGCTGTTGCAAACGGAGCTGAAATGTGCTTGATTCCAGAAGAGGAATATAATCTCGAAAATCTTAAAAAAAGATATTTAAAAGAAATAAAAAACGGAAGAGATTATTTTATAGCGATTATTGCAGAAGGACTTAAAATAAGTGAAAAAATAAAAGAGTGGTTTGAAAAAGAAATAGGTTTTGAAAGTCGTCTAACTGTTTTAGGACATATTCAAAGAGGCGGAAGCCCTACTGTAATTGAAAGACTAAGAGCCTCTGAATTTGTAGTAACTGCACTTGATAATATAAAAAACAACCCAAATAAAATTGTTACTTATTTTGATGATAAATTTATTTTAAGAGATTTAGAAGAAATTGAAAGCTCAACATATTCACTTGATAAAAAACTTCTAAAAATAGCATATCCATTAATGGGAGTTGAAAAATGAAAACAAATATACCTAAACTTATTTCAAACTATTTTTATCTAAAACCAAATCCAAAAGATAAAAATGAAAGAGTCTCATTTGGTACAAGTGGTCACAGGGGAAGTGCAAATAATAAAACATTCAATGAAGAGCATATTTTTGCAATTGCTCAGGCAATTGCCGATTATAAAAAAGAAAAATCTATTACAGGAGCGGTATTTATAGGGAAAGACACCCACGCACTTTCTACTCCGGCTGAAATGAGCGCTATAAGGGTACTTTGCGCAAATGACATAGAAGTTGTAATAAATAACGATTACACCCCTACTCCTGTAATTTCACACACAATAATTGAGCACAACAAAAAAAATAAAAACTCGGACGGAATAGTTATAACGCCTTCGCATAACCCCCCGGAAGACGGAGGATTTAAATATAATGCCATAAACGGAGGCGCAAGCGAAACAAATATAACAAAAACAATAGAAAAAAAAGCAAATTTTTATTTGGAAAACAAAAATTATAAAACAATAGATTATGAAATTGCACTCAAAAAAATAAAAACAGACGATTTTATAACGCCTTATGTTAAAAATTTAAACAAAATAGTTGATATGGACTTAATTAAAAATTCAAAATTAAAAATAGCTGCAGACCCTCTTGGAGGAAGCGCAATTCCCGTATATAAAAAAATTAATGAAATCTGGGGGGTCGATTTTGATATAAAAGATGGTGAAGTTGATTTTACATTTTCATTTATGCCTTCTGATAAAGACGGCAAAATAAGAATGGACTGCTCAAGCCCTTATGCTATGAAAAATCTTTTAAAACTAAAAGACAATTATGATTTAGCCTTTGGAAACGATACCGATTCAGACAGACATGGAATTGTAACTCCTAAAGGAGGACTTATTAATCCAAACCATTATTTAACAGTTGCAATGTGGTATCTTTTTAAACATAGAAACTGGCCAAAACATTTGAAAGTAGGAAAAACAGTTGTAACTTCTTCTATGATTGATAGAGTTGCAGATTCTCTTGGCGTGGAAGTTTATGAAACACCTGTGGGATTTAAATATTTTGCAGAAGGTTTATACGAAGGACAGCTCGGATTTGCCGGAGAAGAGAGTGCTGGGGCCAGCTTTTTAAGATACGATGCAAGCCCCTGGAGCAGTGATAAAGACGGTATAATAATGAATCTCCTTGCAATAGAAATTATGGCAAAAACCAAAAAAGACATTGCAGATATTTATTCTGAATTTGAAGCAGATTTTGGCAAAAGCTATTATAAAAGAATTGACGCCCCTGCTACAAAGAAACAAAAAGAAATTTTAAAATCAATTACACATTTAAATATAAAAACACTCGCCGGAGAAAAAATAGAAAAAATCTATACAAAAGCACCTGGTAATAACGAACCTATCGGAGGTATGAAAATTGTAACGAAAAATTCATGGATGGCGTTTAGACCGAGCGGCACGGAGGATATTTATAAGATTTATGCCGAAAGTTTTATATCAGAGGAACATCTTGAAGCAATTATAAAAGAAATTCAAGAAGAGTTGCAAAAAATATTTGAGGAATTAAAATGAATCTAATACAAAAATATAACATCCCCACTCCAAAAGAAAAAAGAGTAAAAATAAATGAAATTTTAAGCTTTGATACATTTCCTTGTGTTTTAAAAATAGATTTACCTGTTCATAAAAGTGATATTGGAGGGGTAATTACAGATATTCAAAATAATGATGAATTAAAAAAAGCAAAAGAAATAATTTTAAATAATCTTAAAAAACACGATATCTCTTTTGATGAAAATAGTGAGTTTTTAATTCAAGAAGAAGTTAAAGGAATTGAACTTATTATCGGCGGGAAATTTGACGGAATTTTTGGAGAGGTTTTAATTTTTGGAAGCGGAGGGACATTAGTAGAAATCGAAAAAGACATAACTTATATTGACACAAATGCGGATGAAAATGAAATAACAAAGGCAATTAAAAAAACAAAAATTTCAAAAATATTTCCTGAGTTCAGGGGCAAAAAATATAATTTAGGCGCTGTAATAGATGTAATTAAAAAACTTCAGATTATGTTTAACAATAAAAATATAACAGAATTTGACATAAATCCTTTAATCGTAAATGAAAAAGGTGCAATTGCAGTTGATGTAAGAATAAAAGAAGGTAAAAAAAATAAAAAAACTTTTTATTCTAAAAAACACTCAATCTTTAAAAATGAAAATATAGCAATATTTGGGGCAACCGACAAAGAGGAGAAAGTCGGATACGCAATAGCCAAAAATGCACTAAATTCAAAAGCAAACATCTATTTTGTAAACCCTCATTTAAACACCCTTTTTGACAAAAGAGTTTATAAATCAATTGACGAACTACCTCCTATTGATACTTCTGTAATTGCAATTCCTACCAAGTTTGTATTAGACACAGTTGAAAAAATGGCATGTAAAGGCTGTAAAAATTTTATAATTATTTCTGCCGGCTTTAAAGAAATTGGAAATATTGAAGCTGAAAAAAAATTAAAAGAACTGGCAATAAAATATGATTTAAACATTGTAGGACCTAACTGTCTCGGAATTTACAACGCTGATAAAGAACTTAATTTAACCTTTGCAAAAAGCTCAATTTATAAAGGGGATATAGGGCTTATTTCCCAGTCAGGTGCGGTTTTAACTGCAATTATGGATAAAGCTGCCCAAAATAAAATAGGATTTTCCCATATTATTTCAATGGGAAATATGGCTGATTTTAATTTTGCAAATGCCATAAATGAATTAAATAATCAAAAAAATTGTAAAACAATTTCAATTTATGCTGAGGGTATTCAATACGGAAAAGAGTTTTTAAAAGCTATTAGGAACTCAAAAAAAGATATTTTAATTTTTAAAGCAGGAAAAAGCAAAGCCGCCAAAAAAGCTGCATTTTCCCATACAGGAAATTTAGCAGGAGATTTTGAAATGTTTAAAATTTTAAGTGAAAATGCAGGAGCTGTATTTAAAAACTCTATTGAGAGTTTAATTTATTCGCCGGAATATAAGGCAAAAGAAGTAATTATCGTTACAAACGCAGGAGGTCCTGGAACAATTCTTACCGATTTGGTAAGTCAATACGCTAAAATTAAAGAACTCGATAAAAAAACAATTGAGAAATTAAATAAAGTGCTTCCTCCTACCTGGTCTCACAACAACCCTATCGATGTAATAGGAGATGCGACAGATGAAAGGTACAAAGCAGCCCTTGAAACAGTAAAAAATTTGGGCGATATTATTTTTGTAATTATAACCCCTCAATATATGACGGATGCTTTATCTATTGTAAAAATTTTAAACAATGACAAATATATTCCTATACTGCTTGGAAAAGAAAGTTTTCTTGATACAATAAATTATCTTGAAAATCAAAACAGACTCTATTTTACTTCGCTTGAAGAGGCGGCAAAAATATTATAATTAAGTTCATTTTAAGTTTGAAGAGTTAAAATATAGATATAAAACTTTTAAGGAGGGAAAATGAAGGAAAAATTACAGGAAATCGGAAAATTATTAGAAGAGCTTAAAAAAAACAAACCCGAAGAGATTCAGTCTTTTTTAAATTTTATGCAGAGGGCTGAAAAAGATTCTGCAATTAGCGCTAAAAACAAAGAACTTATAAATATATCTTTGGCTGTTGCGGCTCAGTGTCAATGGTGCATAGCATTTCATACAAAAAACGCTCTAAATCTTGGAGCAACAAAAGATGAAATTTTAGATGCGGGATTTCAGGCCGTTTTAATGCACGGAGGTCCAGCTCTAATGTATATGATACCTCTACTTGAAGCAATTGAGGAGTTTGGAAATGAAAGTTAGTGAAATAAAAACATTTTATTATCTGATGAAACTGGGACGCCGTTTTGAAGAAGCTGCAAAACAGGAGTATATGAAAGGGAATATTGCTGGGTTTTTACATCTTGATATAGGTCAGGAGGCTGTGAGTGTCGGAACTATGCAGGCATTTGACAAAGGTGATGTTTTTACCCATTATCGTGAGCATGTGCTTGCAGTTGCAAGGGGGATGGAGCCTAAACTCATAATGGCCGAACTTTTCGGTAAAAAAACAGGAATTTCAAAAGGAAAAGGCGGAAGTATGCACCTTTTCGAGCCAAAACTCAGTTTTTACGGAGGAGATGCAATTGTAGGAGGCCAGTTTCCTATGGCTGTAGGCTGCGCATATGCCAGGAAAATTCAGGGTGAAAATGCAGGGGTTTTTGCAATAGGCGGAGACGGAGCCACAAACGGAGGCGCTTTTTTTGAAAGTATCAATTTAGCCGCCGCATGGAAACTTCCGATTATATTTTTTATAGAAAATAATTTCTACGCAATAGGCACAAGAATCGGATGGGTCAGCCCTTTTGAAGAGCTTTACAAAAAGGCAAAAAATTATATGCCGGCCGTTAGAATTGACGGAATGGATGTATGCGAGGTTTATAATGAGGTTTTAAAGGCAAAAGAATATATAGAAAACGGCCTCGGACCTTATTTTATAGAAGCCCAAACATACAGATACGAAGGGCATTCTATGAGCGATGCCGGAAAATACAGAAGTGAAGAAGAAATAGATATTTTTAAAAGAAGAGACCCTATTGAAAATCTAAAAAACAGAGCCATAAAAGAAGGAATTGTTGAAAAAGAATATTTTAATCAAACGGATAAAAAAGTAGAAAAAGAAATTGAAGAGGCCGTCGAATTTGCAGCTAATTCCCCGGAACCTGAAATAGATGAATTATATAAAGATGTATATTGCAAGGAGTGTGAAAATGTTGTATCGTGAGGCATTAAACAGAGCCATTGACGAATCAATGGCGGAAGATGAAAGTATAGTTATTCTCGGTGAAGATGTAGGAAGATACGGGGGAAGTTACAGGGTAAGCGAAGGACTTTTCAGCAAATACGGAAAAAAAAGGGTAATCGATACTCCTATAGCGGAACTCAGTATTGTGGGAAATGCGGTCGGTATGGCCATAGGAGGACTTAGGCCGATAGCCGAAATAATGACAGAAAATTTTTCGCTTCTTGCATTTGACCAAATTATAAATCATGCAAGTAAACTCAGATATATGAGCGGGGGAAAAATCACCCTGCCGCTTACTATTAGAATGGCTGGGGGTGTATCTCGTCAGCTTGCCGCCCAGCACAGTGAAAATTATGAAACAATGCTCAGCTCAGTTCCCGGACTTTATGTTTTGTGTGCAAGCAATGCAACATATGCATACCATGCGTTAAAATGGGCTATTTTCAGCAACGACCCCGTAATTTTTCTTGAACATGAACTGCTTTATCCGGTTGATATGGAGTTTAAAGAAATTGAAAACTTCAATCCTTTTAAAGCAGAAGTTGTAAAAAAGGGAAAAGATTTAACAATACTTACTTATTTTAAAATGAGATATGATGTAATCGAAGCTGTAAAAGAGCTTGAAAAAGCAGGAATTGACGCTGAAATTATTGATTTAAATTCTCTTAGACCCCTAGATATTGAAACAATAGCAGAGTCTATTAAAAAAACAAAAAAATGTGTAATTGTAGAAGAAGACCATAAAACAGGCGGAATGGGAGCTGAAATAGCCGCCGAGATTATAGAAGAGTGTTTTTACAATTTAGACGCACCACTTCTTAGAATTGCTGGAGAAGAAGTTCCTATTCCTTATAACAGAAAACTTGAACTCGCTTCAATTCCTACACCCGATAAAATAACTCAAAAAATCCTTAAATGGAAGGCCCAAAATGGAATATAAAGTTACAATGCCTATTTTATCCGACACAATGGATAAAGGTAAAATTGTTAAATGGTATGTTAGTGTTGGGGATATTGTAAAAAAAGGCGACAAATTAGTTGAAGTGGAATCCGACAAAGCCACCATGGATATAGAAAACTACGAAAACGGTGTTGTTAAAAAAATTTTAGCTAATGTTGGGGATGAAGTTCCGGTAAAAAGCGTTATTGCAATAATTGAGAAGAGTGGGCAAGAACCAAGTAGCCAAGTTTCAAGTTCCAAGAAGCCAAGTAGCCAAGTTTTAAGTTCCAAGAAGCCAAGTAGTGAAGAAATAGATATTGATAAATTAATTAACGAACTGACTTCTTCTTCAGAACAATCAATTTCCGGCAATGCATCACCTGTGGCAAAGAAAAAAGCAAAAGAGTATAACATTGATATAGAAAAACTTCAAAATGAAAATGCCCTTCCAAAACCCGCCCACGAAAAAGATATTAACGAATTTTTGCTAAACAGATATTTTACAAAAAAAGCAGCTAAATTAATAAATGAATACAATTTAGACATAAATGAATTCAAATTAAACCATAAAATAAGAGAAACTGAAGTATTAAATTATATAAAAACAAATAATATCGCAAAAACAATAAAACTTAACGCAAATCAGTTGGCTGTTATCAAAAATGTTGAAAATTCACTTACAAAACCTATATTCTTTATATTTGAAGAAATAGAAATTGAAAAAAAAGAAGGCATTAAATTGACGGCCATTTTAATTAAAGCTTTAGCAAATGCTATGCAAAAAAATCCGCTTACAAGAAGTGTTTTAAAAGACAATAGCTTACTTACCTACCCTGCTTCAAACATATCTGTTGCAGTTAGTAGAAATGATGGACTTTATATGGCTGTAATTAAAAAAGCAGAAGAAAAAACTTTAAATGAAATAAATGAATGGTTAAAAGAAATTAAGACAAAAAGACTTACTATTGAAGATTTAACAAACTCTACTTTTGGACTTAGCAATCTTGGAATGTTTAATATAAAAAGATTTAGCGCTTTAATAAATGATAAAGATAGCGGTATAATGGCTGTTGGAAGTTTAATTGACGGAAAAATAAAAGTTACTTTTACATTTGATCATAGAATTATAAACGGCGTGGAAGCGGCTAAATTTGTAAATGATTTTAAAAATGAAATTAAAGGGATAAAATGAGAGATGTAATATGTTTGGGGGGCGGACTTAATTATGCAGCCGCCGTTGTTTTGGCAAAAGCAGGGCTTAAAGTCACGTTAATAGAAAAAGATTTAAATTTTTTAGGAGGAAATTGTCTGCATGCAGGATGTATTCCTTCAAAAAATATGCTTCATAGGGCTAAAACAGTTTTAGAATCAAGTGAAGATGTTTTTATTGAAAAGGCAAAAGTTAATGTAGAAAAATTACTTAACAAAACATTTGATAGGATTAAAAAAAATACTGAGGCTATTAAAATGCAGTTAAAAGCCGCAGGCGTAGAAGTTTTAGAAGCAAAAGGATATGTAACCGATGAAGGTATAGAAGTAAATGGAGAAATTTTAAAAGCAAAATATATAATAATTGGGACTGGTTCTCACCCAAGAGTACCTGATGGAATAGAAGTTGATAACAAAAAAATAATCACTTCAAAAGAAGTGTTTTCTTTAACTCAATTGCCAAAACATATCGCAATATACGGAAGTGGCCCAATTGGGCTTGAATTTGCAGGATATTTTGCAGCACTTGGTGTAAAAGTTGATTTAATTTATAGACATGAAAATATTTCTAAAAAAATAGCTCCTGAAATTGTTGAAAAACTACAAGAGCAGTTGAAGTTAATAGGCATAAATTTAGTTCCTAACACATCTATAACCAAAGCTGTTGCAAATAAAAAAGTAGAAATTCAAACGAATAACGGCAAAAAAGAAGCTGATTTGCTTTTAGTTGCAACCGGCAGAATTCCAAATACATGGATGATAAAAACTCCTAATTTAAAAATTTCAAAAGGAATTGATACAAATGAATATTTTCAAACTACTCTGCCAAATGTTTTCGCAATTGGAGATGTGAATGCAAAACTTATGCTAGCCCACGCAGCAAGGGCCGAGGCGCTGAATGTAGCAAACCGGATTTTGGGCAAAAAAGAAAAACTAAGCCTTGATAATATTCCAAAATTTATCTATACAATTCCTTTAAATTACGCAGCTGCCGGGAAAATGGAAGGTAAAAAAACTGTTTTTCCACTAAATCGTCTTGGAATAAGCGGAGCTGTATTAAACAGTGAAAACGGACTGGTAATTTTATATACCGATGAAGAAAATTTTATAAACGGGGCTGAAATATTAGCGCCTAATGCAGAAGAGATTATAGGAATAATAAGTGCTGCCCTTGCAGGAGAGATGGATAAAGACACACTGCTTAAAGCAGTATTTCCTCATCCAACTTTCTCAGAATCAATTGACAGAGTTTTAAGGAGGGTTAAATAATGGCCATACCAGTTAATGAAGTTAAAAATTTAAGTGTTGATGAAGTAGCAAAAAAATTTGAAACGGATTTGCAAAAAGGACTTAGCGAAGAAGAAGCTAAAAAAAGACTAAAGCAATATGGATATAATGAAATCCCCGAATATAAAGAGCCACTGTGGCACAGAATTTTCAGGAGATTCTGGGGACCAATTCCTTGGATGATTGAAATTGCGGCTATTCTTAGTGCGCTTGTTCACAGATGGGAAGATTTTACTATTATTATGATAATGCTTTTTGTAAATGCGGGGCTTGATTTTTATCAGGAGCACAAAGCCTTAAACGCAATAGAAGTATTAAAGAAAAAATTAGCAAGAAAAGCACTGGTTCTCAGAGATGGCAATTGGCAGGAAATTTTAGCCAAAGAACTGGTCCCCGGAGATATTATAAAAATAAAAATAGGTGACATTATCCCGGCCGATGTAAAATTAACAGGCGGAGGTGATTATATTTCGGTTGACCAATCTGCCCTAACAGGTGAGAGTCTGCCCGTAAATAAAAAACCGGCAGATGTGGCTTATTCCAATTCTATTATAAAACAGGGTGAAATGATAGCAATTGTAGTTGGAACCGCTCTTAACACATATTTTGGGAAAACAGTAAAACTGGTGGAAAAAGCCCAGGAAAAACAAAGAAGCCATTTTCAAAAGATGGTAATAAAAGTTGGAAACTTTTTGATAATTATTACTGTATTTTTAGTAGGTATTATTATCTTTGCCGGCATTAAAAGGGGTGACCCTATTTTTGATTTGCTTGAATTTTCACTGGTTTTGACAGTTGCGGCAATTCCGGTAGCCCTTCCTACAGTTTTAACGGTTGTAATGGCAGTGGGGGCTTTGAACCTTGCCAGAAAACAGGCAATTGTTTCAAGACTTGCGGCTATTGAAGAAATGGCGGGAATGGATGTATTGTGTTCTGATAAGACGGGAACACTTACACAAAACAAAATGAGCGTAGGAAATATTTACACAGAAGACGGGCATACGCAAGAAGAAGTGATTACTTACGCAGTATTGGCAAGTAAAAAAGAAAACAACGACCCGATTGAAAAACCTATTTTTGAATGGGCAGACAAAAACAATTTAAAAATTCCAGAATTTACATTAGAAAAATTTATTCCATTTGACCCTGTAAGAAAAAGAACAGAAAGCTATTTAAAATTAGATAATAAAGAAATGATAGTTACAAAAGGTGCCCCTCAGGTTATTATTGAAATGTGCAATTTAACCGACGATGAGAAGAAAAAAGCTTACGCTAAAGTTGAAGGATTCGCTGAAGATGGATTTAGAACGCTTGGTGTGGCCTATAAAACAAAAGAGGAAAACAGCTTTAATTTTGTAGGTCTAATTCCTCTGTTTGACCCGCCTAGAGTTGACAGTAAAGAGGCAATTGAAGAAGCAAAAGCAAAAGGCGTTGAAGTTAAAATGGTAACGGGTGATAATGTTGCCGTAGCAAAATATATAGCAAGAATTTTGGGAATTGGAGAAAATATATATTCTATAAGAGACCTTAAAAACGAAAAAAACGACGAATATATAATACTTTCCGAAGTAATTTCAAAAGCACTCTTGAAAGCTATGAATCTAAGTGATGAGGAAGTTAATGAAAAAGTAAAAGAAATAGTAAAACTTGTAAAAGAAGAGATAGAAAAATCAAGAAAGCTTGTTAAAGGCTCTGTTAAAAGACATGAAAGTGAAATTATAAAAATTATTGAAGAAGCAAACGGTTTTGCAGAAGTATTTCCTGAAGATAAATATTTTATAGTGGATGAGCTTCAAAAAGCAGACCATATCGTAGGTATGACGGGAGACGGTGTAAATGACGCACCGGCTCTTCGCAAAGCAGATACTGGAATTGCGGTAAGCGGTGCAACAGATGCGGCAAGAGCGGCTGCTGATATTATTCTTATGGCTCCTGGACTTAAAGTTATTGTAGACGCAATTAAGGAAGCCAGAATTACATTTGAAAGAATGAAAAGTTATACTGTTTTTAGAATTGCCGAAACACTAAGGGTAATATTCTTTATGACACTGGCTATTGTTCTATTTAATATTTATCCTGTTACAGCTTTAATGCTTATTATTTTAGCCCTTTTGAATGATATTCCAATTTTGGCAATTGCATATGATAATACAAAAGTTCGTGAAAAACCGGTACGTTGGGATATGCATGAGATACTGATTCTTTCCAGCTGGCTTGGAATTGCAGGAGTGCTTAGCAGCTTTTTATTTTTTTATCTTTTAATGGCTTATTTACAATATCATCCAGACACTCCATTTTTTATGCCTATGGTGCCTGAGTGGGTAAATATACACGATCCTAAAAGTTATCTCGGATTTGTTCAGGCTGCATTTTTTGCAAAACTTGTAATTGCTGGACACGGAACAATTTACAATACGCGTATTGACGACTGGTTTTATAAAAAACCGTATCCTAGCGCAATACTTTTTGGTGCAACAATTTCAACAAGAATAATTGGAACAATTATTTCAATTTATGGATTTGGACTTATGACACCTATCGGATGGGCATGGGGGCTTTTTGTATGGATTTATGCAATAGTTTGGTTTATTTTTAACGATGCAGTTAAAATGGCTGTAATTAAATATTACAGAAAAATGAAAGGTGAAGAAATTTTATGATTCCAATAGATTTATTATATTTTTTAATAATTCTGTCTTTTTCTTTTCTTACAGGACTTGAGCTTAAAACATATAAATTATCAAAACAGGTTCAAAAGCCCCATTTCGGCTCTGCCAGAACTTCCACTTTTATAGGAATTTTAGGCTTTGCTTTTTATAAAATTAATATAAATCTTTATATTTTAGGATATTTTTCTTTAACTCTCCTTTATGCGATTCATTATTATTTTAAAAACCAAAATTTAAGAACTTCAATTCTTTCTTTTTTGGTAATTTCACTTGTTTACTCTTTTTCAGGACTTTTATTTACTACCAAAAATATATGGTCTATAGCTATAATTTTTGTTTCAATTGTATTTATTTTAAATTATAAATCACACACCAAAAATATTTTTTCGCAAATAAATCAAAATGAAATAGAAACTTTTGGAAAATTCATTCTTTTAAGTGCGGTTATTTTACCTGTTTTACCAAAAAATCCTTTACCGTTTATTGGTATTTCAGCTTTTAAAATATGGCTTGTAGTTGTAATAATTTCTGCAATTTCATATTTCAGTTATATCGCACAGAAATTTCTTTTTAAAAACAAATCCTTTTTAATTACAGGTATTTTCGGAGGTCTTTATTCTTCCACCGCCACAACGGTGGTTCTTTCTAAAAAAGCTTTTAGTATTAATGCAAAAGACAATGTGCTGAGTATTATAAATTCATCCATTATTTTAGCAACTTCTATGATGTATTTAAGACTTTTAGTAATTGCTTTTATCTTTAATCAAAATATTTTTTATAAACTTTTAATACCTTTTTTAATTTTTTCTTTAACTGGAATTATTATTTCTTTTTTTCTTTATAAATCAAATCTAAATATTGAAGCTCCTATTGATGATAGAAACCCTTTAGAACTTGGTACAGCTTTTGTGTTTGCAATTCTTTTTGTTTTTATGATTTTAATTACAAAGTTTGTAACAATCCATTATGGTAATTTGGGGCTAAAAATTCTTTCATTTATTGTGGGATTTACGGATATAGACCCGTTTATTTTATCGTTAATCACAGGCAAAATCTCCATTAATATAAATGAAATTGCAAGCGCAGTTATAATAGCGGCAGGAAGCAATAATATTTTAAAAGCTTTGTATTCATATATTTTTAGCAAAAAAATCACTTTTTTAGCAAGCATTTTTTTAATTATTTTAGGAATTATTACTATAATTTACGGTATTATAATTTAATTTAAGCAATACTTAAGAAAAAAAGCGTTACAATAAATAAAACTTTTAAGGAGCGGGAGATGAAAAAATATATCCCGGCAGATGTGCCGATAGGTAAAAAAGAGGAATTTCTAAAAAATTTTTTAGAAATTACAAACAATACCGGAAGACTTATGCTTTTTGCAGGAGACCAGAAAATTGAACATTTGAATAATGATTTTTACGGCGAAGGAATATCGCAGGACGACAATAATCCAGAACATTTATTTAAAATAGCAGCAAACGCAAAAATAGGAGTTTTTGCCACTCAGTTCGGACTGATTACAAGATATGCAAATCTTTATCCTGATGTGCCTTATTTAGTAAAACTAAATTCAAAAACAAATATAATCCCCTATTCTGCAAAAGACCCGTATTCAAAACAGATGATTGATATGAAAAATGTGATTGAACTTAAAAACGATATGGGAGTTAATATAAAAGGTGTTGGATATACCGTTTATCTGGGAAGCGAATATGAAAGGGAAATGTTAAGCGAAGCGGCTAAAATAGTACATGATGCCCACAAAAACGCAATGATTGCTGTTTTATGGATGTATCCAAAAGGAAAATTTGTAAAAGACGAGCACGACCCTCATATAATAGCAGGGGCTGCAGGTGTAGCCGCATGTCTCGGGGCTGATTTTGCAAAAGTCAAAGTGCCTTACAAAAATGGAAAATTCAAACCTGAACTTTTAAAAGAAGCAACTTCTGCTGCAGGAAATACCGGAGTATTATGCGAAGGCGGTAAAAAAATAGACGAAACAGAATTTTTAAAAGAATTATATGCCCAAATTCATATAGGCGGTTCCAGGGGAAACGGGACAGGAAGAAATATACATCAAAGACCAATAGATGAAGCTATAAAAATGGCAAATGCAATTTATGCAATAACATGCGAAAACAAATCAGTAGAAGATGCAATAAAAATTTTAAGGAGAAGAAAATGAGTGAATTTATAAAATGGTTCAGTGAAATTGGAATTAAAGATGTGGATGAAGTGGGAGGTAAAAACGCAAGTTTAGGTGAAATGTATAACCATCTGACACCTCTTGGTGTAAATGTCCCAAACGGATTTGCTGTAACTGCAAGCGCTTATAGACATTATTTAGAAAAAAATAATTTAAACGAGCCTTTAGCCCAGCTATTTAAAAATTTCAATCCTGACAATATTGATGAACTTAAAAAAGTGGGTAAAACTGCAAGAAATCTGATAATGAAAGCCAAAATTCCTGAAGATTTGAAAAAAGAGATTTTAGAAAATTACCACAAACTTCAAGAGCAATACGGAGAAGATGTAAGCTTAGCCGTAAGAAGCTCCGCCACTGCGGAAGATTCACCAACTGCTTCATTTGCCGGGCAAAATGAAACATATCTTAATATAAAAGGCGAAGATAATCTGCTTTGGGCATATAAAATGTGTATCGCTTCTAATTTTACAGACAGAAGTATAAGTTATAAATATACCCACGATTTCGACCCACTTAAAGTATATCTTTCAGTCGTTATTATGAAAATGGTAAGAAGTGACTTGGGAAGCAGCGGAGTAATGTTCAGTATTGATACAGAAACAGGATTTAGAGATGTTGTATTTATTAATGCTGCCTGGGGGCTTGGGGAAAATGTGGTCCAGGGAACTATAAATCCGGACAGCTTTTTTGTGCATAAACCGACTTTTAAAAAAGGGAAAAAGGCGGTTTTAAAAAGAAAATTAGGTGAAAAAGAAAAAATGATGGTGTTTAGCAAAACACTTGAAACTGCAAATCTGGCAGAACAGTTTACAAAAAACCTTAAAACACCTATAGAAAAAAGAAGAAGATTTGCTATTTCTGATGAAGAAGTACTTAAACTTGCAGACTGGGCTATAAAAATAGAAGAACATTATTCCGAAGTAAACAATCATTACACACCTATGGATATGGAATGGGCAAAAGACGGGATAGATGAAAAACTTTATATGGTTCAGGCAAGACCTGAAACAGTTCATTCCCAGGAAAAGGCGACAGAATTTGAAATATACAAACTGCTTGAAAAAGGTAAAGTGCTTCTGACAGGAAATGCCGTGGGAGAAAAAATAGGAGCTGGGAAAGTATGTATTATGCATTCAATGGCAGAGGCCGATAAATTTGAAAAAGGGGATGTTTTAGTAGCACCTACAACAAGCCCAGACTGGGAACCTGTTATGAAAATAGCAAGTGCAATTATCACAGAAACAGGAGGGAGAACTTGCCACGCTGCAATTGTGAGTCGTGAGCTTGGAAAACCTGCAATCGTAGGGGCAAAAAATGCGACTAAAATATTAAAAGACAACCAACCGGTAACAGTCAGCTGCTCTGAAGGGGAAGTTGGAAAAGTATATGATGGAATACTTAAATTTCAAGTGGAAAAAGTTGATATTTCAAAGCTTCCTCGTCCAAAAACAAAAATTATGATGAATTTAGGAAATCCGGAACTAGCGTTCTCACTTGCCAAACTTCCTGTTGATGGAATAGGTCTTGCTAGAATGGAATTTATTATTACAAATTACATAAAAGCACACCCTATGGCGATCAAACATACGGAATTACTCAGTGAAACCGAAAGAGCTTTAATTGATGAACTTGCCTTTCCTTTTGACGGAGATGCCCAGGACTTCTTTATAAAAACATTAAGTGAGGGTGTGGCGACTCTTGCAGCAAGCGTTTATCCTAAAAAATGTATTGTCAGAATGAGCGATTTTAAATCAAATGAATATGCTAATCTGTTAGGGGGAAGGCATTTTGAACCTGTAGAAGACAATCCAATGCTCGGATTCCGCGGGGCCGCCAGATATACGCATCCGAATTATAAAGAAGGGTTTGAGCTTGAATGTCTTGCTATGAAAAGGGCAATCTGTGAGATGGGATTTGAAAACATTGTTTTAATGATACCGTTTTGCAGAAGAATCGATGAGGCAAAAAGGGTAAAAGAGGCAATGATTCAAAACGGTTTGGGTAATGTGCCTATTTATATGATGTGTGAAATACCAAACAATGTAATCCAGATAGATAAATTCCTTGAAATTTACGACGGAATAAGTATTGGAACAAACGATTTAACACAGTTAACTTTAGGGGTTGACAGAGATTCTCAAATAGTTGCTTTCGATTATGATGAAAGGGACGAGGGTGCAAAAAAGATGGTCAAAATGGCGGTTGACGGAGCAAAAAGACACAACAAATATAACGGCCTTTGCGGTCAGGCACCAAGCGATTACCCTGATTTTGCAGAATTTTTAGTCAATATCGGAATTGAAAGTATGAGTTTAAACCCGGATAGCGTATTGAAAATTATAAAAGATATCGCTGAAATGGAGCAAAAATGATACTAAAAAAACAAGCTTACGAAGAATCTCATGGTGCAGCAAAAATAGTAACAGGTTCTATGCATATCTTAGATACTGTAAAAAGCAGGGTTTTGATAGATGCAGGTATGTTTCAGGGACATGATGAATATAAAAATTTCGAACCTTTAGGATTTAATCCTAAAGAAATTGACGCTTTATTTTTAACACATGCCCACTTAGACCATGTAGGAAGAATTCCCCTTCTTTACAAATACGGATTTAAAGGAGAGGTTTTTGCACACCCGGCTACATTTGACATAGCAAAAATTGTTTTACTTGATGCTGCAAAACTTCAGGAAGAGGATTACGAAACAAAATTTAAAAAAGCCCAGAGAAAAGGTAAAGAAAAATTAATCAGAAAACCTCTTTACACCGTTGATGAAGTAAAATCTATTTTTAAAAAAATGAAAAAAAGAAAAATAGAATATAATAAAAGTTTTAAATATAAAAATTTAAAAGTAAAATATAAAGATGCCGGACATATACTGGGAAGTAGTTTTATTGAATTTACTTTTGAAGAATTCGGACTTAAAAAAAGAGTAGTTTTCAGCGGGGATTTGGGAAACAAAAACAACAATATTTTACCTCCTCTTGAAAAACCGACATATGCAGACGCCCTGTTTATTGAATCAACTTACGGAGACAGACTTCATAAGAGTTTTGAAGAGAGCAAAACGGAATTCAAAAAAGCGGTTATTCAAACACTTATGAACGGCGGAAATGTATTAATTCCGACATTTGCAATAGAAAGGGCCCAGCAGATTTTATGCCTGCTTAAAGAAATGAGCGATGAAAAATCTCTTCCAAAAGATGCAAAAGTGTTTCTTGATTCTCCAATGGCGGATAAAGTAACCTCTGTTTATAAAAAATGGCATAAATTACTTAAAAAAAGCTGCCAAAAATATAAAAACCATCCATTTGAATTTAAACAGCTGCGTTTTGTAAAAGATGTGGAAGAGTCAAAAAAAATTAATGATATTGAAAGAGGCTGTGTAATTTTGGCCGGAAGCGGTATGTGCAACGGAGGAAGAATACTTCATCATTTCAAACACAGAATCTGGAATCCGAGAAACGCTGTTATTTTTGTAGGTTACCAGGCAGTCGGAACACTCGGGAGAGATATGATAAACGGGGCAAAAAATATCAGAATTTATCATGAGGATATTATTGTCAGAAGCAAACTTTATACGATTAACGGTTTTTCAGCCCATGCAGACCAGAGAGAATTAATTGAATGGTTGAGGGAATTTAAAACACTTGAAAAAATATTTTTGATTCACGGGGAATATGACAAACAGGTAATTTTCCGCTCTGTAATTTTAAATGAAATGAATAAAAAAGCCCATATCGTAGAAGAAAGGGAAAAAATTTATCTATGAAAAATAAAGCTTTTGGGCTGTGGAGCACTATATTTTTAGGTATTGGCTCTATGGTTGGAGCCGGGATATTTATTGTAATTGGAGAAGCCGGAAGTATTGCAGGAAATATTGTATGGGTTTCATTTGTAATTGGAGGGATTATTGCTTTTCTTAGCGGTTATTCCCTTGCAAAATTAGCTCTTAGATATCCATCTCGAGGAGGAATAGTTGAATATTTAGTCCAAGAATTTAATGTAAATATCTTCTCAGGTGGAATGAGTGTAATGTTTTATTTTGCCGAGCTTATCACTATTGCAGCAGTTACTAAGAGTTTTGGAGAATATGGAGCAAGGCTTTTTGGACATTCTTCAACTTTTACCATCAATTCTTTTGGTCTTGGAATTCTTGCATTTTTTACAATAGTAAATCTAATAGG
This sequence comes from Lebetimonas sp. JS085, assembly GCF_000523295.1. Classification (NCBI taxonomy): domain Bacteria; kingdom Pseudomonadati; phylum Campylobacterota; class Epsilonproteobacteria; order Nautiliales; family Nautiliaceae; genus Lebetimonas; species Lebetimonas sp. JS085. The sequence continues at coordinate 1,370,401 of NZ_ATHR01000001.1, forward strand.
TGCAAATCTTGTTGCTAAAAGTGAAAATATAATAGTAATTATTAAACTCTCAGTTTTAGTTATTTTTACCATTTTAGCTTTTTTTACTATAAACACCGAATATCTTTCTATTAAAAACACTCCTCCAATTATTAATATGTTTTTTGCTGTAGGGCTTACTTTCTTTGCTTATCAAGGTTTTAGCGTTATTACAAATACTATTGAAGATATGAAAAATTCTAAAAAAAATATGCTAAGAGCAATGCTTTTATCAATTTTAATTGTAATGATTTTATATGTGACAATTAGTATTACCGTTTTAGGAAATTTACCTTTAAAAGAAGTTATAAAAGCAAAAGATTATGCGTTAGCTCTTGCAGCAAAACCTGTATTAGGAGAACTTGGATTTAAAATTATGGCAATAACTGCTCTTATTTCAACTGCAAGTGCAATAAATGCAACACTTTATGCAACTACACAAATAAGTTATACCTTAGCAAAAAACGGGGAACTTCCAAAAGAATATGAATATAATATTTTTCATTCCACTGAGGGTCTTTTAATAAGTGTAGCTTTGATTATTCCTATAATTTTATTTTTAAATTTAACAGAAATTACAACTGTAGCAGCATTAAGTGTTTTAATAATTCAAGGCATTGTCCATTTAGGGCACTTAAGAGTGTATCATAGAACAGATGCGAACAAATATCTTGTTTTTCTCGCATTTTTTTTTATGTTTTTAGTGGTAATTTTAACTCTTTATTATAATGCACAAAAAGATATAAGTATTATTTGGTATTTAACAGGAAGTTTCATATTGGCTTTTATTATAGAATATACATTAAGAAAAATTACTCATAGAAAAATTACAAAACAAATCCCTAATATTTATAAAAAATTTGAATGATTATAGCACTTTCAATTTTTTTGATTACCCTAATTTTTATTATATGGCAGCCAAAAGGCCTGCAAATTGGAACTACTGCAATAATCGGAGCATTTATAGCTCTTATTTTAGGAGTTGTAAATTTTAACGATGTTATTGAAGTAATTAAAATAGTCTGGGATGCGACACTTGCATTTATTGGGATTATAATTCTTTCTATGGTTTTAGATAAATTAGGATTTTTTGAATATATGGCAATAAAAATTGCAAAACTTTCACGCGGCAATGGAAACTTAATGTTTATAAATTCTATGCTTCTTGGAAGTGTAGTTTCAGCATTTTTTGCAAATGACGGGGCAGCTCTTATTTTAACCCCTATATTACTATCAAAATTAAAAATGTTAAAACTAAACTTAAAAACAATAACTGCATTTTTACTCGCAGGTGGATTTATAAGTGATTCTGCGTCTCTTCCTTTTGTATTTTCAAACCTAACAAATATAATAACGGCAGATTTTTTCCATATAGGATTTTTTGAATATTTTAAAAATATGTTTTTTCCTTTCATTGTAAATACAATAGCTTCAACTTTTATTTTATGGCTGTTTTTAAGAAAAAAAATTCCAAATAAAATTGATATAAATTTACTGCCACCTGCAAAAAGTGTAATTAAAGATGAAAAACTATTTATTTTTTCTTTTTTCTTTTTAGCATTACTTTTAACCGGATATTTTATTGGAGATTTTTATCATATCCCGATTTCAATATTTGCGCTAGGAGGGGCTTTAATTTTTCTTTTAATTTCACATAATAAAATAGTTAATGCAAAAGAAATTATTTTAACAGCTCCCTGGCAGATAGTATGGTTTAGTATTGGGCTTTATATTGTGGTATATGGACTAAAAAATGCAGGTCTGACAGATTATTTGAGTATAATTTTAAAACATCTGCTTGAAATAAATAATAATTTGGCAATTATTGCAACAGGATTTATATCTGCTATTTTAAGTGCAATTATGAATAATTTACCTACAGTTATGATTATGGATATTTCATTAAAGCATATAGGAAATGAAGCTATGATTTATGCAAATATAATCGGTTCAAATCTTGGACCAAAAATGACACCTTTTGGCTCTTTAGCCACACTTCTTTGGCTGCATGTATTAGATAAAAAAGGAATTAAAATTACATTTAAAGAATATACAAAGTTTGGACTTATAATTACACCACCTGTATTATTTATAGTTCTTTTAACTTTAATTTAAGGAGAAAAAAATGAAAAAAGTTTTAATTATGTGTACAGGAAACAGCTGCAGAAGTATAATTGGTGAAGCGCTTGTAAATGCTAAACTTGAAGGTATTGAAGCTGAAAGTGCGGGAGTAAAGCCTGCTGGCAAGGTTAATTCAAATGCAAAAAGAGTTTTAGAAGAACATGGAATATGGGATGATAAATATCATTCAAAAAATTTAGATGAAGTGATAAATGATGACTTTGATTTAGTAGTAACAGTATGTGATAACGCAAAAGAGACCTGCCCTGTTTTTCCAAAACCAGTGCCTAAAATACATGTAGGTTTTGAAGACCCTGATGGAAAAGATTATGAAAAATTTCAAAAAACATATAAAGAGATAGAAGAAAAGCTTCTTCCTGAAATTAAAAAATTTTTTAATCTTTGAGTTTTCATCCCATAGGATATGGAATTTCTTCTTGAATTTTTTTAATATCTTTTAGAATTTCTCTATTTAGTTTAATTTCAGCGGCTTTTAAAGAAGGCTCAAGTTGTTCAAGCTTTCTTGCTCCAATAATTGTAGAAGCTACAAAATCGAAATGTTTTGAATATGCTACTGCTAAAGTTACAGGATGAATATTATATTTTTTTGCGACCTCTAAAAATTTATCTGTTGCTTTAAGTGTTTTTTCATTATAAAATCTTTTTGCATGGTTTCTGACACGGCTGTTTGGATAATTAAGATACAGCATAAACCTTGCATCTTTTGGAGGATTTGAAGTATTGTATTTTCCGCTTAAAATTCCCCCAGCTATAGGAGAATATGGAAGAAGTGAAATATGCTCTTTTTTGCAAACATATTCAAGCTCATCAAAAAATCTTGGATTTAGCACGCTGAAATTATTTTGAATACTCTCAAACCTTGCAAGCCCTTCATATTTTGCAATAGTATTTGCTTTTGTTAGCCCATATGCACTGTCATTGGAAGTTCCAATATATCTTATTTTCCCCTCTTTAACCAATTCATCAAAAGCCCTCATTGTCTCTTCAATAGGCACAACTGTATCAGGCCAGTGTTGCTGATAAAGGTCTATATAATCAGTATTAAGTCTTTTTAAACTTCCTTCAACCGCCCTTTTTATATGAAACCTGTCCATTGCTGTAAGCCCATGTCTAATAGGAGGCACAAACCATCCGCTTGCGGCACCCGCTACTTTGCTTGCAAGGATTATGCTATCCCTTGGCTTTGTTTTTAACCACTCTCCTATTATTTTTTCAGTCTCTCCCGCATATTTTTCTTCAGGAGGTACTGGGTAAAGCTCGGCAGTGTCTATAAAGTTTATACCACTCTCATATGTCTTATCTAAAATTCTAAAAGCCTCTTTTTTATCGCTCATACTTCCAAATGTCATTGTTCCTAAACTTAGAACACTGACTCTAAGTCCACTTTTTCCTATGTATCTGTATTTCAAAACAAGCCTTTAAACCAAATCATCTGCTATATCAAATTCGTTTCTCATAATTTTAGGAAAAGTATTAAAATAAATATCTTTCGCTTTTTGTAAAGGTATTTTAATTTCATTTATTTTTATTTCATCTCCGCCAACAATTCCGGCTTTTTCATATTTTAACCCAAGGGTATTGCATAAATTTTCAAAACTTTCACAGTTTTCAGGGGCGATTTCTACAAAAGCCCTGCTTAAGCTCTCAGAAAATATATCAATAGGCTGTTTTATATTTACATTAATTCCAAGCCCTTTATTGCTGACACATGCCCATTTATATGCGGCAATTGCAAGTCCGCCAGTTGAGATATCTTTTGCACTTTCAATCAAATCGCTTTGAAGTACGCGCCAGAGTTTAAGCTCTTTTACAAAATCTACTTCGGGATGAACTCCAGCCACAATACCTCCAAAAACTTTCAGATACAGGCTTCCTCCAAATTCGCTTTTGGTTTCTCCCAATAAATAGATTATATTACCTTCGTTTTTAATTTCACCGGTTCTAAAGCTGTCCCCTACTCCTACCATTGCAATTTCAGGTGTAGGGAATATTCCTTCACCCTCATTTTCATTATAAAGTGAAACATTTCCGCTGACTACCGGTGTATTTAAAGCCTTACACGCTTCTTTTATACCCTCACACCCCTCTTTAAACTGCCACATAATTTCAGGATTTTCCGGATTTCCGTAATTCAGACAGTCAGTTATTGCAAGAGGAGTTATTTTTTTAACCGCTATATTTCTTCCAGATTCCATAACAGCGGCGGAAGCTCCGAGACGAGGATTTATATAACAAAATCTGGCATTACAGTCCGCACTCATTCCTATAAATTTACCGTTTTCTTTTACCCTGATTATGCTCCCGTCCACTCTTTTAGTATCCACTGTATTTGTCTGTACCATTGAATCATACTGCTCATAAATCCATGCTTTATCCACAATTTCACTTTCAACGATTAATTTTTCAAAAGCAATTTGTGGATTAATTTCAGGTATTTCAACATCTTTTATTGTTTTTATATATTCAGGCTCTTTTACAGGGCGGCACAGCTCCGGTGCTTCTTCGGTAATCGGGGCAACAGGAATGTCGGCTACTTTTTCTCCATGCCAGAACAGTTCCACTTTTCCGGTATTTGTCACTTCCCCTATAACTTCGGCATCCAAATCATATTTTTTAAATATCTCGATTATTTTGTCTTCATACCCTTTTTTAGCACAAATAAGCATTCTTTCCTGAGATTCGCTTAGCATAAGCTCATACGGATTCATCCCTTCTTCCCTCATAGGAACTTTATCCAAATGCATTTTAAGGCCGCTTCCGCTTTTTCCGGCCATTTCAAAGCTGCTGCTTGTAAGCCCTGCGGCTCCCATATCCTGAATTCCGACAATATAATCTGTTTTAAAAAGCTCAAGACATGCTTCCATTAAAAGTTTCTCTGTAAAAGGGTCGCCCACCTGAACCGTCGGTCTTTGGTCTTCATCTCCCTCTTTAAAACTGTCAGAGCTCATAACGGCACCTCCAAGTCCGTCCCTTCCGGTTTTACTTCCCACATAAATTACAGGATTTCCGATACCTTCGGCCTTTGCATAAAATATTTCATCCTGAGGACAAATCCCGAGGGCAAATGCATTTACCAAAACATTTCCCGCATAACACTCTTCAAATGATGTTTCTCCCCCTATTGTAGGAACACCTATACAGTTACCGTATCCGGCTATGCCGGCAACCACTCCGCTGAGTAAGTGTCTATGAAGCTTGGCTGTTTCATCGTTACCTTTAATATGGGCAAATCTGATTGCATTAAGATTGGCTACCGGTCTTGCCCCCATGGTAAAAATATCTCTCAGTATTCCTCCAACCCCTGTAGCGGCACCCTGATAAGGCTCGATAAAACTCGGATGGTTATGACTTTCCATTTTAAATACAGCTGCCATGTTTCCCCCGATATCAATAACACCCGCATTTTCACCCGGACCCTGAATCACCCACGGAGCTTCTGTGGGAAATCCTTTTAAATAGCATTTGCTAGATTTATATGAACAGTGTTCACTCCACATCGCACTGAAAACACCAAGTTCCACCAAATTCGGAGTTCTGCCTAAAATTTCTATAATATGTTCATAATCAACTTTTGTTAATTTATGCCTTTTTAAAAGCTCGTCGAGTTCATTTTTATTAATCTCATACATTACTTGCCTTTTTTAAATGAATTTTAACATAAATAAAGATATAATTTCATTAAAAAAAGAGGAGGAGCGTATTGGATTATTATGAAATATTGGGTGTGAGCAGAACCGCAACAGCAATAGAGATAAAAAAAGCATACAGAAAACTCGCAATGAAATATCATCCCGACAAAAATCCGGGAGATAAAGAGGCTGAAGAAAAATTTAAACAAATCAATGAGGCTTATCAGATTTTAAGTGATGATGAAAAAAGAGCTGTTTATGACAGATACGGAAAAGAAGGCTTAGAGGGCAGAGGGTATAAAACCGATTTTAATTTTAATGATATTTTCGATATGTTTAACGATATTTTTGGAGGAGGCTTTGGAAGCCAGCAGCATGAAGAGCCTCTTCCTTATGAGATTGATAAGGCAATAGAAGTTACACTTGATTTTGAAGAAGCGGTGTACGGTGTCAGTAAAGAAATAAAAACAACATATTTTTCCATATGCCCTAAATGTAAAGGAAGCGGTGCCGAAGAAAAAGAAACATGTCCAATGTGTCATGGAAGGGGACAGGTGGTAATGGGCAACGGATTTATGAGAATAGCCCAGACATGCCCGCAGTGCCGGGGAAAAGGTTTTATTGTTAAGAAGAAATGTTCTGAATGTAAAGGCAGAGGCTACATTGTAAAAGAAGAAAAAGTTAAAATAGATATTCCTGCCGGGGTTGACACCGGTATGAGAATGAGAATAGCCGGCAGGGGAAACGAAACAAAAGGCGGATACAGAGGCGATTTATATTTGATATTTAAAGTAAAAGAATCAAAAATATTCAAAAGAAAAGGTAATAATCTAATAGTTGAAATACCTGTATTTTTTACAAGCGCAATATTAGGAGACAACGTTAAAATCCCTACTCTTGAAGGTGAAAAAGAGATAGAAATAAAACCCGGCACAAAAGACAGAACAAAAATTATTTTTAAAAATGAAGGAATTGCCGATCCAAACAGCGGATATAAAGGCGATTTGATAGCAGTTATAAATATTGTCTATCCAAAAAAACTGACTGACGAGCAAAAAGAACTCCTTGAAAAACTTCATAAAAGTTTCGGAAATGAAGTAAAAGAACATAAAAATATTTTAGAAGAAGCGATTGAAAAAGTGAAAAGCTGGTTTAAGAAGTGAAAAGTGTAAAATGTAAAGTGAAATTTTTCACTTTTAATTTTTAACTTTTAATTTAATGCAAAAGCCAGCTTATAATAACTTCTGCAGGATAAAAAACATAATTTGCAATAGGGGTAAATAAAATAATTAGTAATATAATCATCCCGTAAGGCTCTATTTTATTATAAAATCTGGCAATAGAATATATTTTAAACTGCAGAGAAAGATATTTAATGGCATTGGCTCCATCAAGCGGAGGCACCGGAATTAAATTAAATACCGCCAAAATTATATTTACAATAATTAAATAATAAAAAAATAAAAACATAAAAGCACTAATCAATCCATTGGGTTCAAAAAAGCTTATTAAACTTGATGCAATCAAAGCCAAAATAAAATTATATGTAATTCCTGCAATGGAAACATTAAAAGCCCCAATATAGCCGCCGTTTTCAACTACTTTAAAAATATTTACAGGTACCGGTTTGGCCCACCCGAAAATTATAGGATCACTGACTCCCGCTAATTTTTGAGACAAAAATAAAATAATTGGAAAAACAACGGTACCAAATGGGTCTATATGTTTTATTGGGTTAATTGAAAGCCTTCCCTCCCTGCTTGCAGTATCATCTCCATAATATTTTGCAACAGCCCCATGCATAATTTCATGGCCTACAACTGCAATAATAAAAGCAATTATTAAAGCACCATATTTAATTAAATATTCCATTTATCCTCCATCATTTTCCACCATGGCCATTTTTGATAGCCAGGTGAGCGTAATTCGTTTTGCTCATTTTCGCTCATTTTTCACTTTTCACTAAGTACTTAGCCTCTTAGCTACTTGCCTTCTTGGCAACTCGGCCTCTTTGAACTTGGCAATTCACAAATCACTATCTAACTACTCACAATCCCGCCGCTTTGCAAGCGGCCGGGCAAGCTTTCAACTCACTATTTATTTACATCCATATGTTAAATACGGTTTTTTACCCTCTCTAAGTTCTTTTTCAATATCGTTTATAGTCATTCCGATTCTGTGCCATCTGATTGTATAATTTTTATCCCAGCTCATATAAATAAACCAGGGTTTTCCGACAATCAGTTTATAAGGCACAGGCCCCCAAAATCTGCTGTCATCACTGTGGTCTCTGTTATCACCCATCATAAAAAACTGACCCTTAGGCACTATTACAGGACCGTAATTTATCACTTCTTCCGGAAAATCAACTTTAGAGTCGTGATGAATCCCGGGATGAAGTTTCATATAAGGATTTTTAATCCAGATTTCCCCGTTTATATTTACAATCTCTGCTTTCATTTTTTTCGCAAACTCTTTTGTTTCTTCATCACTGTTTTGAATTCTTAAATATAAATTTTTATTTCTAACCATTAATTTATCTCCGCCTACACCAACACATCTTTTTACAAAATGCAGTTTTGGATTTACAGGATAACGGAATATTACAATATCCCCTCTTTTTGGTTTCGGACCGTCTATTAAATGCCCGTCCCCCCTGAAATCCGGTAAAATTGGAATTTCGAGCCATGGAATATGGGGAATCGGCACTCCGTAAGCAAATTTTTTTGCAAAAAGTGCGTCTCCTGGAAGAAGAGTTCTTTTCATACTCCCGCTTGGAATTACAAAAGCCTGGGCTAAAAAGAAAATAATAATTAAGACTATTACAATGGTTCCACTCCAACTATTAGACCAATTATAAAATTTTTTAAGTTTTTCTTTCATTTACTCTCTCTCTGAAGCTTTGTAGCTTTTATTGTGTTTTTTAAAAGCATGGCTATTGTCATCGGCCCCACTCCACCGGGAACAGGGGTTATGAATGAAGCTTTTTTACTAACTCTCTCAAAATCCACATCTCCGACAATTTTACCGTTTTTTAATTTATTAATTCCAATATCAATTACAATGGCACCCTCTTTTATCATATCAGCCGTAATCAAATTAGGCTTCCCGACACCTACTATTACAATATCCGCCCTTTTTGTATGTGTCGCCAAATCTTTTGTTTCTATATGGCATATATCCACGGTTGCCCATGCGTTAAGCAAAAGGGAAAACATCGGTTTTCCAACAATATTGCTGGCTCCCACAATACATACATCTTTTCCTTTTACATCTATATTATATTCTTTAAACAGCTCCATTACCCCTAGAGGCGTACATGGGGCAAAACTCTCAAGCCCTTCAAAAAGTTTCCCCATATTATACGGATGAAATCCGTCAACATCTTTCTCAGGTGCCACCGCTTCAAGAACTTTAGTGGTATCTATATGTTTTGGAAGAGGCAGCTGAACCAAAAGACCGTGTAAATTTGGATTCTTATTAATCATTTCAATAGTGGTTAAAAGTTCCTTTTCACTTATACTTTCAGGAAATTCATGAACTACAGAATACATTCCCACCTTTTCACATGCCCCTTTTTTCATTTTTACGTATGTCTGACTCGCAGGGTCATTCCCTACTAAAATAACGGCAAGTCCCGGAGTTATACCCTCTTTTTTCAATTTATCCACTTCTTCTTTAACTTTATTTTTAATTTTTTCGGATAATTTTTTACCATCTAAAATTCTCATTTTATTCCTTTTTTTGCTAAAATGAATGTTAGAATTTTATCATAAAGGTTGTTAAATGTTAAATAAGCTTCTTCTTTTGCTTAGTTTTTCAATTTTATCTGCAAAAACCGACTGGTTTATTACAAATTTTGAATACGGGAAAATGCTTTACAATAATCCAAGGGGAATAAGCTGTGCCAAATGCCACGGAGAAAAAGGAGAAGGCAAAATAGTTACATATTTTTATAAAAACGGATTAAAAACTTATATCAAAGCACCTAACATTCAAAATATTAATTTAATTACATTAAAAAAAGCTCTGTTTCACAAAAAGCTTACTGTTATGCCGAGATACAATTATCTGACAGAAGAAGAGATAGAGGGTATTTTACTTTATTTAAGGAGCAAAAAATGATTTTTAAAAATATAAAAGAGTTAGAAGAAATAGTAAATAGCAATAATATACAAAAAGCTTTGTCTTTAATAGGAAATAAAAAGCTAAAAACAAAAAAAACTAAAAGAAAAAGTGCATTGATGGTAAGCGGACATCAGGTTAAACACTTAAATAAAATAGACGAAATACCGGCGGATATTATTATATTGAATCTTGAAGACGGGGTGGCAAAAGAAAAAAAAGAGATAGCTAAAATAATGATAGCCGTATTTTTAAGTAACATCTCAACATTGGATAAAGAAATAATAATAAGAGTCAACGCCCTAAACGAAGGCGGAAGCGAAGATATTAAATTTTTAGACAGGTTCTCTTTTGACGGTTTTAGAATTCCTAAAATAAAAGGAATTGAAGATATTAACGACGCTTCTATTCTTACAAACAAAGAATTACACGCTTCAATCGAAACAAAAGAAGCGTTTCATAATTTAACAGATTTAATACATCCGAGATTAACCACATTTTATATAGGGATTTATGATTTATTGAATTCCTTAAATATAAATCATTCTATAATTGATTTAAACAATCCTTTAATTCATCATATTTTAAGTGAATTTTCTTTAAAATCAAGATTTATTGAAAAAACCCCAATAGGGTTTGTTTATCAAAAATACAAGGATTTGGAAGGATTTTCCAAATGGTGTCTGCTTCAAAAAAATTTAGGTTTTCAGGGAGTAGGATGCATTACACCATCTCAGGTGGAAATAGCAAACAATATTTTCAAAGAAGATTTGGAATTTGCTAAAATGATAGTTGAAAGATTTGAAAAAATCGGGCCTTTTACAATTAACGGGCTGTACGTGGACGAGCCTATTTATAAAAATTATTTGCAAATATTAAAAAAATAAATTATACCAATTGAAAATGGAAAATGAATAATGAAAATGATTAAAGCGTTAAAATAATGGTAGTTTTAGATACTTTTAAAGTAACTAATTAATTGAGAATTGGTATAAGTTATCATGAATAAGCAATTTAAGAATAAATTGGCCCCATCAAAAAAACTGTGTAAATCCTAATATAGATGTTGAGAGATGATAAAATAAAAAAATAAAAGTAAAGGATTTACACATGAGTATTTTAAACATTGAAGAATATAAAAGAAGATTAAAATCAGGAAATCCAGTGACAATTGAAGAGCTTGAAAATGAATTAAAAAATTTAATCAAAGAGATGATAGAAACAGCAACCCAAAGTGAAATGACAAACCATTTAGGTTATGAGAAAAATGAAAAATCTGATAATAGCAATTACAGAAATGGATACTCTACAAAGAATTTAAAATCTAAATATGGAGAAATTGAAGTAAATATTCCAAGGGACAGAAATTCAACATTTGAGCCTAAAATTGTAAAAAAAAGACAAAGACTTTTAGATGGGACGGAAGATTTAATTTTATCTTTATATGCAAAAGGATGAGTGTAAAAGATATTCAGCACCATCTTGATGATTTATACGGATATGAGCTTTCAACTGAAACCATATTAAATATTACTGAAAAAATCTTAGAAAAAGCTATTGAATGGCAGAATAGACCTTTGGAAAGTATTTATCCTATAATTTTTATGGATGCAACCGTATTAAAAATAAAGGTTGAGAGAAATATAAAAAATACAGCCTGTTATATAATGCTGGGAATCACTATAGAAGGTAAAAAAGATATTTTAGGTATATGGATAAGTGAAGAGAATGAAACTTCTAAATATTGGCTCTCAATACTTAATGAAATAAAAAACAGAGGTGTAGAAGATGTTTTAATATTTTCAATAGACGGACTAAACGGATTTAATGAAGCTATTAAAGCCGTATATCCAAAAGCTGAAATTCAAAGATGTGTAGTTCATCAGATAAGAAACTCTTTAAAATTTGTCTCTTACAAAGACAGGAAAAGAAATTGCAAAGGATTTAAAATCAGTATATCAAGCTGATACTGAGGATTTAGCCATTCAAAATCTTGAATATTTCAATGAAAAATGGGGCAAAAGATACCCTCATATTTATGATTTATGGAAAAGAAACTGGGATGAGCTTGCTACTTTTTTTAAGTATCCAAAAGAACTTAGAAAGCTTATTTATACAACAAATCCAATTGAATCTTTAAATTCTATCATAAAAAGGAAAACAAAATCTAAAGGCTCATTCCCTTCAAAAGAAGCAGCTTTTAAAGTCCTTTTTACTTCAACACAGGAGGTTATGCAAAAATGGAAAAACAGTAGGATTAGAAACTGGTCGGAAATTTATCCTCAACTTGTGATATATTTCCAAGATATTTTAGTAAAATATCTTTAAAGTTTTAGTCTTTGGTTTTTATTTACACAGTTAATTTGATGGGCTCGATATAGTCCAAAGATATCACAGAAAAAATATTCAATTGGATTAATCAGCGGTTTTTAAGGGCTTCTAAATAATCCCTGTATTTTTTTTCTATTTCCTCATCTTTTTCTATGATGTCCTTATTGTTGTTTGTAACGGCTTCTTCAAGTATTTTTATTCTGTCCATTAAATATTCGAACAGTTCTTTTTCAATATCGGGAAGTTTATTATGCGCAAGAGGTGAATAATCTTTTCTTTTGATAACCTTTCCTGGAATTCCCACAACTGTTGAATAAGGCGGCACATTATTTACCACAACAGAATTTGCACCGATTTTACTGCCTTTGCCTATGGTTATATTTCCGAGTATTTTAGCCCCGGCGCCTATTGTTACATCGTCTTCTATTGTGGGATGCCTTTTCCCTGGATTTAAACTGACTCCTCCAAGTGTTACGCCCTGATATATAGTTACATTATTTCCTATTATTGCAGTTTCACCTATCACTACCCCGATTCCATGGTCAATAAAAACATTTTCCCCTATACTGGCTCCCGGGTGTATATCTATATTTGTCAGAAACTGATTTATTGCCATAATAAACCTGGCACACCTTTTAAAACCTTTTTTATAAATGGAATTTGATATTCTATAGCAAACCAATGTCCAGACGCCAGGATATGCATAAAGCAGCTCCAGATTGTTTTTAAAAGCCGGGTCTCTTGTTTTAACGGCTAAAAAGTCTTTTTTTATTTTATTTAATATACCCACTGATTGCCTTTTTTATTCGAAAATATATCTCATCTACTGAACTTGAGGCATCCAACAGAAGATACGGAATTTCAAGTCTGTTGCATGTGTTAATAATATTATTTTGAATTCTTAATAGATAATCAATTCCTCTTTTTTCAATATTGTCATGTTTTTTAAGTGAAAGTCTGTATTTTAGTGTTTCCTTGTCCAGTTTTAATATAATTGTCAGATTTGGAAAAATTCCATCCGTTGCAAATTTGTTTAGATTGACAAGCAAGTCAAAATCGAAAAATTCCATTGCGTATGCAATACCGCTTATTGCACTTCTATCGGTTATTATTGTTTTATCAAGATTCGGTTTTATTACTGTTTGCATCGTTTCGCTTCTGTCTGCCAAAAATAAAAAAAGTTCCGATTTTTTAGATATTTTTTCTTTTAATATTATCTCTCTTAATTTTTTTCCAAATTCAGTGTATCCGGGCTCTTTTACAAACAAAAAATTTTTATATTCTTTTTTTAATAAATTTATTTGGGTGCTTTTGCCTGCGGTGTCGATTCCTTCAAACGCTATATACACTTTTAATGTCCTTTATAATTTCTTTTGGGACTAAATGTTCTATGCCTCCGTTATATTTTAAAATACTTCTTACCACACTTGAAGAGATGAATGCATTTTCGAGGTTTGGCATCAAATATATTGTATCTATTTCTTTGTCCAGTGTTTTATTGGCATAGCCCATTTGCAGTTCATATTCAAAATCACTTACCGCCCTTAGACCTCTTATAATTATTTTGGCATTTTCTTTTTTTGCAAAGTCCACCAAAAGGGACGAAAAACTCTTTACTTCAACTTTATTGAATTTTTCAGTGGCTTTTTTCATAAATTCAACTCTTTTTTTAAGATTAAACATCGTTTTTTTATCTTTGTTGTCGGCAACTGCAACTATAATTTTATCAAACATCCTGCAGGCTCTGTTTATTATATCTATATGACCGTTGGTTACAGGGTCAAATGTTCCCGGATATACAGCTTTTGTTTGCATCTTTTTCCTTTATTCTTTTTTACTTCTAATTATTTTCACCACTCACCACCCCGCCGCTTTGCAAGTGCGCGGACAGGCTTTCACTATTTTCACTATTACTCCCATTCCATCTTTTAAAAAGATTATGTTTAATGCCTGCCAAATCCAGCCATTTACCGATTAAAAAATTTTCCATCTCTTCCAATGTTTTTGGATTGTGATAATATCCTATTACCGGGGGTGCTATAAAAATATTGGATAATTTTGCAAGATTTGTCATATGTTCCAAGTGAATGGAACTAAAAGGCATTTCCCTTGGAGCTAAAATTAATTTTCTTTTTTCTTTTATTGCAACAAGGGCACTTCTTGTAATTAAATTATCCGCAATGCCGGCTGAAATTTTGGCAAGTGTGTTCATACTGCAAGGAACTATAAATGTTGTATCTATCTGAAAACTTCCGCTTGCCGGAGGGGCTGAGAGGTCAGTGTTAAAAAAAATATTTTCTTCATTTTCCAAAACCGTTTTTGCACTTTCACTTAATATTAAATATTTTTCATAAGTTTTTGGTATTAATTCAAACAGTTTAATTCCAAGACTTGCCCCGCTTGCCCCGCTGATGGCGACTAAAATTTTCATTGAATCTCCACTTCATATGATTTATTTAAAACACCTTCATAAATTTTATGATTTATTTCGACTTTTATTTTTTCACCAATGTTTGCATCGTTTAGCGCTGTGCCTTTGGAATATATTTCCACACCTATGCCTTTAAAAACCACATTTACATTGTCTCCTTGTAAAACAGCGGGCTTTATTCTTGTGTTTTCTTTGGTAATCACCGCATTTTTGGAAATAACTTTTGAAGCTATCAAATTTTTGTGTATTTTAAGCAGAGGAGGGGAATAAAAATGTCTGAAATCTATTTTTTCTTTTTTGACATAAGGTAAAACAGATTCGTTTTTTTTAATTACTTTTATGGTTTTATAAACTGTTAATTTTGCTTTTATCCGGTAAAAATAATATTTATTCTCTATAATTAAATTTCCGCTTGGAAATTTCGGGTTAATAAGTTTGAAAGAAATTTTTTTATATTTTTTGGGAAACGGTTTTTGAGTATAAATAGAAACAATTTCAATATTTGGATAATAGTGTTTATAAAACTTAACAAGTTCTTTTTTTACAGAAGCAAATAAAAAAATGGGTAAAAATAAAAAAAATAATTTAATTTTTAATTTTCCATTTTCCATTTTTCATTTTCCATTAAATTAAGGCTTCTTTTAACACTTCATCTATTGTTTTAACCGGAATAATTTCAAGACCGTTTAAAACTTCTTGTGGAATATCGTCCAAGTCTCTTTCATAATTTTTTTGCGGAATTAAAACTTTTTTAATTTTTGCTTTATATGCAGCTATTAATTTTTCTTTGAGACCTCCTATCGGCAAAACTTCCCCGCTTAATGTTATTTCCCCTGTCATTGCAATGTCTGAGTGAACTTTCCTGTTACTGAAAATGCTTGCAATTGCCGTGGTCATTGTGATTCCAGCACTAGGCCCGTCTTTTGGAATGGCACCTTCTGGGACGTGAATGTGAATGTTGTATTTGTAATAAATGGGTTCTCTGCTTTTTTGTGTTTCAATTTTTTTAGTATCAATTAAAACTTTTACAAGAGTATATGCAATTTGTGCGGATTCTTTCATAACGTCTCCGAGCTGCCCTGTAAGGCTTATTTGTCCTTTGCCTTTATATTTGACGGCTTCTATTCTCAACACATCCCCTCCTACTGGGGTCCATGCAAGTCCGTTTACAACCCCGATTCTATCTTTTTTGCAGACTTCTTCTATTCCGAAATAACCTTTATCAAGAAAATCTTTTAAATTTTTGATATTTACTCTTGCTTTTTTATCTTCTAAAACAAGTAAAGCGGCTTTTCTCATTATTTTAGCAATTATTCTTCTAAGGTTCCTTACACCCGCTTCTTTTGTATATTTGTCTATTATTTCTTTTAACGCTGCGTCTGAAATAGAAATTTCGCTTTTTTTAAGAGAATGTTTTTTCATCTCCTGAGGGATAAGATATCTTTTGGCAATTTGAAATTTTTCCTGCGGAGTATAACTTCCAACAAAAATCATCTCCATTCTGTCTTTTAAAGGAGCCGGTATGGTGTTTGGGTCGTTTGCCGTGGCTATAAATAAAATTTTGCTTAAATCAAGTTCAAAATTTAAATATAAATCTCTAAAATGTGCATTCTGTTCTGGGTCTAATACTTCCAAAAGCACTGCTGTTGGGTCACCTTTGAATCTTGAAATTTTATCTATTTCATCAAGTACCATTACAGGGTTTAACTGTTTTGCGTTAATAAGCCCTTGTGCAATACGCCCGGGCATTGCGCCGATGTATGTTCTTCTGTGGCCTCTTAGTTCATTTACGTCTTCAAGTCCTCCAAGAGCGATTCTTACGATTTTTCTCTCAAGAGAGCCGGCAATAGAATTGGCAAGAGAAGTTTTACCAACACCCGGAGGGCCCACAAAACATATTATTGCCCCGGAAAATTCCTCACCCCTTTTTTTGGCCAGCTCTTTTGCACCGAAGTATTCTATAATTCTTTCTTTCGGCTTTTTTAACCCGTAATGGTCTTTATTGAGCCTGTTTTTAAGTTCATCTATTGAAAATTCTTCTTTTGTATATTTTCCAAAAGGTATTTCAAGCGCCCATTCAATATAATTTTGTGTTGTTGTGGCTTCGGCGCTGTCGGGATGCATACGGGAGAGTCTGTTTAGCTGTTTTTTAATTTCTTTATATGCATCTTCTCGCATATATTTTTTGAGACTCTCAAGTTTTTCATAATATTCTTTTATTTCTTCTTCTATTTCATTTTTTATTCCGAGTTCTTTTTGAATTAATTTTAACTGTTGTCTTAATAAATGCTCCCTGTTTACTTCCTGAACCTGTTCCATTACTTTTTTGGAGAGTTCGTTTTTAATTTTTATTGATTCTATTTCTTCCAAAATAAAATGAATAAGTTTTATAATTCTTTCTTTTGTATCAATTTCTTTGAATAATTCATAGCCTTTTTCCACCGGAAGTTTAAGAGAGCTTGCTATGATATCCACAACTCTGTTGGCATCTTTATTGTTTTCAATTATTTTTATAAAATCTTTTGGGAAAAAAGGATTTATTTCGCTTAGGGTTATTATATGCTCTTTTAATGTTTCAAGAAGCGCTTTTATCTCTTTTTCATCTTCAGCTATCGGTTTAACTTTGTCTATTAGAGCCATTGTCGGATTTTTGTCTTCTATTTCAAAAATTTTACCTCTGCTGAGTCCCTGAAAAAGAATTTTTATTTTTCCCTCAGGCAGGGTAACTTTTCTGATAATTGTACCTATTGTACCGTATGTGCCTATATTGTCGTTAATTGATACAAAAATCAGGGAATGGTCGTTTATCGCTTTTTGTATGGCTAAAACATCCTCTTTCTTTTCAAGAAAAATAGGAATTATCATAAACGGATATATTAATTCCTTTTCTGTCAAAACGGGTAAAACGCTTGGAAGTTTTTCGTAATTTTCTAATGTCATAATCCACCTTTACCAATAAAATATTTTTTTATACCATGGAACAGAAGGTTCTTTTGAATTTTTTGGAATATCTGTTTTAAATTTGTCTGCAGCTTTAGGTTTATTTAATTTTTTATACAGGTTATATATTCTAACATCTAAATAATTTTTTGTCAATTCAGCTTTGGCTAAAATTGTGTTTACTTCATATTTAAATTCGGAATTTGGGTAATTTTTTAAATAATTTTTACATTCGGTAATCAGATTTAAGAGTTCTTTTTGATTTGTAAAAGGATTATTATATTTGAGGAAATCGAATTTTATTTTTTGATATTCAATCCATGGAATTTCAGCCAAAGAGGCATATCTTTTTTCATATTCGTCAAGATAAAATTTTCCAACTTCAAATTCTCCGGTGTTTGCATGGGCAAAAGCCAAAATAAGTATATCTGTTTTTATATATGGAGATGCCGGATGCTCTGCTTCCAGAGAGAGAAAATCATCATCAGCCTGGTCAAGATTGTTTGCTTTTACATCTTTTGATATTTTATTGTGCCACGTAAGAGCCGTTAAGTTTTCATAATGTACAACATTTTTGTTAGAACAGCCCAAAAACACAAAAGGGATAATAAAAAGGATTTTTTTAAACATTTAATTTCCTTAATTCTTCTTCAATTTTTTCTAATTTTTCTTTAAGTTCATTTAATTCGTTTTTATTTTTTTCAATTACTTCTTTCGGCGCTTTTTCAATGAAATTTTTATTTGAGAGTTTCTTTTCAAGCTTTGTTATTTCTTTATTTAATTTTTCTTTTTGTTTGTTGAGTCTGTTTACAATAGGCGTTATGTCGATTTCTTCTTTGCTTACCATTGTTTCAAGGTTGTCGCTTATATCCCTTATGGCATTTTCAATCGGTTTATCAACGAATTCAACTTCGTCTATTTTTGCAAGTTTTTTAATGTATTTTTTTGCCATTTCGGGTAAATTTGCCAAGACATAAGCTTTTTTGAAATTACTTCCGGTTAAAGCTTTTATTCTTCTGAGGCTTACAATCGCTTCAATAATCATATCAAAATCCGCCGGTTTTTCTGTTTTTAGTGGTTTTGGATATGTTTTTAGCATAATTGTGTTTTCTTTTATATTAGTGCCGCTTAATTCCTGGTATAAAAATTCAGTAATAAAAGGCATAAAAGGATGAAGCAGTTTCATTGATTCTTTGAATATTGAGCCAAGTTCGGCAATCGAATCTTTAGAAACTTTGCCAAGCTCAATTCCCCAGTCGCAAAAATCCTGCCATAAATATCTGTAAAGAGTCATTGCCGCATCGTTAAATCTGTATTCATCAAGTTCAGCTCTTACGTTTTTAATGGCTCTATTTAATTTATAAAGCATCCATTTACCGAGGTCTGTTTTAATCTCCTGATTTTTTAAATCATTAAATTTTTCCTTATGCATTTTTAAAAATCTTGCGGCGTTATATAATTTATTGGTAAAGTTTCTTGATTCAAGCATTTTGGCTTCTGAGAGTTTTATATCTCTTCCCTGAACGGCAAGTATTGCAAGGGTGAATCTCATAATGTCGGCCGAATATTTATCTATCATTTCAAGCGGGTCTATTACGTTTCCTTTTGATTTGCTCATTTTCTGGCCGTGTTCGTCTCTTACCAGGGCATGTAAATAAACATCCCTAAAAGGCACTTCTTTTAAGAAATGAACACCCATCATCATCATTCTTGCAACCCAGAAAAATAAAATATCAAAGCCTGTTATTAGAAGATTGTTTGGATAAAATCTTTTTAAATCAACTTCTTTCCATTTGGTCCCTTTCCCCCATTCACCGTTTTCCCATCCAAGCGTAGAAAAAGGCCAAAGGGCGGAGCTAAACCATGTATCAAGAACATCAGGGTCCTGATGGAAATTTTTTGAGCGGCATTTAGGGCACTCTTTCGGCTCTTCCACGCTTGCCCATTCATGTCCGCATTCATCACAGTAATAAACGGGAATTTGATGCCCCCACCATAGTTGGCGTGAAATACACCAGTCCCTAAGCTCTCTCATCCATGCATCGTAATTGTTTTTCCATTGTGCTGGATGAAATTTTACTTCGCCTTTGTTGGCGGCTTCGATAGCCTCTTTTGCCACTTCTTTTTTCAAAAACCACTGGGTTGAAACATAGGGTTCTATTACGCTTTTGCATCTGTAACAGTGGCCTACCTGATGAATATGTTTTTCTTTTTTTTCAATAAATCCTTTGCTTTCAAGTTTTTCAACTACTTTACTTCTTGCTTCCAGTCTGTCAAGTCCGGCAAATTCTCCGGCGTTTTCGTTTAAAATACCTTTTTCATCAAATACTTTTATTATAGGAAGATTGTGTCTAAGCCCCACTTCATAGTCGTTTGGGTCATGAGCAGGTGTTACTTTTACCGCACCGGTTCCAAATTCCATGTCAACATAGCTATCCGCAATAATCGGAATTTCCCTGTTTATCAGAGGAAGTCTTACTTTTTTACCTATTAAATGTTTATATCTTTCATCTTCCGGATTTACCATAACAGCAGTATCCCCAAAGTATGTTTCAGGTCTTGTGGTGGCAACTACTATATATTCATCGCTATTTACGATTGGATATTTAATATAAACAAGCTCGCCTTCGTGTGTTTCATATTCCACTTCAATATCACTTAGTGCCCCGTCTTTTGGACACCAGTTTACCATATAATTGCCTTTTACAATGAGCCCCTCATCATAAAGTTTTTTAAAAGCAACCCTTACAGCTCTTTGTAGACCTTCATCCATTGTAAATCTTTCCCTGGACCAGGCAGGGCTTGCCCCCAGGCGTCTAAGCTGGGTTGTAATAGTGCCGCCGCTAAACTCTTTCCATTTCCATACTCTTTTTAAAAATTCGGCCCTTCCTATTTCTTCTTTTGTTTTACCTTCCGCCAAAATCTGTTTTTCCACAACATTTTGGGTGGCAATTCCGGCATGGTCTGTTCCCGGTTGCCAAAGTGTGGCATATCCGTCCATTCTTTTATATCTTACAATGATATCCTGAAGGGTAAAGGTTAATGCATGGCCTATATGAAGACTTCCGGTGACATTGGGAGGGGGCATCATAATGCAAAAATTTTTTTCTTTTTTATAATCTACTTCAAAAAAACCTTCCGTCTCCCATGTTTCATATGTGTTTTTTTCATATTCATGAGGGTTGTATTCTCTCAATGCTGTTCCTTTTTTGCGAAATTATAACACAAATTTATCAATGGATAATGGAAAATGAGCGAAAATGAGCAAAGCGAATTAACTAACCTGGCTGCTTGAAAAACGGCCATGGTGGATAATGGAAAAAAGTTTTTCATTTTTAAAAATTTAGGTATAATTATTGCTGTAAATGCAAAAAAAGGATATTGATGGAATATAAAGTTGCTTTGCCTGTTCTTGGATTTGAAAATATAGATAAATTTGAATTGGAAGAGATTGAACCCAATTTTTTTAAACTTCAAAACGGAAATATCTCTTTTACATTAATCAATCCCGCTGTTTTAAGAGAGGATTATTTTTTTGAAATAGACGAAGATGCCCAAAAAAAGCTCAAATTAAATGAAAACAGTAATTATTTTGTTTTAAACATTATGATAATAAATAAACCGTTTGTAGATTCGACAATTAATTTCGCCGCTCCTGTTATTTTTAACAATGATGAGAAAATTATGGGACAGGTGATTTTAGATAAATATCCTTATTCTCTGAGCGATCCTCTTAGAAATTACATAAAGGAAAAGAAGTGATTTATATACTCGGCTATGGGGCAATGGCCAGGGCTATTGCAACGGGAATGAGAGGAAAAGAAAAATTTGCAGTTGTGGGCAGAAATGAAGATAAATTAAAAAATTTTTCAAAAGAATTTGAATGTGAATATTTTTTATTAGACGGTTTTGATATAACTGATAGAGAAATAATTTTAGCCGTTAAGCCTTATGCGCTTGCTGAGGTTTCTATGAGAATAAAAGGTGAAGCAAAAACTCTTTATTCTATTTTAGCCGGTAAAAGTTTAACAGAACTTCAAAAATATATTAAAGCAAAAGCGTATATAAGAGCAATGCCAAATATAGCAGCAGCCTACGGGTCATCCACTACTGCTGTAACTGGGAATATTGATGTAAAAAAAAGAGCGGAGGAATTGTTTTCTTATATAGGGGATGTCGTTTGGCTTGAAAATGATGATGAAATAGATAAAGCAACAGCTATTATCGGAAGCGGTCCTGCATTTTTGGCTATAATAGCGGAAGCGATAAGTGACGGTGGCGTTTATATAGGTTTTAAAAGAGATGTCGCAAACAAGCTTGTTAAAGGACTTTTTAAAAGTTTCAGCACAATTAATTTGCCTTTTAGCGAAACAAAAGACAAAGTAATGTCTCCAAAAGGTACAACGGCAGAAGGTGTCTTGGAAATAGAAGATAATAAAATAAGAAGTACTATGATAAAGGTAGTAAAAAAAACTTATGAAAAATCAAAAAAATTATAAAGCGTTTTCATTATTTGAAATTGTAATTTCCATTGTGGTTTTAGGAATTATAGCGGCTACTTTTCCTTTAATCCTTGAAAGTGTTTTCAAAACTGCAAAAACGGTTACAAAAGAAGAAACGGTTTTAAATGAAATGAGTCTACTTACAATGATTTTGCCTTATTATTTTGATGAAAACAATACTTTAGGGGATAATTTTTATAAAGATTTGAATGCAAGCAATGGGGAAAGTGAGCTTTTAATAAATTTTAATTCTATATATACGGGCCCTGCAAGAAGAGGTAAAGCTGAATTTAATAATAATATATTCAGAAGTGGAAGCAGTTTGGGTGTCTCCGATATTGGTACAGATTCAGGGGAAAATAACATTTCCGCCTATGATGATATAGATGATTTTAATAATTTTTCGGAAATGATAAACGGTGTGAATTTAACAGTGCGTATTTATTATATCGAAGATAATGCCAGTTATAATGACCAAAATTTGTCTTTTTCATATAACTATAATAATATTGCAAATAAAACGAATATAAAACTTATAAAAATAACAAGTGACAATAATGTGACAATTTATTATCCAACATGCAACATAGGGGCGAGTAAATTTTTATCTTTAGAGGAAATAAGCAGATGAAAAAAGCATTTACATTAATAGAACTTACCATTGTAATAGTGATTTTGGGAATACTCGGAACAATCAGCGTTGAAATTCTTCAAAAACTTGCAAATAATTATGTTATGCAAAAAGAGATGAACAGGCTTGCTTATAAAACAGATTTAACCCTTAATATTATTGCATCCAAATTAAAAACAAGAATAAAAAACAGTGTAATTGCGAGTCATTGTAATGACAGTGGAATTCCAGACGGAGATTTTATCGCCGTTTCGCAGTTAACCCCGCAAAACAGCTGGAAATATCGGGTATTGGAATGGCTTAATTATTCTGTTTATTCAAAAAGAGGGATGTGGAACGGTACTAAAATCCAGCCCGGCTGGAGCGGTTTTGTGGATTTAAAAGATACAAATTCCTCAAACGGAGGCGATGAATACAATATATCCACTCCCGACAGTAATTTTTCAATTGTTCAGCAAATAGACGGTAACTGGTTTCATACATGGGGAATTAACGGATATAATAATATTTTTAACAATAAACGGGATGTTTTAGTTTTCAGTGGAGCTGACGGAAGAGGGGATCTCAGTGATATAAACAATTCTTACGGCTGGTATGAACATAACGCGACAAGAGTTTTTGCCATAGGCAAATTAAGTGACACTGAATTAAATTTAAGTGCTGTTGATGAATCCAATTCAACAACGGTTTATGAAGGATATTATATAATTAATTCAGCGGAAGCGGTTGTTCCGGTAAAAAGCGGCAATGAATATAATCTTACACTCAGATTTAATTATTTTCCATGGCTTGATCAAAATTATACAGATGGGAATGTCTCAATTTTGGCCACTCATGTTACCAAATTTAAGTTTAAAGAAGAAAACGGCCTTTTGAGAATTTATGTATGTATTACATCTGCAAATAAAAATCTACGTGATTATAATTTAACAATATGTAAAGAAAAGGTTGTATTTTGAAAAAATCATTTTCCCTGCTAATTACCCTTGTTTTTGTAATAGTTGTTGCTATTATAGGTGTTATGAGTCTGGAATTTGCCGCTGCGACAAACAAACATACAGCCGAAGTCTCAATGGACAGCAGGGCGGAGCTTATGAGCAGGGCCGCAACAGAATATGCAATTATGGCAATGCAGGGGCATGATTATAACAATAACTGTTTAAAACATATCAGTTTAAGTGATACTTTTTTTGATGTAAATATAACATATCATTATTTTTTAACGGATTGTAATACAAGCAGTTGCAGTGGGTATTGTTCAAATATAAACACGGCCGATACGAATGGAAGTGCATTAATTTATGTAACAGTAACTTCAAAAAATCCTTCTTTTTACATAAGAAAAGTCAGATTTACACTTCAAAATCCATAAATTTGCTATAATTCCTAATCAATTTTAAATAAAAGGAGAATTATGAACGTAACAGTTGTTGGCAGAAATGTTGAATTAACAGAGGCTATGAAAGACCATATCAAAAAAGTAATAAATGAAATAGAAAAATACAATTTGGGGATTCTTCATTCGGTTGTAACAATAGAAAAAGACAAAAGAGATTTTTTTAATGCAGAAATAATAATGAATATACCTGAAAAAGGCACAGCGGTTGTCCATTTTAAAGATAAAGACATGTATGCCGCACTTGACAAGGCAAAAGACAAACTTGAAAAATTATTAAGAAGATATCATGATAAAATTAAAGATTATCGTAAAAAAGACAGATTGGAAGAAATAATAGTTGAAGAAAGTCAGGATGAAATTGTCGAGGTTCCTCTTGATGTGGAAAAACCTTTAAGTATAGATGAAGCTATTGAAGAATATAAAAAATCAGGCCTTTATTTTATGGTGTTTAGAGATAAAAACGGAGAAAAAA
This sequence comes from Lebetimonas sp. JS085, assembly GCF_000523295.1. Taxonomy (NCBI): domain Bacteria; kingdom Pseudomonadati; phylum Campylobacterota; class Epsilonproteobacteria; order Nautiliales; family Nautiliaceae; genus Lebetimonas; species Lebetimonas sp. JS085. The sequence continues at coordinate 1,395,021 of NZ_ATHR01000001.1, forward strand.
GAGTGATATACAGAAGAAAAGACGGAAAGCTTGGATTATATTAATTTGTTTGGTAAAATTTCAGCTTAAAAAAGGAGTATAAATGAAAAGAACATATCAGCCAAGTAAAATAAAAAGAAAAAGAACCCACGGTTTCAGAGCGAGACTTAAAACTAAAAACGGAAGAAAAGTACTTGCAAGAAGAAGAAGCAAAGGCAGAAAAAGATTAGCGGTTTAAGTTCTAAGGAAATAGAATATATTATAAAAAAAGGGAGAAAATTTTATTCTAAATATTTTGTTATATATTTTCTCCCGTCTGAAAGTTTGAGAGTGTCCCCGATTGTGTCTAAAAAAATTTCGAAAAAAGCGGTGGTTAGAAATAAAATAAAAAGAAGAATCAGGGTGTTGGCAAAAGATGAAAAAGGACTCTTTGCAATTATTGCAAAAGAAGATGTTTCACAAATAAATTTTAAAGAGCTTATATATGATTTTAAAAAAGCTATTAATAAAATCAATTGATTTGTATCAGTTGTTTATAAGTCCGATGCTTGGTAATAACTGCAGATATTATCCCAGTTGCTCAGAATATAGTAAGATTCAGTTTGAATTGAATAATCCCCTTAAAGCTTTTATTGTTTCTATTAAAAGAATTTTAACCTGTAATCAGCTTTTTAAAGGCGGAATCGATTATCCTGTAATTGAATTGAATCTAAAAAACATTAAATATAAAAAACTTCCTGTAAAATACTGGTTAATTCCTCTAAAAAAAAATAAATATTATGTGATAAAGGCAGAAGTATGAATAAACCCAATATGAAAAATATTATAATTGCAACATTGATTTCATTTATTTTTTTTGCTGTTTATGAATATTTTGTTATTGAACCGCAGGTTCAAAAACAGAGTGCACAACAGAACAAAAGTGTTAATATACACACAGTTACAAAAACAAAAATAAATAAAGTCAGTGAAAAAAACATAAAAATAATAGCAAAAATAATTGCTAAAAATTATGAAATCAAAATCGATTCACTCGGAAGAATCGCCTCTTTCAAATTGGAACAAAAAAAATTTTCAAAAAACGGTAAAAAGCTGGAACTTGTTTCAAATGTAAAACCTCTTGAGATAAGGTTTGATGATGCCAAAATAAATGAAGCTGCTTTTAAAACAGATTACATATCTGATAAAAAGTTAATTAAACTTAAAGACAAAGCAACAATAACTTTAACTCAAAAACTGCCGACTCTAACGGTAAAAAAAATAATTACGTTTTATAAAGACGGCCATTATGATTTAAAGATTGAGTTATCAAAAAATGTTGATTATTTTATCACCCCGGGAAGCAGGCCTTCAGCCGCAGTCGATAAACTGACGGTTCACGGTGCGTTAATCAAAAAAAGCGATGGTACGCTTGATATAATCAAAGACGGAGATGCTGAAAATAAAACATATGATAATGCAATTGTCATAGCGGGGTTTGACAGATATTACACAACTCTTTTCTTTTCAAAAAAACCTCTGAAAGCAATTGTTTATCCGAATAAAGAAAATAATCCCCTGATTTTTATAAACACAGATAAAAATATTGAATTAACCGGATATATTGGCCCAAAATATGTGGACACACTTACCGGAATTAATAAAGAACTTATTGATGTTGTTCAATACGGAGTGGGAACATTTTTTGCGAGAAATCTGTTTATATTGCTTGACTGGCTGCATAAAATAGTGATAAACTGGGGTATTGCCATTATTTTCCTTGTTATTATTGTGAGAATTGTTTTATTTCCTCTTACTTTTAAGGGAATGATAAGTATGTATAAACTTAAAGAACTTGCCCCTAAAATGAAAGAATTGCAACAAAAATATAAAAAAGACCCTCAAAAACTTCAACAACATATGATGAAACTTTATAAAGAGCATGGGGCAAACCCTTTAGGAGGGTGTTTGCCTTTAGTACTTCAAATACCTATTTTTTACGGTATTTACAAACTTCTTTTATATTCCATTGAATTAAAAGGGGCGTCATTTTTATGGATACATGATTTAAGTTCAATGGACCCTTATTTTATTTTGCCTGTTTTAATGGGGGTTAGTATGTATCTGCATCAAAGGCTGACACCTACCAATTTCCAGGATCCTATGCAGGAGAAAATATTTAAATTTCTGCCTCTTGTGTTTACTTTTATGATGGCAACATTTCCGGCAGGTTTGGTTCTTTATTGGACAACGAACAATATTCTTTCAATTTTGCAACAATATATAATAAATAAATTAATGGAGAAAAAAAGTGCGCATAGAAGCTAAAACTCTTGAAGAAGCCTATTTAAAGGCGAGTGAAACATTTAACTGCTCTGTTACCGAGCTTAATATAAAAATACTTCAGTATCCTTCGAAAGGTTTTTTGGGTTTTTTTTCCAAAACCGCTGTAATTGAGGTGGAAGAACCTGAAAAAAATATAGAGGAGGTTATTGGAGAGATAAAAAAAAGTTTAATAAATTTATTTAATAATTCCTGTTTTAATATTGACACAATAGATGTTTATAAAATAAACGATGAAACAGTGGGAATAAAAATAGACGGTCCCGACGCTGCTTTGCTGATAGGTAAAGAAGGATATAGATATAACGCCTTAAATTATATGCTCTATAGCTGGATTAATCAAAAATACGGATTTAAAGTAAGACTTGAAATTGCAGAGTTTTTAAAAACACAAACCGAAATGCTTAAAAACTATTTAGCTCCTTTTATTGAAAAAGTAAAAATCAGAGGATACGGAAAAACCAAACCGTTTGACGGAATTTTGGCTTTTTTGGCGCTTGAAATATTAAGAAAAGAATTTCCTGAAAAATATGTCGCCCTCAAAGAAAGAAACAGGGAAAAATATATTGTAATAGGCGAAAGACATGAACACTATAGCGGCAATAGCAACTCCTAACGGGGTAGGCGCTATTTCGATACTCAGAATATCAGGAGAGGGGGCTTTAAGTATTGCTAAAAAACTGATAAAAAAAGAATTAACCCCCAGAATCGCCACCTTGGCAAAAGTATACGATTTAAAAAACAATCTCATAGATATAGCCCTTGTAATTTATTTTAAAGCCCCACATTCATTTACAGGGGAAGATGTAATTGAATTTCAATGCCACGGGGGATATGTGGTAAGCAGACTTATATTGGAAGAAGTTTTAAAAGCAGGTGCCAGATTGGCAAATCCGGGAGAATTTAGCAAAAGGGCTTTTTTAAACGGGAAAATTGATGCAACCCAGGCTGAAGCTATAGCCAAATTAATTGAAACAAGAAGTGTTGAGGGGGCGAGGGTTCTTTCACGTCAGTTAGAAGGCGAACTTAAAGAATTTGTGGAGGATATCAGAAACAGGCTTGTGGAAATTATGGCTTATTCTGAGGTGTTTATAGATTATGCCGAAGAGGATTTGCCTGAAAGTCTTGGAGGAGAGATTAGAAAAAAACTAAATGAAATAAAAAATGTTCTGGAAAAAACACTTGAAGCGAGCCAGAGACGCCAAGGTGTCATTAACGGATATAAAGTGTCAATTGTCGGTAAACCAAATGTAGGTAAAAGCTCTATTTTAAATGCTCTTTTAAATAAAAACAGGGCGATAGTAAGCTCCCTCGCAGGGACTACGCGCGATACAATTGAAGAAGATATACAAATAGGTTCACATTTAATTAAAATCATAGACACTGCCGGAATAAGGGTTGCCAAAGACGAAATAGAAAAAATAGGTGTTGAGAGGAGTAAAAAAGCAATTAACGAAAGCGATATTATTTTGGGTGTTTTTGAAGCCAATAATTTCAATAAAGAAGATGAAAAAATATTTGATTTAATTAAAAATTCAAAAAAAGAGGCTATTATAGTGATAAACAAAGTTGATCTGGGTATAAATATAGATTTAAACAGGTTTAAAAACTTTGAAATTGTAAAAATTTCAGCAAAAAAAGATATAAATGAATTAATTGAAGCCATAAAAAAACTTTTGGACAATAAAGAGGGTGAAAATGAGCATATACTCACATCTTTAAGGCAAATTGAAATGATAAAAAAATCACTCAAAGCAATAAATGAAGCGGAAGAATTTTTAGATACCGGCGAACTTGAGCTTTTCAGTTATAATATCCAGGATGCCATAAAAGCTGTAAGTGAAATAACAAGACCTTTTGAATATGACGAAATGCTTGATAAAATGTTTGGAAGTTTTTGTGTCGGAAAATAAATCAAAGGAGAAAAAATGACAATAATTGAACTTAAAAAAATGATGATTAAAGCAAAAAAAGAAGATAAAACAAAAGCCAATGCATTAATGATGCTTGTAGACACTGCCCAAAAACTTGCAAAATCAAAAAATGAAGAGATAAGTGAAAAACATATAATTGAAGCTGCCAGGAAACTTGCCAAAATGGCAAAAGAAAGTATCGATGCAGGAATGGAAGAAGCCAAAAAAGAACTTTCAATATACGAGGAATTTTTGCCTAAAATGTTAAGTGAAGAAGAGAGCAAAAAAATTATAGAAGAAATTATTAATGAAATAGGCGGAAAAAATATAGGCGAAATTATGAAAAGATTAAAACAAAGAGGGGATATAGATTTAGGCTTAGCCAATAAAATCATCAAATCTATTTAATAGGTATAGGTTTATTTATATCCTCTTCCAATTTTTCATGCTGACGTTTTAATTTTGAAAAATATTCTGAAACAGGTGTAAAGTAAGAGCTGAGTTTGTTTATGGCGCTTTGTGCTCCGTAAACCAAAACTTCATCGTTTTCTTTTAAACATTCTATTTCGCTTGGATGATACCACTCACCGTTTCTGAATATATATAAAACCCTTAAATCTTTAAATTTTTTAATATATCCTTCTTTTTTTAGTTCTGCATTTTTGTTTATTTTTCCAAAAAACAGATATTTGTTGTTTGGGAGTTTTATAGGAGCTCCGCTTTCAAGCAGTTCAACAATTTCTTCTTTTTCAATTTCAGAAGGATTTAGCTGTAATAAGTCCTGATAGCAAAACAGTATATTTTTTAATGTTTTTATTTGATAAAAAATAGAATAATTTTTATTTAATAACTGTGCTTCATACAAGCTTATGTATTTTACATTAAATACAGAACATATTAATTTATGTGTAATAGAAGAAAAAAATACTGCTAAAATAGTAGCAGGCAACAGTGAATATCCACCAGCCATTTCAACCACTATTACTATTGCGGCAAGTGGTGTTCTTGCCGCCGCTCCAAAAACAGCCGCCATTGCAATAACACTGAAAATTGCACTTGTATTGTGAAAAATTATGGCCAGGAATGTTCCAAGTGTAGCACCTATAAATAATGTAGGTGCAAATACACCACCGGAACCGCCGGAACCGATAGTTAAGGAAAAAGCCAATATTTTACCAGCAAATAATATTATTAAAATTTTTTCAGTAAAATTTCCGTTTATCGCCTGTTGAATCCATCCATATCCACCCCCTAAAACCTGGGGTATGTAAATTCCTATTACTCCTACAAATAATGCTCCGAGCGCAGGTTTAAAATGAGGTTTTATAGGTAAGTTTCTAAAAAAATCTCTTGTATAATAAAATATATTCGGCAGTATTACCGATACTATTCCGCTTATAATTCCAAGAAGAATAATTTCTATATAGGTTTTAATATCCGTTATCTGCAAATTGGAAGGCATTGTGAAAATAGGCTGCCATCCGAAAATATAACCGGAAAATATATAAGCTATTAAAGGCCCGAAAAAAACAAACAACAGTTCTCTTGTTTCATATTCCAGTTCGCTGTAAAGAACTTCTATTGAAAATATTGCCGTTCCCATAGGAGCTTTAAATACTGCAGAAAGTCCCGCAGCCATTCCAATAATCGCAAAAAGTCTTCTTTTTTCAATAGAAGCATGTCTAATATTGGCATAAATGGAACCTATACCCGCGCTAAAAAGTGCTGTAGGACCTTCTCTTCCGGCTGCTCCACCTGTTCCTATGGTTATAGCTGAGGCGATAATTTTAATAGGTGTTACAATAGGCCGCAAATATCCACCAGCCCTATGGTAAGCTCTGATAACAGTGTCTGTTCCATGTCCTTCTGCTTCGGGTGCAAATGTGTAGACTAAAAATCCTGAAATCAATCCCCCTGTTACAATTACAATAATCAAATTTACAGGACTAAAAGGATGATTAATATGCGAGCTGATTATATTTATGGTGTCTGCGGGAATATAACCGGCAATATAACCCAGTGTAAATTTGCTTATTAAATCCAGTAAAAAAATAAATATACTTGCGCAAATTGTCCCTATAAGCCCTATAACAAAGGTGTCTAAAAGTAAAATTAAATATTTTTTAATTTGATTTTGAGTATTCATAATGTTATTTTAGCATATTCAATATAAGAATGTTACTTATATGAGAAATTTCCAGTAACGATTTGCTGTGTTCTTTGCATAGTTCATCAGTTTCATTTATCATATGCTTGTATTCTTCTTTTTTTATTTCTAAAAAACTATTTATTGATTTATTAATTTTGTTTTCATTAAAGCCGGTTTTTAAAATTTCTTCGTTAAATGTTATTACAAAATATTCTATCATTGATTCTATTTCTTCTTTTAAATTTTTTTCTATTCTGCTTTTTGGCTTTATGTGCTTTATGCTGTGTAATAATTTGTTTATTTGGAATTTTTTTATTGTAATTTCAAAAAGTTTCAAAATATTTTCCAGTTTAAAAGAATATTTATGGTTAAAATAAATAATTGCCGGAAGAAATTTAAACAGTTCTTTCCATTCAAGAAAAATACCTATATTTTTTTTATTTTTAAAATTTTTATACTTTTTTGAAAAAATATTTTTAAGTTTTTCTTTGTATGTGATAAGCATCAAAGGCTTGATATTTTCGTTTTCTAATTCTTTAATAAGCCATCTGGAGGCAAATTTTATCGTTTCCTCCAACTCTATAAGCATATCGTATATTTTTTGATATTCGATTTGAAAATTAAGGGAATATATTTCTTCCCTTATGCTGTTTGCATTAATTAAATCGTTTAATATTATATAGGCTGTAATTTTATAAGGAAATTCTTTTTCTTTGAAATTATTTATAAAAGAAATGCCGTAATTGTTTATTATTTCATTAGTTATTTGTGTTGCTATGATTTGATTTTTTAGCAAATGTGAATTTACATATTCGCTGTAAGAGCTGTAAACAGAAGACGGAAAATAGTGTTTTAAAAATGTAGAAGCATATTTGCATTTATAAAAATTTTTTAAAATATAATTTTTTAAGAAAATTTTTGAATATAATAACAATATAGCCAAAACCGGCTTAATTACCCTGTTTTTATAAAAAATTATTTCTATTTCAGAGTTTTTGGGGATAGAAAAATTTTCTCGTTTAAATATTTCGATATGCTTTTCCAATGTTTCTATTATATTTATTAATTTTTCTTTATATATTTTTATTTCATCAAGACTGATTCTTAAAGGCTGTAAATAATTGTTTTTTAAGACTTTGTTTACAACTTCTTCTGTAAGATTTATTAATATTTCATTTTTTTCTTTTTTGGAAATTATATTTTTTTCCACCAAATCGTTTAATAAAATTTTCAGATTTACTTCATAATCACTTATATTTACCCCTGCAGAATTGTCAATACTGTCAAGATGTATTTTGCCCCCGTTTAAAGCGTATTCATATCTGGCTTTTAAAGTCATAGCCAAATTTGCACCTTCACAAATAACTTTTGCCTTTATTTCATCAGCATTAATTCTTATATTTTCATTTTGTTTGTCACTGATATAGATATTGTTTTCTTCGCTTGATTTTATGTAAGTTCCTATTCCTCCGAAATAGAGCATATCGACGTTTGCTTTTAAAAGATATTTTATTAATTCTTCACTTGATAAATAATTTTCGTTTATAGAAAACACCTTTTTCATTTCCGGGGAAATTTTAATTTTTTTTAAACCTTTTTTAAAAACACCCCCGCCTTTTGAAATTAAATTTTTATTATATTCATCCCAGTTTTTTCCCTCTAAAAAAAGTCTTTTTCTTTCGTTATATGAAATTTTTGAATCAGGGGTCGGGTCGATAAAAATTTCATTATGAGAAATAGCCGCAAGAAGTAGGAAGTTTTTATTAAGAAGCATTCCGTTGCCGAATACGTCACCTCTCATACTGCCTATTCCCACTACACTTATTTCATCTTTTAAAACATTTTTGCCCAATTCCAAAAAATGTCTTCCGGCTGAGGTAAGTGCACCTTTTGCTGTAATGCCAAGTTTTTTATGTGAATATCCGTTTTTGCCTCCGCTTGCAAAGGCATCTTTTAAATTAAAATTTCTTTTTAGCGATATTTCATTTGCAATATCACTCATATTGGCCGTACCTCTGTCAGCCGCCACTACGAAATAATTGTCCGTTTCATCATATTTAATTAAATTTGTTGTATCCGCGGTGTCTACTAAATCAAGCAGTGCATCTATAAAAAGTGTATAAATTTTTTTAAATTCAGTTTTTGTCGGATTAAAAAAAATATAAAATCCACCTTTTGCCCCGTCAGGGACAATAATTGCGTTTTTTGCAACTTGCGCTTTCATTAAATCTTTGATTTCTTCCCTGAAATCCTCCCTGTTTGAATATCTTATCCCCCCTCGTGAAATTTTACTCATTCTTAAATGGATTCCGTTAAATTGTTCGTGATAAACAAAACTTTCAATATTGGGTTGAACAGAAAACAGATAAGGTTTTAATTTGGAAGTGTCAATTTTAAAAGAAATTGTTTTTTTATTAAGAAAATAATTTGTCCGAAGTATATTTTTTATAATTAAATAAAATATTTTTAAAATTTTATATTCACTTAATTCATTGACGGTGTTTAATTTTTCTTCAAGTCTGTTCTCAAGATATGAATAATCATCTTTTTTTGAAAATTTTTGAAGAAAATAATTGATAACCGATTCCACCACATCAGAATTTTTAATAAAAGTTTTAATAATTGCACTTTCATTAAATTCATAAAAAAGCTGTTTTTGATATTTTAAAACAGCTCTTAATAAAGCGATTTTTCTTAAATCAAACCCGACCCATGCAAAATAATATAATTTACAGTTGTAAGTTATTTGTTTGTTAATAGCTTTTTTTATAATATCAAAGAAAATTTTTTTATATTTTTCAAAAAAATCCTGATGTGTTATATTAATCTTTAAAATCAGGGTATCGTTATTTTCTTTTACATTGACAATTTCAATATTGAAATTATCAAGAAGCTTTGAAAGAAAAGTTATTGAAGTGTTTAAATTTTTGGATATTAACAGTTCATTTTTTAATTTATCAAATTTTATCACATTTTTTCTCTTTCGAAAAGAAGAATTATCTGGAATATAAAACTCTTCTTCTTTTCCTCTTCATTTTAAATTTACCCTTTGCCATTAACCCTCCTTTTTAAGAAGTGTTAAACTTGTAAATTATAACAAAAAATTATTAGCTTTTTATAAATAAGGCGCTCATATATCCGACAACCTGGCTTTCATCGCCGCTTACATCGGCGCTTGTCCTGTAATCTACAATAAAAGGTGTTAATTTTTCTTCCCTTGCTGCTTCAATAATGGCTGCTATACCTATTTTACCACAGGCTTCACATTTTTCAAGTTCCAATAAATCCAAATCATTAACGGCCTGCAAACAGTGTGAATCAAGTGCATTTGCCGTTTTTATATCATAATAATGACTTAAATCGCTTGAAATTACAATTAAAGAATTCTCATCAATTGCGAATTCTATTATTTCTTTTAATTTATTTGGCGAATAGTTTCCGTAAATTAATTCAACTACAGGAATTTCCCCAAAATAATGATAAATAAAAGGCATTTGAACTTCTGTCGAATGTTCTACATGGACATATTCAAGATTAGCTACATCAAATTTTTCCATAAGTTCAATTGAAAAATTCTTATCTATAGGCAGTATGCCGCAAGGGGTTTCATATGATTCTTCCAATGTTACACTTATTCCTTCAATCGGAAATTTGTGGCTCGGGCCTATTACCAGGATTCTTTTAGGCTTGGTGTTGCTTGCGATTCTATAAGCAAAATTTGCGCTAAATCCGCTGTAAACCCATCCTGCATGCGGAACTATTATAGCTTTTGGTTTTAAGGAAAATATCTCTTTTGCTTTAATTTTATCCACATTTTCATCTATAATTTTATTAAAATGGTTTATATAACCCTCAATTCCTTCGCATGTCACTCCATACCATTCTTTTACTACCGCATTTCTCATAATCACTCCTTTTAATTTTGACTTTTATCACCCCGCCGCTTTTCAAGCGGCCGGGCAAACTCACAATTCACTATTCACTACTTACTATTTATTTCCATATTCCTTCGATAATTTCACCACATTTCGGACAGTGTCCGATTCCATTTTCATCTATTTTTAAAATATTTTTTTCAATTTTGTAAATACTTCTTACAATAAGCTCTTCGCCGCATTTTGGACAGTATGTAATTACAGGCATTGCCACATTACCGAGATATACATATTTTAACCCCGCTTTTTTACCTATTTCATAGGCTTTAAGCATTGTTTCAATAGGAGTAGGGCCTTTGTCTTGGACTTTGTAATCCGGATGGAATCTTGTAATATGCCAGGGAATTTCCACTCCAACTCCGGCAATAAACTCGGCGATTTGTGTTAATTCTTTTTCGCTGTCATTGTCTCCCGGGACTATTAAAGTGGTAATCTCCTGCCAAATTCCGACATCTTTTAATCTTTTGATTGTATCGAGTACATAATCAAGATCGCCTTTTAAAACTTTTTTGTAATAATCTTTTTTAAAACTTTTTAAATCTACATTACATGCATCCACCCAGCTTTTCATATCTTCTATTTCATACACACTTTCAAAACCGTTTGTAACAAAAATATTTTTAAGTCCCTTTTCTTTTGCCAATATACCCACATCTCTTGCATACGGATAAAAAACACTCGGTTCATTATATGTATACGCAATAGAATTGCATTTATATTCAATAGCAAGATTTACCATTTCCTGCGGTGATACGTAAATTTTATCATTTACTTTACTTGTATGGGCAATTTGCCAGTTTTGACAAAACGGGCATTTAAAATTACATCCCACTGTTCCGAAACTTAAAACCGCACTTCCCGGTAAAAAATGAAAAAGCGGTTTTTTCTCAACCGGGTCTACATTTACAGAGGACGGATGCCCGTATACTAAATTTACAAGTTCTCCGTTTTTATTCATATTTATGCCGCAGATTCCAACCTGGCCTTCTTTTAAAATGCAGTGATGTCTGCATAAAAGACATTTTATTTTAGTATTATCTATTTTTTCAAAAAATTTCAATTTCCCCTCCTTAATTTAAGATTAATATATTATATCAAAAAATAGGGGAAAAGTAAAGAAATTTTAGTCTTATTTACTCAACTATTTTGTAATTAATCTTTTTATATGGGCAATTTTTCCCTTTGCTTGCAAAATTTTCGGTATTTATTTCAAATTCGCCTTTTTCAAGGGTAATGTAATCATTTATTTGTATATTAAATAATTTTGCAGGATTAGTGGATATTAAATTTGTGACAGTCTCCTTTTTTAAAGGAAGAGAATAGACAAGCTGGGTAAAAATATCAAGTTTGCTTATTCCGTATTCCGCTTCCTCAATGGGAAGGTCTTTATTGTTTGCAGCGATATGATTTGAAGATATAAAATCTATTATCCCTTTTTCACATGCTTTTAAAAGGGCGTTTTTATCTTCTTCGCTTCTGAGGGGCGGAAAAGTCTTATATACGGTGTTGAATTCTTTTAACATTTCGTCCGTAAAATATAAATTGTCTATTGCCACGTCTATATAAATATTTTTGTTTTTATTTTTTAATATTTCAAGCGATTCTTTTGCTGTTATTGACAAAAACACTATTTTAGCGTCAAAATGACGGGAAAGTTCGTATATTTTAGCGACTTCCGCACTTTCCGCATAATTCGGGATTCCGCTTATACCAAGGGAATATGCTGTTTCACTGTCATTCATAATACCGCTGAGGGACTTGCTGTTACAGTTTACAAAAACAGGTATATCCAGAAATTGTGCATATTCAAAGACTCTTTTTATTAAATTCATATCCTCATCCGAATTTATATAAATTGCACTTGCACCCCTTTTTTTTAGAATTGAAATGTTAGAAAGTCTGTTTTCATGTATTCCCTCAATAGCTATCAAAAGATTAAAATCGGATTCATGTGCCCTTTTTAAATTATAAGCCAAATGAAGTTTGTCAAAAATAGGCTTGTGGGAAGGTATCATCACTGCCGCCGTTATCCCGCCGTTTTTTGCCGCAAAAGAGAGTCTGCTTACACTTTCGGAATTTTTTATGTTGATATCTATTGCTTTTGGGACCTTTATTTTCATTTATGTCCTTTTTTAATTATAATTTTACTAAAAAAAGGCAATATTTATGAAAAATAAATATTTGGAAATTTTAAAAAAGAGTTATTATCACCTTAATGAAAAAGATTTAAAAAAATTTGAAGAAATAATGGGTGAAGATGGTCTTGGAAAATGCAGGGCGAAATTTCATCTTTGGGGATTTTTGTTCGGATGGTTTTATCTGCTGTACAGAAAAGCACTTAACGAAGCTTTCGGAGTGTTGGTTGTCAGTTTAATGGTGGGATATGTTTCCCCTGTGGGTGTTATAATTGTAAATTCGCTGCTGGGCGGTTTTTGTTATTATTATTTATATCTGAACAAATTGGACAGGGATATACAAAACTGTGGGGGCATTCATAATCCTGATATTGAATGTGTAAAGAAAAAAGCCAAACCTAATATCTGGTATGTTGTCGCGGCTGTTGCGGTTATTTTAATATTGGTATGGCCAATTGCTTTTTCATTAATTACAGGACATAATATTAGTGAGTAGTGAGTGGTGAGTGGTGAGTAGGCAGGATTGGCGGGTAATTTGATATAATTTCGTAAAAAAGGCTTATTATGAAAAAAGTTTTAATAATCGGAAGCGGGGGAAGAGAATATGCCATCGGTTATCATTTAAAAAACGAAGCTGAAATCTTTTATGCACCTGGAAATGGGGCGACCGAGGATTTTGCCACAAATATAGATATAAAAGATTTTAATGAACTTGCTGATTTTGCAAAAAACAATAATATTGATTTGACTATAGTGGGGCCTGAAGATCCTTTGGTAAAAGGAATTGTCGATGTTTTTAAATCCCAAGGTCTTAGTGTTTTCGGGCCTAGCAAAGAAGCGGCAAGACTGGAAGGCAGCAAAGTGTATATGAAAAATTTTTTAAAAAAATACAATATTCCCACCGCTAAATATATTGAAACAGATGATAAAGACAAGGCTTATGAATTTATAGATTCAATGCAAAAAACACCGATTGTTGTAAAAGCGGACGGGCTTTGTGCCGGTAAAGGTGTAATTATCGCCAATAGCAAAAACGAAGCAAAAAAAACAGTGGAGGAAATGCTGAGCGGTAAAGCATTTGGGGAAGCGGGTAAAAAAGTCATAATTGAAGAATTTTTAGACGGCTTTGAACTTAGCATGTTTGCGATATGCGACGGGGAAGATTTTGTTTTGCTTCCGGCCGCACAGGATCATAAAAGACTTCTTGACGGAGATAAGGGGCCTAATACAGGCGGTATGGGAGCGTATGCGCCTACCCCTCTTGCCACGGAGGATATATATGAAAAAGTAAAAACAAAAATCATAAAGCCTACACTTGAAGGAATGAAAAATGAAGGCGCACCTTTTGAAGGTGTTTTGTTTACAGGACTTATGATAGTGGATAATGAACCTTATGTTCTTGAATATAATGTAAGATTCGGAGATCCTGAATGTGAGGAACTTATGCCTTTAATTGATAGCTCACTTTATGATATGTTTTATAACGGGGCGACCAAGCAGCTTGATAAAATTGATGTAAAAATAAAAGATACGGTTGCTGTGGGGGTTGTATGTGCAAGTAAAAATTATCCTTATTCAAGAAGCGAGCCTGCCGAAATTACGATAGATAAATTAAACGGGTGTAACGGGTATATAGCCTTTGCCGGAGTTAAAAAAATGAATGGGAAACTTTATGCAACCGGCGGAAGAGTGTTAGTATGTGTCGGGTTTGGAAAAAATGTTCAAAAAGCAAGGGATGAAGCATATAAAATAGTTGAAAAAGTTCATTTTGAAGGTAAAAAATACAGAAGTGACATTGCTTATCAGGCAATAGGAAAATAGATGCTTGGGGAAAAACTCAAAAGGGAAGAGCGGGAAACAGCTTCGATTTGGCAAAGAGCCATTTCCATGAGCATAGATGACTTTTTAATAAGTTTTTTGGTTATTTTGGCCTTTTATGACAGATTTGCCAATGTGAAAACATATGAGGAAATGGTTTTATTAATTGATTCTCTTTTTGTTTATATTTTTTTGGCATATACACTTTATCATTGGATTTTTATTGCACTTTACGGTAAAACAATAGGGAAAATGCTCGTGAAAATAGAAATAATAGATGTAGATTCATTTGACAAACCCAGTTTTTTAAGGGCGTTTATAAGAAGCGTGATGAGAAATTTTGATGAAATGTTTTTTTATTTAGGAATGATTTATGCTGTTTTTGACCCATACAACAGGGCAATTCATGATATTGTAGGAAAATGTGTTGCTGTTAAGAGTAATTAGTTTTTTAATTGTACCTTTTGTTGTATTTGCCTTAAAAATATATTCAACAGATGTAATTGAAAAAAAAGGGAACTATTTTCTTCAAAATCCGCTTATTATATATAAAAACAATATTTTTTTACAGGCTAAAAACGGGGTAATAGAAAAAAATCATATAATAAAACTTTTTGGCAACGTAACTGTTTTTTATCAAAATCAGGATGTTTTGCTTGGCGATTCATTGCTGGCTTATTCAAAAGAAAAAATCACAATAAAAAATATTTTCTTTTATGACAAAAATATAGACGGCTGGGTCAGATCAAATAAAGCCGATTCCAAAAAAAATATATTATATTTCAATAGCCCTTATTTTTCCACATGCTGCAGTGATAAGCCGGACTGGTTTATAAAGGCAAGCAGCGGAAATTATAACAGACTCTCAAAATTATTAAAACTTAAAAATATTGTATTGGTTGTCCACAATGTACCTGTGTTTTATTTCCCTTATTGGCAGGTTAGTTTTAACAAAAAAAGAAGAAGCGGTCTTTTAAGGCCGTATATAGGATATTCAAACAAAGAAGGCTTATTATACTCTCAACCAATTTATTTTGTAACATCACTAAATTCCGATTTGGAAATAATACCTACTGTGCGTACCCAAAGGGGAAAAGGGGTTTATTCTGTTTTTAGGTTTGTTGATTCGCCTTATTCAGAGGGTAAAATAAAATTCGGTTTATTCAGCGACAAAAACAGTTATTATGAAAAAAACAATCTGGCACATAAAAAACATTATGGTTATTCATTGTATTATAAAAGAGATAAACTTTTTGGTGAAGACAAGCTGTATCTTGATTTGAAATATGCAAATGATGTTGATTATTTCTATTTAGATGCTTACAATTACAGATTTGACACTTCTTATCTGACGGATAAAATAATAACTTCTTATTTGAATTATATAAGAGCGTTAAATAAAAATTATTACGGTATGTATTTTAAATATTTTATAGACACCTCACTTCTCAGTAACTCTGCAACCTGGCAGATTCTGCCGCAGATTAATTATCACCGTTTTTTGGAAAAAAGAGGGGTGTTTTTAGATTCACTTGATTTTAATATTTATAATTATTACAGAGCTAAAGGCTCTAATTTTATTTTTTCCGATATTAATTTGCCGGTTTCATTTTATAAAAGTCTGTTTAATGATTATATGAAATTCAAGCTTACAGAAAATTTATATTCTGGATACGGAAAATATTATCAGAAAAATAATCTGGGGGTTTCTAAATATCTGTATTTAACGACCCAGCTTAAATTTTTTACTTCTTTGGCAAAAAGTTATAATAATTTTTATCATATTATAAATCCTTCTTTTTCCATAAATATAAAAAATTATTCACATAAAGAAATCTATTCGGATTTGATAAATGTCCCCAAAATGAAAAATTATCTGCTTTTCAGCCTGTTTCAAATTTTTGAATTTAATAATTTAAACATTGATCATACATTAAATGAAATTTATTATCTTGATGATAGGAAATTTGCCGATTTGGAAAATATTTTAAATTTTTATTATTTAAATTATTATATTAATGAAAACAATAAGTATTCTGTGGATGAGGGGAAAATAGATTATAATAATATAAAATTTGGTTATAATAATGGTAAAATTGATTATTTTATATCGCATCTATATCAAAGGGATAATTTAAAATCCGTTACACTTGGAGGCGGATATAAACCAAATATATATAAAAGATATTATTTTGAATATTCGTTTGATTTAAACGAAAAATATATAAAATACTGGATGTTGGGGGTTAGTATGAATAAAAAATGTTATAAATATGAAATAAGCTTTAAACAAGACAGGGTTCCTGTGCTGGAAACAAGTGGAACAAATTACAGAAAAGACAATATAATTAATCTGTCGGTGGAATTTTATCCGATAGGCGGCGTAAATCAATCATTTATTTTTAAAGGAAACAAATGAAAACAGAAACCAAGGTGGGAATATTTGTTTTTTTGGGAATTTTGTCGATACTCTATCTGACGTTTCAGGTAAAATCCCTTCAGGATTTTAATCAGAAAGGTTATACTCTTTATGCTTATATTAATGATGCAAGCGGGCTTGAAAAAAAAGCAAAAGTAAAATTAAGAGGCGTTGAAATAGGTAAAGTAGAAGATTTAAAACTTAATAATTCTTTAGTGAAATTAAAACTTATAATAAAGCAAGGGGTTAAAATACCAAAAGGAAGCATGGTTACCCTGGCTCAGGATAATATGCTCGGCGGAAAATATGTAAAAATAATCCCTTCTAAAAATCATATTTACTATTCAAAAAACGAAACAATAAAAAAATATTTAAATGCGGCTTCTTTAGATGATTTGATGAATAATGTCAACAGTGCCGTCGATGATGTAAAAGTATTGATCAAAAAATTAAATAAAACTCTCGATAAAAACACTATAAATAATTTTCACCAGATTTTGGCAAATATAAAAGACGCTTCTGTTGATTTGAAATCGGTTATAAAAAATGCAAATAAAAAAATACCGAGTCTGCTTGATAACGCAAATGAATTGATTGCCACTTATAAAGACATAGGGATAAAAATAAACAAAAAAATTCCCGATATTATAAATAAGTCGGACACACTTCTTGCTAAACTCAATAAAACAGGCGATACCCTTAATTCCAAATTAGGCCCCACCATTGACGAATATAAAAAATTAGGGGTTAATGCCAATTCTATTCTTAACGATAATAAAAAAAGTATAAAAACAGCGATAGCTTCGGCTAAAGATTTTTTTGTAAGCGGGGGTGAAAGCTTTAAAAAAATTGACAAACTTCTTTCAAGTGCGACAAAATCCCAAATTGAAGTTGAATTTAACAATAAATTTCTTTCACGTGATAGTTATTCAAAATCTTACGCACAGATTGCTTATTTGCCGACTCCGACAAAATATTATATTCTGGGTGTGACTTCCTCAAAAGATTATTCCAATCTGGATAATATAAATAAAAACCATATTAAAAATAAATCATATATTACTGCCGAATATGGAAAAAGATTTGATAATCTCTTAATAAGAGGCGGTATTATAGAAAGCACGGGAGGAATCGGAGCCGATTATTTCTTAGACCATGACAAAGTAATTTTAAGTTCCGAAATATATGATTTTAACGCCGTAAACGATATAAGGGGCACTAACCCTCATTTAAATTTAGCAGCCAAATATATATATCTAAAACATCTTGAATTTTTAGGCGGATTTGAAAATATTTTAAATTCGCGTGCTGCTTCACTGTTTTTGGGTCTTGGTATAAGGTTCAGAGACAATGATTTAAAAAGTATAATTTCAGGGGGTGCAACATCATTTCTGAAATAAAAAAAGCCTGTAAAATCCTACATATTAAACCTTTAAGCACCGCAAAAGAAATAGAAAAAAATTATAAGAAACTTGCTAAAAAATATCATTCCGACACAGGAGGGAATGAAGAAAAAATGAAAGAAATAAACAAAGCCTATAATATTTTAAAAGATTATATAAAAAACTTTAAATTTACATTCAGCGAAGATGAAATAAAAAAACAGTACCCGGAGGAATTTCATAAAAATTTTAAGGTTTTTGAATGAAATTATCAACGGAAGAGATTATTTATCAGTTAAACAATATTATAGATAAAACTATTTTTAACAATTTGTTAATTTTAAGCATAAATGAAAGGTCAATTTTTCTCTCCCGTGAAATCGGATTAAAAAATTCTTTTGTAGAAGGTGATATGCTGTTTATTGAACCTATTTTTTCCCCTGTGAACAAAGAAACTGTAATAGGTGCCGTGAGTGAGTTTAGAGAATTGGTTATAATAGACGAGCTTAAAAATGCTTTTGATATAACGGATGATTATATTTATAACGAAGCAAATAGAATTTATGAAGAAAAAATAATTCCTAAAATGCATAAATTCCGCTTGGGAGAGAGTATAATTTCAATTGAGAATAAAAATATTTTATTGGTTGATTTAGGCTCTAATACCGCACTTACCCTTTTATGTGCCATTAAAAGCTGTATAAATGCAAAAGTTTTAAAAATAAATGTTGCCGTGCCTTTTATTTCAAAAGAATCAGCCGATAAAATAGAAAAAATTGTAGATAATCTTTTTTATATTCAAAAACTAAAAGATTATATAGATACCGAATTTTATATTAAGGAGAATAAATGAGTTGCAGTGTAGAATTAAAAGTTAATAACAGAGTTCAGAAATTTGTTTTAAATAAGCTAGCTAAACAGGCAAATTCGTCTGTATGGTTTCAAGACGGAAATACGGTAATGATTGCTACGCTTACGTATAATCCGGATGAACTTGTGGAAGAGGATTTTGTGCCTCTTGTGGTTCAATATGTCGAAAAAGCCTATGCGGTTGGAAAAATTCCTGCAGGGTTTGTAAAAAGAGAACAAAAACCGGGGGATTTTGAAACCCTAACAGCCAGAATAGTTGACAGAAGCCTCAGGCCTCTGTTTCCTAAAGAATACGGATACAATACCGTTCTTACTATTATGGCGGTAAGTGCGGATGAAGAGAGTGACCTGCAGGCTGCTGCCATGAATGCCGCCGCATCCTGCATGTATTTAAGTGATTTGCCTTTTTCAAAAATGGTTTACGGGGTAAGACTTACCAGAATAGACGGTAAAATAATTGTGAACCCTACATTAAGTGAGCTTGAAAAAGGAGAATTTAATCTGTTTGTTACCGGAAGCAAAGACGAGCTTTTAATGATAGAATTTGCCGCCCAGGGTCAGGAAGATATTGAGATTATTCCTGTCGAAGATATAATGCTTGACGGGGCGCCTATTGAAAATACAATCGTAAATTATAAAACAAATGAAATAAAAGAAGATGATTTAATAGAAGTTTTAAAAGTTGCTCAAAATGCTATAAAAGAGGGTGTTAAAGCCTATGAGGAAGGTTTAAAAGAATTTAAAAAAGCCCCTGCCGAATTTAAAGAGAGAGTTGAAAAAGACCCGGGTGAATATATTGAAACAATAAAAGAAAAATATATAGATGAATTAAAAGAAATAATAAAATATTTGAGCAAAAGCGAAAGGGATTATTTATTAAAACAATTTGCAAGAAAAATAGCAGGTTTATTGGATAAAGAAGAAGATTATGATGTTATTTTAAAAGCTGTAAAAACAGTTAAAAGAGAAATTGTAAGAGGTATGATTTTATATGAGGGAATCAGGGCAGACGGAAGAAAACTCGATGAAATAAGGCCTATAAGTATAGAGACAAACGTTCTTCCAAGAGCACACGGAAGCTGTCTGTTTACAAGAGGACAGACCCAGGCTTTGGCTGTTGCAACCAGAGGCGGTGATATGGATGCCCAGGTTTACGGAAATTTGACAGATAAAGAAGAAAAGCTTGAAAGATTTATGCTTCATTATAATTTTCCGGCTTTTTCAGTAGGTGAAGCGGAAAGATTGGGACCTCCGAGCAGAAGGGAACTGGGTCATGGAAATTTGGCAAAAAGGGCAATTGAGCCGCTCTTAGACCCGGAATTTGATGAAACAGTAAGGGTTGTAAGTGAAATACTTGAAAGTAACGGAAGTAGCTCAATGGCTACGATCTGTGCAGGTTCTTTGGCATTAAAAGCCGCAAAAGTTCCTCTACTTAAAATGGCGGCGGGAATTGCAATGGGTCTTATAAGTGAAGGTGATAAATATGCGGTACTTACTGATATTATGGGGCTTGAAGATCATGACGGAGATATGGATTTTAAAGTCGGAGGAACTTATGAAGGAATAACCGCTATGCAGATGGATATAAAATTAGGGGGAATTTCTCTTGATGTTTTAAAAGAGGCCCTTTATCAGGCTAGGGACGCAAGATGTTATATACTCGAACTTATGGAAAAAGCCGCAAAAGAGATTAAATATAACGAAGCTGTGCTTCCAAAAGCTATTAGTTTTAAAGTCGAACCGGATAAAATTATAGATATTATAGGTACTGCGGGTAAAACCGTAAAAGATATCATTTCTAAATTCGGAGTAACAATAGATTTGGATAGAGTCAGCGGAAAAGTGAAAATTTTCGGTGAAAGTCATGAGCAGCTTCAAGCAACAAAAGATTATATATTAAATGTGATTTGTAAAGATGACAAACCGAAAATTCCTGATTTTAAAACAGGTGAAATAATAGAAGGAAAAGTAAGTAAAATCGTAGATTTCGGTCTTTTTGTAGAATTGGTACCAGGTGTTGAGGGGCTTTTGCATAAATCAAAACTCAACGGAAAAAATCCGGAAGATTTCAATGTTGGGGATAAAATAAAAGTAAAAGTGCTTTCTCAAAGCGGATTTAAAATAGAGCTTGCTTTAGTGGAGGAGTGATGTTTGAAAAATATCCTTTTGAAAAATTAAATGAATTGTTAAAAGATGTGCCTCATCCAAAGGAGGTGTTTTCTTTGACAATAGGAGAGCCGCAGTTTGAAACACCTGAGTTTATTGAAAAAAGTTTATGTAAAAATGTTAAATATTTAAATAAATATGCCAAAACCGCCGGGGAGGAAATTTTAAAAAAATCCCAAAGAGATTTTATAAAAAGAAGATTTAATGTAGAACTTCGAAAAGATGAACTGATTCCTACATTCGGGACACGGGAAGTTTTATTTAATTTTCCGCTTTTTTTAAAGCCTCGAAAAATGGCTTTTCCGAATCCTTTTTATCAAATTTATGAAGGGGCTGCCGTTGCAGCCGGGAGTAAAATTAACTATTTAGAGCTCAGCGAAAAAAATAATTTTAAACCAAGTCTGTCCCAGCTTGAAGGAGATGAAGATTTTATTATTTTAAATTCTCCTAATAATCCTACTTCAAGTGTTATGAATTTGGACGAATTATGTGAATGGGTGGAATATGCCCTAAAAAAAGATGTTGTGATATTAAATGATGAGTGTTACAGCGAGCTTTATACAAAAAATCCACCACCTTCAATTCTTGAGGCAAGTATGAAAGTGGGAAACAGAAATTTTAAAAATGTACTCGCCATTAATTCCATTTCAAAAAGAAGTTCAGCCCCCGGGCTTAGAAGCGGGTTTATTGCGGGAGAGAGAGAAATATTAACAAAATATCTGCTTTTTAGGACTTATACAGGTTGCGCCATTCCTCTGCCTTTGCAATATGCGGCAAAAGCGGCATGGGAGGATGAAGAATATCCGGAAATTTTCAGAAAAAAATATATTGAAAATTTTGAAGTGGCCAAAGAAATTTTAGGGGTGGATATCCCGGAAGCCACTTTTTATATATGGCTAAAAGTAGACGATGATATAAAATTCACTGTTGAAGCATATAAAAGAGGTGTAAAAGTATTGCCCGGCAGGTTTATGGGAAGAAATAGCGCAGGAGAGTGTTATGTCAGAATAGCTCTTGTTTATGATATGGAAAAAATAAAAACGGCACTCAATATTTTAAAGGAAATTTTATGAGTTTGGTAGAAAAATATAAAAAATTGGATGAATTAGTTAGAAAAAACAGAGAAGATGAGATAGATGAAACATTTAAAAAAATTTTAAAAGAAACTTTTGAAATAATTAATAAAAAAATAGAAGAGCAAAAAACTCTTGATGTTAAAAATCCGGAAGAGAAAATGGCAATCAGGGCGATGATGGAATATATGCTTGAACTTTGGGATGAAGGTGCTGTTAGCGAAGCTAAACAGGTTGGTTATGATATGGTATATTTAATTGAAGATGCTAAACTAAAAGAGATGTTTTCTATGTTTGTAATTGGAATGTTGGCCGGATTCAGTTTAGATAAATTTTTTGAAAAATATGTAGATTTAAGTGAAATTTACGAAGATTATTTTTTTACAGGGTTTAACGATGAAATAGATGATCTTGTTATTAAATATAAAAATCAGTTTGTAAAAGAGTTTCAAGAGTGAGAATACATTTTATCGGTATAGGAGGAATAGGTTTAAGCGCTTTGGCAAGATTTTTAAGCGCAAAAGGCTATAAAATTAGCGGAAGCGACATACATGCCACTCCGTTGACAGAAAAACTAAAGAGTTTAGGTGTAAAAGTTTATATTCCACAAAAAGAAGAAAACATAACCGATGATATCGATTTAATCGTTTTTACTGCTGTTGCTAAAGAAAATAATCCTGAAAGGGTTGCCGCTAAGAAAAAAGGTATAAAAACAATAAGCAGAAGGGAATTTTTGCCTTTTGTTTTAAATAATAAAAAGGTAATTTCAGTCTGCGGTGCCCACGGTAAGAGCACAACAACTTCTATTTTGGCTTCTGTTTTAAAAGATGCCAGTGCCCTGATAGGGGCTGAAAGTAAAGATTTTAATTCCAATGCCAGATTTAGTAATAACGATTTAATGGTGTTTGAAGCGGATGAAAGCGACGGCAGTTTTATAGATTCAAATCCATTTGTTGCAGTTGTTACAAATACCGAACCTGAACATATGGAATTTTATAATCATGATTTAAAACTTTTTTATTCCCATTATGAAAAATTTTTAAAGAGTGCAAAAATCAGGGTTGTAAACGGGAATGATGAATTTATAAAAAGTCTTGATTTGCCTATGAAAAAAGTTTATTTAACTGATGCTAAAAACATACGATATGAATTAAGAGACAATCAGCCAAAAACTATTTTCGAATATAAGACTCGCGAATTTGAAGTTTACGGATTTGGTGAACATTTGGTATTGGATGCTCTCCTTGCAATTGAAGCTGCAAATGAATTTATCTCAATGGAAGAAATTGCTGAAAATATTAAAAATTATAAAGGCATTAAAAAAAGATTTGATATTTTACAAAAAGAGGATAATTTTATATTAATAGACGATTACGGGCATCATCCAACAGAAATAAAAGCAACCATTCATTCGGCACTTTTGTATGCAAAATTAAACGGAATAGATAAAATAACGGCCATCTGGCAACCTCACAAATATTCAAGGACGGTTGATAATTTAGAAGGCTTTGTAAACTGTTTTGAAGGGGTGGATGAACTTATAATTTTACCGGTATGGTCAGCGGGGGAAAAAGAAGTAAATATTGATTTTAAAATGCATTTTTCAAAATACAATCCTATATTTGCAGATAAGATAAAAACTAATAGAAATAATATTATGTTAATTAAAGACAATAAAATAATTAAAAAAATAAAAGACGGACTGGTTATAGGCTTCGGAGCGGGGGATATTACTTATCAATTGAGAGGTTTATAATTTTGACATTTTCTTTTTTTAGTTTTATAATAAAAAAAAAGGATTTGTTATGTTAGAAAAGACAATAAACAAATTTATTGAAGAATTCAATAAATATATGCCTGAAAAAATTTATGTGCAATTCCCAGATAAAAAAATGGGGGATGGAAAATTAGGGGTTATTTTGAAAGATTATAAAACAGCAAAAAGAATTTTGATAAATCCAGAGATGGGTTTTGCTGAAGAATATGTAAATGGAAACATAAATATAAACGGTTCTCTTGAAGAATTGTTAATCGGGGGTCTTACATATGTTAATTTAATGGATAAAGAAAAAAAACAGATAGATTTTACGAAACTCTTTTTTAATTTTTTGGGTATGCTGAAAAAAATTGAGGAAAAAGAGGTTCAATATCATTACGATTTAGGTAATGATTTTTATAAATCATGGTTGGATAAATCTATGACTTATTCATGTGCTTTTTTTACAAAAAAAGATATGAGTTTAGAAGAAGCCCAGGAAGAAAAAAGAAATATTATTTATGAAAAATTAAGATTAAAAAATGCAAAAAATTTTTTGGATATTGGATGCGGATGGGGTTCAGTTATAATTAATGCTGCAAAAAAATATAATATACCTTGTATCGGAATTACACTTTCAAAAAACCAGTATGAATATGTCAAAGAAAAAATAAAAGAGGAAAATTTAAATAATTTAGTAGAGGTTTATTTAATGCATTATGAAGATTTACCTAAATTAAATAAAAAATTTGACAGAATCGTATCAATAGGTATGTTTGAACATGTCGGTAAAGAAAGATATAAAAAATTTTTTTCAGTTGTTAATAATATTCTTGAAAAAAAAGGCCTCTTTTTGCTTCATACAATAGGCAAACAACATCCTGCACCTACAAGTAAATGGATTAGAAAATATATTTTTCCCGGCGGCCATTTACCTTGCGTTAGTGAAATATTTGATTCTTCAAAAGAGAGTGATTTATATTTTATGGATATGGATGATTGGAGATTGCATTATTATAAAACATTAATTGAATGGAGAAATAAGTTTCACAATATTAAAGATACTGTTATTAATAAATTTGATGAAAAATTTTACAGAATGTGGGATTTATATCTAATTTCATCTGCGGTTTCTTTTTATATAGGAGAACAGCATTTATATCAAATTTTATATTCAAACGGTGTAAATAATAATTATCCTATAATAAAAAGAACATTTATTGAAGAAAGTTTAATCTGATAGATTTTTTTCAATATATCTCTTAACATCCTCTAAAATTCCCAAATCTTTTGTTTCATCAAAATAGTTAAATTTTTCACCGCTTTGTTTTTTGCCGTCGAGCAGGTCTCCGGCTTTTCTGAATTTCAGATCAAGTTCTGCTATTTTGAATCCGTCAAGCGTTTTTGAAAATTCAATAAGCCTATTGTTGTTTTTATTATTTGTATATAAAAAGCAGTATCCTTTCTGTCCATATCTTCCGACTCTTCCCCTTAGCTGATGCAGTGTTGCGAGTCCGAGCCTTTCGGCTCCGACTATTACAATAGTGGTTAAACGGGGCAAAGAAATTCCAACTTCAATTACGGTTGTTGTTATTAAAATATTTCCTTTTTCCCTGAATTCGACTAAAATATCTTCTTTGTTTTTGTCTTTTCCGTGTGTTATATAGACTCCGCCAAAATATTTAAGCCAGAAATCTTTTCCTTCTTCTATGCTTTGATAATTAAAATTTTGCGATTCTTCTACAAGAGGATAAACAATTACCACCTGATTGCCTAAGCTTATCTCTTTTTGAATATGGGTTATTAAATCCTTAAAATCACTTTTATCTATTATTTTTGTATCAATATCTTTTTTAAAAGGAAGTTCTTTTATCAAACTTACATTTACAAAACTGCTCATAATAAGAGCCTGTGTTCTTGGGATGGGGGTGGCGCTGAATTGAAAAAAGTGAGGTAAGACTTTTCCACTTGAAGTTAGTTTTTCAAGCTTTGCTCTCTGATTGGTTCCGAATCTGTGCTGTTCGTCAACCATTACAGCGTTTAATTTTGGTAAATCCTGATATAAAAGAGCATGCGTGCCTATTAATAAATCTGCGTTTTTTAAATCATATTCAGTGAATTTACTTTTTTGCGTAACCAATACCACTTTAAATAATTTTCCATTTTCCATTGTCCATTTTCCATTTAAGTATTTATCCGCTTCTTCGTAAATCTGATTGGCAAGTATTGATGTAGGAGCCATAATTGCGCTTTTTTTAGCCATAAATGCAGTAGAGAGCATAACGATTGTTTTTCCGCTTCCTACATCGCCAATTATTACCCTTCTTGCCTGAACGGGTTTTGATAAATCGTTTTGTATATCTTTTATAACTTTTAACTGGTCATTGGTAAGTTTGAACGGAAGGGAATCTATAAAAGGCGTCGGCTCTGAAATAATCGGATTTGAAGGAAATATTTTCTTTTTGTTTTGAAGCTTATATAAATATAAAAAAATTTCGCTCCATTTTAGTGCATATTCTATTTTTTTTTCTTCAATATCTTTTAGAGTTGTCGGAAAATGCATTTTTATCAAAGTTTCGGCAATTTCCTGCGGCAGTATTTTTAAATTTTCGAAGCTCAGATGTTTTTTTATTTCATTTTTTATTTTTACAGATGAATATACAGAGGTTATTTCATTTATTCTGCTTATTGGTTTTGGCTGGATTAATTGGTTGTTTCTGATTTCTCCTCTTATATATAGAGTTTTACCTTTTTTAAAAACAGCTTCATGCCATTTTTTAAAAACAAAAAATACTCCCCACATAATCTGATTGATATTTTTTAAAAAAAATTTAATTCTGGTGATTTTAGATGATTTTTGAATATCGAGTATTTCGGCCTCAAATGCCTGGGGTCTGTTTAAAAGATAGGGATATAGATGATTATCTTCCCAATCTTTTGGTTTTATTAATGCGGTTTCAAGTGTTTTTAAATCAGTCATTTGTAAGAATTGAAAAACTTAAATTTTTTATATTTTTATATTTTTTAATAAAATCGTTAATTTCATTTAATTTGGTGTTTTTGATTAAATCAAGTTCTTTTTGATAATAATTTTCAGGTAAATTAAGATATACTTCATTAAATTTTTTAAGAAGTCTCTGACTTAGTGTCTCGTTTCTAAGCGGTTCGCTACCAAGTAAAAATTTTTTTGCGTCGTTTAATTCTTCAGCGGTTATTCCGTTTTGTGTAAAATCGTTAATTATATTTTTTAAAGAATTAATTGCATCCTCAGTATTTTCAAGTTTTGTCTGCATATATCCGCTTAAAATTTTATGGGTCTTTTTGAAAGTGTTAAATGCATATGCCGAATATGCATAACCTTTTTTTACTCTGATTTTTTCCATAATACGGCTTCCAAAGCCCCCGCTTCCCAAAATAAAAGTTGCTATTTTAGCCAAATGAATCTCTTTTTTTTCAATATTGTATTCACTTGCGAAATAGATATAACTTTGTTCTACTTCTTTATTTTCTTTAATGTTTTTTTGAATAGGCTCAAAGAAAGGATATTCTTTTTCTTTTTTTGGAAATAATTTTATAAATTTTTCGTAATCAAATTTTTCTCCTCCGTTGATTATAATTACGTTTTCGCTTAATTCGTTAAAAAAATTTTTTATATCATCTTTAGTGATATTTTCTATATTTTCTCCTATTACGGGAATTGCCAGCGGTGTGTTTTCAAAAATGGCACGATAAAGATTTTTATTTGCAATATAGTCGTTGTTGTTTTTTAAGCTCTCTTTTTTGGCAATAATTTCTCTTTTTGTTTTTTCAAAAGCTTCTTTTGTCAAATTGATATCACTGAACAGCTCTATTAACGAATCGAGGGCTTTTTTTCTTTTATTGTTTAAACATTTAACGGAAACGGTGAAATATTCATGGTTTATTCCGAAATTCAGATTAATGGCGTTTTCATCCAAAAAGGAAAAAAATTTTTCTTTTTTTTTGCTGGTGCCTCTGTTTAATATCTCTTTGGCAAAATTGGCTACTCCGTCTTTAAAAAATATGCTTCCCGAGTTTAAAAAAACTATTTGTAAAAAACTTCTTCCTATGCAATCTTTTTCAAAAATTATCATTGATACCTCCGTTTTAATGTGGAATTTTTAATAAAATTCTTGCAGAATTGTTTAAAATAAAAGCTTTTTTTAAAGCTTCTTTTATATCTCTGCTTATTATAATCACGCTTTTTGCTTTTATAATTGCAATTTCTTCTTTTTCAAGAATGGCTAATAATTTTTTTATATTTGTTTCTGTCATTAAATCTTCGATAATGGTTATATTTTTAAAATATTTTTTTCCGTATGTGTCTATGGGCTGGAATTTTTCGTGGATTATAGAATAAGCAATGGTATTTGGCATATAAAGATTCAATGCAGTTTTTGCAAAAGAGATATTTTTGTAAATTTTTGCATGAAGAGGGGCATCTTCGTTTGCTTCTTTGTATGCGAGTGTTTTGTTTGCAATATTTACAGATATATAAAAATTTTCTTCTAAAATGCAGCTGTTTTTTTTATTTATAAGCATGGTGTCGTTGCCTGTTTTTAAAGAAATGCTACCAAAACCTATATTTAATATATTTTTTTCTTGCAAAACCCTGGCGGTTAATTTATAATCATCTAAAAACAGTTTTTCAAGCAAATATTACCTTTTTTGCCAAATTATATCAAAAATTTAGTATAATTTTTAAAAAAAAGGTTATTATGCAAATTCCTCATATACCGGTTCTTTTAAATGAAGTAATAAAACTTTTTTCTCCAATGAAAGAAGGTTATTTTGTTGACTGCACATTAGGTTTTGGCGGTCATAGCGTTGCGATACTTAAAAATTTTCCGAATATTAAACTAATTGGAATAGATCAGGACACGGATGCACTTAATTTTGCAAAGAAAAGACTTTTTCCTTTTAAAGACAGAATCCAATTTATCAACAAAAGGGCCAGTGTTGCTTTAAAAGATTTGAAAGATTTGGAAATTGCAGGTATTTTGGCGGATATAGGGGTCAGTTCTTTTCAGCTTGACAATCCCGAGAGGGGATTTAATTTCGAAAGTGAAATTTTGGATATGAGAATGAATAAAAATCAGGATTTAAGTGCATATGAGGTAATTAATTATTATTCAAGAGAGGAAATTGAAAGAATTTTAAAAGAATTTGCCGAAGAGAGAAGGTATAAAAAAATTGCAAAAGCCATAATTTCCAACCGTGTTATTAATTCAAACCGTGAATTTGCCGATATTTTAGGTAAAATCGGTATAAAAGATAAAAAAAGTCTGGCAAGAATATTTCAGGCCGTCCGCATTGAAGTAAACAATGAACTGGGTGAGCTTGAAAATCTGCTTGAAAATGCAAAGAATATTGCAAAACCAGGCACAATTTTAGGTATAATAACCTTTCATTCACTCGAAGACAGAATAGTAAAAAACAAATTTAAAGAGTGGGCGAAAAACTGTATATGCCCTCCCGAAGCTATCAGATGTGAATGCGGCGGCAATCATGCGTTGGGTAAAATTATTACTAAAAAGCCTGTAACTGCTACAAATGATGAAATAAAGACAAATCCAAGAAGCAGAAGTGCAAAACTCAGGGGGTTTTTATTTAAGGAAAAATAATGAATGAAAAAGAACTTTTAATTGAAGAGGTCTCAAAAGTAATCGAAGAAGAGTCGTTATCCATATCAATTATTAAAAATGTTGTATTTGTAATATTTTTTTCATTGGCTGTCTTATTTCCTAAAATATATATTTCAAATCATATTTACATATATTCTTTGCATTTAAATAAATTGTTAAACGAATATTATTCCCTAAAAGCAGAGCAGTCCATACTTTCATCCAAAATAGAAAAAATAAAATTTAAAAACAGACTTCAAAAACTTTCTTTTTAATTCATTTTTTATTTATCTATGATAAAATACCCATAAAAAAGAGGTTTAATGAAAAAATTTATAGGATTTTTTATAAAAAATGCCGCTTTTACCCATACACTGTTTTTTATAATTATAATTACGGCTTTTCTCTCTTACAAACATGTTCCAAAAGAATTGTTTCCGCCATCCGAACTTGATAAAATATTAATTACCGGAGGTTACCCAGGGGCATCTCCGGAAACTCTCAATAAAATGGCCGTGGATGAAATTGAAGATAAAATAAAATCTTTTTCAGAAGTCGATTCCATTGAAAGTGTTATAACTAACGGAAATTTTGTAATTACCGCTAATTTAAAAGAAGGCGTAAATAAAAATGAATTATTAAGCGAATTTCAAAGTGTTGTTTCCAATCTCAAAAAAGATTTGCCAAGCGATATGGATACGCCTTCTGTCAGCATAGCAAAAAAAGCTTTCCCCTTGATGTTTATTTCTGTTGCAAGTAATAAATTAAACAAAGACCAGCTTTTGGATGTTGCCGATGAAATTAAAAAAAAGCTTTTGAAACTGAAAGATTTAACTAAGGTTGATATAAGGGGAAAAAGCGATAAAAATATTTATATATCTTTTGACTCAAAGAAAATAGAAACACTCGGTATAAATAAATCATTATTGGCAAATGTCATATCTTCCCTTTCGACTATTTTTCCTGCCGGTTATATAGAAGGCAGAAATCATTTTTTTATCACTATGGCAAATGTTAATGTTGAAAAATTAAAAAACACTTATATTCAAACAGGCAATAAAAAAATAAGACTTAAAGATATTGCCGATATTAAAATGGAATATGACACGCCTGATCAGATAGGTAAATATGACGGAATACCGAATATAACAATCGATGTAAGAAAAGGCGAAAACGGCGATTCCATAGCTCTTAGTGAAAAAATAAGAAAAATTCTTAAAAATTATCATAAATCCCATCCCGATGTCGTATTCGGAATTTCCACAGATACAAGCAAATGGGTCAGAAACAGGTTTAATACGGTTGTAAGCAATATTGTTTTCGGGCTTATTTTAGTGTTTTTTGTAATGTGGATTTTTTTAAATGCAAGAATTTCTTTTATTGTTACACTTGGGATACCTACTTCTTTTGCCATTGCCTTAATAGCACTTTATTATTTTCATTATTCTCTTAATCTTCTTTCAATGCTTGGTATGCTTATAGCACTTGGTATGATTGTGGATGAAGCGATAGTGGTTGGTGAAAATATTTACAGGCATATGGGACAGGGAAAAGATAAAATAAGCGCTGCGATAGACGGGGCGAGTGAAGTTTTTTGGCCCGTTATGGCCTCTTCAACCACTACTATTTTGGCGTTTTTACCTATGCTGATGATTCAGGGTGAAATAGGTAAATTTATGAAAATTTTGCCTATAATGATTACGGTTTTAATACTTTCTTCTCTTTTTGAAGCTTATGTTTTTTTGCCTCTTCATTCAAAAGAAATACTTAAAGTTACAAAAAATAAAAAAGAAATTTTATGGGAAAAATTTTCATCGGTTTATAAGAAAATGTTGAACTGTTTTTTTAAATTCAGATATATAACATTAATGTTTTTTTTACTTGTAATCCCTTTTTTAACTTTTGAAGGCTTTAAACATTCAAAATTTCAGCTGTTTCCTGATTTTGACACGTCTCAGCTTTATGTAAACGGTAAATTTGATAATAATTTTACAATCGAGCAGAGTGCCAAAGCGCTCACCCCCGTTGAAAATGTTTTAAAAAAATATTTAGGTCCAAATGTGGAAGGCTTTACCACCGCAGTGGGAATGCAGATGAATAATAAAGGAGAGGCAAACAGAGGGGAAAATTATTTTCAGATATTTGTAGATTTAAAAGACAGGGTACCTCATGATTTTTATAACAAATATATTGCCCCCCTTTTTGAACCTGTAAAAGTTACCGGAGAAACAAGAGAGCTAAGTGCAAAGGCTCTGGCATTTAAAATAAAAAAAGATTTATCAAAGTTAAAAATAAAAGGGCTGAAAGAATTAAATGTAATAGTGCCTCAGGCCGGAATTGTAAAAAGCGATATAGTAATTAGTCTCGGCGGGGATAATAAAAAAGTATTAAAAGCCATTAAATTACTTGAAAATGAAATGAAAAAAATAAAAGGGGTATATAATATTTATGACGATGCGCAGATGGGTGCAAGCGAGATTAAAATAAATCTAAATGAATATGGTGAGAAACTGGGATTTAACGAAAGAAATATTTTTCAAGAGATCAGACCTTTTTTTGCAAAAGCCGAGTATGACAAAACATTTAATAAAGACGGAATCGTAAGGCTTAAATTTTATGATATCAATAAAGATTCTTTAGCGTTTCTTGAAAATTTCAGAGTAAACATTCCAAATACGGATAAATATATTGAACTGAATAAAATTGCCGATTTCAATATAATAAAAAATTTCAAAAAAATCCATAAATATGACGGTATTCCTGCCAAAACGGTATATGCAACGCTTAATAAAAAAATAATAACGGTTAAAGATTTTTATAAAAAAACAAATCCTCTTTTAAATAAATTTAAAAAGCAGGGATTAACAGTATTAATAGGAGGGGCTGCAAAAAAAAGCAGGGAATTTATGCAAAATATTAAAGAATCACTGGTTGTGGCTTTACTTTTAATATTTTTAATTTTGGTTTTGATGTTTAATTCTCTGTTTTTGCCGTTTGTGATTATTTCCGTTATTCCTCTTTCATTTCTGGGGGTGGTGTTTGGAAACATGATAATGGATATGAATCTTACAATGCTTGGAATGATAGGCATAGTCGGACTTTCAGGGGTGGTTGTAAATGACGGAATTGTAATGATAGATTTTATTAAAAATGCAAAAAGTCTTGAAGATATTTTAACATTGGCATCTTTCAGGCTAAGGCCGATTCTGCTTACAAGTCTTACAACGTTTTTTGGCCTTGCAACACTTATGTTTTTTCCTTACGGACAGGCCCAAATCCTTCAGCCTCTGGCAATTGCCCTGGGTTTTGGCATTATGTGGGGAACCGTATTGAATTTGTTTTATCTGCCGGTATTTTATTATGTTTTAAGAAAAAGAAAATTAAAGGAGTGATTTGAATATTTTTATTAAAACTTTTGGATGCAGAAGCAATATATACGATTCGGAGCTTATGAAAAATATTTTGAAAAAAAGTCATGTAATCGCTGATAATGAAGAAAAAGCCGATTTAATAATAATAAATTCCTGCACAGTTACCAATTTTGCCGACAGGGACGTAAGAAGTTATATTAACAAATGGCAAAATAAAAAAATTGTTTTTACAGGATGCGGAGCCTATACCCAGGGTGAAAAATTATTTAAAGAAAAAAAAATAAATGCTGTTTTGGGGCATAAATATAAAGAGGAAATTGATAAATATTTAAATTTTGAAGGTATTGAATTAGGGGACTTTGATTTTGTAAATAAAAAAATAATTACTGACTTTTCAACTACAAAAGCTTTTGTAAAGATTCAGGAGGGATGCGATTTTGAATGTGCTTACTGTATTTTGCCCAAAGTCAGGGGGTATTCAAGAAGTTTGGATGAAAAAACAGTAATAGAACAGATTAAGTATTTATCACAAACAGGAATAAACGAAATTGTTTTAACCGGAATAAATATGGGAAGTTACGGAAAAGATACCGGTTCTTCTTTAGCCAAACTTATAAAAAAAATTTTAAAAATAGGACGGATTAAAAGAATTAGGATAGGCTCTCTTGAACCAACTCAAATAGATGAGGAATTAATTGAGATAGCCAGTGATTCGATACTTGAAAAGCATTTTCATATAGCCCTGCAGCATACAAGTGACACAATGCTCAGAATTATGAAAAGAAGAAACAGAGTTTCCAATACACTGCCTCTTTTTGAAAAACTGGCCACTTACGGTTTTGCACTGGGAACCGATATCATAGTGGGTCATCCGGGTGAAAGTGAAAAAATATGGGAAGAAGCGTTTAATAATTTTAAAAAATATCCGTTGACTCATCTCCATGTTTTCAGATTTACTCCAAGAGATGGTACAATAAGTGCAGCAATGAAACAGCAGATAAGAGGTGATATAACCAAAAAAAGAGCCAAAATTCTGCATGATTTTGTTCAGAAAACAAATTATAATTTCAGAAAAAGAAAAAATGAACTTTTCGTTCATATAGAAGAGAAAAAAAACGGCTTTTATCAAGGATTTGATGAATATTATAATAAAATGCTAATAAAAAGTGATAAATTTTTAAAAGGAGAATGGGTGAGGGTAAAAGATTATGAGGTTAAGGAAGTTAATTATGCAAAAATCTAAAAAAAATCAGATAATTGTTTCTATTCTTTTTGGCGTTTTATTTGCCCTTGTGGTGGCTTATATGTTTAAAGGAAATTATGAAGAGCTGTTAACCCAGATTGTAGCGGTGGTTATAGTGCTTGCTTTTTTTATTCTGTTTATTTTGCTTTTAAAAAAATCTGTTCCCCAGCAAAATCCCCAGCAGGTTCAGGTTGAAATGAATACGGGAATAGAAAAAGATTTTGTAATAAAACCTACTATTTCCAATGTTACTTTTAAAGATGTTGCTGGTATAAGCGAAGTTAAAGAAGAGCTTGTTGAGATTGTAGATTTTTTAAAAAATCCTGAAAAATATAAATCTTTTGGAATAAATCTCCCAAAAGGTGTTTTACTGGTGGGTCCTCCGGGTGTGGGTAAGACATTGATAGCCAAGGCCCTTGCCGGGGAAGCGGGTGTTCCGTTTTTTTATCAGAGCGGAAGCGGTTTTGTTCAAATGTATGTGGGGGTAGGTGCAAAACGGGTAAGGGATCTGTTTTCACGCGCAAAATCATCGGCTCCAAGTATTATTTTTATCGATGAAATTGATGCTATTGGAAAAGCAAGAGGAAATCTTAGAAATGATGAAAGAGAAGCCACATTGAATCAGCTTTTAACCGAAATGGACGGGTTTGAAGGGAGCGAAGGCGTGATTGTTATAGGGGCGACCAATAAAGTGGAACTCCTCGATGAAGCTCTTTTAAGACCCGGAAGATTTGACAGGCGGGTATTTGTGGAGCTTCCTGGGCTTAACGACAGAATGGAAATACTTAAAGTTCATTTAAGAGGCAGGCCTTTTAAGGGAAATTTGGAAAACATTGCCAAAATGACGGTGGGATTTTCTGGGGCGGCACTTGCAAGTCTGGTTAATGAAGCAAGTATTTATGCACTTAAACATGGTAAAAAATATATAGAAGAAGAAGATTTTTATGCTGTGAAAGATAAGGTTTTAATAGGTAAAAAAAGTGTTGAATTTGAGAGAATTTCACTTGTAAAAGATGATTTCAAAGAAGAAGATAAGGAAATAATTTCAAAAACGGAGCTTATGAATAAAATAATGGTTTATTTAGCCGGGCGCGTGGCTGTGGAAGAGAAGTATAATGAAAAATTTTCAAACGCACATATGGATTTGAGAAAAGCAAAAGAGCTGGCGGTTAAAATGATAAAAGATTATGCTATGGGAGATGATATTGTGGGGGATGAGAGTGAAGTTGCAAAAGTGCTTAAATATTGTGAAGATGAAGTTAAGAATTTATATAAATCCAATGAATTATTAATAGAAAAAGTTTATAATATTTTATTAAAAAATGAAATTATTCATAAAGAAGATGTAATTAAAAACAAAAATGAAATATTTTAACGGGTTTTGTTTAAAAAACGAAAAAAAATTTTTTAAAGATTATTTGGAAGAAAAAGAGTTTATTGTTGCGGGATTCAGCAAAGGTACTTGTAAGGCTCTTGAATATGCACTTGAATGCAGTGAAAGAATAGATAAACTGCAGCTACTCTCCCCCGCATTTTTTGATGTGAGTGAAAAATTTATAGAGTTAAATATAAATGCATTTAAAAAAAGTAAGATTGATTATATTAAAAATTTTTTGACTAAAGCAGGCATTAATCAATGGATAAAGGAAAATGGAAAGTGGAAAATTGATTTAGAGGATATTGAAATTGATTATAGTTGCACGGAAAAAGAATTGTTAGGGCTTTTTACTTTTGATTGGGAAAAAATAAGAAAAGTTAAAAATATAAAAATAGAAGTGTTTTTAGGAGAATATGATAAAATTATTTCTTTAAAAAAAGCTTATAAATTTTTTAAAAATTACGGTGAAGTTTATTTAATAAAAAAATCAAATCATTTTTTAAGGAGTTAAATTGGATACTGAGCCCAAGTCGCATGTTGTTAAAGAGTATTGGGATATAGTCACAGGTTTTATTTCTTTCTTTTTTGCCATTATTTTTCATTTTGAACATTTAAGTGTTTTAGCAGCTGTTTTTGCCGCAATAGGTATCGGTTCGCTTGCCGTTACAATCTCCGAAATAGCCGAAATTTTGGCTGAAAGGTTTGGGGAACCTTACGGAAGTCTGGTTTTGACATTTTCAGCCGTGCTGGTAGAAATTTTAATTCTTTTTATGGTGGTGTTGGAAGCAAAAGTTCATCCGGATGTTATGGAAACGGTAAAAAACGGTATTGCCGCCACAGTAATTGTTGATTTGAATGCACTTCTGGGACTTGCCGTTTTTGTAGGGGGGCTTAATTTTAAAGAACAGGTCCATAATGAAGATACATCGGCCAGTTATACAACTGTTTTTTTTGTAGCGGTGGCGATGCTTCTTGTGCCGAGCGCAATTTCTCTTCATTCAACCAAAGAAGCGCTACATAACGCAAGTATAATAATTGCCGTACTTTTGTTTGTTTATTATCTGTTTATATTTAAATTCCAAACAGATACACACGTGCATTTTTTTAAATTTAAAAAACGAAGCAGGGTTAAAAGATATCAAAAAGAAGAAGATGACGAAAATTATTTTTTTGATAAAAAAAGTTCTTTGTTCAATGTGATTTTTTTACTTTTTTTATTGATTTTAATAGGATTTTTGTCTGAAATTTTTGCAAACGAAGGCGTGAGGGTATTTAAAAATATGGGCTTAACGGCAGGGTTTGTGGGTATTTTGATAGCTTTTGTAACAGCGGCTCCCGAACTTTTCACCGCAATTAGGGCTGCGAAAAATGATGAAATGCAAAGGGTTGTAAATATTGCAATGGGAGCAAGCACCGTTTCAATACTTCTTACTGTTCCGATACTTATTTTTTTATCTTTGATTTTCGGAATAAAATTTACTTTGGATTTTACCCCTTTGCAGGTCGGAGCGTTAATGATTACAATTTTACTTGTATGGAAAACAACCGAAAACGGTGAAACCAATTATTTAGAAGGGCTATCTCACTTAATGCTGTTTCTAAGTTACGCAATTATGGCTATTTTTTATTAATTTTTTAAATTTCTTTTCTTTTTTTGTGCTAAAATTAATTGTAAAAACTAAAAAGGAGAATGTATGAACAGAAGAAAATTTTTAAAAGCTACCGGTGTAGGTGTAGCTGCAAGTGCTGCATTTACAACCAATTTGTATGCAAAAAGTGTAACAAGACTTAAAGTTTGTCTTTCATGGCCAAAAACACTTCCTATCATGGGTGAGGGTGCTTTATGGTTTGCAAAAAGAGTGGATGAGTTAAGCGGTGGAAGTTTGAAAATTCATATATATGGAGCAAATGAATTAGTACCGGCTCTTGGAGTATTTGATGCCTGTTCAAAAGGTTTGATTGACGGCTTTCATTCAGGGCCTTATTACTGGAAGGGTAAAAATATGGCGTTTGCTTTGTTTAGTTCTTTCCCTTTTGGAATGGTTGCCGATGAACTTGAACCTTGGTTTGATTTTGCAGGAGGAATGGATTTATGGAGAGAATTATATGCAAGATATAATTTAATGCCTTTCAAAGGCGGAAATACTGGAAATCAAATGGGAGGATGGTTTAGAAAACCTATTAAATCTTTGGCCGATATGAAAGGCCTTAAAATGAGAATTCCCGGTCTTGGAGGAGAAGTAATGGCAAGACTTGGAGTCAAACCTGTAAATATCCCTGGAGGTGAAATTTATACCGCACTTGAAAGAGGTGTTATTGATGCGACAGAATGGGTGGGGCCAAGCCTTGATACAATTATGGGATTCCAAAAAGTTGCTAGATATTATTATACAGGATGGCATGAGCCTGGAAGTATTCTTGAAATGACATTTAATAAGAAAAAATATGATAGACTTCCAAAAGAACATCAGGCAATTATTGAAGCTGCAACAAGAGAAATGCATGCAAGAATTTTTTCCGAGTTTCAATATCAAAATGCTCTTAAGCTTCAGGATATTATCAGCGGAAAATATGATGTTAAACTAGGTAATTTCCCTGATGATGTTAATGAAGCAGCAAAAAAAGCTATTATTGAAATTCTTAACGAATATTCCAATAAATCAAAAGATTTTGCAAAAGTTTATGAAAATATTAAATCATTTTTTCCTAAAATCAGAAAATGGACAGATACACTTCCAAAATGGTATCTTGATATAAGGGACAAAGGAACAATAGTAGATTAAACAAAATCTTTTAAAACTTCGCTGCAGAGGGCAAATCCAAATGCCCCTGTAACTCCTACAAAACTTCCCATTTTGCATTCTATCGGTTTTTCGGTTGAATAAACAGCTTTAAAATCACCTTGGAAATTTTCTTTATTTAAAAAATCCCTTACTTTTTTGGCAAAAGGGTCTGTGTGTGTTTTCCATATACTTTCTATTCTTATTTTACTCGGGTCTATTCTTTTTGCCGCTCCCATTGAAGAGATAATTTTTGGGTATGCTTTTTTTATAAGGGAAATTTTTGCTTTTAAATCATCAATTGCATCAATAACCATGTCATATTCATTTAAATCCAGTTCTTTGATATTTTCCGGGGTCAGTTTTAAATCAATTGTTCTAATTCCAGGATATAATCTTTTTAAAACTTCAACTTTTTTTCTTCCTACAAACTCGCTTCCTATTTGTCTGTTTTGGTTTGTAATATCAAATATGTCATAATCAACAACGGTTATATTTTTTACACCGGAGCGGTAGAGGCACTCAAGAGCATATCCTCCCACACCTCCGGCTCCGCAAATTAATATATTTAAATTTTGAAGTTTGTGAAATTTTGAAAAAAGTTTTTTGCATCTGTCAAATTTCATTTAACTCCTTTAATTTTTGTGCTAAATTTAAAATATTTATATATTTTTTTGAAAATTCTATTTTTCCGCTGTTATTTATAATTTTTTTAAATTTCTCAATAAATAAAGGCTCTTTTGCAATCACTCCGATTAATGAATCTATCTGGGTAAAAGGGTATAAATCAGATATTTCCCGGGTTAATTCCTCAATCTCTTTTTTTTCATAATTTTGATAATTTAATGTTTTATCTCTAAAAAATTTTGGATAATTTATATTATTGTATATTAAATCAACAACCGGATATATTTCGCTGATGGAAGGAATGATTAAATGAATTGCAAAAACACCGCAGCACTTATAGACTTTGAAATATTCTTCTTTTTGAAACACATCATAATGTTTAAAATTCCATTTTCCCTTTTTAAAAAAGGGTTTTTTTAAAAAATTTTTATGCACATCACCGCTTAAATCTATGAAATGGTTAATTAAATTAAATTTTTCTCTAACCTCTTCAATATCATCGATTATTTTACCAAATCTGTTAAGTCCTGTCTGAAGAAGTTCCAAATAGGCTTTTTTTATCGCTTTTTGCTGGTCAATATCGCAGCCAAAAGCTAAAATAATATTATCATCTTTAATATAGCTTGCTGCCATTACGGGATATTTTCCCTCAAGAGAAGCATCGTATATCTGAATGTTTTTTGAATTAAAAGGATGGTCTATTTTTGGCAGGGGCAGGGCATATTTTATAACTTCGAATTTTACAAATCTTTCTATTATTTCCGCCTTGGCGTTTTTATAAGCCTTAATAATATCAAAATGTGCCGCCATTCCGTTGCTTGCGTATAAATTTTGAAGCAGGTTAACTGGAAAATATATTTTTTCTTTGGTTGAGCGTTTTATAAAAGGTATTGAAAGTATTTCAAATGAATCAGAGTTAAAATCAATTAATTCCTCTTTTTGAAGAGTGTCTATTTTATAAAATTTATTGAGTTCGTTATTTAAAAAATTTCCTTCTTTCATATCAGGATATAAACCGTTAATATAATATTCTTCAAAAAAATTTCTGGTTATTAGCCGCTCAGCCATTTCACCCTGTGCACTAAGCAGGGCGTTCTCTGATGTTTCACCTTTGCCAAAAGAAGTAAAAGGTATGTTTTTAAGTTTTAATTCGCATGTAAAAATATTGTTTATTTCTTTAAATTCATAATAATATTCTAAATTTAACTCTTCAAAAAATTTATTATAACCACTCACCACTCACCACTCACTACTCACTATTTTTCACTGTTTTTTAATTTTTCTAATAATTGATAATCGGTAACATCCAATGTAATGGGAGTTATTGAAACATACCCGTTTTTTACAGCCCAAAAATCGCTTTCTTTTTCTTCTTTAAATTTTAAGTGATGAAGGCCGAGCCAGTAATATTCTTCACCTCTGGGGTTAAGATATTTGTGGGCATCGTTTCCGTAAATTCTGTATGCAAGTTTTGTAAACCGGTATCCTTTTATTTCTTTTGTATTCGGTATGTTTATATTTAACAGTTTTCTGTGGGGAAGCGAAATTTTATTTTCTAAAACCATTAAGGCCATATCTTTTGCTATTTTTTTTGCTTTTTCCCAGTCAACTTCACTGGGGGGATTATCGAAACTCTTTAAAACCTGAGATATGGCAATGGATTTTATTCCGTGAATTGCCCCTTCAGTCGCTCCTCCAACAGTTCCTGAATAATTTACATCTTCGCCCATATTTGCCCCGTGATTTATTCCGGAAACAATTAAATCCGGTTTTTTGTCTTTAAAAAATTCGTTTATTGCCAGATAAACACAGTCGTCCGGTGTTCCGTCATCAAGTTTATAAAAATTTTCTTTAACTTTTTTAAACATTAAAGGCTTTGTAATTGTGAGAGATTTTGAGCAGGCACTTTTTGGAGAAGCAGGTGCTACAACAAGAGGTTTTCCTATTTCGCTCATGGCTTCATATAAAATTTCTAATCCTTTTGCTTCAAAAGAATCGTCATTTGTAATAAGTATTTTTGGCATCTGTGTCCTTTGGTATAATTTTATAAAAAGGCCGGTTATGAAATATATAAGAGATGATATTAATATCAGGATTTTATCAAATTTTGAGATGCCTTTTGGTGAAATTGAAAAAGATTTTAAAAAATTCAAAAAAAAACTTCAAGATTATGACATAGGAGTTTGGAGTAAAAATATTATGTTAAATAATTTTAATGATATTATTATTTTCAATAAAAAAAAGGAAGAATTGGAGTGGGTTGATATTGTGTTAAATTATCTAAATTCATTGAACGGATTTTTAAGAGAGCAGATAGGTGTTTGTATAGAAAAAAAGATTCCAAGAATAATTGATAATGATTTGCCTTATTTGATAATTCAGAGAAAAATAAAACCGGATTTTGATGAAAATTATTTTATTGCTTTTGATAAAAAAGTTTATTTTCCCGGTATTTCAAAAAAATTTGATTTAAAATTCAGTATAATTAAGTTGGTTGAGTGGTCTAAAAGAAGCAATAAATTTTTGATAAAATTTCAAAATTAAACTGAAAGGATGAATATGGCAAAATTAGTTCTTGTTAGACACGGAAAAAGCGAATGGAATAAACAAAACCGTTTTACCGGCTGGGTGGATGTGGATTTGGCTCCGGAAGGTATTCAGGAAGCCAAAAAAGCTGGTCAGATATTAAAAGACGCCGGATTTACTTTTGATATATGTTTCTCATCTTTTTTAAAAAGGGCTATTAAGACGGGAATTATTATTTTAGAAGAACTAGATTTACTATGGATTGACCATTTGAAAGACTGGAGATTTAACGAAAGGTTTTACGGTGCCCTTACAGGACTTAATAAAGACGAGGTTAAAAAAGAGCTTGGAGAAGAAAAATTTCTGCTTTACAGAAGAAGCTATGATGTTCCTCCTCCGCCTTTAAGTGAAGATGACCCGAGACATCCGAGATTTGATCCGAAATATAAAAATTTTCCTGTTGAATTAATTCCAAGCACAGAATGTTTAAAAGATAATCAGATACGCTCAATGGCGGCTTTTCATGAAAGAGTTGCACCGCTTTTAGTTGAAGGTAAAGATGTGTTGATTACAGCTCACGGAAATACAATAAGAGGGATGGTTAAAGAATTTGACAACATAAGTGATGAGGATATTCCAAAATTTGAAATAGCTACAGGAGTGCCGAGGGTATATGAATTTGATGAGGAGCTTCATATTAAAAAAGTTTATAATTTAGATTAATTTATAAAGAAGTTTGCTAAAACTGTTGGCAAAATTTTGAATATCTTTTTTACAAAAAGGCTTTGGGCCTTTTGTAATTTCCCCGCTCTGTCTAATCTCAGCCATTAAATTTCTTATGCTTAAGAAATTTTGAATAGAATTCTCATCATATATTTCCCCTCTGTGCCCTAAAGCGAGAGCATCTTTTTTAACAATTCTGTCAGCCAGGGGTATATCGGCAGTTATTACCAAATCGTTTTTTTCACACAGGCTTACAATTTCATCATCGGCTTTGTCTATTCCTTCGTTTACAATAATATATTCGATAAACGGGCTTTTTTCAAAAGAAATTTTTTTATTGGATACCACAATTGTTTTTATTTCGTTTTTATTTACCGCTCTGTAAATTATGGGTTTTACTGCCTTTGGCAAAGCATCCGCATCAATTAAAATTTTCATTTTTTTCTCTTATAAAAAAATAGCTGCCAAAAAGAGCGGAAAATGTATTTATACTTACAAGCATATAAATAATAATTATCTGGTAGCTTACCGCTTTTAGCGGGGATGCACCGGCCAAAAGCATTCCTGTGGTAATACCGGGAATTGCAACAACACCTATTGTTTGAAGCATATTGTTAACAGGTATCAAAGCTGCTTTTATAGCTTCTTTTTGCATTATTTTATAAGCCGATTTCAAATTTGCTCCGATGGCAATAAAACTCTCAATTAACTCTTTTTGCAAAAACAGTTCTCTTTTTAATCTTTCTATGGTTAACGTGTAGGTATTTAATGAATTTCCTATAATCATGCCCGCAACAGGTATAAATTCATATGGTTTAAGAGAAATTATTTTTAAAGTTATCATTATACTTAGAATTATTACAGCGGACATACTAATGGAATAAAAAGCACATAAGAATAAAAATTGAGTTCTCTTTTTTGCTATGAAAGAAGCGTAAATGAGCATAAACAACACAATAGGTATATACCAAAGTGGATTTTTAATTTTAAATAAAAACCCTAAAATGAATCCCAAAATACTCAGTTGCAGCAGTGCTCTTAGAGAATTGATAAAAAGTTCTTTTTCAATACCGATTTTGTTTTTGTATGAAATAAACAAAGGGATAAGCACTAAAATAAAACTTAAAGTAATTATGCTGAATTTCAATTATTTCCTTTTTAATAAAATTGTATCACATAATTATAAATTTATATTATATAGAAAAAATATTATGTTAATTTTGATAAAAAATTATATTTCTCTTTTTTGAAACTAATTATTTTGATAAAATACATTAAAAAAAGGCAGCTTATGCAAATATTAAAAACAAATGCCGCAAATTTCAGGCTTAAATTTGAAGAAATTTTAAACCGGGGAAAAATGGACATAGAAAATGTTGAAGGAATAGTGAAAAACATTATTAACGAAGTCAGGAGTGAAAAAAACAGAGCTTTATTTGAACATATCTCAAAATTTGACAGATGGAGTCCTGTTAAAGACAGTGATTTGGAAATAACAAAAGAAGAAATGAAAAAAGCTTATGATAATTTGGATGAAAAATTAAAATGCGCTTTACATCTTGCGTATGATAGAATAAAAGCCTATCACGAAAAACAGCTTCCCAAAACCTGGCTTACGTTTGAAGAAAACGGGACTATTTTAGGACAAAAAGTAACCCCCGTCGAAAGAGCCGGTGTATATGTTCCCGGAGGAAAAGCTTTTTATCCAAGCTCTTTGCTTATGAATGTAATTCCCGCAATTGTAGCCGGAGTAAAAGAAATTGTTGTCACCACGCCCGTAATTGAAAATAAACCAAATGAACTTTTACTCGCTGCTTTATATATTTGTGGTATGCCAAAGGCTTTTAAAGTAGGTGGTGCAAGTGCAATTGCTGCTATGGCTTACGGAACGGAGAGTATTCCGAAAGTGGATGTAATTACGGGTCCCGGGAATATTTTTGTCGCAACGGCAAAAAAACTGGTTTTCGGGGAAGTAAATATAGACATGATAGCAGGGCCAAGTGAAATTGGTATTATTGCAGATAA
The DNA here is from genome assembly GCF_000523295.1 of Lebetimonas sp. JS085. Lineage (NCBI taxonomy): Bacteria > Pseudomonadati > Campylobacterota > Epsilonproteobacteria > Nautiliales > Nautiliaceae > Lebetimonas > Lebetimonas sp. JS085. The sequence continues at coordinate 1,439,253 of NZ_ATHR01000001.1, forward strand.
CACCGCAAAAGCTAATTACATGGCAATAGATTTACTTTCCCAGGCCGAACATGATGAAATGGCAAGTTCAATAATGGTAACAGTTTCGGAAGAGCTGGCAAAAAATACACAAAAAAAAGTTTACGAATTTTTAAATGAGCTTGAAAGAAAAGAAATTGCAAAAAAATCCATTGATGAAAGAGGTGCTATTATTATTGCCCGCAATATTGATGAGGCAGTTGCACTTATGAACGAAATTGCGCCTGAACATCTTGAAATTGTTACAGCTAATCCGTTTGAACTGCTTCCAAAAATTAAAAATGCGGGTGCGATTTTCTTAGGGGAAAATACTCCTGAACCGATTGGTGATTATATAGCAGGACCTAATCATACTTTGCCTACCGGGGGAACGGCAAAATTTTATTCTCCTTTAAATGTTGAAATTTTTATGAAAAAAAGCTCAATTATCTCTTTTTCCAAAGAAGCTATCAAAAAAATGGGAGAAGACTGTGCTATCTTAGCTAAGAGTGAAGGGCTTACGGCCCACCAGAAATCTGTTCTTGAAAGGCTTAAGTGAATTTTGACAAATTTGATTTTATAGAGAATTTTTTACCTGATTCTCCTTTTGTTTATATAATTTTTCTTTTTTTCTTTTTTTTCTTTACAACAATTTTTGTTTTAACAGTTGCAAAATTAACAAAAAATAAAAGTATTCAAAACAATAATAAAAAATTAACTATCGAAGATTTAATAAAAATATCTAAAAATGAAAAATCAAATATTAAAGATTTGGTATTTGCGATTGAATATTTTAACTCTGAATTTAAAGTAAAACAGTTTCCCGATAAAGCAGTTAAATTTCTTAAATCTGTTTTAACACATAAAAACAGAGGCAAAATTTTATTTGATATTTTTCATTCAAAAACCGTAAAACTGAATAAAGAATTTAAAGAACGTTTGAATAATTTAGAAAAAGAATGTTTGAATAAATAAGATAGAGTTTAAACTCTATCTCTAAGATTAAGTGCAGAAATTACTTCAAGATATTTGTTATGGTCTTTTCTTTTCAAATATCTCATAAGTCTTTTTCTCTGTCCAACTAATTTAAGTAATCCTAATCTGCTTGAATGGTCGTGTTTGTGTGCTTGTAAATGTTCGTTAATTTGATTGATTCTTTCGCTCAATAGTGCAATTTGCACCGCCGGGCTTCCAGTATCAGTTTCAGTATTTCCGAATTTAGCGATAATTTCTCTTTTTTTCGCCGAATCCAAAGCCATTTTAGCCTCCTGATTGGTAAATTTTAGTTTTTCAACTAAGACTGAAAGTATATCTTTTTTTATATAAAAAATCAAATTTTGATAAAATTTTAAAAAAAGGTGTTTATGAAGAAAATAATTCTGTTATTATTTACTTCGATACTGTTTAGTTTAAATATATTAATATTGAATTCTTATTCTGCAAAGCTGAAATGGACTCAGAATGAATTAAACGGTATACTTAACGAATTAAATGATCAGAATTTAAATATTTATGTGGAATTTATGGACACCAAACTTTTCAGACCCACTCCTGAAAGATTAAAAAATTTTTATAATTATATATTCAATAAGTATAAAAAAATACCTTTTGATATTATTATAGTTACCGATGACAACGCTTTGAATTTTGTAAGAAAAAATATAAATTCGGCCTTGTTTTCGAATGCAAAAGTTTTTTTTGCAGGGATAAACAATCTAAAATTGGCAAAAATTTTAGATAAAAACAGATTTGCAGGGGTGTTTGAAAAAAAAGAACCGGTGACAAATTTACAATTTGCTTCGAAAATTGTAAATTTAAAAACTTTGTATGTGGTGGGGGATAATTCAAATTCCGCCAAAATAGTAATGAAACAGTATAAAAAAGCATATAAAACATTTAAAAATATAAAATTTGTTTATATAAATGAAAAAGAGTTGACCCATTTATTGTATTTTTTTAAAGACAATTATTCAAATGATTCGGCTATGATGTTAATCAATCCTTTTAGTTTCAATTATGAAAACAGACATATATCTTATAAAAAAGCCGTTCAGCTTCTTTCTAAAGTTTATAAAAGGCCTATAGTTGTTCATACGGATATCCTGGTAAATATAAAAAATTCAAATGTTGTAGGGGGAAAAGTTAATGATTCCCATAATCAGGGTAAAATAGCCGCAATAAAAGTAAAAGAATATTTAAACAAAAAACAGATGAAAAAACTTGGTTTTACTTTTGAAAAAGCGAATAAAATGTATTTAAATGTTTTAAATCTTAAAAAATTCGGTGTAAATGCGTATTATCTGGGTTATAAAAATGCCGTTTATGTAAACAAACCCCAAACACTCTGGAAAAAATACAAAAATGAGATTATTTTAATGCTTTTATTTTTTCTTTATCTGGTTTTGGTTATTGTTATTTTAATTTATAAAAATATTCTTTTAAAAGAATTAAACAGAGAAAAAGAAAAATTGAATTTTGAATTACAAAAAAGAATAAATTCAGCTGTAGAAGATATTCAAAAAAAAGACAAACTTTTGGCTAATCATGCAAAACTTTCAGCTATGTCCGATATGATGGGGGCTGTGGCGCATCAATGGAGACAGCCTTTAAACGCTCTTGCAATTAATTTACAGGTTTTACCTGAAATTAGCGATAAAAATAAATACAGCGAAATTATTGATAAAAATTTAAAAATTATAAATTTTATGTCCAATACCATAGACAATTTTATAAAATTTTTTAAAAATGATGAAAATGAACTGAATTTTTCTGTAAAAACTTCCGTAAAAGAGACTTTGGATATTTTGGATGCACAGTTGAATGCGAAAAAAATTATAATTGAATTCAAAGGGAATGATTTTTATATTAAAGGGAATAAAAACCAGTTTAGACAGGTGGTTTTAAATATTATAAACAATTCAAAAGAAGCCTTTAAAAATCAAAAAAATAAAAAAATTGAAATAATTTTAAAAAATAAATTAAAAAAAATATATATTTTGGACAATGCCGGCGGAATTGAAAAAAATTTGCTGGATAAGATATTTGAACCTTATTTTACAACAAAAGATAAAGGAAGCGGACTTGGGCTTTATATCAGTAAAATCATACTTGAAAAATATTTTAATGCCAATCTGTTGATAAAAAATACAAAAATAGGAGTAATTAATATTATTTCATTTTAATATAAACAGATAATTTAGGTATAATTTGGCAAAAAGGGTTGATATGCTGTTTACAAAATCAAGCGCTTATACTCTGCAGGCTTTGATGGAGCTTTCAAGGTTTGATAAGCCTGTGGATGTTACGAAACTTTCCGAAATAACTTCACTGCCAAAACCGTTTTTGGCAAAACTGCTGCAAACATTGTCAAAAAAAGGTTATGTTAAATCATTTAAAGGGATACACGGAGGTTTTTTACTAGAAAAAAAACCAAAAGAAATAAAAATATTAGAGCTGTTTAAAGTTATTGAAGATAAAGATTCTCTGGTTTTTTACTGCTCCAAAAAGCCTGAAAACTGTGTAAGGAACAGGGCAAATATCTGCTGTGTGAGACCTTTTTTTGTATTTTTGGAAAATAAACTTGATGAAATTATAAAAGATATGACTTTAGAAGATGTTATAAGGATGAAATCTGATAAATAAAATTAAAAATTCACTTAAGTTATTAAGCGAAATAACTGATTTAGGTGTTGTTGCTTTTGTTTTTGCAATACTTTTAATTATTATTATTCCGCTGCCAAACGGAATACTTGATTTTTTTCTCACGATATCTTTATCTGTGGGTATATTAATTTTACTTCTTAGTTTATATATCCCAAAACCTACTGATTTTACAACTTTCCCCACATTGATTTTGATTGTTACGCTTTACAGGCTTTCACTGAATGTTGCAACAACAAGAATGATTCTCTCAAACGGTTATTTAGGGCCTGATGCCGTAAGTAAAATAATCTCCGCTTTTGGAGAATTTGTTGTGGGCGGAAATTATATTATAGGTATTATTGTATTTACAATACTTGTTATTATAAACTTTATGGTAATTACCCAGGGCTCAACCAGGGTTGCTGAAGTGGCGGCAAGATTTACCCTTGATGCGATGCCCGGAAAACAGATGGCTATAGATGCCGATTTGAATGCCGGACTTATTGATGAAAACGAAGCAAAAAGAAGAAGGGCGGAACTTATCCAGGAAGCAAATTTTTACGGTGCAATGGACGGGGCCAGCAAATTTGTAAAAGGTGATGCGATTGCCGGAATTATTATTACACTTGTCAATATTATAGCCGGGCTTTTAATAGGTATTTTTCAGCATAATATGGATATTGCCGAGGCTGCTTCCACATATACCATATTAACGATTGGAGACGGTCTTGTTGGGCAGATTCCGGCACTTATGGTTTCAACAGCTACAGGTATTATAATAACCAGGGCAAGTAAAGATGAAAGTAATTTTGCAGAGGGTGTTATTAAACAGTTAATGAAAGATTACAAGGTTATTTTAATTGTAGGGACATTTCTTTTTTTTATGGCTTTTATCCCCGGATTTCCTAGAGGAAGTATGATATTTTTGGGACTTGTATTTTTAATGACAGGATATTTAATGATGGAAACCCAAAAAGGGGTAGACCCGCTTGCGGCAATTATCGCAAAATTCAGAAAAAAACCGCCTCCAAAGCCTAAAAAATCCCCTGAAGAAGTTGCAAAAGAAGAAGAGAAGCCTAAAAAATCACCTGAAGAACTTGCAAAAGAAGAAGAGAGGGTATTGGAAAATATTTTGAAAGTTGAGCTGCTCGAGCTTGATATCGGTTATCAGCTTATTAAAATTGCCGATCCGAATCAGGGAGGGGATTTGCTTGAGAGAATAAAAACAATGAGAAAAAAAATAGCCTCTGATTTTGGGTTTTTGGTACCGCAAATCAGAATAAAAGATAATATTCAGTTAGAACCAAACGAGTATCAGATTTTATTAAAAGGGGTTGAAGTGGCCAAAGGTAAAGTTTATCCAGACAGATATCTTGCTATGTCAACGCCCATGGTGATTGAAGAAATTGAGGGGGAACACGTAAAAGAGCCTGCTTTTGGAATAGATGCAATATGGATAGACGAAGATAAAAAAGAAGAGGCTTTAATGAACGGATATACTGTTGTTGATGCTTCGACTGTGATAGTTACACATCTGAGTGAAATTATAAAAAAATATGCAGAGGAGCTACTTACCCGTCAGGAGACTCAAGCATTGATTGAGAGAATTAAAAAAGATTTCCCGGCCATTGCGGACGATACCTTGAAAGTTGCAAATATCGGACTGATTCAGCGTGTTCTTAAATCTTTGCTTCATGAAAAAATTCCAATTAAAGATATGATTACAATTCTTGAAACAATTGCCGATATTGCCGAATATACTAAAAATATTGATACAATAGTTGAGCATGTAAGAAGCAACTTAAGCAGGGTTATAACAAAACTTTATGAAAGCGAGGACGATACGCTTAAACTTATAACATTTGATACGCAGACTGAACAGTTCTTGCTTTCAAAACTGCAGCAGCAGGGAGATAATAAACAGTTTATTTTGACGGTATCGGAAATGAATAAACTGGTTGAGGAAATAAGCAATGCGGCTAGCGAAATTGTAAATAAGGGAATTGCTCCGGTGGTGTTGATAGTGGATCCGTTAATCAGAAAGCCGCTTGCCGAAATACTTGAAAGATTCGGTGTGGATGTGGTAGTATTATCCCATGCGGAAATAGACCCTAATGCTAAATTTGAAGTGCTTGGAAGTATTAGTATAAATTTTAAGGAATAGCATGTTAAAAAGCACGGAAAAAAGTTTAATTAAAAAAATGTTTTTATATCCTGTTTTATTAATAATGTTTTCATTTTTACTGTTAATGATTTCATCATTTATTACTTTGAAAATATTTAAAAAAAATGAAATAAATAAAGATATTGAAAATTTAATAAATAATAAAAAAGTTTTATTAAAGAACATGTGGTTAATTTATCGCAAGATGTTGACAATGCTTTAAAATTTAGTATTGATGAAACTAAAAAAAGTGTAAAATACAGAGTTTATTTGGTTTATTTTACTGTAAAAAGTCTTTATTCTTTAAATAAAAATAAAAAATTTATAATAACTTATTTGAATCAGTTAAACAAATATTTAAAAAATCATTATGTTTTTGTATATGATAAAAACGGAATAACAAAAGTTCATAAATTAAATTCTTTTTTAGGAAGAAGCATTAAAACAATTTATTTGTCAAATCATATATCTTTTTATGAAATGAGTAAAAAAATTTTGCAAAAAAGCAGTGAAGGGTTTATTGAAATAAAATTTTTCAAACCAAACCATACAAATAAAAAATATTTAAAAATTGATTTTATCAAATATATACCTGAACTTAATTTGATAATAGGTTCCGGAGAATATGTGGATGAAATAAAAGCAAAACTTGCAAATCAGATTTTTCAAAGAGTAATGATTAAAAAATATGGAAATAATAATTATTTTTTTATAATTAAAAAAGACGGCACTTTAATTGTAAATCCCACATATAAAAATGAAATAGGAAAAAATATTTTGAATTTAAAAGATGTTGACGGGAAATATTTTATAAAAGAGATGATAAAAAAAGCACTTTCAAATAAAAACGGGGCTTTTGTAATTTATAAATGGTTAAATCCAAGTGATAATAAAATAGAAAAAAAACTCACATATGTAATATACAATAAAACAATAGATGCCGTAATAGGCAGCGGTTTATATATTCAGCAGGATATAGATAAGTATGTAAATAAAGAAAAAAGAAGAATAAGCAATGAATTTAAATCGTTTTATAAAAGTTTGATTTTTACTTTTTTGGCAGTTTTAATATTTTCGGTTTTATTGACATATTTTCTTTCTAAAAGATTAGAATTTATTTTTATAAAATATAACAAGTTATTGGAAAAAGAAAAAAATAAAGCGGAATTTGAGGCAATTCACGACCCTTTGACAAAAATACCGAACAGAAGATTTTTTAACCAAAAACTGAAAGAAGAGTTTTTAAGGGCAAAACGATATAATACAACGTTTTCACTGGCAATGATAGATATTGACCATTTTAAAAAAATAAATGATACATACGGTCACGACACAGGGGATATTGTTCTTAAAAAAATGACTTCTTTTATAAGAAAAAATATTAGAAAAAGTGATTTTTTTGCAAGATGGGGCGGGGAAGAGTTTATGCTGATTTTTCCTTATACAGATTTACAAAAAGCTAAACAAATTTGTCAAAAATTAAAAAGAGAACTGCAGGAAAATGAATTTGTCCAAACACCTGTAAAATTCACAATAAGCTGCGGTATTACAGAATTCAGAAATGATGGCGATATAGAAAATATTATAAAAAGGGTTGATGAAGCTTTATATGAGGCTAAAAACAGCGGTAGGGATAAAATTGTAGCTATTTAAAAGCAATAAAAGTTGCAAAATTATTCCATCTGAAAATTACCTCAACCTCTTTAAATCCTGCAGTTTTCAGCATTTCAATATTCTCTTCCATAGTATAGGGAATTAAAACATTTTCGAGAGCCTCTCTCTTCCTAGCTATTTCATATTCTGAATATCCCATTTTCTTTTTATAATCATAATATAAATCTATCATTATTTTATTGAGTTTTTTATGGTTTGTTATCAGTTTTTCGCTCATTAAAAATATTCCGTCATTTTTCAGGGAATTGTAAATTTTTTTAATAAGCTTTTCTCTTTTAAGTGGCCTTACAAACTGAATTGTATAATTTGCAATTGCGGCTTTTGAATTGGAAAAATCATATTCTAAAAAATCATCTTCAATAAATTTTATATCAACTCCAAATGCTTTTGCCTTGTTTTTTGCCCTTTTAATCATAGCGTCTGAATTGTCTATACCTGTCAAATCAAGTTTTTTATCGCTTTTTTTGGCAAGTTCTATTAAAAAAGTTCCGGTTGAACTTCCCAGATCCACAATTTTATCGCTTTCTTTTAAAAAATTTTTTAAAATATCTATTTGTAAATTTAAATTTTCTTTATAAAAAGGGACGCTTCTATTTAGCATATCGTCAAATACACTGGCAACCTCCTCGTCAAATTCGAACTGTTTTTTTATCGGTTTATTGAAAACTTTGTCTTTCAACTCTTTTCCTTATGGTATAATTTTTAATAATTTTACTATAAAAGGCGTTTTTATGAAAGATGCAACTTTAGCCCTACATTTAGGATATGAAAAAGACAATCAAAAAGCGATGCAGGTTCCTATTTATATGACCACGGCTTACGAATATGAAAGCACGGAGCATGCGGCAAGGCTTTTTAATCTGGAAGAAACTGGAAATATTTATACAAGACTTGATAACCCCACTACAAGAGTTTTTGAAAAAAGAATAGCGGCGCTGGAAAGGGGAATAGGGGCTGTTGCAACGGCAAGCGGAATGGCGGCGGTATTTTATTCTCTTACAAATTTAGTGCAAAGCGGGGATAATATAATTATTTCAAATAAATTATACGGGGGAAGTATAACCCTTTCTACCCATACATTGAATAAATTTGGTATTAAAGCTAAATTTTTTGATGTTCACAATCCTGAGATGCTGGAAGATATGATAGATGAGGGAACAAAAGCAATTCTGATTGAGAGTGTTTCAAACCCTGCTCTTGCTGTGCCTGATTTTGAAGGAATAGCCAAAGTGGCAAAAGAAAGAGGTGTTATATTAATTTGTGATAATACAATTGCAACTCCTTACGGTGTAAAGCCTCTTACACTCGGATGCGATATTGTGTTGCACAGTTCAAGCAAATATATAGTGGGAAACGGGAGTGCAATAGGCGGTGTTATAATTGAGGGAAAAAGTGCCAAAGAAAAGCTCTCTTCATACAGATATCCTCAGTTTAACGAGCCGGATGAGAGTTATCACGGACTTGTTTATAATAAAAAATTTGAAACTCCTTTCACAGCAAGGGCCAGATTGGCGCTTCTGAGGGATTTCGGGGCGGTAATGTCGCCTTTTAACGCATGGCTTATGATTTTGGGATTAGAACACCTGCATTTGAGAATAAAAGCACACAGCGAAAATGCTTTTGAAATAGCTAAATTTTTGCAGTCTCAAGAGAATATAAAAAAAGTCAATTATCCGTTTTTAAAGGATAATGAAAATTATAAATATGCCAAAAAATATCTTAAATATGCCGGTGGAATTGTGAGTTTTGTTGTGGAGAGTTATGAAAAGGCAAAAAATATAGCAAATTCTCTTGAAATTTTTTCCCTTGTAACAAATATAGGGGATTCTAAATCCATTGTAACACATCCTGCAAGCACAACACACCAGCAGTTAAACAAAGAAGAGCTGATAAAAGCGGGGGTTGACGAAGGGCTTATCAGGCTAAGTATCGGGCTTGAAGATGTGGAGGATTTGATAAATGATTTGAAAAAGGCTCTTAATTGAAAGAGGAGATTAAAAAACTCTCTTTAATTCCGGTTTTGCTTTTTTTTATTTTTTCAGTATTTTTTTTTGTGATTTTTTACCAGTATATAAGATATATTTTGGAAAAAGATATATATGAAACTGAAAAAAGGGTAATTAATATAGAAAAAATGCATTTAAAACAGGATGTTGATAAATTTAAAAAAACGTTTAATTTGATTTTTGATACATCCTATAGTGTGGCAAATTCAAATTTAGAAATTTTTTTAAAAATATTGCTTGAAAAAAATACAATAAATAATTTTTATATTTCAAAAGACAACAGTTTTATTTATGGAAAAGTGATAAATAAAAAATTAAATTATGAAATATATAAAAACAGATATATTATACTGAATTATAAAAATAATAAATTTTTGGTTTATTTTATAAATGAAGGAAAAAATGTCTATATAGCGGGAATTAATAAAAAATATCTTGATAATCTGGCGTTAAATAAAATAAAAAAATATCTCGATGAAATAAATAAAAACAATCCAAATTATATAGCTATGGGAAAAATAACTACTTTTAACCCGGATAAAGACGGAATTTTTGGATATTTATATTATATGCCTTTAAAATTAAGAGAAATGGAAGGATTTGTTCTTTCAACTAAAAAACCTGATGTAAAAGGTAATTATTTCAGAAAAAAATATCTTGAGTGTTTTAAAAAACATAAAAACTGTTTTATAGAGTATTATTTTAAAAATCCAAAAACAGGAAAAATTGAGCAAAAAATAAGTTATTTTACACTGATAAAAAATTTTAATTTTGATATATTAAAAGGTATTTACGCATCCCAGATAAAAAATGAAATAAAAAAAGAGATAGTAGGACAGCAGAAAGAATTTAAAAAAATTTTTTTGATAGGAATTTTTATATATTTTGTTTTATTAATTATTTTATATATTGTTTTGACTTATTTTATTCAAAAGTTTCAAAATAGAATATTAAATGAATATGGGAAACTGATTGAAAAGCTTAGAAAAAGATATTATTTTGATTCCCTGACAAATTTGCCAAACAGGCATAAACTGATAGAAAATTTAGATAATTACGAAGGTTTGATTCTTATTGATATTGATGATTTTTCCGATGTAAACGATGTTTACGGATTTGACATGGGCAACGAAATTTTAAGAAATTTTTCCAAAAGATTATTATCAAAATATAAAAATGTTTACAGGAGTGGAAATGACGAATTCGTTATAGGGTTTAAAAGAAAAATAACTAAAAAAGATTTGTGTGAAATTGCAAATAACAAATATGAGTTTAACCTTATAGAAATATCTTTCAGCATAAGCGGAAGCAATGAAAAGGGAAAACTTTTAAAAACAGCTGAAAGCGCTTTAAAAAAAGCTAAAAAAAACAGTGAAAACTGTGTTTTGTTTAATGAAAAAATAGAAAAAGAACAGAGTGAAAGAATAAAAACAATACAAAAACTTAAAAAAGTTTTGGAATATAAAAGAATAATTCCTTATTATCAGTGTATAAAAGGAGAAAAAGAAAAATACGAAGCACTTATGAGAGTCGAAATAGACGGTGAAATTATGCCTCCTTTTTATTTTATGGACCTTTTGAAAGAGGCAAAGCTCTATTATAAGTTTTCTGAAATAATGATTCAAAAGGTGCTTGACGATGTAAAAAACGAAAGAATAAAAAATGTATCTATTAATCTCTCTTTTATAGATATAGTAAACGAGGAAACAAACAGATTTTTATTAAACCTTGTAAACAACTGCAAAAAAACCTCTGAAATAACATTTGAAATACTGGAAAGCGAAAGTATTAAAGATTTTGAACTTGTAAAAAAATTTATTGATTATGTCAAAAGTAAAGGCATAAAAATATCAATAGACGATTTTGGAAGCGGATATTCAAATTATATCAGAATATTGGAGCTTAAACCGGATTTTATAAAAATTGACGGAACGATTGTCAAGAATATAAATAATGATAAATATTATGAAATAATAAAACTGATGATAGAATTTGCCAAAAAATTTAATATTAAAACTGTTGCCGAATTTGTTGAGAATGAAGAGATTTACAATAAATTAAAAAATCTCGGAATTGATTATTATCAGGGTTATTATTTTTGTAAACCTGAAAAATTAGAAAATCTAAAAAAATAAGTTAAAATTTCATTTAAAAAAGGAAAATATGAAAATTGAAACCAAAATAGCCAAATTTACAAAACCTTTATATCTTGAAAGCGGTAGAATTCTTGAACCTTGGCAGATTATTTATGAAACATACGGAGAGCTTAATGAAAAAAAAGACAATGTGATTCTTATAACACATGCACTTTCCGGTTCCCATCATGCGGCCGGAATGTATGAGGGTGAGAGAAAACCTGGCTGGTGGGATTCTTTAATCGGCGATGGAAAAGCGGTCGATACCACTAAATATTTTGTTATAGCAACCAATGTAATAGGTAGCTGTTTTGGCTCAACCGGTCCTATCAGTCCGATATATCCCGGAAGCAGTGAAAGATACAGGCTTAAATTTCCTGTAATTACAATAAAAGATATGGTAAAAGCCCAAAAAATTTTATTGGATTTTTTAGGAATTAAACACTTAAAAGCCGTAATAGGCGGAAGTATGGGAGGGATGCAGGCATTAAGATTTGCTGTGGATTATCCGGGATTTGTTGAAAAAATTTTCCCTATTGCCACAACGTATCAGACAAGACCGTATGTAATTGCTATTAATAAATCTATGATTGAGGCGCTTAGGAGTGATTGTGAATTTAAAAACGGAAATTATGACCCGAAAGAAATCAGGAAAAAAGGCCTGAAAGGTTTGGCGGCTGCAAGAATGGTAGGGTATTTAAATTATATTTCCCCTAAAACGTTTGATAAAAAATTTGGAAGAGATTATGTAAAAACAGACGGTATGTTTGAACTTTTCGGAAGGTTTCAGGTTGAAAGTTATCTGGAATATAACGGAAGCTCTTTTCCAAAATGGTTTGATCCGCTAAGTTATATATATTTGTTAAAAGCTATTTCACTTTTTGATATAGGCAGAGGGTTTATTAATACAAAAGAGGCTTTTTCACAGATTAAAGACAAACTTGTTTTGATTTCCTTTTCAGGGGATACTCTGTTTTTTCCAGAAGAGATGAGGGAAATTAAAAAATATATGGATGATATAAACGGAATTTGCGAGTTTTATGAAATAAAAAGCGATTACGGACATGACAGTTTTTTGGTTGAAGTAGATAAATTTGAAGATATTATTAAAGAGGAGCTAAGTAAATAGTGAAAATGGTGAAAGCCTGTCCGGCCGCTTGCAAAGCGGCGGGGTGGTGAGTAGTGAAAATGGTGAATGTTGGATAATGAATTTTGATAAAGGAGAATTATGCAGGATTTTGAAAAAAAATTAAAAGAGGCAAAAGAGCTTTTGGAAAAATTAAACGACCCTGAACTTACGCTTTTTCAGGCGATGGAATATTATAAAAAAGGTATAAAACTGCTTGAAGAGGCTGCTAAAATGATAGAAGAGGCCAAACTTCAGTTTAAAGAACTTACAAAATGAAAATAGCGGCCCTTCAAAGTGCCGAGCTGCCTATAAATAAAACAAAACTTGATTATTATATAAATATTGCAAAAAAAGAAAAAGTTAAGATTTTTATTCTTCCCGAATATGTTTTAAACAGGTTTTTTAAGGAACTTGAAAAAACACCAAAAAATTTTATTATAGAACAGTCAAGACATCAGTTGGAACTTCTTAAAAAACTATCTAAAATTTATAATATCGTAATCATTGCACCTGTTGTGACATATGAAGATAAAAAATTTTTTAAGATAATCATCAAAGCAAAAAACGGTAGAATTTATAAATATTATCAGCAGATTTTAATGCCATATTCACATTGGAATGAAGAAAAATTTTTTGCTAAAAAAGAAAACAGGCCTTTTATTTTTAATATTCAAAATATACGGTTTGGGATAATGTCTGGATTTGAGAGCCATTTTACTAAATTTTGGGATTATTTTGAAACTAAAAAGGCTGATATTGTTTTAATTCCGAGTATTGGAACTTTTAATTCTTTTAAAAGATGGTTTGAAATGCATAAAACATTTGCTTTTTTAAAAAATATGTATGTATTAAGGGTTAACCGTGTGGGAAACTGGAAAGAATGGGAGTTTTACGGAAAAAGTTATCTTATAAACCCTTTTGGGGAAGCAGAAAATATTTTGGGAAATAAAGAAGAGATGATGATTTGCAAACTTGATAAAAACATTATTAAAGAAGCGAGAAAAGAATGGAAATTTAATAAATTAAGCAGAGGGCTTAATTTAAGTTAAAAGTGAGAAGTGTAAAGTTAAAAGTTTTTTTCATTTTTCATTTTTACTTATTGAAATATTTCTAATATTTCATACGCCGTATTTCTTTTAGCCGGAATTTCCCCCACGTCTTTAATCAGTTCAATCATTTCCTGCTGATTCATTGCGTTTTGAGCACCCGCGCTTCTAACCACATTTTCTTCCATCATGGTAGAACCTAAATCGTTCGCCCCGTATAAAAGTGCAAGCTGTCCGATATAACTGCCCTGTGTTACCCAGGAGCTTTGAATGTTTTTGAAATTATCCAAAAACAGTCTTGCAACCGCAAGATACCTTAAATATCTGTTTGAAGAAGCCTTATATTTTACAATACCTTCTTTATAAAGTGCAGTATTGTACGGCTGAAAAGACCACATAATAAAAGCTCTGAATCCTCCTGTTTCGTCTTGCAATTTTCTTATTAAATCCCAGTGTTCCACTATTTCCTCTATTGTTTCTACAGTTCCAAACATCATCGTTGCGGTTGAGCGCATGCCTATTTCGTGTGCGCTTTTATGAACTTCAAGCCATGTGGAAGTATCTATTTTATTGGGTGCTATTATATCCCTTACCCTGTCGCTTAATATTTCCGCCCCGGCTCCCGGAATTGAAAAAAGCCCTTTTTCTTTTAGCCTTATTAAAACTTCTTTTACAGGAATTTTGCTTATTTTGCTTATATATGCAATTTCGGGTGCAGAAAATCCGTGTATGGTTATCTCCGGATATTTTTTATGAATGTGCTCCACTAAATTTTCGTAAAAATCAATTTTTAAATTCGGATGAACGCCTCCTTGAAAAAGTATCTGTGTTCCACCTATTTTTATCAGTTCATCAATTTTTTTGTCTATTTCTTCAAAATTTAAAATATATGCATCTTCATTTTTTTTATGCCTGTAAAAAGCACAAAATTTGCAGTCAATAAAACATATATTGGTATAATTTATGTTTCGGTCGACAATAAAAGTGGTTATTTTTTCAGGATGAAGCTCTCTTTTCTTTTCAAGCGCCATTTTTCCGAGAGTAATTAAATCCCCATTTTTAATTAAATCTACTGCTTTTTCTTTGGATATTCTCAAAATAACTCCTTTTTTTTGTATAATTGCTTTATAATATCAAAAAAAGGCAAATCATGGAAGAATTGATTGAAAAAATATCCGGGAAAACGATTAATGAGCTTAAAAAAAGCAAATAAACCTGCTTATCCGCTCTATTACAGGGATGTTTTTGTAAATATAACAAGAGAAGAGAAAATATTAGACCAGTTAAACCCGAGACTTTTATGTATTGAGCCAAATCTTAGCGAAGAGCTTATAAACAAAACCGCAGATACGGTAAAAAATATAAATCAAACCTCCAACAATATAAAAGAGGAGTCGATTAAACTGCTTGAAAAAATTGAGCCTGTCGAAGCAGAAGAAGTTAAAAGTCTTGTTATTCAATATTCTTCCAAACTGCTTGATCAGATTAATAAAATGCAAAATAAAATAAATGAACTGGAGATGGAACTTGACAGGGCTTACAAGGAACTTTTGGTTGATCCTCTCACAAAAGCATTTAACAGAAAGGCTTTTGAAAAAGATATAAATGAAATTTTAGAGGCGGGAAAAAACAGGGATTTGGATATGGCTCTGGCTATTGTCGATTTGGACCATTTTAAAGAAATAAACGATACCTACGGGCATCTGGTAGGTGATTTTGTGCTTAAAAAACTTGTGGAAATAGTAAGAAGACTTTTAAGAAAAGAGCATAAAATATACAGAATAGGCGGTGATGAATTTGTAATTTTACTAAACAGAACCGATTTGAAAGCAGCAGAAGTTATAATTGAGAGAATAGTGAAAACTATGGAAAAAACAAAAATGAAATATAAAGAGCATTTGATAGACATAACAATATCAGTGGGACTTACAATGCACAAAAGCGGAGACAGTATTGAGGGTATTGTTAAAAGAGCGGATATGGCTTTATATGAGGCAAAAAAAAGCAGAAACAAATATGCGGTAGAGTTATAAGGATAAAAATGTGGTTTGATGCGGTAATTATAGGAATAACGCTTATATTGGCGATAAAAGGTTTTTTTAACGGATTTGTAAAAGAAATTGCAGGACTCATTGGATTAATAGGCGGATTATGGCTTGCAAGAGAATATTTCCACAGTGTCGGAATATATATCGATAAAAATCTTTTTGCAATAAAAAATTATGCCGCCATAGATTTGGTGGGTTTTATTGTTGTTTTTGTGGGTTTTTGGATAAGTGTTGTTTTTATAGGATTTTTAATTAATAAAATTTTAAAAATGAGCTCTCTTGGTGCTCTTGATAAAATTTTAGGATTTATTTTTGCCGGGCTTAAGTTTTTTTTATTGATAAGTGTGATTATAGCACTTTTATATAAAGTTGAATTTATTAAAGAAAAAACCCGTAAATATATTAAAAACAGCATTACTTTTCCAATATGTTTAAAAGCCGGAGAAAAAATAATAAACCTTTCTCCCAAAGATTTAGAAAAACTTTCTAAAAATGTTAAAATTTCAAAAAAATAAAGGGAATTAATGTTTAGCAACGAATACGTAAAACAAAGAATGGCAAAAGCTTCCAATTTAAAAGAAGCCGGAATAAACCCGTATGCCCATAATGCTAAAAGAGATACTAAAATTTCTGAATTTTTAGAAAAAAACAAAGATATAGAGAATCTTGAAAACAAAAGGGATGAAAACAGAATATTCACAGTGGCGGGGAGAGTTAAATTCCTAAGGCTCATGGGAAAAGCCGCATTTTTTAAAATTGAAGACGAAAGCGGTATTTTGCAGGTTTATATGAATAAAAATGATTTGGGTGATAATTTTAACTTACTCAAAAAGAATCTTGAAGTAGGGGATATTGTGGAAGTTAGCGGATATCCGTTTATTACTAAAACTGGAGAGCTTACAATTCATGCCAAAGTTGTGAAAATACTCACAAAAGCGGTTCATCCATTGCCGGAGAAATTCCACGGTCTTCAGGACGTGGAAACTAAATACCGTCAAAGATATCTTGATATGATAATGAATAAGCAAACGAGAGAAAGGTTTAAATTAAGAAGTAAAATTGTTTCTCTTATAAGAGAATTTTTTTTGAGTCATGGATTTTTGGAAGTTGAAACCCCGATGCTTCATACAGTTGTAGGAGGCGCAAATGCAAGACCTTTTATGACACATCATAATGCGCTCGATATAGAAATGAATCTTAGAATAGCACCTGAACTTTTCTTAAAAAGACTTATAGTAGGCGGTTTTGAAGCAGTGTTTGAGCTTAACAGAAATTTCAGAAACGAAGGAATTGATCAAACCCATAACCCTGAATTTACAATGCTTGAATATTATTGGGCATATCATAATATGCAGGATTTGATGAATTTGACAAAAGAGCTTTTTAATTATCTGCTTGAGAAGTTGCATCTTCCTAAAAAGATACCTTTTGGAGACATGGAAATAGATTTTAACAATTGGAAAATAATTACTTATAAAGACGCTTTGGTCCAGATAGGAAATATACCGGAAGAAATATTAAACGATATTGAAAAAATGAAAAAATATTTAAAAGAAAAGGGAATTGAAATTGAGGAGCATATAGATTCGCGCGGAAAACTATGGGCGGAACTTTTTGATGAATTTGTTGAAGATAAGCTTATCAACCCGACTTTTATAACCCAGTTTCCTATTGAAATTTCACCTCTTGCAAGAAGAAGTGATGAAAACCCTGAATTTGCAGAGAGGTTTGAACTTTTTATAGCCGGGAGGGAAATCGCAAACGGTTTTAACGAATTAAATGACCCGATGGATCAGTACGAAAGATTCAAAGCCCAACTTGTTGCTAAGGCAAAAGGTGATGAAGAGGTTATGGATATGGATTACGATTATATAAGGGCGCTGCAGTACGGAATGCCTCCGACCGCCGGTGAAGGAATAGGAATTGACAGACTGGTTATGCTTTTAACCAATACGGAATCTATTAAAGATGTTATTTTATTCCCTACAATGAAGCCTAAAAAAGAGATTTTTGATAAAGATGATACAAAATAAAAAAGGAGTTACAATGAGTTTAAAAAATTTTGATGCAGACGTATATTCAATTTTGGAAAAAGAGCTAATTAGACAAACAGATCATCTTGAAATGATTGCCAGTGAAAATTTCACTCTTCCTGAAGTTATGGAAGCTATGGGAAGTGTTTTTACAAATAAATACGCAGAAGGTTATCCAGGTAAAAGATATTACGGCGGATGCGAATATGCAGATATGGTGGAACAGCTTGCAATAGACAGGGCAAAAGAACTGTTTGGATGCAAATATGCAAATGTTCAGCCGCATTCTGGAAGCCAGGCAAACGGGGCGGTGTATGTGGCTTTAATGAAACCGTATGACAAACTCCTCGGAATGGATTTAAGCAACGGAGGGCATTTGACACACGGGGCAAAAGTTAATTTTTCGGGAAAACATTATCATAGTTTTTCTTACGGAATAGATGAAAAAACAGGCAGAATAGATTACGACAGGGTTAGAGATATTGCAAAAATAGTTAAACCTAAAATGATAGTCTGCGGTGCAAGCGCTTATCCAAGAGAGATCGATTTTGCAAAATTCCGCGAAATCGCCGATGAAGTAGGTGCTGTTTTAATGGCTGATATTGCCCATATCGCAGGACTTGTGGTAGCGGGAGAACATCCCAATCCTTTTCCGCACTGTGATGTGGTGACAACTACAACACATAAAACCCTGAGGGGGCCGAGAGGCGGTTTAATTCTTACAAACAATGAAGAATATGCCAAAAAAATAAATTCTGCAATTTTCCCGGGAATTCAGGGCGGACCCCTTGTTCATGTAATTGCTGCGAAAGCGGTCGGGTTTAAAATGAATTTGGATGCAAGCTGGAAGGATTATGCCAAACAGGTAAAAGCAAATGCAAAAGTTTTAGCCGAAG
Source organism: Lebetimonas sp. JS085 (assembly GCF_000523295.1). Lineage (NCBI taxonomy): Bacteria > Pseudomonadati > Campylobacterota > Epsilonproteobacteria > Nautiliales > Nautiliaceae > Lebetimonas > Lebetimonas sp. JS085. The sequence goes on from NZ_ATHR01000001.1 coordinate 1,458,023, forward strand.
TTCTTCTTGAGAGGGGATATGATTTGGTAAGCGGCGGAACGGACAACCATTTGATTCTGGTCAGCTTTTTAAATAAAGAATTTAGCGGAAAAGAAGCAGAAGAAGCACTGGGAAGGGCAGGAATAACAGTAAATAAAAACACGGTTCCGGGCGAGAAAAGAAGCCCTTTTGTCACAAGCGGTATAAGAGTCGGCTCACCTGCACTTACAGCCAGAGGTATGAAAGAAAAAGAATTCAAGTTTATTGCACAAAAAATGGCAGATGTTTTAGATGATATTTATAATGTAGAGCTTCAGGATAAAGTGGCGAAAGAATTAAAAGAATTGGCAGGCAAATTTGTAATTTACAACAATCCTACCTATTAATTTGTCCCCCTTTTGGGGAAAGGAGCGTTTTTGGCCTATAATGTAGATGTTTCAATGATAAAAATAAATAAAAATTATTATTTTGAATACAAAGGGAAAATTGTAAATAAAATTGTCTATAAAGGCAAAACCTATTTTGATAAATATGAAAGAATAAATGAGCCTTTGACTCTTAAGATTATGAATGAACATATTGAAAAAAGAAAAATTATCGCTTTTGATTTAATCAATAAAAATACGGTGGAAAATATTGTTTTTGATTATAACGGAAGAGACCCTGAGAAATTTTGGAACAGGGCTTCTTTAATATTAAGGCAGGAAGGTTTTTTAAATTTTACAGCATACAATTCGAAAACACCCGGGCATTTGCATCTGTATGTGCATAAAGGCCATACGACGTTAAATGAAGGGATTCAACTTGCCAAAAAACTTTCTTTAAAATTATCTTCAAAACTGCCTAAACAATGGAGAATGTTTCCGACAGATGAATTGCCAAGGGAATTTAATATATTGAATCTGCCTTATGAACTGTATAAAAAAGAAAGGGGTGCATCTTGGTCACAACACATGTAAGGAGAAAAAATGGAAAAAGATGATTTATTAAACATTAAACCTAAGAAAAATATAAAAAAACCTTTAATTTACGGTGCAATCGCTTTTTTGATTTTTATAATCGCTGTTATAGTATATGCAATTTATTCAAATTCAAAACAGGAAAATGTTGTTTTGCCTCCTCAGGTTAATGAAACTCCAAAAGAGAGTTCCGGCGGATTTAAAGAAGTTCCTATTGAGGAAAACACGTCAACTATAAGTGAAAAATTGACTAAAAATGTAATTATAAACAATACAAATGAAAAGAATGAAACAAAGGTCAATGAAAACAGAATTAACAAAACGCCTCAAAACAGTGACCAAAGCGGTATGGAACAGTCAAAAAAACAAACTTCCGAAATTTCTGAAAATAAACCCACACATACTCTACAAAAAGAATCATCAGTTAAAAAAAGTGTTTCACTCAGATATTATATTCAGGTGGCAGCTTTAATAAAATATAAAAAGCCGGATAAAAAATTTTTGAATTTAATAAAAAAAGAAGGCTTTGATTACAGGATTTATCATACTTATATAATAAAAAACCATAAAAAAATACCTGTTACAAAAATATTAATCGGTCCGTTTAGAAATGAAAAAGAAGCTAAGAAAAATTTGAAAATTGTTAAAGAAAATTTAACCCAAAATGCATTTATATTCAAGGTTAAATAATGGTATATACAAAATTTTTGTTAGACGAACTTTCAGCGGTGGCTATATATTCCCAAATCTCTTCACTTTTTCCGGGTGAAAAACTTTTTTTGCTTGAAAGTGTTATAAACAACGATAACGGTAATTTCAGTTTTATTTTTGTAGGCGAAAAGGAAAAAGTTGTTTTTGACGGAAATAAAACGGCTTATTTTAAAAATAATAAAAAAGAAGTTTATAATACAGACCCTTTTAGCTTTTTAAAAAAATATTATAAAGATATTGAAAAAAATTATTATAAAAAAATTTCACAAAAACTTAATATCGGCTTTGTCGACGGATTTATAGGATATGTTTCTTACGATATGGTGAAAATATTCGAACCTGTTTTAAAACAAGAAATGGATAAATTAAAAGATGAAACCGATATACCCGATTTTTATATGATAAGGCCTAAAATAATAATAGGCCTTTCCCATAAATCTTCTGAAATCACCGTTATTGTCAATGATGAAAAAATGGAAAATTATTTATATATTATAAAGGATTTGCTGACTTCTGGATATAAACATCTGCCTTTAAAACCCATAAAAATAGAAAAAGAGCCACATTTTTTATTTAATAAAGAGCAGTTTTTTGAAATAGTGGAAAAAGCGAAAGAGAATATTAAAGCGGGGGATATATTTCAGATTGTTTTATCAAACAGACTTTATTTAAAAGCAAAAATTGATAAATTTTCTTTTTACAGGAAACTTAGAAGCAAAAATCCATCCCCCTATCTCTATTTTTTAGATTTTGGCGAATTTTCAATTATAGGTTCTTCTCCGGAGGTTATGGTAAGACTTACCGATGATGTTGTTTTGTTAAGACCGATAGCCGGAACAAGGAAAAGAGGCAAAACCCTAAAAGAAGATTTGGAAATGGAAAACGATATGATAAACGACCCTAAAGAAAGAGCCGAACATGTAATGCTTGTGGATTTGGGCAGAAACGATGTAGGAAGAATAAGCAGGGGGGGGAGTGTGAATGTCGAGGATTTTATGAGGGTTGAGAGATATTCCCACGTAATGCATTTGGTAAGCGATGTTGTGGGAATAAAAGATGAAAAATACGATATGTTTGATGTGTTTAAAGCCACTTTTCCCGCAGGAACCGTAAGCGGTGCCCCTAAAATAAAGGCAATGGAGTTAATAGCATCATATGAAAAGGTAAAAAGAGGTTATTATGCGGGAAGCGTCGGGTATTTCGGCTTTGACGGAAATATGGACAGTGCCATAACAATAAGAAGCGCTTTGATTAAAAAAGATAATGTAATTTTTCAAGCCGGAGCCGGCATCGTTGCAGATTCAAAACCGGAGCTTGAATTCAAAGAAATTAATAATAAATTGGGCGCATTGGTTTCAACATTAAAAGAATTAAGTAAATAAAAAATGGGGGTATTAAAATCTTATACAGGTAAAAAGGTTTTAATTAGGCCTCAGGGGTTTTTGGATTCTCAAAACGCCTCTTTTATAATAACACCCCAGGATATCAATAATTTTATAAACAGAAAAATTAAATATGTCAGCATTGATTTTGGTAAAATTATCAGTGTTAATATTTCCGGCATGCGTTTTTTAAATGATATATTTGAAAGACTTTATAAGAATAATATAGAATGCGCAATATTTTCTGCCAATAAACAAATAGTGGATATTTCCCTTAGAATTGAAAACAGATATTTCAATATTTATGAAAATGAAGAAGTTGAAAAACTTTTTACATCGGAAGAAATAATTACAAAAGATATTTACATCTGTTGCATGAAATTTAATAATTTTTAACAAAAAAAGGTTATGTGCCTGTCGTAGTGGATAATGAAAAGAATATAAATACTCAAAATGCGCTTATAATAAAAAACAGTATCGTTTCTAAGTTTGCAAATACAATAAGTGCCGTGACAAAAAACGATATTGTATATTTCTTTTTTGACGGTTTTTTGGATGCCGATATAATAAATATGTTTGATATTGAATATTTCAGACGTTCTTTACTTACCGGGTTTAGAATATTTGTTTTTGATATGAATAATGTAAAAGGTCTTAATATTCATGCTGTCAGATTTCTTTCGAAATTAGGTGTTGAAGCCGCTGAATACGGAGCACTTCTTACAATAATCGGGCTTGATACCAAAGGTGTGCAGCCTAAACTTCTTGAAGATTTGGAAATTGTGGGATTTGTATTTTTTGCAGATGAGAAAACTTTTACAAAGTGATGTTTTAAAAGAGGCCAAGGCCAATATGCAAATTGTTTATAAAACCCAAAGAAAAATTACAAAAGAACTTGTTGAACTTTTGCCTTATTTTGTAAAATCTACAATAGAAACAATTGAACTTTTAACAGGAATAGAAGCAAAAAAAGAAAAACCGGAATATACGGAAATAGAAATAGACACAAATAAAAACTATGTATCGAGTTCGATAGGTTTTTACGGGGATGTAGACGGATTAATGATACTGATTTTTGCAGAAGAGCTGAGTAAAAATTCTAATCGGCGAAGAATTGACAAATAAAGAAGATTTAATAGACATGGTGGGGGAGTTTGCAAATATTATAGTGGGAAACGTAAAAAGCGAATTTCAAAAAAAAGATATAGAAATTGATTTGACCCTTCCGAAAGTTTTTGAAGATTTGGAAAAATTAAAGGTTTTGGTTGAGAAGAAAAAAGCTTTAAAAATTAAATTTTATTTTGAAAAAGAGGAATTTTATATTTACCTGACAAGGTAATTAGTAGTGAGTTGTGAGTAGTGAGTAGTGAGTTGTGATTTGTGAGTTGTGAGCCTGCCCGGCCGCTTGAAAAGCGGCGGGGTAGTGAATAGTGAAGGATAATAATGGACAATGGAAAATGGACAATGGAAAATGGGAAATTAATGTTTTTAATTTTTGGAAATCCAGTTGAACACTCAAAATCTCCTTTAATGCACAATTGTTTTTTTAAAAAAGAAAAAATCAATGCCTGTTATACAAGATTTTTATTGACTGACGGAGAAGAGATTGTTAAAAAATTTAAAGAACTTAAAATAAAAGGCGCAAATGTCACTGTGCCGCATAAAGAATGGGCATATAATCTGGCTGATGAGGTAAGGGGGATTGCAAAAGAAATCGGAGCGGTAAATACGCTTGTGGAAGAAGAAGGAAAAATTGTCGGATACAATACGGACGCCGAAGGATTTTTGGAAGTAGTTAAAGATTTTAAGTTTAAAAAAGTTTTAATAATAGGTGCCGGAGGAACAGCCAGGGCTTTAAGTTATGTTCTGCCTGATGCACACATTTTAAACAGGAGTGAAAACAGGCTTGAGTTTTTTCAAAAAAAAGGCAAAGTTACTTTCACTTGGAAAAATTTTAAAAATTTTGATTACGATTTAATAATTAATACAACAAGTGCGGGACTTAAAGAAAATATTCTGCCGGCTCCAGCTCAGATTATTGAAAAACTTTTTTTAAATGCAAAATATGCCGTGGATGTAATTTACGGAAAAGTAACGCCTTTTTTGAAGCTTGCCCAAAAATATAATCTGATTACCAAAAGCGGTATTGATATGCTGGTTTTCCAGGGAGTTCTTGCAATGGAATATTTTTTGGGAAGAAAATTAAATAGAAAAGAGGTTGCAAAAATTTATTTTGAAATACTTAAATAATTGATAAAAATTAAAAAAATTTTAAGGTCTTTCTTCACTTTTTAGCTCCATTACGGCTGAAAGTTTTTTAAATTTATCTATTAATTTTTCATATCCCCTGAAAAGATGATAAATCCTGTGCACTTTTGTTTCGTTTTTTGCAATAAGTCCGGCCAACACTAAGGCTGAACTGGCTCTGAGATCTGTTGCCATTACATCAGCACCTATTAACCGGGTAGGCCCTTTAATAGTTGCAATTTTTCCTTGTATTTGTATGTTTGCCCCGAGTCTGTTTAGTTCAGGCACATGCATAAATCTGTTCTCAAAAAGTCTCTCTTCTATAGAAGAGACACCTTCGGCCTGAGTGGCGACAGCCATAAGCTGTGCCTGCATATCTGTAGGAAATCCCGGATATTCGGAAGTTGTTATGTCTACAGGGTTTATTTTTTTTGCCGGAAATATTTCTATTTCATTTTCTCTCACTTCAATAGGAAATCCCATTTGGGAAAGTTTGACTATTACACTCTCAATATGCTCTGGTATCACATTCTTTAAAAGTATGTTGGAATTTGTAATTGCACCTGCGGTTAAATACGTCCCCGCTTCTATTCTGTCGGGAATTATGCTAATTTTAGGAAAATTTAAAAGTTCACCATCGGTGCCTTCAATTACTATTTCGTCATTTTTTCTTTCTATTTTAACACCGGCATTTTCTAAAATCCGGCATAATTGATTAACTTCCGGTTCTTTTGCGATATTTATTATTTTGCTTCTCCCTTTTGCAAGTGCCGCCGCCATTATTATATTTTCGCTGCCGGTGACTGTTATTTTGTCAAATATTATTGTTGCACCTTTTAGTCTGCCTTTTGCATGAATATACCCGCCTTCTATTGTGATATCAGCTCCCATAAGTTCCAGCGCCTTTAAATGCAAATCCACAGGCCTTGCCCCTATGGCACAGCCTCCGGGAAGAGAAACTTTCGCCTCGCCAAACCTTGCAAGCAAAGGGCCTAAAACCAGGATTGACGCTCTCATTGTTTTTACAATTTCATAAACTGCGGTAGTGTTGTTTATTGTAGATGTGTTTATTGTTAAAGTGTTGTTTTTAAAATTATAACCTGCGCCTAAATATCCAAAAAGTTTAAGGAGTGTTTTTACATCGGCAACTTCCGGGACATTTGACAGGTTTACTTCATTTTTGGCAAGTATCGTAGAAGCAATAATCGGTAATGCCGCGTTTTTGGCGCCGCTTATTTCAACACTTCCGGAAAGTTTTGGAGACTCAAAAATATGTAAATATTTATACATTTTCGAAACTTTTAAGCAGTTTTATTTCTTCTTCCCAAATTTCAGGTTCAATTGTTTCCAGAACCAGAGGAATATTGTCAATCCGTTTATCACGCATAATAAATTTAAATGCATCAAGTCCTATTTCGCCTTTTCCCAAAGAATGGTGTCTGTCTACACGGCTTGCAAATTTTGCCTTTGAATCATTTATATGCATACCCTTAAGATATTTAAAACCGACAGTTTCATCAAATTTTTTCATAGTTTTTTCATATGTCTCTTTTGTTCTTATATCATAACCGGCTGCAAAAATATGTGCCGTATCGATACACACTCCTATTCTTTCTTTATCGGTAATTTTATTTATAATATATCCCAAATGTTCAAATTTATATCCAAGATTACTACCTTGCCCCGCTGTTGTTTCTATTACAAAAACAGAGCTCTCAGTCTCTTTTATGGCTTTGTTTAAACTTTCACTTATTAAATCAAGACACTCATTTTCGCTTATTTTTTTCAGATGGCTTCCAGGATGAAAATTAAGATATTTCAATCCCAAACTTTCAACCCGTTTAGCCTCATCTATAAAGCTTTTTAGAGATTTTTCCCTTTTTTCAACTTCCGGATGCCCTAAATTTATTAAATAACTGTCATGCGGTAAAACTGCATCCGCACTAAAACCATGCTCTTGCATATATTCTTTGAATTTAGCTATATTTTCTTCACTTAGAGGCTTCGCAAACCACTGTCTCTGGTTTTTTGTAAACAGTGCAAAACCGTCAGCACCTATTTTTTTTGCATTTAATACGGCGTTTTCAACACCTCCCGCCGCACTTACATGGGCTCCAACATACTTCAAAATATCTCCTTTATTTTAAAACTTACTTGGCTACTTGGAACTTGGCTACTTACAACTCACAACTCACTGCTCACTTTTTTCACTAATTATGCCAGTTTTGGCCATTTGAGTTTTCCATCCGGGTTTGCAACCATATGAACATGGAGATGAAAAACTTCCTGTCCTGCGTTTCTACCGTTGTTTGTTATTAATCTGTAATCGCTCAGGTTTAGTGTTTTGGCAACTTCTTTTATAAATTCTGCCATTTGAGGAAAAATTTCGTCAGGGGTTGAATCGAATTTTTCAAAATGCTCTTTCGGAATTATTAAAACATGAACGGGTGCTATCGGATTAATGTCATAAAAAGCCAAAAATTTATCATTTTCCGTTACTTTTTTGCTTGGAATTTCACCTTTAACTATTTTACAAAATATACAATCCATTGAAAGCCTCCTTTTTTTTTGGTATTATATCCAAAAATTTTAAGGAGCTTTAGTGGATTTAAGCGAAATTAAAAACACTCTTAATTTGGATGAACTTGAAAAATTAAGAGTTAAATATTTAGGTAAAAATGGTCTTATTACACAGGAATTTAAAAAACTGAAAAATTTAAACGAAGAAGAAAGAAAAAAAGTAGCAAAAGAACTTAACGAATTAAAAGAAAAAACCATAAATTTGATTCAAAATAAAAAAGTGGAACTAGAAGTTAAACTGCTTGAAGAAAAAATGAAACTTGAAAAAATAGATGTAAGTTTGTATTCTCCAAAAACCACAGGGGCGATTCACCCGATTACGGATACAATGAATAAAATTATTAATTTTTTTACAAGAATGAATTTTTCCGTTGAAACCGGTCCTTTGATAGAAGATGAATTTCATAATTTTGAGGCGTTAAATCTTCCTAAATACCATCCCGCCCGCGATATGCAGGACACTTTTTATTTTAACGACGGAAAACTGCTCAGGACTCACACTTCCCCTGTACAAATCAGAACAATGCTTTCTCAAAAACCTCCTATCAGAGCAATAAGTCCGGGAGCCGTTTTCAGAAGGGATTACGATTTGACACACACTCCCATGTTTCATCAGGTAGAAGGGCTTGTGGTGGATAAAAAAGGAAAAGTTAGTTTTGCAAATTTAAAATTTATACTTGAAAGTTTTTTAATACATATGTTCGGAGATGTAAAAGTCAGATTTAGACCCTCTTTTTTTCCTTTTACGGAACCGAGTGCAGAAGTGGATATAAGCTGTATTTTTTGCAAAGGCGAAGGATGCAGGGTATGTTCGCATACCGGATGGCTTGAAGTTTTGGGATGCGGAGTGGTTGATTCGAATGTATTTAAAGCCGTGGGGTATGAAGATGTAAGCGGATATGCATTCGGACTGGGTGTTGAAAGATTTGCAATGCTTATAAACAGGATAAATGATTTAAGAAGTATGTATGAAGGAGATATAAGACTTATGGAGCAGTTTAAATGAAACTAACAAGAAAATGGCTGGAAGAATTTATAAATTTAGACGGTATATCAACCGAAGATATTATAACCACACTTAACAGAATAGGAAATGAAGTAGAAGGTTATAAAAAAATAGAGATTCCTGAAAATGTGGTAATAGGGGAAGTAATTGATTGCGTTAAACATCCCAACGCAGATAAATTAAATGTATGTAAAGTTGATGTAGGGGAAGAAATACTTCAGATTGTATGCGGTGCAAAAAATGTGGCTGCTGGTCAGTTTGTTGTTGTTTCAAAAGTCGGGGCATCTCTGCCTGAAATTAAAATAAAAAAAGCAAAACTTAGAGGAATTGAATCAAACGGAATGATTTGTGCGGCAAGGGAGCTTGGTCTTCCTGATTTTCATGAAGGAATACTGGTTTTGGACAATTCGTTAGGGGAACTCAAAAAAGGCGAATATGCCGGAAATTATCTAAACGATGAAATAATAGAACTCGGAATTACCGCCAACAGGGGAGACTGTTTTTCTATATACGGAATTGCAAGAGAACTGGCAGCCGCATTTAACAAAAATATAATTTCCGAAGAATTTACATATGAAGAAATACCCGAAGGTATAGGAAGAATTGTAAAACTTGAAAAAACAGATATTAAGCATTCTTCACATTTAATCAAAGCTTTTCAGGGAAGTGTTAAAAGTAATCTTAAAATTAAATACAGACTGAGTTTGTGCGAAATAGAAGCAAAAAATGATTTGGATGAACTTATAAAATATTCAATGCACGCCACAGGGGTGCTTTTGGTTGCATCGGACGTTAAGAGCAGTTTTGAAGAAAATAACGGTGTTGACGAATTAAAAACCCAAAGCGGAAAATATCAGGTTGGAATTAAAAACGATATAAAACTTGAAAATCCCTCTCAATTTATTATTGACGCCAACTATATAGACCCTGAATATGTAAGCGAAATTGTATTTGTTAATAAACTCACAACCGATGAATATTTTTTTAAAGCGAGCAGGGGCAGTGAGCCTGATTTAAAAATCGGTATGGATTATTTTATAAAAGAGAGTAATTTAAAAGTATATTCATCTGAAATAGATTTTATAACGGAGAAAAAACCCCTTGTTTTAAATGTCTCAAGTAAAGAAATTTGCGAAATTATCGGTCAGAATATAGAGGAAGAAAAAATTGTCGAAATTTTAAAAAAGCTTGGGTTTGTCATTGAAATAATAGGAGATGAGACATTCAGGGTAAAAATTCCAGAATTCAGGGCGGATGTAAAAAATATTCAGGATGTTTCCGAGGAGGTTTTAAGAATATACGGAATAGATGAAATAAAATCTTCACCTTTAAATTTTGAAGAAAAAAACAGAATAAACGATATTATAAACAAAATTGATTTTATAAACGAATTAAAATTAAAATCTGTTTCTCTCGGATTTTATGAAGCGATTCATTTTGTGTTTGATGATAAAGAGAGATTAAAAAAATACGGTTTTGAAGTTGTTGATGAAAAGCTTGATTTGGCCAACCCTATTGTAAATGAACTTTCAACACTGCGCAGCACTCTGCTTTTACAGCTTTTGGATGATATTAAAAGAAACAGGGCAAACGGATATAAATCAATATATTTATTTACAATAGGAAGCGTTTATAATAAAAACAGAGTCGAATTAACAAAAGCAGCCTATGTTATCAGCTCGAATGCAGAATTTGAAAACATAACCAATCAGGGAAAACCAAAAAAAGTTGAATTTAAAGATATGATTGAGAAACTCTCTTCTGTAATAGGGGAATTTGAATTAATGCAAAATGATTCTCATCCGTTAGCCCATCCCTATCAAAATGCAAAAATCATAAAAGACGGGAAAGAAATTGGAGTAGTGGCAAAGTTGCATCCAAAAGTACAAAAAGAATTTGATATTGAAGATACAGTTTTTGCGGAAATTGATTTGAATAAATTGAAAAGACCAAAAAAAGAGGCGAAAATTATCAATAAATTTCCAAAAGTAAACAGAGACCTTTCCATTGTTACAGATAAAAATATTACATACAAACAGATATTTGAATTAATAGATAATTTGAATATAAAAGAATTAATAGATTTTTATCCTATAGATATTTATGATTTAGGAAAAAGTAACTCACTTACTATCAGATTTGTTATTCAGGGTGAAAAAACCTTAACAGACAATGAAATAAATGATATAATGCAAAAAATAATAAAAAAATTGGAAGAAAAAGGTTTTAGCTTAAGATGAATTTAGAAGTGGTTGCAGGTAAAAGATTTAATGAAGAATTTATTGTAGATGCTGATAAATCAATTTCTCACAGATGTGCTATTTTTTCTTTGCTTACAAAAGGAACAAGCAAAATAAAAAATTTTTTAAGGGCCGAAGATACTTTAAATTCGCTCTCTATCGCAAAAGCCCTCGGGGCCGAAATAAAAGATGATAATAATGAAATACTTATAAGTGCCCCAAAAGGGATAAAAGAAGCCGACGATGTTTTATACTGTGGAAATTCGGGAACCAGTATAAGAATATATATGGGGCTTTTAGCCGGAATCAACGGTTTTTTTGTATTAACAGGAGATAAATACCTAAGACGCCGTCCTATGGCGAGGGTAGCCAATCCTTTAAGAAGTATCGGCGCAAAAATAGACGGAAGAGAGGGTGGTAATTTGGCTCCTTTGGCCGTAAGAGGCGATAAACTCAAAAATTTTGTATATGAAAGTAAAATAGCTTCCGCCCAGGTTAAATCCGCTCTTATTTTGGCCGGACTCAATGCAAACGGCAAATCTGTTTACAGGGAGCCGTTTTTAAGCAGGGACCATACGGAAAGAATGCTAAAAGGTATGGGAGCAGATATAAATTCTACAATGGAAAATGGAAAATTGAAAATTGAAATCAATCCGCTTGAAAGCAAGTTAGAACCTCTTGACATTGAAGTTCCAAATGACCCGAGCAGCGCTTTTTTCTTTGCCGTAGCCGCCGCTATAACCAAATCAAGAGCAGTTATTAAAAATGTTACACTTAATCCTACGAGAACTGAGGCTTATGAAATTCTTAAAAAAATGGGAGCAAATATAGAATATATTTTAAAAGAGAATAAATACGAGCCCATTGGGGATATTATAGTCGAAGGCGATAATTTAAAAGCGGTAGAAGTTAGCAATAATATACCATGGCTGATAGATGAGCTTCCTGCACTAAGTATTGTTATGGCAGTTGCCGAGGGTGAGAGTGAGGTAAAAAATGCAAAAGAGCTCAGGGTTAAAGAAACGGACAGAATCAAAGCGGTTGTAAAAAATCTTAAAAATTTAGGAATAGAGGCAGAAGAATCTGAAGACGGGTATAAAATAATGGGTTCTTTTCCAAAAAGCGGAACCGTAAATTCGTTCGGAGACCACAGAATTGCCATGAGCTTTGCAATTTTGGGACTTTTGTGTCCTGTTAAAATTATTGATATTGATTGTATAAACACATCTTTTCCTAATTTTTTTAATCTGTTTAATAAAATAGCTAAGTTCAGGGTGGAAAATGCTGATTAAAAAAGCCAAAAGTTACGGATTTTGTTTTGGTGTAAAAAGAGCGGTTGAAATTGCCGAAAATTCTAAAAATGCCGTAACACTCGGTCCGCTTATCCATAATCCACTTGAAATAAAAAGGCTTGCTAAAAATTATAATGTAAATTATGTTGATTCTATAGATAAAATAGATAAAAACATAAAAAGGGTGATTGTGAGAACCCACGGTATTCCGAAAAAAGATTTACAAAAGCTTAAAGAAAAAAAAGTAGAAATAATTGACGCCACATGCCCTTTTGTTAAAAAACCCCAGGAAATTGTGGAGGAGATGAGCAGACTTGGATATGATATAGTAATTTTCGGGGATATCAATCATCCTGAAATAAAAGGTGTTATGAGTTACAGCGTTCATGATAGGGTTTTTGTTGTGCTGGATATTGATGAACTTAAAAAAATAAAACTTAAAGAGCATATAGCGACGGTTGCACAAACTACAAGAAAAATTCAGGATTATTTAAAAATTACTGATTATTTAATAAAAAATTATAAAGAAGTCAGGGTGTTCAACACCATCTGTAATGCAACATTTGAAAATCAGGATGCTGTAAGGGCTCTTGCAAAAGATGCGGATATAATGATAATTATAGGTGGTAAAAACTCTTCTAATACAAAACAGTTATATAATATTGCAAAAGAGTATGCCCAGAGCCATTTAATAGAAAATGAAAAAGAAATAAACCCCGAGTGGTTTAAAGGAAAAAAGCTTTGCGGAATCAGTGCCGGTGCCTCGACTCCGGAATGGCTGGTAGAAAAAATAATCTCAAAAATAAAGGAAGTAACATGGAATTGAATATCGGTGATGTAGTTGAATTTAATGTGGAAAAAATAATAAAAGGCGGATTTATTTCCCATATAGACGATACTGAAATATTTTTGCCAAAAAGCCTAAGCGGTCTTAAAGAAGATGAAAGTGTAATCGGTAAAAAGGTAAAAGCAAAGGTAAAAGAATTTAAAGAAAATTCTGTTGTAGTTGATAGAAAAGCATATTTAAATGAAATAAAAGAAAAATTAGAGAGCTTAAAAGACAAAATAATATCTGCAAATGTTACAAAAGTTAAAAATTCCGGTCTTGTAATAGATATAGACGGAATCAGCGGTTTTGTTCCAAAAGATGAAATTTTTTATAAAAAAATAGACCATAAGAAATATATTAGTGTCGGAGATGATGTTGAAGTAATGCTTGTTGACCCTGTAAGAAGAATATTTTCCATTAAAAAAGCCCTGCCTAACCCTTGGGAAGAAATTAAAGATTTAAATAAAGGCGATGTTGTAAAAGTTAGTGTTTCACATATTACAGATTACGGCGCTTTTGTTGATTTGGGAAACGGGGCTGAGGGATTTTTGCATATAAGTGAAATTAACTGGGACGGTATGAATGATTTAACTCTGGGGCAGGAAATAGATGTTGAAATAGTAGAAATTAATACTGATGAAGAAAAACTGAGAGTCAGCAGAAAAAACCTTTTGGATAAACCTGCCGAAGAATTCTCAAAAAAATATAAAAAAGGCGACATATTAAAAGGTGTTGTTACAAAATTTATAAATGTAGGTGCTTTTGTTGAAATAGACGGAATAAGTGTTCTTCTACCAAATAAATTTGTAAGTTTTAAAAAAGGCGAAAAAGCAAGCGATGTGTTAAATATCGGCGATGAAATAGAAGTAAAAGTAATTACAATAGAGCCGGAAAATAATAAAGTGATTGTTTCAAGAAAAGATGTTCTTTCAAATCCTTATGAAGAATTTGCAAAAAATTATCAAATTGGAGATAATGTAAAAGGAAAAGTCAAACATATTACTGATTTTGGAAGTTTTGTAGATTTAGGAGATGTTGAAGCACTGGTTAGAAAAGAAGATATGAAAAATGAATATAATGTGGGAGATGAATTCCAAGGTAAAATTATAGAACTTAACGGAGATAAAATTAAGCTTGCTGAATGAAAATAATAATTTCTTTGCTAAGCGTTTTAATTTTTTCTTTGCTTGTATTAACTTATGTTAAAATTTCAAAACCAAATTTTATTTGGCAAAAATATGAAGAAAAAAAAGTTGAAATTAAGACAAGTAAACCTGAAAAATTTCCTGAAATTTCTAATTTTGAATATAATGCCCTTCCCGCAAGGGTTTTATATGAAAAAATTGATTTTAAAAAAATAAAAACAGTTATTTTATATAAAATAATAATAAAAGGTACAGACAGGTTTTCGCTTTTTAATGTTTTGGAAATTTTGAAAACCAAAAAAGTTCCTTATTCAATGATTAAACAAAAAAATGTTTCAGTTTATGTAATTTTTAAAAATTTAAAAGAAGCTGAAAATATATTGAATTTATTTAAAAATTATAATTTTCCGATAAAATTACAAAAAATAATAAAAAGGATTTAAATGAAAGTAGTAATTTGCGATCCAATTCACGAAGCCGGATTTGAAATACTAAAAAAAGCAAAAGATATTGAACTCGTTGATGCAAGTAAAACACCGAAAGATGAACTTTTAAATGTAATTGAAGATGCTGAGGGTGTAATTACGAGAAGTCCAACGCCTGTAAATGAAAAATTTCTTACATCAGCTAAAAAATTAAAAGCAATTGTAAGAGCGGGGGTCGGGGTTGATAATGTTGATATCAAAAGCTGTTCTAAAAGAGGTATTATTGTTATGAATGTCCCTATGGCAAACACATTGGCAGCAGTTGAACTTACAATGGCTCATTTATTTGCAGGGGCAAGAAGTTTTACAAATGCTGTATGGAACTTGAAAAAAGAGCATGTTTGGAACAGGGAAAAATGGTTAGGAATTGAACTTGCAGGTAAAAAACTCGGAATTATAGGTTTTGGAAATATAGGAAGCAGGGTAGGTATCAGGGCAAAAGCACTTGAAATGGAAGTAATTACATATGACCCTTATATCGATCCAAGCAAAGCAACAGATTTAGGTTGTAATTATACAACCGATTTTGAGGAAATATTAAAATGTGATTTTATTACAATCCATACTCCTAAAACAGCTGAAACAATAAATATGATTACAAAAAAAGAAATTGAAAAAATGAAAGACGGGGTGGTATTAATCAATTGTGCCAGAGGGGGTTTATATAATGAAAAAGATGTTTACGAAGGATTGAAATCAGGTAAAATAAGATGGCTTGGAATAGATGTTTTTGAAAAAGAACCGCCTACAAACCATCCGTTTTTTGAGCTAGAAAACACATCTGTTACACCTCATATAGGGGCAAATACCGTAGAATCACAGAGAAGAATCGCAACCCAGGCCGCTGAAGCCATTATAGAAGCCTTCAGGGGCAGCAGTTATCCTAATGCCCTTAATCTTCCTATTAATACGGCAAATACACCAGAATGGATTATTAAATATCTTGAACTCTCCCAAAAAATGGGATATATCCTTTCTCAGATAATTAAAAAATCAATCAAAAAAGTAAAAGTAAATTTAAGCGGGGATATCGCCAAAGAAGAAAAATCTGTTTTAACATTTACAGTAGTGGGGCTTCTTAAAAACATCACAGACAGCGTAAATTATGTAAATGCTGAATTTTTGGCCAAAGAAAAAGGAATTGAATTAAAAACACAAGAAATTAAAAACCCCACTTATAAAAATTTTATCAATATAAAAATAATTACTGATGACGGGGAATATTCCATAAGCGGCACAATGCTTGACAAATATCCGAGAATTGTTGAATTTAAAGGGTTTGATTTGGAATTTGAACCTAAAGGTAAAATGATATTCTTTAAAAATACCGACGTACCCGGAGTAATAGGTGAAGTTGGAAAGACTCTTGCGAAAAATAAAATAAACATTGCCGATTTCAGACTGGGAAGAAATAAAAAATCTCAGGCAATGGCTGTTATTATTGTAGATAATCATGTTAATGAGGATGTGTTAAATGAACTTAGAAACTTAAAAGCCGCTTTAAGTGTGGCTTTTGCAGAAATTTAAGGAGAAAATATGGCATACAGTATGAATGATTTAAAAAAATATTTAAATATAGAACTGGACGGAATACCTTATAAAATAGTTGAATATCATCATGTTAAACCCGGAAAAGGTGCGGCGTTTGTAAGAACAAAACTCAAAAATTTAATTGACGGCAGGGTGATAGAAAAAACATTTCATGCGGGGGACAAAGCTGATGAACCCCATCTTGAAAGAAAAAAATATCAATATTCTTATAATGAGGGGGATATTTATTATTTTATGGATACAAACACTTATGAAATGATTCCGGTGGATGTAAGTGTTTTTGAAGAAAGTAAACAGTTTCTTTTAGACGGAATGGAGGTGGACATTTTATTTCATAACGGAAAAGTTATAGGTGTTGAGCTTCCAGGAAGTGTTGAACTTAGTGTAATTGAAACACAGCCTGTAAGCAACAAAGACAGAAGCGGGGCATGCAGAAAACCCGCAACACTCGAAACAGGGGCTGTTGTGACAGTTCCTTGCCATATTCTCGAGGGTGATAAAATAAGAGTCGATACACGTACGGGTGATTATCTGGAAAAAGTAAAATAGGCAAAAAAAATGAAAAACAAACTGGCTAAAAAAGTAGAAAAATCTGTAAGAAATATTCCTGATTATCCCAAAAAAGGAATAATTTTTAAAGATATCACAACATTGCTTAATAACGGGGAACTTTTTGCCGAGGTTATCGATTACTTTGCAGATAAATATAAAGATGTCGATTTTGTATGCGGGATTGAGAGCAGAGGTTTTATTTTCGGTTCGGCAATAGCTTATGCTATTAAAAAAGGTTTTGTCCCTCTTAGAAAAAAAGGAAAACTTCCTTTTACCACTGTCAGTGAAAAATATGCATTGGAATACGGATTTGATGAAATAGAGATTCATATTGACGCTTTTAGAGAATGTCAAAATCCGAAAATTTTACTTGTTGACGATTTAATCGCAACAGGCGGAACCGCTGAAGCGGCTGTAAAACTTATTCAAAAAATCGGGGGGAAAATAGAAGCTTGTGCATTTTTAATAGAACTTGAATTCTTAGATGGGGCAAAAAGATTAAGAGAGCTTGGAGTTGAAGTGGATTCGCTTTTAAAAGTTAAAAATTAAAAAAGGAAATTAATGTATATTCCAAAACCTATATATGATCCTGATAAAGGAGGGCATTTTGACAAATTCGGAGGAAAATTCGTACCTGAGACATTAATGCCTGTTCTTGAAGAATTGGAAAATTTTTATAAGAGTGTGAGATTTGATAGAAATTTTTGGAAAGAAATGGATTATTATTACAAAGAATATATCGGGCGTCCCACAAATTTATATTATGCTGGGAATTTAAGTAAAGAGCTTAATGCAAAAATATATTTAAAAAGAGAAGATTTAAACCATACAGGTGCGCATAAAATAAACAATACCATAGGTCAGGTGTTACTTGCAAAAAAAATGGGTAAAAAGAAAGTAATTGCAGAAACGGGTGCCGGTCAGCACGGTGTTGCAACAGCAACTGCTGCGGCACTTTTCGGACTTGAATGTGATGTTTTTATGGGTGAAAAAGATGTAAAAAGACAGGAACTCAATGTTTTTAGAATGGAGCTTTTGGGTGCAAAAGTGCATCCTGTAAAAAGCGGCAGCAGAACATTAAAAGATGCTATGAATGAAGCAATAAGGTATTGGGTAAGTAATGCAAGGGATACCTTTTATGTAATAGGAACTGTTGCGGGTCCCCATCCTTATCCTATGCTTGTTAGGGATTTTCAGGCTATAATAGGATATGAAGCAAAAGCCCAGATTTTGGCAAAGGAAAACTCCCTTCCCGATTACGTAATAGCATGTATTGGGGGAGGAAGCAACGCCATGGGTGTTTTTTCGCATTTTTTGGAAGAAAAAAATGTCCAGTGTATTGGAATTGAGGCAGGGGGGCTTGGAATTGAAAGCGGAAAACACGGAGCTAGTTTAAACGCCGGAAGACCCGGAGTTTTACATGGCCAGATGAGTTATCTCCTTCAGGATGAGGAAGGACAGATTAAAGAAGCTTATTCCATTTCAGCCGGCCTTGATTACCCTGGAATCGGGCCGGAGCATGCATTTCATTATGAAGCCGGAAGAATTAAATACGATTATATAACAGACAAAGAGGCTTTGGATGCTTTTGCATGGTTAAGTCAAAAAGAGGGAATTATTCCGGCGTTTGAAAGTTCGCATGCTGTAGCTTATTTAAAAAAATTAGAGAATATAAAAGATAAAATAGTCATTATCAATCTTTCCGGCAGGGGAGATAAGGATATGATGAGTGCAAAAAAAATTTTGAAGTTTGAAATTTAATGAAAAAATTTTTAATCTTAACACTGTTTATAAGCTTTATTTGGGCTTTTGATTTACATTCCATAAAAGAATTTTTCAGTGAAGAGAATTTAATTTATCTTCTTAAACAATACGGATATATAATTTTATTTATATGGTGTATATTTGAAGGTGAAACCGGTCTTGTTATGGCAGGTGTTTTATCACATATGGGTGATATGAATCTGGAGCTTGCCATTATTGTCGCTACATTTGGGGGATTCAGCGGAGACCAGATATATTTTTATCTTGGGAGATTTAACAGAAAATGGATTTTAAAAGAGTTAACACAGCACAGAAAAAAATTTGCAAAAGCAAAACTGCTTCTTAAGAAATATGGCATCTGGGTTGTTTTTATACAAAGATTCATTTACGGGATGAGAACGATTATTCCAATGACAATAGGTATTTTGAATTATGATGCAAAGAAATTTGCTTTGGTTAATTTATTTAGTGCATTTGTCTGGGCAAGTGTTACAATAATACCAAGTTATATATTCGGCGAGGAGATTTTGGCAATTTTAAAATTCTTGAAACATCATTGGTATTTAGGTGTAGCTTTTGTAATAATATTGTTTTCATTTCTTTGGTATTTAAATAAAAAAGAGGAGGATTAAATGGAATTTATTAAAGGAAAAGGTCAAGTTAAAGCAGAAATTATTATAAACGGAACAAAAAAATTTGAAGAATATGGCTTTAATGGTAAAGACGGCGAAGTTTTGGTTTTGGCTGAAAAAAAAAGAATTTATGTCGGAATTGAAAAAATCAATGCCGAAAATATAAAAACTGCAACGGCAAGTATTATTAAATCTCTTAAAAAATATAAATTTGAAAGTGTGGAAATTACGCCTCCAAATACCAAAAAAGAAGAAATTTTAATTTCCTTTTTTGAAGGATTTATGTTAGGAGATTATGAATTTGACAAATATAAAAATGAGAAGGCAAAGCATCCGGTTAAAAAAATAGCAATTAATTCGAAAAGAGATTTTGATGAGTTAATTAAAGAAGCAAAAATAAGAGCAAATACAATAAATTTTGTAAGAGATGTCATTAATTCTGTTCCGGATGAAATAACTCCGCCTAAACTTGCAGCAATTGCCGAAGATGTTGCAAAAGAAAATAAACTTGAATGTAAAATTTATGATGAAAATTATTTATATGAAAACGGATATCATGCTTTTTATGCCGTAGGAAAAGCCAGCTCCAACCCTCCAAGGCTTATTCATTTAACATATAAACCGAAAAATCCTAAAAGAAAAATTGTATTAATCGGTAAGGGGTTATGTTATGACAGCGGGGGGTTAAGTTTAAAACCAGCCGATTATATGGTAACTATGAAAAGTGATAAATCAGGTGCAGTTACAGTTCTTGGAATTATAAAAGCTGTAAGTGAGCTTAAACTCGATATAGAAGTGCATGCCATCTTGGGTGCGGCTGAAAATATGATAGGAGGAAATGCTTATAAACCAGATGATGTATTAAAGGCAAAAAACTCAAAAACTATTGAAGTCAGAAATACGGATGCCGAGGGAAGACTTGTTTTGGCTGACTGTCTGTGTTACGCCGATGAGGAAATTAAAGAATATGATGAAATTTATGATTTTGCAACTCTTACAGGAGCTTGTGTCGTAGGCCTTGGAGAATATACAGCAGGTGTTATGGGCTTTAATAAAGAAAAAATAGAAAATATTATTAAAAATGCACAATTGGCCGGTGAACATTTTGCATATCTTCCGTTTAATAAATATTTGCCAAAACTGTTAAAGAGCAATATTGCCGATATTTGTAATATAGCTTCAAGCAGATACGGCGGTGCGCTTACTGCTGGAGTGTTTTTGAGTGAGTTTGTAAAAAATAAAGACAAATGGACTCATTTGGATATTGCCGGACCGGCATTTGTAGAAAAAGAGTGGGGATTTAATCCTTACGGTGCAAGCGGATTCGGGGTTGATACGTTTATAAACTACTTAAAATCTCTTTGATTCTCCTTCTTATTTTCCCAAAATAAAAAATAATTAAAATAAGATATAATTTCATAAAAACTAAGGAGAAAATATATATGAAAGTTGGAATTGTCGGACTGCCTAATGTTGGAAAATCCACCACGTTTAATGCACTTACCAAAACACAAAATGCAGAAGCTCAAAATTATCCGTTTTGTACAATAGAACCTAATAAAGCTATAGTTCCTGTACCGGATGAAAGAATTGACGAGCTTGCCAAAATAGTAAATCCAAATAGAATTCAATATTCAACCATAGAATTTGTAGATATTGCGGGACTTGTCAAAGGTGCAAGTAAAGGTGAGGGTCTTGGAAACCAGTTTCTGGCAAACATTCGTGAGACAGATATAATTTTGCATATGGTCAGATGTTTTGAAAATCCTAATGTTATTCATGTGGAAAACAGCGTAGATCCCATAAGGGATGTGGAAATAATAGAACAGGAACTTTTATATGCCGATATTCAGACTCTTGAAAGAAGGATAGAAAGACTACAAAAACAGGCAAAAGGTTCTAAAGAAGCTAAAGCCCAGCTTGAGTTAGCCGAGGAGCTTATGGAATGGCTGGCTGAGGGAAATCCGGTCAGTACTTTTCCAAAAAAAGATGAAGACGCTTTTAAAATACTTGAAAGAGAGCTCAGTTTTTTAACAAATAAAGAAATATTTTACGGGGCAAATGTTGATGAAGAAGGTTTGGCTGAGGATAATGAATATGTAAAATCCCTAAAAGAATATGCAAATAAAAACAACAGGGAAGTAATAAAACTATGTGCTAAAATAGAAGAAGAAATGGTCGGAATGAGTGATGAAGAAAGAAAAGAGTTTTTAGAGAGTATGGGGGCAAGTGAAAGCGGACTTGATCAGATTATCAAAAAAGCGTATGAAAAACTAAATTTGATAAGTTATTTTACGGCAGGAAAAATTGAAGTCAGAAGCTGGACGATTAAAAAAGGCACAAAAGCCCCTCAGGCGGCCGGAGTAATACACACAGATTTTGAAAAAGGATTTATCAGGGCCGAAGTTATAAGTTATGAGGATTTTATAAAATATAATGGCGAACAGGGTGCAAAAGAAGCCGGAGTTATGAGGCTGGAAGGAAAAGAATATATTGTAAAAGACGGTGATGTAATGCATTTTAGGTTTAATGTATGAAAGTAGAAATAACTAAAGATGCTTTTCAAAAATTAAAAAAAAGATTTCCATGGGTTTATAAAAACGAACTGATAAATATTCCCGATTGCGACAAAGGAAGTGTTACCGATTTGATTTATAACGGAGAATATGTGGCAACTGCCTTTATAAACCCTTTAAGTAAGATCAGTGCAAGGGTAATAAGCTTTGAAAAAATACAAATTGAGAGGGAATTTTTTTATGAAAGAATTAAAAAAGCTTTAAAAAACAGGGGTGCAGATTTTAATAGTAAAAATATTATGTTAAGTTTGGAGAAAAAATTTCATTCTAATTCTCTTAGACTTATACACTCAGAAGCGGATTTTCTGCCGGGACTTATCGTAGACAAATACGGAGATAATCTTGTTGTTTCTTTTACAACTGCCGGAATGGATAATTTTAAGGGCGTTATTATTGAAATTTTAATAGATTTGTTAAATCCAAAAGGCTTATATGAAAAAGGTGATAAAATAAGGCAAAAAGAGGGATTAGAAATTATAAATGAAACTCTTTTTGGAAATGTGGATGATGAATTTTTGATAATTGAAAATGATAAAAAATTTTTAACCAATTTAAAAGAAGGTCAAAAAACAGGGTTTTTTCTTGATCAGAGAAAAAATAGAAAAGTAGTAGGTAAATATGGTAATAAAAAGACATTAGATTTGTTTGCAAACGCAGGAGGATTTGGAATATATGCAAATGCCCATTTTACTAAATTTGTAGAAATTTCTGCTTTAGCCTGTTCTCAGATAGAAAAAAACTGCGAATTAAATAATATTAACAATTATGAAATAATAAAAGCCGATGTATTTAAATTTTTGGAAAATGAAAAAGAGAAATATGATTTAATAATAATTGATCCTCCGGCATTTGCAAAAAATAAAAAAGCTAAAAGAGGTGCGCTTAAAGGATGGAAATATTTAATTGTAAATTCGCTTAATATTCTTGAAAATAATGGATATTTGACACTTTTTAGCTGTTCTAATGCCATTAATTCAAAAGATTTGTTGGATTTGGCGTTAAGTAGTAGTATAATAAACAAATGCAATTTGGAAGTTGTCGAATTTCTTAAACAGGATGTTGACCATCCGTATATTTTGAATATCCCAAATTCGCTTTATTTAACGGGAGTACTCTTAAGGAGGGTATAATGAAAAAATTTTTATTTATCAGACATTCTTTGGCGATGGAAAAGTATGAGTTTAGAGGACATGACTTTGACAGGCCGCTGATAGAAAAAGGAAAAATCAGGGCAAAAGAATTTTTTAAGGCCGTTAAAAACATATATCCTGTAATAAATTATATAATTACTTCAAAAGCAGCCCGTGCAAAAGAAACTGCCGAAATTTTAAAAGAATTTTATCCTAATGCCGAATTTAGAAGCGGTAAACTTGAATGATTTGCCGATTTTAAAAACCTGGCCTCTTGACGGCGGTAAATTTATAACAATGGGGCAGGTTTATACAAAAAGTATTGACGGAGAGAGCAGAAATGTCGGAATGTACAGACTTCAGATATATGACAATAAAAGGCTCGGGCTTCACTGGCAGATTCATAAAGACAGCGCACATCTGTTTTGGGAATATAAAAAAGCGGGGCTTAAAATGCCTGTAAGTATTGCAATAGGGGGAGACCCTCTTTATACATGGTGCGCAACGGCCCCAATGCCGCCCGGGATATTTGAACTTATGCTTTACGGATTTATAAGAAGAGAAAATCCAAAACTTGTAAAATGCATAAGCAATGATTTGGAAGTGCCCTCAGATGCGGATATAGTAATTGAAGGGTGGTGTAATCCCCAAGAAGTGGAAATTGAAGGTATGTTTGGAGACCATACCGGGTATTATACGCTTAAAAAGCCTTTTCCTGTAATGCACGTTGAAACTATAACCACAAAAAAAGAACCTGTATATTATGCAACGGTTGTGGGCAAACCCCCTTTGGAAGACAAATATATGGGGTATGCAACCGAGAGGATTTTTCTGCCTCTTATAAAAACTACGGCTCCGGATTTAATTGATTATGCAATGCCTGAAAACGGAGTTTTTCATAATCTGATTTTGGCAAAAATTGCTCCAAGATACCCGGGACATTCTCTTCAAATAATGCACTCTTTATGGGGAACGGGACAGATGAGCTTTGTAAAACATGCTGTTTTTGTTGGGGATGATGCACCGGCCCTTAGGGATTATAAAAATTTAACAAGATATATTTTAAATAATTTTGATAAAGAAAAAATTTTAATTTCAAAAGGAATAGTTGATGAGCTTGATCATTCAAGCATTGAAGAACTGGTCGGCGGAAAACTTGGAATAGACGCAACTAAAAGTGAAAAATTAAAAGTGAAAAATGAAAAATTGAATATTTTAAGCGATGAAGAATTGTTAAAAAAATTAAAAGAAATTGAACCATTAATTGAAGGAGTAAAGCAGTATTTTACCGATACGAAAAATCCAATATGCGTAATTAAATATAAAAAAGAAAAAAAAGCCCGTGATATTTTTGAGAATATTAAAGCTTTAAAAAATAATATAAGAATAGTTGTTTTTATAAATACTAATGAGACAAATAACCCTTATATGCTTGTGTGGAGAGTAACAAACAATATTGACGCTTTGCGTGATGTCTGGATAGATGAAATAATAGGAATTGACGGGACAAATAAAAATAAGCTTGACGGATTTAAGCGTGAATGGCCGCCAGATGTTGATGTGGAACAAAAAGTTATAGAAAAGTTACAAAAATTAGGATTGATTGAGGGAATTAGTGAAGAAGAACTCAGAAAATACCAGATAATATAAAGGCAGAAGATGAATTTCAAAGAGATTTTTTTATTTAAAAATTTAGATGATAAAGATATTAATGAAATTAAGAATTTTATTATTGTAAAAAACCTTAAAAAAGAAGATATAGTTTTTTATGAAAAAGAAGAACCTCATTATTTACATCTTTTAATAGAAGGAATTGCAAGAGTATATAAGGTTGACAATAAAGGAAACGAACTTATTATTCATAAGTTTTTTGCACCTTCACTTATAGCGGAACTTGCAAATTTTGAAAAAATGCCTTATCCGGCAAACTGTGCAATGGAAAGTGACGGAATTATATTAAAAATAGAATTTGAAAAATTTAAAAAATTTTTAAAAAAAGGAGATGTCAATTGGTAAAAAAGGGACTGTTATAAATTCCGTGTCAGTCAAGGTAAAATACTAAAAATGAAAGGACTGACATGGAGAAATTTAATTTTGACAAAGCAGTAAAAGATTTATTAGCAGGTAAGAAGATAGGTGGAAAAGATGGAGTATTAGCTCCATTAATTAAAGAATTAGTAGAAGCTGCACTTGAAGCAGAGATTGAATCTCATATTGCAGATGAAGTTTTACAAGGTAAAAGAAATAGAAGAAACGGTTACAACAGGAAAACAGTTAAATCAACATCAGGAGAATTTGAACTTGCTACCCCAAGAGATAGAGAAGGTAGATTTGAGCCTCAAATAGTAAAAAAACATCAAACAACAATAAGTATGAAATAGAAGAGAAGATATTATCATTATATGCACTTGGAATGAGCTATAAAGATATAAAATCACATATTGAAGAGCTTTATCAAATTTCTATTTCATCTTCTACAATCAATACAATAACGGATAAAATCATACCAAAAATCAAAGAGTGGCAATCAAGACCTTTAGAGAGTATATATCCATTTGTATTTATGGATGCAATTCATTATAAAATTAAAGAAGATGGGAAATATGTAAATAAAGCGGTTTATACAATTTTAGGTATCAATATTCAAGGTAAAAAAGAAGTTTTAGGGCTTTATTTAAGCGAAAGTGAAGGAGCAAATTTTTGGCTTCAAGTTTTAACCGATTTAAACAACAGAGGAGTAAAAGATATACTTATTGCAAGTGTAGATGGACTTAAAGGATTTCCAGAAGCCATTAACGCTATATATCCAAATACAGAGGTTCAGTTATGTATAATTCATCAGATTAGAAATTCTTTAAAATATGTAGCTTCTAAAGATAAAAAAGAGTTTATGAAAGATTTAAAAAAGGTATATCAGGCTGTAAATAAAGAACAAGCCGAAAGTGAACTTGATAGACTTGAAGAAAAATGGGGGAATAAGTATCCTATAGTCATTAAATCCTGGAGAAACAAGTGGAATAATTTATCTAATTATTTTAAATATCCTCAAGATATAAAAAAAGTTATATACACAACTAATATTATTGAATCAGTTCATAGACAATTTAGAAAACTTACTAAAACCAAAGGTGCTTTTCCTAATGAAAATAGCTTACTCAAACTCTTATATATGGGTATTCAGAATACAGAAAAAAAATGGACTATGCCTATTAAAAACTGGAATCTTACACTCTCTCAGCTGGCAATTTTCTTTGAAGGTAGATTAGATGATGCTTTAAACTTATGATATAATCTCCTCAGTTGACACGGAATTTTGAACGGTCTCTTAAAAATTGGACTTTAACTTTATCTCAACTTGCTATTTTCTTTGAAGGTAGATTAGATGATGCTTTAAACTTATGATATAATCTCCTCAGTTGACACGGAATTTTGAACGGTCTCGAAATAAAAGATTTATGGCCTAAAAACTGCTTATAAAAACTCTTCTTTAAGCCATTCAAAAATATTACTATTTTGGTTTAAAGAAGAAGTTAAAATTTCAAAGCCTCTTTGGGCATGAAGTTCAAGATATTTTTCTAATTCTTTTTCATTTTTAAATTCAATATTATCATTATTAGCTACCATTAAAGCAATAATATCTGTATAATCTCCTTCGCTTTTTCCTTTCCCAGTTATAACTTCAAGAGAATAAGTTTTTCCATCTTTGAAGTTTAATTTTTTCTTTTCAATTGGTTTGTTAATTGATAAAGAAATAAATATTGCAAATCTAATTGTAAGCCATTTTGGATCGTTTGTAGCATGAATTAGTTTTGCAATTTTTGGGATACTTTCTTCTATGAATTTTGTTGTTCGCATTTTTTAACCTTTGGTAATGTAGGAGTTAAGCAATATCTATCTGAAATATGCTTATTTAAAAGTTCAAATTCTTCAGCCCTAAGTTCACTAGGAGTAGGAAGCATTATTACCTGTTTTGAAGCATTAGGATAAAATTCTTTTAGAATTAATATTTGGTTTTCAATATCAAGTCTTCCAAGCGGTGTGTCAATTACCATTGGAATATGTTTTCCTAAATATTCACTTACTCCCCAAATTAAAGAAGTGGCAATAATTTGTTTTTGCCCAGAAGATGCTGAGAGGACTGATAGTTTTTCATTGTTTTCATTTATTAAATAAATATCAAATTCATCGATTAATGCAATTTCTTTAATTTTAAAGTTATCTTTTTTAAGCTTTTGAAATTTCTCATTTATTAATTTTTGAAGTCTTGGTCTTTTTTTTGATTTAAGAGATAATTTTATTTCTTTTAATACATTTATACTGTCATTTACGGTATTTATTTTTTCTTGGATTAATCTATTTTTGAACTCTATTTTAGAGATTTGTTTTATCTCTTTTTCTATTTTTATCAATTTTTCTTTGCTGTTAAAAAGGTCATTTTCTAAGTTTTTTATATCATTTTCTAATTGGAATATCTCTTTTTGAATATTATAAATTTCTTCAAATAGGTCAGTATTTGATGCTTTTGATTTTTCCATCTCTTCAATTTCAAATTTTAAATTGCTAAGTTTACTCAGTAATTCATTTAAATCTATTTTTTCAAAATCTAATAAAGGCAAAATATTGCTACTACTAATAAAACCCTTTTTCTCTTTTAAAAACACTTCATCAAAAATCTTTTCAATTTCTTTGTGGTTTTCTTTGATTCTTTTTAGAAATTCTTCTTTTTTTCGGATTATAATATCTTTATTAATTCCTAAATCATCATAATTTTTAATATCTACTTTTATTTTTTCTAAAAGAGTAGGATTTAAAAGGAAAGGTAATTTATAAAGAATAATTTGTTTAAATTCATTTATTAATTTTTCAAATTCTTCTTTCTTTTTTGAAAGTTCTTTTTCTAACTTTTTTATTTTAGAAGATTTGTTTAAAAAGAATTTTTCTTCTTTTTGCTTTTCTTTTAATGTTTCTTTTAACAATTTATATCTCTTTTCGAGACTTTCTATTATTTGTTTTAAGTTTTCTTTTTCGTTTTCTAATTCGTTAAGTTTTTGTAGAGTGTTTTCATCTAAAGATTTTTTAATATATTTTTTTAATAAATTTTTTAAATCTTGAATTGTTTGGTCATATATATCAAGTTTTAATACCGATTCAAGCATTTTTTTAAATTCTTCATTTTCAAAATTTGAGAGTTCTTGAATTTTTTCTCCATCAAAGAAAAAGAACTTATTCAAACTTTTAGGAAAATAACTTTCAATAATTTCCTCTGCTTCTAAATCAAAAAATTGTTCATTTTCTATTATAAGAGTTAATTTTTCGTCATTATTAAATTCTCTAATTATTTTAAATTCATCTGTTTCAATTTCAATTTTAGCATGGTGTTTATTTTTAGTAATTAATCCTTCAAAATTTTCATTTCCTTTTATAAACTCATGCTTTGATATATATTTGTTACCAATTTTAAGTATATCTTTTGTAATTCCGTGAAACCCGATTTTTAAAGCATTAATAAAAGAAGTTTTACCAAAACCATTCTCACCAATGATTAAGATTATATTTTTATTTTCTTCAGTTGAAAAAGAGAATTTATTTACATTTTCATAAAGAAAGATATTTTCTAATGTAATATTCTTAATTAACATCTATTTTACCTTTAGCAAAGCTTGTTATTAATTCATCTAAATCTTTATATATATTTTTTCTAATTAATCCTTTTGCGTTATATTCAATTTCAAGAAGCTTATTTATAAAGCTTGGAGTTAAATTATGTTTAAATGCCAACTCTTTTTCATCATCTTCTAATGCGTTAAAGGAGTAATAATTAATATCTCTTCCAAAATTTTTAGCTATTTCAATAGCACTATTTAAAAAGTCTCCATCGTTTTCCCATTCATGCTGTATTTGAATTATTTCTTCATCCAAAATTAGTTTTTTCCCTTTTAATTTATTTTTTAATTGATTTTCTATTTCAAGTAAATTTTGCAGCAATTCTCTTCTAACTTCCATAGTATAAGGGCCTAAACCTTTTTCACCAGTACGCCTTCTTTTGTTTCTTTTTGTTGGGTCATTTCTATAATCTAATAACTTATTCCTAAAATTATTTAAAGGCTTCATCCATTCTTCTGTATCAAGCATATTTTCCATTGATTTGTCTTTATTTACTACTGTACATACCCAACATCCAAATCTTGTTTTGCCACAGCTTGGGTCTTGTGGATTTAAAGCAATATTACAATCTGCTTCACCACTGCCTTTATCATATAGTTTCATCATGTCCTCGTGTGTCCCCCAAGGAGCTTTATTAGAAGATAAAAAAGTCCAAACTTCCTCATTTTTCCATTCTTTTATAGGAGAAAAAGTAAAAGCATTTGGAACACTATTGTGTTTAGTAAAACCTATGAAATTTAATTCTCTTTTTTCTATTGATGTTTTCCTTGTATTTGATTCAGCCTTCCTAACTCCAAGAAGCATTACAATAGATTTATATTTATGTGCTAAAGAAGTTAAATATTTTGTTGCTGGTTTTATTTTTAGTCTTTCTGTACACCATCTAAATGAGGTATTTGGTGCTGGATATCCTTTTCCAAGTAAAAGACTCCAAAAACTTTCTTTAATTTCAGGTTTTAATATTTTTATTTCTATGTCTAATTTTGATTTTTCAATAAATTTTTGGATTTGATTAATTTTATTATAAAAATAATCTGTAATAATTGGCATTTCCACTAAAGTATCACTAGCAACTATAAATACTTTTTTTCTTTTTTCAGAAGGTAACTCAAGAAGCATTTCTATTGTAAGATGCAATACTGTAGTAGAATCTTTTCCACCAGAAAACGTAACAACCCATGGACGTGAATCTTTTAAGAATTCTTCTTTCATTATTTTTTTTGTTTTTTTTATTAAATTATCTAAAAAAAGCATAAAAACCTTTCCTTTAAATTCCTATGGGAATTTGAATATAAGTATAACATAATTTAAACTTTTAAAAAAGATTAAAAAGGTAATATTTGAAAGAAGTATATAAAAAAATTGGTGAAAATGTAAAAAAAATTAGAGAAAGTAAAAACATTACTCAGCTACAATTAGCTGAAATGATAGGACATAAATCTACGACTATTATAGCTCAAGGTGAGTTAGGTGGTAAAAAGCATTTTAATATAGAACATCTCTATAAAATCTCAAAAGCTTTAAATGTTTCTTTATGTGATTTTTTTCAAGGAATTGAATAATTATTTTGAATTGAGAAAAAAGAATGCAAATACATAATTTAACTACTCAAAAAATTTAAAATGAACACCTATTTAAATAAAACGGTTAAAAAACCATTTTAAGTTTTTAAAAAAATTTGATTTTTTTCGTAATATATTGGATATTTGTGTTTCAATTTATTTAAAATATTTATGAGTTCCTCATTATTGTGAAGATGATAAATATTTTGTATCACATTCCTAAAAGAAATATTTGATTTGTTATTCAAAAGTTCAAATATTTTTAATGCTACTTTTTTTTCAAGAGTATCATTATTTTTTGATAAATTATTTTCTATTGTTAGAAAATTATGTAATAAATACTTAGTAACAATTAAAGATTTTTCTAAATCATCAGGTAATATCATTTGTGATTTATTGTTTTTATAAAAAAATCTTAATAAAAAGAAAACAAGTGATATTGATAATATCAATTTATCTATTTTTGCCCAATATGCTCGAAAAGAAGAAGAAAAACTATTTATAAATTTTTCCTGAAAAAAATGCTTAAAATAAATATATCTTGCAAGAGCTGCTGGTGAAAATTTTATAATATTCGTTGAAAAATACTGAGACAAATTTGGATTAGTTAATCTAAAAAATAACTCTTGCATATTTTGTAGTATAGTATCATTTATAGATTTATTAAAAACACTTGGAGGAGTATTTGATAAAGGAATTAATATTTGAAATCTTTCTCTAAATCCATCTTCCAAATTATAAAAATGTTTTTTAAATAAAGAAGGTTGAATATTTGCAATTATTCCGATTCCAAAGTTTTTTATATGTAATGTCGAATCTTTTAAAGTAGTATATTTATAAGTTCCAGTGCCATTCCACCCTTCGAGTAATAAAGACCGATATTCTGGATCTTTTTTAAATTTAGCAAATAAACTGCCTAATTCATCAAAATAGAGTAAAATTCCTTGTTCATTAAATGAAAGATATTTTAATAAAGCTTCCTTTGTGATATTATTTACATATAAATAGTTTAATTTAGGAGGATTATTTAAAATTTCTTTTAACTTTTCTATGTTTTTTTGCGTAGGACGTTTTTGAATAGACTTTTTTACTTGCTCATATATAATTAGATTTTCTTCTCTATTTTGATTATATTTATTCTCTGCTTCTATTAAAAATTTTGTATAATATCGTATTAAAGGACTTTTCCCCGAACCAGGCTCAGCTATTAATAATCCCCATAAATTACTTGATATCAAATATTCTTTATTTTCAGTATGCTGGACTAATAACTTATTATTAATAGCATTTGCTAAAAATAATATTGAAACCGCTGCAACTTCTTCTTTAGTTTTATTGAGGATGTAAGACACATTGGATATGTAACTTTTAAGAAATCCAATTTCTATCACTTCTGAAAGATCGAAAGAAGGGAAAAAATAATCGCTTTTAGTTGTTTCAAATTTAATTTTATTCATTTGTCTATCCTTTTATGTAATAATTTATCCATTCTTCCACTTTTTCCTCTACCCACCTACTACTACGTCCAAACTTAATTGGTGAAGGAAAATTTTTAGTTTTAATAAATTTGTAAATAGTACTTTTTTTAAGGCTTGTTTTTTCAATAACTTCTTTTAGTGTTAATAATTTCATATTTTACTCCTTCAATTTTTTTTGTACTTCATAATATATATATGTTAAAAAAATCAAAAGGGGACAAAAAGGGGACTTTTTTTGAAAAAAAATTTAAAAATTTAGAAAAAATTGAGATATTGTAAGATAAAACAAAGTCAATAAAATATGATAATGTTAATACAAAAATCCGAATAGCCAAAGCGGAATCTTATTTCCGCTGCCAATTTCTATATCATCAACTACTATATAAGCATATTCTAAATTTTTTATCTGTTTTTTTGTTTTATTTTTACCACCAATCTCAAAAGTATATTCATTTACTACAAAATCACCTTTACTTGGAGCATAAATTTCATAATCTTCAAGCATAGAAGCAAAAAAAACTTCCCTTAAAGTTCCAATTTCCTGTGTTTCACAATAGCAAAAGTGAAGATTTGTGTTGTTAAGGTATATTTTTTCAGGTTTTGTAAGAATTGCATCTTTTTTGTTTGCACTTTTTATAAGTCTTATTATTTTTGCTTTTTGAAGAAGTTCTAAATATTCATAAGCTTCCGCATAAGCAGTCTTTGGCATATCCATTTTTATAAGAAGTTCTTGCATATTTGGTTTAAAAGGATGAGAGATGCAAACATATTCTATTAGTTTTTTGAATTTTCTAATTGTTGTAAATTTTATGTTAGATATTGCAGGAATATCAACTTCTAAAACTACATTTATAGTCTCTTTTAATTTCAAAAGATATGAAACTTTATCTTCATTTTGAAAATAAAAAGGATAATAGCCGATTTCTAAATATTCCTTAAAATCAGGAATAATTGAAGGTTTGTTTATTTTTTCTAAAATTTCATATGCAATATTTATATGATTTTGTAACAATTCATTGAGTGAAATTTTTTTTATTTGAAGTTCATATTTAAATTCTAAAAATTCTCTAAACGACATTCCTTTTACTTCTTTTATAAGCATTCTTCTACTTAAATCAGCTTTTGCATGATTAATTGATAAAGCACTGCTACCACTTACAATAACTTTTAAATCCAAAATATCATAAATTTTTTTTAATCCTTTTTCAAAGTTTGGATATTTATGAATTTCATCAATTATCAGTAATTTGCCATTTTCTTTATAAAAAGTTTCTGCTATTTCAAAAAGATTTTCTGCATCAATCCAATCTGCACTTATATATAATTTTTCATTTATCGGAATTTTAGATTCTTTTAAATATTGAAGAAGTGTCGTAGTTTTCCCCACACCTCTTGCACCCATAATTGCTAATAGTTTTTCATCTTTTTTTAATTCCTCATAAAAATACCTCTTATAAGTAGTATTTAAATTTTTAAGAAGAGCTCTTTGAAAAAGTCTAAATCTCTCTAACATTTTTTTCCTTATATTTTTATAGTTATAACTATAAAAATTATATCAAAATTTATAGTTAGAACTATAATTTTATTGATAAAAAAGCAAAAATCAAAAAAATTTGTAGATGTAGATGTGTAGATACTATATTTTTCCTAAAAGTTTATCCTCCCACCACTGTAGCAACAATCTTCTATGTTCTAAAAAATCTGTTCTCAAATAAGCTTGAGTTACTTTATTGCCTATTTTATGATGTAATTGTGATTCGATTGCTTCAATACCACATTTATGCTCCTCTATACATTCAGCAGCAATAGTTCTAAAAGAACTTCTCCAACCATGAGGACTATGAATATCTTTATATCCTATTTTTTTGTATTTATCGGATAAAAAATTTTCACTAATTGGCTTATTAGTTTTACTTGAAATAAATACAAACTCCTTATCTCCACTTAATCGTTTAAAAGACTCTAAAATTGCAATTAAAGTATCTGTAAGTGGTAATCTAAAATCACTATGTGTAGCTTTCATTACTTCTTTTGGATAGATAATAAGTTTTTTCTCCCAATTAATATATTCCCATCTAAGATTACGGATATTTCCATTACGGAGGATAGTCAAAGCTTGAAATTGAATTATCTTTGAAGTTATCGGATTTTCTATGTTTAATATTTTTTTATAAAGTTCTCTTAAATCATCAATATCTAATAAAGCAGAGATGTGCTGTTCTTTGTGTTGTGGTAATATTCTATCAATTTTTATATTGTAGGCTGGATTATAATCTAAATAATCATTATCAATTCCAAATTCAAATAAATCTCGTAAAATATGTAAAACTTCTTTAGCTTTATAGGTTTTGTTTACACTTCTTGTATCATTTTTTAGTTTAATTTTTGGAACTTCTTTGATTAAGTTAAGTATATCTTGTTTTGTAACATCTTCTATAAATTTTTTACCAATAAATGGAATAACATAATTATTAAATGTTCCTACATAATTTTTTTTAAATCTTGATTCACTTACATTTTGTTTTTTAATTTCTAAATATTCTTCAACTAAATCAGAAACTCTTTTCCTATTTTGTAATCTCTCTTTTTCTAACTCTTTTTGTTTTTTCCATTTTTGTAAGTCTATTCCTTTTTGTACTAAACTCTTTAACTCTATTGCCTTTTTTCTTGCTTCAGCTAATGACATATAAGGATATTCTCCTATTGTAAAAGGTTTATGAGTTTTCCATTCTTTTAATTTATATCTTAATCTCCAAACTTTTTTAGTTTTTTCGACAACTAAATATAAACCATTACCATCAGAATACCAATTTTTATATCTACTTTCAGGAATATATTTTAGGCTCCTAATCTTTGTGTCAGTAAGAGACATTATTTTCCTTTAAAAAGGGGTTTGTATACATAATTGTATACATATTTTTAATAGAAGTCAATAAAATTTTATAAACTTTCATAGACAATCGTTTAATGAAATCCCCTAAATATAGAAGTTATGAGAACTTTAATAATCTACTATAAACTAAATATTGGTGCATCTCTCCCGCACCATTTACTACTTTTAAAACAATTTAATCTCAGACACTTTAATGTTAAACATCCCGAAAATACGTTATTCTGTTAAACGTTAAACATTAAAACTCCCACAAAATCTTTGTTGTTATTTAAAAAAATTTGTCCCCAGAGTTGTCCCCAGATTTGCCACCATTTTTCTACTCCTTTTTGCCTAAATTTCGGGGATTTTAGCGTTTGCTATCCCCTCAAAAAAAATTGTATAAAATTTCTGGGGCAAAAACAATGCGATTTTGGGGACAAATCTGGGGACAAAAAAGATTACAGCCGTTGTTATTAAAAACCTTAAGCCGACAGGCAAAGAAGAATGGATTAGAATTGAAGAAGGATTATATTTGCGCATAAGAAAAACAGGTAAAAAGTATTTTGTTAGCAGATATACCTTTTTAGGTAAAAACAGAAAAATTACATTGGGAGAGTATCCTGTGTTAAAGCTTATGCAGGCAAGAAAAATGAATTTGGAAATTAGAGAAAAAATTGCAAGTGGAATTGATCCTTTACAGGAAAAACAAAAAGAAAAACAAGAACAAATTGAAGCTGAAAAACTTGCAATTGAAGAAAACTTAAATAAGCACAAATTTAAAGACATTGCGATAGAATGGTTGGAATTTAAAGAACAAAACATTGCAGACGTTACTTATTTTAAATTGTTAAGAAGAGTAGAAAATTATTTACTGCCTTTTCTTGGAGACAAATTTATAGAAGACATTACAAAAAAAGACATTATAGACACAATAAAAAAATTTAAACAGGTTAGAACGCAAAACAATACTAAAAAGACAACTAAACATTATGTGTGATGATTACAGATGTAGGAGATAATGAAGTAAAATTAAAAGCTTTAGAGGCAGGGGTAAATGAATTTCTCAATAAGCCTATTAATACTGCCGAAATTATTATAAGGTTAAAAAACAGTATAAAAATGATTAAATCTAATAAAATATTAAAAGAATATAATAAAACTTTACAAGAAGAAGTTAAAAAAGCTACATTTAAACTTGAGAAAGCTCAATTTGAAACTCTTGATTTATTATCAACTGTTGCAGAATATAGAGATGAAGATACCCATTTGCATACTAAAAGGAGACCGTTCATAATTCCGTGTCAGCTGGGGAAATTATATCATAACTTTAAAGCATCATCTAATCTACCTTCAAAGAAAATTGCCAGCTGAGAGGAGACCGTTCATAATTCCGTGTCAGCTGGGGAAATTATATCATAAGTTTAAAGCATCATCTAATCTACCTTCAAAGAAAATTGCCAGCTGAGAGAGTGTAAGATTCCAGTTTTTAATAGGCATAGTCCATTTTTTTCTGTATTCTGAATACCCATATATAAGAGTTTGAGTAAGCTATTTTCATTAGGAAAAGCACCTTTGGTTTTAGTAAGTTTTCTAAATTGTCTATGAACTGATTCAATAATATTAGTTGTGTATATAACTTTTTTTATATCTTGAGGATATTTAAAATAATTAGATAAATTATTCCACTTGTTTCTCCAGGATTTAATGACTATAGGATACTTATTCCCCCATTTTTCTTCAAGTCTATCAAGTTCACTTTCGGCTTGTTCTTTATTTACAGCCTGATATACCTTTTTTAAATCTTTCATAAACTCTTTTTTATCTTTAGAAGCTACATATTTTAAAGAATTTCTAATCTGATGAATTATACATAACTGAACCTCTGTATTTGGATATATAGCGTTAATGGCTTCTGGAAATCCTTTAAGTCCATCTACACTTGCAATAAGTATATCTTTTACTCCTCTGTTGTTTAAATCGGTTAAAACCTGAAGCCAAAAATTTGCTCCTTCACTTTCGCTTAAATAAAGCCCTAAAACTTCTTTTTTACCTTGAATATTGATACCTAAAATTGTATAAACCGCTTTATTTACATATTTCCCATCTTCTTTAATTTTATAATGAATTGCATCCATAAATACAAATGGATATATACTCTCTAAAGGTCTTGATTGCCACTCTTTGATTTTTGGTATTATTTTATCCGTTATTGCATTTATTGTAGCTGATGAAATAGAAATTTGATAAAGCTCTTCAATATGTGATTTTATATCTTTATAGCTCATTCCAAGTGCATATAATGATAATATCTTCTCTTCTATTTCATCACTTATTGTTGTTTGATGTTTCAATCTCTGCTTCAAGTGCAGCTTCTACTAATTCTTTAATTAATGGAGCTAATACTCCATCTTTTCCACCTATCTTCTTACCTGCTAATAAATCTTTTACTGCTTTGTCAAAATTAAATTTCTCCATGTCAGTCCTTTCATTTTTAGTATTTTACCTTGACTGACACGGAATTTATAACAGTCCCGTTTTAATCAACGCTTTTGTAATAGCCTCTTTTTCAATCTCCTGTAATTGCTTTTTTGTGGGCACTTTTTGGGTTGTGTCGATTTCTGCTTCTTTTTTACCATACACTTTTTGGAAACTATAAGGAAGTACAAAATCAAGCATTTCCGGTTTAATTTCTCCGGCAGGGCAAATCAGCACTATCCTTTCGACAATATTTTGAAGTTCTCTTATATTCCCGGGCCACGGATACTGAATGAGCAGTTCCATGGCTTCCTTGCTTAAATACATATTTTTATCATTTTCTTTCATAAATTTATTTAAATAAAAATTTATAATCAAAGGAATATCTTCGTATCTTTCCCTAAGAGGGGGAAGATTAACAGGAATGACATTCAGTCTATAATATAAATCTTTTCTAAATTTCCCTTTTTCTACCATTTGTTCTAAATTTCTATTTGTTGCGGCTATAAGTCTTACATCTGTTTTAATAGTTTTAACACCTCCCACACGCTCAAATTCCTGTTCCTGTAAAACCCTCAGAAGTTTTACCTGCATATTTGGTGAAATGTCTCCTATTTCATCAAGAAATAGCGTTCCTCCGTTGGCCAGTTCGAAACGTCCTTTTTTTGTTTCCTTTGCATCGGTAAAAGCACCTTTTTCATGTCCGAAAAGTTCGGATTCAAGAAGTGTTTCACTGATGGCCGCACAGTTTAATTTGATTAAAGGGCCGTTTTTTCTTCTGCTTAAATTGTGTATTGCGGTGGCAATTAATTCTTTTCCTGTTCCGGTTTCCCCCCTGATAAGAACGGTTGCATCACTTGGGGCGATTTTTTCAACTAAATTAAAAATTTTTTTCATTTTTGTGCTTTTTGCAATTATATTTTCAAACCTGTATTCTTTAAATGATTCATTTTCATAATAATTTTTTAATTCTTTTAATTCCTCTTTTTCCTTCTCGATTTTTTTCTGTAATTTAGTGCACTGATGGAAAGTGAGCCGAATATTGTAAGCATTGATATAATTTCTTCAAAATTTACCTTGCTTTCTTTTGAGAGATTGGCTGAAACCACGCCTAATAATTTATTTTGTTTTATAATGGGAACCGCCACATATGAAATAATTGATGTGTTTCTTGTGCCAAGTTTATTTAAATAAAGGATATTGTTGTGGATATTTTTTATTACAACGGGTTCTTTTGCTTTTGCCGCAAGCCCTGTTGCGCCTTCTCCTAATTTGTAAATAGCTAATTTTTTCTGTTGGGATGTAAGGCCAACAGATGCAAACAAAGAGAGATAATTGTTCTCCTCTTCATAAACAAAAAGGGCTCCTCTTTCAAAATATTGCTCATTTTTTAGTAAATTTAGACTTTTTTCAATACTTTTTCCAATATCTTCATAACTGTTTAATAAATTAGATATTTCATATAAGAGTTTCATATGTTTGTATGAGTTTAAAGCCTTGCAGTTTTTACATTTTTCTAAAGAAAAGTCATCAGGCATCCATATCCTTTGTCTAAAGATTTTAAAGATATAATAACATAAAAATGTAAAAATATATCGCTTTTTACTGATTAAATTTTAATCGATATTTTTTCTGTTTTTTATTGAAGATAGAATAAAAAATGCATATAATTAAAAAAACAGGGGTAAACTGATGTATGAAAAAACTTCGCTTACATATAAAAATGTTGCTAAAAATACAAAATTTATAGATTGGGAAAGTCAGCCTTTAATGAAGGAATATCCCGATTTTTTCAGTTATGATTTAAGAGATGTTGAAATAATTTATTTATCAAGATTTGCAAGCGAAGTTTTAAACATCAATAAAAAACCTTATATCAGGTTAAACATACCCTCAGCCGGAAATTTACATCCTACAGAACTGTATGTCCAGATAAGGGGAATAAAAAACATAATAAGCGGGATTTATCATGTTAATGCCAAAAAATCAAAATTAACGCTTATTAAAGAAATTTATAACGGCGGAATTGAAAATGAATTAGATATAAATATGGTAAAAGGGATAATTTTTTTGGTTTCTGTTGTGCCTTTCAGGTCTTTTTGGAAATACGGTACAAGAAGTTACAGATATACCTATTTGGACGCCGGGCATCAGATAGGCGCTCTTTTGGCCGCTTCAAAAATATGCAAAAAAGAGATTTATCAAACAGAAATAAAAGAATATAAAAAAATAAATAAATTTATGGGCTTTTGTAATGAAGAATTTGCACTCGCCGCTTTTTACACAGGGGAGATTAAAAAGACAAAAGTATCTAAAACAATCCCTTTAATAAAAGTCTTTCCGACAAACTATACCGAATGGGAAGTGGATACAAATTTGTATCTTAAAGGGTTACAAAAATGTAATTTTAATATATTTTATCCTAAAATTAAATCAAAAAAGACGCTTTTTCAACGCCGCTCCGCCCGAGGATTTAAAAAAAGAGATTCATATTTGGATTTTTATTTTTTCTTTTTTTACATGCTTAAATTTTTAGATGAATTTTCACTTTATTTAATTACGCTTGATAAAATCAACAGGGTTTATAAAAATGCAAAACTTGTAAAAAAGGGAAATTTTACAAACCAGATTGTAAAAATGTGTGTAAATCAGGGATTTATAAAAAATGCCGCATATATTTTTATTGTTACAGCTAAGCAATTTAATCAAAATACGCTTTTAAAATCCGGTATGCTTGGGCAAAAAATATATTTAGAAGCGGTTGAAAGGGGATGGAAGGTCAGTGCTATAGGCGCCTTTTACGATAAGGCGTGGCAGAGGTTTTTAAAAACAAATGAAAAAATCCATTATATCATCTCAATAGGAGGTTAAAATGACATTAAAAAAAGAAGCTTGGCATATTATCAATATTTTTAAATTTATGGGGGAGGACTCTTTTGTTTATATAAGTAAAAATTATGAATTGATTGATTCTCTTTTTGATTCGGTTATGCAGGCAATTGTAAAAAGCTCCCGGTTAAAAAACATAATGCCAAAAGAATTTGTTTATCCGGCTTTAAAATATCTGGAAAATGATTTAAAATGGAAAAAACATTTTGAAAACAAAGACCATAAAAGTTTTTTTCTAAGCGATTTAATGCTTTTTTTCAGGCACTGAGTAAATATAAGTAACTAAAGATAAAAATATTACATCTCAGTTTTTAATAGAATGAAAATTGCAGTAAATTAAATAAAGGATAATTATGGCAACAGTATATTTAAAAGATGACAATATAAAAGTTAAAGCGCCTGTTGGCACATCAATTAGAAAAATAGCTGAGAAAACAGGGGCTTCAATGGAATTTGGATGCAGGGTCGGGGATTGTTCAACATGCGTGGCGGTTGTTGAAAAAGGAATGGAATGTCTTAATGAACCATCTGAAAAAGAGCTCAAAACATTAAGTCTTATTGACAATAAAACAGATAATATGAGACTAATGTGTCAGTGTAATATTAAAAAGGAGGGCGAGATAGTAATCTCGTATATTAAGATATGAAACATGCAATAAAATTATGCGATGATGTCTATTTTACAGGGGCTTTTGATTCTAAAATCAGAACGTTTGACATTATTATGAGAACGGCAAACGGAAGTTCTTACAACTCTTATGTAATAAGAGGGGATGAGGGTGTATGTGTAATGGATACAGTCAAAAAAGAATTTTCATCGCAGTTTTTCATGCGTTTAGAAGAGGTTTGCGATTATGATGAAATTAAGTATATAGTTTTGCACCATTTAGAACCAGACCATTCGGGAGCCCTTTTTGAACTTATGGATAAGGCCCCGCAGGCGAAACTTATTATTTCCAACAGGGCTGTTTTAATGTTAAAAGCTCTTATGAAAAAAGATGTAAATTTTGAGGTGGCAGGCACGGGAAAAAAAATTTCTTTAGGTAATAAAACAATAGAATTTTTAAGCACACCTTTTCTTCACTGGCCGGATACTATGAGCAGTTATCTGCATGAAGACAAAATACTTTTCAGCGGAGATGTTTTTGGCAGCCATTATTATGATGAAAGACTATTTGATGACAAGGTGGGCGATTTTTCCTATGCATTTAAATATTATTATCTGCATATTATGAGACCGTTTAAATCGTTTATTTTAAACGCTTTAAAGCTTTACAAAAAATTTGATATTTCAATTATTGCATCTTTGCACGGCCCTGTTTTAAGAACAAATCCCATGAGTTATATTCAAAAATATGAAAACTGGAGTAAAAATTCAAAAGATAGCAATAAAAAAATATTTTCAATTTTTTATATAAGCAGTTACGGAAATACATTAAAAATGGCCAAACATATTGCAAAAGGTGCAGATAAAATTGAAGGTGTCGTTTCAGGTGTATATGACCTTGAAGCTTTAGAAACACCGAATATGATTGATTTGCTTGAAAAAAGCGATGTTGTATTAATCGGCTCTCCCACTATCAATTCAGATGCCGTAAAACCGGCATGGGATTTGCTTTCCTGTGTTGCACTTATTGAAAATAACGGTAAAATAGGGGCAACATTCGGCTCTTACGGATGGAGTGGGGAAGCTGCGGATATGCTTCATGAGAGAATGTCAAAGTTAAAATTCAGAATGCCAAACAAACCTTTAAAAATTAAGCTTATACCAACCGGCGAAGAATTAAAAGAGTGTGAAGAGTTTGGTTTTGAACTGGCTGAAATAGCAATGGGTAAAATGATAGAAATGGAAATATAATGTCTGTTTCCATTTCCACAAGTGAATTATATAAATATTTAGAAATTTTAATCAATACAGATATTCCGGTTTTTATACACGGCTCCCCTGGAATAGGAAAATCTTATATAGTTGCGGATATAGCAAAGAAAAAGAATCTTCAGTTAATCGATATAAGGCTCTCACAACTTGACCCTGTTGATTTAAGGGGTATTCCTTCCATTAAAGAAAATCAAACAATCTGGATGCCTCCTGTATTTTTCCCAAAAGATGAAAATTCACAAGGAATTTTGTTTTTAGATGAACTAAATTCCGCCGCTCCTTCTATTCAGGCAGCTGTTTATCAGCTTATTTTAAACAGGCAGTTAGGAGAATATAAACTTCCAAAAGGCTGGAGAATTATTGCCGCGGGAAACAGAATGGAGGATAAAGGGGTTGTGTTTAGGCTTCCCTCTCCACTTGTAAACAGAATGGTTCATTTGTATGTGGAAGCAAAATATGAAGATTTTAAGCAGTTTGCCTTAAAAAACGGTCTGCACCATTATATTATAGGGTTTTTGGGCTTTCGTCCGGATTTGCTTTCTACAGATGTTGTTGAGGATGATTCAAACCCGGCCTTTGCAACTCCGAGAAGTTATCATATGCTATCAAATATATTAAAGCATAATGATAATATAAATGAAATTTTACCGTTGATTTACGGAGCTATCGGTTACTCATGCGGGATTGAGTTTGTAAATTATGTAAAAATTTATGAAAACCTGCCAAATCCAAAATCTAT
This sequence comes from Lebetimonas sp. JS085, assembly GCF_000523295.1. Taxonomy (NCBI): domain Bacteria; kingdom Pseudomonadati; phylum Campylobacterota; class Epsilonproteobacteria; order Nautiliales; family Nautiliaceae; genus Lebetimonas; species Lebetimonas sp. JS085. The sequence goes on from NZ_ATHR01000001.1 coordinate 1,500,641, forward strand.
TCTAAACGGAGAGTTTCCCGAAATAGACAAAACCAATGCATCTCTTCTTTTTGCTCTGGAGTCGGCTTTGGTTGAATATTATGACTGTTCTGATATTCACAGAAAAAATATTTTTGAATTTACCAAAAAACTTCCTAATGAATTTTCGGTTATGCTTATAAAAGATTTAATTGTAAAAGATGAAAAAATAAGCGAAACTGTCTGGTTTGAAGAGTGGCTAAGCAAATATGGCGAATATATCATCTGAATATAAAAATATATTTGAAAAAATAAGAATAGAGTTTCTTTTCGAAAACCCTTTTTTAAGCTTTTTAGCATTAAATATTCCTTTAATTCAAAAAAACAATAAATATGAAGTTATTGAAACAGACGGTGAAAAAATATATTTTGATGAAAAAAAAGCTTCTTATTATGATAATGAAACATTAAAATATCTGTATGCACATGTGCTTTTTCATATACTATTAAAGCATCCTTTCCGTATGAAAGAGAGAAACAAAGATATTTGGAACAGAAGCTGCGATATTGTTATAAACCTTTTAATGAGTGAATTTAAAAATATGGGTAAAAGAGATGAAAATGAAATTTTGCTGGAAAAATTCAGAAATAAAAGTGTTGAAGAGGTTTATAACAGTCTTTATAATGAATCTTTCGGGGGCGGTAAAAATGATGAAAATTTAAAAAACCAAAAAAGGGATTTGATTGAAAATCCAAAAGGTGAAGTTATAAACAGAATATAAAAAAATTAAAAAAATACGGGGATGTTATACATTTTAGCATTTAAAGGGGATTTTTGGAAAATCTGCATTATAAAAAAGAAATTGCGAAATTAAGCGAAGAGCCGGATTTTGAAAAAAAAGGGGATGAATTTTTTCTAAAACACCCTGACCCGCAGGCAAGAATGGAGTGGGCTTTTTACAGACCGTCCGGCTCTCATCCGAAACAGATAGAAGATGAGGATGTTTTTGTCAGTATAATGGCGTTTAACCATTCAAGATTAGGAGCTTATGAGAGGTTTAAAAGACTTAATAAAAAAGTTATTAAGGATGAAAAGCTGCGTGTTAAAATAAGAAACAGAAGCAGAATGCTTTTTAGAAGCTTAGTTGATGATGATTTTAAAGAACTTGTAAAAGTCTTAAAACTTGTTCCTGAATTTAAGGATTTAGCAATTGATCAGGTTATAAACGGTAAAATCTGGAACGATGTTTATGCCGATCCTTTAGCTGCAAGTGAATTTGTTAAATTAGTGGAAAACAGACTAGATGAAAAATTAAAAACAGCTATAATAAAACGTCTTATACCTGTAAATAAGTTAAGTTTAAAAGAAGGCAGAAAATATTTACTTTTTCTTATTGAAATTAAAGATAATCTCCATCCGTTTATAAGGGAAAGTTTCAGGGATAAATTTGATAAATGGGTAAACAGACTTCAAATTCATCCGCTTCAAAGAATAGTTTTGCAAAAAGAGATAAAAAAATTAGTTTCTGAGTAATCTTAATATCTGAGGTGTCACAGCCAAATCAACAGCGCTGAAACCGTCTAAATTTTTTATGTTTTTATCCGCCCCGGCTTTAATCAACATTGCAGCTATTTCATTTTTTCCGGTTGATGCGGCATACATTAGTGGTGTTACACCGTTTTCATTTACGGTATCTATTTCAATATTTTTTTTTATTAATATTTCAACTATTTTTTTAGAGTTTGAAAAACAGGCAAACCATAAAACACTGTTTCCGTCGTTGTTTTTTATAAAAATATCCGCACCGTTATTTAACAAATCTTCAAAAACGTCTATATTCCCTTCCATTGCGGCTTTCATAAGTGCAGTGTTTCCGTAATTGTCCTGCATATTTATATCAAGCGGGTTAAAATTGTTTTTTTTAAGCCAAAAGAGAGTTTTTTTATTCATTAATTTCCTTTAATACACTTTCAATGCTCTCAATCGCCATAGATTTTATATTTTCTATGTTATCTCCTTCCCACCAGAACTCTATAATTTTTTCTTCTGTAGCTGAAACAATATCTATCGGGAGATTTGCAAATATTTCGTATGAGGATATTTCGTTTTTTGAAACATTTTTCTGTTTAGAGAGATTTTTTTCAATATCCCTTACTGCTTTTTCAAAAGGGTTCGGTTCATAATTTTGTGTAAGGTCTATGTTTCTTGCATAATCAATCCATGTTTTTATTTCATCTTCTAAAATTTTGTTGTATCCGTATATTTCATAGCATAAGATTTTATCTGAATTTTCAGTGCTTTTATCTTCACCGATTAAAATTTCAGACATTTTAGGTATACCGTTTTGTATATATATTTCAATTTTTTTGTTTTCGTCAAAAGAAGACGCCTTAAAAAACGCTTCTTCAATAATTTTTAACAATTCTTTTTTCAAATCCATAAAAATCCTTTTTTTACTTATTTTATGCAATTTTCATTCTAATTAGAATAAAAATTGTATATGATTATTTAAAAGAAAAAAATTAAGGTAAAAAATGATAAACAGCCAGATATTTTATCTGTTTTTTATAATAACACTCGGATATATAATCGGAAACATTAAAGTAAAAGGTTTTTCGCTGGATATTACCGCCATATTCCTTGTTGCCTTAATTGCCGGGCATTTTGGCATGGTTGTTTCTGATAATTTTAAATTTTTCGGGCTGGCTATTTTTATTTATGCGGTTGGTTTGCAATCGGGGCCTGGTTTTTTTGAAACAATTAAAAGCGACGGGATTAAATTAAATATAATAGCAGTTTTTTTATTACTCAGTATTTTTATTTGTGTTTATTTTCTGGGAAAATATTTTAATTTGGATAAAAGCGTAATAGACGGGATTCTTACAGGCTCTCTGACCAATGTCCCTTCCCTCGCAAGTGCTCTTGAAGTTAAAAACGACCCTATAATATCCATTATATTCGGGGCTGTTTATCCGTTTTGTATTTTTGTGACAATTTTTTTTATAAGAATGCTTCCTGTTATGTTCAGGGTGGATTTGGGTAAAGAGGTTGAAAATTACGAAAATGAAAAAAAGGGCAGATGCGCCCCGATACTTACAAAAAATTTTAAAATAACAAACGAAAGTTTTAAAAAACAGCCTGTTAAAAAATCCCAGGTGGAAAAAATGACATCCACCATCATAGAAAGGGTTGAATCTCAAAATCCGGACGATTTGGAGGAAAATGAGGATGTATATCTGCATTATAACGACATAGTAAGGGCATCCGGAAGCAAAGAACAGCTTGAATCTCTGCGTATAATACTCGGAAGCGAAATAGGAGATGCTTATAAATTTCACGATGATATGAAAATTTTCAAACTTCTTGTTACATCAAAAAATATAGTCGGTAAAAAAATAGGAAGTTTAAAAGAGCTGAAATCTTTAAGGGCAGTTGTTACAAAAGTCAGAAGATCGGGAATAGATATTAAACCTCATCCTTCGTTAACGCTGATGTTTGGGGACAAACTTTATGTAGTTGCACCTGAAAAATACGGAGAAAGAATTACAAAACTTGTGGGAAACAACCTTTTAAAATATCCGGCAGCCGATTTTTTATCTATATCTTTAGGGATTGTAGCAGGGATAATTGTAGGAAGTATACCTTTTTATCTGCCTTTTGTGGGGGAGATAAAACTCAGTTTTATAGGGGGGATTTTAATTACGGCATTAATCCTCGGAAGGCTTGGAAGAATAGGAAACATTGTTTTTCAGCTTTCACCAAATTCCGGGAGTCTTATGAAAACATCCGGGCAGCTTATATTTATGGCCGCCATTGGAACAAATGCGGGAAAGTATCTTTTAGAAGAACTCTCTAAAAATGGATTTTTACCAATATATATTGGATTATTTTCAATTATATTTTCACTTTTTTTAGTTTCTTTTGTGTGCAGGGTTTTTTTTAAAATGAATTTTTTAAATATTTTAGGTGTCTTATCTGGAGGAATGACATCAACCCCAACGCTTACTGTTATAAACTCTGTTTCAAAATCCGATTATCCGTCCATTGCATATACTGCTGTTTATCCTGTATCTTTGGTAATGACAATTTTTCTCTCCGAGATTATTTTAAAGATTTAGAATATAAATTGTATATAGGTTAAAAAAAGGGTAATTATGGATATGTTTGAAAAAGGTTTAAAAGAATATGAAAATAAAAATTATACCGGGGCATTGGAATGTTTTTTAAAATCAAATACCCCCAAGGCGTTTTTTAATTTGGGTATTTTTTATTTAAAAGGAATCGGGTGTAAAAAAGATATCAAAAAAGCAAAGGAATATTTTAAAAAAGCTGCAGAATTTAACGAAGCAAAAGCATTTTTTTATTTAGCAAACATTTATGAAAAAGAAAATAACAAAAAATATATTGAATATTATGAAAAAGCAGCAGAGCTTAATGACAAAAATGCACAGTTTAAACTTGCCCTCTATTACAAAGACAAAGATACAGAAAAATCAATGAAATATTTTATAAAAGCGGCTCACAACGGGCATCCTCAGGCCCAGCAGATTGTAACATATGTAAGCAATAAAGATTTAAACACTGATTTAAATGAAAAATTTAGAAAATTAGATGAAAATTTGCAAAAAGAAAAAATTATAAATTTGTTGCAAAATGAAATTGTTCCAGTACTCCAAAAAGACGGCGGGGGAATAGAACTTGTTAAATATATCCCGGGCGATATTCCGGAAATCTGGCTTCGTTATCTCGGTGCATGTTCTGGATGTATGTTTGGTAAAACCTCCACGGCGGATATGATAATTAAATATTTTGAAGAATTAATAGATAAAAATATTGTTTTGTATCTTCTTTAGAATAAAAATTGCATTTACTTTTTTAAAATCAATCAAGGAGAAAAAAATGGCTGTGATGATAACCGAGACTTGTGTAAGCTGCGGGGACTGTGCAGGAGAATGCCCGGTTGCTGCAATTTTGGATGATTCAAAAGACAGAAATCCGTTTATGGGTGAGCGCTTTTATGTAAAACCCGAAGCCTGTGTTGAGTGTGTAGGACACGCAGATGTGCCAAGATGTGCCGAAGCTTGCCCGACAGAAGGGTGTATTGTATGGGATATGCCTTATACTGAAGAATTCAGTGAATATTACGAAAAAGGAAACAGTGAAGGTAAATACAAAATAAGGGTTCATAAAAAGAAAGGCTTAATGCTCCCTACAGTTAAAGAAAAACCTTTTATAGAAACAGTTCCGTTAGAAGAGAGAGAAGCGCACTCTGCTGTTTTAAATTTCTTTAAAGCTTAAATATGCTAATTGCTTTTGCATCAAACGACGGGGAAAAAATAAACGAGCATTTTGGATGGTGCAAAAATTTTTTTATTTATAAAGTAGATAAAGATAAAAATGAGTTTGTTGAAAAAGTAGAATTTGTAAGCGAACCTGATGAAGAGAGGGAAAAACTTTTGTTTAAATTCGGAAAATTAAAAGAGTGTGATTTACTTTATTGCATACAAATAGGACCGGGAGCTTCAAAAATAGCAAACTCTTTTAATATTTTCCCTGTGAAAGTGGATAAAAACGAAAGTATAAAAGATGCAATTGAAAAAATTCAGAATATGTTAAAAAACAATCCTCCGATATGGTTACTCAGGATTTATAAAAGGAGTCAAAATGGCGGTAATGATTACTGATTTATGTACAAACTGCGGGGCATGTATAGATGAATGTCCGGCAACAGCTATAGTTAGTGTGGACAATTCACCTTTGGAATTTGCAGAGTTTACTTATGTAAAACCGGAAAAATGTATAGAATGTGTCGATTCGGCTGTCCCTAAATGTGCGGATGTGTGTCCTGTGGATGACTGTATTGTATGGGATATGCCTTATATTGAGGAATTTAACGACTATTTTGTAAACAGTGACAATTATGTAATAAGAGTGCATAAGAAAAAAGGGCTTATGTCACCTAAAGTTTCACCAAAGCCCTACAGGGAAAATATTTCCATTGAACTAAGAAAAGCACACGTAAGTGTGGGAGAAACGCTTAAATTATATAAATAAGGAGAAAAAAATGGCTGTAATTATAGGAGAAAGCTGTATAAACTGCGATGCATGCAGACAGGTTTGCCCGGTTAACGCAATTGTTGATGATTTATCAAACCCTACAGGTGAAAAACGTTATTATGTAAAACCTGAAGTATGTATTGAGTGCGCAGGTGTTTATGAGGACCCGCAATGTGCGGCTATATGTCCATCAACCGGTACAATAACATGGGATTACCCTTATACTAAAGAATTTGAAAATTATTTTTTAAATTCCCCTAAATATAAAATAGGCACTACAAAAAGCGGTAAACTTAAAACCCCTACATTAAGAGGTAAAAAATACAGAAAAGATATTCCTCTGGAATTAAGGGGCATTGGAAAAGAAGTTCAGGAAATTCCCGAGGATTTGAGTGAAATAAAAGTATTTAATTCAATTGTTCGCTCTTTTTAAATCATATAAACTGTTTTTTAAAAGGCACTGACTAAATGGTAAAATATATAAGAATAACTACAAAGATAAAAATATGACAGCTTCAGGGCTTCATTTTGCTAACGCACCGCTCAAATTTTGCTAAAAATTGCAAACGCAAGCGCCTTTACGGGTTGAGTGCAATTTTTTAAACGTAAAATTTTCGCTAAATTCCGCTACGCTGTCATATTTTTACTTTTCCGTTATTTAGTCAGTGCCTTTCAAAAGTAAATTTTATTAAAATATGTTATTATTATATGAACTAATTTTCTCAAATATATTGGAAAATATAAAAAATTAAAATAAGATTTGAAAAATGAATAAAAAAGACCTGTCAGAAGCGGATATAAAAGCAAAATTTATCACACCTGCATTATTGAAAGCCGGTTGGGATGAACAAACCCAAATTGGAAGAGAAGTATATTTTACTGATGGTCGAATCTATGTAAAAGGGAAAATTACAACAAGAGGAAAAAGAAAATTTGCAGATTATATTCTGTTTTACAAACCCAATGTCCCTATTGCAATAATTGAGGCAAAAGACAATAAACATTCAGTAAAAAGTGGTATTCAACAAGCTCTTGGATATGCAAATACTTTGGATATTCCTTGTGTTTTCAGCAGTAATGGAGACGGTTTTTATTTCCACGACAAAACAGCAACAGACGGAAAGATTGAAAAAGAATTATCATTAGACCAATTTCCAAGTCCGAAAGAACTTTGGGAGAAATACAAAAAATATAGAGGGATTGAAACCGAAGAAGTTGAAAAAATAGCAAAACAAGATTACCATCAAGACGGTAGCGGTAAAAAACCGAGATATTACCAACAAATAGCAATTAACAGAACAGTTGAAGCCATTGCCAAAGGACAGAAAAGAATATTATTGGTTATGGCAACAGGAACTGGAAAAACTTATACTGCTTTTCAAATAATTTACAGACTTTGGAAAAGCGGTGCAAAAAAACGAATACTTTTTCTTGCAGACAGAACTTCACTCATTGACCAAACAGCCAGAAAAGATTTTGCACCTTTTAAAGAAGCCATGACTATCATAAAGCATAAACAAATAGATACTGCATATAATATTTATTTAGCGTTATACCAAGGACTTTCAGATAGTAAAAGCGAAGATGCTTATAAAAAATTCAGTCCTGATTTTTTCGATTTAATAATTGTTGATGAGTGTCATAGAGGAAGTGCAAGAGAAGACAGTAAATGGCGTGAAATTTTGGAATATTTCAAGAATGCAACGCATATTGGGCTTACTGCCACACCCAAAGAAACAACCGAAGTTTCAAATATTGATTATTTTGGAGAGCCGATTTACACTTATTCATTAAAACAAGGAATTGATGATGGTTTCCTTGCCCCTTACAAAGTTGTAAAAGTGACACTGGATATTGATGCAGAAGGATGGCGACCACCAAAAGGATTTTTAGACAAAGACGGAAATCCGGTTGAAGATAGAATTTACAACCGAACTGATTTTGATAAAAATATTGTTGTTGATGAAAGACGAGAATTAGTTGCAAAGAAAATTACTGAATTTTTAAAAGGTTACGACCGCTTTGCTAAAACTATTGTTTTTTGTGTTGACATTGAACACGCAGAAGGAATGAGAACTGCTTTGGCTAACGCCAATGCCGATTTATTCAAAGAGAACAACAAATATGTAATGCAAATTACAGGCGATAATGAAGAAGGTAAGAGAGAATTAGACAGTTTTATCAATCCAAGTGAGCCTTATCCTGTTATTGCAACGACTTCAAAATTAATGACAACAGGCGTTGATGCTCAAACCTGCAAACTGATTGTTTTAGATAGCAATATATGCTCAATGACAGAATTTAAACAGATTATAGGCAGAGGCACACGAATAAATGAGGAATACGGGAAAACCTATTTTACAATTATGGATTTTCGTAATGTTACCAATCTGTTTGCAGACCCTGCGTTTGACGGTGAACCTGTAATGATAAAAGATGTAACACAAGACGACGATTTAACAAATTTAGAGGATGAAACAACAGATGAACCAATTACCGATATTTTAGACGGTGAAGAAGTTGAATTTCCTTACCAATATGAAATTGAAGGCGGAGGAGAAATTGTCGCCGAGCCAAGAGTAAAATATTATGTCAACGGCGTAGATGTAAATATTATCAACGAAAGAGTGCAATATCTTGATGAAAATGGTAAAATTATTACTGAAAGTTTAAAAGATTATACACGGAAAAATGTTTTAAAACAATTTCAAAGTTTGGATGATTTTTTGAACAAATGGAATAATTCGGAGAAAAAAGAGGCAATCATAAAAGAATTGGAAGAACAAGGAATTTTATTTGACGCTCTAAAAGATGAAGTAGGCAAAGATTTTGACCTATTCGATTTGATTTGCCATATTGCATATGATGCAAAACCATTAACAAGAAAAGAACGGGCAAATCAGGTGAAAAAGCGTAATTATTTTACAAAATATGGAGAAAAAGCAAGACTTGTTTTGGAAAAACTATTAGATAAATATGCCGATGACGGGTTATTAACCATTGAAAGCACAGAAGTATTAAAATTAGACCCATTAAATAAATTGGGAACACCAATTGAATTGATAAAAGCATTTGGTTCTAAACAAAAATATCTTGAAGCATTGAAAGAATTAGAAAAAGAACTTTATAAGGTAGCATAGTTTATGAAAGAAAATCAAATCATCATATACAATACTGATGACGGCAAAGCATCTGTTTCTTTGATGGCAAAGGACGGAACAGTTTGGATGAATCAAAATCAATTGGCCGAACTTTTTGCCACCACAAAACAAAATATCAGCCTGCACATTCAAAATATTCTGAAAGAAGGAGAGTTAGACGAACTTTCAGTTGTCAAGGAATACTTGACAACTGCCACAGATGGTAAGAAATACAAAGTTACTTTCTACTCTTTGGATATGATTCTTGCCATTGGATTTAGAGTAAGAAGTAAAAGAGGAACTCAATTTAGAATTTGGGCAAATCGAAACTTAAAAGAGTATATGGTCAAAGGTTTTGTAATGGATGACGAACGCCTGAAAAATCCTGATGGCAGACCCGATTATTTTGATGAACTATTGGAGCGTATTCGTGAAATACGGGCTTCTGAAAAAAGATTTTACCAAAAAATAAGAGACCTTTTTAAACTAAGCAGCGATTATGACAAAACCGATAAAGCTACTCAAATGTTTTTTACCGAAACACAAAATAAGTTGCTATTTGCCGTTACCGGACAAACTGCTGCAGAAATCATTGTTTCGCGTGCCGATGCCAACAAACCCAATATGGCACTTACTTCTTGGAGAGGTGGAATCGTTAGAAAACAAGATATTTATATTGCAAAAAATTATTTAACAAAAGATGAGATTGATACGCTTAACAGACTGGTTGTAATTTTCCTTGAAACAGCCGAATTAAGAGCAAAAAACAGACAAGATATTACAATAGATTTTTGGCGGGAAAATGTAGATAAGATACTTGAATTAAACGATAAACAAATTCTTAACCATAAAGGCAAAATATCAAACAAGGAAATGGAAAAATTAGTCAGTAAAATTTATGATAAATTTGATGAAAAACGAAAAAAATACGAAGCTGAATTAGCCGATAAAGAAGATTTAAAAGAAATTGAAAACCTTGAAAAACAATTAAAAAAGAGGAAGTAATATGGCAAATGTATCAGCTGTAATAAACAGTATCAGAAATATAATGAGGCAAGACAGAGGTATCTCTGGCGATGCTCAACGATTAGAGCAATTGGGTTGGATGTTGTTTTTAAAAATAATGGACGACAAAGACCAAGAACTTGAAATCATAAAAGATGATTATGAATCGGTAATTCCTGAAAAATTTCAATGGAGAAATTGGGCAAGCGACCCCGAAGGAATTACAGGCGATGAACTTTTGAATTTTATAGACAGCAATGCCCAAAACGATAAAGGACTTTTTGCAACATTGCGAGAACTGACAAGCATTAAAAACCCCAAACGAGCCGCTATTGTCCGAGAAGTTTTTGAAGGCTCAAACAACTATATGAAGTCTGGCTACGAAATGCGAAAAGTCATCAATAAACTTAACGAAATTGACTTTAATAATTCGGAAGACAAGCATATTTTTGGTAATATTTACGAAAGCATTTTACAAGAATTGCGTGATGCAGGAAACAAAGGCGAATATTACACACCAAGAGCAATAACGCAGTTAATGACCCAAATGACCGACCCGAAATTGGGCGAAAAAGTGCTTGACCCTGCTGCCGGAACAGGAGGTTTTTTAACCGCAGCAATTGACCATATACGAGCAAATTATGTAAAAACCGTTGATGATGAACATATTTTGCAAAAAAGCATTACAGGTTGGGAACTTAAACCAGTTGCTTATGTTTTGGGCTTAACCAATTTGATTTTGCACGAAATGGATGTTCCCGATTATGTATATAAAGACAGTTTAAAAACCGAATACAACAGCATTGGAAGAAAAGACCAAGTTGATGTAATACTTGCCAATCCACCTTTTGGAGCAAGTATTGCCGATGGCGTGGAAACCAATTTCCCTAAAACTTACCGCACCAAAGAATCTGCCGACTTGTTTGTGATTTTAATGTTACAACTATTAAAACCCAAAGGACGGGCTGCTATTGTTTTGCCCGATGGCTCAATTACCGGTGATGGTGTAAAAATGCGAATAAGACAAAAATTGCTGACCGAATGCAACTTGCATACGATTATCCGTTTACCGCAAAGCACATTTTTTCCTGCTACTGTAAGCACTAATTTGTTGTTTTTTGAAAAAGGAAGTCCTACAAAAGAGATTTGGTATTATGAACACCGTTTACCCGAAGGACAAAAATCTTACAGCAAAACAAAACCAATAAGATTTGAAGAATTTAAACCGCTTATTGAGTGGTGGAACAACCGTAAAGAAAGCGAGGTAGCTTGGAAAGTAAAAGTAGAAGATTTAAAAGATTGGGATTTGGATATTAAAAATCCGAATACAAAAGTGGAAGAAATAAACTATACAACAGCCGAGGCAATAACCATTTTTCAGAATTCATTGAATAGGATGAATGAGTTGTTTCAAGAGATAAAAAAGGGGTTGGATATATGAAAAAGGGAGATTTGTTAAAAAATATAAAACAAGCTATTTTACAGCAAGCCATACAAGGCAAACTAACCAAAGATTGGCGAAAACAAAACCCGGATGTTGAACCGGCAAGCGAACTTTTAAAACGCATAAAAGCAGAAAAAGAAAAACTGATTAAAGAGAAAAAAATCCGCAAAGAAAAACCGCTACCGCCAATCACACAAGAGGAAATCCCTTTTGAATTGCCTGATGGTTGGGTGTGGGTAATTTTAGACGAAATATCATTATTCAAGAATGGTAAAGCCCACGAACAATTTGTTGATTCTAATGGTAAATACATTTTAATTAATTCAAAATTTGTTTCAACTAATGGTGCTGTCGTTAAATATACTGGTAATCAAATGATGCCAATGTATAAAAATGAAATAGCAATCGTAATGAGTGATGTTCCTAATGGACGGGCTTTAAGTCGCTGTTTTTTAATTGACGAAAACGATAAATACTCTCTAAATCAGAGAATCGGAGGCATTATACCGCTTTCAGGTATTTACCATAAATACTTAATTAAAGTATTAGATAGAAATAAATATTATTTATCTTTCAATGATGGGAAAAAACAAACAAATCTAAAAAAATCACAAATAATGTCTTGCCCTATCCCAGTTCCCCCACTTGCCGAGCAAAAAGCCATAGTAGAAAAAGTAGAAAGTTTAATGCAACAATGTGATATGGTGGATAGAGGTGAAAATATTGACAATATGCCTGTTATTCATCCGCAAGCCAGAAGATTGATAAAGCTGTATGATAAAATAAATAAAACAATAAATGAAATCCAAATCCAAAAAGAAAGCGTTAACCAACTCAAACAATCCATTTTACAAGAAGCTATACAAGGTAAGTTAACGGCCGACTGGCGAAAACAAAACCCTAATATTGAACCTGCAAGCGAACTTTTAAAACGCATAAAAGCAGAAAAAGAAAAACTGATTAAAGAGAAAAAAATCCACAAAGAAAAACCGCTACCGCATATCACAGAAGATGAAATTCCTTTTGAGCTGCCTGATGGTTGGGTTTGGTGTTATATAAGTGAATTAGCAGAATTATACACTGGTAACAGTATAAATAAATCAGAAAAAGAAGCTAAATATACAAAACAACAAAAAGGGTTTATTTATATTGGGACAAAAGATGTAGAATTTAATATGAGAGGAATAAACTACAATTCTGGCGTTATTATTCCTACAAAAGAATTAGAAAAATTCAAAATTGCACCTAAAAATACAGTATTGATTTGTATTGAAGGTGGTAGTTCTGGTAAAAAAATCGGTATTACCGCACAAGATGTATGTTTTGGCAATAAACTTTTAGTTGCAAATACATACATAAATGAACTTTCAAAATATTTATATTATTTGTATAACTCTCCACATTTTAAATCTGAATTTGATAAACAAAGAAAAGGGTTAAGAGGAGGTGTATCTGTAAATTCATTTAAAAATATTAAAATTGCCCTTCCCCCGCTTGCCGAACAAAAAGCCATAGTTGAAAAAGTAGAAAACTTAATGCAAAAAGTATCGGCAATGGAAGAAGAGATACTAAAAAGCGAAAAAAATGCCGAAATATTGATGCAAGCGGTATTAAAAGAAGCGTTTGAGGGTAAAAAAGAAGTCGAAGAATGATAACTAAAATCAAATTACATAAAACAGCATCTTATGCAGATGTAGTTGAAATTGAACCCAAAGCAATTAATTATTTTTTTGGTAGCAATGGAACAGGTAAATCATCATTAGGAAAAGTGATTGCTGATATTTCTACTTATCCACACTGTAATTTAGAATGGGCAACTTCACCAATAGATGTTTTTATATACAACAAACAGTTTGTTCAAGACAGTTTTTCGCAAAGTAACGCAATTAAAGGAATTTTTACATTAGGTAAAGATGCAACTGGTATTCAGAAATTTATAGAAGAAGCAAATGCTAAAATTGGAGATTTTAAAAATAAAATCGAAGGTTTAAATAAGTCTATTGAAACACAAGAAGAAAAATTATCAAAAAAGAGAGATGATGTAGAAGAAAAAGCTTGGGCTTTAAAAAAGAAATATGAAGCATATTTTAAACCTGCATTTAAGGGCTTTATGGGGAGTGCAAAGGATTTTTTTAATAAATGTATTTCTGAACAAAAAAACAGCTCTGATTTACTTGACGAAAAAGAAATTATTGAAAAAAGCAAAAAGGTTTTTAATGATGATTTAAAAGCTTATGACCCTATTGATGAATTTACATTTGATGATTTATCCAAATATGAAAATTCTGAAATTTTAAAAACAAAGATTGTCGGTAAAGAAGATATTGAAATTGGTAAGCTAATACATAAACTTGATAATAGCGACTGGGTAAAAGACGGTGTTAATTATTTACAACAAACTGAAAATATTTGTCCTTTCTGCCAACAATCAATTAGTAAAGATTTGCGTGAACAAATCGAATCATTTTTTGATGAAACTTATGAAAATAAAAAGAAAGAGTTAGCCGATTTTATTCAGAATTATAAAAGTTATGTTAATGGTTTGCTTACAAAATTACAATCATTGATAGGTAGAGATATTCCTATTCTTGATTTTAAGGAGCTAAAAGCTAAAATCGAACTACTAAAAAACACTTATAAAAACAATTTAAGTGAATTAGAAAAAAAACTAAAAACACCGAGTATTCCTATTGGAATTGATAGCTTAGAACCAATATTATCCGAAATATCAGAATTAATTAAGGTATTAAAAAAAGAAGTTGAAGATAATAATAGCACTTTTGAAAATATTAAAACCGAAAAAACTTTATTAAAATCTAAGATTTGGCGATTTATTGTAAATGAATTAGATATTGATTTAAAATCATATAATAAAATAAAATCAGATGTTGAAAAAGCTATAAAAGGGAGAAATGATACACTAAAATTAACCAAAGAAGAAAAAGGCAAACTTGAAACCAAAGTCGCAAAAAAAGAATCGGAAGTTACAAGTGTAAAACCAACAGTAAATGAAATTAACAAGATTTTAAAGCTATTTGGTTTTACAAATTTTATGCTTGAAGAGGCAGATGAAAAAGGATTTTACAAAGTTGTTAGAGAAAACGGAAGCGAAGTAAATGGAACTTTAAGCGAAGGAGAATCAACTTTTTTGACCTTCTTGTATTTTTATCATATGTTAAGAGGTAGCACAAATGATACAGGAGTTGGCAAGGATAAAATTGTAGTAATTGACGACCCTATTTCGAGTTTAGATAGTAATGTTTTATTCATTGTCAGCAACTTAACAAAAGAACTTTTACGAGATGTAAAAAACGGAACTAATGGAATAAAACAGATTTTCATACTTACGCACAATGTTTACTTCTTCAAAGAAGTTACTTTTAAAGGTGGTGGAAATAATAAATGGAAAGAAGAAGCATATTGGATTGTTAGGAAACTAAATAATAAAACACAGATAATAGAACACGAAAAAAATCCGATTAAAACTACTTATGAATTATTGTGGCGTGAATTAGATGATATTGAAAAAATAAATACGGCAACGATTTTCAATACATTACGCAGAATTTTAGAATACTACTTCAATATTTTAGGAGGCCTTGATTATGAAGATGCAATAAGTAAATTTGAAGGGGAAAAACAGATAATTTGCAAATCTCTTATTTCGTGGGTAAATGATGGTTCACATTTTATCAATGATGATTTAGTTGTAGATGCGGAACCTGAAAATGTAGAAAAATACTTGAAAGTTTTTGAGTTAATATTTGAAAAAATGGGACATAAAAGTCATTATGAAATGATGATGAATAATAATGTAAAAAAAGAGTAAAATGCCGACCCTAAAAGCCATACACATTGCCAAGTCGCACAAAGCCGACCGCACAAGCCAAAACTTGGCAATAAGTATGTCTTTGCCAACGCAGAGAAAGATGCTAACAAAATTATTGGTAAACTAAAAATATAGGTTTAAAATCCCACATTATGAATAGCCAAAGCGGGTATTAAAAAGCAATAAACATAAAGGAAATACCATATGAGCTCACAAAAATATACAGTAAATCAGCCGTTAATCGAAACCCTGATATCTTGGGTAAAATCAGGAGAAATAGCAATTCCCGAAATTCAAAGGCCTTTTGTATGGAGTTCTACGAAAGTCAGAGATTTGATGGACAGTTTGTATCAAGGTTATCCAATCGGATATATCATTGCTTGGAGAAACCCAAGCATAAAAGTCATAGACGGAAGTTTATCAGAAGGAAAAAAAATATTAATCGATGGTCAACAGAGGATTACCGCTTTAACCGCAGCAATTATCGGACAACAAGTTATAAATAAAGACTATAAAAAAATAAGAATTCAAATAGCATTTAATCCGCTTGAAGAAAAATTTGAGACTTTAACACCTGCTATTGCAAAAGACAAAAAATGGGTAGATGATATTTCAACTGTTTTTAACGGTAATTTATTCGATATAGTTGGAAACTATTTAGAGAAAAATCCTGATGCGGATAAATTAAAAATTCAGACAGTTTTTCAGGATTTGATAAATATTCCCAAAAAACAGATTGGGCTTATAGAATTAAGCGGACATCTCGATATTGAAAAGGTAACAGAAATCTTTATCCGAATTAATAGTCAGGGTGTTGAATTAAGTCAGGCAGATTTTGTTATGTCAAAAATTGCAGCAAATGAAGAATATGGCGGTAATCTTTTGCGAAAAGCAATAGATTATTTTAGCCATTTAGCGATTGCTCCTGAATTTTATTCTCATATTGCTGAAAATGACACTGAATTTTCTAAAACTGAATATTTTCAAAAAATTAGCTGGTTAAAAAATGAAAATGAAGACTTATATGAACCAACCTACAAAGATATTTTAAGAGTTGCATTTACATTCAAATTCAACAGAGGAAAATTAAGTGATTTAGTAAGTTTACTCTCAGGTAGGAATTTTGAAACAAGAGAATTTGAAGAAGAAATTGCCAAACAATCATATAATAATTTAATTATTGGAGTAAAGAACTTTATTAACGAAACAAATTTTAAAAGATTTTTAATGATTATAAAATCCGCAGGTTTTGTTGATAATAGATTGATTAGATCTGTAAATGCGATGAATTTCGCCTATATACTTTACTTAAAATTAAAAGAACAAAACTACAATTCTGCTTTAATTGAAAAATATGTAAAAAAATGGTTTGTCCTTACTTTACTGACCGGGCGATATTCCGGTTCCCCTGAAAGCAGATTTGATTTTGACATAAAAAATATTTCTCAAAAAAATTTCGGCGATTATTTAAAAGAAATTGAGGACGCTCAGTTGTCAGATGCTTTTTGGAATGCAGAATTAATTCAAAGATTAAATACTTCAAGTTCTACAAGTCCTGTATTTAACGTTTTTCTTGCTTCTCAATGCTATTTTAATAATAAAGGTTTTTTATCGAAAGATATTACCGTAAAAAACTTGATTGAACAAAGAGGTGATGTTCACCATATTTTTCCAAGAGACTTATTGAAAAAGAAAGGTCTGACAAGAGGACAGTACAATCAAATTGCTAATTATGTTTATATTCAAAGCGAAATCAATATTAAAATTGGAAATAAACCGATTGAGAAATATTTACACGAGATAAAAGAACAATGCAATGGAGGGGAATTAAAATATGGTGGAATAGTAGAATATTCCTCAATTGAAGATAATTTTAAACAAAATGCAATTCCTGTGGGTATTTTTGAAATGAAAATGGAAGACTATCAAAAATTTTTAATAGAAAGAAGGAAATTAATGTCTGAAAAAATAAGAAACTATTACAAAATAATATAGATAATATATTTTCAACTTTCAAGTATTTAATTCAATTGTTCGCTCTTTTTAAATTCATAAACAGGCTCTTTTTTACTGCCTAAAATAAAATCTTTTGTAATAATACATTTTTGTAAGTTTTCTGTTGTAGGTGCGTAATATAAAACAGGAAGCATTATTTCTTCAATAATTCCCCTAATCCCTCTTGCACCGGTTCCTGTGGAGATCGATTTTTCGGCAATTAAATCAATTGCATCATCTTCAAAAACAAGCTCTATTCCGTCCATGTCAAAAAACGCCTGGTATTGTTTTATTATAGCATTTTTAGGTTCTGTAAGTATCTTAACCATCTGCTCTTTTGTAAGTTCGTTAAGCTGTGCAATAACTGGAATCCTTCCTATAAATTCAGGTATCATTCCGTAATTAATCAAATCTTTTTGTTTTATTTTAAGGTTTTTGTTTTGATTTTCATCATCTTTTACAATAAATCCCATTTTTGTTTCTTTTTTTTTGTTTTTTTCAGGTACTAAATCCACAAATGCCCCGCCGCATATAAATAAAATATGGGATGTGTTTATTAAAACAGTGTCGGAATTGCTTTTTTTATTACCTTTTACAGGCACATACACATCAGAGCCTTCCAGTATTTTTAAAAGTCCCTGCTGCACTCCTTCTCCTGAAACATCCCTTCCTATGGCGGCACTTTCACTTTTTTTTGCAAGTTTGTCTATTTCGTCAATATATATGATGCCTTTTTGTGCAAGTTCAACATTGTAATTTGCCGCAACCAAAAGCCTTGATAATATACTTTCAACATCTTCCCCCACATATCCGGCTTCTGTTAAAGAAGTCGCATCCGCAATGGCAAACGGAACATTTAAAATTTTTGCAAGTGTTTTTGCAAGAAGCGTTTTTCCGCTGCCTGTCGGGCCTATCAGCATAATATTGCTTTTTTCGAGTTCTATGTCATTATATACAGGGTTTTCAATTCTTTTGTAATGGTTATACAGGGCAACTGCCAGTATTTTTTTGGCTTTTTCCTGTCCAATTATATATTTGTCAAGATGTCCCACAATTTTTTCTGGTTTTAACAGTTTAAATGCGGAACTGTTCTTTTTTTTAAGGTAGTTTTCTTTTTGAAGTATTTTAGAACATGTTTTTACACATTCGCTGCAAATTGTTGACTTTTCAGTGGAAAACATTTTTTCCACTTCGCTCTGTTTTCTTCCGCAAAACGAACATATTTTTTCGTTATCCATATTAAACCTTTTTACAGTGATGTTTTTATAAAATATTTGTTAAATTCTTCCAGAGATATCGGAATATGTGTTAAATTATGTCTTTTTAAAAAATTTTCCTCTTTTTTACTAAGAGGGGGTTCTTTTACATAATATCCTCCATCTAAATCCAAAGTCAGTTCATTTGCCACCATCCTTTCTGTGTCTTTTGAAAAATCAGCACCTAAAAAGAGATATTTTTTGCCTTTTCTGTATTTTTTTAAAAAAGCGGGAACCGCAAATCCGCCCATGGCTTCTGTAATCCAATCTACATAATCCGCATCTGAAATAATAAAACTAGGCTTTGGAAGAGTCGAACCCATAGGTTTAAAAAGAATTTTTTGTGCGTTTTTCAGCTCTTCATCATCGGTTTTTATATACTGTTTTGTTTGTATATCAAATTTGTAAATTTCATATCTGTAATCATTATCCAAAATTCTTGCTTTTCCTACAATAAGTATATGTTCAACATCCAAAAGCAGTTCCTGAAATTTAGAATCCCTGTTGGTATCAATAATGTATTTAGGATTTAAATTTACAATTTCTTTGTGTATTTCCGTAGGCTCAAACGGTTTGGAATATATCCAGTTTGTCAGCTGTTGGATATATTCATAACCTCTTCTTTGTTCCAAATGCATAGCTGCTCTTGAAAATTCATACATTAGTCTCGGGCTCATTGCTCTGCCGTTATTCATCATTAAAATAAGTGAATCGGAATCATAAGGCATCTGCTCGCCCTCTTTTGTTTTAACATTTTTAAAAATTCCTATACCCAAATAAGGAACTGTTTTATTTTCTTTAATCTCTTTTTTTATGTTTTTAATTAATTCTTTCATATTCCACATCCTTTATTGTTATAAATCTCTTTTGAAGAGATTATTTTTCTTTTTAGTTTTTCTAAATTAAATTTTTGATAAACATCATCAGGATACTCATCATAATATATTGCCCCGTCTTTTGATATTAAAATGAGCGCTTTTGTAATAGTTTCCTTATCTTCCATTTTAATTGTTAAACCGTAAATGTCTGAGAATTCATTATCTTTATCAAACAGGACAATAATGTTTTCAAACGAAGGTAAATTTGTTTCTTCCGGTAAAACCAGATATATATGTATTTTCAAATCTTGTAAAAATTTGTCAGTTTCCATAATTTCACGCATTAATTTTTCGTCAATAAAAGGCATGGTTATTATAAGCTGAGTATCTTTACATTTTTGCGGAAATTCAACCGGGATTGAATTTTTATCATATAAAGTTACCGTTTCTGCCTTGTATCCTATATCAAGCGGTGTGTCTTCTAAATAATAAAATTTATTTTTATATTTTATTTTCAAAACTGCTCCTTTTTTTATGTATATGCAATATTTATTCTATTGTTTAGAACATATATTGCATATAGATAAAAAGTTTTAAATAAGGAGAAAAAAATGAATTCAACAAACAAAAATTTTTTACCGGAAGATATAAAAGAAAAAATAAACAATCATCCGTGTTACTGTGAAGATGCACATCATCATTATGCCCGTATTCATGCGGCTGTGGCTCCTGCATGTAATATTCAGTGCAATTACTGCAACAGAAAATACGACTGTTCTAATGAAAGCCGCCCCGGTGTTACAAGTGAGAGAATGACTCCCGAAGAAGCGATAAAAAAAGTACTTTATGTGGGGGGAGAGGTTCAGCGTCTGAGTGTTTTGGGTATTGCAGGCCCGGGTGACGCCCTTGCAAATCCGAAAAACACATTTGAAACTTTCAGGCTGGTCAGGGAAAAAACGCCTGATCTTAAACTCTGCCTTTCAACAAACGGGCTGGCTCTTCCTGATTATGTGGATGAACTTGTAAAATACGGGGTTGATCATGTCACCGTTACAATAAACAGTGTTGATGAAACAGGGGAAATAGGTTCAAAAATATATTCCTGGGTTTATTACGACCATAAAAGACATTTTGGTAAAGATGCGGCAAAAATTCTGCTTCAAAGACAGCTTGAGGGTATTAAAAAATGTGTGGAAAAGGGTATTTTAATTAAAGCCAATTCCGTTTTAATTCCGGGAATAAACGATAAGCATCTTCCTGAAGTTGCAAAAAAATTAAAAGAAATGGGGGTGTTTTTACACAATATTATGCCTCTTATTTCAGAGCCTGAATACGGAACCAAATTCGGCTTAGAGGGAGTTCCAAGCGCCACTCCGCAACAGGTTATGGAAGTTCAGGAAGCCTGCGGTGTTGATGTAAGGCTTATGAAACACTGTAGACAGTGCAGGGCCGATGCCGTGGGACTTATAGGAGAAGACAGGGGGGCTGAATTTACAAAAGATGTATTTGTAAATAAAAGTTTTGAAGAGCTTGAAAAACATTACAACATTAAAGCAAGAAAAGAAGCGCAAAACAAGATAGAAGAATTTAGAAAAATCCTTGAAAAGGCAAATGAAAGAGCAAGGGAACTTGAAGAAAATCTAAGCTCAGAGAATAAAACCATTTTAGTTGCCGTTACAACCGCAGGTGAGGGAATGATTAACCAGCACTTCGGCTCAGCAAAAGAATTTTTAATTTATAAAGCAGGAGACAGGGGTGTTATGTTTGTTCAACACAGAAAAATAAACAGTGCGTATGCCCAGAGTGTAGGTTCGGAAGATAATATAAAAGAAATTTCAGATGTATTAAAAGACTGTAAGCTGCTTTTAACGGCAAAAATAGGAGAGACTCCGAAAAATGAATTATTAAATGAGGGAATTTCAGTAGATGATTCTTATGCGTTTGAGCCGATAGAAATTTCTGTTTTAAACGCAGCAAGAAAATATTTTAACTTGCCTGAAAAAAAGGAGGTTAGATTATGATTATAAACGACACAACCCTAAGAGACGGAGAGCAGGCCCCTTATGTGGCTTTTAACACAAAAGAAAAAATAGCAATTGCCAAAATGCTTGTGGAGTGTGGTGCAGACGAGCTTGAAATAGGAATTCCGGCTATGGGGGAAGATGAAAAAAGAGATATAAAAACACTGCTTTCTTTAGAACTTGATGTGCGTATGATGACATGGAACAGAGCCGTGATGAAAGATTTGGAAGCCTCACTTGAGTGCGGTGTGAAAGCTGTTGATTTGTCTGTTCCGGTTTCAGACGTATTGATAGATGTTAAATTTAAAGGGAATAAAAATAAAATATTAAACAATCTTGAAAAAACAATTACAGAGGCAAAAAAAGAGGGGGTTTTTGTATGTATAGGGGCTGAGGATTCTTCAAGGGGCAATATGAATTTTATTGTTGAAATTATGAAATTAGGCCGTGAACTCGGAGCCGACAGGTTTAGATTCTGCGATACGGTTGGAATACTTACCCCTTTAAAAACATATGAAATTATTAAAAAGCTGACGTCATTAAATCTTTTGCCTATAGAAATGCACACACATAATGATTTTGGACTTGCAAACGCCAATGCACTAAGCGGTATTGAAGCGGGGGCTCTCAGTTTAAACACAACGGTTATAGGTTTGGGCGAAAGGGCGGGAAATGCTTCGTTTGAACAGGTTTTGATGTCTTTAAAATATTTATACAGCAAAGATGTTGAAATAAAACCGAAATTAATAAAAAAACTTACATTTTTTGTAAGCAGGGCCGCAAATATTACAATACCTCCAAACGCCCCAATAATCGGTAAAAGGCTTTTTGCGCATGAAAGCGGCATACATGCTGATGGTATGATAAAAAACAAAAGAGCCTACGAGCCTTTTGAAGCCGAGGAAGTAGGGGCAAAAAGAGAGTTTCCAATAGGTAAACATTCAGGCTCTTCCACGCTTATGTATCATTTAAAAGCTGCGGGGATAGAGGCTAAAAAAGAGGTTTTAAGAAACCTGGTCCCTAAAATCAGAAAAATAGTAACAAAAAGAAAAAAAGTTCTAAACAGAGCCGAACTTATTAATTATTACAGGAAATATGCGTGTTTATAAGATGGCTTAAATTAATAGATACACCCGAAATAATCTCAATTGCAAAAGAGATGGACATTGAGGTGGACACTTATCATATAAAACTTATACTTACGCATTTTCCGCATTTGTGTTTTGGAATATATAAAGAAAATATGTTAGCGGGCGTAATTCTGACGGTGGAATATGAAAAAAATATTCAGATTAAATATTTTATGGTCAAAAATAATTTTCAGAAAAAAAATTTAGGAAAAAGACTTTTAAAAACGCTGATGGAAATAGCAAAAATGTATAATAAAAATGTTTATTTAATTTTTCCTGAAAAATATCAACTGTTTTTTGAAAATTTCGGTTTTAAAAAAACAGTTGATATAAATAAATGGATAAACAGAGGAAATGTCCCACCTTTTTATTTTTCAAACAAAGAAGCCAAGGAACTTGAATCTTATGATTTTGAAAACAGAGTCCAAATATTAGATTATGAAACATTTAATGAAGAGAGGACATTTTATTTGTTTGAAGAAATGCAAAGGAACAGCTCATTAAAATTTGCACTTCCAGACAGTTTTCAGCATTCTTGCTCTATTACTTCAAAAGATGTTTTTTTAGGACCCTGGATATCAAAGGATGAATATGAAGCGGAAAAAATGATAAAAGGTGTTTTATTTTTCAGGGGGTTAAAAAGAGTAATATCATACAGCCCGGATATTGAAAATATTAACAAACTTTTCAAAAAATACAATTTTGAAAAAACAGAAAAACTGGTTTTTTTAAGCTATGGGGATTGTGAAATAAATTTTAACAATATTTATTCGTTTTCATTTTAAAAGGAGGAAAAAATGGACAAAAAAGAACTAAAAAAAGAACTTGGAAAAAGAAAAAGAAAAGCTGTTGAGCTGGCCGGTCAGATTCATGACATTGTGGAAGATACATTGTGGGTGGATTATAACAAGCTGCCAGAACTCTCAAAAAAAATAGTAGAAGCAGTGGAGGAAGTGGAAAGATTTAAAAAAGAAACCGGACTTTAAAGAGGGGAAAATGAGAACAAAAGAAGAAATTTTACAAATGGAAATATGTGAATGCGGTCAGAAAACTGTAAAACAGGCTATTGAAATTTTTGAGAATACTTCTTTACCTTTTAAAAAGGCAAAAAAATTGGTAACTGAATGCAACAGATGCTGCTGCAGAGAACCTTTAAAAAGATTGTATGATATGCAAAAATTCGGTAAATATGATTTTAAAGAGATAGAAATGCTGATAGAAAAAAGGTGGGAGAGAATAAGAAAACTGGCTGAAGGAGATTAAAATGGATATTAACGGATGGAGTGAACTTAAAAAATGGCTTATTAAACATAAGGCTTTAGGTGAAAATATTGACAATCCTTTATATATTACAAGGTTGAACCTTAGCTCTAAAGAGATAAAAGAACTTCCAGGTTCTATTGAACTGCTTGAAAATCTTGTTACGCTGGATTTAAGTGACAATTTTTTAGAAGCGCTGCCTGAGAGTATTAAAAATTTAAAAAAACTGATAAATTTAAATATATCCAAGAATAATTTTAAAGTTTTGCCTGAAGTTTTGGGTGAAATGAATTTAAAATCGTTAAATGCAAGCGGCAATTTGATAGAAAATGTCGATGTGCTGCAAAAATGTCAGAGTTTAAGGGTTTTAAATCTGAGTTTAAACAGAATAAATGAAATTAATTCACTTGCATTTGATAACAATTTAAGGGTAGTTAATATTTCAAATAACTTTATAAAAGAAATTTCTTCAATTTGTAAATCCCTTTGCAATGTGGAAAGACTTGATATCTCTTCAAATTTAATAAAGGAAATTCCGGATGAAGTGTCATATCTTGTTTCTTTAAATGTTTTAAACGCCCAGGATAATCAAATAAATAAAATTTCTAAAAACTTATACAAACTTCCTGTTGAAGAGCTTGATTTAAGCGGCAATCAGATTTCCGAATTAAAACTTAAAGAAATGGAAGATCTTGAATACCTGATTATTGATAACAATCCTGTACAAAAAATTTATTTAAGAGATGATTTTGCCCCTTATTTGGAAAGCTTTTCCGCCGACGGGTGCGGGCTAAAAGAATTTTTAATGTTTAAATCAGGTGAAATTAAAAATTTGTGCTACAGCTCAAATGAACTTACCGAATTGCCAGAAGAGATAATTAATTATTCAAAGCTTGAAGAATTGTATATTGATGATAACAATATAAAAGATTTACCCGAAAACCTTGCCAATCTTAACAATTTGAAAATATTGTATGTCGAGGGGAACCCTTTAAACGCCCATGCTTTAAAAGTAATAGATATTTTACATCCAAAAATATGTGATATCAAAACAAAAAAAGGAATTGTAATTGAAGAGGCAAAAGAAACAGACCTTCCTGAGATGGCGCATTTAATAGGGGAGCTGTTTTCAATAGAGAAAGATTTTGAAATAGATTTCACTAAACAGTTAACAGGTATAACAAAACTGTATAAACAAAAAGGTAATGTTTTGTTGGTCGCCAGGGATAATGACAAGGTGGTGGGTATGGTTACAATGCAGCGCCTCATTTCAAGTGCGGAAGGTGATTATATAGGGCATGTTGAGGATTTGATTGTAAAAGAAAATTACAGAAATATGGGGATTGGAAGCAGGCTTTTAAATAAAATACGTTCCATTTCCCAACAGCTTGGATATAAAAGAATTCAGCTTGCAGCTGACATAGACAATGAAAATGCCCATATGTTCTACACAAGAAGAGGCTTTTATCAAACGTATCTTAAAGTTTTCCATTACAAAGCGTAAACATTTTTACAAATTTGTTTCTCTTTTGTTTCTTTTTGTCAATATTTTGTATTTTTTTCCGGTTTTTTAACAAAAAAAGATGGAATGCATTATGCACTATAAAAAATGAAAATAAAAATTAAGGAGATAAAATGGCTGAATTAAGACAAATTGCCTTTTACGGAAAAGGCGGAATCGGTAAATCTACTACTTCTCAAAATACATTGGCTTCTATGGCTTATTATTTTGGAAAAAATATAATGATAGTCGGTTGTGACCCTAAAGCGGATTCTACAAGACTTATTTTACACGAAAAAGCTCAGGACACTATTTTACATCTTGCTGCTGAAGCTGGAACAGTTGAAGATTTGGAACTTGAAGATGTGTTAAAACACGGAGCCGGAATTTTTAGTCCGGATACTAAGGGAGGATGGATTAACTGTGCGGAATCCGGAGGGCCTGAACCTGGTGTCGGTTGTGCGGGAAGAGGTGTTATTACAGCGATTAACTTTCTTGAAGAAGAGGGTGCTTATGAAGAGGACGGTTTGGATTTCGTATCTTACGATGTTTTAGGGGACGTTGTTTGCGGCGGTTTTGCTATGCCTATTCGTGAAGGTAAAGCACAGGAAATTTATATTGTTATGTCAGGTGAAATGATGGCCATGTATGCGGCTAACAACATTTCAAAAGGTATTTTGAAATATGCAAACACAGGTGGAGTCAGACTTGCGGGGCTTATTTGTAATGCAAGAATGACAGACAGGGAATATGATTTGGCAAATGCACTTGCTAAAGCATTAGGGACTCAAATGATTCATTTTGTTCCAAGAAACAATATAGTCCAACATGCAGAACTCAGAAGAATGACAGTTGTTGAATATTCTCCTACATCTGATCAGGCTTTGGAATACAAAGAACTTGCAAGAAAAATTATAGAAAATGATTTTAAAGTTATTCCTACACCGCTTGAAATGGATGATTTGGAAGATTTATTAATGGAATTCGGTCTTGAAGAGGATGTTTTGGAAGATGAAGTTGGTAAATCAGCCGAGCCGGTATTATAAAAAATAAAAAGGAGAGAAAATGTTTATAATAGGTTTAAAATTTCCAGCAGATATGGGAAACAATATTCCGGATGAAGAAGTAATAAAAAAACTGGATGCATTTATTGAATCAATTGGCGGAATAGATGACATTAATGCAATTGAACTTGAAATGGGCCCAAGAGGCGGAGATGTGGAAAAAATTGTTTACTGCAATAAAGACACGTTTCTTTTCAAGGCACTGGCAGCTTATTTGAAAGATGACAAATATATTGAAAAAGACGGAGAAAAATATCTGATTTTTACAAACAGGTATCAGATGAGTGAAATTTCAAAAAGGGTTGACAGTGACGATGAAACTATGGATTTATGCAAAAAATTTGATTCTATGGAGCATTTCAGAGTAAAAAAAGCGTCTTAATTTAAGGAGAAAATATGTCAGAAAAAACATTGAAAGAATTACAGGAAGAAGCAATAAAAGAAGTATTGAGTGTTTATCCTAAAAAAGCGGCAAAAAACCGCTCAAGACATTTAGGTGTTGCTACTCCGGAAGATGAAAGCCAAAAAACGGCGGGAAATGTAAGAAGCAACAAAAAAACGGTTCCTGGTGTTATGAGCCAAAGAGGATGTGCATATGCCGGAAGTAAAGGTGTTGTATGGGGTCCTGTAAAAGATATGATTCATATTTCACACGGACCTATCGGATGCGGTCAATACTCCCGTGCGGGAAGAAGAAACTATTATATAGGAACAACCGGGGTTGATACTTTTGGAACAATGAACTTTAGTTCTGATTTTCAGGAAAAAGACATCGTTTTCGGCGGTGATAAAAAACTTGCTAAATGTTTTGAAGAAATTGATGAGCTTTTTCCTCTCAACAGGGGTATTACCGTTCAATCAGAATGTCCAATTGGTTTAATTGGTGATGATATACAGGCAACATCAAAAATTTATTCTAAAAAAACAGGAAAAGTAATCGTTCCTACAAGCTGCGAAGGGTTTAGGGGTGTTTCTCAGTCTTTGGGGCATCATATTGCAAATGACGTAATAAGAGATTATGTAGTTGATCCTAATGTCCCGACTTACGGTAAAGAAATAGAGCCAGGCCCTTATGATATAGCAATTCTCGGGGATTACAACATAGGAGGCGACGGCTGGACAAGCAGAATTTTACTTGAAGAGATGGGTTTAAGGGTTGTTTCACAATGGACCGGGGATGCAACTTTGAAAGAGATGCATCAATCATCAAAAGTAAAACTTGTTCTTGTGCACTGTTATCGTTCTATGAATTATATCGCAAGGCATATAGAAAGGGAATACGGCGTTCCATGGGCTGAGTTTAATATGTTCGGACCGACCAACATAGCAAAATCCCTTAGAAAAATAGCATCTTTTTTTGATGAAAAAATTCAGGAAAATGCTGAAAAGGTAATTGCAAAATATCAACCGATGGCTGATGCTGTAATAGAAAAATACAGACCGAGACTTGAGGGTAAAAAAGTAATGCTTTTTGTGGGCGGTCTCAGACCAAGACACATTATCGGGGCTTATGAAGACCTTGGAATGGAAGTTATAGGGACAGGTTATGAATTTGCTCATGATGACGATTATGAAAGAACAAAAGAAGATATCAGTAATTCCACTATTATTTACGACGATGTAAATGAGTATGAATTTGAAGCTTTTGTTAAAAAATTACATCCTGACCTTGTAGGTTCCGGTATTAAAGAAAAATATGTATTCCAAAAAATGGGGCTTCCATATAGACAAATGCACTCATGGGATTACAGCGGTCCTTATCACGGATATGACGGTTTTGCAATTTTTGCAGCAAATATGGACCTTGCTATTAATTCGCCTGTTTGGAAAATAGATGATGCGCCGTGGGAAAGTAAAGGAGAAGAAAAATGCAAAATGTAGAAAATATAGTAGACGGACAAAAACTGTTTTTAAAACCTGAATATCAGGAACTTTTTAAAAATAAAAAAAATTTTGAAAGCGCAGCCGGGGCAACCGACCCTGAAAAGGTAAAAGAAGTTGCAGAATGGACAAAAACCTGGGAATACAGAGAAAAAAACTTTGCAAGGGAAGCCATTACAATCAATCCGGCAAAAGCATGTCAGCCGTTAGGGGCTGTAATGGCGGCACTCGGATTTGAAAAAACCATGCCTTATGTGCATGGAAGCCACGGGTGTGTTGCGTATTTCAGGTCTTATTTTACAAGACATTTTAAAGAACCGACTCCTTGTGTGAGTGATTCCATGACAGAAGATGCGGCGGTTTTCGGAGGTCTAAGTAATATGAAAGAAGGGCTTAAAAACTGCTGTGCACTTTATAAACCGGATATGATAGCTGTTTCAACAACATGTATGGCTGAAGTTATAGGTGATGATTTAGGTGCGTTTATTACTGCAGCCATTGAAGAAGACAAAGGAGAGTTCATTCCTGAAGGTATGCCTATTCCTTATGCACACACACCTTCATTTGTAGGAAGCCATATTACCGGATATGACAATATGATGCACGGTATTTTAGGCCAGCTTACAGAAGGAAATGTTGATAAAACAAACAAAAAAGAGAGAATTAATATAATTCCCGGGTTTGAGCCTTATGTTGGAAGCATAAGGGAAATTAAGAAAATTCTTGATGAATTCGGTTATGATTATATTATTTTAGGAGACCATTCCGACCAGTTTGATTCACCTGCCGGTAAATATAAAATGTTTGTAGGCGGAACTAAACTTGAAGATGCAAAAGACTGTGGAAATTCAAAAGCCACAATTTCATTGCAGAAATATGCAACCAAAAAAACAATGAAACTTCCAAAAAGATGGAAACAGGAAAGAGTTTTTGCAAATCCTATAGGACTTAAGGGCACTGATGATTTTATAATGAAAATATCTGAACTTACAGGTAAAGAGGTTCCCGAATCTTTGAAACTTCAAAGAGGAAGACTTGTGGATGCAATGCAGGACAGTTATCCGTATATGCACGGTAAAAAATTTGCCATTTGGGGCGATCCTGACTTTTTACTCGGAGTTGTAAGCTTTTTACTTGAAATGGGTGCAGAACCTACACATGTATTATGTAATAACGCTCCTAAAGGATGGGAAGAAGAGATGAGAACGCTGCTTGACACTTCTCCTGCAAAAGATGATTTACATGTATGGGCAGGAAAAGATTTATGGCATATGAGAAGTCTTCTTTTCACAGAACCAGTTGATTTTATGATTGGTAACTCTTACGGAAAAGAGATTTACAGGGATACTGGAATTCCACTAATCAGAATAGGATTTCCTATATTCGACAGACATCATTTGCACAGATATTCAATAAGCGGATATGAGGGTGCCCTTAATCTGTTAACATGGATAGTAAACGGTGTTCTTGATAGGTTAGATGAAGAAACAAAAGACATAGCAACAACCGATTACTTCTTCGATTTAATAAGATAATCTTCCCTTTTTCGGGAATCCTTCCAATTTTTTTGTTCTTTTTATAATTTTTCTTTTATAAATTCCCCAATTTAGAATAAAAAATGCATATCCTTTTAAAAGGAGCTGATATGGTTGGAAGAAAAAAAATAAAAGAATTATTAAATGAGAGTGCCTGCGAGCATTCAAAAAATAAAAAACAAGGCTGTAATATAGTTAAACCCGGTCTTGGAGCGGGAGGATGCGCTTTTGAAGGTGCGCAGATTTCTCTTTTTCCGTTTGCTGATGCGGTGCATCTGGTTCACGGCCCCCAAACATGCCTCGGCGCTTCGTGGGAAACAAGACAGACTCCGAGCTCATATAAAAAAGCGAATTTTACATATATGGGTTTTACCACAGGTATTACAACAAACGACATAATTTTCGGAGGTGATAAAAGGCTTGATGAATCCATTGAATATATTATGAAAAAATATTCTCCCGAGGCCATTTTTGTATACCAGACCTGTGTAACCGCTCTTATAGGTGATAATATAGATTCAGTTTGTAAAACAAAAAGTGAAAAATTTAATATTCCAATAGTGCCTGTGCATGCACCGGGTTTTGTCGGAAGTAAAAATCTCGGTTCAAGACTTGCCGGTGAAGATGTGTTGGAATATCTTATAGGCACAAAAGAGCCTGAATATACCACCCCTTATGATATTAATATAATAGGAAATTATAATGTTACTGGTGATTTGTGGCAAATTACCCCTGTGTTGGAAAAGATAGGTATCAGGGTTTTAAGCACATTAAGCGGAGATGGGAGAATTGAAAAAATAAAAACAGCCCACAGGGCAAAACTGAACGTAATAAACTGTTCAAAATCTTTAATAACGCTTTGCAGGAAAATGAAAGAAAAATATGATATTCCCTGGATATCCGCCTCATTTTACGGAAAAAGTGAAACATCTGCTTCCATTATTAAGATAGCCAAAGCTTTGGGAGATTCTGAACTTGTTGAAAAAGCTATTGAAGTAACAAAAAACGAAGAAGCTAAAATCGATAAAAAGCTAAAACCGTATATTGAAAAATTCAGAGGAAAAAAAGCTGTTTTAAATACAGGAGGTGAAAAAGCATGGTCTATAGCTTCAGCTCTGAAGGATTTGGGAATTAAAGTTATAGCCACTTCTGTTGCAAAATCTGTTGAAAGTGATATAAAAAAAGCAAAAGAAATTTTGGGAGAAGATATTATTTTAATGAAATCCCCGGCGTCTGAGCAGATAAAAATAGTGGAAGAATATGGCGCTGACATTCTTTTAGGCGGGGGAAGAAGTTTGTATACCGCTTTTAAAAAAGGAATACCTTATATTAATGTAAATCAGGAAAAAAAGAAAATTTACGGAGGATACGGGGGACTTCTAAATTTAGCAAAAGATTTGGACAATGTTTTGGATAATCCGGTATTTAAAAATTACTCAAAAAAAGCACCTTGGGAGGTTGAATTATGAATACAGTAAAAAAACCGCTTCAGGTAAATCCTATAAAACATTCCCAGCCTATGGGTGCTGCTCTGGCATTTATGGGGGTTAAAAACTGCCTTCCTTTAATGCACGGTTCTAAAGGATGTGCTTCATTTACAAAAGTTTTTCTGACAAGTCATTATAATGAACCAATTGCTATGTACAACACTTCCGTAATAGATATTACCGCTGTTCTTGAGGGCGGATATGAAACAATATTAAAAGCTGTGGAAAATATAATCAATAAATATAAATTTAAGCCCGATTTAATAGGCCTTCATACAACAGGGCTTACGGAAACAAAAGGAGATGATGTAAAAAGTGTTAAAAATTTTATAGACATACCTTACTGTTACGTAAACACGCCCGATTTTGAAGGCGGTATGGAAAGCGGATGGGCATTGGCCACAAAATCTTTAATAGAACAGTTTACAGAGGTGAAAGAAGAGATTAATTATAAAAAGATGTTGCTTTTGCCAAATGTATCCCTGCAGCCTGTTGAAATTGAAAAAATAAAAAGTTTTTGCGAAAGTTTCGGTTTTGAAACATATGCCCTTCCGGATATTTCCACCTCGCTTGACGGATGTTTAAGAGAAGGACAGGGGAAACTCGGAAACGGAGACATTACTTTAGATGATATTAAAAATTTAGCAGATTCGGCTTATGTCGTTACAATAGGGGAATCAATGAAAATCGCTGCAGATGCTCTTTTAGAAAAAAATCCAAAAATTAAACATAAACATTTCAACAGTTTAACAGGGTTAAATGCAACTGACAATTTTGTGGCATTTCTTATGAATATCTCTCAAAAAGAACCGTCTGAACATATAAAAAAATGGAGAGGCAGGCTTTTAGACGCTATGCTTGATACCCATTTTGTAATAAGCGATAACAAATTTGTCATTACAGGTGAACCTGATATGTGCTATGGAATAAGCGAACTGCTTTACAGTGTAGGGGCTAAAATAAAGGCTGTAATAGCAACTACCCCATCAAATGTGTTAAAAGATATTAAAGCGGAGAATGCTTTGGTGGGTGATTTGGAAGATGCTGAAAGTTTTTTAAATGAGTGTGATATGTTAATCAGTAATTTCCACGGGGAACGGATATTGCACTCTTTAGGAAGTAATGCAAAATTAATTGTAAGAGGTTTTCCAAATTATGAAGAATTTGGAAATCAGTTAAAAAATGACCAGCTTTATGAAGGCGGGGCATATTTTTTATTTGAAGTTGCGAACATACTGAATAAGGAGCTTTCACATGGCTAAAACTGTAAAAATAGACGTAATCTCAGAAGGAGATGAAAAAAATGTATTAAAAGTTGCCTTTGCAACGGATGATATAAAAAAAGTTAATCAAAATTTTTCAAGAGCAAAAAAATTTATTGTTTACGATATTACAAAAGAGGGATATACAACAAGCGGAATTATTGAAACAGATACTTCCAATCTGCCTGAGGGGGAAAAAACGGAATATAAAATTTCGGCTTTAAAAGGCGTAAATATAATGTATTGCAAAAGCATTATAGGCGGTGATGCCGCAAAAGTTATCTCTTCTGGCATTACCCCGGTAAAAGTTAAATATACAGACGATATTGAAGAACTGTTAAATCAGTTTGTATATATGTTAAACAATAATCCCCCGCCTTGGATTAAAAAAATTATGCATTTTGAAACTGAAAAAGACCCGAGACTTGATTTTTGGAAATATGAATAAAAGGGTAATAATGAAAGAAATTAAATTTGACAAAGAAGATTTTAAAAAAGAGCTTGTAAGACAGCTAAGAGCTTCTGATCAGTTTGGAAGCTGGTCTAAAATGAGCGATGAGGAACTGTTAACAAAAAAATATGTAAAAACAAAAGAAGAACTTAAAAATATTCCGATTATTGCGGATATTGATGAAATCTGGATAAATGAAATAAAAATGATTTTCAATGCCCTTGCCTTATTGTTTGAGAGAAAAACCGGTGTAATGTGTAATGTTGTTATGGAAATGAGTCATGAAGGTTTCGGTAGATGTGTCGTTATTGCGGATAAAATTGTTTTGGTTAACAAATATTTTAAAGATGCGCACCGTTTTAGTTATAGAACTCTTGAAAAACTATATGAAGACGGGGAAAAAATGTTAAATAAAGCCTATAAAACATATTTACAGTATAAACCATGCAAGGATTAAAAATGGCAAAAATTGGAATATTTGTAGGAAGCAGCGGAGGAGTTACCCAAAATGCCGCAGAAATGCTTGAGGAATTTTTTGAAGAGAGTGAACTTATAAATATGGAAGAGGATTTTGACGGCATTGAACAGTTTGAAGAATATGATGTGTTGCTTTTAGGCTCTTCAACCTGGGGACAGGGGGACCCTCAAAGGGACTGGGTCGACCCGCTTTTTGAGCTTGAAAATGAAATGCCGGATTTAAGCGGTAAAAAAGTCGCTTTCTTCGGTGCCGGGGATCAGGTTACACACGGGGAACATTTTGTAAGTGCTTTGGCAAAACTTAAAGAAGTTTTTACAAAGCTTGGAGCCGATTGTGAATACGGTTACTGGCCGATTGATGGATATAATTTTGAGTATTCGGCATCTGCGAAAGACGGAAAATTTTGCGGTTTGGCCATAGATGATATTAATCAGCCGGATTTGACCGAAGAAAGAGTGGCCGCATGGGCTGAACAGATTAAAAAAGAGATGAATCTTTAAGGAGAGGTTATGGGTAAACTTGAAGAGTTTAAAAAACTGAAAACTATAGAGGAATATTTTGATTTTTTTGATATTGAATATGATAAAAATCTTGTAAGTGTAAAAAGATTCCATATTTTAAAAAAATTCGGTGAAATGCTTGAAAAATCAAAAAAAGAAGAGTTTGAAAATGAGCAAAAAGAGCTGGATTTTTATAAATTTGCCTTTTATAATATTTATAAAAATTTTGAAAACGGTTATTCCCCGAGTGCTGCGGAAATATGGGACACATTCAGCAGGCCGTCTCCTTGTAGATTCTGTCTTGGCGCAAGCAGCTGCAGCAGTGTAAAGGAGTAAATGATGAAAAAATTAACAGTAGCTGAAGAAGGATTGATTTCATCTTCAACAAAAGATGAAATACTTCCCAAATTTAAAATAGGTCAGAGGGTCAGGATAAAAGTCCCTATAAAAAATGACGGAACAAACCCTTTTTATGAAAGAAACGCCATTTTGATTGAACCCGGGGAAGAGGGATATGTTAAGCATATCGGGGATTTTTTACAGGTAATAAGAATTTATGAAGTCCATTTTTTGGAAAAAGGCGTAATTTTCGGATGCAGGGAAGATGAGCTTGAAGCGGTGGAAGATGATGATTTTTATGATGAGGTGGAAGAAGAATTAAAATGGATTAGAGAACACCGTGCGAAAAAAGAGAAAAAACAGATTCAAAGTAAAAGTACATAAAATGAATCTGTTTTAAATAAATAAAAAAAAGGAGAATAAATGGTAAGTGTGATTTTTTGCGGATTCGGTGAAGGAATGGATAAAAGGATTTTTGCAAAAAAAGGTGATTTACTTTTAAGAGTTGCAAAACTAAACGGGGTTAAAATACCGAGTGAATGTGAAGACGGTACCTGCGGAAGCTGTGCCGTTAAAATTGAAGAATTAAAATTAAAAGATACATTAAAACCGGATGAAGAGGGTTATGACCCGGAAGCCGTTCCGGTATATATGGAAGATAAAGAACTTAACACTTTGATAGAAATGGGAGCCATTTCAAAAAAAGAGGCTGAAATAGCCCAGCAGTATAACAGACAAACACCTATTAGACTTGCATGTCAGTGTATTATACAAACAGACATACTTGTAAAACCATTTGAATAAAAAAAAGGAGTAAAAAATGACAACAAGAGTAGAGATTGTAAATGATTTTTTAGCTGTAAATGTTAAACCTGGTAAAACTATCCAGGATATTGTGGAAGCATCCGGTTCCGCTTTACCTTTTGGTTGCAGAGACGGAGAATGCGGAACCTGTGTTGTATATATTGAAACAGGGATGGAGTATTTGAATGAAATGAATGAAAAAGAAAAAGCTGTTATGAAAATGTTGAATGAAAACAGCCCTAAAGCAAGACTTGCATGTCAGATGAAAATTGCTAAACCGAACGGACTTGTACGTATAAGGTATTAGTTCCGATTCTTTTTGAATCGGATAATTTAGCCGTTTTCGTTTAGAACAAAAATTGCATATAATATTGTAAAAATATTATATGGGGTTTTTATGGAACTAAAACAGAGTTTGTCTCAAAAACAGGTGCCGCGCCTTTCTATGAAAATGTGGCTTCCGATACTTGAGTGTTCAGTTACAGAACTCGATGAGCATTTAAGAACCATATCTTATGAAAATCCCTGTATTGAAATATCAAACAAAACTTCACCAAAAGCTTACAGTGAATATGTAAACCGTGTTTCAAACGCTTCAACCGATTCTATAGAAGCTTTGAGCATAAATGAAAAAAATTTATATGAAATTTTGGAAGAACAGATAATTCCGCCTTTATTCCCTACAAAAAAATCCCAAAAAGTTGCAAAAGAGATTATATTAAATATAAATAAAGAGGGTTATTTTGAGGGAAATATAGAAGAAATTGCCAATATTTGCAATGTTACGCCTACATTTGTGGAATCTGTAAGACAGCGCTTTGAATACTTGGAGCCTAGCGGAATAGGCGCAGAAAATTTTAAAGAGGCTTTTTTGTTCCAGCTTGTGGAATATGATTTAGATGATGAACTCAGCCTGCTTTTAAGTAATATAATTAAAAATTTCAGTTCTATGGACAAATTTATCAACCATCCACGTTTTAAAGATGCAAAAGATATTTTAAAGCGTTTAAAATATCCCCCTGCCGTTGAATTTAAAAAAAACAAAGAACATATTGTTCCGGATATGCATATTTTTTTTGAAAAAGGTGAATTAGTTATTATGATGAACAGCCAGTTTTATCCGGATGTTAAAATAAATTTTGTAAACGATTCGAATAATTATCTGAAAAAGAAATTTAAAGAGGCGAAAGAACTTGTGAATATGCTGGATCTCAGAAAAAAAACCCTTTATAATAT
The DNA here is from genome assembly GCF_000523295.1 of Lebetimonas sp. JS085. Classification (NCBI taxonomy): domain Bacteria; kingdom Pseudomonadati; phylum Campylobacterota; class Epsilonproteobacteria; order Nautiliales; family Nautiliaceae; genus Lebetimonas; species Lebetimonas sp. JS085. The sequence goes on from NZ_ATHR01000001.1 coordinate 1,537,093, forward strand.
TGCGTTAATCATTACCGAAAAACAGTATAGCTTTTTTGTAGGCGGCAGTTTAAAACCACTTAGGTTAAAAGATGTCGCCAAAGAATTAGGATTTAACGAATCCACAATTTCAAGGGCAATAAAGAATAAATTTATTCAGACAGAATGGGGTATATTTGCATTTAAAGATTTTTTTGCAAATAATATAAACAATGTTTCAACTGTTGAAATAAAAGAATTTGTAAAAAATCTTATTGAAAATGAAAATCAGGAAAAACCTTTAAGCGATAAGGAAATTCTTGAATTTGTAAATAAGAAATTTAATATAAATATGCAAAGAAGAACCATTGTTAAATACAGACAGGAGATGAATATACCTTCTTTTAAGGAAAGAAAATTTATATATTTAATTAAAAATTCATAATTTTATTTTTGCTATAATTAGCAAAAAGGGAAAATATGAAAAAATTTTTAATTTTTTTCTCTTCTGTTATTGTAATATTTGCAGCTTTTATAGTTTTTTTATTTACGCCTCCGGGAAACGCGCTTTTAAAACCTATCGTTGAAAGTCAGATTAATTCAAAATCCCCTGTTAAAATTTCTTTTGATAAATTTAGGGTTGGCTTTGGCAATATTGATTTAAAAATTAAACTTTTAAAAAATTCGGTAGCAAATATTAAAGGAAATTATTCACTTTTTTCCCAGAATTTCAATATTAATTACAATGTTCATATTGATAATTTAAATAATTTAAAAAATATAGTTAATTATCCACTAAGAGGAAGTGTGGATACGAGTGGAAACATTAAAGGAAATATCAAAGATATAAAAATAAAAGGAATCACAAATTTTGCAAAAAGTAACAGTAATTATTTTGTTGAACTTAAAAATAAAAAAGTTTCAAAAATTTTGGCAGATATTAAAAATCTGGATTTAGCAAGCCTTCTTTATATAGTTAATAAACCTAAATTTATAGACGGAAAATTAAATTCAAACATTGTTTTAAACAGTATTGATATTAACAATTTGGACGGGAATATAAAAGCTTATATTAAAAATGCAACTGTTAACAGGAATTTATTGAAAAAAGAGTATAATTTAACACTTCCAAAAACTGCGCTTAATTTAAATGCAAAAGCTTTAATGAAAGATAAAAAAATAAACTTTTTTGCCAATTTAGTTTCCAATTTATTAAAGGCAAATATAAACGGCAAATTTGAAAACAATTATTTAAGTTCCAAATATATTGTTTTGGCCGATAATTTATCTGTTTTAACACCTGTTATAAATCAAAAAATAAGGGGAAAATTTAAAACAGAAGGCAACATAAAAGGTAAAACAGACAATTTATTGGTAAAAGGAATCGCATATTTAGCGGGCGGAAATATAGATTATCAAACAAATTTGGGTAAAAAAGAATTAATTTATAGAGTGAATAATATTAAAATAAATAAACTGCTTTATATGGTTTATCAGCCGATATACAGTTACGGAAATATTAACTCAAATGGAAAAATTTATTTTAACAAAGATTTAAACGGAAAAATAATTGCCAATATACAAGGGAAAACAGATAAATATGTGTTGTATAAAGAGTTTAATTTTACAAATGCTGCTATTTCATATAATCTAAATTCAAATGTCAATATAAAAAATTCAATAGCTTTAATAAATACAAAATTAAATTCAAATGTTGTTAATGCTAATTTGCCGGATGGAAAATACAATATTAATAAAAATATATTTACAAGCACTTATTCAATAAATATTCCAAATTTAGACAAACTCTATTTTGCAACAAAAAAACATTTAAAAGGTAAAATTAGGGTATTTGGAAATATAAAAAAGGATAAAGATTTATTAATTACAGGAAACTCTAAAACACTCGGAGGTAATATAAATTATAAATTATTAAACAACGATTTTACATTAAATGCAAAAAATCTATATGTTGTAAAACTTATGGATATGCTTATGTATCCTCAAATTTTTGATTCAACCGCAAATATTGATTTGAAATATAACCTTTTAAATAAAAAAGGCGTTTTGGATGCTAATTTGATTGACGGCCACTTTTTACCTAATAAGCTCAGCTTTTTAATAAATTCTCTGGCTCATTTTGATTTAACAAGAGAAATTTATAAAAAAACAACTATTCACTCTATTATAAATGATAAAAAAATAATAAGCGATTTGGATATGAAAAGCAAACTGACTCACATTTCTTCTAAAAAAGCTTTTGTAGATTTAGATAAAGAATATATAGACTCAAAGCTTCTTTTAGAAATAATGAAAAGACCAATTTATATTAAATTAAAAGGTAAATTAACTTCTCCATCTATAAAAATTGATGCAAGTAAATTTTTAAAAGCAGAAATTAAAAGGAAGGCTAAAGAAGAGATAAAAAAACAGATTGAAAAAAATTTGCCTATTCAAAATTTCTTTAAAGGATTTTAATTTCCTTTTTTTAAGTAAATAATAAATAAAAAAATTTAATAAATTTCTTTTATTTTGGTATAATTCCACACTAAAAAACTGATTAAAGGAAAAGAATGCCTACTATAAACCAATTAGTTAGAAAAGGTAGAAAACAAGTTATTAAAAAATCAAAATCACCTGCACTTGTAAGCTGTCCTCAAAGAAGAGGGGTTTGTACAAGAGTATATACGACTACTCCTAAAAAACCGAACTCTGCACTTAGAAAAGTTGCAAAAGTTCGCCTTACCAGCGGGTATGAGGTAATTAGTTATATACCCGGTGTCGGTCATAACCTGCAAGAACATAGCATTGTGCTTGTAAGAGGCGGTAGGGTAAAAGACTTGCCTGGGGTTAAATATCACATCGTAAGAGGTGCGTTGGATACCGCCGGAGTTAAAGGAAGAGTACACTCAAGAAGTAAATACGGTACTAAAAAAGCAGAAGCCGGTAAAAAATAATTTTTGATTTTTGTGTAGTTTAGGTTAATTTGCGTTTTGGTTATAGTAGGAGGAATTTTTAATGGAAAATGTAAAATGGAAAATGTAAAATTCCATTTTTAATTGTTTAATTGTCCATTGATTTGCCTCCTCACTGCCAAAGCTGGTAGAGTAAGTCCCTGTATATGGGTAAAAAAAACTGAAGAGAAGGAGATTTTATGAGAAGAAGAAGAGCGCCTAAAAGAGCGGTAATGCCGGATCCGGTATTTAAGAGTGAAATAGTTACAAAATTTATTAATAAAATTATGTGGGACGGTAAAAAAACAATTGCCGAAAAAATAGTTTACGGTGCTATTGAAAGATTGGATAGCAAAGGTGAAGAAAAAGGAATAGATGTATTTTTCAAAGCTATTGAAAATGTAAAACCGCTTTTGGAAGTTAGAAGCAGAAGAGTCGGTGGGGCGACATACCAGGTCCCTATGGAAGTGAGACCTGAAAGACAACAAACACTTTCTATCAGATGGATAGTTGATGCCGCAAGAAACAGAAATGAAAGAACAATGGTGGAAAGACTTTCTAACGAACTTTGGGATGCGGCAAACGAAAGAGGAGCGGCATTCAAGAAAAGAGAAGATACTCACAGAATGGCAGAGGCAAACAAAGCATTTGCTCATTACAGATGGTAATATTTTAATGGAAAATGGAGAATTGAAAATGGAGAGCTTTCTCCTCCCCTTTTCTTCAAATTTACAAACTTCAAAGTCTGATATAATTTCAAAAAATTTAAGGAGATAAAATGCCAAGAAAAACGCCTATCGAAAAAGTTAGGAATATAGGTATTGCTGCTCATATTGACGCAGGTAAAACTACAACAACGGAGAGAATTTTATATTATACCGGTGTTAGTCATAAAATAGGTGAAGTGCACGAAGGTGCAGCGACTATGGACTGGATGGAACAGGAAAAAGAAAGAGGTATTACAATTACTTCGGCTGCTACAACATGTTTTTGGAAAGAACATCAAATTAACATTATCGATACTCCGGGACACGTTGACTTTACTATTGAAGTCGAAAGAAGTATGAGGGTGCTTGACGGTGCGGTTGCAGTATTTTGTGCCGTCGGCGGTGTTCAGCCTCAAAGTGAAACAGTTTGGAGACAGGCAAACAAATATCATGTCCCAAGAATTGCATTTGTTAATAAAATGGACAGAATCGGGGCTAATTTTTATGAAGTTGAAAAACAGATAAAAGAAAGATTAAAAGCTAATCCGGTTCCTATTCAAATTCCAATCGGGGCGGAAGAGAATTTTAAAGGTGTTGTGGATTTAGTTCAAATGAAAGCTCTTGTATGGGAAGATGAAGCGGCACTTGGAAGTAAATACAAAGTTGAAGACATTCCGGCTGAACTTAGGGATAAAGCGGAGGAATACAGGGAAAAACTTATTGAATCAGTTGCTGAAACAGATGAAGCATTAATGGAAAAATATTTTGCCGGAGAAGAAATTACTGCTGATGAAATTAAAGCGGCTATTAAAAAAGCCACATTAAATATAGAAATTGTTCCAATGTTATGCGGTACCGCATTTAAAAACAAAGGTGTTCAACCGTTGCTTGACGCTGTAATTGATTATCTGCCTTCTCCTACAGAAGTTACATGGATTAAGGGAATTGACCCTAAAACAGGTGAGGAAATAAGCATAAATCCTGGTGATGACCAACCTTTCAGCGGACTTGCATTTAAAATTATGACTGACCCGTTTGTCGGTAAACTAACATTTACAAGATTCTATTCAGGTGTAATTGAAGCAGGCAGTTATGTATTAAACTCAACTAAAAACAAAAAAGAGAGAATCGGAAGACTTCTTAGAATGCATTCTAATAAAAGAGAAGAAGTCAGTGAATTTTACAGCGGTGAAATCGGAGCTATTGTAGGTCTTAAAAACACATTGACAGGTGATACTTTATGTGATGAAAGCAGACCCGTTATTTTGGAAAAAATGGAATTCCCAGACCCGGTTATTTCAGTTGCGGTTGAGCCTAAAACAAAAGCCGACCAGGAAAAAATGGCTATTGCACTTCAAAAATTAGCAGAAGAAGACCCGAGTTTCAGAGTTGCAACCGATGAAGAGAGCGGTCAGACAATTATTTCAGGTATGGGTGAGCTGCATCTTGAAATTATTGTAGACAGGCTTAAAAGAGAATTTAAAGTGGAATGTAATACAGGTAAACCTCAGGTTGCATACAGAGAAACATTCAAAAAAACAGTCGAGCAAGAATACAAATATGCAAAACAATCAGGCGGTAGAGGTCAATACGGGCATGTATTTATAAGACTTATTCCGCAAGAACCTGGTAAAGGTTATGAATTTGTTGATTTAATTAAAGGTGGGGTAATCCCAAGAGAATATATTCCTGCAGTTGACAAAGGTATCCAAGAAGCATCTCAGGGCGGAATTTTGGCAGGATTCCCGGTGGTTGATTTTAAAGTGGAACTTTATGACGGAAGTTACCATGAGGTTGACTCAAGCGAAATGGCGTTTAAACTTGCCGGAAGCATGGCATTTAAAGAAGGTGCCAAAAAAGCAAATCCTGTTATACTTGAACCGATTATGAAAGTTGAAATTGAAGTACCGGAAGAGTATATGGGTGATGTAATTGGGGATGTAAATAGAAGAAGAGGCCAGGTAAATTCTATGGAAGATAGCCATGGAATTAAAAAAGTAACAGCATTTATTCCTCTTGCAGAAATGTTTGGATATTCAACAGACCTTAGAAGTATGACTCAGGGTAGGGGAACCTATTCAATGGTATTCGACCATTATGAAGAAGTCCCTCAAAATGTGGCGGCAGAAATTATAAAAGAAAGACAAGGGTAATTTTTCCTTGTTTTTTTGTTTTTATAATTAAAGGTGTTTGACACTAATTTATAAGTTAGTCCGATAAAATAACAGGAGTGGTTAAGGAAATCGAGAGGATTTAAAAGAGAAATTGTTTGTAAATTTAAAAGAAAATTAATATCAATTGACAATGGAAAATGATGAAAAGTATTGAAATAAGGGGAATTTTAAATATTTTTAAAGTAACTAACTAATTGAGAATTGGTATTACTTTGATTTATTTTTCATGATGCACAAAATAGTTCATTGAAAATTAATTAAAATTATCGTATAATATTAAAGAAACTATACGATAAGGTAGTAAAATGAATGCTAAAATTACGCTTTACAGTGATAAAGAATTAATTAAAAAAATAAAAAAATATGCAAAAGAAAAAAATACAAGTGTATCTGCAATTGTAAATGAATTTTTTAAATCATTACTTGAAAAAAATGAATCTTCACCTGTTACAAATTCATTAGCCGGAATATTAAAAAATAAAAAATTAGATGAAAAAAATTATTATAAACATTTAGAGGAAAAATATTTATGAAAATGCTCTTAGATATAAATATTGTACTGGATTTTTTTCTTGAAAGAGAACCTTTTTTTGACGAAATATATAAAATATTTAGTGCAATTGAGAATAAAAAAGTAATAGGTTATCTATGCGCTTCAAGTATTGATACGATTTATTATTTAATAGCAAAATCAATTAATAAAAGAACTGCTAATGAAGTTATTTATAAACTTTTAAAAATTTTTGAAATAAGTGAAGTAAATAAAAATACTATACTTGGTGCACTTAAGAGTGATTTTAATGATTTCGAAGATAGTATTATTTATTCAAGTGCTTATTTAAACGGAATTGATTATATTGTCACTCGGGATAAAAAAGGCTTTAAAAAGTCAAAAGTTAAAGTTTTAACACCACTTGAAGCTGTTTCAAAAATTAAAGGTTTGTAACCTCTTGCGGAAATGTTCGGATATTCAACAGACCTTAGAAGTATGACTCAGGGTAGGGGAACCTATTCAATGGTATCCTCAAAATGTGGCGGCAGAAATTATAAAAGAAAGACAAGGGTAAATCTCTTGTTTTTCCCTTAATTTTCCATCTTCAATTGATATAACTTGCTTTTTTATTTTTAAATATTGTATAATTCATCCAACGTTATATAAAAAAATATATAAGGAAAAAAGATGTATTATACAAAAGAGGATATTGCAAGACTTATCAGCGAAGATATGCCTTATTTTGATTTGACTTCCAAACTTTTAAATATTGAGGGTTTGGGCAAGATTACTTTTTTTACCAGAAAAGATGCTGTTGTTACCGGTAATAAATTAGTTGAATTATTATGCAGGGAACTTGATTTAAAAGTAAATTTTAAAGAAAAAGATTCTAAATTTTTAACTGCTGGCAGTAAAATATTTGAAGCCGAGGGGGAAAATGTTTTAATTCTTTGGAAAGTTGCACAAAATATTTTTGAATATGCGCTTTCCGTATCTACCTACACATATGAAATGGTTAAAAAGGCAAAAAATATTAACCCATATATTGAAATTTTAACTACAAGAAAAATAATTCCTTTTACTAAAAAAATAGCCCTGAACGCTATAATAGACGGAGGCGCAATGCCCCACAGAATTACAACAAATGAAACGGTTTTGGTTTTTGATAATTATGTAAAACTTTTCGGAGGCTGGGATAAATTTTTTAAGGAATTTAAAAAAATAAAACATAAAACGATTGAAAAAAAATGGGTAATTGAAACTGATAATTTAGAAATGGCTAAAAAATTAATAGATATTGAAGTGGATGTTATTCAGCTTGATAAAGTGGATATTGAGACAACTAAGCAAGTAGTAGAACTTGCCCATAAGTGCAGGAGGGATTAATACTAATAATGTGGAAGAGTATGCAAAAACAGGGGTTGATTCAATAGTTACAACAGCCCCTTATTTTGCAAAAGGGGCTGATGTAAAAGTGGTTATAGATTCTCTTTAATATCTTTTACCCATCCTTCCATTACATCATTTGCGATTAAAGCGGGAGCTTCAAGAAAAGCTATTTCAAACTTATCTTCAAATTCAGTAACACCGATACTTCTTGGCCTAACAGCAGTTATTTTTCCGTTTAATATTTTATTTCCAAAACAAAATATAATAATTTTGCAGTCTTTAATACCTTTTGCAATTTCTCCGTTTGGAAGATTTTTTGTATGGGTAAAATGGTCAAATTCTCCTATATATGTACATATAGGATGGGAATTAATTTTTTCTTTAAAAAATTTAATTATTTCATCGGTAGTTTTATAGTGTGTTTCATCTTTATATACATCCAATACAAATACCGGATATTTTTCCTGTAAAATCATTTGTTGCATTATGCCTCCTTAAATTTTTTGCAACTTTAGCTTAATAAGTTTAAATTATTATTAATATAAGAAAATATTATATAAATTTGATGTATAATTATAAAAAAAGGTTTTTTAAGTGGATAGAAGAAAATTTTTAATTGCTTCTTCTTTAATACTTCCTACTTTATCTTTTGCAAAATCCCATAATCATATTGTTTTGCCTAAAAAACCATTTGAGTATTTTTATAAAAAAGGAAGTGGCAAAAGAATTTTAATTATCGGCGGAATTCATGGCAATGAAATGGGGGCTTACAAAGCTGCAGATTTACTGGTGGATATGGATATAAAAGCTGATGTTTTAATTATTCCAAGAAGCAATTTTACTTCAATTTTAGCGGATGTAAGGGGATATAACGGGGATATGAACAGAAAATTTGATTATATTTCAAAAAAGGACCCTGATTTTTATTATGTGGAACTTCTTAAAGAGGCAATACTCGATTTTAAACCGGATTTACTGATTTCTATGCATGACGGATACGGATTTAGTTCAAAATACAGGCATTCGTGGGGACAGAGTGTTGTAATTGATGAAGTTAGATATAAAAATTTTGAACTTTTTAAAGAAGCTGAATTTGTTAAAAACAATGTCAATAAATATTTAAAATGGCCAGTTTCTATTATAAACACAAAAACATTTACCGGTAATATTCATAAAGAACAAAAAAAAGCACTTACCGGCTGGTGTTTAAAACATAATGTAAAGGCATTTTGTATAGAAGCTTCCAAACAACTGCCGAGTTTAAAGGATAAAGTTTATACCCATCTTGTAATGCTGAGGGAATTTTTTAATTTATATAATATTAAATCAAATATAGATGAATATATTAAAAATATTTATTTAAAAGAGATTTTTCCAAGCGTTAAACTGAAAATAAATAATCAATTTTACAGAATAAATAAAACAACAAAAATAAAACTTCCTTTAAAAGCCGATATTGAGATAGTGGATATAACAGGCAACAGGGGAAGTTTTATTGTTCCAAAAGGCATTAATTTAAACTGGAGAAAATTTTATTTTAAAAATTTAACATTAGAAGTAAAAAACGATTTTGAAAAAAAATATGAAATACATTTAAAGGGGTAAAATGGCTTATGAACTTATAATAGACAATGATAATAAAAAAATTGAAATTCATTCGGATTTGTGTGACAAATTTATGGAAATTAAAACCGGTTTTAATAATAATTTTGAGTATGTTAATTTTCATTTGTTTAACGAAGTTGAAAATTTTTTGAATAAAGATGAATATAAAGAATATGAAATAGCGGAATGTACAGAATGTAAACCAGTAGAAAACAGAGAAAAATTGGATGAAGAATATGATGATTTTTATGAAGAATTTCAAGAAGATGAAGAAGATAATCCAACTTGCTGCCCTTTTTAGGTATAATTTCACAAAAAGGAGATAAATATGTTTAAAGAATGTTGTCCGGAATTAATACCTGTAATGGAAAAATTAGCTGCTGAAAATCCTCATATTGATGCCTTGATTAAAAGGCATGCAGAGCTTAATAAAATTATAGATGATGTTGAAGCGGGAAGAGAACATATGAATGAAATGGAATTAGATAAATTATATAACGAATGAGTATAATACTAGAATAAAATTTGCATTATATTTAAAAATTAAAGTTGAAAGGGTTATAAATGAAAAAATTTATTATTTTTTTCTTCTTAAATGTTTTTTTATCCGCAAATGAAATATATGTAGCATCTGCTGCCGGAAATGCCTATGCACTGCCTGAAATCATAAAATCTTACAATAAACATTATCCCAAGGATAAAATTAATTTAATTTTGGCGAGTAGCGGAAAACTTACTGCCCAGATAATGCACGGGGCAAATTATGATGTGTTTTTAGCTGCCAATATGAAATATCCTTTTGCTTTGTATAAAAAAAGATTGACATTAACCAAACCTAAAATTTATGCAAAAGGGGCAATAGTTCTTTTTAGCAGAAAACTTTTAAAAGGTGGTTATAAAGATATAATATTAAATTCTGCTTCCATCGCCATTGCAAATCCGAAAACAGCGCCTTACGGGAAAGCCGCTGTCGAATTTTTAAAAAATACGGGATTATACAAAAAAATAAAAAATAGACTTGTATATGCCGAAACAGTTTCGGCAGCACTTAATTATGCCATTCATTCAACAGATTCCGGAATTGTGGCAAAAGCCCTTCTTTTTTCTCCAAAAACAAAAATGTACAAAAATTGGATTGAATTGCCACACAATTACAATTCTATTAATCAGGGGGCGGTATTGTTAAATAAAAAAGGGCTTCGTTTTTATAATTTTTTGTTTTCAAAAGAAGCAAAAAAAATTTTTAAAAAATACGGGTATAATGTAAATGAATAAGATAAAGGCCGATTTAATCAATATTGAAAATAAAAACAATATAAATTTATTAACGTTTAAAAGTGTTAATGAAACGATAAAGGTTGTTATGCTTGAGATGAATTTTGAAATTAAAAATGAAGCTTTTCTATTTTTTAAACCGACAATGGTTTCTTTGTCAAAAGAAAAATGTAAAAGCACAATAGAAAATAATTTAGCGGCTGTAGTTGAAAAGATTGAAATTGGTGAAATTTTTACAAATATTTATTGTAATTTTAACAATGAAGAAATAGAAGTGTTGATTTTAAAAGAATCATTTGAAAAATTAAATATTAATATAGGAGAGAGGGTTTTTTTAATGATTAGGGCAAGTGAAATAGGAGTCAGTGTTGATTGATTTAACACCGTTTTTCCTTTCATTTAAACTGGCTTTTTCAGTAACGGTTATATTGCTTTTTGTAGGTATTCCGTTTTCTTATTTTCTTTCAAATACAAAATCAAAAATAAAACCGGTTTTAGAGGCGTTAAGCGCGCTTCCTATTGTATTGCCGCCTTCAGTTCTCGGATTTTATCTGCTTATTTTATTATCACAGGATTCATTTATAGGAAAAATAATTTATGAAATTTTTAATATAAAACTTGTTTTTACATTTGAAGGGCTTGTTGTCGCAAGCAGTATATATTCTTTTCCGTTTATGATTCAGCCTTTGCAAAACGGATTTGATAATATAGATAAAAAATTGATAGAGGCCAGCTTTTTAAGCGGTAAAGGGAAATTAACCACACTTTTTAAAATAATACTTCCCAATATGAAGAGTTCGATAATGACTGCGGTTATTATCACTTTTGCCCATACTGTGGGGGAATTCGGGGTTGTATTGATGGTGGGTGGTTCAATCCCCGGGAAAACGGAGGTTGCAAGTGTTGCAATATATGATTATGTAGAAATGATGGATTATAAATCAGCCCATTTTTACAGTGCCATAATGCTTATTATAAGTTTTTTGGTTTTATTATTTGTATATATTTTTAATGAAAAACAAAAGAGAAAATATGAATTATTTTAAAATCTTTAAAAAACTTCACGGAAGCAGCGGAAATATGGATTTAGATGCGGAATTTAACCTCGAAAAAGGTGAATTTTTGGCAATAATGGGTGAAAGCGGCAGTGGAAAAACAACACTTTTAAGAATTATCGCCGGACTTGAAAAAAGCAGCAGTAAGATTATTGTGGATAATGAAGTCTGGCAGGATGAAAAAATTTTTTTGCCCCCTCAGAAAAGGAAAATAGGATTTGTTTTCCAAGATTACGCACTTTTTCCAAATATGAATGTAATCGAAAATTTATTATATGTAAATAAAGATTATAATTTGGCCGAATATCTGCTTGAAATAACTAATTTAAAAGAACTTAAAAAAAGATTTCCAAATACACTTAGCGGCGGTCAGAAACAAAGGGTTGCATTAATCAGGGCACTTATGAGAAAACCTAAAATTTTATTAATGGATGAACCTTTTTCTGCTCTTGATCCGAATATGAGAAAAAATCTGCAAAAAGAAATTTTAATTTTACATAAAAAATTTAATTTGACAACAATTATGGTTTCACATTCACCGAGCGAAATTTATAAACTTTCAAACAGGGTGATTGAAATAAACGGAGGAAAAATAATTAAAAATTCAAAAACCAAAGATGTTTTGTTAAAACATAGTGGTTCGGCAAAATTTGCATTTGAAGGTGAAATAATAGATATTAAAAAAAATGATGTTATAAATATTGCGGTTATTTCCATAGGTAACCAGATAACAGAAATTGTTATAACAAAAAAAGAAACAAAAAATTTAAAAGTAGGGGATAAAATAATTGTTTCAACAAAAGCTTTTCATCCTAATGTGGAAAAAATAAAAAAATAAAAAATTTTTATCATATTAAATGAAAAGTGGTTTAAATTATATTTAAAGTTTTTTTCGAGAGTGTTAGCAATTCCGTGTCAGTCAAGGTAAAATACTAAAGAAGAAAGGACTGACATGGAGAAATTTAATTTTGACAAAGCAGTAAAAGATTTATTAGCAGGTAAGAAGATAGGTGGAAAAGATGGAGTATTAGCTCCATTAATTAAAGAATTAGTAGAAGCTGCACTTGAAGCAGAGATTGAATCTCATATTGCAGATGAAGTTTTACAAGGTAAAAGAAATAGAAGAAACGGTTACAACAGGAAAACAGTTAAATCAACATCAGGAGAATTTGAACTTGCTACCCCAAGAGATAGAGAAGGTAGATTTGAGCCTCAAATAGTAAAAAAACATCAAACAACAATAAGTGATGAAATAGAAGAGAAGATATTATCATTATATGCACTTGGAATGAGCTATAAAGATATAAAATCACATATTGAAGAGCTTTATCAAATTTCTATTTCATCAGCTACAATAAATGCAATAACGGATAAAATAATACCAAAAATCAAAGA
>NZ_ATHR01000002.1:0-89695 GCF_000523295.1 Lebetimonas sp. JS085
AACAGGCTGATCTCCCCCGAGAGCTCACATCGACGGGGAGGTTTGGCACCTCGATGTCGGCTCATCGCATCCTGGGGCTGGAGCAGGTCCCAAGGGTATGGCTGTTCGCCATTTAAAGCGGTACGCGAGCTGGGTTCAGAACGTCGTGAGACAGTTCGGTCCCTATCTGCCGTGGGCGCAGGAAGGTTGAGGAGAGCTAACCCTAGTACGAGAGGACCGGGTTGGACGAGCCACTGGTGTACCAGTTGTCCTGCCAAGGGCAGCGCTGGGTAGCCAAGCTCGGAAGGGATAACCGCTGAAAGCATCTAAGCGGGAAGCCCACTCCAAGATGAGCCTTCCCATGAGGGTGCAGGAAGACTACCTGCTTGATAGGCTGGGGGTGTAAGCCCTGCGAGGGGTTGAGCTGACCAGTACTAATAACCCGAATGGCTTTTAAGCGGACGTGAGACAAGACTTTTAACAGCTAAATATAATTAACAGCTGTTTATTATTAGTATCGGATTTAATCTATCTAAAGAGTTTAGAAAAAAGTAGAAATTATAAAAAATTATTGTAATTTATCTTTTAAATTTAATAATAAATTTTTTTAAGGTTATCCATTCTCCTAATTGAATTAATCATTAACATATCTGCAACTACACATGCTACCATAGATTCTGCCACTACCGCACCTCTGATTGCAACGATTGGATCGTGTCTTCCTTTTAAAGTTACTTCAACCTCATTTTTATTAATATCTATAGATTTTTGTGTTTGAAAAATTGATGGAGTCGGTTTAAAATAAATTTCAAGTTCAATATTTTCTCCGTTGCTTATTCCGCCCAAAATTCCGCCAGAATTATTGCTTAAAAACCCATTTTTACTAATTTCATCATTATTTTTACTGCCTTTTAATTTATGTGAATTAATATTTCCAATATAAATTCCTTTTACAGCATTAATGCTGAGTATTGCGCTTGCTAAAATATTATCAAGTTTACAATAAATCGGTTCACCAAGTCCAATAGGAGTATTTTTTATTCTAAGTTTTACAACTCCTCCTAGGGAATCGTGATTTTTTCTTGCTTCATCTATTAAATCCATCCAAATTTTTTCTTTTTCTTTATCTAAGGCTAAAATAGGAGAATTTTTTGAATAATTAAAATCAATATCTTCTGCTCTAATTCCTCCTATTTCAATAATTCCTGCTTCAATTTCAATGTCAAATTCTTTTAAAATCATTTTAGCTACTGCTCCGGCTGCTACCCTCGCGGCAGTCTCCCTTGCAGAGCTTCTACCACCGCCTCTGTAATCTCTTATTCCGTATTTGTTAAAATAAGTAAAGTCTGCGTGCCCCGGACGGAAAATATCTTTTATATTTGAATAATCGTTACTTTTAGCGTTTTTATTAAAAATTACTATTGCAATAGGAGTTCCTGTAGTTTTTCCTTCAAAAATCCCGCTTAAAACTTCCGGAAAATCCTCTTCTTTTCTTTGGGTCGCAAATCTGTTTTGCCCTGGTCTTCTTCTTTTAAGTTCATTTATTAAAAATTCTTCATCAAAATTGATTCCGGCCGGCACTCCGTCTATTACAACCCCTATTGCTTTTCCGTGCGATTCTCCAAAAGTTGTAAATCTGAAAATTTCTCCAAAACTGTTAAACATATTTCCCCTTTATTTTCTATTGACCATTAATTATAAATTAAGTTCTTTTTTTAAAATATCAATAGTTTTTTTAGCTCCTTCTTGTTGGGCGACTTTTTTACTTTTACCTTTTGCGCTTGCATATTTTTTACCCTGAATAAAAACTGCTATTTCGAATTCTTTTTTATGATCGGGCCCGGAAGTGTTTACAACCCTATATTCCGGTACTTCCCCAAAATATGCCTGAGTAATTTCCTGTAAATTTGTTTTATAATCTCTTAAAAGTTCTTCAGGCGTAATGGTAGGATAAACATTTTTTAATAAATTTAGGGCTATTTCTTTTGTTTTTTCAAAGCCTGCTTCCAAATACAATGCACCGATAAGTGCCTCAAATGCACTTGAAAGAATTGAAGGTTTCTCTCTTCCTTCGTTGTTTTCTTCAGCATTGGAAAGGAGAAGATAATTTCCCAAGTTTAGTTTTTTTGCTAATCTTGTAAAAGATTCCTCATTTACCAACGCCGCCCTCAGTTTTGATAAAATACCTTCTTCAGCTTTGGGAAAGATAAAAAAAAGATATTCCCCGACAATTAAATCCATAACCGCATCACCTAAAAATTCCAGTCTTTCATTATTAAAATCTTTAGAGTAACTTCTGTGTGTAAGAGCCTCGGTTATCAATTTTTCATTTTTAAACTGATACCCCAGACTCTTTTGCAAATCTTTAGCTATCATTGCTTATCCTTTCATATGTTTTTGGAATGTATTCAATACATTTTGGATTAAATTCTATTAAAGAATTTAAATCAAAAAAGGCCGGTTTACTTGTTAAATAAAAAAATATAAAATGATTAAGAGCTGAAAAGGGATTATCACATATTTCACATTCGCTTTTTTTAATTATTTCACATTTTTCTTTTTCTAAATCCCATATTTCAGCAATTTTGGCTGCAATACCAAATAGACTCTCACCTGTTAATCTTTTAAGTAAAGTTCCATATTCTATGGGTGTTGAACTTAAAATAATATTTAATTTCTCTTTTTTAACTCCGAGCAGAGAGTCACATACGCAAACACTTGCCGGAATTATCGCACCGATTTCAGCATATTTTTTGTATATGTTTTCTCCAAATTCTAATGAGGCAAATTCTTTATAAGAATTTAAAAATTCTTTTTGAAAATCTGTAAAATCAATTTTAAATATTTCCCAATTTTTAGGCGTAAGAAGGGATACTAAATATGAATATACAATTGCCCTAATATTCTCAATTCCTAAAAGAGTAAATAACTGTAATATGTCTTTAACTTCTTTTCTTAAGGAAAAAGCTGCTGAATTTACTATTTTTTCCAATTGTTTTTTTAATATTAAATCATTTTTGGCAGCATTTGCCGCTTTTTTTATATTGCCTTCTTTTAAAGCATTCAAACATTCAAGCGCATATTTTGGAATGGGAGGAATATTTTGTAAATATTTTTCAATGTCATTTTTGCTTACAAGCATTAATTTTTCCTTTTTTGTGCTTCCTCTTTTGCAATTTTATCACAAATTTCATTTTCCTTGTGGCCCGAATGTCCTTTTATCCAGTTTATATTGATTGTATGTAATTTTTTTAATTCATATAATTCTTGCCACATTTCTTTGTTTTTCACATTTTTAAAATTTTTTTTAACCCAGTTTTCCAACCATTCGTTTATTCCTTTTAATACATAAGTTGAATCGGAATATAAATTTATAATGCATGGTTTTTTTAATTGTTTTAATGCCTCAATTACTGCCATAAGCTCCATTTTATTATTAGTTGTATAATCTTCTCCTCCGCTTATTATTTTTTCATAATTTTTATACCTTAAAATGGCACACCATCCTCCAGGTCCCGGATTACCAAGAGAACTTCCGTCTGTAAAAACATCTATTTGTTTCATTTAGTAGCCTTTAATAATTTTTTTCTATTAATAAAATACTGATTTTGTCTTTTTTTATTTTTTGTGCTATAATATATTACAAATTTTAACAAAAGGAGGGCAAAATGCCAAAAATTAACAGATACGAAGATATTTCTCAAATTGACAGAGAAGCAAAAAGAGATTATATAGACAGACACTCACCATTTATTCATTGTGAAGACACAGCAAAAAAAGGTGAAAAATTTAAAGTTAAAGTAAAAGTCGGAAATGAATATTCTCATCCAGATGATTTTGACCATTATATTGCATATGTGCAATTATGGGATGGTGAAACACTACTTGGACAAGCTACATTTACTCCAGGTACTCTTGGAAATGAAAAAAGCCAAGTGGAAGTAGATTTTTATATTATTCCTAAAAAATCTAAACTTAAACTTACTGCAATGGCTTACTGTACAAAACACGGACTTTGGGAGAGTGAAACTAAGGAAGTAACCGTTAGCGAATAATTTTTCCTTTTTTCTTTCCTGTATAAAAAATGACCAAATTATATATAAATGAATCTTCATATGTATAAAAAGAGTATTTTTATTCTGTTTTTTTATTAATTTTTTATTAAAAACTATTGACACAATTTAATTTTTGATTTATAATTTTTACTAGCCTCGAAGGAGGGCTTATGTTTAAACGCATCTTGTTTTTTTACATTGACGGGTTTAAAAACCTGTCTGACCTGGGTAAAAAAATCTGGGTCATCGTTATTATTAAACTTGTTGTGATTTTTGTAGTGCTGAAAGTTTTCTTTTTCCCGACAATCAATTCGCAGGTAAAAGGGGAAAAAGCAAAAGCACAGCTTTATGTTAAACAACTTACAAAAATCACAACGAACCATAAAAAGGAGGAATAGAATGGATTATGCAATGCTAGAATGGGCAAGAGCCCAATTTGCAATGACAGCGTTGTTTCACTTCTTTTTCGTTCCATTTACATTAGGAATGTCGTTTTTAGTGGCATTTTTTGAAACTATCTATGTAAAAACCGGAAAAGAAGAGTGGAAAAACATTACACAGTTTTGGCAATTGATATTTGGTATTAACTTTGCCATAGGTTTAGCAACAGGTATTATTCACGAATTTGAATTTGGGACAAACTGGTCTACGTATTCATGGGTTGTAGGTGACTTGTTTGGAGCACCTCTTGCAGTTGAAGGTATTGTTGCATTCTTTATGGAAGCGACTTTTGCGGCAATAGCATTTTTCGGATGGAAAAGAGTCAGTAAAGGTGTTCATTTAAGTGCATCTTGGCTGCTTGCAATTGGTTCAAACCTTTCAGCGCTTTGGATACTAATTGCAAACGGATTTATGCAACATCCAAGCAGTGCGTTTTTAAGATTTTCTATTGACAACGCAAGAGCGGAAATGCAAAATTTCTGGGCATTGATTACCCAACCGGTTGCACAGGTTAAATTTTTACATACTATTAGTGCCAGTTATACATTGGCAGCGGTATTTGTACTTGGTATATCTTCACTTTATCTGCTTAGAAAAAAACATGTAGAATTTGCTAAAAAATCAGCTGCGGTAGCGGCTGCATTCGGTTTAATCGTTTCTATTTTCACTGTAGTTATAGGTGATGAACATGCTTATGAAGTTACAAATACACAACCTACAAAAATAGCTTCAGCAGAAGGGCTTTATGTAGGTGAAAAGGGTGCACCAATAGTGGCTTTTGGATTTCCAAAAGATTTAGATGCAAGAAATGTTAAATCAAATGATGAGGCATGGAGTTTTAAAATTGAAATTCCAGGATTATTATCACTTCTTGGAAAAAGAAATCCAAATGCTTATATTCCTGGACTTAGAGATTTAGTAAATGGAAATGATAAATACGGTATTTGGTCATTTGCCAAATTACATCAAGTTGGTAAAGAAGCTATTGAAGATTTGAAAGCATATCACGTGGCAAAAGCCAAAGGTGATGCTGCGGCAATGGAAGCAGCAAAAAGAGATTTTTATGCTCCGGTTACCACAGTTGACGGATGGACAGTTACAAAAGCAGATTTAATGGGTTACGGATATCTTGATGATCCAACTAAACTGTATCCCCCAGTACCACCAGTATTTTATGCATTCCATATTATGGTTACTTTAGGATTCTGGTTTATAATTTTATTTGCATGGGCATATATTGCAGTTACAAAAGGAACATTTGAAAACAGTGCAGTACTACAAAAGCTTGCAGTTTTATCAGTTCCACTTCCATGGATTGCAACAAGCTTTGGTTGGATGACAGCAGAACTTGGAAGACAACCTTGGACAGTATTCGGATTGCTTCCGACAAAAATTTCAGTAACACCGATTGCATTGCAAAATGTTCAGGCAACATTTTTCTTATTCTTAAGTGCATTTGTAATTTTAGGTATTGCTGAACTTAAAATCCTATTTACGGTCGTAAAAATCGGACCAAAAGGAGCGCACTGATGACTTGGGCACCAATTACAGTGGACGCGACACATTTTTATCTTCAGGTATATTTCTGGATAATTGTCGCGGTTTTAGGAGGACTTTTTTTATTTATGACATTTGTTCAAGGTGGACAAAGTCTAATGCATGTTGCAAAAGATGAAATGGAAGAAAGAGGTATTGTAAACTCCCTTGGTAGAAAATGGGAGCTTACATTTACTACTCTTGTATTATTTGGTGGTGCGTTGTATGCGGCATTTCCATTATTTTATTCTGTATCATTTGGTGGTGCATACTGGGTATGGATGTTAATTTTATTTACATTTGTATTTCAGGCGGTATCATATGAATATATGAATAAACCCAATAACTTAATTGGTAAAAAT
The DNA here is from genome assembly GCF_000523295.1 of Lebetimonas sp. JS085. Taxonomy (NCBI): domain Bacteria; kingdom Pseudomonadati; phylum Campylobacterota; class Epsilonproteobacteria; order Nautiliales; family Nautiliaceae; genus Lebetimonas; species Lebetimonas sp. JS085. The sequence goes on from NZ_ATHR01000002.1 coordinate 6,374, forward strand.
ACATATAAATTCTTTTTATATGTAAACGGTATAGTCGGTATGATTCTAATTGGTGCTGCTGTCGGAACATTTTTTACAGGAAGTAATTTTACTTATGATCCTGTAACAAGAGTGTTACATTGGGGAACAGCAGCCAACGGATTTAATTTAAGAGGGCTTGAAGCTGCTATAGATTTTGGTCACGGAGCTTGGTTTAACTTGGCATTTGGTGTGTTAGCATTTAGTGCCGCTAGAATTTTAGGTGCTTTATGGCTCATGAATGATTTAGACCAAAATGAATTTTCAGCAGTTCATGAAAGATTAAGAGCAGTTTTAAAAAGATGTTTTGTTGTATTGTTGATTGCCCTATTAATAGTACTTTACGGTTTGTTGACAATGAAAGGATATTCTTATAATATCCATGATCCAGCCGGAAAAGTGACATTGGTTGATGGCAAATATTTGCAAAATTTACTTGCATTTGCAGCAATTCCTTTAATTTTATTCTTAGTTGGAGTAGTTCTTTTTGTTATTGGAATTTTCCAAGGAATCAAAGGTTCAACAAAAGGTATCTGGCCAGCAGGACTTGGAATTGTATTAATCGGAATTATTGTCTTTGTTATAGCAGGACTTAACGGAACTCCATTTTATCCAAGCTATGCTGATTTACAAAGCAGCTTAACTATTCAAAACAGTTCAGGAAGTAAATATACTCTTGAAGTTATGGCATGGGTTAGCGTTGCTGTGCCAATAGTATTGGCATATATTGTTTATGTCTGGTATCAGATGAAAAAAGGCGGACCTGTCAGTGTTGAAGAAATTAATGATTCTGAATCACATGCATATTAAGGAGTGGATATGAAAAAATTTTTAACATTAATAACAATTTTCTTCGGAAGTTTCCTTTTCGCTTCTGATAAATTGTTGCCAAACGGGATTAATCCGGAAGCACAACAGATTAATACGACATGGGGAGTTATCTTATTTTTCATGTGGCCTGTATTGATTATAATTGCTTACAAATTTATAGAATTTACACTTAAAAAAACAGGTCTTGAAAAAGACCTTTAATCTCCTCTTTTTTTCTTCATTTTTGTTATAATAATACTCCAAAAACCACATTAGATTAGGAGAATGTTATGTTAAATTTAGACGATTTGGGTATTACAGCCCAAAACATTATTCACAATCCAAGTTACGATAAAATAATAGAAGATACATTAAAAAAAGGTGAAGTTGTAATAACCAAAAGCGGGGCGACAGCAGTTGATACAGGTGAATTTACCGGAAGAAGCCCAGAAGATAAGTTTTTTGTAAAACAATCTCCAAGTGAAAAATATATAGCATGGGGGGAAATAAACCATCCTATAACTCTTGAAACATTCAGAAATCTGGAAGTATTTACAAAAGAAGAATTATCAAAAAAAGATGAATTGTATGTTGTTGATGTATTTGTAGGAGCCAGCAAAAACAGTAGAAGAGCAATAAGATTTATAACTCCTATAGCATGGCAGGCACATTTTGTAATGAATATGTTTATTTTACCGAGTGAAGAAGAATTTAAAAATTTTGAGCCGGATTTTACTTTTTTGGTTGCAGGGGAAGCAAGATATCCAAAATGGAAAGAGGACGGTTTAAACAGTGATATTTTTGTTGCATTTAATGTAGAAGAAAATACAGCTGTAATGACGGGTACTTTGTATGGGGGCGAGCTTAAAAAAGGTATTTTTACTATGATGAATTACTGGCTTCCGCTTGAAGGTAAACTATCAATGCACTGTTCTGCTAATGTAGGTGAAAAAGGTGATGTGGCATTGTTTTTCGGTCTTTCAGGAACAGGAAAAACTACACTCTCAACTGACCCAAACAGAAAACTTATAGGTGATGACGAACATGGATGGGATGATGAAGGTGTATTTAATTTCGAGGGCGGATGCTATGCAAAAGTAATAAATCTTGACAAAGAAAGCGAGCCTGAAATTTATAATGCTATTAAGAGAAATGCCCTTTTGGAAAATGTAGTAATAAATGAAGAGGGAGAAGTGGATTTTACCGACGCATCAAAAACAGAAAATACAAGGGTCAGTTATCCGATAGAACATATTGAAAATCATGAATGCACTCTAACAGGAGGACACCCTAAAAATATAATATTCTTAAGCGCCGATGCTTTTGGAGTATTGCCTCCGGTTTCTAAACTTACAAAAGAACAGGCAATGTATTATTTTTTAAGCGGATATACTGCAAAAGTAGCAGGGACAGAAAGAGGTATTACAGAACCGGTTGCAACATTCAGTGCATGTTTTGGTGAGCCGTTTTTACCTCTTCATCCAACAGTATACGCAAAACTACTTGGAGAAAAAATTGACAAACACGGAGTAAATGTATATTTAGTAAACACAGGATGGACAGGCGGTCCGTATGGTGTTGGAAAAAGAATGAGCATTAAAGACACAAGAGCATGTATTAATGCAATTCTTGACGGAAGTATAAAAATGGCTGAATTTGAAATTTTACCAGTATTTAATTTAGCTATGCCAAAAGAATTAGCAGGAGTTAATACAAAAGTTCTTAATCCGAGAAACACATGGGCAGATAAAAAAGCCTATGATGAGCAATTAAAAAAACTTGCAAATATGTTTATCGAAAATTTTAAAAGATATGAAGATGTAAAAGAAGGAAAAGAATACGAAAAAGCAGGTCCTAAACTTTAATTCTTCTTGCTTTTTTCACTATTTTTTTATATAATTCTATTCCTTAAGCGGGCTTAGCTCAGTTGGCTAGAGCGCCACCTTGCCAAGGTGGAGGCCGCGGGTTCGAGTCCCGTAGCCCGCTCCAGTAAGGCGCCATAGCCAAGTGGCTAAGGCGGGGGCCTGCAAAGCCCTGATCCCCGGTTCGAATCCGGGTGGCGCCTCCACTTGACATAGGTATATATTTTAATTATAATTCCTTTCACATTTGCCCGGGTGGCGGAAATGGTAGACGCAAGGGACTTAAAATCCCTCGGGAGTTTTTCCCGTGCCGGTTCAAGTCCGGCCCCGGGCACCACCGTCAATCAAATATTTAAAATTATTTGTTTTGATTCATTGGAGAGGTGGGTGAGTGGTTGAAACCGGCGGCCTTGAAAGCCGTTGAACGGGCAACCGTTCCGTGGGTTCGAATCCCACCCTCTCCGCCACTGTTAATTTTATACTTTGTCTTTCTTCAAAAATATTTTATCAGTAATTAATTTAGATATGGTATAATATATTCAAATCTTAATATTCAATTGTTTTTTATTTAAATAATTTTTTTAATTTTTTAAAAAATTAACGGAGCTTTAAAAAATGAATATTCATTTAGAAAAAAAGAATAAAAAAATAATTATTTTTTATTCATCTATCGGTTATGGGCATATTAGCGCGGCTCAGGCTATTAAAAAAGAGATACATAAGCATAATCCCTATGCTGTTATTGTTTTGAAAGATATTCGTGATTTTATGAATCCATTGTGGCGTAAAATTGATGAAAAGCTTTATTGGCTCGTGGCCGGAAACTGTCCGGAGTTGTTTGATGTACTTTTTCAAGAAATTCAAATGCGAGGTAACAGTGTTCCTTCACTTGCTTTATTGCCAAATGATTATCCCGATGAAAAGGTTTTTGAATTTATACAATCCCAACAACCGGATGTAATTTTATCCACGCATTACGGAGCGGCACAGGTTCTTGGTAACTTAAGAGAAAAAGGTAAATTAAAAAACATTAAAATAGGATGGCTTCACACTGATTTTTTTCAAGGTTATTTTCCAAGAATTTCCAAACGGATAGATCAGACGTTTCTTGCACACAGGAAACTGTATAAAATGTGGCTTTCGGCAGGTGTTCCTTCTGAAAAAATTATTACAACTGGTATGCCCGTATATGTGCCTGAATATGAGCATAAAGATCAAAAAACAATTTTAGACAAATATAATTTGGCAGAGGATATACCAATAGTATTAATAACTTCCGGAAAAGAAGGGGTTGGAAATTATGCCGCTTTGGTTAAAGATATTGTGGCACATTATAAAGGAGCGCTGCAAATTGTCGCTGTTTGCGGAAAAAATAAAAAACAGCAGTTTTTGCTTAAAACGTTAAAAAAAAATCTGCCGGATAATGTAAAACTGAAAATTTTTTCTTTATTAACGCATGATGATTTGCTCTCTTTAATGAATATAGCCGATGTTTTAATAACTAAAGCCGGAGGGTTAACACCTGTGGAAGCATTTTCTATAGGCGTTCCTACTATTCTTTTAAATATACTCAGCGGGCATGAAAGGGAAAACGCTTCTTTTTTTGCCAGGCTTGGAGTTGCCAAGCTTGCCTCCAATACAAATCAGGCTGCCGAACTGCTGCAGACATTTTTGTTTAACCCTGCGGAGAAAGAAGCTATCTGCAGAGCGCAGAAAAAATTTAAAGAAAATTTTAAAATTGAGCATATTGTCAGGTTTGCGCTTAATGATAATTTTATTTCATGTTCTTTACCGGGGGATTTTGGTGCTGAAAATGGCAAGCCGGTTATTAATGTCAATGATGCTTTATCACAGCTTGATGCCAATTCTCCGGCTGAAGTTGAATTGCTTTTATCATATGCTACTTCCCATTCTCCGCAGCGAATTATTTGGGAAAATCCATTCGGACACATTGCTATTCGCATAGATAAAACTGTTTACAGTGCAAATTATATTGCAAACCCTTCTGTTGATTCCAATTTTTTACAACATTTAAGTCTTGCGGATTATCTTTATGGGGTAAAGCCGCCGTCTCCTTCACAAATACATACCAACACATATGGTATGGCTTACGGAAGGGAGACAATAGGCCTTCGTGTAGCCGGTGTTCCCGCACAGAATTTAACAGCTATGATAGCAGAAATTTATCGTATTGAAAATGATTTTAAACAGGGAATTATAAAATGGGATAAAACAAAATTTAACTGTGCCGATGTTGTTGATAGGATTCTTCAGGCCGGAGGTTACGGAGAGTCAAACATTTATGAAAAATTTAAATTACCTTCAATGCCTCTGGATTCATTTGAAAAAGCCAAAAAAATTTTTGAATCCGATGCCTCTTTAAAAACAGACCTTGTGGCTTATCATATGGTTCCTGGAGCTAATGCCGATTATAACTATTGCCGTTTTCCTCTTTCATTGAAACAGCCCATACGTTCTTTAACTCGTACACTAAGCAATTCAAAAGATTTTCTTGAAATGTCAATTTCTAAGCACTTAGTAGTATATTACGGTGATCCCCGTGTTTATTTTGAAAATTTACGCAGTGATTTTGAAAATAAAAATGCTCATTTTTATAATTCTCATCATTATGTTTATTATAAAGCTTTGGCAAACGATCTCAAAAAATTTTTTAAATTTAAAAAAGCTCCTCCAAAAATTAATTTTTGGAAAATGAGTTTTTTAAAGCAGTGAATTATTATTGTGATAAAGCTTTGTAAATAATATTTTCAATATTGGGATAGTTATATACATTCCCGTGTTTTACCTTATCAAGATAATAAATATTTTTAAGATTTTTAATCTTTTTAATAAGACTATTTAAACATTTTTGTGGAATTTTATCATCATCTTTTAAAGCAATAATACTAACAGGCATATTTGCGTTTGAAATAAATTTTGCTTCATTAAATTTGTATTTTAAAAGGAAAGACACAGGAAAAAAGGGGTATTCCATTTTTGCTATACATCCAATAGAACTAAAAGGTGTAATTAATAAAACTTTTTTAACCTTTCTTTTGCCGGCTACATAACCCGCAACTGCGCTTCCTAAACTTCTGCCTATTAAAATATCCGGTTTATATTTATCGAATATTTCAAGGGCGTATTTTTCAATGCATTTTTCACACGGCTTTCCAACGCTGCCTGCATATCCTGGATAATTAAAACCTAAAAAGTTAAAATTTTTTATTTTTGGGGCGGTTTTATCTAAAAATTCAATTGCATTGTTTGCATTACCGCTGAAATATAGAACTAAAGGGAGATTTTCCCCATTTTTTGTCATTGCTCCTTCAAGTTTAACTCCATCGCTTGTTTTAAAATATATTTTTTTAGCTATTTTTGGAACGTAGGGTTTTGCCCATTTTTTATTAAAAATTTTTTTATCCTGAATCAGGTATAAATAAATACATGCTGCTATATAAAGAAAGAAAAAAAGAAAAAAAAACATAAAGATTAATTTGAGAAGTTTCAAAATTCTATAAGTCCTTCAAGTGGTGAAGAAGCTGTTGCATAAGGTTTTTTAGGAATTCTACCTGCCTTGTAAGCCATTCTACCTGCCATTACCGCATGTTTCATAGCTTCTGCCATTGCAATAGGATTAGAAGCCTTGGCTATGGCAGTATTTGTCAATACTCCGTCGGCTCCAAGTTCCATTGCAACTGCCGCATCGCTTGCAGTTCCTATCCCAGCATCCACAATTACAGGCACATTTACAGCATCTTTAATAAATACCACATTATATCTGTTTTGAATACCAAGGCCACTTCCTATGGGTGCGGCAAGAGGCATTATGGCTGCTGCTCCTGAGTTTTCAAGTCTTTTGGCCATAATTGGGTCGTCATTAGTATATGCCATAATGGTAAAATCTTCTTTTGCCAATGTTTCGCATGCCTTAAGTGTTTCCATAACATCAGGATAGAGTGTTTTTGCCGTATCTCCTATTATTTCCAATTTAATCAAATCGATTCCGATGGCTTCTTTTACCAGTCTGAAAAGAGTTATTGCCTCATCGGCTTTTGTGCAGCCTGCAGAATTTGGCAGAATTTTTACATCGGTATCTTTGAAATAATCCATTAGATTTTCTTCATTAGAATCAAGAATGTTAACCCTTCTGACCGCTACGGTTATCATTTCGGCACCACTTGCAAGTGTAGCGTCCCTTGTTGTTTTAAAGTCCGGGTATTTCCCGCTTCCAACTATAAGTCTACTTGTAAATTCATATTTACCAATTTTCAAAATATCACTCATTTATTTCTCCTTATTTTAATATAATCCCAGATTTCCTTATTTCCCATAATACCACGTCTTGCAAAAAGCATAATTAAAAGTAAAATTAAACTAAATACAACCATTCTAAGACCTGGAATTCCATGAATTGCACCAATACTCCAGTTAGCGTCATCAAGAGGTCTTAAAACTTCCATGCCGCCAATGAGTAAAAATGTACCAATAATACTTCCGCTCATACTTCCGAGTCCGCCTAAAACAATTATAATTAGCAGCTGGAATGTAAGCATAAATGTAAATTGGTCGGGACTGATTGAACCGATTGAGCTTGCTAAAAGCCCGCCTCCGACCCCTTCAAAAAATGCACTTGTCATAAAAGCCTGCGTTTTTGTTTTAAATGTATTAACTCCCATTGCAAGTGCCGCATCTTCATCGTCTCTAACAGCTTTCATAGCACGGCCGTGTTTGGAATAAACGATATTATACACTAAAATAACAGTAATTAAACAAACTATTCCTATCCAAAAATAACTTGCAAATCCGGGGATAGAATCGAGCCCCATTGAACCGTTTGAAATGGAAGGGTTGTTAATTAAGAATATTCTTATAATAAATCCAAATCCTAATGTTACAATTGCCAAATAATCCCCTCTTACCCTAAAAACGGGAAATGCAAGGGTAAGGGCTATAAGAGAAGAAACTATACCGCTGATTAATAACGTAAAAAACGGATTTGGAAGATAAATATCTTTTATTAAAGGAAGCGGATCGGCTATCATATACATATCCGCTTTAACATCGGGGCTCAACATAAGAAGAGCCGTAACATATGCACCGATTGCCACAAAACCGTTCGGTTCCAATGAAAACTGGCCGGCAACCCCGTTTATTAAATTATAGCTGACGGCTAAAATTATAAATATATAAACATTTCCCAAAACAGTGGTGGTGTAATCACTGAATATTTTTGGAGAAATATATAAAAATCCGATAAAAACAGCTGTAACTATGGCAATTAAAGTAAAATATTTACCAAGAGATAAATTATTCATTTTCTCACTCCATTTTTAATTTTTAATTTTATACTTTCCATTTCTAAAATCTTTGTCTTTCAAAATCAATTCCCATAATACCTGTAGGTTTAAATAATAAAACAAAAATTAAGAAAATAAATGCAAATGCGTCTTTCCATCCTCCGAGTTCCGGGAAAAAACCGGGAATTGCAACTTCGGCAAAACCTAAAATAAAGCCTCCTATTACCGCACCTGTTACGCTTCCGATTCCTCCAACAACCGCAGCGGCAAATGCTTTAAGACCGACAAGCATTCCCATATAAGGATCAATACTCGGATAAGCCATTGCATAAGAAATTCCCCCTATTGCCGCAAGGGCAGAGCCAAGCGCAAATACAAAAGCGATTATTTTGTTTGAATCTGCACCCATTAATTTAACCGTATTTATATCAAAAGCCAAAGCTCTTATGGCGATACCTATTTTTGTTTTATAAAGAATATATAAAACAACCAATAATAAAATTAATGTTATTATAGGAATAATTAAAGTAAGCACGGGAATTGTTAATGATTTTATATGTAATATTGTAGAAAACCATTTTGGAAAATAAAATGCCTGATACGTTCCTCCCAAATATTGATTTGCTATAACATTAAAAAGGGATTCCAGGAAAAAAGAAATACCAATCGCTGTAATTAAGAGTGAAATTTTAGGAGCATTCTTATCAAGAAGGGGTTTATATGCACTGACATATGTCAATATTCCGACAATAGCAGTTACTATAATAGATAAAGTTACGGCCACATAAAAATTAAGCCCCATAATTTTGAAAAAAATAAAAGCCATAAAAGCTCCTACCATCATAATGTCACCGTGAGCAAAATTGATAAGTCTTAAAACTCCGTAAACTAATGTATATCCTATTGCAATCAGGGCATACATACTTCCGAGTGAAAATCCGTTTATTATTTGCTGCAATATAAAACTTAAACTCATTTTTTTCCTTTAACAGATTATTTTATTTCTTCCGCAATTTTTTGCAATATATAATTTTTTATCTGTTTTGTCAATAAAATCCTTAATTTTATAGTTGGAATTATACTCAACAACCCCGCCGCTTATTGTAATTTTTATATTTTTTTTGCAAAAACTTTTATTTTCAATAAATTCTCTGAATTTTTCCATTTTTATACAGGCGTCTTTTTGTTTTGTAAAAGGCATTATAATTAAAAATTCTTCCCCTCCGTATCTGAAAGCATAATCACTTTGTCTAAAATTTTTTTCCATTTCTTTTGCCAATGATTTTAAAATACAATCACCCGTTATGTGCCCATAAGCGTCATTTACTTTTTTAAAGCATACTTCATTTTTTTTGACAGGGTTAATACCGCAGATTTCAATTTCCTCTATTGAGGGTATGTTTTGTTTTAAATAAAACAGAAAGCTTTTTAATATAAGATTTAAATCATACTGTGTTAATAAATTGTGAAAGATTTTTTTAATTAATTCATCTGCTTTATTTAATATTTTTAAATCGCTTTCATAATCTCCCATCAAATACAAACCGCATTCTGTCTGGCACTGAAACGGATCGTTTGGTATCAAATAACCTACCCAGTATATATCCGGCATTATTTCTATGGGCTTAGAATAATCTATTTTCATTTATTTCCTTATATAACAGTTAAAAAATGCTTATAAAGCACTTTTTAACTGTTAATCCCCAAAGGGGAGAAAATTAATTAAGGCTGTACTAATTCTTTAAATACTGTTTTACCGTTTACAATTTGTTCTACAACGGCAGGTTTGTTAACTGGATTTCCAGTTTTTGGGTCGATTGTAAGATTTCCTGTTACAGCTTCGAGGTTTTTAGTATGCCTTATTGCATTGTTTACACATTGTTTAAATTGAAGGTTATTTTTTGTATTTGCTTTTGTGTCACATTGTTTAATTCCGTTATAAATCAATAAGTATCCGTCAGCCCCTGTTGCAGCAAACGCACTTGGAAGCCTTCCGTATTTAGCTTTAAAATCTTTAATAAATTCTTTTGATAACGGAGTCGGAGCTTTTGCTGCGTCAAAATGGTCAGTATACATTACGCCGTTTGCCGCTTTTCCAGCAAGTTTTGTAAGTAGTCCTGGGTCTGCAATCCCGTCTCCGCCCATTACAGGTGCTTTTACTCCGGCGGCTCTGAGTTGTCTTAAAAATAAACCTTCTTCAGGTGCATAAATTGGTGTATAAATAAACGCTGGATTTAATCTTTTAATCTGGGCAACTTGTGCGTTAAAGTCTTTGTCTCCTGTGTTTATAAACAGTTTTTTAAGGACTTTTCCTCCGCCTTTTTTATAAGCTTTTTCAAATGCTTTTGCAAGGCCTACTGAATAATCCTGTTTCATATCGAATAGAATTACTGCATTTTTAAGACCGTGTTCAAGGGCGTATTTCGCCGCAACAGTTCCTTGGAAATCATCTGTAAAACACGCACGTGTAAGATATTTGCTCCCTTTTGTAACCCTTGGGTTTGTGGCAATTTGTGTTACAGTCGGAGTTTTAGTGGCCCCCGCAAATCTTTTAACTGCAAGAGCCATGGATGAAGCAAGAGGTCCTTCAATTGCTACAACTTTTTCTCCGCTGGCAAGTCTTTTATAACCGTTAACAGTTTGAACTTTGTCAAATTGGTTATCTACAATAACTAATTTAATGGTATCTCCGTTTGGGAGTGTTGCATATTTTGAATGGATAAGTTTAATACCGTCAAGAGTTTTTTGTCCAAATGATGCAATAGGTCCTGTTAAAGGTTGAAGAATACCTACTTTGATTTCTTTTGCAAATAATGTCGAAGCAACTAATGCACTGAGTCCGAGAGCGATTACTTTTTTCATTTATCCTCCTTTTATGTTAAAATTCTCTAAATTATACCAAAATAACATTTTAATGACAAAGGAATTTAATGCTAAATTTAAAATTACTTGATAGGGATTTTGAAAATATTACTAAAAAACTTAAATTAAAGGGAATTAACGAAAATCTATTAAAAGAAATTAAACAACTTTTTTCCAAAAAGAAAGAATTAAAAACCAGGCTTGATAAATTATTTGAAAAAAGAAACATGCTTTCAAAGCAGATTGGAAATCTTGTAAAAGAGGGTAAAAAAGAAGAAGCTGAGAATTTAAAAAAAGAAGTGGCCGCATTAAAAGAAGAAATAGAAAAATTAAATACAAAATCCAAACAGATAGAGACTGAATTGGAAAATAAAGCATTAAATATTCCCAATATTCCGGATGATGATGTTCCTGTAGGAAAAGACGAAAATGATAATGTGGAAATAAAAAGATGGGGCAAAATTCCAGAGTTTGATTTTGAAATAAAGCCCCATGACGAACTTGGAGAAAAGCTAAACTGGCTGGATTTTAAAAAGGGCGTGAAACTTGCAAAAAGCCGTTTTACTGTGTTAAAGAGCGATGCGGCAAGACTTGAGAGGGCTTTGATTAATTTCTTTTTAAACCACAACAGGGAATACGGATTCGAAGAAGTTTATGTTCCTTTTATTGTAAACAGGGAGACTATGACGGCCACGGGTCAGCTTCCAAAATTTGAAGAGGATCTATTTAAAATAGAGGGGGAAGAGCTTTATTTAATACCTACGGCCGAAGTGCCTTTAACTAATCTTTTCAGAGATGAAATAATTGATGATTTAAGCAAACCAGTAAAACTTACGGCATATACACCGTGTTTTAGAAAAGAAGCCGGAAGTTACGGGAAAGATACAAAAGGAATTATCCGTCAGCATCAGTTTGACAAGGTGGAACTCGTTGCCATTACCCGTCCGGAAGAGAGCGATAAAATGTTTGAGGAAATGGTTGAATGTGCAAGCAGGGCCCTTGAGAAATTAAATTTGCCTTACAGGCAGGTAATGCTCTGCACAGGGGATTTGGGATTCAGTGCGGCGAAAACAATTGATTTGGAAGTATGGATTCCGTCTCAAAACAGATACAGGGAAATAAGTTCTGTTTCCAATACCAGGGATTTTCAAGCCAGACGCGGAAAAATAAGATTTAAAGACGGTAAAAAAAACCGCCTTGTCCATACACTTAATGGAAGCTCTTTAGCAGTCGGCAGGACACTTGTAGCTATTATGGAAAATTATCAAAGAAAAGATGGAACAATTGAAATTCCTGAAGCGTTAAGAAGATATTTATAAAATTATGAATGTTGAATGATGAATTATGAATGCAATAATTAAAATTCAACATCTAACATTCAAAACTTAACATTTAAAGGTAATAAGTGGCGGAAGAAGAAAATGTAATAATCATTGAAGAAGACAATAAGAAAAAAAAGAAATATTTTTTAATTATCATTATTCTTCTGTTAATTGCATTAATACTGCTTTTGGCTTTGGCTTTCGCAGTAATAAAAAAGAAAAAAGAAAATAATGTCGAAAATAAAGAAATTACAGAAATTGCCAAAAAACTTGAAAAAAAGCATATACAAAAAGACACCCTTAAAACAATAATTAAAAAAGCCGCAATTCTTTATAAAAACGGGCAGAAAAAAAAAGCCCTGGAATTATTGAATAAAGTTTCTTCTTTTTCCCAGTCTCTTTCAAATTACAATCTCGGTGTGATTAAAATGAAAGAGGGTAAATTTAATAAAGCTTTAAAATTTTTTCAAAAAGCGATAAACAATAAAGAAAATAGGGTTGTGAGTGCTATAAATGCTGCTGTATGTGCATTGAAGCTTAAAAATAAAAAACTTTTTGATTATTATATAAATTTGGCATATATTACTTTACCTGAAATTGCCAAATCAAAAAGTTATCCTTATTATTATGCCCTTGTGATGTATTATATGGGATATGAGCAAGAAGCGATTCCCGCTCTTAAAATGAACACTCCTTACAGAGAAGATTCTCAAAGGCTTTTAAGCGCAATTTACGAATATAATAATAATTTTATAAAAGCTCAGGATATTCAGAGGGCCCCTTTTTATAAAGGTCTTGATTTGGCGGAAATAGGTGAATATTCTTTGGCAAAACATTATTTGTCCATTTCAGATAAAAAAAAGGCCAAATTTGCCTTGGCTTTGGTGGATTTAAAACTTTCAGAATTTAAAGAAGCTTCAATACTCTTTAAAAATTTCGATGAAAACAATGTTTATCCTATCCGAATAAATTTAAAACCAAGTTTGTTTGACGTGAAAGTGGCACAAAAAGAGTTTAAAAACAGTTTTTTAGCTAAAAAAAGTGATTATTACGATTTGTTTTTTTATTTTGCCCCGTTTAAGGTTTACAGCCTGAACCAGACTATTGCATATTTAAAAAAGGGAATTGCCGGGATACCTATTGGGGCGATTGAAGAATCAAATTCATATCTTTCAAAAAGCGCTGTTTATTCAGGGCTGAATTTGGAAATTTCAAAAGCAATAAAATTAGCTCTAAACGGGCATATTTATCTGGCGAATAAAAAATTTCAGACACTTATAAAAAAAAGGGACACTTCTTATATTCTGCATTATAATCTTGCTTTGACTTATGCGCAGCTTGGGGATTACAAACAAGCCTATTTTCATTTTTTAAGGGCCTATCATTTGAATCCAGGTGATATGCTAAGCGGTATTTATGCACTTATGGCAGTTAGAAAAACAGGCAGAGACGATTCTAATTTACTTGCTTCTCTAAAAGAGGATTTAAACGGCAAAAATGTTTTGGAATATGGGCTTATTTCTTTAATAAACAATAATACCGTGGGCATAGCCGCATTTTTGGAAAAAAACGAAAAGCCAAATCCTCTGTGGATTTTGGCAAAACTTGCCGGTAAAGCTGTTTTAAATGAAAATTATCTTGATGAAGCATTAAAATTAAAAAGTATGTTTAACAGGGATATTATTGCAAATTTACTCTATTTTTATGCTGAGAATAAAAATTTAAGTGTTAAAAAATTAGCTCTTAATTTTCAGAGTCTGTTTCTGGAAAAAAACTGGGATATGAATGATTTTTATTACGGTGCTAAAGTTGTGAGAGACTGGTATTTTGAATTTGCCAAAATTTCCGGACTTTTAAACAAGGTAAGGTTTGATTTAGAAAAAAAAGCTAAAATAGAAAATTTTGATGTTATACCTCTTTTAAAAAGACTTGCTTTTGCAAATCTATATACCAAACATTTTGAAGAATCTTATGTTATTTACAATGATTTAATCAATAACAAAAATGTAGATGATCCTTTTACATTATACCAGGCTGCAGTTGCGGGAATAGGTGCCAATCATCATGCAAATGCAGTAGCTTTAATGGAACTTGCAAAATTAAAAAACCCGACATATTCAGAAGCAAGATACGGACTTGGACTTTTATGGCAGGAAGCCAATAACATTAGGGCAGCAAGAATTCAGTATTCAAAAATTCCTGACGGTTTTGAGAGTAAATATTTCGATTTTAATATAAAACCTCCAAATTCATACTAAATTCATCAATATATAATAAAATCTTATAAAATAAAACTGAGGAGGTAAAATGAAATTTAGTTCAAGTGATTTTAAACAAGGGCTTTTTAATAAAACTATCACAAATGAAACAAATCATGCAACAGAAGATATTAATGTTTTTGTTAAAAAAACATATCAACTTTTAGCCGGAAGTTTAATTGCCGGGGCCGTTGGTGCATATGTAGGAATGGGTTTTGTATCTAATATGATAAACCCGATAAGCGGAGGGCTTACATTTACATATTGGGGTTCTGTAATTTTGGAATTTGTTTTGCTTTTTGGATTATTGGCGGCGAAAAACAAGACACCGCTTAATTTGGTTTTACTTTTTGCGTTTACTTTTATGACAGGGTTTACATTAGCCCCGAGTTTGGCTGTTTTTATAGCAAGAAATATGGGCTATGTAATTGGAGAGGCGTTTGGTTTAACTGCTGTTGCTTTCGGTGCTTTAACTGTTTTTGCAATGAATACAAAAAAAGATTTTACCACTATGGGGAAAATGCTTTTTATTACATTAATTGTTTTAATAGTAGCAAGTATTGCCAATATTTTCTTACATCTGCCTATGCTTCAATTAATAATTGCAAGTGTAGGGGCGGTTTTGTTTAGTATGTTTATTTTATTTGACACTCAAAATATAATAAGGGGAAATGTAAGCAATGAAATAGAGGCTGCCGTTGCGCTTTATCTTGATTTTCTAAACTTGTTTATATCTCTTCTTCAGATTTTGGGATTTTTAAATAATGAAGAATAATTTGTATAGAAGCATTGATGCAAATATAAACAGGTTTAAAGAGGGTATAAGGGTGGTTGAGGATATTTTAAGATATGAATTTTCTTCTCCCCTTGCTTTTAAACTAAAAGAACTTAGACATATTAAAATTCCTGATTATGAAAAATATATAAAATACAGAGACTCAGCAGAGGATATTTTAAAAAAATCCACAAAAGATGAACTAACCCGTAAAGACTTAAAAGAGATAATTATTTCCAATTTAAAAAGAAGCCAGGAGAGTGCAAGGGTTTTAGAAGAGATTTTTAAATTATTTGATATTAATTTATCAGAAAAGTTTAAAAAAGCGAGATATTTATTGTATAATTACGAAAAAGAAATCCTCTCTCTAATAGAGAGTGAAAAGTTAAAAAATAAAAATAATTAAACTTTCCATTTTATACTTTTAATTTTTAGAAGGGGACATGGCTCAGTTGGTAGAGCACTACGCTGGCAGCGTAGGGGTCACGGGTTCGAGTCCCGTTGTCTCCACCAAATATCCATAATCACTGAAAATTCCGTAAACTCCCATTGAAAACAGTTTATTGGCTTCATTCTTAGAATTCATTGTATATACTAAAACTCTGTATTTTTTTAATTTTTCTAAAAATTTTTTTGTGACCAGTTTTTTTGAAATATGAATTGAATCTATGTTTAATGTTTTTAAGTATTCCATTGAAAAAGGCTTGTCAAAAAGTGCTGCGGTGGAAATATTGTTTTGTTTAAAAAATCTTAAATATTTGTGTTCAAAACTTGAAATTAACACTTTATTTTCAAATTCAAATTTTTTTATAGATTTTAATACTTTTTCCAAAAAGACAGGTTCATTTTTAAATACTTTTTTCAGTTCAATATTTACAGGCATATTCATTTCTTTGCACAATTCTAACGTTTCTTTAAGTGTTGGTATTTTTTCATCAGGATATATTGTAAAATTTTTTAATTCTTTCAGTGTAAATTTGCAAACTTCCCCTTTGCCGTTTGTGGTTCTGTCAATTGTGTCATCATGTATTACAACTATTTGATTGTCTTTTGTAAATGTAACGTCAAATTCTATAAAATCGGCGTTGTTTTTAGCTGCTTTGAACGCATTTAACGTATTTTCCGGATACAAAGCGCTTAATCCTCTGTGGGCACCTATAATATGAGGTTTATTAAAATTATCAAAAAAATTCATTATAATTCCTTAAAAAAGGCTTGGTTTGCTTACATTTAAAAAAATATTAAAAGAAATTCAAAAATATAAAAAAGAATTTATTACTGCTCAAATTATAGCACTTTTGGCTACACTTATCTCCATTCCTATACCACTTTTAATGCCTCTTTTAATTGATGAGGTATTACTCCATAAAGGTGGCTGGTGGATAGATTTTATTAACCGTTTCGGGAATTGCAATCCGTTTTGTTATGTGATGATAACTTTGTTTGCGGTGCTGATATTAAGGGGCTCTTTTATGTTTTTGAATATAGCCCAGGCATTTTTTTTTGAAAAAATAACAAAAGATATAACTTATAAAATAAGGTTGAGGGTAATTGAGCATTTAAAAAGAATTTCCCTTAATGAATATGAAAATTTAAAAACGGGGGATATTGCAAGCAGACTTATAAGCGATGTAAATACTCTGGAGGATTTTTTAATAAAATCGGTTTCGAAATTTGTAATTTCATTTTTGACGCTGATTGGAGTCGCTGTAGTTTTACTAAGTATTAATTTAAAACTTGGGCTTTTTATACTTTTGCTTAATCCTTTTGTTGTTGTTTTTTCAGGAAAACTGGCCAGAAAAGTTAAAAAATATAAACTTTCCCAAAATAAAACAATTTCTGTGTTTCAGGAAACTTTAATAGAAACTCTGGAACTGTTTGACCAGATAAAAGCATACAATAAAGAAAATTTTTTCTTTAAAAGACTGTTTTTACTGGCGGGGGAGATGAAGAAAAAAGCATTTGAGTTCAGCTACAAAAGCGAAGCTTTTAACAAAATGAGTTTTTTAATGTTTTTGGTGGGATATGAAATATTCAGGGCTGCCGGAATTTTGGCGGTTGCATATGATGATTTAAGTATCGGTATGATGATAGCGGTTTTCAGTTATCTGTGGTTTATGATGAGCCCTATTCAGGAAATTATAAATATTCAGTACTCTTTTTTCAGTGCAAAAGCGGCACTTGAGAGGATAAATAAATTGTTTGAACTTAAAAAAGAGCCTGTTTATGAGCATCAAAAGAACCCTTTTAGTAAAGAAGTTACTATTGAAACAAAAAATTTATATTTTAAATATAAAGAGATTCAGATTTTGGAAAATGTGAACGTGAAAATAAATCCTTTTAAGATTACGGCATTAATTGGTGCAAGCGGAGGCGGGAAAACTACATTTGCAAAAATTATTTCAGGACTTTTGGTGGCTGATAAGGGAGATATTTTATATAACAGTGTAAGTTATAAAGAGATAGGTTTAAATGAAATAAGAAAACATGTGGCCTTAATCTTGCAGGAAACTAAACTTTTTAATGACACATTAAGATTTAATTTGACTCTGGGTGAAAATTTTAGCGATGATGAAATCAAAGAAGCCCTAAAAAAAGCAGAGCTTTTAAATGTAGTAAATAAACTTCCAAAAGGACTGGATACGTTTATAGGTAAAAACGGAGTGAAACTGAGCGGCGGGGAAAGGCAGAGGGTTGCAATAGCAAGGGCAATTCTTTTTAAACCCGAAGTTGTAATTTTGGATGAATCCACCTCAGCCCTTGATATAGACACAGAAGACAGGGTTTTTAAAAATATAGAAAATTTTTTAAAACAAAGAACATCAATTATTATTGCCCACAGGGCTGAAACAATTGCAAAAGCGGATGAAATTTTAATGGTAAAAGAAAGAAATATTATAAAAGTTTCTTAAATTTATATTTTTTGCATTTTTTAGCTTAAAGTGTTAAAATACAAGGAAAAAAAGGACATAAAATGAGAAGTGATGAAGTAAAAAAAGGATGGCACAGAGCTCCTCACAGAAGTTTATTCAGAGCTACAGGACTTAAAGATGAAGATTTTGAAAAACCTTTTATTGCCGTTGCAAACTCTTTTATAGAAGTAGTTCCAGGGCACTTTTTTTTAAATAAATATGCGGAAATTGTAAAAGATGAAATTAGAAAAAACGGATGTGTGCCTTTTGAATTTAATACAATCGGTGTAGACGACGGTATTGCAATGGGGCACGACGGTATGCTTTATTCTCTGCCAAGCCGTGAGCTTATTGCAAATTCAGTAGAAACCATGATGAATGCTCATAAATTTGATGCGCTTATCTGTATTCCAAACTGTGATAAAATAACTCCGGGAATGGTTATGGGGGCACTCAGGGTAAATGTGCCTACTATTGTAGTGACAGGCGGACCTATGAGAGCTGGACATATGAAAGACGGAACTCCGATTGACCTTGCTACAGTATTTGAAGGTCTTGGTAAATTTGAAAAAGGTGAAATTGATGAGAATACTTTATACGAATTAGAATGTAATGCATGTCCGGGGGGAGGAAGCTGTTCTGGTATGTTTACAGCCAACTCTATGAATACATTAATAGAAGCTATGGGACTTGCCCTTAAAGGAAATGGAACCGTTCCTGCGCTTACATCTGAGAGGGAAGAGCTTCTAAGACTTGCGGCCAGAAGAATCTGCGAAATTGCAAAAGACGAAAAACTTTATGAACAGTATAGAATAAAAAATATTATCAATGAAAAAGCGGTTCATAATGCGTTTGTTGTGGATATGGCGATGGGTGGAAGTACAAATACGGTTTTACATATGATGGCTATTGCAAAAGAAGCCGGGGTTGATTTTGATTTGGCTAAAATTAATGAAATTGCAAGACATGTAAGCCATATTGCAAAAATTTCCCCTTCACTTCAGACAGTTCATATGGAAGATATTAATAAAGCCGGCGGGATCAGTGCGGTTATGAAAGAAATTTCAAAAAGAAGCGATGTAATACTTTACACTGATAATCCTGTAATTGAAGGCGGAAGTGTTGCCGATAGAATTAAAGATGCTAAAGTGCTTGATTATTCTATAATTAAACCTGTTGAAAAACCGTTTAGTAAAGTGGGCGGGCTTGCCGTTTTATTCGGTAATTTGGCTGAAGAAGGATGTGTTATTAAAACAGCCGGAATTGTCGGAAGTAGAAAATTTACTGGTCGTGCGGTATGCTTTAATTCCCAACAGGAGGCAATTGACGGAATTACAGGTGGAAAAGTAAAAGAAGGAGATGTTGTCGTAATCAGATACGAAGGACCAAAAGGCGGACCTGGAATGCAGGAAATGCTGGCACCTACCAGTTTAATTATGGGTATGGGGCTTGGAGACAAAGTTGCCCTTATAACTGATGGGAGATTTTCAGGTGCCACAAGAGGATTAAGCGTCGGGCATGTAAGTCCTGAAGCGGCCGAGGGCGGAATGATTGGACTTTTGAAAGACGGGGATATTATAGAAATTGATGCCGATAATTTTTCTATAAATGTAAAATTAAGCGATGAAGAAATTGAAAAAAGAAAAAAAGAATTTACCCCTATTAAAAAAGAGGTGCCAGGAAAATGGTTAAGGGAATACCGTGCCCTTGTTACAAACGCTGCTAACGGGGCGATACTTAAAGCGGATTAGTGAAAAAATATTTTTTTATTTTCTCTTCTTTTGTTTTTCTTACAAGTATAATACTGCTTTTTTTTATTGTTTTTGATTCTATAAATTATGCAAAAGCCAAAATGAATGAGGGAATTCATCAAAAAAGGATAAAAGAATATAATCTAATAATAAAAGAAAACAGAGACTATTTGTTTTCAATTGCCAAATATTTTGCCAATTATCCTTTGGTTAAAAAAGCATATAAAGAAAATAATCCTAATTTAATTTATAATGAATTTTTGTCGCTTTTTAATATTATGCATAAAAAAAATCTTATTGAGGAACTTCATTTTTTTAAATATCCCGCTGTTAATTTTTTGGATTTTCCAAACGACAATACAAAAATGTTTGATGTCTCAAAAAAAAGACTTGATATTTTAAATATAGAAACTGCAAAAAAACCTGATGTATTTTATTATATTTGTGCAAAATATCCGGGATTTAGGGCCGTCTTTCCAATAGAGGTTGATTCAAAAATTGTTGGCAGCGTTTCTTTCGCTCAAAATATAGATTTTTTAATAAACAGATTTAAACTTTTGGGGGTTAAAAAAATATCTATTCTTTTAAATGACAAACTGCTTAAATTTTCTTTAATGCCGAAATTTTATAAAAGTTATAAAAAATGCCCTTTAATTGAAAATAAATATAGACTGTTGGGGGATAAAATAGAAAAGAATAGATATTTTATTACCAAAATTGATTTAAAAGATTATTTTGGAAACGAACTGGGAAAAATAATTTTAGCCGATAGAAATGAAATAATGTTTAAAGATATTGTTGTACATATTTTAGGTTATGTTTTTATATTTGTATTAATACTGCTTATGGGATGGTTTTTTTATTTTAGAATGTTAAATTATGTTATAAAAGAGCTTAATAAAACAGATATTTATGTAAAGTTGTTAAAAAATCAGGAGTTTGACAAACTTCCTAAAACTTTTGAGGTAAAAAATGAAATTAACGCTCATCAAAAAGCTATAATAGACGCTGCAAAGGAAATAAAAGCATTTATAAATATTTTACGCTCAAAAAACGAAGAATATTACAATAAAGCTTATATTGATGTTTTAACCGGTGCATTCAACAGAAGATTTTTGGAAGAAAAAGAACATGAATTATTTTTGAAATACAAAACTTTAAAAAAACAGGTTTCAGTATTAATGTTTGATATAGACGATTTTAAAAAAGTAAACGATACATACGGACATGATGTAGGAGATATGGTTTTAAGTGAAATAGGAGAAATTGTAAGAGGGATTTTAAGAAAAGATGATATTTTTATACGTTACGGAGGGGAAGAGTTTGTAATTATTTTAGAAGATGTAAAATTAAAAGAAGCTATAAAAATCGCTGAAAAATTAAGAAAAGCCATAGAAGAGGAAAAAATAAAAATAAATGACGAAAAAGAGATAAGTGTCAGCGTTTCCATTGGAATAAGCGAATTAAATTACGAAACTGACAACAATTTGTTTGATACGATAAAACGGGCGGATGAAAAACTGTATATAGCAAAAAGAAACGGTAAAAACAGGTGGGAAGTATAATAAAAACAGCTTTAGTTATAATAAAACTTGTTATTCCTTTTTATATTTTGGCTGATGTTTTAATCTATTTTCATGTTTTAGAACATATGTCTTTTTTGTTTAAACCTTTTACGTTTATTTTGGGCTTCGATGATAAGCTTGCTTTGAGTTTGGCTGCTGGGATGCTTTTTAATATTTATGCCGGGATTGCATTTGCCGCACCTTTAAATCTTAACCCATACGAATGGACTGCCCTTGGGCTTTTTATGGGAATAGCGCATGCTTTGCCTGTGGAAAATGCAATAATGAAAAAACTTGGTATTTCTGTTTTGTATTCTACAGTTTTAAGAATAAGCGTTGCGACCTTGGCTGTTTATATTTTTAAACTGTTTAATTTTAATTTCAGCGGGGGGGCAGTTTCAAAAAATATTGAAATAAGCCACTATAACAGTTTTTTTGATATGCTTTTGCATTCTGTTTATAATGCTTCAATACTTGCATTAAAAATTATTGTTTTAATCTCAGTTATCATAATCTTTATGGATTTTATAAAAGCTAAATTTTTTAAAGATAAAAATATAAGTTCACATTTTTCAATTGTAACAGGTTTGATTCTCGGAATAACTTACGGGGCAGGAATATTGATTAAAGAAAAAGAAAAACTCTCAAAAAAAGATATACTGTTTATCGGAACTTTTTTAATGATATGTCATTCGGTTATTGAAGATACCGCCCTTTTTGCCATTTTTGGGGCAAGCATATGGATATTGATTTCTATCAGGCTGATTTTGGCAATAATTATCTCTTTTTTAGTTGTAAAACTATATAACAAATCTAATTTTTGATTTTTAAAAAAATTTTCTATTATTTTTGTGTTTTATCTTCTGTCTGCAAAAAAGAAGAAAAATTAATCCTCTTTAACTTCTATTGCCTGATAGGTATAAATTACCGGATGGTATTGTAAACAGTCTCCCGGAAGTCCCGCTTTTAAGCAAAGATGTGCAAAAAACAGATCAAAATTTGGAAGCTCTTCCCATACGCTTGGCAGGAATGTCGCCTGATTGTTTGCAAGCTGTAAAATTACTCCGTCAACGCCCGGTCTGATTTTATTTCTTAAATCGTTTACATCTTCATATTCAAGTTTTTCCGGGATAGTAAGTACGCTTACTTCTATTTCAATCTCATCGAATTCTTCCTCTCTTAATGGTTCAAATCTTGGGTCGCCAAAAGCTGCTGATTTTGCATTTTCAATTACATCATCTATTAACGGTCTGTGTGGTAAAATTGAACCGATACAACCTCTAAGGTTAGAGCCTCTTGGCAGGTTTTTCTTTTTTAAAGTTACAAAACAGGCTCTTTTTTCAGCCAAAAAAGGATATTTTTTTAACCATTCGTCTCTATCAATTAATTTTTTGCCTTCAAATTCTTCTAAAATTGAAAGTCTTGCAATTTTTGATAAAATTTTTAAATCTTCCATTTCCCCTCCTTTTTTATTATTTTACCAAAATTCTACACTTTTCATCGTGGCCGCTTTTTTATCAGCCAGATGAGCAAAGCTTATTTTTAACTTTTCACTTAGGTACTGACTAAATGGTAAAATATACAAGGATAACTACAAAGATAAAAATATGACAGCTTCAGAGCTTCATTTTGCTAACGCACCGCTCAAATTTTGCTAAAAATTGCAAACAGCTACGCAGGCCCTAAGGGTTCGGTGCAATTTTTTAAACGCAAAATTTTCGCTAAATTCCGCTACGCTGTCATATTTTTACTTTTTCATTATTTAGTCAGTGTCTTTCACTTAAAACTTGGCCACTTGGAACTTGTTTACTCGGCACTTGGAACTTTTTTATTTACTAAGCTGTGCCCTTTCTTCAAGTTTATAAAGCCATATAAAAACTTCCACGACAGCTTCATACATTTTTGGAGGTATTTCCTCTCCTACTTCAATATTTAAAAGCATATCGGCAAGTTCTTCATTTTGAAAAAGAGGCACATCAAATTCTTTGGCTTTTTGAATGATTTTTTGTGCAATTTTGCCTTTTCCTTTTGCAATAACTTTTGGAGCGTTTTGCTCATAAGCTTTATATTTAAGAGCTACCGCTTTAGTATTTGTAAATTTTTTCATATATAGGGCCTTTTTTTGTTAAAGTTGATTTGTAAAGGTATACTTCAAGCGGAAATTCAAAATTAATATGTTGCCATTTTTGTATTTTTTCTTTTAATTTATCTTTATCTTTTATGTTTTTAATTCTGCAAAGTGTAATGTGAGCTAAAAAGGGTTTATCGTTTTTTAGATTAAATTTTTTATTTATTTCTCTGTTTATTGAATCATTTCCTTCAACTTGCAAATATAAAATTTTATTTTTTAATAGATTTATCCCATTAATTTTCCATTTTCCATTTTGCATTTTCAATTTAATTTTATATTTCTCCGGTTCGTCTTCCCCTATAAATTTATGAGTTAAATGTAAATTCCAACCTTCCACCCATTTGCCATCAATCACATCTTTAAAATCGTTTTTAATAGTCTGATAAACCGGCAGATTAACAGGTGTTGCAATAAACAGTCTCAATGCATAAACCTTGATATGATATAAAAAACAGCACTTAAAACAATTGAAATAATAATTGAAGAAGTTATAGGAAAATAAAAACTAAAATTTTCTTTTTGAATTACAATATCACCCGGCAGATGAAACAGCGGAAAATCTTTAAAAAAATATAAAATAAGGCCTATAACTATAAAAATCACTCCAATAAAAATAAATATTTTTGCCATAAAAAGCCTTTTTGTTATTATTATAGCAAATTGATATAATTCCAATAAAAAAAGGATTTTTATGCCTATGACAATTACTGAAAAAATATTTGCTGAACACATAGGTAGAGTTGTTAAACCTGGTGAAATTATAATGTGTGATGTTGATATGACAATAGGAAACGATATTACCACCCCAATTTCAATTAAAGCTTTTAAAGAAAGCGGGGCTAAAAAACTGGCAAAACCGGATAATTTTGCAATAGTACTTGATCATTTTATCCCTCCAAAAGATATAGCAAGTGCAAATCAGGCAAAAATAAACAGGGATTTTGCGTATGAGCATAATTTAAAAAACTTTTTTGATGAAAAAGATATGGGAATTGAACACAGATTATTACCTGAAAAAGGACTTGTAATTCCAGGAGACATAATAATCGGAGCTGATTCTCATACCTGTACTCACGGAGCTTTAGGAGCATTTTCAACTGGAATGGGAAGTACCGATATTGCATTTTGTATGATTACAGGAAAAAGCTGGTTTAAAGTGCCTGAAAGTATAAAAGTTGTTTTTACAGGCAAAAGAGGTGAGCACGTTTATGGAAAAGATTTGATACTTGAGTTAATCAGAAGAATAGGAGTTGCCGGGGCGTTATATAAAGCTCTTGAATTTACAGGCGAAGTAATAGAAGAATTGCCGATGGATGACAGGATGAGTTTGTGTAATATGGCAATAGAAGCCGGGGCAAAAAACGGAATTATTGCTTATGATAAAATAACTGAGGCTTTTTTAGAAGAAGTAAAAAAATTTAATCCATTGAGGTCTGAGCCGAAAATCCACTACTCAGACCTTGATGCTAAATATTCAAAAATAATTGAAATAGATGTTAGCAAACTTGAACCGCTTGTTGCCTATCCATTCCTGCCGAGTAATGGAAAACCGATAAGTAAGGCGGTAAAAGATGATATTGAAATTGACCAGGTATATATAGGAAGCTGTACAAACGGAACTTTAAGCGACCTTAGAACTGCGGCAAACATTCTAAAAGGAAAAAAAGTTCATAAAAGAGTTAGGTTAATAGTAACTCCTGCAACCCAGAGAATTTACAAACAGGCTGAGCATGAAGGAATTCTCGATACGTTAATAGATGCGGGCGCTGTTGTCGCCAATCCTACCTGCGGAGCTTGTCTTGGCGGATATATGGGGATTTTGGGAGACGGAGAAAGGGCTGTTGCCACTACAAACAGAAATTTCCGAGGAAGAATGGGAAGCAGGGAAAGTGAAGTGTATCTTAGCAATTCAGCGGTAGCGGCGGCAAGTGCAATTGCAGGAAAAATTGCAGACCCAAGGAATATATAGTGAGTGGTGAGTAGTGAGTTGTGAGTTGTGCATTATGAAATAAGGAGAATTAATGAATATAATTGATAGTGTTGTGTTAGGGATAGTAGAGGGGATTACAGAATTTTTACCAATTTCTTCTACTGCTCATATGATTATAGTTTCCACTCTTCTTGGTTTAAAACAGACTGTTAGCAATGTGGCTTTTGAGGTTATCATTCAGCTTGGTGCTACTCTTGCAATTGTTATGATTTATCTAAATAAAATTAATTTTAAAGAATTCGAACTCTGGAAAAAGGTAATTTTGGCATTTTTGCCTCTTGCCGTTGTCGGATTTATACTCAGGCATCAGATAAAAGAGCTTTTTACTGTCACAACTGCCGCCTGGATGTTTATAATAGGCGGGATTGTCTTTTTTATAGTTGAAAAACTTTATAACGAAGAAAATAAAATAAATGAGGTTGAAAAAGTAAATTTCAAACAGGCATTTATAATAGGTGTTTTTCAAGTTTTTGCCTTAATTCCTGGCACCAGTAGAAGCGGTGCTACCATCGTAGGCGGAATGCTTGGGGGACTTACAAGAAAAACGGCTGCTGATTTTAGTTTTTTGCTTGCAATTCCGACAATGTTTGCGGCAAGCGGGTATGAGTTTGTAAAAAATATCCACAATTTCAAAGACCAAAACGGCCTTATTTTAGCCGTTGGATTTATTGTAAGTTTTATTTCAGCTCATATTGCCGTTAAATGGTTTTTAAAATTTGTTGAAAAATATACGCTTATACCTTTTGGAGTTTATAGGATTATTTTTGGATTGGCTTTACTTTATTTGATTCATATAGGATATATTGCATGAAAAAAATAGGATTTTGGGAAGCTTATTCCATAGGTATCGGCGGTATGATAGGAGGCGGTATTTTTGCCGTTTTGGGACTTACAATCCTTTTGGCAAAAGGCGGGGCACCTGTTTCTTTTATTTTTGCGGGCATTATAGCCCTAATTACTTCTTATTCATATGCCAAGCTTTCTGTCAGATACCCATCAGAAGGCGGAACGGTTGAATTCTTGGTGAGGGCTTTTAAAAATAATCTGTTTACAGGTTATTTAAATACTCTTTTACTTGCTTCTTATATAATAATGCTTGCACTTTATTCTTATGCTTTTGGCAGTTATGCATCTGCTTTGTTTTTAGGCGGTGAAATGGATTTGGCCAAAAAAATATTTATAGTTATAGTAATTTCATTTTTTACCATAATTAATTTTTTTGGTGCATATGTGAGCGGGAAAGCCGAAGATGTAATGGTTTTTGTAAAAGTTGGAATACTTCTTATATTTTCTGTGTTGGGATTTTTTACAGGGGATTTTAGTAAACTTTCGCCTTCTCATTGGGAGAGTTTATTAAATTTAATGACAGGCGGTCTTATAATATTTTTAGCTTATGAGGGGTTTGAACTTATCGCAAATACAGCCCAGGATGTGGAAGATCCTGAAAAAACACTTCCAAAAGCCTTTTACGCAGCTGTGTCTACAACTATTTTTATTTACGTTTTAGTCAGTATTGTAACGGTTGCAAATGTATCTTACGAAGATGTTCAAAAATACCAGGATTATGTCTTGGCTGTGGCGGCCAAACCTTTTTTGGGAAAAGCGGGATTTATATTAATAGGAATTGCCGCACTTCTATCCACTTCTTCCGCTATTAACGCCACATTATACGGGAGTGCCAGGGTCAGTTATCTGATAGCCAAATTTGGGGAACTTCCAAAAAATTTAACTAAAAATATCTGGAAACACGGAACCGAGGGTCTTTTAATCTTAGCTGTTCTTACCATTGTTTTTGCACTTACATTTAATCTGGAAAATATTTCAATTGCAGGAAGTTTAGGCTTTTTAATAATATTTTCTTTTGTTAATCTTGCCAATTTTAAACTTTCAAAATACACAGATTCTAATCCTTTTATACCGTTGGCTGGATTTTTACTTTGTTTAGTTTCTATCATTACTTTAATATCTTATAATTTAAAAACAAATCCTAATTCCCTTGCTTCATCCTTTGTAGTGTTGGTGCTTACTTTTTTGTTTGAGGTCGCTTACAGGTTTTTTACAGACGTGAGGCTTAAAGAAACTGTTGATGTAAAACTTAAAGAAAGAGAAGATTTGTTAAAAGATGCTGAAAAATATATAGATAAAATTTCATCCGCCGTTAAAAACAGTGTTTCTGATTCTGAAGTTTATCTTGTGGGTAAATATTTCTCACATGATAAATTAAAAGTGGGACATGTAAATTTTTATATCTTTTCAGACAAAAATAAGGAAAAAATAAACAGTGCCGTGGAAAAAATAGAAAAAGATTTGAATTTACCGACATATAGTCCCTTTAATATTAAAGTTTTAAATAAATCTCAAAAAAATCAACTTCCAAAAGAAAATAAAAAACTATGAATTATCTGTTGCCTGAATGGGAAAAACAAAGCTTTATCCAGCTTGTTTTTCCACATAAAAATACAGACTGGGTTTGCTGTTTAAATGAAGCAATAGAAACTTTCACTGAAATTGCGTATGCAATTGCTCAGTTTCAAAAGGTGTTAATCTGCTATCAGGATGAAAATACAATAAAACATTTAAAACATAAAAATTTTATTTTTAAAAAAATTCAAAACAATGATACATGGGCAAGAGATTTTGGAGCTATAAGTATAAAAATAGATAATGAAATTAAACTTCTTGATTTTAAATTTAACGGATGGGGGTTAAAATTTCCAAGTAATTATGATAATGTAATTAATAGAAAAATTTTTAAGTTACACAAAAGTTATAATTTTGTTTTAGAGGGCGGAAGTATTGATACAAACGGAGAAGTTTTACTTACCACGTCTAAGTGTCTGCTTGAAGAAAACAGAAATTATCCGATGAGTAAAACTGAGATTGAAAATTTTTTAAAGAGTGAACTTTTTGTAAAAGAAGTTATTTGGCTAAATCACGGATCTTTGGAAGGGGATGATACAGATTCTCATGTTGATACACTTGCAAGATTTATAAATAAAGATACAATAGTTTACTCTTTATGTGAAGATAAAAATGATATTCACTATAATGAACTTAAGAAAATGGAAAAAGAGCTTAAAAAAACAAAGTTTAATTTAATCCCTCTGCCTCTGCCTTCCCCTAAAATATATGAAGGTGAAAGGCTTCCTGCAACGTATGCCAATTTTTTAATAATAAACAATGCGGTTTTGCTTCCTGTTTATGAAGATGAAAAAGATAAATATGTTTATGATTTGTTTTGCAAAATTTTTCCGGACAGGGAAATTGTTCCGATAAATGCAAATATGTTAATCAGACAGCATGGAAGTGTTCACTGTATAAGTAAAGAGTATTTTAATGAACCTGAGCAAATTATCATTAGATGAGCTAAAAGAACTTTTAGAAGATGTAAAAGCTGAGATTAAAAAAAGAAAAACAAATTGGTTTTCTTTTAAAACTCCCAAATGTTTTAACCCTTTAAAACACGGTCCGGCTTACATTGCAAAACTTTATATGGCGGATGAGCGGGTTGAGAGGGAATTTTTTAACGATAACGGGAAAGAATGGTGTAAAAAGAAAAAATATTACAAAACTTCGTGGGATGTTGAGCTTAATGAAGGCGATGTAATTGAATGCAGGCTTGAAGAGGGTGGTAAGTTTGATAAAAGAGAGTGGTATATAGTGGAAAATGGAGAATTACAACCTCTTAGCGATTTGAGCGAGGCTATTGAAAAACTTAAAAACTAATAGTTAGTAAAAAACTACAAAGATAAAAATATTACAGCTCAATGCTTCATTTTGCTAACGCACCATTCAAATTTTGCTAAAAATTGCAAACAGCTACGCAGCCCTTACGGGTTAAATGCAATTTTTTAACGCAAAATTTTCGTTAAATTCCGCAACGCTGTAATATTTTTACTTTTTCGTTATTTAAAAGTATTATATATATGAATAGCAAGCCAGATGGCAATTTTTTTTGTTTTTAAAAGAGTATGTGGAGTGTTCGCAGGAATAAATAGGCAATCTCCGTTTTTTAGCTTTTTAACAACTCCGTTTATTTCTATTTTGGCACATCCTTTTAGTAAAACCACAAATTCATCCTCTTTTTGGGTAAAAGTCTGGGGAGTTTTTAGGGTGTTTGAAATAATTTTTTTAATTTCTATGTTTTTGTGTTTAAGTAGAGTTTTAAATATTTCGCGGTCAATTTCAGGTAATTTTTCTATTTCGTAAATATTCATCAGATTTTCTCCAAAATAATTTCAGTGCTTTTTTTTCTCTCCAGCCAAGGTGGTAATAAATAATTGTTTCTAAATAATCTTTTGCCTCTTTTGTTGAAATACCAAGCTTATCAGCATATTTTTTTAAAGTTAAATAAGGAATTTTTTGTTTTTTTCTTAAAAATTCGTTTATCAGTTTTTCGTATTTTTTATGGTTTTTGTTTGCACAAAAGCAGGCAAATACAAAAGGCAGTTTATATTTTTTATGCCATACTTCTGCCAAATCGATACAGTTTTTCTGCCTGAATGCTTTATCCCCTATTACAACCTGCCCTTTTAAATTTAAAATATTTTTTAACATATTGGATGTATCGCTTTCTGTATCAAACCCTTCACCAGGACACAAAAGTACGGTTTTTACTTTTCTTTTTACAGCAATACCTGCATTAAAACATTGTTCGTTTTTTGCTTTGACTGAAGATATAAAAGCCGCATCAATAATTCTTTTTTTATATAATTTATTTATCTTTGAAGGTACACCTTTTATTATAGGGATATTCTTTTTTTTCAAAAATTGGTAAAATGGTAAAAGATTTAAATAATTGATATGACCGATTTTCATATTGACCTTTTTTTGGAATTTTAACATAAAGGAATCAAATGGTAAAAGTAGAATTTTTAGGACCAATTAACAAAAAAGCCATAGAAGTGGAAGTTAAGAGTTTAAAAGAATTAAGAGAAATTTTGAATAAAGACGAAAATTTAAAAAAATGGCTTGAAAATTCGGCTGTAGCCTTAAATGATAAATTGATTAATACGCTTGAAATAGAATTAAAAGACGGAGATAAAATATCTATTTTACCTCCTGTTTGCGGTGGGTGAAATAGTGAGTGGTGAGTAGTGAGTGGAGAATGCAAAATTAAGTAAAGTGAAAAATGAAAGGAATATAATGGTCGAGGTTTTTAACGGCGGTGTTCCCGTAATTGAAACGGTTGAGAGATGGTATGAGAATTTTAAATTGGAAGGTTTTGGCGCAATGATTCCGTTTATCGGCATAGTCAGACCCGATAAAGGGATTGATGGGCTTAGTTTTGATTTATATCTTCCTATGCTGAATCAGTGGTTTAAAAAATGGAATAATCTAGAAGATGCGAAAATAATGATGGCCCACAGTTTTGGTGATGTTATGGTAGGGGAAACAAGCTTTTTGTGTGCGGTTTTTACAAAACACAGGCGCGAGGGTTTTAAATATTTAGAAGAATTTGTAGAAGATTTTAAAGCAAACGCACCTATTTGGAAATACGATTTAATTAACGGTAAAAGAATTTTTGCAAGCGATAGGGCAAAACCACTGCCACAGGCTGGGATACTTAGATAGTTAAAAGTTAAAAATGAAAAGTTTAAAGTTAAGGAGAATAAATGGCACATATAAGTTTTGAAGAATCACAAAAAATTTTAAAAGAGAATTTGCCAAAAACTAAAGATTCTGAAAAAGTTTTTTTGGATAATGCCCTGAATAGAATTTTAGCCGAAGATATTGCCGCAAAATATGACAATCCTTATATGCCGACCGCCTCTATGGACGGGTATGCAATCAGATATGAGGATATAGAAAAAGAAATAAAAATAATAGGACGAAACCCTGCCGGAAGTTTTGAATTTAATAAAATAAGTAACGGTGAAGCCGTTAAAACATTTACAGGTTCTTTTATGCCGGAAGGTAGCGATACGTTAGTGCCTATTGAAAATGTTGAGGTCAAGGGAGATAAATTAATAGTAAAAGAAAAAGTAGAAAAAGGATATTCGGTTAGACCTGTGGGGGAGGATTTTAGAAAAGGTGAAGTTTTAATAAAAAAAGGAACAGTAATTAAAGCCGGAGAAATTGGCGTTTTGGCAAGTCTTGGAATAAGCAGCGTATATGTGGTAAGAAAACCTGTTGTTTCAATTATTGCCACCGGGGAGGAAATTGCAGATATTAATGATGAAGTAAGGCTCGGGCAAATCAGAAGCTCCAATAATTATACCCTGAATGCTCTTGCACGAAGTTTGGGGTATGATTCTCATAATTTGGGAATTGCTGGGGATAAAAAAAATGAAATAAAAGAAAAAATTTTAAATGCGCTTGATTCAAGTGATATTGTTGTTACCACGGGGGGTGTCAGTGTGGGGGATTTTGATTTTGTAAAAGAAGTTACGGGTGAATTTGATGTTTTGTTTCACGGGGTCAATATAAAGCCCGGCCAGTGGATTATGGTGGCAAGGGCCGGCAGTAAATATATAGTTTCGCTTCCGGGATTTCCATACAGTTCGTTTGTTACGTTTCTTTTGTATGTGGCGCCTATTGCCGACAGTTTTGAAAATAAAAAATCTGTTGAATTCTTAAGTGCAACTCTAAGGGATGATTTTAAAAAGGTTTTTAAAAAAACACAGTTTGTTGCTGTGAATTTATCTTTTGAAAATGGTAAATATGTTGTAGATGTTAGAGGTAAAAAAAGCGGCAGCAGTGCCATTTTGACCAATCTTATAACAACAAAGGCCCTGATGTGGCTTGATGAGGGGCTTTATGAATTAAAAGCGGGAAGCGAAGTTAGAATTATTAAATTTTATTAAAAAGGATTTAAATGATAAAAACTCCGGCTTATATAATAGAAGAAGAAAAATTAGAAAACAATTTAAAAATACTTGAATATGTACAAAAACAGGCAAATTGTAAAATACTTGTGGCTCTTAAAGGATATGCCGCATGGTCTACATTTGATTTATTGGAAAAATATTTAAGCGGAGCTACCGCGAGCGGTCTTTGGGAAGCAAAGCTTGGGAATATGAAACCCTGGGAAGTTCATACCTACTCACCAGCATATAAAGAAGATGAAATAGATGAAATAGCCGATATTTCCCATACAGTTGTTTTTAATTCATTTAATCAGCTTGAAAGATTTGAAAACAGGGTTAAGGATAAAGCTTTAATAGGGCTTAGGATAAATCCCGGTGTTTCAAGCGCCCCTGTGGCGCTTTACGACCCTTGTGCCCCTTTTAGCCGTCTTGGAATTACAAAAGAAAATTTTAAAGCAAATAAATTAAAAAATATAAGCGGTCTGCATTTTCATGCTCTCTGCGAGCAGTTAGACACCGCTTTGGAGAAAACTCTTGAAGGGTTTGAGAAAAATTTCGGTGAATACATTAAAGATATGGAATGGGTAAATTTCGGTGGAGGTCATCATATTACAAGAAAAGATTATAATGTTGAAAATTTAATAAAATTAATTAAGGAATTTAAAAACCGTTATCCTAATATCAAAGATGTTTATCTCGAACCGGGCGAAGCGGTAGGGCTAAATGCAGGATATCTTGAAACAGAGGTGCTTGATATAATTGATAACGGAATGAAAATAGCAATTCTTGACACGTCGGCGGAAGCCCATATGCCTGATGTCTTAGCGATGCCTTACCGCCCGGAAGTTAGAGGCGCTGGAAAACCGGGTGAGAAAAAATATACTTACAGGTTTGGTGGAGTTACATGCTTAGCCGGTGATGTTATAGGGGATTACAGTTTTGATGAGCCTCTTAAAGTGGGTGAACGGGTTATTTTTGAAGATATGGCGATTTATACTTATGTGAAAAACACCGCATTTAACGGGGTAAGACTTCCTTCAATTGTAATAAAAAGAAAAAATGGAGAGTTTTTTGTATCCCGTGAATTTCATTACGAGGATTTCAGGGATAGGCTCGGTTGATTTTTTAATAAATAATTAATATAATTTAAGTCATAAAAAATTAAAGGAGAAAGAGATGAAAGGAAAAGTGTTAGATTTTAATCTTCAGGAGGGAAAAGGTGTAATAAGCGGGGATGACGGCAAACGATATGAATTTGAAATAAAAGAGTGGAAGGAACAGACCCCTCCGCAAAAAAACGATACTGTGGATTTTGAAGTAAATGAAGAAGGCAGGGCTGTAGGAATTTATTATGATTTGGAAAATTCTCCTTCATCAGGTGAAAAAAGTAAAATAGTCGCATTTTTGTTGGCTTTCTTTTTAGGAGGTTTTGGAATACATAAGTTTTATTTGGGATGCAATAAAGAAGGCATAATAATGCTGGTTGTTTTTCTTGTGGGTATTTTTTTAGCGGGAATTCCCTCTTTTGTAATTGCGGTAATCGCATTTATTGAATCATTAATATATATATTTAAATCCGATAAAGATTTTGAAGAAATTTATGTTAAAAATAAACGATGCTGGTTTTAATAAATGAAAGGAAAAGTGTTAGATTTTAATCTTCAGGAGGGGAAAGGTGTAATAAGCGGAGATGACGGCAAAAGATACGAATTTGAAATAAAAGAGTGGAAGGAACAGACCCCTCCGCAAAAAAACGATACTGTGGATTTTGAAGTAAATGAAGAAAAAGCACTAAAAATTTATCTGTTGGAAACTCCGGATAAAAAAATAAAAGAAAATATTAAAACATTTGGAGGCAGCGGGGGAGTATTGCTGCTGATAGCCGGATTTTTTTCACCCATTCCACATATAGGGGCGGCTATTTCTTTGCTTGCGAGTGTGGTCGGGTTTATACTGATGGCTATTGCAATCAAGCAGCTTTCCGAATTTAAAAAAGATGAAAAAGCTTTTAAAAATTTTATAATAGCAACAGTGCTTTATTTTGTAAATTCTTTTCTGTTTTTATTTTTGATACTCGGTTTTATTATTGCAATAATGGCCGGAAGCGACAATTCTTCCGATGAAATGACTTCCGTTTTGGTTTTTGTCTCAATTATTGGAATTGTGTTATATATTTTGGGCATAGTTAGTTCGCTGTTTTTTAAAAAATGTTTTAATTCTTTAAGCAAAATAACAAATGAAAAAATGTTTTCAACGGGTGGAAATCTTATTTTTATCGGAAGTTTTTTAACAATAATAGTTGTTGGTTTTATAATTATATTAATAGGCTGGATTTTTGTTACCGTGGGATTTTTTTCTTTAAATTCAAACAGTTAATTTGACTTTTTTTCTTTTCATAAATATAATTGCGGCTAAAAAAGGCCTGTATTGAGTAAGAATTTGATAATAGTGGAATCTCCCGCAAAAGCAAAAACAATTAAAAATTTTTTAGGTAAAAATTATGAAGTTGTTGCGAGTAAAGGGCATATAAGGGATTTGCCCAAAACTTCATTTGGTATAAAAATAGAAGATGATAAATTCTTTCCTCAGTATCGCGTTACCAAAGACCATCAGGATATTGCAAAAAAACTGAAAGAACTTGCAAAAAAATCAGAAAATATCTATATAGCTACCGATGAAGACAGAGAAGGTGAGGCGATAGGGTTTCACATAGCAAACGTAATAGGCAAAAATCCGGAAGAACTTCCTAGAATTGTGTTTCATGAAATTACAAAAACCGCTATAAAAAATGCGTTAAAAACACCGAAAAAGCTTGATATTAACAGAGTAAACGCCCAGCAGGCAAGAAGACTTCTTGATCGAATTGTGGGTTATAAACTCTCACCCCTACTTAATAAAAAAATTCAAAAAGGTTTAAGCGCCGGCAGGGTTCAAAGTTCTGCTCTTAAACTTATAGTGGACAGAGAAAGGGAAATCAAAGCGTTTGTTCCTCAGGAATACTGGAGTATAGAAGGTGTTTTTAAAAACAAGGCCGGCAGTTTAATTAAATATAACGGCAAAAAACTTGATAAATTTGATATAAAAACAAAAGATGAAGCGGGAAAA
Source organism: Lebetimonas sp. JS085 (assembly GCF_000523295.1). NCBI lineage: Bacteria > Pseudomonadati > Campylobacterota > Epsilonproteobacteria > Nautiliales > Nautiliaceae > Lebetimonas > Lebetimonas sp. JS085. The sequence continues at coordinate 41,844 of NZ_ATHR01000002.1, forward strand.
ATTGTAAATGAATTAAAACCTCTTGAATATACAGTAACTAAAATAGAAAAGAAAAAAACAAAAGTAAAATCCCCAGCACCTTTTATGACTTCAACACTTCAGCAGGTTGCAAGCAGCGAGCTGGGATTTGGCCCGAGAAGAACAATGCAGATAGCGCAAAAACTTTATGAAGGTGTTAAAACCCCTGTGGGCGAGACTGGTATTATCACCTATATGAGAACTGACAGTTTAAATATTGCAAAAGAAGCCAAGGAGGGGGCAGTGAAATTTATAAAAGAAAATATAGGTGAAAATTATGCCCAGGCTAAAACATACAAAACTAAATCATCAGGTGCCCAAGAAGCACATGAAGCAATAAGACCGGTTGATGTGAGACTGACTCCGGGGGATTTAAAAAACTATTTAACTAAAGATGAATTAAAATTATATACTTTGATTTATAACAGATTTTTGGCATCTCAGATGAAAGATGCCGAATATGAAACTCAAAATATTTATATTTCCAATGAATTGGGTGAATTTAAAATAAGCGGTAAAAAACTGATTTTTGACGGATTTTATAAAGTTTACGGAAAACCGAGCGCAGATGAATTATTACCTGAATTCAGTAAAGGCGAAAAATTAAAACCGGATGATGTAAAAGCAACCCAGCATTTTACAAAACCGCCTGAAAGATACACGGAGGCAAGTCTTATTAAAAAACTCGAATCTCTTGGAATCGGAAGGCCTTCCACTTACGCCCCGACCGTCACTTTGCTTCAAAACAGAAATTATGTTGAGGTAAAAGATAAAAAACTTTATCCTACAGAAATTGCCTTTAATGTTATTGAAACGCTTGAAAAACATTTTCCAAATATAGTGGATGCGAATTTTACTGCGAATATGGAAGAAATGCTTGATAAAATTGCGGAAAACAAAAAAGACTGGCAGGAAGTGTTAAAAGAATTTTACAAACCTTTTATGGATATGATTGATAAAGGATATAAAGAAATCCCCTCACAAAAAATTGCAAAACCAATTGATGAGACATGCCCTTTATGCGGGGCGCCTCTTGTTATCAGAAAAGGGAGATTCGGAGAGTTTATAGCCTGCAGCAGCTACCCGAAATGTAAATATACAAGGCCATTGAAAGAAGAAAAAGTAAAAAAAGCCGATGTCAAATGTGACAAATGCGGGGCCGACATGGTTATTAAAAAAGGAAAAAACGGGGAGTTTTTGGCATGCAGCAATTATCCGAAATGTAAAAACACAAAACCGCTTAACCCTCCTGAAATTCTTGAAGATGTAAAATGCCCGGAATGTGGCGGGGATATAATAAAAAGAAAATCCCGTAGAGGCGAGTTTTACGGTTGCAGCAATTATCCGAAATGCAAATTTATTTCCAAATATCGTCCCACCAATGAAAAATGTCCGGAATGCGGATATTTAATGGCCAAGCGTACATACAGGGGAAAAGAAGTACTTGAATGTATAAAATGCAAAACAAGGAAAGATATTTGAAAATAGGTATTATTTCAGATACACATAAAAAACCGGGAAGGGCCAAAAAAGCAATAGATTTGCTTTTGAGCAAAAATATAGAATTTATGCTTCATGCGGGAGATATTGTTAGAGTCGAAGTTTTGGAATATTTAGAAAAGAAAATCAGATATGTGGCTGTTCTTGGTAATAACGACCACCATTTATACAGTGTAATTGATAAGTATAATCTTGTAACTGAACCTTATTATTTTAAACTTGCAAACAAAACATGGAAATTAATGCATTATCCAAAATATATGTTTCCTTTGGATACCGATATAATTGTTTACGGACACACGCATGATGTGGATATAAGCTATAACGGTAAAAATTTGATTCTTAATCCGGGTGAAGTTTGTGCAAGAGACCACGGATTTTCTACATGTATGAGTCTGGATATTGAAGAAAATAAATACATAGTAACTCTTTATTACAGAAAAATTGATGATGGTGAATGGAAAGAAAAGAAAAAAGAATTTATTTTTTAATGCTATAATTAATAAAAAGAAAAATTATGGAATTAAGATTAATTGAAGCTGTTTTACCAAAAGAAAAAAAAGAAGATATACAAACCTTGCTTTCAAAAGAAAATATTGTCGATTTTTGGCGTGAAGAAATTGTTGAAGATAAAATTATTTTTCAAATTTTGGTAGATGCGATATTATCCGAAAAACTGATTGATAAGCTTTCAAGAAAATTTTCAAAAGACGAGAGATTTAGAATTGTCAGCATGGATGTAAAAACAACCCTTCCGCTCCCCCAGCAGGAAATTTCAAAAACCAAACATATAAGAGTAAGTATTCCGGAGCTTTACAATGCCATTGTTTCATCGATTGAAATAAATTATATTTTTATAACAATGATTGTTCTTTCAACAATAATTGCAGCATTTGGGCTTTATAAAAACAGCGGGGCAATTATAATCGGCGCCATGGTGATAGCCCCTTTGCTCTCTCCGAATATTGCCGTTTCGTTTGCCACGGTTTTAGGAGATTTGGAACTTGAAAAAAAAGGAATTGCGGCTTTTTTGATCGGCTGTTTTATTGCTCTGCTTTTATCGGTTGCAATAGGGTGTTTTCTAAATATTGATGTTGACAATTTTGAAATAAAAAGCAGAATAGCTGTAAATTATCCTGATTTGATTATTGCTTTTGTTTCAGGGGTTGCCGGAACATTGGCGTTTACCACAGGTCAAATGATGGGACTTGTGGGTGTTATGGTTGCAATTTCCCTGCTTCCCCCTTTGGTTAACACGGGATTATTAATATCTAACGGATATTTTTTATATGCAACAGGGAGTTTTTTACTTTTTTTGGCAAACTTTGCAAGTTTAAATCTTGCCGGTGTTTTGACATTTTTGTTTCAGGGTGTTAAACCGAGAAAATGGTGGGAAGAAAAAAAAGCAAAAGAGCATAGAATAAAAGCTATTATTTTATGGATGATTTTAATTTTTATTTTAATATTTGCAATTTTTGCGGAAAAAAAATTTTTGGCAAAGAAAAGACTGTTTCAGGAGAATAAAATATATTATTTTAAAAAGTGACCCGTGTATCTACTGTTATAATTGTTCTGATTATTTAGTTTTTATAAAATTGGGCTTTAAGCAAAGTGAAATATTATATTAATAATATGCTATAATAATGTAATACAATAATACAAGGAGTAATAATGCTAAGTATTAGGCTTGATAAAGAATTAGAGAATAAACTTGAAACAATAGTAAAGCAGACTAAAAAATCAAAAAGTTTTTTTATCAGGGAGGCTTTAAAAGAATATCTTCAAAAGTTAGAAGATGAAAGACTTAAAAATAAAAAAGAAGCATTAGAGTATTTTATGAACAATCCGGTTGATACAGGGATAAAAGAATTAAAAGCCATTCAAAAGGTTAAAAGTGAAAAAGATATTCATTGATGCAAATATTCTTATTGATTTTATTGATCCAAAAAGAGCAAAACATAATGCAGCAGTTGACTTTTTTAGAACTCATTTAGAAGATTATTTTTATACCAGTTGCGATATTTTAACCACAATTTATTATATAACTTCTAAAACTCAAAATCCATTACAAGCTATTGAAAATCTTTTAAAATTAGTTAAGATTATACCTTTTGGTAATAAAGAAGCCAAACAAGCCATTGATTTAATGAATGAAGATAAAAAATTTAAAGACTTTGAAGACACCATTCAATATATTTTGGCTAAAAAAGTAAAATCTGATTATATAGCGACAAATGATAAAGGATTTTATTCCTCGGATATTGAAATAATTTCAGTTTAAAATGACCCGTGTGGGAATCGAACCCACAACCCTCGGATTAAGAGTCCGATGCTCTGCCAGTTGAGCTAACGAGTCGTGTGGTATAATTATATCAAAAAAGAAGGTTTATGGATAAGGTATATTTATGTGCTATATCAAATATTAGAAGTGGGGCGTGCAGGGAAGACTGCAGGTTTTGTATCCAGAGTGTCAAATGGGGTGCTAATATAAACAGATACAGGGAAAAAAGTATTAAAACTATTGTTTATGAGGCAAAACTTGCAAAAAAAAACCGGGCAAGCGGATTTTGTCTTGTTACAAGCGGGAAAGGTCTTGATGACAAAACACTTGAATATGTAGGCAGGGCAAGTAAGGCAATACTCAAAGAAGTGGATATAACTATTATTGCATGCAACGGAATTGCAAGCAAAGTTGCATTAAAGGAACTTAAAAACTGCGGTGTAAAAATTTATAACCACAATCTTGAAACAAGTCAGGAATATTATCCTAAAATCTGTTCAACCCACAGCTGGGATGAAAGATTTAAAACATGTGAAAATATAAAATCAGTGGGTCTTGGACTTTGCTGCGGAGGAATTTTTGGAATGGGAGAAAGTGAAGAGGATAGAATAAGTCTTATTAATTCACTAAAAAAACTTAATCCTGAAGGAATACCGATAAACTTTTTTATAGAAAATCCAAAACTGCCTCTAAAAGCAACCCACACAAAAGAATTTGCAGTTAATATAATTAAAAAAATAAGGAGCGAATTTCCAAATTCTATTGTAATGATGGCGGGAGGCCGGGAAATTGTATTTAAAGAGACTTGGATTGAAGGAATAAAAGCAGGTGCTAACTCTATAGTTATCGGGGATTATCTGACAACAAAAGGCGAGAGACCCGACAGGGATATAGAAATATTAAAAAAAGAAAATATAGAGATAGCAAATGCATGCTGAGTTTATTTTGATTTTATCATTAGCAGTAATTATTCTTATTTCACCTTTTATAAGTTCTATATTTCGTTTTCCCATTTTGGCGGTTGAAATTATTTTGGGAGCAATTTTCAGTTTTATAGGATTAATTGGGGAAAATGAAATTTTTAGCTTACTTTCTGAAACAGGTTTTTTATATTTAATGCTGCTTGCCGGGATGGAAATAAACTTAAAAGAGATGTTTAAACTTGAAAAAAAGATATTTATCTATGCTGTTTTATTTTTGATATTAATGTATCTGCTTAGTTTATTGAGCGTTTTTTTCTTAGGATTCAGTAAAATATTTATTGTTGTTTTTCCTCTGGTTTCGGTTGGGCTTATACTCTCTTTGCAACAGGAAATCGGCAAAAAAGAGTGGCTTGAACTTGCAATGAAAGTAGGGGTAATTGCCGAGGTTGTTTCTATTATTGTTTTGACACTTCTTAGCAGTTATTTTGAATTTGGCTTTACATACAGATTTTTTGTAAATATTTCTATATTAATGGCAGTTTTAATTTCCCTTGCGGTTTTGTTTTTTATAATGAGAACACTTTTTTGGTGGTTTCCCGAGATTAAATTTTATCTGATGCCGGGAATTGATAAATATCATCAGGATGTGAGAATTGCAATTAGCCTCTTTTTTATAGTAATTGTTCTTTTGTATAAAATAGGTATTGATGTGGTTTTGGGGGCTTTTGTGGTAGGGGTGTTTTTGAAAACGTTTTTTGAGCATAATAAATCGCTTGAGCACAAATTGGCGCCTTTTGGATTCGGTTTTTTGATTCCAATATTTTTTGTGCATGTGGGTTCAAGTCTTGATATAAAACTTCTTTCTTCAAAAATGTTGATTGACAGTTTTTATATCGTGCTTTTAATGATTTTAATAAGAATTTTTGCTTCATCTGTTTTTTTCCGTATTTTGAATTTAAAAAGTATATTGTTTGGTATAAGCCTTTCCATGCCTCTTACTCTAATGATTGCTGTTGCCGCTCTTGCACATCAGAATCATACAATAAATGATTATTGGTATAATGTTTTGGTTGTTGCGGCTGTAATTGAAGTTATTGTTGTGATGGTAGGAGTTAAAATATTGAATAAATTAATAGTTAAAAGTGAAAAATGAAAAATTTAAAATATTAAGATATTGTTCTTAACTTTTCACTTTTAATTTTTCATTATTAATTGTTGGTATAATTTCACAAAAAAAGGAAAATAATGGTAATTACAAGATTTGCTCCCTCCCCTACAGGATATCTGCATATCGGCGGGCTTAGAACTGCTCTTTTTAACTGGCTTTGGGCCAGAAAAAACAACGGAAAATTCAGACTAAGAATAGAAGATACGGACCGGAAAAGAAATAAACAAGAAGCAGTTGAAGCCATAATAAAAGCGTTTGAGTGGACTGGGCTTAATTATGACGGGGAAGTGGTTTTTCAAAGTGAGAGGTTTGATATTTATAAAGAATTTGTAAACGAACTGCTGCAAAAAGGTCTTGCATATAAATGTTACCTCACAAAAGAAGAGCTTGAAATAATAAGAAACGCCAAAATGAAAGGCGGGGAACCCCCTATTGACATAAGAAAATACAGAGATTTTAAGGGTGAACTTGATAAGCCTTATGTAATAAGATTTAAAACGCCTCTTGAGGGAAAAATTTGTTTTGAAGATGGTGTAAAGGGAATGCAGTGTGTGGATGCAAAAGAAATTGAAGATTTTGTAATTGCCAGGGGTGACGGAACTCCTACATATAATTTTGTGGTTGTAATTGACGACCATGAAATGAGTTTGACGGATATTATAAGGGGGGATGACCATTTAAGAAATACATTCAAACAGATGCTGCTTTATGAAGCTTTCGGATGGAAAATGCCGAAATTTTACCATGTGCCTATGATTCATAATGAAAAAGGCGGCAAAATGAGTAAGCGTGACGGTGCTGTGGATGTGATGGAATATAAGAAAGAAGGCTTTCTTCCGGAAGCTTTGCTTAACTTTTTAGTGCGCCTCGGATGGTCTCACGGGGATCAGGAAATTTTCAGCATGGAAGAAATGATAAACCTGTTTGACCCGAAAGACATTAATAAAGCCCCAAGCAGATTCAATAAAGAAAAGCTTGAGTGGTTAAACTCCCATTATATTAAAAATTCGCCGAATGAAAGATTGGAAATTATATTAAGAGACGATTTTGGTGTTGACATTGTAAATCATGACAGAAAAGAGATTTTAATAGATGAATTGAAAGAGAGGGTAAAAACCCTAAAAGAAATGGCCACAGAAATTGAAAAAATACTAAACGCTCCGGGTGAATATAATGAAAAAGCGGTTAAAAAATTTATAAAAGATGATGTTTTGGCCAATTTAAATGGATTTGTAGTCTTTTTAGAAGATAAAAATCCAAAACTGCCAAATGAATGGCATGATATCATGCATGAATTTTTGGAATTAAAACAGATTAAACCCAAATTTTTAATGCCGCCTCTTAGAATCGCAATGGTGGGGGATACCAAAGGAATTGACCTTGCGGCAATGTTAAGCGTCCTTGGAAAAGAAAAAGTGATAAAAAGAATAGATAAATTACTCGCAAATTTCGAGGTTTTTTAAACCTCTTTTTTGTAAAATTATAAATATTAAAAATACAGCTGTCGCATAAAACATATCAAATCCTATTACAAAGATAATTAAGCTCATTGAAACAACTGCAAAAAAAGAGATTTTGTTTTTTAAAATTTTCAAAGCCGAAAGTGATACCAAAAAATAGATTAATACAAAAACCCCGTTTGCATATGTAATAAGCAAATCCACTTTAAAATTGATTTTAAATTTTAAAATGCTTACAACTAAAATTATTCCCATAATAATAAAAAGTGCTTTTTTAAATTCTATATTCAGGGTGGTTGCTAAGCGTGTAAGAGCCGCAACATATAAATTAAGAGCCATTATGCATATGCTAAAAGCGATAATTGCCATTAATTTGTCGGTATAAGGCATTACTTTTGATGCAATTATTACAAGTGAGTGGAGATTTTTTGATTCGTTTCCATATGCATTGAATACCAAAACCGAAAAAGTTACGGCCATATACAAAAAAGCAACGGTTATTATTCCTGTAACAACCGCTTTAAAAAAGTCGTTTTCATTTTTAAATTCATGTGATATATGGCTCAGTGCCTCTATACCCACAAAACACCAAAACACAATTCCGAGAGTTTTAATAATATGTAATTTGTGATTTGTGATGTGGAAGTTTTGAAAAAGTGCATATATGAAAAAACAGATAATAATACTTGTGATTGTAATTGTTATAAAAATATTTATATTTGATGATATATTAAGAGATAATAGGTTTAATATCAAAATTATTACTGCCGCCAGAATAATAAAATCAACAAGATATTCTTTTCCAAAAGCACCGGCAAGATATGATGCAGCGGTAATTATTACAACAGGTGGGCCTATAGGGATTATTGAAAGATATAAAAATGATGTCGCCTTTTCAAATTTTTTACCAAAAGCCGTACCAACAAATGTAGCGCTTCCTCCTGCACTGGGATACATTTTGCCAAATTTTCCGAATACAAACGCCACAGGTAAAATCATAACCGCTGTTAAAAACCATGCAATTAACGCTGTCCATCCGCTGTAAGTTGCGCTTATTGCGGGGACTATAAACACTCCGCTTCCAAGAAGTGTAATTACAATGGTGGCGATTCCTTGAATTAAATTCATTAAATATCTTTTTTAAAATTATATTTGTTTTATTTGTATTAGTCAATAAGAAACAAATATTTTGTTATAATTCTTAAAAGAAACAAAAGGCTTAATATGACACTTGGAGAGAAAATAAAGTTTCTAAGAGAAAACAAAGGATTAAATTTAAGCGAACTTGCAAAAAGAGCCGGGATTGCAAAATCCACACTTTTTAAAATAGAAGAGAATAAAACAAATCCGACTATCAAAACAATCTGGGCCATTGCCGAAATTTTAGGTGTTCCTTTTGGAGAGCTTGTAGGCGAGGGTGAAATAAAAGAAGAGGGTGTGAGCGTTACACTAATTGAAAAAAACGATTCATTTGAAAGTTATAAAATGAATTTAAAAGAAAATGCAACTTACATTGCGAAACCTCATTTTGCAGGTACAAAAGAAAAAATTTTTGTTTTAAACGGAAGTATCACAGTAGGGAAAGTGGATGATCCAAAAGAAATTAACCAGGGAGATGTTGTTGAATTTGATGCCGATTGTACCCATTTATACAGTGCTAAAAGCGCTTCAACGCTTATAATTACTATTTATTATTCTAAAAGCAGGTATTTTAGTGAAGATGTTTTTGTTGATGTATTTGACAGGGATGTTTATGAAGAACTGAATAATTTAGTTAATTCAGGAGTTGAGGTTATAAGAGTTATTGCCAAACATGACAAATATGATGGGGAAAATGTAATTAAAAATGAAAACGGCATTTTTATATATAAAAAAAGAAATTTAAATTTTTTTGAAGTAAAAAATATAAATTTTGAAAAAATTGAGGGGATTTATCATTTTTTACCAAGTTTTTATACACAAAAAGAGATGGATAGAAGTATTATTTTGCATTTTACAGCGTTTAGGGAAGAACTGATTTTTGAAAGATATCTTGCACTCATTGGGGAAATTAACCTGGCTAAAAGCCTTGCATTAAAAAGTTCTTTTAAAGAACTTGTTGAGTGTATTGATAGGAAAATATATTTGACACACCTTAATAATTTTTTGGATAAAGTAAGAAAAAAAAATATTGAAGTTGAAATTACAAAACTGTTTTCAACTTATACCGATGGGGGGATATATGGAATAAAGTTGAAAAAATGAAAAAAAGAGGTATAATTGAAATGTTTAGTGCCGCCTTTTTATGGGGCAGCACTCCGATAATGTCTATTCTCTCACATCTTCCAAGCGGGGTTTTTGTATTTTTTAGGGTCGTTTTTGCTTTTCCTTTTTTGCTCTATTTTGCTATTAAAAAAACAGGAATTAAAGAATTTTTTAAATTAAGACCTTTTTGGCCAATTTTTTTATCGGGAATTATGCTAAGTTTTAACTGGATTTTTCTATTCTGGGCGGTAAATTTTATAAGTGTTTCAACTGTTATAGTAATGTATTATACGGGTCCTATATTTACCATTATTTTATCTGTAATTTTTTTAAAAGAAAAACTAACAATTAATTTGATAATTGCCATGTTTTTTGCCCTTTTAGGTGTGATTTTCAGTGTAAAAGGCGAAATTGAAGTAAATAAATTTGTTTTTATTGCCTTGCTTTCAGGAGTTTTTTACGGATTTTTGGGTTTTTTTTCCAAAATAGCCACAAAATATCATAAAGCTTTGGATGTTACTGCCTGGCAGGTTTTTATTTCCATTTTTTTAACATTCCCGTTTTTGTTTATAAATAATTATCATATTACAATTCAGGGAATTGTCGTTTCAGCCGTTACCGGAGTTGTCCATACCGCACTGGCACTTTTTCTCTGGTATGATTCCCTAAATTATATAAAACTTTCGGCCGCTTCTATTATTGCATTTACGGATCTTTTTTTTGCAATGATTCTTGCGTGGCTTATTTTAGGCCAAGTGCCTAATATTTATCAGATAACAGGTGGATTTTTAGTGTTTTTGGCAGGTGTGTTTATGAGTATGGGGGAAATAAGGAAGAGAAAATGAAAATATTGTTAGTGGAAGATGATATAGATTTAAATGAGACTATAAAAGAATATCTGCAAAATTTTTATGAAATAGATAGTGTGTTTGACGGGGAAGAAGCTCTAAAAAAAGCTTACGAAAATAATTATGATTTAATGATTTTTGATGTAAAACTTCCAAAAATGGACGGATTTAGTGCAGTAAAAGAGATCAGGAAATTTAAAAACACACCTGTTATTTTTTTAACTTCACTTGATAGTGAAAAAGATGTTGAAGAAGGTTTTTTAAGCGGCGGGGATGATTATATAAAAAAACCTTTTTCCTTAAAAGAACTCAAATACAGAATTGATGCAATTATCAAAAGGGTATATGGAGATTCAAATATAGTAAGATTAAAAAACGGATTTGAATTTGATTTGAATAATTTAGAATTGAAAAAAGATAATAAAACTATTCATTTAAAACCGAAAGTTGCAGAGCTTTTAAAATTTTTTATACAAAACAGAAACAGGGTTGTAAGTAAGGAGGAAATTTTTGAATATCTGTATGGATTAGATGAACCAAATGAAAAATCATTAAGGACTTTTATCAATAATTTAAGGTTTGTTTTAGGAAAAGATAGTATTGAGACAATAAGTGGCAGGGGATATAAATTTGTTGGCTGAAAAGAAGGCTTTAAGGAGGTTTTTGCTAATTTATCTAGTATCTACAATTTTTTTGATAGGTATAGGAGAGTTTTTTTATTATAAATTAGCTTATAAAAATATTATTGAAAGTGAAATTAAGTCAATTGAAACAGAAATAAAGGTTTTTTTAGAACAAAACAGAGGAATGTTTATAAAAATAATCAATTATAAATTTACTTCTCCAACAAATTTAAAAATTGTAATATATAAAGATAAAAAATTAATATATTCGAATTTTAATCCTGAAAAAGTATATTTTGATAAAACGTTTTGGATTAAAAGAAAATATATTTATTACAGGTTTGAAATGATTAAAAGATGGGGAATAATAGATGTTATCGCTGAAAAACCACTTAATAAAACAAAATTTAATATTTTATATAAAAATTTGTTGATATTTAATATTTTCTTTTTATTTTTTTTAACTTTTGTTTCTTTTTGGTTAGGAAGAGTATTTTTAGCTCCTATGAAAGAGGTTATAAATAGTTTAGAAGACTTTATACGAGATTCAACTCATGAAATGAATACTCCTATTAGCATAATTCTTACAAATATTGAGATGATTAAAGAAAAACCAAATAAAAAAGCTATAAAAAGAATAGAAAATGCTAGTATGAGACTTAGTAAAATTTTTGAAGACTTAAAATATATAAGGTTGTATCATAAAAAGAAAAAAGAGTTAAAAAAGATTGATTTAAAAGAGCTTGTTTCTAGGAGGATTTTAGTTTTTGAAACTCAAATTGAAAATAAAAACTTAAAAGTTATAAAAGATTGTGAAAGTTTTGAAGTAATTTTTGATGAAGAAGATTTAATTAGAATTATTGATAATTTACTTTCAAATGCAATTAAATATGCTCCTAATAATTCAACTATTGAGATTAAACTTAAAAAAGGAAAATTTTGTACAAAAAATATTGGTGAAATTAAAAATATTGAAAACATTACAAAAAAATTTGTAAGAGAAAATAGTAGTGAGGGCGGTTTTGGGCTTGGACTTTATATTGTTAAAAAAATAGCAGATGAATATAAAATAAAGTTTGAAATTAGAAATATAGATAAAAAAGTAGCAGTCTGTTTACATTTTGTTTAACTTCCTCTTTTATAATTTTAGAAAAAATTAAGGAGAAAGAAATGAAAAAATTATTAAGCGCATTAGTTTTAGGAGTTTTATTAAGTAGTGCTTATGCAAAAACGCCGATTGAAAATTATGTATTAAGTTTACCTAAAGAGAGTTTATCAAAAGTTGAAATTAATGACTTACTTCATATGAGAGAAGAAGAAAAATTAGCAAGGGATGTTTATCTGACTTTATATAAAAAATGGAAACTGCCGGTATTTAAAAATATTTCAAAAAGTGAAAATTGGCATATGCATATGATTAAATTGCTTTTAGATAAATATGGTTTAAATGACCCGGTTGAAAAAACAGGAGACAGGGTAGGTGTATTTGAGAGTAAAAAGCTTCAAAAACTTTATAATGAATTGGTTGAGAAAGGCTCAATGAGTTTAAAAGACGCTTTAATGGTAGGAGCTACAATAGAAGATTTGGATATTAAAGATTTAGAAGAAGCAATTAAAAGAAGTAATAATAAAGATATAAACTTAGTTTATCAAAATCTTGAAAAAGGAAGCCGTAATCATATGAGAGCTTTTGTTGGAGTGTTAAGAAGATATGGCGGGGATTATACTCCACAATTTATTTCTATGAGTGAATTTAATCAAATTATAAGTTCAAAACACGAAATGGGAATGATGAAAAGTTCTAAGTACTACAATAATGAGTTTTATGGAGTTGTTGAGAGAGTTTATACATTACCTGGTCTTAGAAAAGGTATTTATTGGTGGATGGCAGATGTAAAAACTGATAATGCTACTTTAAAAGTAGCAATTGCACCTACTTGGACTTTACAAAATATCAATATAAGGCCTGGGGATAGAGTAGAAGTAAAAGGTTATAAGGGAATGTATAGTTTTATAACTTGTGAAATAGAAGATAAAACAACAAGTTTGGAGTATAAAAGTAAATCTAGGAGATGTAAATGAGAAAATGGATTGATCTGTTTTTGTTTTATGCAACGATAATTATCATTTTTAGTGGAATTGTATTATACATAATGCCTCATGGAAGGGTGGCTTATTTTACAGGCTGGAAGTTTTTAGGTATTGATAAAGACGGATGGGATAATTTGCATGTAATTTTTGGATTTTTTATGGTTATTGTAGCAATTTGGCATATTGTTGTTAATTGGAGGGCTTTAAAAAAATATCTTTTTTTACAAAAAGAATCAGTGTTTGCTCTTTTAATTATAGCTTTGGTATCTATTGGGACAATAAAGAATATCCAACCCTTTAAGAGTGTAAGTGATTTAGAAGAGTATATTAAAAATTCTTGGGAAGTTTCAAAAAGTGAGATACCAATTGCACACGGAGAGCTTTTGAGTTTAAAAGATTTTTGTGATAAATTGAATATTCCTTTAAATCAAGCGACAGATAAATTAAAAGAAAAAGGAATTAAATTTAATGTAAACGAAACTTTAAAAGAAATTGCCAATAAAAATAACTTAACCCCTGTTAAAATTTATGAAATAATAAAACCTAAAAAAAATAGCAATTTTCAAAATGTAAAGTTTATACCGGGAAGCGGAATTGGAAAAATGACTCTTAGCGATTTTTGTAAAAAATACGGTTGTAATGTAAATGAAACTATTAAAACTCTAAAATCTAAGGGAATAAATGCTAAAAAGACTCAAACTTTAAGAGAAATTGCAGAAGATAATAAAATAACACCTATAGACATAGTAAAAATTATTACTAAATATAATTAAAAAACCGGTACGTAAGAGCTTTGTTTTGGAGGAGGAGAGAGAGGGGTAAAGAGTTCTTTTTTACCGTTTGGCAATGTAAATGTTTTTACTTTTTGAGGTTTTTTAAAATGTCTAATCAGTTCCGGATGAAGGTTTAACAGTTTTTTATAAAATTCTTTGAATACCGGGGCACTTACCCTGCCGCCTGGCATTTTATCTCCGAGTGTTGAATAATCGTCGTTTCCAAACCATATGAGAGTTTGAGTGTTTGGTGTAAATCCGCAAAACCATGCGTCTGTAAAGTTATTTGTTGTCCCTGTTTTACCCGCTATTTCAATGCCTTTTACCCTGGCTTTTCTACCTGTTCCGTGTTTGACTACATCTTTTAATATATCTATCATTAAATATGCCTGATAATCAGGTTCAATATATTCGTATTTCGGCTCTGTTTTTATAATAAGCCCTTCTTTTGGCAAAATGATTTTTTTTACTATATGAATATAACTTTTTGTGCCGTAGTTGCTAAATATTGTATAAAGCTGGGCAAATTTCCACATTGGAATCCCGGCGCTTCCAAGTGCAATGCTTAAATTGTTGGGAAGTTTGTCAAATCCGAAATTATAAAGATTTTTTATAACATTATCTAATCCCATAGACATAACAAGGTTTATGGTTGCAAGATTTCTTGAATGGACAAGGGCTTCTCTTAATGTAATAAGTCCGAGAGCGTTTTTTTCATAATTTTTAGGCTTCCAGTATTTATCTTCTTGAGGGGTATTGCTTGGGATTTTAAATGTTCTTTTAATATCCGGGATAAGACTTGCCGGATTATAGCCTATATTCAAAGCTGTTTGATAAATGAACGGTTTTATTGCGCTTCCCACGCTTCTTCTTGACTGAATAACTCTGTTGAATTTGCTTTTTTTATAATCGACACCCCCGATTAGAGCCAAAACTTCACCTGTTTTTTGGTTTAAGCTTATCATTGCGCCGTTAAGCTCGTTTTTATTTAATTTTGGATTAAGTTTTAACAGTCTTTCATAATTTTCTTTTATGGATTCATTTGCAATTTTTTGTATATTGGTATCTATTGTCAGATAAATATCATATCCACGTGAAAGCAGATTTTTGTATTTTTTAGAGAGTCTGTAAATTGCGCTGTCCACTGCATAGCCTACTAAATTTTTTATTTTCGGCTCAATCATGTATTTATATACTTTCGGGTGTGAAAGTATCGCTTTTTTATATTCTTCGGGGGTAATCCATCCCAAAAGATACAGTCTTTTAATAATGGAATCGGCTCTTTTTAAATTAAGCTCATAATGTCTGGTGGGGTCATATAGACTCGGACCTTTTGGAAGGGCAATTAGCATTGCAATTTCTTTTAAGCTCAAATTTTTCAATTTTTTGTGAAAATATCCGTAAGCCGCCGTGGCAATCCCGTAATATCCATTACCAAAATAGATTTGGTTTAAATATCTCTCGAGAATTTCCTCTTTGGTTAAAAAATGTTCGACTTTTAAAGATATTATTATTTCTTTTAGTTTTCTTTTTAATGTTTTTTTTCTGTTTAAATAAATGTTTCTTACAAGCTGCTGGGTTATTGTCGAAGCCCCTTCAACTTTTCTGCCGGCTTTTATATCCGTAATGAGGGCTCTTAAAATTGCATTTATATTTATACCTTCATGCTCAAAAAAAGAGGTGTCTTCTGTGGCAACCAGTGTTTCTATGACACGTCCGGGAATGTCTTTGTATTTTACATAAAAACGGTTTTGTTTAGAAAACCTGACATCTATTAACTTTCCGTTTCTGTCAAAAAACCGGGCTGAAACAGGCGGGTTGTAATATATTATTTTTGCCGCAACAAACCTTGTGTCGTTATATAAATATAAAAAATACCCTAAACCTGCAATAACTGCCGCCGTTAAAGACATCAATAAAAAAGTAAATATTTTTTTTATCATTTTTCTCCCAAAGAATTTAATGTTTCATGTATTATATCAAGACTTACATTTAATCTTAAAATTATTCTGAAAATGGGGCTTTTTACGGTAGGGGGTCGTATTGCCCCTATTAAAATATTTTTTTCTAAAAGTTCTTTTTGTTTTTTTAGTAAATCTTTGTTTGAAAGGGAAGGGATTATTTTTATTAAGGATTGGGAATCAAATAATTTTTGTCTTTTTTTTATTTTTTCTTTATAAAAATTAAGATTATTTGTAATATCTTCAATGGCATAAAAAGCCAAAAGGGAATCAACGGGGCTCAGGGCTGTTGTATAAATAATGCTTCTTGCTTTATTAAGTAAAAATTCTATTATTTCCTTATTTGCCAGAATATATGCCCCGTAACTTCCGAGTGCTTTTCCGAGGGTCCCCATTTTGATGGTGTTTGTCGGGCTTAATTTATATTCATCGGTAATCCCCATTAAATTGTCTCCACAAATTCCTACGCTGTGAGCCTCGTCTATAATCAGGTATCCGATTTTCTGGGCGTAATCGGTAATTTCTTTTTTTACCTTGTCCCCCATCATGGAATAAATCCCTTCTACCACTGTAAAAACCCTGTTGTATTTTTTATAATTTACGCTTATTTTTTTTAAATTTTCAAAATCGTTGTGTTTAAAAAATTTGACTTCGGCATTTGTCAACCTGCTTCCCGCTATTCCGCTTGCATGATATTCTTCATCTACATAAAAAACGTCCCCCCCTCTTCCAAGCTCAAACAAAGCCATATTTGCCAAAAATCCGCTTCCTACAATTATTGCTTCTTCAAAATTATTAAGTTCTTTTAGTTTCTCTTCAAGTATTTTATGGGCCGGATGATATCCGTTTACAAGCATTGACGCTTTTGCCGAATGGGAGTGGTATTCTTTTGCCTTTTCATATGCTTTATCTAAAATGTCTTTTTTTTCAGCAAGACCCAGATAATCGTTGCTTGCCAAATCTATAATATTATCATCATATATTTTTCTTTTACGCAGTCTGTTTTTTTTCTTTAAAATATTCAGTTCTTTTTCATATAACTTTTCACTTTTCATTTTTCACTTTTCATTTTTATTTTATTTAGTTAAAATTTTATCAAAAAAGGCCATTTATGGATATAAGAAAAGAATTTTTAAATTTTTTTGAAAAAAAAGGGCATAAGGTCTACCCTTCATCACCTCTTGTGCCGGATGATCCGAGTTTACTGTTTACAAATGCAGGAATGGTTCAGTTTAAACCTATTTTTACAGGTGAAAAACCGGCCCCTACACCTCCTAGGGCATGCTCTTCTCAGCTTTGTATGAGGGCGGGCGGAAAGCATAATGATTTGGAAAATGTGGGTTATACAAACCGCCACCATACACTTTTTGAAATGCTTGGAAATTTTAGTTTCGGAGATTATTTTAAAGAAAAAGCAATTGAATATGCGTGGGAGTTTGTAACGGATGTTTTAAACTTTGATAAAAGCAGGCTCTGGATTACGATTCACGAAAGTGATGATGAGGCCGGCAAAATCTGGGAGAAGTATGTTCCAAAAAACAGAATTGTAAAAATGGGGGATAAAGACAATTTCTGGCAGATGGGAGATACCGGTCCTTGCGGCCCTTGCAGTGAAATACATTACGACCAGGGGGCGGATAAATTCAATTCTCCTGAAGATTATTTAGGAGGTGAAGGGGACAGATTTCTTGAAATATGGAATCTGGTTTTTATGCAGTATAACAGAGATGAAAAAGGCAAATTATCTCCTTTGCCACGCCCGAGTATTGATACGGGAATGGGACTTGAAAGAATTACGGCTATAAAAGAAGGGGTTACAAGCAATTATGAAACGTCTATTTTTAAGCCTTTAATAAACAAGGTTGTTGAAATTACAGGAAAAGAATATTTTACGGATTCAAAAGGAGCGTCACACAGGGTAATAGCCGATCATATAAGAGCCGTTACGTTTCTTTTGGCCCAGGGGGTCAGGTTTGACAGAGAAGGAAGGGGTTATGTTTTAAGAAGAATTTTAAGAAGGGGCGTAAGACACGGATATATGCTGGGAATGAAAGAACCTTTTATGTATAAAATCGTAGATACCCTGGTTCAGGAGATGGGGCATCAGTATCCTTATTTAATTGAAAAAAAAGAGGCCGTTAAAAACGCTATGAAAATGGAGGAAGAGAGATTTTTTGCCACAATTGATAAGGGAATGGAGCTGTTTAAAGAGGCTCTTTCTAAAACTGCCGGGGATGTTTTCAGCGGGGAAATAGCATTTAAACTTTATGATACATATGGATTTCCTCTTGATTTGACTCAGGATATGCTAAGAGAAGTGGGGAAAAAAGTTGATGTAAACACATTCGAAAAACTTATGCAGGAGCAAAAGACAAGAGCCAGGGCAAACTGGAAAGGAAGCGGGGATAAAAAGATTAATTTAAAAGATTTAGTTAAATATCCGGTAAATAAGTTTGTGGGTTATGAAAAAACGGAACATAAAACAAAAATAAAAGCCCTTTTTGACGAAGATTTTAATGAAGTAAATGAACTTAACGCAAACGGCTGGGTGATGCTGGAAGTTACTCCTTTTTATGCCGAAAGCGGAGGACAGGTCGGAGACAGGGGAGTAATTAAATGTAAAATGGATAACGGAGAATGGAGAGAGTGTGCAAAAGTAATTGATACTAAAAAATTTGAAGAAAAAAACCTTTCAAGAGTAGTTGATGCCGAGTTGAAAGCAGGTGATGAGGTTGAAGCTGTTGTGGATGAATCAAGAAGAGAAATTGCCAAACACCATTCAGCCACGCATTTATTGCAGGCGGCTTTAAGAAAAGTGTTGGGTGAACATGTAACGCAGGCCGGAAGTTTAGTGGAAGCAAACAGGTTAAGATTTGATTTTACCCATCCAAAAGCATTGAGTGCAGAAGAACTTGATAAAATTGAAAATATGGTAAATAATGTAATAGCAAGAGGAATTGAAGGGGAAGTTGCCGAGATGCCGATTGATGAAGCTAAAAAAGCTGGAGCAATGGCACTTTTTGGGGAAAAATACGGCGACATTGTAAGGGTTGTTAAGTTCGGGGATTTTTCGATAGAGCTTTGCGGTGGTACGCATGTAAAAAATACATCTGAAATTGGAAGTTTTTATATAACAAAAGAAAGCGGCGTAAGTGCAGGGGTCAGAAGAATTGAAGCAGTTGCAGGGATAAGTGCATATAAATATGCCAAAGCTTACAGGGACATGGTGGAAGAGATTAAGGCTGAAAATAAAGCAAAAGACATAAAAGCATTTATTGAAAAACAAAAAGATGAGATTAAAAAATTAAAAGATGAAATTAAAATTCTTCAAAAAGCTGCTGTTAAAGAGATAAAGCCAACTGAAAAAGACGGAATAAATTTTGTAATTGAGAGAATTGATAATGCAAATTTAAGAGAAATTGCTACTGATTTAAAAGGGAAAATAGATAATTTAGTTGCATTTTTGGCAGGAAGTAATAACGGAAAAGTTTCAATTGTGGCCGCAAGCGGTGTGGATGGAATTAAAGCGGGGGATTTAATTAAAGAATTTGCCCCAATTGTAGGAGGAAAAGGCGGAGGAAAGAGAGATTTTGCCCAGGGCGGAGGAAAAGATGCAGATAAAATAGATGAAATGATAGAAAAAGTAAAAGAAAAATTTTTATAAAAGGAGTAAAAAGGGGGATGGATATATTAATAGTAGAAGATGATTTGCCTTTGGCAAATGTATTAAAAAAGGTATTGGAAAAAAATGGATTTAATGTAAATATTGCAAGTGACGGTGAAGAGGCATTTAATGAAATTCTGGAAAAAAATTACAATTTGTATTTGTTGGATATTAATTTACCGAAACTTAACGGGCATAAATTATTAAAACTTATAAAACACAAAGACGAAAATGCCATTGTAACAATGATTACGGCTTCGGCCGAAATAGAAGATATAGAAAAAGCGTACAGCTACGGATGCAGTGAATATATAAAAAAACCGTTTCACGCCAAGGAATTGTTGATAAGAATAAACAATTTAATAAATAAAAACGAAATAAATGATGAGATAATTGTTGATAACATAAAATTTGTAAAAAGTACTATGGATTTGTTTATAGACAACAAACCGGTGGAACTTAGAAAAAAAGAAAAAAGACTTTTATATATTCTTTTGGACAATCTTGATAAAACGGTTACAAAAGAAAAAATTATTGAATTTGTCTGGGAAGGTGAAAAAAAAGATTCCTATCCCCTCAGGCAATTGGTAAGTACTTTAAAAGCAAAACTTTCAAACCATAATATAGTCAGTGTCGTAGGAATAGGATATAAGTTTGTCAAAGTATAAATTTTCAATTAACCAAATTATAGTAATTTTTTTCTTTACCTTTTTTTTATTAATGGGGTCTATAGTATATATTCAATATTATAAATCTGAACAAATTCTGAGAAACAATTTTATAAACAAACATAAAATAGAAGCCCTTAAAATTAAAGACAAATTTAAAAATATTTTTGATAAGGCTTTATATATATATAAAATCCATGAACAATTAAACATCAAAAATACATTTAAATTAAATAAGTTTTATAAAAACGGAAAATTTAATATTTCTCAGGCGGCAAAAATTTTAAATTCATCTCTTGAGAGGGGGAAATATGAGATTTTTCAAATAGACAGAAATTATAAAATAATAAACGGCACGTATCAGCCGGATATAGGTTATGATTTAGGCCATTTCCCAGCTTATAAGAAAGTTTTGGACAATGTTTTCAACGGCAAAGAAAAAATAGATATTTCTTATATACATCTGGATATTGCTTCAAAAAATTTAAAAAAATATTATTTAATCCGTTCTTCGGACGGTAAATATCTGCTTCAGTTGGCTTATGTGGTGGATATTTACCCAAAATTAAAAAAAATTTATAAATTTTTAAAGCCTGCTCTTAACAATTTAAAAATTTATTTTGTGGACAGATATCTAGTCTATCCCATAAATTTCAAAAACCGTTATCAGAAAAAACTTTCTGTAAATGAGCTTTGTAATTATTCAAAAAATTTTTTATTGTATTTTAGTAATAATAAAGACATCGCAAAAAAAAGCAATATTGAAATATTAAATAAAATCGTATCTGTTTTTAAAAAGCATAACAATATGATTTATAAAATAAGAGGCAACACCCTTAAAATATTTGTATTAATAAACGGGATTATAAACAATAAAGACAATAGAATGATAATTGAAACAGATTTTAACCTAACTCCTTTAAAAACGGCTGAAAGAAGACTTTTTAAAAATTTTTGGATAATTTTTGTTTTAATGGCTGTATTTATTATTTTAATGTATTTTTTTGCAAAAAAATATTTTATTAAAAAGTTGGATTTATTGGCCAAAGCGTTTAAAGACAACAGAAAATGTAAAATGAATGAATCTTTTATAAAAGAAATAGCGGAATTTCAAACCAGTTATAATAAACTTTTTGAAAAATTAAATGATGAAATAGAAAAAAATAAAAAACTTTTATATTTAAACAGAAGATTTGTTGTAGACACCATACATCAGATAAGAACACCTCTTAATGTTATTTTGTTAAATGTGGAACTGCTAAGGGAATCCTGCGGGGAAGAAGAAATTTTAGATGAAATAGAAGCTTCTGTTTCCATGCTCAGTAATTCTTATGAGGATTTGGCTTATATATCTTCGAATAATGTTGTTGAATATAAACCAGAAAATATTGACATTGCATCGGTACTGAAAGAAAGAATAGAATATTTTTTCAGCATCGCAAAATCTCATAATAAAAATTTTCTCTCAGATATTGATGAAAACTGTATATTTAATATAAACAAAATAGAGCTTGAGAGGGTTATTGACAATAATATTTCAAATGCCGTTAAATATTCAAAAGGTAAAGAGATTATTGTTTCATTAAAAAAATATAAAAATAAATTTGTTTTAAAATTTGCTACCATCGGTGAAAAAATAAAAGATTCAAAAAATATTTTTGAAAAAAATTACAGAGAGCAGCCCCATAAAAGAGGTTTGGGAATAGGGTTGAATATTGTTAAAAAAATTTGTGAAAAATATAATATTAAATATTCTCATTTTTATCAAAATGAAAAAAATATTTTTGAATATCAATTTTTGGTAAAATTTTAGTTAAAAAGGGTTTTATGCTGATACTTTGTTCTTCTTCTGTTACAAGGGCTGAATTATTAAAAAACGCCGGTATTGATTTTATTCAAAAAAACTGTAGTTTTGATGAAGACAAACTGGTGTTTAAAGACCCGTATGAATTTGTGGTAAATGCAAGTTTTGGAAAATTTAAAGAATGTATCAAATGTTTTAATGATAATATTATAACCGCCGATACGGTTGTAAGTGACGGCAGGAATATTTTAAGAAAAGCAAAATCCCGTGAAGATGCAAGAAAAATACTTTTACAACAAAGTGGAGAAAATATTAAAATCATAACTTCCATGTGGATTAAAATAAATTCTAAAGTTTACGGAAGAGTTGATGAAACCATTTATGAATTTTATGAATTTGATAAAACTGATTTGGAAAATTATTTAAATTCCAATGAATGGGTAGGAAAAGCCGGAGCATGTATGGTGGAAGGGTTTTGTAAAAAATATATAAAAAATGTAAAAGGGTATGAATCAACAGCAATGGGACTTTGCATTGAAGAATTAGTAAAAATATTAAAGGAAGAAAAATGTATATAAAAGAAATTCAGGATTTTCAAAAAATCAGAAAAGAGGCAAGAGCCTATTTTTGTTATTTAATGCAAAGAAACATACCAAACAAATTGCCAAATATCGGGGTTGATGTAATATATGAAGGGTTAAAAAGAATTATAAATGAACTTCCCGAAGCCAACGCCGCTTATATTTTGGATGCGAGCGGAAAACAGATAAGCAAAATGATTACAAATAAAGAGAGTTTTAAAAATTATGATATAGAATTTAACCAGTCAAACAGGACATATTTTTATAAAGCTGTAAAAGAGAAAAAATGTATTTTGACAGATCCTTATCCGAGTCTTATAGGAGGGGAAATTGTTGTAAGTGCGGCTTTACCTGTTTTTAACAATAAAGGTGAATTGCTCTATGTGGCTGTAATTGATATTCCTTTGGAGAAAATTTTGAAATTTATTCACAAAGAAAAAGGTGATGTCTGGTTTAATAATTTCAACAGACTTATTTATGCAATGTTCAGCGCCGCACTGTTTGCCATTGTGGTTTTATTGTTTTATTACGGTGTTAAAATGTTTTTTGTGTATACGATTAACAATATCGATGTCAAAAAAATGTTTGAATCGACAATTTTAATAACACTTTCTTTAGCAATATTTGATTTGGTTAAAACCATATTGAGCGAAGAAGTGGTCGGAGAAAAGGAAGAACACCCTTTTGCCATTCATAAAACGATGATTAAATTTTTGGGAAGTATTATAATAGCTTTGGCAATCGAAGGGCTTATGCTTGTATTTAAATTTGCCATGGTCGCCCCGCAAATGCTTATTTATGCGGCAATTTTGATAAGTGCTGTAACACTTCTTTTATTCGCTCTGGCTTATTATATGAAAAATGTGGGTAAGGATATAAAATAGTGAGTTGTGAGTTGTGAGAAAAAAAAAGGAAATAAATGATAGGAATAGTTGATTATAATATGGGAAATTTGGCAAGTGTAAAAAACGCTTTTGATAAAATCGGTGTAAAAGCTGAGGTTGTCAAAGCACCTGAAAGGCTGAAAATTTTTGACAAATTAATTTTTCCGGGAGTCGGAGCTTTTGGCGATGCGGCCGATTTTTTAAAAAAAACGGGTCTGGATGAGGCCATGAGGGAATTTATAAATACCGGCAGGCCTGTTTTGGGTGTGTGTCTCGGGATGCAGCTGCTGTTTGAAAAAAGTGAAGAATTCGGCATACATGAAGGGCTTGGAATTATAGAGGGTGAAGTGGTTAAATTTGATAAAAGCAGGGTGAAAGGGCATAAAATTCCGCATATGGGATGGAATAAAATGTTTTTTGCCAAAAATTCGCCTCTTTTTAATGATTTGGACAATCCGTATTTATATTTCGTCCATTCTTATCATGTGGTATGTGATGAAAAATATGTTATAGGTAAAACAATTTACGGTTATGAATTTGTCAGTGCGGTGAATAAAGACAATGTATACGGCTTTCAGCCCCATCCTGAAAAAAGCCACAACGCCGGGCTTAAAATACTCGAGAATTTTGTAAAAGGCATAAAATGATAATTTTTCCTGCAATAGATTTAAAAGACGGTAAGGCCGTAAGGCTTACAAAAGGTGAAATGAACAGTGCAAAAATATACAGCGAAAATCCGCTAAATTTTGCAAAACAGTTTGAAGATATGGGGGCAAAATGGCTTCATATGGTGGATTTAAACGGAGCATTTAAAGGAAGCCCCCAGAATATTAAAGCAATTGAGGAAATTAGAAAAAACACATCTTTGAAAATTCAGCTCGGAGGTGGAATAAGAGATGAAGATACAATAAAAAAATATTTGGATTTGGGTATTAACAGATTGATTTTGGGAAGTGTCGCCGCAAAAAATCCCGAAATGGTTATAGAATTGGCTGAAAAATATCCTATTGCCGTCGGAATAGACGCAAAAGACGGATATGTGGCCGTAAGCGGATGGGGGAAAAAAGAAAATATAAAAGCCGAAGAACTGGCTAAAAAGTTTGAAAAATCCCAAATTGAATGTATAATTGCAACAGATATAAGTAAAGACGGCACTTTAAAAGGGCTTAATCTCGATTTTGTTTTAAATATTCAAAACGCTTCTAAAAAAAAGGTTATTGCAAGCGGCGGGGTGGCAAGTGAAGAAGACATAATAAAAGCCAAAGAAAAAAATATTTACGGAGTAATTGTCGGAAAAGCTTTTTATGAGGGAAAAATAGATTTAAAAAAATTATTTGAGTTATTTAAGGAGGAAAAATGAAAATTTTAGTTGTGGACGACAGCTCAACTATGAGAAGAATTATTCAAAATACGTTGGCAAGACTCGGATATAAAGATGTAATTCAGGCGGGAGACGGTATTGAGGCATGGGACGCACTTCAGTCAAATCCCGATATTAGGGTGGTTATAACGGACTGGAATATGCCCAATATGAACGGACTTGAGCTTGTGAAAAAAATAAGGGCTGAAGAGAGATATAAATCTCTGCCTATAATTATGGTAACAACAGAAGGCGGTAAAAAAGAGGTTATCACAGCACTTAAAGCTGGCGTAAACAATTATATTGTAAAGCCTTTCACACCACAGGTTTTAAAAGAAAAGCTTGAAGGGGTTCTCGGTAAAAATGAAGGATAATTATTTTGAATTAAGTGTGCAGACTGATTCTTTTAAAGATGAAATAGAAAATTTTTTGATTGAAAGGTTTAATAACGGTATCGAAGAGAAAGAAAACACTCTTGTTTTAAGGAGTGAAGATAATTTTGAACCTTTAATTGAAGAATTAAAAGAATATGTGAGTGCATTGGAAGAGATTTTTAATACAAATATAAATATAAAAACAAATGTAGAAAAAAAATCAAATATTGACTGGATAGAAAATTATAAAAAATCGATAAAACCTATTGAAATAGGCGGGTTTTATATTCATCCGAGCTGGTATAAAAATAAAAATGATAAAGAAAATATAATAATTGACCCCGCACTTGCTTTTGGAAGCGGGCATCATGAAACAACCAGAAGCTGTGTAAAGGCGATTAACAAATATGTAAAAAAAGATAATACATTACTGGATGTCGGGTGCGGCAGCGGTATTTTATCCATTGTGGCTGCAAAAAAAGGAGCTGTCGTAAATTTGTGCGATACAGATGAACTGGCTGTTAAAAGTGCAAAAGAAAATTTTAGGCTAAACAATGTTGAATTTAATAAAATTTGGGTGGGAAGTGCAGGAGATACCGATGAAAAATATGATGTGGTCGTTGCAAATATAATAGCCGATATTTTAATTTTTATGGCGAATGATTTAAAAAAACGGGTTAACGGTTATTTAATTCTTTCTGGTATAATTAACAAATATAAAAACATAGTTTTGGAAAAATATAAAGAATTTGAATTTATTGAGGAAATACCCGATAATGAATGGGTAACACTGATTTTAAAAAATGTTGAATGATAAATGTTGAATGTTGAATTTAAATTAAAGGATATAGATGCCAAAAAACAATAAAAATAACAATGATAATTTTTTTAATAAAAATCCGCTTCTTTTATTTATAATTTTTGCGGTTGTTATAATTTTAATTTTTAGAAGTATTGCACCAAGTGCCGAAAGCAGCGTTTCCGAGCTTGTTTCCGGAAAACCGGCCGTTATGAGTATAACATATTCCGATGTTAAAAAACTTGCAAAAGAAAAACAGTTAAGCTATGTTGCTATAGGAAAAACATATTTAAAAGTTAAATTAAAAGACGGAACAATTATAACAGTTCCTAAAGTTCCGAATGATCCGAGTTTAATTACAATTCTGGATAAAAATTCTATTCCTTACGGCGCCCTGCCAGAATCCAGCAACTGGCTTAACGATTTGATTTTCGGCTGGATTATTCCTATATTTATATTTTTTGCAATTTGGATGTTTTTGGCAAGCAGAATGCAAAAAGGTATGGGGGGAGTTTTCGGCGCAGGAAGTGCAAAAGGGCTTATAAAAAGCGAAAAACCAGATGTTACATTTGATGATGTCGCCGGAAACGATGAAGCCAAAGAAGAGGTAAAAGAAATAGTGGATTTTCTTAAAAATCCTGACAGATATACGGCTTTAGGTGCAAAAATTCCAAAAGGTGTTTTACTCATCGGGCCTCCCGGGACAGGAAAAACTCTTCTTGCAAAAGCGGTTGCGGGTGAGGCAGATGTTCCGTTTTTCGCCGTAAACGGCAGCAGTTTTATAGAAATGTTTGTAGGTGTCGGTGCGGCAAGGGTCAGGGATTTGTTTAACCAGGCTAAAAAAGAGGCGCCGAGCATAATTTTTATAGATGAAATTGACGCTATCGGTAAAAGCAGGGCTGCAGCCGGTCAGTTTGGCGGAAATGACGAAAGGGAGCAGACTTTAAACCAGCTGCTTGCGGAAATGGACGGGTTTGATTCAAACGACCCTGTAATTGTTTTAGCGGCGACAAACAGGCCTGAAATATTAGACCCTGCTTTACTTAGACCCGGAAGATTTGACAGACAGGTATTGGTGGATAAACCTGATTTTGAAGGAAGGGTACAGATATTAAAAGTCCATGTTAAAAAAATTAAAATGGGCAGTGACGTTAATCTGGAAGAAATAGCCAGAATGACGGCGGGACTTGCCGGGGCAGACCTTGCGAATATAGTAAACGAAGCCGCTTTGCTTGCGGGTAGAAAAAATAAAAAAGAAGTAAACCAAAGTGAATTTGTCGAAGCGGTTGAAAGACAGATTGCGGGACTTGAAAAGAAAAGTAGACGTCTTAACGAAAACGATAAAAAAACAGTGGCATATCATGAAAGCGGGCATGCAATAATTGCAGAAGTTACTCCTAAAGCCAGAAAAGTAAAAAAAGTTTCAATCGTTCCAAGAGGTCTGGCCGCGCTCGGTTATACATTAAACCTTCCCGAAGAAGACAAATATCTGATGAGCAAAAGCGAACTTATTGCTCAAATTGATACACTGCTCGGAGGCAGGGCCAGTGAAGAGGTGTTTATTAAAGAAATTTCAACAGGTGCAAGTAACGACTTAGAGAGGGCAACCGACATTATAAAATCAATGGTAATGATTTACGGTATGAGTGATGTGGCCGGGTTAATGGTTTTAGAAAAACAGACAAACAGATTTTTAGGCGGAGGGTTTGGACAAAGCCGTGATTATTCAGAAAAAACCCAGGAAGAAATTGACGTTTTTGTAAAAAATTTTTTAAGCGAGCGTTATGGGCATGTTAAAAATATACTTAAAGAATATGCGCCTGTTATTGAACAAATGGTAAAAGAGCTTTATGAAAAAGAGGTTATAGACGGTTCAAGGGTAAGAGAACTTATAAAAGAGTATAAAGATTCTAAAAAAGAAGGTGATAATGAAGAAAACGGAAATAATTCTTAAAGAAGGGTATCCCTTTATTATTCCTGCAGGTGTAATATTTTTAATCAGCCTTATTTTTGGATTCGGTGCATTTTGGCAGATACTCTTTTTTATTATTTTTGCATTTTTTGTATATTTTTTCAGAAATCCGGAAAGAATTCCCGATGAAGTTGGTGAAAATGTAATAATTTCTCCGGCCGACGGGGAAATTGTAGAGATAACAGAGACCAAAGCCCCTATTTTAAATAAAGAAAT
The DNA here is from genome assembly GCF_000523295.1 of Lebetimonas sp. JS085. Classification (NCBI taxonomy): domain Bacteria; kingdom Pseudomonadati; phylum Campylobacterota; class Epsilonproteobacteria; order Nautiliales; family Nautiliaceae; genus Lebetimonas; species Lebetimonas sp. JS085. Next base: position 70,056 of record NZ_ATHR01000002.1, read on the forward strand.
GATTAAAATTTCGATAAGGCTATCCATTTTTGATGTGCATGTACAAAGAAGTCCTATAGATGGGAAGATTGATGCAAGAGAATATATTCACGGGTTGTTTTTAAATATTGCAGATGAAAAATCAAGTGAGCTTAACGAACAAAACAGGGTTTTGTTTGAAGGGGCACAAAGTGTTGTTGTTAATCAGATAGCCGGTTTTTTAACAAGAAGGATTATAATGTTTAGAGATTTAGGAAAAATAAAACTCTCCGAGCGTTATGGTATGATAATGTTTGGAAGTCAGGTTGATTTGTATGTGCCTAAAAACTCTGTAATAAAAATAACCGAATTTCAAAAAGTAAAAGCAGGGGAGAGTTTAATAGGATATTTGAATGAAAATTAAATTGGCATATATTTTACCTAATTTTTTTACGGCCCTTAGTGCTTTTTTTGGTGTAATGAGCGTGATTGCCGCATCTCAGGGTAAATTTGAAAAAGCTTATATTTATATACTTTTTTCGCTGGTTGCCGACGGACTTGACGGAAGAATAGCAAGAATTACAAACACAACTTCAAAATTTGGCGTAGAATTTGATTCATTGGCTGATTTAATTGCATTTGGAATGGCACCTGCTATGATGCTTTTTTTCTCAATCGGTAAGAATTACGGAAGATTTGGGGCACTGATCAGCGGACTTTTTGTTGTTTTTGGCGCAATAAGACTTGCAAGATTCAATGTGACAACTTCCATGAACGACCCGAGATTTTTTATAGGGCTTCCAATTCCGACGGCGGCGGTGGTTTTAAGCTCGTGGATAATGCTTGATATAAGATATCAGAGTCATTTTAATATTCTAATTTTAACAGGGGCTTTGTTTTTGGCTTTTTTAATGGTCAGTAATTTCAGATATCCAAGTTTTAAAAAAATTGATTTTAATAAAAATCTGGCAATAAAAATTTTGGTTTTAATTATCTTGGCGGCTTCTTTACTTTATCTTTTCCCTACCGAAGCAATAGCCCTGTATTTGAGCATTTATGCTTTTTACGGGGTATACAGGGGAATAAAAGGATACATTAAAGCCGGGAAATATAAAGGATAATTTTTTTCCATTGAAAAAATTTTTAAAATATGATAAAATTTTATAAAAATTTTTTATAAAAAGGATATATTATGGAAATGGTTAAAATTTTTGATACCACATTAAGAGACGGGGAGCAATCCCCAGGCGCATCTATGACTATCGAAGAAAAAATAAAAGTTGCACTTCAGCTTGAAAAATTAAAAGTTGATATTATCGAAGCAGGATTTGCCGCAGCAAGTCCGGGTGATTTTGAAGCAATAAACAATATTGCAAAAGAGGTTAATAATTCAACTGTCTGTTCTTTGGCCAGGGCTTTGGATAAGGATATTGAAGCCGCTGCTAAGGCGATAGAGCCGGCCCCTTTTAAACGAATTCACACATTTATTGCAACAAGTCCAATTCATATGGAATATAAACTAAAAATGAGCCCCGATGAAGTAATAAAAAGAGCCGTCAGGGCGGTTGAATATTCAAGAAGCTTTGTTGATGACGTGGAATTTTCCTGCGAAGATGCGGGAAGAAGCGAGATGGGCTTTTTAAAAGAGATTATCAGTGCCGTTATTGAAGCGGGGGCAAAAACGATTAATATTCCTGATACGGTAGGTTACAGATTTCCAACAGAAATGGGGGAAATGATAAAAGAACTGGTTGAATATTTTCCAAAAGATATTATTTTTTCAGTACATTGTCATAACGATCTCGGGCTTGCCACCGCCAATTCACTTTACAGTGTGTTAAACGGGGCGAGACAGGTTGAATGTACCATTAACGGTTTGGGAGAGAGGGCTGGAAACGCCGCACTTGAAGAAATTGTAATGGCCATTAAAGTAAGAAGGGATTTGTTTGATGGAATTGATACAAGGATAAATACAAAAGAAATTTATCCGACAAGCAGGCTTGTCTCAAACGTTACTGGAATAGAACCGCAACCGAATAAGGCCATAGTGGGAAGAAACGCATTTGCCCATGAAAGCGGAATCCACCAGGACGGTGTACTTAAACATAAAGAAACATATGAGATTATGAAGGCGGAGGATATAGGGCTTGATATAAAAGACACCCTTGTTCTTGGAAAACACAGCGGAAGACATGCGTTTAAGAAAAAACTTGAGGCTTTGGGATTTAGTAACTTAAGTGATGAAGAATTGAATGAAATATTTATGAAATTTAAAAAACTTGCAGATAAGAAAAAAGAAGTTTATGATGAAGATATTTTGGCACTCATGAATGATGCGTTTGATAAAACACCTAAAACTTATGAACTCCTTTCACTTCAGCTAAGTGATTGCAGTGACGGTATGGCGAGTGCCGCTGCCAAGATTAAATTCGAAGATAAAATTTACGTAGATGCGGCAATAGGTAAAGGTACCATTGATGCCATATTTAAAGTAATAGACAGGATAAGCGGTATTAACGGAAAACTAATGGATTATAAAGTTGAAGCTGTAAGCGAAGGTAAAGACGCTTTGGCCAAAGTTATGGTAAAAGTTGTTTTTGATGAAAATAAACCCGCGGTTATGGGGCATGGACTAAGCATCGATACAATGGTAGCAAGTGCAAAAGCATATATAAACGCACTTAACAATTATTTGCATATGAAAGATTTACTGTCTAAAAAAATCAGTTATAAAGACAGTATTTAAATAATGAAAAGTGAAAAATTAAAAATTAAAGATGAGGAATAAAGTTGAAAAAAATAGCCATTCTCGGTAAGCCGAATGTTGGTAAAAGCTCTCTTTTTAACAGAATTTTAAGAAAGAGAGATGCTGTAATCAGTGAAAAAGCCGGAACCACAAGAGATATAAAAAAAAGAATTATCAGTTTGGATGATGAACTTGAAGATGTTGTTATAATGGATACGGGAGGGCTTGAAGAGCGGGATGAACTGTTTGAGAAAGTAAAAGACAAAGCCCTTCAAATAGCAAAAGATACAGATATACTGCTTTATATGGTTGACGGGAGAAGTCTGCCCGATGAAGATGAAAAAAAATATATAAGAACTCTTCAGAAATTAAATAAAAATATTATATTGGTTGTAAACAAAATAGATAACGACAAATTAAAAGAAAAAGTTTATGATTTTTATGAACTGGGTGTAAAAGAAATATACCCTATTTCCGTTTCCCATAACAGGGGTGTAGGAAAACTGATTGAAAGAATAAAAAAATTTATCCCTAAAAAACAGGTATTTGAAGTAAGCGAATTTGAACAAGACATTCCTTTGGAAGAACTGTTAAGTGAGAGTAATGAAAATTTAGAGGATATTAAAGAGATAAAAGTGGCAATTATAGGCAGGGTAAATGTGGGTAAAAGTTCACTTCTTAACGCACTGGTTGGGGAAGAGCGGGCAATAGTAAGCGAAGTTGACGGGACTACAATCGACCCTATTGATGAAAATATTTATTTCAACGGATATCATATAACTTTTGTTGATACCGCAGGTATCAGAAGAAGAAGCAAAATTAAAGATATAGAAAAATATGCCCTGATTAGAACGGAAGAAGTTTTAAAAGAAGCCGATATCGCCGTATTGGTTATTGACGCCAAAGAAGGTATAGTTGAACTTGATGAAAAAATAGGCTCTCTTATCCAAAAATTTAAAACCGGGGCGATAATTGTTGCAAATAAATGGGATGAAACGTCTATGGATTATAAAAAGTTTGAAAGTGAAGTAAGATACAGGTTTAAATATTTAGATTTTGCCCCTTTTATGGCTGTAAGCGCCAAGACAAAAAGAAATATAGACAAATTAAAAGAAAAGCTTTCTTTTGTTTATAAAAATTATTCAAAAAGAATTCCTACTTCGCTTCTCAACGAATGGATTAAAGAAGCGACTATAAGGCATCATCTGCCTACGGATGTAAGAGGTAGGGAGAGTAAAATTTATTATGCAACCCAGTTTAAAACAAAGCCTCCTACCATAGCTTTAATTATGAACAGAGCTAAACTTCATTTTTCTTATGAGAGATATCTGATAAATTTCTTAAGGAATAAAGAAGATTTTAGAGGAACACCTATTGTATTAATCCCAAAAGAAAAAGGAGAAAAAAAATGAAAAAATTATCTTTAGCTTTAATTTGTGCGGGAGCGGTTACTTTTGCAAATGCTGATATGTTGAGTGTCAGTGCGGGTGCGGGATACGAGCAGCAAAAAATAGACGGATATGTAAAAAACGGAAATGTGATAAATTATTTTAATAATTCATCCGCTCAAAATGACGGAAATCAAAACACAGGGGATTTAGGGTTTGATAATAAAAACAACCCTTATATCTGGGTAAAACTGATTCATCCTGTGCCAATTTTGCCAAATATTAAATTACAATATACAAAATACAACACAACTGGCCATAGTAAATGGGTTGCAGGAGGAGTAAAAATTTTCGGAGATGTAAATATTCCCTCTGGACTCACCGATGTAAGTTCCAAAATGAATATAAACTCTTATGATTTAACACTGTTTTATGAATTTAAACCGGTGGTTGCCGATATAGAAGCCGGATTTGGCGCTGATTTGTGGCAAGGTAATACCAAAATTGACGGTGACAATGCTGCGATTGTTAACGGAAATATTGTAAAAACTCTTGGAAGCACCCATATTAATAAAAACTGGTTTGTGGCGCTTCCATATCTGTATGCAAATGTTGAAACAATGAGTTTTTTCGGGTTTTCAGCCCTTGGATATGTAAAATGGGCAAAAGCGGGGGATAATCACCATTATGATTATTTAGCGGGAATTAAGTATAAATTTGATAAAATTCCTTTGTTTCTAAAAATGGGATACAGATATAAAGAAGCTTACGGGGTAGATGGAGATAATAAAACAAAATTACAATACAAAGGCTATTTTGCCGAAATAGGAGCTAAGTTTTGAGAATTGTAAGCGGAATGAGGCCAACAGGTAAACTTCATTTGGGACATTTTATAGGGGTTCTTAAAAACTGGGTTGCACTTCAAGAAAAATATGACACTTTTTATTTTGTGGCCGACTGGCATGCACTTTCCACGAAATATGACGAAGGGCTTGATTTAAATGAACTCAGCATTGAACTTGTAAAAGAATGGATAGCATGCGGAATTGATCCAAAAAAATCAATTCTTTTCAGACAGAGTGATATAAAAGCTCATGCCGAGCTTTATTTAGTTTTAAATATGATAACGCCTGTTAGCTGGTTAGAGAGAAACCCCACATATAAAGACGCAATGAATCAGCCTGAATACAGAGAAAAAAATAATGCGGGATTTTTAACATATCCTGTACTGCAGACAGCAGACATTATTCTTTATGATGCAAATCTGGTGCCTATCGGTGAAGATCAGAAACCCCATCTTGAGCTTGCTAGGGAAATTGTAAGAAGGTTTCATTATATGTTTAAAAAAGAAATATTTACTGAACCAAAAGAACTTCTGACAGAAATACCTAGACTTCCCGGGCTTGACGGCAGAAAAATGTCCAAAAGTTTTAATAACGCAATATATCTGGATGACGATGAAAAAACCATTTGGGCTAAAGTTAGGATGGCTAAAACGGACCCTGCAAGGATTAAAAAAACAGACCCCGGGCATCCTGAAGTGTGTATAATTTTTGATTACCATAATGCATTTAACAAAGAAGAAGTCGTGGAAATTGAAAAAGAATGCAGGGCGGGAACTATTGGATGTGTGGAATGTAAAAAAAGATGTGCCGCCAAAATAAATGAATTGCTTTCTCCAATCAGAGAAAAAAAGGCATCTTTAAATGAGAGTATGATTTTGGATATAATAAATGAAGGAAATAAAAAAGCTGGAAATATTGCAAACGAAAAAATGGAAGAAGTTAATAAGGTAATATTTTAAAGGAGAAAAATGAAAGCTAAAAAATTTGCATGTGGCGAAAGACTTCAAAGATTTTTAATAGCGTTTATGATGCTTTTAATTTTGGGTTTGCTTGCAAAAGGATACAATTTAGCAGCACTTATTTTGCTTGCATTTATTGCAATAATGTTTGTTATTTACGGTGTTTTTGATTTTTGTCCGTCAACATGGCTGCTTAATAAAATTTTTGGAAGCTGTTACTGCGAATGTAAGGAAGAAAAAAATGAAAATCAGTTATAAAGAAGCGGGGGTTGATATTGACAAAGGAAACAGTTTTGTTGAAAAAATAAAACCTTTTGTAAAAGAGACGTTTAATAAAAATGTTGTCGGTAACATAGGAAGTTTTGCAGGAGCTTTCAGGCTTCCAGCCGGATATAAAAAACCTGTTTTACTCGGTGCAACAGACGGGGTCGGCACAAAACTAAAACTTGCGATTGACGCTAAAAAGTTTGATTGCATAGGAATTGATTTAGTTGCAATGTGTGTAAATGATTTAATCTGTAATTTCGGGGAGCCTCTTTTCTTTTTAGATTATTATGCAACAGCAAAACTCGAAGTAAATGAGGCTGCAGATGTGGTTAAAGGAATTGCCAAGGGTTGTAAACTAAGCGAGTGTGCCCTAATCGGGGGAGAGACTGCAGAAATGCCTGGAATGTATAATGAAGGGGATTTTGATTTGGCAGGATTTGCCGTCGGAATTGCAGAGGAAGACGAACTTAACCCGAAAGTAAAAGAAGGTGATATTCTTTTGGCACTGCCAAGCAGCGGAATACATTCAAACGGATATTCGCTTGTCAGAAAACTGTTTTTTGATAAATTAAACATGAAATTTGATGATGAAATTAACGGAAAAAAACTTATTGATATTCTTTTAACCCCAACAAGAATTTATGTAAAAGAATTTAAACAATTCAAGCCTCTGCTTCATGCTCTTGCTCATATTACAGGAGGAGGAATAGTTGAAAATTTCCCAAGGGTATTGCCTGAAAATTTAGAAGCAGTTGTTTACAAAGATAAAATAAAAGTGTTACCTATTTTTGAATATATGAGAAAATATATAGATGAAGAAGAGATGTTCAGAACGTTTAATATGGGTGTTGGAATGATTTTTGCAATAAGTGAAGAAAATGCGGATGAAATAATAAAAAACTCTGATGCTTATTTTATAGGAAAAATTCAACAAGGTAAAAAAGGAGTAAAACTAAAATGAACCCCTCCCGTTTTATTTCTAATATCGCAGTTAAAATAGCAACCACCTCTTTCCCTAAATTGATTCAATGTTTTATCAATAAAATGTATGTTAAGTTTTATAAAATAGATATGTCAGAATTTGAACCGGAAGATCCCTGTAAATATAAAACATTGAATAATTTATTTACAAGACATAAAAAATATACCGAGTTTTATGAAGAAGACGATATAGTCGTCAGCCCTAGTGACAGTGAAATCATTGCGCATGACGATATAGAAGAAAATCGGGTTTATCAGATAAAAGGAAAAGAATATTCCCTAAAAGAACTTATTCCTTATGATACAAAATTAAATAATGGGTATTTTATTAATTTATATCTTTCACCAAGTGACTATCATAGATTTCATGTTCCTATAGATTTGGAAATTGTGAGGGCTACATTTATCCCCGGTGAACTTAATCCGGTAAAACCGTCTTTTTTGGAAAAAGAGCTTGTATTTCCAAAAAATAAAAGAGTGGTTTTAAGATGCAGGGATTCTAAAGAAAGATATTTTTATATTGTTTTGGTGGGGGCTATGATAGTAGGGAAAATTATTTTAAATTTTGATGAAAAATTTCAAAAAGATTATAACGAGATTTTTGATATAGAATATGAAAAACCTTTAAAACTTAAAAAAGGCGATGAACTTGGAAGGTTTGAATTTGGAAGTTCAATTTTGCTGTTTTTCGGAAAAGAACATTTTAAATATTTAAATCAAAAAGATTATGTTGAAGTAGGAGATATTCTTGGGGAAATTTATTAAAAGTAAAAAATTAAAAGTGAAAAATAAAAAATTAAAAAATATTTTATTTACTGCTTTCACCTTTTTCACCATTTTTACTATTTTCACTCCTCTTTTTGCAGTTGACAATCAGAAACTTCTTGAGTGTTATGAGATATTTGACCAAAAAAAAGCAGAACTTGAAGCAGAGGCTGAAAAAATACTTGAACAAAAAGAGGCTCTTGAATCTTTGAAAAACACATATATGGCTTTAATGAAGAAAAAAGAGTCAAAACTAAAAGAAAAAGAAAAAGAAATTAATAACACTTTGCAAAAAATAGAAAATGAAAAAAAAGAAATTCAAAAATTAATAACTCAAAATCAAAAAATCCTTGAGCAAATAAAAAATGCAAAAATGGATAAAATTACCCAGAGTTATGCAAAGATGAGGCCAAAAAATGCCGCAGGCGTACTTTCTCAGATGAAAGAAAAAGATGCCCTTGCAATTTTAAAAAAGCTCCCTCCTAAAAATGTCGCCAAAATTTTTTCAAAAATGGACCCAGCCAAAGCAGCAAAACTTACAGAAATGATGCAAAAAGATGAGAATAATGAAAGCACAAATACTTCTGACAACGGCGGGGGCTAAACATTTAATAGCAAAAGCCCTGTGTCAATATATAGATTTAAAAAAAAGAATTTATATTGCTTACGGTACAACAAACGAATATCTTTTATATCATTTAGGGATAAATACAGATACTTTATATGCCGCCGGGTGTAATGTAAGAGGCAAATTTAATGTGACTCAAAAAAGAGACAGGCCGATTGTGCTTGAAAACAGTAAGCCGATTGATATAAGCGGATTTGATATAACAAATAATGATTATTTTATAAAAGGTGCAAATGCTCTTTGGTATGAAAACGCTAAAAAGTGTGCCGCCGTAGCGGCTGCCGATAAAAACGGAGGAACTTATGGTAATTTTTATATAAAAGCTGCAAGCAGGGGTGCTAAAGTTATAATTCCTGTAGGACATGAAAAGCTTATTCCTTTTTTTAAAGAAACTTCTCAGGACGTAGATATTTCAACAGGTTCTAAAATTGCGATGCTCAGGTTTTTTTACGGGATGATATTTACTGAAATAGAAGCCTTTAAAACACTTTTTAATTTAAAAGCAAATATTATCTGTGCAGGGGGGATTTTTGATTCAAAAGGTGCGGTAGGTTTTGAAGTTGAAGGAGATGAAGTTAAAGCGGTAGTTGAATTTAGCAAAAAATATAATAATCTGTTTTTAGAAGAGAGTAAGCGGGTTGATTTTCAATTTTAAAGCTTCTTTTTTGATATAATTTTAAAAAAAGGTTTAGTATGCTGATAAAAGAAGCTCAAGTGCCTTTTCTTTCCAGAAAAATTGCATATGATTTATTAAATTCAGGATTTGTGAATTATCCCAAAGGCATTGATAATGCTATTAAAGAAATTGAAGATATTATAATGGATGATGCTTTGTGGGAAAGGGAAATAGAAGATAAAGCCAGAGAAATATTAGCAAAACAGGAAGAAGAAAATGAATTTTTATTTTATGATGTTGACAGAAGAGAAGTGTTTAAACTTATAAAAAAAGAAATTGCAAATGAAGAGGGGTTTAATTTAAAAAGAGATGAAAGAATAGATGATTTGGCACATTTTTTGGTAAAAGAATTATGGGATAAAGAATTAATTGATTATGATGTAAGGGATGGAAAAATAAAAAATATTGTTTTTAAATCTATAATGGATTTTTTAAAAAGGGAAATTGAAGCAAGGGACGAAGTTTATAAAAAGCTTGAAAACTACAAAAGGCCTTTGGTTCCTGGAAGTGAAGAGTGGGAACTTGTATTTAACAGACTTTACGAGCAGGAGTTAAGAAAAAGAGGACTAATTTAGAGGTGAAAATAGTGAAAATGGTGAGTAGTAAAAAGTTGCCAAGCGGCTACGGTGAAAAATTAAAAGTGAAAAGTAAAGGTTTAAAATGAAAGTTACTGTTTTGCTGGAAAACGGAATGAGTTTTACTGCCCGCGGATTTGGGGCAGGCGGAACAAAAGTCGGGGAAATTGTATTTAACACATCAATGACCGGATATCAGGAAATCATTACAGACCCGAGTTATGCCGGCCAGTTTGTGGTTTTTACCATGCCTGAAATCGGGAATGTAGGGGTAAATAAAGATGACAATGAAAGTAAAAAAGCCTATCTTAAAGGTATAATTGTCAGAGAATATGTTGATAACTGGTCAAATTTCAGGGGAGAAAAAAGTCTAAATGAATTTTTAAAAGAGCAAAATATTCTTGGAATCAGCGAAATTGACACAAGGTTTTTAACAAAGCTTATAAGAAAAGAAGGGGCTATGATGATGATAGCCTCAAGCAAAATTCATAATATTCAAAAATTAAAAGAAATTTTAAATCAAACCCCCAGAATTGAAGAAATTGATTATATAAAAGAGGTAAGTACAAAAGAGGCTTATATTCATCCACACGGGGCATGGAACGATAAAGAGTTTAAATATAATCCTAAAAAAACAGATAAAAAAATAGCAGTACTTGATTTTGGGGTAAAAAGAAATATTTTAAACGAACTGACCCAGGCCGGAATGGAGTGTAAAGTAATGCCGGCTTCAACAAAGGCGGAAGAAATTATTGAAATGTATAAAAGTGGGGAAATTCAGGGGGTGTTTTTAAGTAACGGTCCGGGTGATCCTCTGATTTTGAACGAAATTCATAAAGAAATTCAAAAAATATTAAAAGAAAAAATACCGATGTTTGGAATATGTTTGGGACATCAATTACTGAGTATTTCTCACGGATACCCTACGTTTAAACTTAAATTCGGGCATCACGGGGGAAATCATCCGGTAAAAAATTATATAAACAGAAAACCTGTTGTGGAAATAACCGCTCAAAATCATAATTATAATGTCCCGGAAGAGATTGAGAAAATTGCCGAGGTCACACATAAAAATCTTTTTGACGGTTCAATTGAGGGTGTTAAATACAAAAATGAACCTGTTTTTTCTGTTCAGCATCATCCGGAAGCATCACCAGGGCCGCATGACAGTAAATATATATTTAAAGAATTTTATAATATGCTATGAAAAATTTTGATTTTATCCAAAAAATCCTTTTTGGAATTTTTGAACTGTTTTTATTATTTAGCGCTATAGTGATTTTAATAGCCACTTTTACAACTTCTCCTGTTATCTCTTTTATTGTTTTTATTTTTTTAATTTATCTTGTTTATTATTTGGCTTTGAAATATCTGTTTAATTAAAAAATCAATTACCAGCTTCCGCCTCCTCCACCGCCGCTTCCCCCTCCCGATGAATCGCTTCCCCCAAAACTTATTGATGAGCTTTCATTTGGAGAATAATTTTTTGTTGTTTCAAATGACGAATGTAAATTTTTATCTAGATTAAAAAATGAATCCATATCCCCTTCAAACCATAAAATTTGAGTGTTGAAATGTATGTATATTTTTAACCTTCTTCAAGTAATCTGTTAAATAATTTTAAAGTCGCTTTTACGTCTTCTAAAGCGTTATGATAATTTATATTTTTTCTTCCAAAAAAAAATGCTATCGCCTCTTCAAGACGGGGCATTTTCTTTTTTTCAAGCACTACAACGTCGGCGGCGTAATACATTGTGTCAAATATAGGAATATCAATTATGTTCGGATAATGATTAATTCTTTCAAGCTCTCTTTTCATTACGCCGAAATCATATAAAACATTATGTCCCACAACCATATCGAGAGAATTAAAAATATTTAAAATTTCATCTTTTTTTTCTTTAAAGGTCGGCTTGTCTTTCAGCTCTTCCTGAGAAATTTTATGAACGCCGAAAGCTTCTTCTGAAATTTTAGCTTCAGGATTTAGCAGTTCGTAAATTTCTTTTGTGCTCAAATCTTGCATATCCTGTATAACAATCGCATAAGAAATTACATATCCGGTAATATCGGTTGTTTCCGTGTCAAATCCCCCTATTTTTTTTATTTTATTTTCTTTTGGGGTTTTTTTTAAATCATTTATATAATATCTTAAAAAATCTTTACTTGAAAATGCTTTTTGTCTTGGAAACGGTTTGAAACGCTCCATTTTATTTTCTTCTTCTAAAACGACTGAAATTAAATAATCATTGTAATTTCTAAAAATTACATTTTCTTTTATATCTTCTCTTAGGCATTTTATTAAATATGTCTTATCATTTTTTAATTTCTCATATGCTTTTTTTCTTGTTTCTTTATTAAATACACTGGCCTTTCTTAAAGTCTCTGTTTTTGGAGGCAGATTCAAATTTATCCTTTTTTATAAAATTATAACATTTTCTACTTACCACTCAACATTCACCATTTTCACTTTTTTAAGATATAATTACATATAAAAAAGGTTTTTTATGCCAAAAAGAGAAGATATCCATTCAATCCTTCTGATAGGCTCCGGTCCGATTGTCATTGGTCAGGCTTGTGAGTTTGACTATTCGGGCGTTCAAGCGGCAAAAACTCTCAAATCTCTTGGTTACAGGGTCGTTCTTGTTAATTCAAACCCTGCTACAATAATGACTGATCCTGAATTTGCAGATGCCACATATATTGAACCGATTATCCCCGAAGTAGTGGCAAAAATTATTGAAAAAGAAAATATTGATGCAATTCTTCCTACAATGGGGGGTCAGACTGCCCTTAATGTTGCTATGCAAATGTACGAAAGGGGAATGCTTGAGGGGGTTGAATTTTTAGGCGCTAACCCGGAAGCAATTAAAAAAGGCGAAGACAGACAGGCTTTCAAAGAAGCGATGCTGAAAATTGGTATGGATTTGCCTAAAAGCAGATACGCCTATTCCCTTGAAGAAGCCGAACAGGCTGCAAAAGAAATAGGATTTCCGATTATAATAAGGGCAAGTTATACGCTTGGAGGGCTTGGAAGCGGTGTTGCTTACAATATGGAGGAATTTAAAAAACTTGCCAAATTCGGTTTGGAGGCAAGTCCTATAGGGGAGATTTTAATAGAAGAATCTCTTCTTGGATGGAAAGAATATGAGATGGAGGTTATCCGCGACAGAAACGATAACTGCATAATAGTGTGTTCTATTGAAAATATCGATCCGATGGGTGTTCATACAGGGGATTCCATTACTGTTGCCCCGGCTCTTACACTCACTGATAAAGAATATCAGAAAATGAGGGATGCATCTTTTGCAATACTTCGTGAAATAGGCGTTGATACCGGAGGTAGCAACGTTCAGTTTGCCGTAAATCCGGATACCGGCAGAATGATAGTAATAGAAATGAATCCCAGGGTAAGTAGAAGTTCCGCACTTGCAAGTAAGGCGACAGGTTATCCTATTGCGAAAGTCGCAACGCTTCTTGCGCTCGGATATACATTAGACGAAATTAAAAACGATATTACAGGAACTGCCGCAAGTTTTGAGCCTACAATAGATTATATTGTCACAAAAATACCACGTTTTACATTTGAAAAATTTCCTCAGGCCGATTCAACACTTACGACTTCTATGAAAAGTGTCGGGGAAGTAATGGCGATAGGAAGGACATTTAAAGAATCATTGCAAAAGGCGATTTATTCTCTTGAAACAGGTCTTGACGGATTTGAAAAAATTGACTGCGGCGAAGATGAGCTGATTAAAAACATAAGAATTCCAAATGATAAAAGGCTTTTATATATCGGTGAGGCTTTCAGAAGAGAAAAAAGTGTTGAGGAAATTTATGAAATTTGTAAAATAGACAGATGGTTTTTAAATCAGATAAAAGAAATAATCGAACTTGAAAAAGAGATAACTCTTGATATTTTAGAAAATGAAACTCTGCTAAGACGTGCCAAAACATACGGGTTCAGTGATACAATGCTGGCTAAATTAATAAACAAAAGTGAAGAAGATGTATATAAAGCAAGAAAAAAATTCGGAATTGAAATCGATTATAACGAAGTGGACACATGTGCGGCGGAATTTGACACAACTACAAGTTATTTATATTCAAGCGTAAATGTTACAAAAAACGTGCCGCCAAGAAAACCGGATTTTGATGATAAAAAAGTGTTAATCCTTGGAGGCGGTCCAAACAGAATAGGTCAGGGAATTGAATTTGACTACTGCTGTGTTCATGCAGCATTTGCCCTTAATGATTTGAGTGTCAAAACTATTATGTATAACTGCAACCCGGAAACTGTTTCAACAGATTATGACACAAGCGATGTATTGTATTTTGAACCTATTACGTTTGAAAGGGTCAGAAATGTGGTTGAACTTGAAAATCCACACGGCGTAATTGTTCAGTTTGGCGGTCAGACTCCTCTTAAACTTGCAAAACCTTTAACTAAAATAAATGCAAAAATAATAGGAACTTCCGCTGAGGTTATAGATATGGCGGAAGATAGGGAAAAATTTGCCGAATTTATTAACACTCTTGGATTAAATCAGCCTCAAAACGGCACCGCCTTTAAAAAAGAAGAGGCTTTTAAAATTGCAAATACAATAGGATATCCGGTACTTGTAAGACCGAGTTACGTTCTTGGTGGCAGGGCTATGAGAATTGTCTATAATGATGATGAACTTAATGAATATATGAGCGAAGCCGTAAAAGTAAGCGAAGATTCCCCGGTGCTTATAGATAAGTTTCTTGACAGGGCAATTGAACTTGATGTAGATGCAATTAGCGACACAAAAGATGTATATATCGGCGGGATAATGCAGCATATTGAAGAGGCAGGCATTCACAGCGGAGACAGCGCCTGTTCTTTACCTACTGTAAGTATAAGCGAGGAAAAAATAAAAGAAATAGAAAACGCCACAAAAAAGATAGCTCTAAAACTTGGAGTAAAAGGACTTTTAAATATCCAATATGCTCTGCATCGTGATAAACTATATTTGATTGAGGTAAATCCAAGAGCAAGCCGAACTGTACCTTTTGTATCCAAAGCCACAGGACTTCCTCTTGCAAAAGTCGCAACAAGGGTTATGTGGAATTTGGCATATAATCCTGAAATCAATAACGGGAAAGTTTTATTGGAAGCGCTTAATTTTTATGACAAATTTAATGTCGTAACATTTGACAGTAATGTGTATAAACCGAAAATTCATTCTCACATTGCGGTAAAAGAAGCGGTTTTTCCTTTTAATAAACTTACGGGGGCCGATTTAATATTAGGGCCTGAAATGAAATCAACCGGGGAGGTTATGGGAATAAGCTCAAGTTTTGGAGAGAGCTTTGCTAAATCTCAGCTTGCGGTTAAATTCAATCTGCCTAAAAACGGAAAAGTTTTTGTTTCCTTAACCGATTTGGATAAGGAATTTGCCCCTAAACTGGCCAGAAGCTTAAAAAATCTCGGATTTGACATTGTAGCCACAAGCGGAACATACAAAAAAATCAAAGATGCGGGAATTGAAGTTACAAAAGTTTTGAAAATAAGCGAAGGAAGACCGAATATTGTAGATATGATTAAAAACGAAGAAATAGTTCTTGTTATAAATACAAGCGACAATAAAGCAAGCAAAGACGACGCCAAAATCATAAGACGTGAAGTTTTAAACCAGGGAGTTCCGTATTTTACAACCATTGCAGCGGCATTCGCAGCCGTTGAGGCGATTGAATTTTTACAGACAAACGATATAAAAGTGGAATCTCTTCAAAATTATTTTAAAAAATAAAATAATGAGTAAAAAAATTTCACAACTGGAAAGTTTTGACAAACCTCGGGAAAAATTGCTTTCGAAAGGACCGGGTTTTTTAAAAGATTATGAACTGGTTGCTATAATCCTCGGCAGCGGAGTTAAAGGGAAAGATGTTATTAAACTTTCCCGTGAAATTGTTAAATTACTAAAAAACGATTTTAATTCGCTTACGGTTGAGAAATTAATGAATATCAGAGGACTCGGCATGGCAAAGGCCTCCACCATTATAAGTGCCATAGAACTTTCAAAACGCTATCTCATCAAGCAAAACAAAAAAATAACTTCTTCAAAAGACGTTTATGACGAGCTAAAAGAATACCGCAATAAAAAACAGGAATATTTTATAGCTATCTATCTTGACGGAGCAAATCATATCTGTTTTAAACGTGTTATTACAATAGGCACGCTAAATCAAAGCCTTGTGCACCCGAGAGAAGTATTTGCCCCCGCAATTGAACACAGGTGTGCGGGTGTAATCGTTGCCCATAATCATCCATCAGGGCAGTTGGAAGCGAGCGGGGCTGATATTTCGGTTACCAAAAGATTAAAAGAGAGCGGCAGACTGCTTGGAATTGAATTAATTGATCATCTTATTTTTACTCAAAATGGATTTTTAAGTTTTATTGAAGAGGAGATGTTATAACAATTCCCCTATACCTTTAAATTTTTCCACAAATGCGGATATTTTTTCAAACACATTTCTTTTTTTAGTAAGATATTCTGGGTTCAAAGGACTCATTTTAGGGAGTATTTCATTAAGTTCCGTTCCGTTTTCGCTTGCGTATTTTCTCTTTAGTGAAATATTAATATAGCGTTTAGCTGCTTCGGCGTTTAGATTTTCTTCATTTATTAAATTTTTGGCTTCTTCTTTTTGTTTTTGCTGGGCGAATTTGAAAAACGATTCTATAATTTCACTTTTATCTTTGAAACTGTTTAAATCGCTTTTATTTATAAATTCCACTATTAAGCCTTCTTTTGCACGGTTGCCGAGGCTTGCTCTTATAACGCGTTTAATTTCGTCTATAAGGGCGGATTTGTTTTTTTGGAGTTTATGTTTTTCAAAAATAAGCTCAAGTATATAATCGAGATTTATCTCCTGGGATTTTAATAAATCTATCTCGAATTCCACATCGTCCCAGTTTATATCTGATTTTTCTGCGTTTTTTCCGTTTTTTTGCACTCTTATCCAATCTCTTATATCATTGTATGTCGATTTATAATCCTGAATTTCTCTTTCGGGGAGTAAATGTATATTTTGAAGAGTTTTTATATCCTCATTGTTTAATCCGTATTCAATTTTTACGTTTTCAAGTGCGTTTTTATCGTTTTTATCTATATTTTGTAGTTGTTTAAGCGCAATAAATTCATCATAATTTTGAAGTATGTTTTCAAGTTTTAAATATTCTCCGAAAAGTTTAACAAATTCTTTTTTGTCGCTCTCTTTTTCAATTTCAGTAGGGTTTGGAAATTTTTGTTTTAGGCTTTTTACAATTTCTAAAAAACCTTTTTGTATTTTTCCGTTTTCTTCAAAACCTTCGATATATTCTCTGTAACTTTTTTCAAGCACTACATTTCTGGTGTTTTTATCCCCGAAAAGTGAAATGGCGTCTATTGTAGCCTGTTCTAAATCTCTAAACGTTATGATGTTTCCGAAAGGTTTGGTTGCATCATAAATCCTGTTTGTTCTTGAATATGCCTGAATTAATCCGTGATACCTTAAATTTTTATCCACAAACAGAGTATTCAATCGCGGAGCGTCAAAACCGGTTAAAAACATTCCCACAACTATCAATAAATCTATTTCGCCGTTTTTAACTCTTTTTGACAAATCCCGGTAATAATTTTGAAACGATTTGCCGTCGACTCCGAAATTTGTAGAAAACATTTGATTGTAATCGTTTATTGCTTTTGCCAAAAACTCTTTTGCACTTGAATTCATAGCCGACAACTCAAAACTTTCATCGGCAATTTCACCTATTGCGTCTTGTTCTTCGTTGGGGGCGTAAGAAAAAATTGTCGCTATTTTTAATTGATTATTTTTTGCGATTGAAATCGCATCTCCATTTTGTTTTTTATTTAGGAGTTGCGGTTTTAACCGCTTATTATCATTTATTCGCTTATTTTGTAACTCTTTAAATTTTTCGTAATACAATTTTGCCGCATCGATATTGCTAACGGCAAACATTGCGTTAAATCCCTTGCCGTTTTGTAAACGGTGTGTTTTTAGATGAAAGTTTTTCAAAATATACTCTGCTATTTCATTAATTCTCTCTGGATGTAAAAGCGCTTTTTTGTTTTCAAGCGCGCTTAGTTTTTTTTCATCTATTTCTTTTTCAAACTCTTTAAATTTAGGTCTGACGTCGTTGTAATCAACTTTAAATTTAAGAACTTTCTCATCGCGTATTGCATCGGTAATCACATAAGAATGAAGCTGACGGCCAAATACACTTGCCGTTGTTTCACTCCCGAGTGCGTTTTCAGGAAAAATTGGAGTTCCCGTAAATCCGAACTGATAATATTTTGTAAATCTTTTTTTAAGATTTTTCTGAGCTTCACCAAACTGACTGCGGTGAGCTTCGTCGAATATAAAAACAACGTGTTTATTGTAAATTTCGAGATTTTTTTCAGTTTTTAGGAGATTATTTAGTTTTTGAATGGTGGTTACTACAATTTTATTGTCTTTTTTCTCCAAATTTCTTTTAAGTCCCGCTGTATTTTCAGAACCGTTTACGCTATCGGGTGAAAATCTCTGATACTCTTTCATTGTTTGATAATCAAGGTCTTTTCTGTCCACCACAAATAAAACCTTGTCTATAAAAGGAAGCTCTGTGGCAAGTCTTGCCGCTTTGAAACTTGTTAGTGTTTTACCTGAACCGGTGGTGTGCCAGATATATCCGCCCGCTTCAACACTTCCCCATTTTTTTGCATTATATGCTGAATTGATTTTCCACAAAATTCTCTCGGTTGCAGCTATCTGATATGGTCTCATAACAAGCAGGGTGTTGTTTACATCAAAAACCGAGTATTTTAAAATAATATTTAAAAGAGTGTTTTTTTCAAAAAAAGTGGCGGTAAAATCTTTCAAATCTTTTATCGGTGTATTGTCCGAAAGCGCCCAGTTCATTGTAAAATCGAAACTGTTTTTATCCCTTTTTACCGTGTTTGCAAAATATCTGGTATCCGTGCCGTTTGAAATAACGAAAATCTGCAAAAATTTATAAAGTGAACTTTCGGAGTTAAAACTCTCTTTTGAATACCTGTGAATCTGGTTAAACGCTTCGCGGATGGCAACACCCCTTCTTTTGAGCTCTATTTGCACCATCGGCAGGCCGTTTACCAAGATCGTTACATCATATCGGTTTTTGTAATTGCCTCTTTGTTCAAACTGCCTTATAACTTGCGCGCTGTTTTTTGATATGTTTTGTTTATCTACAATATAAATATTTTCTATATGCCCGTCGTCGAAAACAAAATCGTAAATATAATCGTCGTGAATTTTGCGAGTTTTTTCTGTTATTCCATCACCTGGTTTATCAAGATATTCATCTAAAAACCTTTGCCACTCCATATTGCTAAATTTTACATTATTTAATGATTCTATCTGCTCTCTTGCATTTTCGAGCAGTTTTTTGGGTGTTTTTATATCAGGAGAGAGTGTTAGCAATTCCGTGTCAGTCAAGGTAAAATACTAAAGAAGAAAGGACTGACATGGAGAAATTTAATTTTGACAAAGCAGTAAAAGATTTATTAGCAGGTAAGAAGATAGGTGGAAAAGATGGAGTATTAGCTCCATTAATTAAAGAATTAGTAGAAGCTGCACTTGAAGCAGAGATTGAATCTCATATTGCAGATGAAGTTTTACAAGGTAAAAGAAATAGAAGAAACGGTTACAACAGGAAAACAGTTAAATCAACATCAGGAGAATTTGAACTTGCTACCCCAAGAGATAGAGAAGGTAGATTTGAGCCTCAAATAGTAAAAAAACATCAAACAACAATAAGTGATGAAATAGAAGAGAAGATATTATCATTATATGCACTTGGAATGAGCTATA
>NZ_ATHR01000003.1:0-40513 GCF_000523295.1 Lebetimonas sp. JS085
AGATGTGTATAAGAGACAGGATAATAAATGTAAAAGTTACAATCATAGTAGATGCGAAAATTCCAGGAATTCCTACAGCCGCTATGTTTGAAATGTGATTCTGAATCCGTAAAATATGATAGCGGCCCTAAGCAGGGTTTTTGTTGAAAAATTAATTCCAGGATTCCATTCTTGGGGCAGATGATTTCTCAAGGTATTTGCATAAAAAGCTCCTATAACTATACCTATAATCAAAGGTGAAAGTCCTAAATTTTTAAAAAAAGAAAAACTTGCAATATACCATGCTGCAGTTGAAAACAGCCCCACAAATAAAATTCCGTTTAGTGTATGGGGTAATTGGGTTTTTGTAAACATATAACTCCTTTTTTTTTGTGAAATTATAAATATTTGTTTTAGGTTTAAAAAATTAAAAAAATTTGTTAAAATAATTAAAAAAATTAATGGATAAAAAATGACCCTTAAAGAATTGAATATATTTTACGAACTTTGCAAATATAATTCTCCTAGTGCGGTTGCCAAAAGATTAAATATTTCTCAAAGTGCGGTATCACTTGCATTAAAATCCCTTGAAGAGGATTTGGGAGTTAATTTATTTAACAGAATCGGAAAAAAACTTGTTTTAAATGAATACGGCCGTGTTTTTAAAGAAAAAACATATAAAAATTATACCGAGTTAATAGATGCCAAGCATCTTTTCAATGAAAATAATTTAATAGGAGAAATGAATATTATTGCCAGTAAAACCATAGGAAGTTTTGTTTTACCTGAAATTATTTATAAATTTAAACAAAATTATCCCAAAATTTCAATAAATAAAAAAAATGAAAATTCAAAATTTATTGTTAATTCCATTCTTGAGGGAAAAAGCGATTTTGGTTTTATTGAAAGTGAAATTGAAAATAAAAACATAATCAGAGAAAAAATCGGGGAGGACAGGCTGATAATTGTAAGCAGTGATAAAAAATTAAAAAAAGAATACTTTATAGATGAACTTTTCAATAAAAGATGGATTTTAAGAGAAACTGGTTCCGGTACAAGAGAAATGTTTTTAAATGCAATTTATGATATCGATTTACCTGTTTTTTATGAAACAAACTCAATAAGCGAAATAAAAATGCTTTTAAAAAATCCTGATGTAATAACCTGTATTTCCGAATATGCTGTTAAAGAAGAAATAAAAAGAGGTGAATTATTTAAAATAAAAATAAAGAATTTAAATTTAAAAAGGGATTTTTATCTTGTTTATCATAAAAATAAAATAAAAACCAAAATATTCGAAAAATTTAGTGAATTTATAAAAAAGAATTTAAAGACCATTCAATGAAAAGATTTTTTTTTATTTTAAAAAATTCTTTTAAAGAGCTAATTTTTATGCTCCCTCTTTTTTTAGCAGTAATCGGGCTTGTGGGGCTTTTTCAGGTTTTTGTATCAAAAGATTTATTGGCTTCTTTTTTTAGCGGAAATCCTGTAACGGATACGCTTAGCGGAACTGTTGCGGGGGCTGTGGCCGTGGGGCAGGCGATTGTCAGTTATATTATAGGCGGAGAACTGTTAAAAGAAGGGGTCTCAATGTATGCTGTGAGCTCTTTCATTCTGGCATGGGTAACTCTTGGTATTGTCCAGCTTCCGGCGGAAGCTGAGATTTTAAGTGTTAAATTTACAGTTTACAGAAATCTACTCTCCTTTATTTTTACCATTATTGTTTCTGTGTCTGTTGTATTGACACTAAAGTCAATAAATTGAATTTTCGTGGAATAAAATTTTTAACAAGTGTTATAGTTGTATATACAATTGTTGCTGTTTTCAATTATGATAAATTTGTTTTTGCTTTGGAAAAAAGTGAAAAAATTTTAATAAGAATAATACCGATTTTATTGGTAGTGGTTTTAATAACGGCTATTATAAATTATTTTGTAAGCCCTAAAAAACTGATTAAATATTTTTCAAATAAAAAAATGGGATATTTTATAGCTTTAATTGCGGGTGTTGTTTCCCACGGTCCAATGTACGGATGGTATCCTCTGATTGAAAATTTGATAAAAAAAGGTTTAAATTACGGATATATTGCAACTTTTTTTTATGCAAGGGCTATAAAAGTTCCGCTTCTTCCTGTTATGCTAAATTATTTCGGCTGGAAATTTACTTTTTTTATTTCTTTGTATACACTGATTGCGGCACTGATGGAAGGGCTGATTATTGATAAAATTTTTAAGAATTAAACAGCTTCTTTTTTTAAAATTCTTGAAAAATAATAATGGTTGTTGTAAAAAGTTTTTTTTATTAACTGTTTTTTTATAAGATTTTCAACATTCTGCCATGAGGCATTGGATTTTTTTAAAAATTTCTCAAGTGCGTCTTCTCTTATCGGATGCACTGATGTAATGGCAAGGATGTCTTTTTCAAAATCATTTGTATATGTAAAATTATCTCCTTCGTATTGAACTAAAAGTTCGGTGTTTAACCCGTAATCATTGAAAATTAAATATGCTCTGTTTATATCTTCTTCATCCGGAATTTGAATATTATTTTCTGCCGGAGGTCTTATTGGAATTGAAATATAGGCTTTATTAGGATTTAAAGTTTTTATAAATCCGGCTGTTTTTTTAAGGGATTCTTCATCGTCATTTATGTTTTTTACAAGCATTGTTTCGGTATTTAATAAACCTTTGTATTTTTTTGAAAAATCAATATATCCTTTTTTTATATCTTCAAAATTCAATTTTCCGTGGGGTCTGTCTATTTTTTTCCAGACGGATTTAACTGCGAAATCAACTTTTAAACTGACCCACTCAAATTGCATTAAATCGTTTTGCACATCTTCCCTGTACATTAAAGAACCGTTGGTTATTATTGCAAGTTTTATGTTAAATTCTTTTAAAAGGTTCGCTTCTTTGGCTAGATTTATGTCTAAAGTAGGTTCTCCGTCGGGCACAAATGCAAGATAATCAATTTTTTCGTTTTTTTCTTTTAAAGAAGAAATCCTTTTTTTTGCACTTAAATAAATATCCTCAGGATTATAAAAAGATTTTCTTTCAATGCTCATTTTTAAAGTGTTTCCCAGCTGGCAGTAAATACACGCATATGAACATATTTTTGCAGGAATATTGTTTATTCCCAGACTTCTTCCAAGTCTTCTTGAAGGAACAGGCCCGTATGTCAGTTTGTTTATATCCATTTTTAAGCTTTCAAATTTTTAATATTTAAAATTATAACATAGTATAATTTCATAAAAAAAGAAAAAAATGAAACCGAAATATTCTTTAAAAAACAATTTTTTATATGCAATGGACGGTGCAAAAGAAGTATTTAAAGAAGTTTCTTTCAAAATAGAAATATTCTTTTTTGTTTTGATGAGTGTTGTATTGGTAATACTTCCTTATCCTTTGTGGGCGAAAATATTTATGTTTTCAAGTATGCTTTTCCCGGTTATTGCGGAAATTTTTAACACAGCTATAGAAAAAACGGTCGATTTGGCAAGCGAAGATTTTCATCATTTGGCGAAAAAAGCAAAAGATATTTCCGCATTTGGGGTTTTTGTAAGTGTTTTTATACCTGTTTTTGTCTGGGGAGGGTTTATAATTTATTTTTGGAGTTAAAATGATAAATAAAAATATTGTGGCTTTAGGGTTTGTAAGTTTTTTTACGGATATGGCAAGCAGTATGGTTACTTCTATTTTGCCTCTTTTTATTGTTTACGTTTTAAACGAAGGTGTTGATAAACTGGGATATGTCGTTGCAATTGCAACTTTTGTGTCATATATTTTCAGAATTTTTTTTGGTTTTTTATCCGACAGATATCAGATTGTAAAACCGTTTGTTGTTACAGGTTATATAATTTCGGCCGTTACAAAACCTTTGCTTTATTTTTCACATACTTATAAAAGCATAGCCCTTTTAAGGGCTCTTGAGAGAATGGGAAAGGCGATAAGGGCGGCGAGCAAAGACAGTTTAATCAGCGCTTACAGCGGAGCTAAAAGTGGAAAAAGTTTCGGTTTTCATAAAATGCTTGACGTCGCGGGTGAAATGAGCGGGGCTGTGATTGCTTTTTTGGCTCTTTATTATCTGGGGAAAAATGAAAATATTTTCAGGGATATTTTTGTATTTACATTGATACCGGGAATCATAGCGGTAATAATTGTCGCTTTTTTTGTGAATGACGCCCCGTACAAAAGAAAAAAAACAGAATTTGATTTTTCAAAAGACAGAAAACTTCTTGGAATTTTAGTTATATATTTTCTGTTTATTTTTTTTATGTTTAACGATTCGTTTTTTATAATAAAAGCTAAGGAAGCAGGAATTGATATGGCTTTTATTCCTTTATTTATAGTGCTTTATAATTTTACTCAGACAGTTTCAAGTTATTATTTTGGAATTCAGATAGATAAAATCGGCAGTAAAAGTATTTTGTCTATAGGTTTTGTATTTGGAATTCTTTCTATGCTTATGCTTTTATACAATGAAATTGTTTTAGCTTTTATATTTTTGGGTATTTTTACGGTTTCAAGCTTAAATGCAATAAGGAGTTATATTTCAAAGTTTGCAGTGAATAAATCAACCGTTTATGGTATATTTTACGGAGGTGTCGCAATAAGCGGAGCTCTTGGGGCAGGTGTTATAGGAAATATCTGGCAGTTTTTCGGGGAAATGAAAGCCCTTTATTTTTCCTTAACAGGTTTATGTGTTGTGTTTTTATATTTTATTATAAAGGAGATTTATGTTAAAACCGATAATTGAACATCAAAAAGAGATAAAAGATATTTATAAAAAAATGAAATTTTTAAGGGATAATTTTAATTTGGAAAATCAGGATGCCTTTTATGAAGAATTAATGGATTTAATTAAAGATATAAGAAGTGAATTAGATTATCATTTTAATTTACAGTTTTATTCTGTTACAAATGAAAAAGCTAAAAAATTTGTTTTGAAAAACAAATTAGTAAGGGATATCCTTTTTAGGATGCTGGATTTTATGAAAGCAAAATGTGTGGAAAAAAGTATGGATGCGTTTTTGAAATTTGATGATTTTGAAGAAATTTTAAGGGCTTATTTTAAAAAAGAAAAAGGTCTTTTTATTCAGGAATTAAAATCGGTTTTAGATGAAAAAGAAATAGAAGAAATTGAAAATAATTTGCAAAAATTGATTTAATATGTTAAATTAAATAAAAAAAAGGTTTATTATGAATGATTTTTTTGATGAAAACAAAACACCCAAAGACAAATTTTTTGAAATTGTTTTTAATGCAAATAAAAATTTAGTAATTGACGAATTGGAAGACGTGTTCAAAAGGCTTGCAGCATTGGAAATTTTGGCTGAAGAGAGTTTTGGGGATGAAGTGGATCAAAAAATAAACGAGGTTGTTTTCAATAAATCTGATGAATTTGAAGAGATGCAAAATGATTTGTATATTGATACCATGTCAAAGATTCTGACAAAAAATGAATAAAATTTTTTTATTATTTTTACCTCTTTTTCTTTTGGCTGTGCCTCTCAGATTCCCGCATACTGTTAAATTAAAAAAAGACCAGCTTTTTAAAATGGATGTTTATTATTTAAAGAAAGTTTATCCGTTTGAGATGAGATGGACTTTATATATCAACGATATTATTACCGTTTTATACAGATATGATAATTTTCCAGGACAGGTTGAGCTTCAGCAGGTTTTTTCCCAAAACGCATTTAAAGTTCCCGTTGCCAAAATTCCCGATAATTATCCATATTTTTATATAAAATTTGACGGTTTTAATGGTAAAATTGCAATATTTACAATATATCTGTTTAACGGTAAAAAAGTAAAAGCGGATTTAAAGGAATAAAATGTATTTTGATATTTTAGATGATATGTTTAGGGATTTTGAAGAATATAAAGATATACAAAAAGGAAAAGGCGTCAGGGGTAAACTGATAACAATTATAAACCCTGAGGCTGAAAAACTGGCCGCTGTGGTAGAAGCAGTGCATTTGGCAAGTTTATTGCATGATGATGTGATTGACGAAGCCGACATACGAAGAGGTGTGAAATCCATTAATGCAAAATACGGGGAATTTAGTGCTGTTATGCTTGGGGATATTATTTATTCAAGGGCTTTTTACGAACTTGTTGATTTTGGTGAAAAAATAGCCAAAATTATTTCAAATGCAGTATATTTGCTTTCTCAGGGAGAGCTTGAAGATGTGAAACTCTCAAACAAAATAAACCTTGATAAAAATAAATATATGCAGATGATTTATAAAAAAACAGCTTCATTGATTGAAGCGGCATGCAGGGCGGCTGCACTTACAAAAGGTTTTGATGAAAACGATTTCGGATTGTACGGTAAAAACATAGGGCTTGCTTTTCAGATAGTTGATGATGTTTTGGATATTACCCAGGATGAAAAAACGCTTGGAAAACCAAATATGCATGATTTTAAAGAAGGAAAAACCACGCTTCCTTATATTTATCTGTTTGAAAGATTAAATAATGAAGAAAAAGAAAAATTGGTTTCACTGTTTAAAAAAGATTTAAATGAAAATGAAAAAAACTGGATAAAAGAGAAAATGCAAGAGGATTTGATTATAGAAAAATGTCTGCTGGAAGCCAAAAATTTGGTGGACAGTGCTAAAAAAGCAATTGAAAAATATAATATACAAAAATTAGAAATTCTGGCGGATAAAATTGTAAACAGGTCTAAATAATCTCTTTTAAAAGTTTTTCATAGGCTCTTGATATTTTGTCTTTGGGATATTTTTCCACTACGCTCATTTTATCAACAGCCATTCTCTCGATTCTTTCGTCTTTTGGAATATACGTTTTAAGATACTGTGATTTAGGAAGCTTTAAAATACATTTTATAATTTCCCTGTGCGTGGGCTTTCTTTCAAAGGCGTTTACAAAAAGTTTAATGTTTTTATTTAAATTCTCTTTTACCAGCTGGTTATAAGTCCTTAGTGATAAAATATTGGGAAGAACCGGAACAATTACAATGTCCGAATATTTTACGATGTCTTTTGTAAGGGGGCTTAAAACCGCAGGGGCGTCTATGATTATTATATCATATAAGTTTTTTATGTCCTGAAGTATTGTTTTTATCGAATTTTTATATCTTTCAAGTGAAGTGTCTGCTGGAATTATGTAGATATTGCTGTATTTTGTATTTTTGATTATTTTTTCTACAGGCTTTTTATAAATTTTTCTTTTTTTCGGATTTTTATTAAAAAAATAACTGCTAGCTCCCTGAATGTCTAAGTCCCATAATAAAACTTTACTGTTTTTGGCAGCCGCATATGTTAAATTAACAGATGTTGTGGTTTTGCCCACGCCTCCTTTTATATTATAAATGGCTATAATCAATAAAATCCCCTTTTTAAAAATTAAAAGTATAAAGTGACATTTTTTCATTTTTCAATTTTAACTTTTCACTTGTTAATTGGTATAATATCAAAAAATACCGGGGGTTGTAAATGCAGGAAATTAACATAAATGAAATTAAAAATCCGGAATATGTATTAGTCGGCAATAAAAAAATGAAACTGGATGATTTGATAAATGATTATGTTGAGTTAAAATATTCCAATAAAAAAGCGTTAAAAAAATATTTGCAGGAACAGCAGTTAAAGCCATATCAGGCCGAGCTTATAAAACTGCAAAATTATTTGGAAGAAAATTCTGTAAGAATGGTTGTTTTGTTTGAAGGAAGAGACGCAGCGGGAAAAGGCGGGACTATTAGAAGAATTGTCAGATATATGAACGAAAAACACTACCGTGTGGTTGCCCTTGGTAAACCGAGCGATGTTCAAAAAACCCAATGGTATTTTCAAAGATATGTAGAACAGTTTCCAAGAGGCGGAGAAATGGTATTGTTTGACCGTAGCTGGTACAACAGGGCAATGGTTGAACCCGTTTTTGGATTTTGCACTCAGCAGCAGTATGAAACTTTTATTGAAGAATGCCCTATGTTTGAAAAATCCCTTGTAATGGAAGGGACAATTTTAGTTAAGATATATCTTTCAATTTCAAAAGAAGAACAGGCTAAAAGGTTTGAGAAAAGAAGAAGAGACCCTTTGAGGCAGTGGAAACTAAGTGAAATAGACCTGCAGGCACAGGATAAATGGGATGAATTTACAGAAATGAAATATAAAATGCTAAAAGCAACTCACACGCATTACGCCCCTTGGACTGTTATCAGAAGTGATGATAAGCATTTGGCAAGGTTAAATGCTATGAAAGTAATTTTAAATGCCGTTGATTATAAAGAGCGCAACAATGAACTTAATTATGTGCCTGATGAAGGAATAGTCGTAAGCGGTGCAAGGGAAATTGAGATTATGGAAGCGGACAGAATCAGAAGCGGAAAGTTTGTAAGCTAAATTGAGAGTGAAAGTGTGAAAATGGTGAAAATAGTGAATGGTGAATGGTGAGTGGTGAGTAGCCAAGTTGCCAAGTTCCAAGTTAAAAATTTTTAATAAGGAGAATAAATGGAGTATAATGAGGCAAGAGAAAAATTTGAGAAACTTTTTAATAATGAAATGAGAGAAGATGAAGCAAAAGATTTTTTGATTGAACTCTATAAAAAAGGGGAAAGCCCCAGCGAAATAGCCGCCGCCGCTGATGTTATGAGAGAGCATTCCGTTAAACTCCCTGTGAGTGATGAACTAAGAGACAAATTAATTGATATTGTAGGAACGGGCGGGGATAAATCCAACAGTTTTAATATTTCTTCCACAACAGCCCTTTTAATATCATCTCTTGGAAGTGTTGTGGCAAAACACGGAAACAGAAGCATTACAAGTAAGTCCGGAAGTGCGGATATGCTTGAAGCTTTAGGAATTAATCTTAATCTGACTCCCCAAAATCAGGTAAAAATGTTAGAAGAGGCTCACTTTACATTTATTTTTGCAATAAATCATCATCCGGCAATGAAATATATTATGCCAATTAGAAAAAGTTTGAGTCATAGGACTATTTTTAATATTTTAGGTCCTCTTACCAATCCCGCCGGAGCAAAAAAATATTTGTTAGGAGTTTTTTCTCCCGATTTTGTGGAAAAAATTGCATCAGCCTTAACTCTTATGGATATAAATTCGGCTATGGTTGTAAGCAGTCTTGACGGAATGGATGAAATTTCAGTTGCAGCGCCAACCAAAGCTGTTTATTATAACGGGGTTAAATTAGAGGATTTAACAATCAGACCTGAAAGTTTTGGAATCAACGGGAAAAAAGAAGATTTAGTAGGAGGAGATGCAAAAGAAAATGCAAAAATCACCAGAGGAATTTTAGAAGGAGTTATAAAGGATGCTAAAAGAGAAGCAGTTTTATTAAATGCCGGTGCCGCACTTTTTGTAGACGGAAAAGCAAAATCAATTGAGGAAGGTTTAAATTTGGCTGCCGAAGCGATTGACAGCGGCAGGGCTGTAAAACATCTTAAAAAAATAATAGAAATCAGCAATAAACTAAAATAATGGAAAATGTATAATGGAAAATGGAAAATTTGAGATAAAAACAATTGAAGATTTAAAAAATGTAATTGATTGTATAAAAAATAGTGGTAAAAATATTATTATTTTAAGCGGGACTCTTGGAAGCGGAAAAACCACACTTGTTAAAGAGTTTGTCAAAAGGATGGGTATAAAAGAAAATGCCACTTCCCCCACTTTTGCTATTCAAAATATTTATGAAGGCATAATTTTTCATTATGATTTATACAATAAAGGTGTAAATGAATTTTTAAGTCTCGGGCTTTTGGATGAACTTGAAAAAGAGGGATATCATTTTATCGAATGGGGAGAAGATTTAACCCCTGTTTTGGAAAGTTTCGGAATTGAATATCTTTTTATAAAAATTACGATAGATAATGATAAAAGGCTTTTTGAATGTCAAAACTTATAGCAAAAAATCTTAAAAAATCTTTTAAAAAAAATTTAATTATAAAAGGTGTCAGCATTGAGGCTAAAAGAGGGGAGGTTGTAGGATTACTCGGGCCTAACGGTGCCGGAAAAACAACAACTTTTTATCTAATCTGCGGACTTTTAAAACCTGATAGCGGGGAAGTTATTTATGAAAACAAAGATGTGACAAAACTCCCTTTATATAAAAAAGCCAGGTTAGGTATCGGTTATCTGCCGCAGGAGAGCTCAATTTTCAGGGATTTGAGTGTTGAAGATAATTTATATATTGTTGCGGAAGAATATTATGACAAAAAAGAAAAAGAAAAAGTGGTGGAAGATTTGCTTGAAAAATTCAATATTGAGCCTATAAGAAAAAGAAAAGGTATAAATTTGAGCGGAGGTGAAAGAAGAAGGGTGGAAATAGCAAGGGCTCTTGTCGTAAAACCCAAATTTCTGTTTCTTGATGAGCCTTTTGCCGGGGTGGACCCTGTGAATGTAAATGACATTAAGCATCTGATAACTTTTCTTTCAAAGGAAAATATCGGTATAATTATTACAGACCATAATGTCAGGGAGACGCTTTCAATATGCGACAGGGCCTATGTTTTAAAAGACGGACTTATATTGACTGAGGGCAAAGCCGAAGAAATTGTATCTCATAAAGAAGTCAGAAAAAGCTATTTGGGAGAGGATTTTTCTTTATGAAATTAAAAACAAAAATAACAAATAAACTTTCTACAAAACTGCTGAATTTTTTACCGTTTTTAAAAGCAAGCGTAGATGATTTGTTTGAAGAAATAAATGAAATTTCAAAAGAAAATCCTTTTTTGGAGGTTAAAAACAAAAGATTTATTACAATCAGTAATCTTAAAAATGCCAACACTGACGAAATAGAAGCTTTAACCACTTCTAAATCTACTTTATATGAAACATTGATAAAACAGATAGAAAATTCCCACTTTTTCCCTACACAGAAATCAAAAAGCATTGCTTTAGAAATTATCCAGGATTTAAACAATGAAGGTTATTTTGAAGGTGATATTAAAAAAATAGCGCAAAAAACAGGTGTGGAGCCTGAAAAAGTGGAAAAAATAAGAAAACGTTTTATTTATCTACAGCCCTCAGGTGTAGGTGCAAAAGATATGAAAGAAGCTATGCTTTTTCAGATTGAAACTCTGAATATAGATGAAAAGGTATATAGACTTTCAAAAGCCATAATAAAAGATTTGGAGCATATAGACAGATATGTTGATGAAGATGGTTATGAAGAGAGTTTAAAAGTAATAAAACAGCTTAACATTATTCCTGCGGGTGAATTTTTTAAGGACGAGGAAATTATTCCTGAAATTATAGTTTTAAATAATGACGGAAATCTGGAAATAAAACTAAATGACGAACATTATCCCGAAGTAAATATAAATAAAAAAGAATTAAACAATGAATATGTAAAAGAAAAATTTAAAGAGGCGAGAAATATAGTCGAAGCACTTGAAATGAGAAAGGAGACTTTAAAAAAAATTGCCCTTATGATTGTTGAGATTCAGTATGAATTTTTCTTAGGCGGAGTTATAAAACCCATGAAAATAAAAGATTTGGCTGATGAGTTGGGATATGCGCCTTCCACTATCAGCAGAGCTATTGCAAACAAATATCTTTTATGTGACAAAGGTACAATACCTCTTAAAAATTTTTTTTCTTTCGGCCTGGATGAAGAAATTTCAGCAAGACAGATAAAAGAAGAAATAAAAGAGCTTATTAAAAATGAAAATAAAAGCAAGCCTTTAAGCGACGATAAATTAACGGATATTATAAATGAAAAATATAATCTTAATTTAGTAAGAAGGACTATTTCCAAATACAGGGACGCCCTTGAAATCCCCAGCTCCAGAGAGAGGAAAAAACTTTATAAAATCAATTTAGCTTCTAACAATTAAACTTTCAGGCAGATTGAATTTTTTAATTATTTCAGCCTCTTTTTGTCTCATCTCCCCGTTGTCAATTTCATGATCATATCCAAGCAGGTGCAAAAGCCCGTGGATAAAAAGCAGTGTTATTTCTTCATCAATTGAGTGACCAAAATTAACAGAGCCTTCTTTTGCCTTATCAATTGAAATTACAATACTGCCAAGTGGCATACCGGGAATATTTTCAAGAGGAAAACTTAATACATCTGTGGGTTTATCCAGTTTGCGGTATTCTTTATTTAAAGCTTTAATTTCATTATTATCTGTTAAAATCAGTTCTATATCTTTATCTGTGAGATATTCATAAACCGGTTTTAATTTGTTTATATTAAAATTATAATTACTCCTGTTGTCAAAATCTATCATTATTTTCCTTTTTTTAGTAAAATTATAATAAATAATGTAAATTTTTGATTAAGGCAGTGTTTAATATTAGGAGTAAAAATGAAAAAAGCCGTTGTAATTTTGAGCGGTGGAATGGATTCCACTACAGCTTTGTTTATTGCAAAAAAAGAAGGATATGACATAATACCTGTTCATTTTAATTATGGACAAAGAACCCAAAAAAGGGAATTAAAAGCATTTAACGATATTTGTGAATTTGCAAAAATTACCAATAAGTATATAATTGATTTGCCTTTTTTTACCCAAATCGGGGCAAGCGCCCTTGTGGATACACATCTTGAAGTGCCGACGGAGGGGATAAAACCCGGAATTCCGATTACATATGTTCCGTTTAGAAACGGTATATTTCTTTCAATTGCAGCAGCTATTGCGGAAAAAGAAAAAGCATGCGCCGTTTTTATAGGGGTTGTGGAGGAAGACAGCAGCGGTTATCCGGACTGCAGGGAAGATTTTATAAAAAAAATGCAAAATGCAATTAATGCCGGAACGAAACCTGAAACCGTTATTGAAATTAAAACCCCTTTAATTCATCTAAAAAAAGAAGATATTGTAAAAGAAGCCATTAAAGTCAATGCGCCGCTTGAACTTACCTGGAGCTGCTATAAAAATGAAGAGGAGGCCTGCGGAGTATGCGACAGTTGCAGACTAAGGCTCAAGGGCTTTGAAAAGGCGGGAATAAAAGATCCTATTAAATATAAAACGAGTTTGTAATGGTAAGCAATTTAATATTTAACAAAAAAATAAGAAATAATTTATTTAAACAGTTTTTTAAAGAAATAAAAGAATTTATAGATTTCATTTTTTAAAGGGATAAAATGCAAAAAAAGATAAAAACGGTTGAAACACTTCTTGACGCCCTTCCTTTTATAAAGGAATTTTACGGAAAAACAATTGTTATAAAATACGGCGGTGCGGCTCAGATTGACGAAAGATTAAAAGAGAGTTTTGCCATTGATATTACTATGCTTTATATGGTCGGGATAAAACCTGTTATTGTCCACGGCGGAGGCAAAAGAATTACGGAAATTTTAAACGCCCTGAATGTAAAAACTGAATTTAAAGACGGAATAAGAGTTACTACAAAAGAATCAATAAAAATTGCCGAAATGGTATTAAGCGGTGAAATTAATAAGGAAATAGTGAATATGTTAAATCAGCACGGGGCAAAAGCAATAGGTATAAACGGAAAAGATATGTCTTTTATGAGGGCTAAATCTTTAATGGGATACACCGGAAAAATTACTTCGGTTAACGGGGTTTTTATAAATAAATTGGTTTTGGAAAACTTAATTCCGGTAATTGCGCCGATAGCGGCAGGGGAGAGTGCAACTCATCCGGGATATAATATCAATGCAGATACCGCTGCAAGTGAAATAGCCGCTTCCCTTAAAGCTAAAAAAGTGATATTTTTAACGGATACGCCCGGAGTTTTGGATAAAGAGAAAAATTTAATTTCTTCTCTTACAAAAGAAGAAATAGAAAATTTAAAAAAAGACGGCACAATTGCCGGAGGAATGATTCCAAAAGTTGAAGCTGCACTTGATGCAGTGGAAAAAGGGGTTGAAAAAGCCCATATTATAGATGGGCGAATAGAGCATTCCATTTTGCTTGAATTATTAACAAGCGAAGGAATAGGGACAGAAATTAAAAATTAAGGAGAAATGATGAAATTTTCAGTTAAAAAACCGATTTTTGGATTTGAAAAAATAAACGAAGTGGAACTTCAAAAGATTGATGAAACGTTTGCAGTTTTAAAAGATGTTAAAGGGAATGTTTTATTTACATTGATTAATCCTTTTATTTTAAAAAATAATTTTGATTTTGAAGTGCCAAACGATGTAAAAGTACTTTTGGATTTGAATGAAAATTCTGATATAGAAGTGTTTTGCAATGTTGTAATGAAAGAGCCTATTACAGAAGCGGTTGTTAATTTTAAAGCCCCTTTTATTTTTAATAAATCAAACAAAACCTGTTCCCAGATTATTTTAGATAATGAAGGTTATGCAAAAATAGGAGAATTTATAAAAGAATAATAGTATAATTCCACCAAAAAGGGTGCTTTTGCCTTTATCGAAATTAAATAAAGAACAATTTGTCGCCGCAAGCGCTCCGCTTGGTCATAATTTGGTAATAGCGAGTGCCGGTACGGGAAAAACTTCAACAATTATAGGAAGAATCGCATATCTGCTTCAAAACGGTTTAAAACCGGAAGAAATACTGCTTTTAACCTTTACAAACAAAGCCGCAAATGAAATGAAAGAAAGGGTTTCTCGCTTTATTCCGAGTGCTAAAAATATTGAAGCAGGAACATTTCACGCCGTAAGTTACAGATGGTTAAGGAAATTAAATAAAAATATAGTATTAAAAACACCTAAAGATATGAAGATTTTATTCCGTTCTATTTATGCAAAAAGGGATTTTAACAGAATATTGGGGGAAGAAAAGCCTTACAGCGCCAATTATCTTTTTGAACTTTATTCTATGTTTTTAAATTCAAATGAAGAAAATTTTGAGAATTTTTTAGAAAAAAAAGCACCCAGCCAGCTTGAATATTCAATTGTTTATGAGGATATATTTGAGGAATATGAAGAAATTAAAAAAAAACATAATCTTGTTGATTTTGATTCATTGTTAATATATATGATTAATGAGCTCAAAAACGGAATTGAAAATCCATATACGGAGGTATTGGTTGATGAATACCAGGATACCAATCCCCTACAAAACGAATTTATAGAAAATGTTAAAAAAAATCTTTTTTGTGTCGGGGATTACGACCAGAGTATTTATGCTTTTAACGGAGCGGATATTAATATTATTTCCACGTTTGATGAAAGATATGATGATGCAAAAATTTTTACACTGACGAAAAATTACAGAAGTTACGGGGAAATTTTATCAATTGCAAATAAAGTGATAGCCTATAATCCGAGAGTTTATCCAAAAAGTTTGGAAGTGACAAGGGGATATTCGGGAGAATTTCCAAAAGTATTGATTTATAACGATACGTTTGAGGAATACAGAGACTTAGCAAACAGGATTTTAAATTCCACTACTAAAAAAGACGAAACAGCGGTACTTTTTAGAAACAATTCATCGGCAGATGCAATAGAAGCTATTTTAAGAGAAAAAGGAGTTGAATGCAGGAGAAAAGGCGGGGTCGGTTTTTTTGAATCAAAAGAAATCAAAATAACCCTTGATATGTTATATTTTATTTTAAATCCCAAAGATATTATGTCTTTTATTCATATAGTAGAAAATGCAAAAGGAATAGGAAATTCCATCGCAACCGATTTATTTGAGGCTTTGAGTGTTTTGGGAAACGGAAATGTGATAGAAGGGTTTTTAAAACCGGATTTGAATAAAAAAATATTTACAGCAAAAAAGACATCTTATCAGTTGGGTCTTTTTGATGATTTTATAGAACTGGGGAGTTTAAGCAGATTTAAAAATTTGGGATTTGAGGAAAAATTTTTGGAAAATCCTATTTTAAAACATCCCAAACTTGGAATTGAAGGGGCCGAATTTTTATATAATTTTTATCTGTTTTTAAAAAGAATAAAAATTTTAAAAAACCCACATTCTATTTTTAATGAACTTATTCGTTCCAAAATATTTGATCATATAATTTCAAATTTGGCAAAAGAGCGTTCCCGTGACAAAAACGGAAAAATAGATACAGCTTTGTATGACGAAAAAAAAGATGCAATAAAAAGAAAAGTGGAAATTTTAAAAAATTTACTTAAAAATTATTCATCATTGGAAAAATTTATAAATGCATTGGTGCTCGGGGGAAATGAAATGAGCGAAGGCAGGGGTGTCAATTTATTAACGGTGCATGCAAGTAAAGGATTGGAATTTAAAGAAGTTTATATCGTGGATTTAATGGAAAAAAGATTTCCGAATATCAAACTTTCAAAACCGGCAGGGGGAATTGAAGAAGAAAGACGCCTTTTTTATGTAGCCGTAACAAGGGCGAAAGATAAACTTTTTTTTATGCTGGCAAAAAGAGACAGAATTAAAAATATACAATACGCTCCAAGCAGATTTTTAAGTGAGGCGGGATATAATATAAGTGAGTGGTGAGTGGTGAGAGGTGAGTGGTGAGTGGTGAGTGGTGAGTGGTGAGCCTGCCCGGCCGATTGAAAAGCGGCGGGGTGGTGAGTAAATATGAAAGGAAATAATGAATTATAAAGAAAATAATATAAAAAATATACTGCACGGATTTTTTTTGGCAGTTGCAATGAGCGTGGCCGAGCCTTCGACTATTTTACCTCTTATTGTCCACCATTTTAGCCAGAGTGTTATACTCGTGGGTATTTTTACTTCTCTTTTAAGGGGAGGGGCGATAATTGTTCAGCTTTTTGCGGCTTTTTATGCACAGAGTTATAAAATAGTAATGCCTTATATGAGAGGTGTTTTTTTTGTAAGGTTTTTAAGCTGGTTTTTAATAGGTGTTGTAATTTTATTTATAGGAGATAAAAATCCTTCTCTTACATTGCTGCTTTTCGGAATACTTCTTTTTGTTTTTTCTTTTTCGGCAGGATTTGGGGCTGTGTATTTCAGTGAGATAATAGCAAAAATTTTTAATAAAACCGAGCGCGGTAAATCAATGGCAAACAGACAGTTTTTTTCCGCCGTAGGTGCAATTATTAGCGGCGGGATTGCAGGATGGGTGCTTAATACATTCGAGGCGCCTCAAAGTTACGGATTTCTTTTTATGGTAAGTGCTTTTTTGTTCGGTATAGGTGTTTTTGCATTTTCAACCATAAAAGAACCTGTTAAAGAAAATATAAGAATTAAAGAAGAGAGTTTTTTTAAATTTTTGAAAAATTCATATATTTTTTTAAAAACGGACAAAGCACTTCAAATTCAGATATTAACTATTCTTTTAAGTTATTCTGTTTTATTTGCGCTTCCTTTTGTAATTTTAAAAGCCAAAAGCTCCATACATTTAACCGGCTGGATTGTGGGAAGTTTTGTCACTATACAGATGTTTGGGGCACTTTGCGGCAATATAGTCTGGAAAAAACTGGCCCCTTTTTATAAGAAAATTATTTTATCTTCTTATACATTGGTAATTACGGCTTTTATAATTGCAATGTTTGCTAAAAATATTGTAAGTTATGCTGCTGTTTTCTTTTTAATAGGTTTTGCAATGGACGGGTTTAAAATAAGCGGTATGAATCTGCTTTTTGAAATAGCCCCTGAAGATAAAAGACCCATATATGTGGCAATTCAAAACACAATAACTTCAATAGGGCTCTTTTTTGCCATCCCGGGAGGAATAATCCTTAAATATTTGGGATACAATGTTTTATATATGTTTAGTATTTGTATGCTTTTAATAGGTCTTTTATTTGCAACAAAATTAAAAGCCGAGTAATATATCCTCTATTTTGTCTGAATCGGTAATTTTATATTTTATTGAGAAAATTTCCAGATTATCGAGCATTCCCTCTCCTAAACTTTTTGCAATTAACATTTCAATGCCGAATGATTTTAAATATTTTGGAATTATTTCTCCTGTATGAAGGCCGTTTTCACCGCATTCTTTTTTCTTTATTTTTTCTTTTTTTACAATTTCAAACATAGGGTTTTCTATTAATTTTCTTATATTTGTATCAGTGTCTATTATAAGAAAATATTTACAAAAAGGAATATATTCGCAAATGGTTTTTTCATTTGAAGTAGGAATGGCGATTTTCATTTTTTCCCTTTTTTGATGTTATATTAGCAGCTTTTGTAATTTTTCACAAGCTTTGGTTGCTTTTAGAGGAATATAAATATTTGTTATAGTATTGGTATAAGTTGATTTATCCGGATTTATTTCAATAATTTTAGCACCGTTTTCTTTTGCTAAATAAGGTATCTGACTTGCAGGCATTATTTCCCCTGTTGTTCCGATAATAATCATTAAATTGCACTTTTGGGCAAGTTCTATGGATTTTTCAAATGCTTCTTTTGGTATAGGCTCAGAAAAAAATACGAAATCCGGTTTTAAAATTCCTCCGCATTTTGGACAGAGCGGCGGTAATTTATCCAAAGATATTTTATTTGAATCATATTTTGTTTTACATTTTATGCATTCCAGTTTTTTAGTAGTGCCATGAAATTCAATAACATTTTTGCTTCCTGCATCTTGGTGCAGATTATCTATATTTTGTGTAATTATACCTTTTAGTTTTCCCAAGTTTTCAAGTTTTGCAAAGCAGTAATGGGCAATGTTCGGTTTGGCGTTATACATATAATCGTAAAATATTTCTTTTATGTATTTCCAGCTGATATCAGGATGATTTAAAAAGAAATCCATATCCAAAATTTCAGGATTATATTTACTCCATAAGCCGTTTGGCCCTCTAAACGGCGGAATACCGCTTTCAACAGATATACCCGCACCTGTGAACGCAACTGTGTAATTGGAAGATTGAATTAATTCTGCCGCCTTTTTTAGCATTTTGTCTCCTTATGATATAATTTCTAAAAAAGGATTGATATGCTGAAAGATTTTATCAAAAAAATGACCGAATGGGCTTTGGAAAAAGAAGAAGAAGCTGCAAAAGAATGTACCATACCAATGGAGCAGATTGAAAAAGAGTTAGAAATCTTAAAAGAAAAAAGAGACGAACTTAAACAAAAATGTGAAGAACAGTTAAATGAATTAGATGAACTAATAAAAAGAGTAAATAAAATCAAATCTATAGAAATTTTAAAATGCGTTGCCAAAAAAAATTAAAGTTTTTTGGCTATATCTTTGAGAGCAAGATGTGCATGGTTAAATGCCAAAGCTATACTTCCGGCACTTGTAACAACATCTCCTATTGTATATAATCCTTTTATATTTGTTTCCATTGTTTCGGGGTTATAATGAGGCTCACCCCATTCATTTAGTTTAATTCCGCTGTTTTTTAAAAAATCTACCGGGCTTGTTCCGCCTAAGGCATAAACAACTCTGTCAAAAATTTCGCTTGTAGAATCTTTATAATTTACTTTTACTCTTGGAGGAGTGACATCATCATTTTCCACAGGTTCCACGCTTTCTATATCCACACCAAGTTTTGAATGAATTTTCCCTTCGTTTATATATTTTTCAACCATATCTTTATTTGTAGGGTTCATTCTGGTAATTTTATCTCTTCTGTAATTTAATGTGACATCGCATCCGATATTCATATCCACAAGGCCGTATGCGTACTCCCCGGCTGTATCTCCGCCACCGACTATCAAGACTTTTTCACCAGGTTGTACTTTATCAAGGTTAAAATTAAGTCTTGGTCTTATAGCTCCCGGGAATTTATAAGCCGGTTTATTCGGTTTTCCCATTCTTCCTATTGAAATTATTACATTTTTTGTAAGAATTGCTCCGAGTTCATGGTCTGTCGCAACGGCAAAAATATCATCACATATTTTTTTAACTGCATATACATGGTGATTATAATAAAATCTGCCTTCGATTTTATTCTCTTTTATTTTTTTGTCCATCTGGGCTAAATATTCTTCTTTTGAGCATTCTTCAAAAGTTACGTTTCCGATAAATTCAAATTTTTTACCCTGCCAGTCTTTGTCAACTCTTTTCCCCGGTTTATAGAATTTTCTAATCATGTCGTTATGATTGTCGGCTTTTTCCACAATCATAAATTTATTTATACCCGCAAGTTTTGCTTCTATAGCACTTGCCACACCTCCGGGACCAGCTCCTATAATTATTAAATCATATAATTTATCACATGAATTTTGAGGCATTTATGCTCCTTTTTTTTTCTTTTATTATAACTCAATTGTTTATCAATGTTTCAAATATTCTCAATTATTAATTTTTATGTGTAAAAAAGTAACGGTTTTTAAAAAGTAATATATTTTTAAAAATTTAATGAATAAATATTCATTATTTTACGGGCTTTTTTTATTAAATTTTTAATTATGGTAAAATAATATATAAAAAAGGATTAATATGGAAGAAGTGTTACAAAAAGTAAAAGAAGCAAGCAGAATAACGGCAACCTTAAAAGCGGATATAAAAAGAAAAGTTTTAAAAGAAATGGCTGATGAAATTGAAAAAAACAAAGAAAAAATAATAAATGCAAATAAAAAAGATTTGGAATATGCTCAAAA
This sequence comes from Lebetimonas sp. JS085, assembly GCF_000523295.1. Classification (NCBI taxonomy): domain Bacteria; kingdom Pseudomonadati; phylum Campylobacterota; class Epsilonproteobacteria; order Nautiliales; family Nautiliaceae; genus Lebetimonas; species Lebetimonas sp. JS085. The sequence continues at coordinate 20,347 of NZ_ATHR01000003.1, forward strand.
TGCCAAACTTTCAAATGCACTTATTGATAGACTTTTATTGAATGAAAAAAGAATAAAATCAATGGCTGGGGCACTCAGGGATATTGCCAAATTAAAAGACCCTGTGGGAAGAATAATTGACGGTTGGGTTTTGGATAACGGCCTTAGGATTGAAAAAGTAAAAATTCCCATCGGTGTAATAGGTATAATTTATGAATCCCGTCCAAATGTTACAAGCGATGCCGCAGCACTTTGTTTTATGAGCGGAAATGCATGTATTTTAAAAGGCGGAAAAGAGGCTATGCATTCAAATATAATTATTATTGAGCTACTTCAATATGTTTTGGAAAAAAACTCACTTCCAAAAGATGCAATTTCCTTAATACCGGATTACAGCAGGGGAGGGGTCAGCACTCTTATAAAACAGGATAAATTTGTAGATTTAATTATTCCAAGGGGAGGGGAAAAATTAATAAAATTTGTAAGTGAAAATTCAAAAGTTCCAGTAGTCAAACACGATAAAGGTCTGTGTCATGTATATGTCCATAAAGATGCTAAATTGGATGAAGCTATAAATATATGTATAAACGCAAAAGTCCAAAGACCGGGCGTTTGTAACGCAATGGAGACATTATTAGTGGACAAAGAAATTGCAGGAAAATTTTTGCCTAAAATAAAAGAGGCAATGGAAAATGAAGGGGTTGAGCTTAGAGGTTGCGAAATTACATTGGAATATATTGATATAAATAAAGCCACAGAAGAAGACTGGTTTGCAGAATATTTGGATAAAATACTCTCAATCAGAATAGTTGATAATGCAAAAGATGCGATTGAACATATTCAAAAATACGGTTCAGGGCACAGTGACAGTATTATAACAGAAAATTATTCCGTGGCGGAAGAGTTTTTAAACAGGGTTGACAGTGCCTGTGTATATGTGAATGCATCTACCAGATTTACAGACGGGGGTGTTTTCGGATTTGGGGCAGAAGTAGGTATTTCAACAAACAAGCTTCACGCAAGAGGCCCTATGGGGATAGATGATTTAACAACATATAAATATAAAATTTACGGAAACGGGCAGGTTAGGGAATAGTGAAAATGGTGAAAGTCTGCCCGGCCGCTTGAAAAGCGGCGGGTTGTGAGTGTGAATTATGAGTGATGAATTTTGAATTATAAATTAAATTGAAAGGTAAAAATGATAGCAATTGATTTAGGAAGTAACACTATTAGGGCTATTAAATATGATTGTGCTACAAATGAAAAGCTGAAAGAATTTGAAAGAATTATAAAAACAGCCGACAGGCTGGTTGAGACAGGCCAAATCTCCGACGAGGCAATAAATAGGATTATAGATGCTATTAAAGATATAAAAAAAAGATTTGGTGAAGATAAGATAAAAGCTGTGGCGACGGAAGCTTTAAGAAGCGCTAAAAATAAAGAATATGTGTTAAATAAAATAAAAGAGGCAACAGGTGTGGAATTTGAGATAATCACTCCTTTTGAGGAGGCAAATTATACGGCGGTTGCGGTAGAAAACTGTTTAAAAAAATGTGGATTTGAAAATGAAAGATTTTTTTTGATTGATATAGGTGGAGGCTCTACCGAATTTATATTAAAAAATAAAGACAATATAATGGCTGAAAGTTTTAAATTAGGGATTGTAACTTTTACACAAAAATATAAAACACCTGACGCAATAAAAATAGCCGTTAAGAAAAAGGCCAAAATTTTTAAAGATTTTATAGACCTTGCATTTTCAACATACAAAAAACCAAAAAATTTTGTTGCAAGCAGCGGAACCCCGACTTCCATAGCGGCTTTGAAAAAAGGTATGAATTATAATACATACGATCCGGAAAAAATAAATGGAACTGTTATAACTTTGGCGGATTTGGATTATTGGGCAGATAAACTTATGAAAATGGAAATGAAAAAAAGAGAGAAATTAGTGGGTGTTGGCAGAGGTGATTTGATAATTACCGGAATTTATATATTCAGGGAAATTTTCAAACTCACCAAATACAAAGAATGTATAGTGTGTGATGACGGTGTGAGAGAAGGAGTTGCAATAAGTGAATGTAAAATGGAAAATAAATGATGGAAAATGAAAAGTGTAAAATTAAAGAAAATTGATATAATTTCATAAAAAAGGCAGTAAATGAAAATGACGGGTGCTCAAATGGTAATAGAAAGTTTGATAAAAGAAAATGTTGAGGTTGTTTTCGGATATCCGGGCGGGGCAATAATGAATGTATATGACGAAATTTATAAACAGAAATCTTTTCAGCACATTTTAGCCAAACACGAACAGGGTGCCGTTCATATGGCAGACGGTTATGCAAGGGCAACGGGTAAAGTAGGGGTTTCAATGGTTACGAGCGGTCCGGGAATTACAAATGCCATTACAGGAATTGCCACTGCATATGCAGATTCTATTCCTCTTGTAATTATTTCGGGGCAGGTTCCCACCACGGCAATTGGGACCGACGCTTTTCAGGAGGTTGATGCTGTCGGAATTACAAGACCTGTCACAAAACATAACTTTTTAGTAAAAAACGTAGAAGATTTAGCATATGTTATTAAAGAAGCTTTTTATCTTGCAAGAAGCGGAAGACCTGGACCTGTACATATAGATATTCCAAAAGACGTAACCGCCGCCAAAACATTTTTTAAATATCCTGAAAAAATAGATTTAATAACTTATAAACCTACATATAAAGGCAATGCAAGAGCCATTAAAAGAGCGGCTGATGCTATAAAAAAAGCAAAAAAACCTGTATTTTATATAGGCGGTGGTGCAGTACTCAGCACAGCGGCTGATATTATAAGAGAAATAGTCAAAATAACAAAAATACCGGCAGTCGAGACATTAATGGCAAGAGGTGTTTTGAGATTTGACTGTCCGTTTCTTTTAGGAATGGTTGGAATGCATGGGACATTTGCTGCAAATATGGCTATGAATGATGCCGATTTGATAATTTCCTTAGGGGCCAGATTTGATGACAGGGTTACAGGAAAAATAGACGAATTCGCTAAAAATGCAGATATTGTTCATATTGATATAGACCCCAGTCAAATAGGTAAAGTGGTTAAGACCAAATATCCTATAGTAGGGGATTTAAAATTAGTACTCGAAGATATGATGCCGTTTTTGGTAGAGGGTGTAAAACCTGAAAAGTTTGAAGAATGGCGCGAAATTTTAAACAGATATAAAGAACTTTACCCTTTGGCTTACAATGACAGCGATGAAGTAATAAAACCTCAATGGGTAATACAAAAAACCGGTGAAATTGTTCCCGAAGATGTAATAATTACTACCGATGTTGGTCAGCATCAGATGTGGGCTGCCCAGTTTTATCCGTTTACAAAGCCAAGACAGATGATTACAAGCGGAGGTTTGGGAACAATGGGATACGGTTTTCCGGCAGCGCTTGGAGCTAAAAGAGGGGTTAAGGAAAAACTGGTTGTTAATTTCAGCGGTGACGGAAGTATTATAATGAATATCCAGGAAGTTTTAACAGGATACAAATATAATCTGCCGGTAATAAATATTATTTTGAATAATAATTATCTTGGAATGGTAAGACAGTGGCAGAGTATGTTTTATAATGACAGACTTAGTGAAACCGATTTAAGCGATGTTCAGGCCGATTTTGTAGAACTTGCCGAGAGTATGGGCGCAGTAGGTTACAGGGTTAGTAAAAAAGATGAATTTATCGATGCATTAAACGACGCTTTAACTCAAAATAAAGTGGCATTTATTGATGTTCAGGTTGACAGAAGGGAAGATGTGCTTCCAATGGTGCCGCCTAACAGCCCTCTTAAAAATATGCTTGTATTTAAGGAAGACAAATGAAAAGAATAATATCTGTAATAGTTGAAAATGAACACGGAGTTTTGGCAAGAGTGGTGAATATGTTTGCTGCAAGGGGATATAATATTACATCATTGACAGTAGCCCCGATTCCAAACACCGAGTTTTCAAGAATGACAATAATGAGTGAAGGTGATCCAAAAGTATTTGAACAAATTGTTAAACAGCTTTATAAGTTGATTCCGGTTTATAAAGTAATTGAAAGCAGTGATTTTATAGAAAAAGAAATGACAATGGTTAAATTTTCGATAGAAAACAATCTCTCAGATATCGATGCACTTGCCAGATGTTATAACGGAAGTATAAGCAATGTCGGGGAAAAGCATGTGATTGTAAGTGTTGTTGACAGACCCGAGAGAATTGATAATTTTTTAAAGGCAATTAAAAGATTTAAACCTGTTGATATTGTCAGAAGCGGTGTCAGTGTAATTGAAAGATAAAATAGTGAGTAGTGAATAGTGAATATAAAGGATAAAGAAATAATAAATAACGGATATGAAAAAATAAAAATAGGAAAGTAAAAATATGGCAAAAGAATGTAAAATGGCAAATGAGATTAAAGAGTTTAATTTAAAAGAAATATGTAAATATTTGGATATTGACTGTCCGGACAGTGATAAAAAAATTATTGGAATAAATACTTTGCATGACGCAGGGAAAAATGAAATAAGTTTTTTGGAAAATAAAAAATATGAAAAATTTTTAAAAAATACAAAAGCGGGGGCTGTTTTAGTAAGAGAGGAAGATGCCAAAAAATTACCTCAAAATATAATTCCTTTAATTACAGAAGAACCGTATTTAAAACTGGCCCTTCTTACAAAATTGTTTGTTTTTGCCCCATGGGAAAACGGAGGATATCAGATAAATAAAGATGCATTAGTGGACAGTTCCGTTAGGATTGGAAAAGGTGCAAGAATAGGCAAAAATGTTGTAGTTATGCCAAATGCCGTAATAGGCCCTTACGTTGAAATAGATGAGGGAAGCACAATTTACCCGAATGTAACTATTTACAGGGATACAAAAATAGGTAAAAACGTAACAATTCACGCAGGAAGTGTTATAGGAAGCGACGGATTTGGATATGCGCATACAAAAGAAGGAAAACATATAAAAATATATCATTTGGGAAAAGTTGTAATAGAAGATGATGTTGAAATAGGGGCAAATACCACTGTTGACAGAGCGGTATTTGGTGAAACACTGATAAAAAAAGGTTCTAAAATAGATAATCTTGTTCAAATAGGACATAACTGTGAAATAGGCGAATATTCCATTTTGGTTTCACAAGTCGGGCTTTCAGGTTCTTCCAAACTTGGAAGAAATGTCATAATGGGCGGACAGAGTGCAACCGCCGGTCATCTTGAAATTGCTCCGTTTACTACAATTGCAGCAAGAGGAGGTGTTACAAAAACTATAAAAAATCCCGGAATTTACGGAGGATTTCCTTTAATGCCCCATAAAAGCTGGTTGAAACTGCAAGCAATTCTTTCAAAACTTCTAAAAAAAGATTGATTTTTTATTTTTTTTGATATATGTCAATTTTTTTTTACCTTCTTTATATTACAATAAGAAAAACTTATAATAAGGGTGTAAAATGAAAGTATATTTGGATAATAATTCCACAACACCAATGGATGAAAAAGTAAAAAAGATATATTGCCAAAGCAGCGATATTTTCGGGAATGTAAATGTTATTTATGATTTGGGAATAGAGGCAAGAGAGGCCATGAACAAAGCATATGACATTATTTATCCCGGAATTGGCGCAAGTGACGAAGACGATATTTTAATTACCTCTTCCACAACGGAGGGAAACAATGCCGTTATTAAAACTTTTTTGGATGCCTATCTTAAAGGAAGTGAAAAAAAACATATAATTACAACTATTGCAGAACACAGCTCAATAAAAGCGCCATGTGCTTATGCAAAAACTTTGGGGATGGAGGTTACATATCTTTATACCGATGAAAACGGAAGAATAAGGCTTGATGAACTGGTTGATGCAATAAGAGATGATACTGCTCTTATTAGTGTATTATTTGCAAGTAATGAAAGCGGTGCGATTCAACCTATTAAAGAGATTGGAGAAATAGCAAAAAAATATAATATCCCTTTTCACTGTGACGGAGCCCAGGCTATAGGAAAATCGAGGGTTAATGTAAGAGAACTCGGAGTTGATTATTTTACATTTTCGGCTCATAAATTTCACGGACCAAAAGGAATTGGAGGATTATATATTAAAAAAGGCGCTCCTTTTGTCAATTTGATACACGGGGGAAATCAAATGGGAGGAAAAAGAGGAGGCAGTGTATACTTAAACGGAATGGTTGCAATGGCTGAAGCTTTAAGATTGGCAAATGAGCATTTGGATGAAATGTACACAAAAGTTTCTTCACTCAGAGATAAACTTGAAGATGCAATTTTACAAATTCCTGACACTAAAACATATGTAGATAAAAAACAGAGGCTTCCAAACAGTGTAATTGCATCATTTAAGGGAATTGAAGGTGAAGCTATGCTATGGGATTTGAATTTAAATAAAATATATGCTGCAACAGGAAGCAGCTGCTCAAGTGAAAGGCTTGAAGGAAGCGAAGTGCTTGAGGCTTTGGGGGAAGACCCTGAAATAGCACATACCGGTATAATTTTTTCATTAAGCAGATTTACGACTGAAGAAGAAATAGATTATGTAATAGAAAAGTTACCAAAAATTGTTGAGAGACTAAGAAGCATATCAATGTCATATGCCAAGGTGAAACCTAATTAATAGTGAGTAGTGAGTAGTGAGTAGTGAGCCTGCCCGGCCGCTTGAAAAGCGGCGGGGTGGTGAGTAGTGAATGGAAAAGCGAATTTATTCGCTAATAATTATATGAGACTAAAGCCTTATCTCCAATATGAATATGTTTTAGAAGTTACGAATTTATTCGCACAAATTGAATTTAAATTTTTATACAAGGAGTAATAATGGGTAGAAACGATTTAATAACCGGAAATGTCTGGGAACAGTATTCAAATAAAGTGATTGAAAGAATGAATAATCCGAAATTTTTGGGAGAATTCAGTGAAGAAGACGCTAAAAAAAGAGGGGCAAAATTGGTGGTTGCCGATTTTGGAAGTGAAGCGTGCGGGGACAGTGTAAGACTTTACTGGCTGGTTGATCCTAATACAGATAAAATAATTGATGCGAGATTTAAATCTTTCGGATGCGGAACGGCGATAGCCTCTTCGGATATGATGACAGAACTTACCATCGGTAAAACAGTGGATGAGGCTATGAAAATTACAAATCTGGATGTTGAAAAAGCATTGAGGGACGAACCGGACAAACCCGCATTTCCACCTCAGAAAATGCACTGCAGCGTAATGGCGTATGATGTAATTATTGAAGCGGCGGCCAAATATAAAGGTGAAGATGCAAAAAAACTTAAAAACAGTGAAATAGTCTGTGAATGTGCAAGGGTTACAAGAGGAGAAATCGAAGAAATAGTAAGAAAACATAATGTAAAAACTATTGAAGAGCTTCAAAAATACACTGACGCCGGTACATATTGCAAAAGCTGTGTAGCACCCGGGGGACATGAAGAAAGGGATGTTTATCTGGTGGATATTATAAAAGAAGTACAAGAAGAAATGAAAAAAGAAAAACTTCAAAAAGGGGCTGAGTCTCAAAAATTTGAAGATATGAGTCTGGTTAAAAAAATTAAAGCGGTTGAAGAGATACTTGATAAAAAAATAAAACCGGCTTTAGCAATGGACGGAGGAAGTCTGGAACTCATTGATGTAAAGGAAAACGGCGATAAATTTGAAGTGTATGTAAGATATCTCGGGGCATGTGCTTCATGTGCCAGTGGAATGGTTACTTTGATGGGAATTGAAGAAGAATTGAACAAAAGTTTAAATACAGATAAAATAAAAGTTATACAAATATAGGAGGATTTAATCCTCTAATTTTGTAATTGTATGGTGGTTAAATGAGAAGTCTTGTTCTGGGAAGTCAAGTCTAAAGTGCGCACCTCTGCTTTCTTCCCTGTAAAGTGCCGCTTTTGCCAAGGCTTTAGAAATATCAATTGCATTTACACATTCCAATTTTTCTTTTAAATTTGAATCTTTTTCATCATTTTCATTTAAAGTATTTTTGATGGTTTTTAATTTTTCGAGTGCTTTTTTTATTGCATATCCGTTTCTTAAAATACCTACTTTTTTAAATAACAGTTCGCCTATTTCATGTTTTATTTTTTTTGCATCTATTTTTGTGCTTTTTAATTTGTTTATTAATTCTATGTCTTTTTGTATTGTATCATCCGGTATGTCGACAAATGTTTTTTGCCTGAAAGAATATTTAACGGCTTCGTATCCTGTGATTTTTCCAAATACAGCCCCTTCACTTAAAGAATTGCCTCCAAGCCTGTTTGCACCGTTTACACCGTTATTTCCCGCTTCTCCGGCATAAAAAACACCTTCTATGCTTGTAAAACCGAATGTGTCCGTTTTAATACCCCCCATGGTATAATGGGCTAACGGATTTAAAGGAATCGGCTCTTTGCTTATATCTATTCCTTTTAGTGATTTAACTCTTTTTTTAAGATTAATAAGCTTTGTATTTATTATCTCTTCATCTATCATTGTCAAGTCCAGATATACTTTTTTGCCTTTATTTAATTGTTTTACTATTGCACGGGTAACAAAATCTCTTGTATTGAGTTCATCTACAAATTCTTTCCCGTCGCTGTTTATAAGTTTTCCTCCCTCCGCTCTTGCAGCCTCGGAAATTAAATAGTTTGTCCCTTCAAGACCAGTCGGATGAAATTGTATAAATTCCAAATCCATAGCTTCCAGCCCGGCTCTAAGCCCCATTGCTACTCCGTCGCCCGTTGCATCTGTAATATTTGTAGTATATCCTCTGTAAAGCCCCGCATATCCTCCTGTTGCGACTATAACCGCTTTTGCTTTTATTATTTTTATTTCTTCATTGGTTTCATCTAAAAATGTGGCCCCTGCAACTTTCCCATCGTTTATTAATAAATTAATTGCAAAATGATTTGTAATACTCGGAATATCAAGTTCTTTTATTGTTTTACTCAGTGCTTTCATAATTGCGGGACCTGTAGCATCGGCTGAGAAACATGTTCTTTTGAATTTTGTTCCGCCAAAGGGTCTTTGGGCAAGTCTTCCATCGGGAAGTGTGGTAAAAGGAACTTTGTATTTTCTGTGCAGATTTCTGATTACCTGAGGGGCGTTTTCGCAAAAAATTCTGACTGCTTCTTCTTCCGCCAGTCCTATACCGCTTTTTAATGTGTCTTCTATGTGATGTTCAATTGAATCTCCGTCTTTCATATTATTAAGAGCGGCGTTTATTCCGCCTTTTGCCATAAATGAATTGTTGGCCATTGGGGATTTTTTTGTAACAATTGCAACATTGCTTCCAAGTTCTTTTGCTTCAATGGCAGCCATCATTCCTGCAATTCCGCTGCCAATTACCAAAATATCATATTGCATCAGTTTCCTTTTTGATATAATTGTACCAAAAAAAGGTTTTTAATGAAGAGGATTTTAATCTTATTTGTTTTAATAAGCTCTTTAATGGGTTATGAAGTTACAATTAAAAGTATACAAAATGATAAAATAAGTGTAGACAAATATGTAAAAAAGGGCGTAAGTGGAATAGTTTTGTGTCCTTATGAAAATAAAAATATAATTTGTGCGAAGGCCACACTTTTTGGCACCGAAGGTAAATTAAGTGTTTATGATAATTTGGAAAACGACTCTTTCGCTCTTCCTGTAGCCATACCAAAACCCGGTGATAAAATCATCCTGGCAAAAAATTACAACAGAATAATGATTATCGCCCCAAATCAGCAAAGTTATTTAAAAGCCAAAGAGTTATTTAAAAATAAAACACTGATTTCTCCTGATATTTTTGCGACATTTTTGGAAGAAAATCCGACTAGGGATGATTTTATAAATTTTGCAAAAAAGATGGATATAGGTTTGTATGCTTTTGTTTTGGATAAAATATATCTTGTGGATTCATACAGCTTTTATGCCATAAAAGAGTTTTCAGCTGAAAAAAATTATAAATACACCGAGCCTTTTTTTGTAACCTATCCAAATTTTCATATAGAGGGAAATGTTTTTTCAAAAGTTAAAAATCTGTTTAAACAAAGTATCGGTTCGTATGCCAAATATTACAAAAGTTTAATAAAGGAATAAAATGATTGAAAGCAGACATATAGAGAATTTAAAAAACATTGTGGGTGATGATGATATCAAAACAGACAAAGCTCATTTAAGGGCGTATTCCTATGATGCCACAAAAGAACATTTTTACCCAGATGCGGTAATATTTCCTGAAAATGAAAAAGAAATAAGTGAAATTTTAAAATATTGCAATAATAATAAAATAGCTGTAATTCCAAGAGGTGCGGGAAGCGGATTTACAGGCGGGGCGCTTCCGGTAAACGGAGGGATTATACTGGCTGTGGAAAAATATATGAATAAAATAATTGAAATTGACGAAAAAGATATGGTTGCTGTTGTACAGCCTGGTGTTATTAATTCAGAGCTTCAAAAAGAAGTGGAAAAAAGGGGTCTTTTTTATCCGCCGGATCCCGCAAGTATGGATTATTCCACAATAGGCGGAAATGTGGCTGAAAATGCAGGCGGGATGAGAGCTGCAAAATACGGACTTACAAAAGATTATGTAATGTGTCTCAGGGCTGTTTTACCAAACGGGGATATTATAAGGGCAGGGAAAAGGACAATAAAAGATGTAGCCGGATATAATGTGGCGGGAATATTAATAGCAAGCGAAGGAACTTTGGCCGTATTGACGGAAATAACGCTGAAACTGCGTCCAAAGCCTAAAATGAAAAAAACATATATGGGAATTTTTGAAAATGTGGTAGATGCAATGAATGCCGTTTATAAATCCCTTTCATCCGGGGCTGTTCCTGTTGCCATGGAATTTATGGATTCTCTTGTTGTAAAAGCGCTGAGGGAAAAATTAGGGGTTAATCTGCCTGAATGGGCCGGGGCTTTACTTGTAGGCGATGTTGACGGGAATGTCGAGGAAGAAATTGATTATCAATTAAAAATTTTGGAAAAATCATTTAAGCAAAACGGGGCTAAAGAATTTATTGCAACGGCAGATAAAGAAAAATCAGAAGAAATATGGTTTGCAAGAAGGAATGCAAGTCAGTCTATTACAATATACGGAAGTAAAAAATTAAATGAAGATATATCCGTTCCAAGGAGTAAACTTCCGGATGCACTAAAAGGAATAGAAGAAATAGGGAAAAAATATAATGTAACAATTCCCTGTTTTGGGCATTCCGGGGACGGAAATATCCATGTAAATGTAATGGTTGACGGTGAAAATGAAGATGAGGTTAAAAGGGGTTATAAAGCGGTGGAAGAAATTTTTAAACTTGTTATTTCACTTGAGGGTACACTCAGCGGGGAGCACGGAATAGGTCTTAGCAAGGCTCCTTTTATGAAACTTGCATTCAGTGCGGCTGAAATGAATCTGTTTAAACGAATAAAAAATGCATTTGATCCAAACGGAATACTTAATCCTGGTAAAATGGGAATATAAAATAGTGAGTAGTGAGTAGTGAGTAGTGAGTAATAAGGAGTGAAATGAAATTATGTACTTTTAATGTAAATTCTATAAGACAAAGAGAAGAAATTGTAAAAAATATTATAAATGAATATAATGTGGATGTTATATGTATGCAGGAAATTAAAACCGAAGAGGATAATTTTCCAAAATTCGACAATATGCACTGCATTATTCACGGTCAAAAAAAATTAAACGGTGTGGCGACATGCAGCGTTTTTGAAATTGAAAATTATCAAAAAGGTTTTGAGGGAGAACTTAGCGAATCGAGATTTATTTATACATTGATTAATAATATTCATATTATCAATATTTATGCGCCTCTGGGAGACAATTACGGCGAAAGGTTTGAATATAAAATTTATTTTTATAATAAACTGTTTGAATTTTTGAAACGATTTGATTTAAACAAGCAAAAAGTTTTAATATGCGGTGATTTCAATATATCACATACATCTCTTGATGTCTGGGACGAAGAAATCTGGGACGGTGAAGTGACCCATTTACCAGAAGAGAGGGCAATTTTGTCTAAATTTTTAGACAGCGGATTTATAGATGTTATAAGAAAAAAACATCCTAATGAAAAAGTCTTTTCATTTTACGATTACAGAGGCGCCGCGGTTTATAAAAACGAAGGGCTCAGGCTTGATTATATATTGGTGAGTGAGCCTCTTTTTGAAAAATTTAAAGATGTGGAAATTTTAACCGAAATCAGGCGAAAAAGAAAACCGACTCCATCTGACCATGTGCCGTTAGTTGCAGAATTTGATATTTAAAGGTTTAGGTTGTTAAATGAAATAATAAACTTTTTGGTGAATTTTGCTCATTCTTTAGGATATATAGGTATTTATTTTTATATGCTTTTAGTCGGCACTTTTATACCGGTTCCAAGTGAGCTTGTTTTACTGCCGGCCGGATATCTTGCGGCAACAGGTAAAATGAATCTGATCAGTGTTTGGTTATGCGCTGCACTCGGCAGTTTAAGCGGCGCTCTTGTAAATTATTTTTTGGCAAAATTTTTGGTAAATAAAATCTTAAAAGACAAACCTGTAATAGAAAAAGTAACAAAATTTTGGAAAAATCATGGAAAAATTTCCGCCTTTTTAGCTCCTCTTACTCCCGGACTTGGACAGTATATTTCTATTCCCGCCGGTTTATCCCATATGCCGCTTAGATGGTTTATTCCTCTTACTTTTTCGGCAAATCTGATATGGACCGGATTTTTAATAATGGTAGGTTTTTTATTTGGAACCGGAGAAAAAGCGCATAAAAGTGCTGTCTTCGGAAGTTTGATTTTACTCGGAAGTGTGATAATTATAGCCACTGTTTATGTGTTCAGTGAACTGAAAAAGACTAAATAAATCTTTTTATGTCTTCTCCGGAATATATAATAATTTCAGCTTTTATATTTTTAAGTTTTTTTTGAATCAATTCAGTTAGTCTTTTTTGTGTTTTATTTAAGTCCATTTTTTCAGGTTCTATAAAAATTATTACAATTTTATTTTGATAATGATAAATTTTGTCACTTCTTCTTATATTGTTTTTTAATATTTTAGAAATTTCTTTTATCGTCTTTTCAGAGGGGATATTCTCAGAAATAATTTTCAGCAGTGCAAAATTTTTCCCGTATCTTTGATATCTGTTTTGCAAAACATTAAGAGTTTCTTCCAGATGATATAAATTATAAAGTTTACTTACAGGATTTTTAAGTGTTTTTATATTCAGACTTTTACTTATTACACTGTAAACAATATAAATACTCACAAGTGTTGTAAGTACTGAAATTATGGATATTAAAATTATAAAAAACAGAATTTTTTGTGTTTTATTCTCCATTGCCTTTGCTATATAAATTACAAGAGGGTCTGCCGTTTCCCAGCTTTGTTCGCTTAAAATATATAATTTGTTTTTATTTTTAGTTTTTTTTATTTTTTCCCAGTTGTTTTTTAAACTGTAAAAATTTTTCTTAAAAAAATCCATAGCTTCATATGGAATGATGTCTTTATAGATGTTTTCAACATCTGAATATTTATTGTCAATATATTTTTTTACGTCTTTGATTTTTTCTTTATCTTTTCCTATCAGCGCAAGTTTGCAGTATCTTTGTGTTCCTCCCCTTATTTGCCCCAGTTCATTTATAATGTATGCATTTTTTATTTGATTGTTTTGTACTAAATATATTACAGAAAAAGAATTAACAAGAATAACTAAAAAAATAAAAAAAAGAAGAAAAATTATTGTTTTAGTGTGTTTCATAATCCACAACTCTTCTTTCGAGTATAAAAGGCTTTATGAAATCAATGATTTCCAAATGTTTTGGATGTGTGGCGTAAATTTTTAAATCTTCAATGTTTTTCACTTCGGTAATTACGCAAAAATCACTGGAATTTTCATCAAATTTTATATCAATTCCCACTTCTATATGTTTAATTTCTTTAATCAGATTTTTTAAATTTTCTATTTGTTTTTTAAACTCCAAAAGGGGGGCATTTTTTTTTGTTTTAAAAATAACTACATGTCTAATCATAATATTTCTTTTACAAATTCTTCTATTCTTTTTATGCCTTTGTTTATAGTTTCAAAATCGGTTGCAAATGAAAATCTGAAATATCCCTCACTTCCGAATCCAAGTCCCGGAACCACGGCAACGCCTTTTTCTTCAAGCAAATCAAGGGCAAAATTCATTGAATCGTTTACAATTTTTTTATGATTTACAAAAATATAAAAAGCGCCCTGCGGTTTTATGGCACTGAGCCCCTCAATTGAATTGAAAGCCTCGTATACAAAATCTCTTCTTCTTTTAAATTCATTTACCATTTTTTTTATATCTTCGTCTGCTTTTCCAAGAAGTGCCGGAATAGCCGCTTTTTGTGTTATTGTGTTTATATTTGATGTGCTTTGTGATTGAAGGGTTATCATTTTTTTTACAAGCTCTTTGTTTTTACTTGCACAGTATCCGAATCTCCAACCCGTCATTGCATGGGATTTAGACAGGCCGTTTACGGTAACAGTTCTTTTATACATATCTTCATTTATACTTGCTGCTGCAACAAATTCCCCTTCATAAATCAGTTTTTCATACATTTCATCACTTATAACCCAGATATTCGTTTCTTTTAAAACTTCGGCAATGGCACTTAATTCTTTTTTTGAATATATACTTCCTGTGGGATTACTCGGAGATGTAAGCATTAATGCCTTTGTCTTTGGTGTAATTGCTTTTTTTAACATATCAGGCGTTATTTTAAAATTTGTTTTTTCATTTGTCTGGATTATAACAGGTGTCCCTCCATGATATTTTACAAGCTCGGGATATGTAACCCAGTAAGGAGCCGGGATTATTACCTCGTCACCTTCATCCACAATAGCTGCAAATATGTTAAAAAGGGATTGTTTTGCCCCGTTGCTTACTATTATTTCATCCATTTCGTAGTCCAAATGGTTATCTCTTTTCAGTTTTATTTTTATAGCTTCCAAAAGTTCCGGAATTCCGGCAACATTTGTATATTTTGTAAATCCTTCGGTAATGGCTTTTATTGCTTCATATTTAATAACTTCAGGTGTGTCAAAATCAGGTTCTCCCGCACTGAAAGCCAAAATATCCCTGCCCTGGGCTTTTAGTTCCCTTGCTTTTTGGGAAATTGCTATTGTTAATGAGGGAGAAAGTTTTTGTATTCTTTTACTGAACATTATATGCCTTTTTTTAACAAAATTATAGCAAATTAGGATAAATTGTGTGCTATAATAAATAAAAGATATTAAATAACAAGGAGAAAAATGAAAACGATAATGCAGAGTTTAGAAGAGCTTAAAAAAAATATTGAAAATCCGGAATTAAAAACAAAAATAAATTTGGTTGAAGATGCATTTAGAAAATTAAGGACAAAATCCGGTCTCAGCGGGCTGGTTAAAAAGAAAAAATTAAGAAAAATTTTAAAAACAGTTGAATATGAAGAGGAATTAATAAGATTACAAATAGAACTGATTAAACTTCAAAACTGGGTTTTTGAAAATAAAAAAAGAGTTATGATTATTTTTGAAGGAAGGGACGCCGCAGGAAAAGGCGGAGCTATTAAAAGATTTGCCGAGCATTTAAATCCAAGAAAATACAGGGTTGTGGCTCTTCCAAAACCTACAGAAGTTGAATCGGGGCAGTTTTATTTTCAAAGATATTTCAGACATTTGCCGGATCCCGGTGAAATAGCTTTTTTTGACAGAAGCTGGTACAACAGGGCGATTGTTGAGCCTGTTTTCGGATTTTGTACAAAAGAGCAGTATGAAAAATTCATCAGAGAAGTCCCGGAAATGGAAAATGCCCTAATAGATGACGGAATCATATTAATTAAATTTTGGTTTTCTATTTCAAAAGAAACCCAAAAAAGAAGATTTGAAGAGAGAATGAGGAATCCATTAAAACAGTGGAAACTCTCTCCTGTTGATAAAAAAGCCCAGGAGCTTTGGGATCAGATAACATATTATAAAGAGGAAATGTTTTCCAAAACACATACCAGCTATTCGCCTTGGATTATTGTAAATTCCAATGATAAAAAAACCGCAAGGTTAGAGAGTATCAGATATGTGCTTTCCCAGATTCCTTATGAAGGTAAAGAAAAGGCAAAAGTTTCACTCCATCCTGACCCGGATATAGTCCAAAGATATCACAGAAAAAATATTCAATTGGATTAATCAGCGGTTTTTAAGGGCTTCTAAATAATCCCTGTATTTTTTTTCTATTTCCTCTGATTTCCTCAATTTTAGAAAAATAAAAATATAATTTATAAGCATTTTGTGAGGTAAAACTTAAAAAGTAGGTGTTTCATTTACAGAAAACAGGAATAAAACACTCTTTTTCCTATTTTGGATTAGCAAATGAGATTTACCTACATCTGGGATGAAAATGAATTTGATTTTTGCTTTTTTTTATGATATATTTGTTATATTAAATAATAGTAAACTTTTATAGACACAAAAGTTTACCGATGATGAAATTTATATTCATGTAAGTACAAAAACCTTTTAGAATAAAAATAATTCATTTGACAGTTTCTTTAGGAGAATGCGAGATATGAATAAAAAAACAAAAAATAACGCTCATTTAGAGGGAAGCATATACAAACATTTTGCTTATCTTTCTAATAAATCATATCTAAACAGTTTGAATATGAACAAGTTAGGCACAATAAAAAAAACACAGATGGATAATATAAAACAAATAGATAAAATAGTAAAACCGTTTATAAAATGGGCCGGTGGGAAAACACAATTATTAGATGAAATTAATAATCTAATTCCTGATTACATTAAACAAACTCAATTTACATATATTGAGCCGTTTGTTGGTGGAGGTGCTGTTCTGTTTTGGATTTTACAAAAATACCAAAATATTAAAAAAGCGATAATCAATGATATAAATGCAGATTTAATCAACGCTTACAAAACAATAAAAGAAAATGTTGAAGAATTAATATCCATTTTAAAAATATGGGAAAAGGAATACCATTTGTTAAAAGACAAACCCGAAGAAAAAAAAGAATACTATTATACAAAGAGAACTTTATTTAATAGTAGAAAATCTGATAAAACAATTCAAGCGGCACTGTTTATATTTCTTAATCGAACTTGTTTTAACGGTTTATATCGTGTTAACAGAAAAAATGAATTTAATGTGCCAATTGGAAGTTATAAAACACCAATGATTTGTGATGAAAAAAATTTAAGAGCCGTAAATAAAGTTCTTCAAAAAGTAATTATATTAAACGGTGATTTTGAAGAAACGTTGAAATATGCAAAAGGAAATACACTGTTTTATTTCGATCCACCTTATAAACCTTTAAGCAAAACATCAAGTTTTAATTCTTATGTAAAAGATGAATTCGATGATAACGAACAAATAAGGCTTGCTAAATTCTGTAAAAAAATTGATTTACTCGGATATCAATGGATATTAAGTAATTCAGATGTTAAAGGAAAAGATTCAAATAACAATTTCTTTGATGAGCTGTATAGTGAATTTAAGATAAAAAGAGTTTTAGCAAGAAGGAATATTAACTCAAAACCAAATAAAAGAGGAGAATTAACAGAATTGTTAATTACAAATAATGCTTATGAAAAAATTATGTCAATTGCTCAATAAAACAGAAGATGAACTTTTTGAAGAGATTACATCATCTTTTAAAGATAAGATTACACAATGGGATTATTTTGTAAACTGGAAAAAAGTTTTACAAAATATTGAGCCCATTGAAAAAGAACTGAATTTACTTAACTACCTTATTGGCAAAAAGAAATTACACAAAGAAACAGTTGATTTATTGCTGAAATACCCCGAAACAATTAAAGCAATTCCTTTGCTTCTTGCAATTAGAGACAAATCGTTGGAGGTCTTGATAGATACAAGAAATTTTATTTATCGAGAATTTAATTTTTCAAAGAAAAGTTATTCAAAAGATGAAATAAAAATATTTTCTGATTTCATATTAAAAAGTGGTTTGGGAGAGCTTTTAAAAGATAAGAAAATTAAGAATTTGGTTGATTATGCAACCGGTGTTGAAGTCGGTTTGGATAGTAATGGCAGAAAAAATCGTGGAGGAACTTTAATGGAAAATATTGTGGAAGAGTTTGTAAGAGATACAACAAAAGAATTAAACATTAAATATATGCCACAAGCGACCGCAAAGAAAATTAAAGACAAATGGAATATTGATGTTAAAGTTGATAAGTCATCAAGAATTATTGATTTTGCTGTTAACAAAAACGGTAAGCTTTATTTTATCGAGGTTAATTTTTATGGTGGCGGGGGTTCCAAACTTAAATCTACTGCAACTGAATATATTAGAATGAATGATTATTGGAACAACCAAGGCATTGAATTTATTTGGATAACCGATGGAGCCGGCTGGAAATCAACTTTAAAACCATTGAGAGAATATTTTGATAAAGCGGATTATCTTTTGAATTTGGAAATGTTAAGAAACGGAGTATTAAAAAGGATATTGGAATGAAAAAAAACTACTACACACATTCTGTTGATTTAAAGAAAATTGAGATAAAAAATAAATCACGAGAAGAATTTGTGAAAATTCTTGAAAAAATAGAATACCGAGGTTATGAAGTCGAACAATTAAAAAATGGAAATAAAATTGTTATTACAAAACCTGGTGGAAAGACAGTTTACGGACGACCTAAAAAAGAAGACTTTCTCGTTTTTATTTATAATCCGAAAGAAAGTGGATTATGGCAAATAACACATAAACAGATATTCCAAGATATTGAAGAAAAATCGCAAGAGAATAAAAAACTCACTATCGAACTTATTGATTTATTAGAACGAGTAAAAAATGGTGAAGAACCAAATGAATTTATAGAAGAAATTGACCTATTAAAATTTAATACTGGAGAAAGTCCAGAAGCTCTGTTAAAGGCTTATAAATGGATTTGGGGGCAAGAAGATGTAAACTATCCAAATGGTGAAGGACGTGAGATGTCGTGGAAAAGTATTGAAGAATTTAGAGAAAAAATTAAAAATGATTAAATCTTATTTTAAATCAAAAGATAAAAAATTTATCTTATTACACGGAGATGTATTTGAATTATTACCGCAATTTGATTTCAAGTTTAATATGGTTTTTGCCGATCCGCCATATTTTTTATCAAACGATGGTTTAACCATAAAAAACGGGAAAATTACCAGTGTTAATAAAGGGAAATGGGATAAATCTAAAGGTTTTGAATATATAAATGATTTTAACCGCAGATGGCTAAAACTTGTTCGAGATAAAATGAAAGATGACGCTACTATTTGGATAAGTGGCACTATGCACAATATTTTTAGTATCGGACAGATTTTAACAGAATTAGATTTTAAAATTCTTAACATAATTACTTGGCAAAAAACAAATCCACCGCCAAACTTTTCGTGCCGTTATTTTACACACTCAACAGAACAAATCATCTGGGCGAGAAAAAATACAAAAGTTCCACATTATTTTAACTATGAATTGATGAAAGAAATCAACGCTGGTAAACAAATGAAAGATGTTTGGACATTACCAGCCATAGCAAAATGGGAAAAATCGTGCGGAAAGCATCCAACACAAAAACCGTTATCCGTATTAACAAGAATAATTCTTGCTTCAAGTAAACGAGGAGATTGGGTTTTAGATCCATTTACCGGAAGTAGCACTACCGGAATAGCTGCAAATTTGTTAGAAAGGAAATTTTTGGGAATTGATATTGAGGATGAATATCTTAAAATAAGTAAAAACAGAAAACTTGAAATAGAAAACAAACAAATCTTTAATAAATACCACAACAAATTACAAAACTTTATAAATATCAAAAAATTCACAACCCTCAACTCTTAAAAGGTAATTAGGTCTTAATGTCAATTCATATCAGAAAAAAATAGTTTTATTTTTTCTGCTTATTCTTTTGTGTTCTAAATTTGAATAGGAAGAAGTCTATACATCTTTTGAAAAAGATGTCAATAAGAGTATCCGGATATAGTGGCCCCATCAAAAAAACTGTGTAAATCCTAATATAGATGTTGAGAGATGATAAAATAAAAAAATAAAAGTAAAGGATTTACACATGAGTATTTTAAACATTGAAGAATATAAAAGAAGATTAAAATCAGGAAATCCAGTGACAATTGAAGAGCTTGAAAATGAATTAAAAAATTTAATCAAAGAGAT
>NZ_ATHR01000004.1:0-39664 GCF_000523295.1 Lebetimonas sp. JS085
AGATTAGATGATGCTTTAAAGTTATGATATAATTTCCCCAGCAGACACGGAATTATGAACGGTCTCGTAAAAAAAGAATTAAGAAGCTAATTCTTTTCCGAAGTCTTTGTGTATGTCTCCTGAAATAACTCCAAGATTGAAGTTTTGAACTAAGAAGTTTACTATATCTTCATTTGCAAATTGAGGAGCGTTTGGTCCGATATAAATATCTTTTACTCCAAGACTTAAAAGTGCAAGTAAAATAATAATCGCTTTTTGTTCCATCCACATTAGAGCAATTGAAACAGGTAACTCATTTACATCCTCAATTCCAAGGGCATTTGCTACTGTTAAGGCAATATGAACCGCACCGTTAGAATCATTACATTGTCCAAGGTCAATATATCTTGGAATATCAGTTCCAGGGACAGTTCCGAAATCTATATCGTTGAATCTGAATTTACCACAGCTTGATGTGATAATAATATGGTCTTTTGGAACGGCAAGAGCCAATTCTCTGAAATAGTTTCTTTTTCTTCCAGGTGCGTCACATCCGGCAATAACCCATACCCTTTTTAATTTTCCTTCTTTTATTGCGTCAAGAACTTTTGCCCCGTAACCTTCAAGAACAGTTTTATAATGATGACCTGTTACAATTTTTTCGTCGCTTTCGAATCCTGAAATATCAGGAAGACTTAAAGTCTGGTCAATCAATGGGTCAAAATTGTCATTTTCTATTTTTTTAGCACCTTCTATACCTGTAATTTTATATGTATAAAGTCTGTCAATATAATTTTTAACTTTTGGTGATTTTTCAGGCGGAACGATACAGTTTGTATTTACAACACAAGTTCCTTGCCATTTAGAAAATACATCAGTTTGGTCATACCATGCTTTTCCGATATTTCCTTTTAGGTTTTTGAATTTTTTAAGATGAGGATAACCGTGAGCTGGAAGCATTTCTGAATGGGTATAAACATTTATTTTATCACTGAGTCCTCTTTCTTCAATTCTTTTTAACAGTTTTTCAAGCATATCAAGATTATGGCCTGAAACTAAGATACCTTTTCCTTCTGCTTTATTTTGTGTAACTTCCACAGGTGTTGGAATTCCAAGTGCCTTTGTGTGCATATCACTTAATAAGTTCATAACTTTAACACCGGCATTTCCAACTTTCATAAGCTGTGCTATGTGCTCATCAAAATTAAAGTTAACATTTGTAAGTGTAAAATATAATGTTTCACTGTTTACATCATCAATTTCTTTTAATGTTTTTTTGGCGTCTTCATCTCCAACTTCCTGAACCAATTCATTAGCGTGTTCTCTGTATGCGCTAAGACCTTTTAGACCGTAAATCATCAGGTCTTGTAGTCTTGATTTTGTAGCAGTTTTACCACATACCCCTTTGCTTTCTCCATGGCTCCCGCATCCTCCAGGTGCACTCATTTCACATTGCCAACATAAAAATGGTAAATCGCAAGCTTGTTTTTTAGTTTCTTCTTTTTTTCCTCCGAATAATCCGAACATTTTGACTCCTTGTTTTATTTTTGTAATCCCATTGTAAAATATTTGTTAAATTAAATCATTGATTATAATCAATGATTTAAAAATTTTACATTGTTTGGTCTTGACATTTGGGGACAGTTTAACAAGCCGAAGAATCGTAGATGGTGTAAGTGTTTATGAAATTTTGCTAGAAGAGAGGATTTTGATAATTACTGCAAGTATAGGACACGACTTTGATTTGGAAAAAGAAAAAGGAAAATGGGGGGTGATTGAGAAATATATACCTGTTTTTAAGGTTTTATAATATATTAAAAGCTTTAAATTTAACTTCTTTTGAAGTCAATGAAGTGATAATTGCTACAGACTCGGACAGGGAAGGAGAAAAAATTGCATTTGATGTAATATTAAACAACAAACCGTATAATTTAAATATAAAAAGGGCCGAATTTCACGAAATTACAAAATATGCATTTGTTGAGGCTGTGAATAATTTAAGATATTATGATAAAAATTTAGTAGCCGCCCAGTTTGTAAGAAGAATTACTGACAGATGGATTGGTTTTAATCTCTCTTTGTGTTTTCAAGATTATTTACATAATGTTCATTTATCTGCCGGAAGAGTTCAAACCCCGGTACTTAATTGGATTTGTGAAAGGACGCAAAAATTAAAAGAAAAAACAAATGTTGTTATGGTGAAACCGAGTGATTTGACAGTTGAATGGGAATTTGAAGAAGAAAAAAAAGCAGAGGAATTTTTGAAAATATTCCTGACGAATTAGAAATTAAGCTGATTAAAAGCGAAAAAGAGAGTCTTTTTGAAAAACCTTTCAATACTTCCACTCTTTTAAAAGAAGCGTCTTCTAAACTTCATTTTTTGCCTCAATATACAATGAAACTGGCTCAGGATCTTTTTGAAAACGGATTTATTACATATCACAGGACGGATAGTTTTAGAATTTCTAATATAGGTAAATCAATAGCGAAAGAATATATAAAAGAGAATTTTGGAGAAAATTTTGTTAAATTAAGAAGTTTTGAAAGTGCAGGGGCTCATGAAGCCATAAGGGCTACCACTCCTATGGATATGGAAGAGATTAAAGGTTTTTTAATGTTTAAAAATATAAATCTTTCTTATAACCATTTAAGATTATATGATTTGATTTTTAGAAAATTTATTGCTTCCCAGATGAAAGAAGCCATATTAAAAAAGATACTTTTAAAATTTTGGATAAAGAAATAGAAATTATTACAGGAATTTTGGAAGACGGGTTTAATCTGGTTTATCCGGTTAAAATTTATGAATTAAAAGAGGGAAAATACAATATTCAAAAAAATATTGTGAAAAAAAGCAAATTTTCTCCTTATACATATGCGGAAATTATTGATGAAATGAAGAATAAAGGAATAGGGAGACCGTCTACATATGCCGTTACAATAGAAAAACTGCTTACAAGAAAATATATAACGGAAAAAAAAGGATTTTTGTTTGCCACGAAGTTGGATTTAGGGTTTTGGATTTAATAAAAAAACATCCTTTATATAAATTTGTTAGTGAAAATTATACAAAAGATCTTGGAAATATTATGGATTTAGTGGAAAACGGTAAAAAAGATTATAAAAAAGAACTAATTAAATTATATAATGAGTTATTTGTGCGTTAATGTATTAAAATCTATATTTATAGTATTGAATTTTTTAAGATTAAAATTTAATTTTGTAAGATATGAAATAATGGCAACACTAAATCCCGTTGCTATAACCACATTGTAATCATTTGTTATTTCAAGAGATAATACTATTGAAGTTAGCGGTAATTTCATAATTACCCCCATAAAAACGGCAGAGCCTATTGCCGCAAAATAAAACGGCTCAAGTCCTATTCCTACATGTAAATACTGTAAAATTAGACCGAACAGATAACCGCTGAGAGCACCTATACTCATTAGCGGGACAAACATTCCTCCAATAGCGTTTGAATAGATGGAAAAAGTAGTTGCTATTATTCTTAATAATAAGATTTCTAAAATAAATAAGATATTTAAATTTTCATTATTTATTAGAAGTGAAACTATTTTATGACCGGTAAATCCTGCATAAGGGGAAATTATTAAAATAGTTGCAATTACGCTTCCTCCGATAATAGCAAAAATTAAATCTTTATATTTCCTAAAAATATTGAAAAGCTTTAAATGCATAAAATAGAGTATTTTATCTTGGATAAACAGATAAAAATAAATTAATAAAGTCATATAAGGTATAAATAATGCGGTAACATATACATATTTAAAATTAATCATTCTACCCGCTGAATATATGAAAGTAAAAGGCTGTAAAAATATTAAAGCAATGCTGAAAGCACTCAGGCTGCCTACTATAATAAAGGTGATATAACTTTTTATAAAATTATAAGCAATGCTTTCAATGGCGAAAGCAATACCTGTTATAGGTGATACGAATATAGCTGCGATTCCGCTGCTTGCACCTATACTTATCATTGGTTTAAGCAGTGTTTCCGGAAATTTAAAAAGTGAATGAATTTTATATCCTATCATTGCACCGATTTCCGCAGAAGGGCCTTCTGTTCCCATGGCAAATCCGCTTCCTATCGATAATGCTGAAGCAATTATTTTTAATAAAAGCGTTTTTATGGTAATCATCTCTTTTTTTTCGGTTACTATTTGCGCTATTTGTTCAACTCCGTATTCTTTAACATTTTTATCTTTATAGATTATGAAATTTACAATTAAAATTGATAAAATAGTTATTAGATAAATATACCATTTTGGCCATGTGGAAATAGTAAAAATAGGATTTGAACCGAAAAAGATTTTTGAAATATATTCCATTATATAATAATAAAAAACAATAAAAAATCCGCTTATAAGCCCTGTAATAATGGAAGCTAATAGAAAATCTCTTATTAAAGATATTTTATTAGTAATTTTTTTAAAAAAATCACTAAAAAGCATTAATTTTTTTTCTTAATTCTTTTTAATTTTTCAATCCCTTTTAAATCGTCTTGACTCCATTGATAATACGTCCCAAAAACCCTGTCCCAAAAATCAGTTGTAACGCCATGATTCATTTTAGGCTTTTTATGATGGACAAAATGAAATTCCTGCATATATCTCCAGTATTTGCTTGCAAATTCGCGTCTGTGCATTATATGATGCATTATTCCGTAATTAAAATATCCAAGAGCAAGTCCCCCAACTATTGCTAAAGCATCTCCTAAAGGCATAAAAAAGTGAAACAGCCATGCAAAAATAGAGGCAATAACCGCACTCATAAAAAACGGCATGGCATCATAACTGAATGGGTTTTGATGATGATGTGCATGTCCTTCAACAAATACTTCTATCGATTTTTTCCCGTGAAACAGCCAGGCATGAACGGCGTATTCCAAAAATGTAAAAAATATAACCCCTACAACAAATAAAGCAACACTGCCCCATACATCGTCTGAATAATATATTGCCAATATTAAAAAAACTATACCAGTTAAACAGTCTGTTGCCAGGCTTAAATAATAATTCCATTTGCTCTGGGTTATTTTTAAAATAAAGTCTTTCATTTTTTCTCCTTAATATTAATATTAATTAATAATTATTATTAAAATTTATTATAACATAAAATTAAAGAAATGTTGGCACTGACTAAATAACGGAAAAGTAAAAATATGACAGCGTAGCGGAATTTAGCGAAAATTTTGCGTTTAAAAAATTGCATTTAACCCGTTAGGGCTGCGTAGCTGTTTGCAATTTTTAGCAAAATTTGAGCGGTGCGTTAGCAAAATGAAGCTCTCAGCTGTCATATTTTTATCTTTGTAGTTATTTTTGTATATTATTACCATTTAGTCAGTGCCGAAATGTTTGATATAATTATAATAAAAAGGGTTTTAATGTTTAAAAATAGAGTTGAAGCAGGAAAACTTCTGGCAAAAGAAATTAAAAAATTAAAAGAAGAAGGTTTAATAACAGATCCGGTAGTGGTAGCGCTTCCAAGAGGAGGAATCCCTGTGGCGGCAGAAATTGCAAAGGAGATAAACGCCCCTTTTGATATTTTATTTGTAAAAAAAATACCGGCCCCAGGAAATGCGGAATTTGCTATTGGAAGTGTCAGTGAAAACGGATTGGTTTTTATAAATAAAGATGTGGCTGAAAAACTTGGTATAAGCGATAGTTATATTCAGCAAATTGCAATGGAAAAAATCCAGGAAATTGCCAAATTAAGAGAAAAATATAAAATCGAGCCGAAACTTCTTGAAGGAAAAGATGTAATATTGGTGGATGACGGAGTGGCCACGGGGGCCAGTATGTATCTGGCTGCACAAAGTATAGTCAGAGATTATCCTAAAAGTGTAATTATTGCCGCCCCTGTGGCTCCAAGAGATGAAGAAGTGGAAAATATGTTAAAAAGTGTTTCGCACAAATTAATAATTCTTGAAAAACCGGAACTTTTTATGAGTGTCGGCAGATGGTATGAAGATTTTCATCAATTGAGTGATGAAGAAGTTATTAATATTTTGTCTCAATTTAAATAACTTGACAAATTCAAGATTTTTTAGTTATAATAAATAAAATATATTAAAAAAGGAGGGTAAAATGGCAAAATTAACACCATTTGAACAAGAAGCGGTAGAAAGATTTAAAGAAGCTATTGAACTTAATAAAGAAAAACCAGGTTTAGGAAATGTAGATATAGAAAAAGCAAGAGATCTTATTAAAGATGCCGGTGCAGTTGTACTTGATGTGACTTTACCTAATTTAGTAGAGGGTGAAAATGCAGAAGAGGCTGGAATTCCTTCGTCTTATTACACACCATATACTGAATTTACAGACTATATAGATGAATTGCCTGAAGATAAAACCCAACCTGTTTTGGTGGTTTGCAGGAAAGCATTTTTTGCAAACAGGGTAAAAGGGCTTTTAGACGTTCTTGGATATAAAAATGTTTATGTATTGGCAGATGATGTTAAATATTTAGTTGAAGCTCATAAAGCTCACACCGAAGGTTAATTCCTTCTTTTTCTTCTAAATTAACTCAAAATATATTATACTTTCTTCAAAAAACGGATATTAATGAAAAATCTATCTTTAATGTTGTATTTGGCAATGTTTGCATGGGGCAGTAACTGGGTCAGTGCTAAAATTTTAATGGATTATTTTAATGCATATGAATTAATTTTTTGGAGATTTTTTATTGCAGCATTTGGGCTTTTTTTTGTGATTATTTACATGAAAATATCTTTTAAAATAGACAAAAGAGAAATTTTTTATTCATTTATTTGTTCAATAGTGCTTTGTTTATATAATTATTTTTTCTTTTTAGGGGACCATTTTGGAAATGCTTCATTAGGCGGAGTTTTAGTAACCACTTTAAATCCAGTTTTAACATTTTTTGCACTCGCCATGATTGCTAAAAAAGCTTTAAAAAAAAGTGAATTATTAGCTTTAATTTTAGGAGTTTTTGGTTCGTTTTTAATAATAAAAATCTGGAGATTCAATTTAAATGATAAAGGGATAGTATACTTTTTATTGGCAACAGTTACGTGGGTAATACTCACTATAGTCAGTTCAAAAATAAAAAAAGAAAATTCATTGGTGTTTAGTTTTTTAATGTTTTTATTTTCTACTGTTTTTATATATTTAACTTTTTTAAAATTAAAAATACCAAGACTTGATATTGATTTAAAAGGATGGGTTAACCTGCTTTCTTTATCTGTATTTGGAACAACATTTGCAACTGCGGCTTATTTTTATGCAAGCAGTGTAATTGGTGGTAAGAGAGCTAGTGCATATATATTTCTGGTTCCGTTTAGTGCTGTGATTTTATCATGGATATTTTTAAAAGAGAAAATTGATATATTTGTGATAATAGGGGGAATAATCAGTTTAACAGGGGTTTATATTTTAAACGGATACTCTTTAGAAGATGTAAAAGCACTCCTAAAAAGGAGTTAAATTATTTTTTATTTCTTATATAACCTTCGATAATAAATCTTAAAGCATTTAATTTAATAAATCCTGCAGCATCTTTTTGATTATATACGCTGTCTTCTTCAAATGTTGCAAATTCAGGGCTAAACAGTGAATATGGTGATTTTCTGCCGACTACGTATACATTTCCTTTATATAGTTTTAGTCTTACGGTTCCGGTTGCATTTCTTTGGGTTTCATCAATTAGTTTTTGAAGAGCTTTTCTCTCAGGAGCAAACCAAAAACCGTTATAAATAAGTTCTGCGTATTTTGGCATTATTTCATCTTTTAAATGAGCCTCACCCTTGTCAAGTGTAATAGATTCAATAGCTCTGTGTGCTTTAAGCAGGATTGTTCCTCCCGGAGTTTCATAACAGCCTCTGCTTTTCATTCCCACAAATCTGTTTTCCACTATATCAATTCTTCCAATTCCGTGTTTTTTACCAAATTCGTTTAATGTTTCAAGAATTTTTGCCGGTGTCATTTGTTTACTATTTATTGCGACAGCGTCACCTTTTTCAAAATCAATTTCAATATATTCAGCCTTTTCAGGAGCATTTTCAGGAGAGTTTGTCCATCTCCACATATCTTCTTCAGGTTCAGCCCAAGGGTCTTCCAAAATTCCGCCTTCGTATGAAATATGAAGCATATTTGCATCCATTGAATAAGGAGATTTTTTTCCGTGCCTCTCAATTGGAATACCGTGGGTTTTAGCATATGCCAGTAATTTTTCCCTACTGTTTAAATCCCATTCTCTCCAAGGGGCAATAACTTTGATATCAGGTTTTAGGGCATAATATCCAAGCTCAAATCTTACCTGATCGTTTCCTTTTCCTGTTGCACCGTGGGCAACCGCTTCAGCTCCTACCTGATTTGCTATTTCAATCTGTCTTTTTGCAATAAGAGGTCTTGCAATTGAAGTTCCAAGCAGATATTCCCCTTCATAAATTGAATTAGCTCTGAACATAGGAAATACATAATCTCTTACAAATTCTTCCCTTAAGTCTTCAATAAAAATATTTTCCGGTTTTACCCCTAGTTTAATTGCTTTTTCTCTGGCAATTTCCACTTCTTCACCTTGTCCTATATCGGCTGTGAATGTTACAACCTCAGCATTATATTTATCTTGCAGCCATTTTAAAATTACGCTTGTATCAAGTCCTCCTGAATATGCCAAAACAACTTTCATAAATATCCTTTTTTATTGCAATTATAGTATAATTTGACTAAAAAAGGGATAGTTTGAGAATTGATAAATTTTTGAATTCCGTCAATATTGTAAAAAGACGAAGCACGGCAGATGAAATGTGCAAAGAGGGAGTTGTTTTTGTTAACGGTAAAAAAGCAAAATCAAGTAAAGATGTGAAAATAGGGGACAAAATAGAAATTCACTATTTAAGCGGAATAAAAAAATTTGAAGTATTGAAATTACCCGAGAGCAAAACAATTCCAAAAAGCAAAAAAAATGAATATGTTAAGGAGATATAATGAGATGGAGTAGATTCTTTTTATATACACTTAAAGAAACGCCAAAAGATGCGCTAACCCCAAGTCATATTTATTTAATAAGAGGCGGATATATCAAGCAGGTTGCAGCAGGGATTTATGATTTTACCCCTATTGGAAAAATGGTACTTGATAATATAAGAGCTATTATAAAAGAAGAGATGGACAAAGCCGGGGCTCAGGAGGTAATACTGAGTTTTGTAACACCTTATGAACTGTGGGAAGAGACAGGAAGGGCTAAAAAATACGGCGATGAACTGCTAAGAATTGAAGATAGGAAAGGTCAAAAATTTGTTCTCTCACCTACAAATGAAGAGAGTGTTGTTGATTTGGTAAGGAGCTTCATAAAAAGTTATAAACAGCTTCCTGTTAATTTGTATCAGATAAATTTAAAATTCAGAGATGAGGCAAGACCTAGATTTGGGCTTTTAAGAGGAAGGGAATTTATAATGAAGGATGCTTATTCATTTCATTCAAGCAGGGATGATTTGGATAGGGAATTTAATTTAATGCAGGAAACTTATGAAAAAATTTTCACAAGATTGGGACTTGATTTCAGGGTGGTTGAGGCAGACAGCGGTGCAATTGGAGGTACCGGAAGCCGTGAATTTATGGTTCTTGCAAATACAGGCGAAGATGATATTGTGGTTTGCAGTGAGTGTAATTATGCAGCAAATATTGAAGTTGCCAAAAGAAAACATATTAAAAAAGAGAATCCGATAAAAACTGAGGAAATTGAAGAAATCCATACCCCAGATATTAAAACAATAGATGAGGTAAGTGAATTTAGTGGAATAGATAAAGATTTTATTATAAAAGCGGTTGTTAAAAAAGCAGTCTTTGAAACTAATGAAGAAATAGTGGTGTTTTTCCTAAGAGGAAGTGACGAACTTGAAGAGACAAAAGCAAAAAATGCGATTGGAGCGATTGATTTAGTTGATGCAAGCGAAGAAGAAATAGAGAGTGCTGGATTGGTTCCAGGTTTTATAGGTCCTTTTGGACTTCCAGGTAATATAAAATATGTAATTGATGATGATTTAAGAGGGGCAGAAGAATTGGTATGCGGTGCAAATAAAAAAGATTATCACATAAAAGGCGCGGGGCTTCTTGATGCAAATCTGCTTGGAAATTTGACTATTTACAGAGACATAGCAAAAGTTAAAGTTGGAGATTTGTGTCCAAAATGCGGTGCACCTCTTAAAATTACAAAAGGTATAGAAGTAGGGCATATTTTTAAACTGGGTACTGCTTATAGCGAAAAAATGAACGCAACATTTCTTGATGAAAACGGAAAAGCCAAACCTTTTGTTATGGGATGCTATGGAATTGGGGTCAGCAGACTTATAGCTGCTGCAATAGAGCAAAACCACGATGATAAAGGAATCATCTGGCCAAAAGAGATAGCTCCTTTTGTTGTTGATATTCTTGTAGGGGATGTTAAGAAAACAGACCAATTTGAGTTTGCGGAGAGTCTTTATGAAAATTTGACAAATGCCGGAATTAAAACAATACTTGATGACAGGGCTGAGAGATTTGGTCCAAAAATAGCGGATTTTGAGCTTGTAGGTTTTCCTGTCGGGGTAATTGTCGGTAAGAAACTTAAAGACGGTAAAGTAGAGATAAGGGATAGAAAAACAGGTAAAAAATTTGAAGTAAATGCAAATGAAGTATTCGAAAAAATTATGGAAATTATAAACAAGGGCTGATATGGGACTCATATATTTTTTAATGTATCTTTTTTTAGAAATCCTTTTTTCTTATGAATTTATGAGGGTTTTTACTCCATTAGGATTTTTCTTGGAAATTCTGTTAACCGCCGGAGCCGGTGTTTATATACTACAAACTCTTGATTTGTCACTAAGCACCAATATGCATAAATTAATGAAAAGGAAAATTACTCAGGAAGAATTTTTATCTATCGGGCTTTTTAAATTAATCGGGGCTGTTTTACTTGTAATACCCGGATTTTTCAGTGATATTGTAGGTATTTTGTTTCTGTTTGAGCCGTTTGCAAGAATATTTGCAAAAAAACTTTTTCCTCGAAATGATTTTTATCATAAAACCTATAAAAATGATGATGATATAATTGATGTAGAAATAATAGAGGAAATTCCTAAAAAGGACTAATCCACTCTTTTACTCCTTTTGTGTGTAGAAAATAAACACTCATTCATTAATTTTTCTTATAATTCTCAAAATATTTAATAAAAATTAAATTTATGTTTAAATTATGAATAATTAATCATTAAAGGAGCAGGAGTGGAAGGCGTAATTTTTTTATTTTTACTTATAATTTTCTCACTCAAGGTTTTTGCTTTGATAAACAGGGAAAATGTAAAAAATTCGTTTATTATTGCAAGCGGTGCTGAAATTTTGTATTTAGGTGTTGCTCTTCTTGGCAGCAGTGCGTTAAGCGCTGTGATTTTGCATCTTGAATATCAGTTTGTATTCAGGATTTTGGCTTTTTTAATGCTGTTTGAATTTTTCAGGTATAAAAATTCGTTTAAACTGAGCGATTTGGCAGGTGTGGGATTTAATAAATGGGGTGTAATTTTCGGTTTTTCAATATTTGGAAGTCTCGGAATTTCATTAATTACATCAAAACAGTTAATTTTAAATTCTATCACAGCTTCAGGAATGTTTGAACTCGGATATTTGATTGTGGCAATCAATATTGTTCAGGCTGTTTATTTAATTTCTATTTTTGAAACAATTGTATTTAAAAAAGGCGAAAGTTTAAAAAACGTAACTAATAAATTGCTTATTTCAATTTTTACGATTGCCGGAATTTTGGTGTTTTTACTTCCGCAGATTTATTTAATACTGCCGGGAAAATTCAGTAATATCAATGCTTACCATATATCATTCGGATTTAATTATCACGGAATAAATGGTATTTTTGCATTGGTGTTTGCTTTTATAATGGCAATGGTTTTTATTTATTCAATAGATTACATAAAAAAATATAAATCTTTTTATTATACTTTTTTAGGACTTTTAACGCTTGCTTTGATAGAAATACCTTTAAGCAGCAGTTTTGAGAGTTTTTATCTTTTTTGGGAGAGTATGACAATAACTTCATATTTATTAATTATGCACTCAAGAAGTGACGAATCAATAAAAGCTGCAAAACTTTATTTTGTTATGTGTATTGCGGGGGCATATTTCTTGCAGTTAGCGTTTTCGCATTATTATTCTTTGGGAATAGAAAATTTTATTGAAATAAAAAGTGTTTCATTAACGGTTGCTATATTAATGCTTATAGGATTTGGGGTAAAAGCGGGTATTGTACCGATTCATCAATGGCTTCCTGTTGCCCATCCGGCAGCACCAAGCAGTATTTCAGCCCCTCTTTCAGGTATTTTAACAAAAGCCGGGATTTTCGGAATTATTGTTTTGGTTTATGTTATAGGATTTCAAAACAAAATTTTTTCTTATTTATTGATAACAATAGGTTTGATAACTCTTTTTTACGGAGAAATTAAAACACTTTATGAAAAAGATATAAAAAGACTTTTTGCTTATTCTACTATTGGTCAAATAGGGGAAATAGTTACTGTTTTGGGGCTTATGAGCAGTGCTGCTTTGAGCGGTGCAATTTATCATGTAATAAATCACGCAGTTGTTAAAGATTTATTGTTTTTAAGTGCGGGATTATTGATTTTGAGTGCCGGAAGCAGAAATCTTGAAGATTTAAAAGGGATAGGAAAAAAACTGCCCCTTTTGGCTTTTCCTTTAGGAGTTGGTGTTTTTGCCTTAAGTGCTTTTCCTCCGTTTGGAAATTTTAATTCAAAATTTTTAATGATATATGCCGCTATGAAACAAAGTAATTATATTGTTGCATTTTCACTTGTAATCGGGGGGCTCATAGGGTTTATTGCAATGCTCAGGGTGTTTAGATATATATTTTTAATGAATCCGCAAAGAGAATTTTCAGATGTTAAGGGAATAAAAGTAGCAGCTGTATATATTTTGGCTTTTGTTTCATTGCTGCTTGGAATTTTTCCTCAAAGCGTTATTGATTTTATAGTAGCGGCCATAAATTCTACATTAAAAATAAATGTTAATTTGCCACATTTCACATTAGAGTTTCCAATAAGTGTTTTGATTATGATAATTGGTGCGATAGTTGTTTATCTGTTTGGAAAAACAAGTAAAACAGCAGGAATTACCGCCGCTTCTTTTTCATTTTTGGCACTTTTAACTGTGTTTGCAGATAAATTCAGTTTTGGCAGCTTTTTTGCAGATCTTGTTTTGTTTATGGCTGTAATGAATTTTCTTTTTGCTACGAGGTATATGGATCATTCCCATAAGCCTTACAGATTTTTTGCCAATTTTATGATAATGATAGTCGGGATTTTAGGTGTGGCTCTCAGCAAAAATATTTATTCAATGTTTTTTTACTGGGAAATAATGGGCGGATGGGCCTTATATATAGCCCTTGTTCATGAGGCAGATTCATTTTCGATTCAGGAAGCCACAAAATATCTGCTTTATAATTTTACTGGTGCTGGTATAATAATGATAGGTTTAAGTGTTACAATGCAGTATGGAAATGTTATTGATATAATAAAACATATTCCTTTAACAAATGAAGTTATTTTTGCCTTAGTTTTATTAACTATAGGCTTTTTGGCAAAAGCTGCACAACTTCCTTTCAGAATAGATTATCAAATGCACCCAAAACCTGCCCCGACTCCTATAAGCGGATATATTTCTTCTGTTATGTTAAAAACAGGTCCGTTTATGTTTGTAATGGTTATCTATTTGGCTGCAGCCGGTATAAGCGCTTCTAAATTATTTGTAATAGAAGATATAGGACATTTTGCAGCTGTTGTGGGTGTGATTACCATTATTATGGGGGCAAGCTTCGGACTGCTTACCAATTCAATGAAAAGACTTTTAATTTTCTTAACAGTAGGTGAGATAGGTTATATTTTTGCCGGTGTTTCTTTATTGACCTCCCAGGGACTTGCCGGAGGGCTTTTGCATTTAATAAACCATATGTTTTTTAAAGATTTGCTGTTTTTAAGTGCTGGGGCTATTTTTTATAAGACCGGAATAGATTCGTTAAATGACCTCGGAGGAATTGCAAGAAAAATGCCTATTACTTTTGCAGTGTTTGTGATTGCTGTGTTTTCGACGGCAGGTGTGCCTATGTTCAGCGGTTTTGTATCAAAATGGATAATATATCACGCCTTAATGTCAAAAGGATATGACTTTTTGGCTGTTTTGACAATTTTAGGAAGTGTGATGATTTTATTGGTGTTTGTAAAATTTATGCACAGCGCATATTTTGGAAAAGTAGATAAAAAATTCGAAAATATAAAAGAAGTGGACTGGTATATGAGCCTTTCTATGATAATTCTGGCCGTTTTGAATATTGTTTTGGGAATATTCCCCTATATTGCATTAAAACCTATAAATTTAATTATCCAAAATTTTGGATACAAACCTGTATGCATCACGCTAAGTTCTGTCTGTATGGGCGGAGATGTACTTAATTTATTGACACTTTCCATTTATATATTATTAGCCGTTATAATAGCTTATTTAATGTTTACTTATAATAAAAAAATCAGAAAAACACATATATTTCTATCAGGTGTGAGGGATTTAAGCGACAGGGAACTTCATATCAATGCCAAAAACTTTTATGAAAGTGTCACTGAACTTATAAATGCGATTATTTATATCGTTAAAAAAATATTCGGATTGAAAGGAGGCTATGTTGAGCGCTAATATTATTCATTTTTTAATTTTTCCGGGAGGTTTGTTTGCCCTTTGTTTAGGAGTTTTTATGCTTTCACTCGAGCGAATTGTGGTTGCAAGGCTTCAGGGAAGAATAGGACCTCCTGTTTATCAAAATTTTATTGATGTTATCAAACTTTTTAATAAAGAAATTTTGGTTCCAAAAGATTCAAAAGAGGCTGTTTTTATTTATGCCCCTTTAATAGGGTTTGCCGGAATATTTGCAATGCTTTATTTTGTACCAATTCCGGGTGTATATGAAGGAACAAATGTAAACAGTGATTTAATTGTGCTTATATATGTAATGGCGCTTCCGGCCATTGCTCATATATTAGGAGGCGGTGCATCAAGTTCTCCTTATGCCGCCATAGCGGTAAACAGAGAACTTAAATTGATGCTTGTGTATGAAATGGTTTTTGTAATAATTTCTTTCAGTATTGCCATTTATGTAGGGGGAGGGGATGTTGTTTTTTCACTTAAAAAAATAATGGAATATCAGCAGCTTCACGGAAGTTTTTTGTTTGACTGGAAATTCTGGCCAGCAGTGATTGCTTTTATAATTTTTGTATTGGCGACCCTCGAGCTGCCTCCGTTTCAGATTGCCCATCATAATGACGCCGATGTAATGGACGGATTTCTGATAGAACACAGTTCAATTCCTCTGGCTATTTACGAAATGACTGATGCAATGAAAATAGTGTTGCTCAGCATAGTTTTTCAAATATTTTTCTTTCCTGTCGCCATAACCGACGATATCGTTATAAATTTAATCTGGTTTGTTTTAAAAACAGTTGTGTTTGTTATGTTTTTTTCTGTTTTGCATGCAACTTTGCCTAGTTTCAGGATTGATCAGGGATTTAAATTTTTACTTACCGTGCCGACTACACTGGCACTTATTACATTAATATTGGTAATTTTGTCTGTAAAAGGATTAATATGAGTATTATTACAAGAAGTCCTTTTTTATTCAGGATAAATACAGGAAGCTGCAACGGATGTGATGTTGAACTTGCCACAACGGCTATGATTCCAAGATATGATGTGGAAAGACTTGGATGCAGATATACTGGTAGCCCAAAACATGCGGATATACTGCTTGTTACCGGCCCTATAACTGCAAGAAGTAAACCTTATTTAATTGAGGTGCTGGATGAGTTGCCAAATCCTTTTGTGGTGGTTGCTGTTGGAACGTGTCCTACAAGCTGCGGGATTTTCAGGGATTCTTATTCCATAGAGGGACCGCTTGATAAATATGTAAAAGTTGATGTAAATGTGCCGGGATGTCCCCCAAGACCTCAGGCTATTATTGACGGTGTTGCAAAAGCACTTGAAATTTGGAAAGAAAGAATAAGGAATCAAAAATGAGCGGATTTTTAAAAATTGCAATAAGGAATTTGTTAAAAGGCCCTGTAACAGACCCGTATCCTTTCGGAGATACATTTATACCGGATAAGTTAAGAGGTAAATTAAAAGTGGATGTCAAAGCCTGTACCGCCTGCGGGACTTGTGAGGAAGTGTGTCCATCAGGTGCCATACATATAACAAAAAATGAAAATGCATATGTTCATACCACCTGGTATAACACCTGCTGTTTTTGCGGAAACTGTGAGTTTTTCTGTCCGACAGGGGCTATAAAACTTACAAATGATTTTCATACGGCAAATACTGAAGAAGAAAAATACCTTTTTACCACTGTGGCCGTGATTAGTGAAATTAAATGTGAAAGCTGCGGCAGAATGTTTGTGCCTGCAAGCGAAGAATTATTAAAAAGAGCGTACCCCGATGTAGAAGACACAATAAAAAAAATAACAAAACTATGCCCTGAATGCAGAAGAAAAGAGGCGTTTGAAAGGCTTTATAAATGAAAGAAACATTGAAACAAAAAGTAATTACCGAATTAAAAGAGAGAATTACGGGTGAATATTCTTTAAGAGAAGAAACAGATGCAAAAGGAAATATACAAATCTGGCTTAAACTTTTCAACAGAAAGGATATTTTGCATGTTGCACAGGTTATTAAGGATTTCGGCGGAAGATGTGTAATTATAAGCGCATATAAAAAAGACGACCATCACGTACTTGTGTATCATCTGGATATTGACGGAATGCTTATTAATGTGGAAGTGGAATTATTTGATGATACAGTTGATTCAATAACCCCTATTCTAAACAGTGCAAACTGGACGGAAAGGGAATTTAAAGAAATGTTTGGAATAAATCTTGTAGGTCATCCAAATCCAAAAAGACTGTTTCTTGATGAAAGTATAGCTGAGGGGATACTCGGGGAATATATGCCTTTGTCTCAGGCAATGAACGGGGCGGCGACTTGTTGTATGTGGGAAAAAATAGAAAGTGAAAGGGAAAAGCATGAGCACTAAAATACCTATAGGCCCTTTTCACATAGGACTGGAAGAGCCTATTTATTTTAAAATAGATTTAGAAGGTGAAACGGTTAAAGATGTAGATATGATAAACGGTTTTGTCCACAGGGGTATAGAATATCTTGCAATGCAGAAAAATTTTTTTCAAAATTTAATTCTTACAGAAAGGGTCTGTTCACTTTGTTCTAACAATCATCCTTTTACTTATGTAATGGCGGTGGAAAAAATTGCCGGTATTGAAGTCAGTAAAAGGGCGAATTATTTAAGGGTTGTGGCGGATGAAGTAAAAAGAATAGCATCGCATATGTTCAATTTAAGTATGCTTGCCCATTTGGTCGGTTTTCATTCTTTAATGACACAGACAATGGAAGCCAGGGAAATTATGCAGGATATCAAAGAATCAATCTGGGGTAACAGAATGGATATGAGCGCAAATACACTTGGAGGTGTTAAATATGACCTCGATGAAGGCCAGATTGAATATATTTTAAGAAGACTTGATGAACTTGAACCTCAGGTGGATGAATTAATGGATATTTATTTTAATCATAAAATTGTAAAAGCAAGGACTGTGGGAGTCGGTGTTTTACCAAAAGAGGATGCTTTGCGTTTAGGTGTTACAGGACCGACTGCCAGGGGAAGCGGTGTTAATAATGACATTAGGGCAAAAGCCCCGTATGCCGCTTATGACGAATTGAAGGTAAATGTTATGTTGGAAGAGAGCGGAGATGTGCATGCAAGGACAAAAGTCAGATGGAGGGAAATAAAAGAATCAATAAGGCTTGTAAGAGAAGCTGTTACTAAATTACCAGAAGGTCCTGTTGTACTTGATAAAAGACCTCATATTCCTGCCGGCGAAGCAGTAACAAGAACCGAAGCCCCGAGGGGAGAACTTATATATTATCTTAAAGCCGATGGAAGGCAAAAACCCGAAAGGATGAGATGGAGGGTGCCTACATATATGAACTGGGAAGCTCTCAGGGTGATGATTCCGGGCAATAAATTAAGTGATGTTGCTGTAATTTTCAACAGTATCGACCCTTGTATTTCATGTACAGAAAGATAAAATAAAAAGGAGAATTAATAATGGCTAATGAGTTTATTTTTGCTGATCCTAAAAAATGTATAGGATGTTTGAACTGTGAGCTTGCATGTGCGGCTAAACATATGGGTGTTCCCTTTGAAGAAGCTTATGATATGGCGTTAAACGGGGAAGTTGAATTGATACACAGAAACACTGTTATTAAAATGAACGGAATAACTGCCCCGATGCAGTGTATGCAGTGTGAAGATGCGCCGTGTGTTGAGGCATGCCCTATAGACATTATAAGATATGAAAACAATTATGTAAAAATTTACGAAGACGACTGTATAGGATGTCGAAGCTGTGCGATGGTGTGCCCTTTCGGTGCTATAAATATGGCAAAAAGCAATTCTACAAACGTCAGCGGACTTGTTGCGATTAAATGTGATTTGTGCGGCGGAGAGGAAGGGAAACAGGCATGTGTAAACATCTGCCCTACTGATGCGATTGAGCTTATAGACTATGATGAATATAAAAAAAGAAAACAACAAAACGCATTTGAAAGATTAAATCAGGATGCATGAACTATCAATTGTTCAATCTATGATGAAACTTGTTGAAAAACATGCAAAAAACAGAGAAGTTGAAAAAATAGTGGTAAAAATAGGGAAAATGAGCGGGATAGAACCCTATTTTTTAAAAGAGAGTTTTGATTTTTTCAAAGAAAACACCGTTTGTAAAAATGCCGAAATGGAAATAATAGAAGTAGGTATTAAAATAAAGTGTTTTGAATGTGGAAGTGAGAGTGAAATAAAAGGTTTTGATTTTCACTGTCCTGTATGCGGAAGTGAAAAAACGAAAATAATAAGCGGTGAAGAAATGCATATAGAATATATTGAGTTAAAGGAGTGATAATGAAAAAAGATTTTAAAGCGGTTCCTAAAAAAATTCAAAGAAAAAGAGAAGCCAATAAAAGGGTAAAAGATTTTGAACCGGTTTATATTGAGTTTAATGAAGAAGAAGCCGCACAGCAGGCTAAAAGATGTCTTACCTGTCCTATAGATGTTTTAAGGGGGCTTGAGAGCGAATTTAATTTTTGCAGAACAGGATGCCCTCTTAATAATTATATTCCAGAGTGGATAAGAGAAGTAAGACGCGGAAATTTGAAAAAAGCATTTGAGCTTAGTAACGAAAAATCCCCTTTTCCTGAAATTATGGGAAGAGTGTGCCCGCATGACAGTTTGTGTCAGGGAAATTGCGTATTATCCAAAACAGAACATGGAAGCGTTGCAATAGGTGCTATTGAAGTTTTTATCAGCGAAGAAGGATTTAAAAAAGGATATAAACCGTATTACGGGGAAGATAAAAGAAGAAAAAAAAGGGTTGCGGTTATAGGCAGCGGACCTGCCGGGATGAGCTGCGCCACTTTTCTTTTAAGAGGCGGGGCAAATGTGGAAATTTTTGAAAAATCCGACAGACCGGGTGGACTTTTAACATACGGTATTCCGAATTTCAAACTTGATAAGGAAGTTGTTTTCAGAAGATTTAAATGGATGCAGGAAGCCGGGCTTAAAATTCATTTGAATTCACCTGTTTTAGAAGAAAAAGATTTTGAAAAGATTGTTGAAAATTTTGATGCAGTGTTTATAGGTGTCGGTGCTCCAAGCGGCAGGGGGGCGAGAATGGAAAATGAAAATGCTAACGGTGTTTATCATGTAATGGATATTTTAACAAACGCTCAAAAAAGAGTTTTTCAGGATTTTGACGATTGTGTTTTAAAAGATAAAAGAATTGTTGTTATAGGCGGTGGTGACAGTGCCATGGATGCAGTAAGAACCAGTGTAAGGGCAGGGGCCAAGGAAGTTTACTGTGTATATAGAAGAGATGAATCCAATATGCCTGGAAGCAAAAAAGAAGTTGTAAATGCAAAAGAAGAAGGTGT
Source organism: Lebetimonas sp. JS085 (assembly GCF_000523295.1). Taxonomy (NCBI): domain Bacteria; kingdom Pseudomonadati; phylum Campylobacterota; class Epsilonproteobacteria; order Nautiliales; family Nautiliaceae; genus Lebetimonas; species Lebetimonas sp. JS085. The sequence goes on from NZ_ATHR01000004.1 coordinate 20,067, forward strand.
AAAATTTAAATTTTACACAGCACCAAAAGCTGTAATGGTTGATGAAAATAATAATGTAAAAGGAATTGTGTGTCAGCAGACTGAACTGGGAGAGCCGGATGAGAGCGGAAGAAAAAGGGTTAGAGTTATAGAAGAGAGTGATTTTGAAATTCCTTGTGATATAATTATATTGGCGTTAGGGTTTGATACCGTTAAATTCCCTTGGTATGAGCATGCCAGTATTGAGACTGACAAATGGGGATGTCCTGTTGTAAATAAAAAATATCAGACCACTAATGAAAAAGTTTTTGCCGGAGGAGATGCAATTAGAGGTGCCGATTTGGTTGTAACAGCTGCAAGAGACGGAAGAGAAGCGGCAGTTGGCATTTTAGAATATTTAGGATTAAAGGATTAAAATGATTCCAATTTATAAAAGCGATGTGGTTATAGTCGGGGCTGGACTGGCCGGACTTGCTGCGGCAAGAGAGCTGAGCAGGGCCGGTAAAAATGTAACGGTTCTTACAAAACTTCATCCTCTGCGTTCACACTCAGGTGCCGCTCAGGGTGGAATAAATGCAGCTTTGGCTGATGATGACAAAGTTGAATTTCATATGTTCGACACTGTTAAAGGAAGTGATTATTTGGCAGACCAGGATGCGGTTGAGCTTATGTGTTCAAAGGCGCCTGAGACAATCAGATGGATTGAAAGAATGGGAGCGGTTTTCAGTAGAAGGGAAGATGGCAGAATTGCACAAAGACCTTTTGGGGGTCAGAGTAAACCGAGAGCATGTTTTGCAAAAGACAGAACCGGACTTACGCTCCTTCAGACCATTTACGAACAGTGTGTCAGAGAAAATGTGTTAATGCTTGATGAATGGTATGTAAGTGATATTTTATATGAAAATGGCAAAGCTTACGGAGTTGCGGCTTTTAATATAAGGGATTTAAGTTTTGCCATTTTTAATGCAAAGGCCGTTATGTTTGCAACAGGAGGATATGCAAGGGCTTTTAAAATAAATTCAAACGCACATGCAAATACAGGGGACGGTCTTTCTATATTTGCAAGAAAAGGTCTTCCTCTTGAAGATATGGAATTTGTGCAGTTTCACCCTACGGGACTTGCCGGAAGCGGAATATTAATGAGTGAAGCCGCAAGAGGCGAGGGCGGAAAATTAATAAACGGACTTGGTGAGAGGTTTATGGAAAAATATGCACCTGAAAAAATGGAACTGGCTCCTAGAGATGTTGTAAGCAGGGCTATTATGAAAGAAATAATCGAAGGAAGAGGTGCAAAAGAAGACCATTTTGCCGTATATCTTGATCTAACGCATTTAGGAGAAAAGAAAATACAAGAAAGACTTCCGGAACTAAGGGATTTGGCTTTGACATTTTTAGGCAGGGATATGGTAAAAGAGCCTATTTTAATTTCTGCAACCGCCCATTATTCAATGGGAGGAATACCTGTTGATATAAACGGACATGTCAGAAAATCAACAGAAGAATTAAGCGAAGGGCTTTATGCGGCTGGTGAATGCGCCTGTGTCAGTGTTCACGGTGCCAACAGGCTTGGGGCTAATTCACTGCTTGAGGCACTCTTTTTTGGAAGATGGGTAGGCGGCCAGATTGCTGAAGATTTAAAAGATATTGATTTTAAAGAAGCAAAAACAAGCGACGTAGAAAATGCTTTAAGTGAAGTTGATTTTCTTTTGAATAACAACGGAGATGAGAGAACATCCAAAATAAGGGAAGAGCTGCAGGAGCTTATGAGCACAAAAGTAGGTGTTTTCAGGGAGGAAAAAAATCTGCTTGCGGCAAAAGAAAAAATAAAAGAACTTCGCAATAGATATAAAAATATAAAACTCGATGATAAATCAAAAGCTTATAATACTGACTTGCAAGAAGCAATAGAACTTGGCCATATGCTTGATTATGCACTGTTTATTACTGCCGGCGCAGTTGAAAGAAAAGAGAGTAGGGGGGCGCATTTCAGGGAAGATTATCCTAAAAGGGACGATGAAAATTTCTTAAAGCATACATTCGGATATCTGGAAAACGATGACATAAAAATTGAATATGCCCCTGTAAAAATAACAAAATTCGAACCTCAAGAGAGAAAATATTAAAGGGTTGATAATGGAAATTACTTTAAAAGTTTACAGGTTTAATCCCAAAAAGGATGATAAACCTCATTTTGATAAATATAAACTCGAATTAAGAGAAGATGCGGTTTTATTGGATGCGCTTAATGAAATAAAATGGAAATTTGACGGAAGCCTCAGTTACAGAAGAAGCTGCAGGCATGGAATATGCGGAAGCTGCGCAGTTAAATTAAACGGTAAAAATGTTTTGGCATGTAAAACGCCGTTAAAAGAAGCAATTGAAGATTTTGGCGAAGTGCTTATAGTTGAGCCGTTAAGCAAAAATAGGGAAAAAATTATAAAAGACTTGGTAATAGATAAAAAAGATTTCTGGGATAAAAATAAAAAAGTAAAACCGTATCTTATAGCAAATATAGACGAACATCCAGAAAAAGAAAATTTAGTAAAACCCGAAGAAGTGGAAGCATTGGAAAATGCGGATTACTGTATTGCCTGCGGATGCTGCTTTTATGCATGTGGGAGCATAAGCGCTAATAAAGATTTTCTCGGACCTCAGGCTCTTGCCAAAACATACAGGTTTAGTGCTGATGGCAGAGATGAGGCAAAAAAAGAAAGGCTTGAATTTGTTGATAAACTGGGAATTGGAGTGTGGGATTGCGTAAAATGTCAAGCCTGTATAGAGGTTTGCCCTAAGGGAGTGGATCCGTTTACTAAAATCACCCATCTTCACAATCAGATTTTTGAAGAAGGTGTCGCCAAGAAAAATGTGGCTGCCAAACATGCAGAAGGATTTGTACATTCTATAAAAAAACACGGTATTTTAGACGAAGGAATGCTTGTTTTATATTCTGAGGGTATTAATGTGGCAAGACATTTGCCTGAAGCTATGGAAATGCTTAAAAAAGGCAAAATAAAATTTCCATGGAATATGCCTAAATCTGAAGGTGTGGAAGAGATTAAAAAATTAGTTGAAATATCACAAACACACGAATTAAAGGGTTAATATGAAATATGCACTTTACACCGGTTGTACAGCTAAAGAATCAACACCCGAACTTTTAAAATCTACTTTACTGGTGGCAAAAACACTGGGTATAGAAATAGAAGTTTTAAATGAGGCCAGCTGCTGCGGGGCCGGACATCTGCAGGATTTTGACGAATTCCTCTCATTGGTAATAAATGCAAGAAATATATGCCTTGCTGAAAAAAGAGGCCTTAAAATGGTAACACTTTGCAATACTTGCCAGCTGATGCTTGAAAACACCAAAAGAAAACTGGATGTTGATGAAAAATTAAAAGAAAAAGTTAATCAGAAACTGGGCGAACTTGGTTATAAATATGTGGGCAATATGAAAATACAGCATTTCTTATATGCTATTTTGGAAGATATAGGATATGAGGAAATTGCAAAACATATAAAAAGACCTCTTAATCTAAAAATTGCCCCGTTTTACGGATGTCATATAATAAGACCTTCAAAAACACATGACGGGGATAATTTAAATGAAAACCCTTATAAGCCAAATGCAATAGAGAATCTTATAAAAGTTTTGATGGGTGAGAGTATAGATTATCCTACAAAGCTTAAATGCTGCGGTTTTCATGTTGATTTACAAAATACCCCTGTTAGTGAAAAATTAACTTCTAATATTTTGGAAGATGCTACAAATGCCGGAGCTGAGGCGATTGTTACGCCGTGTCCTTTGTGTCATCTAAACCTTGATGTAAAACAAAGGGCTATTGCAAAAAGGAAAAATAAGGATTTTAATATCCCTGTTCTTCATTTGCCTGAAATGCTGGCTCTTGCTTTTGGATATTCCGCTGAAGAGATAGGGTTAAACCATCATGTAATAGATGTAAAATTTTAAGGCTTTCGCCTTATTTTTTTATCTTTGCATAAATTTTTATTTAATTTAAAAATTTCTTTTATTTTTTCTAAATCTTTTTCTTTTGAATAAATATGTTTTACCATAAGCTTTTCACAATTGTTGTTTAAATCAATTTCAAATTTTTCAAAAAAATCTTTATAATCACTTAATTTCTTTTTAGCTCTGTAATAATAAACCAAATGAGATAATGATAATAAAAAAACAGCTAAAAAAAATAATATAATCGAAAATATTTTTTTATCTGTTCCATAGGGCACTGCCTGGTAAGTAGCAATAATAAGCATTGCTAAAGAAAAAATAACAGCCCCTATATAATAACTTTTTTGTGAAGTGATTATAAAAAGATAATTATCAAAATTTTTTTCAATTTTAGCTGCTTTATATAAATTATAAAAGCTCATCAATACAATAACTGCACTTGTTAATATTAATATATCATAAAACATGTAATTCCTTAAATTCAATTTTGTAATAATCATTTGGAAAATGAACGGTTTTGATTAAAAATTTTTTATTGTCTATTTTTTCTGTTTTTTCTTTTTTGAAATCAAATTCTATATTAAATTTATCTTCAAATTCTTCTAAATTGTTAATTTTACCAAAAATTTTTTTAAAAGCTTTATTATAGATTATGTTTTGATTATGTTTACAGATACAGATTGGATAATTTTTCTCTTCTATTAAATTTTTTAAAATTTCCAAGTATTCTTTTGTCTCTTTTCTTTCATTGATAATTTTTGCAAATTTTTTTAATGTCTTAAACAGGGAATCTTTAAAAATAGGTTTTGTAAGATATCCGTCAATTCCTATATCAATGGCTTTTTTCATATAATCCATATCTGAAAAAGCGGTAATTACAAGAATTATAATGTTTTTATCTTTTTTTTTGATATATTCGGAAAGTTCCAAACCGGAAATTTCAGGCATTTTAATATCTGTAATTATTAAATCTAAATTATTGTTGTTAAAAATTTCAATTGCTTTTTTTGCATCTTCCGCAATAAAAAATTTATTGAATAAATCCTTAACAAGTAACGAAAAAGCTTCTCTTACCATTTCGTCGTCTTCTACAAAAAGAACGTTTAAATTTTTTAATCCCCGCATTCTTCAAACTTTATATTTTTATTGGCTAGCTCATTTTTAAACCATTCATATAGTTCTTTTGCACCATCTCCAGCAAAAGATATTTCATTGGTATAATTCAGCTTTGGTAAAGTGGAAAATTCTACATTTTTAGGGACTTTATTCATAATATCAAGCATTTCAGATTCTTTTGCATGTGCAATTAAAGTATATCTTTCTTTTTTATTTTTTAAAGGAAAAAATTTATCTAAGCTTTCTCTAGTCATAGGATGAGACATTTCAGGAAATCCCGGCATAAAAAAATATCTGTTTTCAAGATAAAATCCAGGAAATCCGTTTATTGGATTATTCCAAAGAGGTTTTGCACCTTTTGGCCAATAGGCTAGTAAATATTTTTTTGAATTATCTTCGTTTGGAAATTTCTCATCAATTTTTTTTATAAAATCTTTGTTATATTCCATTTGGGAATTAGCAAAAACTTTAGCTGCAATTTCTCTTGTAAAATCATCAGGAGTGGCTCCTATTCCACCGTAACAGAAAAGATAAGAATTAGGAGTATTTTTTATAAGTTTAAAAATATTTTCAATTAAATTAGGTTCATCTTTAATAATAAAAGAGGCACAAAGTTCATAGCCCCTTTTTAATAGTTCATCTCTTAAAAATTTAAAATGTTTATCTTCTCTTCTTGCATTTAATATTTCAGTTCCAATAATTACCTGAAAAATATTCATTAAATTTTCTCTTTTATTACTTTTTCCATTTCATCTACAATTTCTTCAATTGTTCTTTCGCCATTAATTTTAATAAGTTTGTTTTGTTTTGTATAAAATTCTTCTATATCTTTAAGAGGCTCAAGAAACACTTTCATTCTGTTATTAAAAACTTCTGCGTTATCATCAGCACCTCTAGCTCTTCCAAGAACTCTGTCTCTTGCAATTTCTTCACTAACTTCTACTTCAATAACAGCCACTAAATCAATATCTTTAGAATTTTTTAGCATCTCATCAAGTGCTTTCATTTGCTCCACGCTTCTTGGAAAACCGTCTATTAAAATTATGTCTTTATCCGCTTTTTCAATAGCGCTTTTGATTGTGTTGATTACTATTTCAAGAGGTACTAAATTTCCGTTATCAATATAGCTTTTAATTTTTTTTCCAAGTTCGCTTCCGCTTGCAACTTCTGCCCTTAATAAATCACCTGTTGAATAATGCACAATTGTATCTGGATTTCTTTTTGCGATAAGTTCTGCATCCGTTGTTTTTCCGCTTCCAGGCGCACCTATAATTAAAAACAGTTTTTTCATTTTTTTACTCCTTTTTTTATATTTATTTCTTAACTTCTAACTAGGCTATTTGGTAACTCATAACTCATAATTCACAACTCATAATTCATAACTCACCACTCACTATTTAAACATCGGGCATTCAAATTTTTTAACATAAATTTTTTTGCTCATTCCTTTTCCTATGGCAATTTTTCTGCCTTCCATGTCAATTTCGACAGGACCAAAAATTGATTTATTTATAATTTGTCCCATCTGTCCTTTTCTAATACCCAAATCCTGCATTCGGTATTTGAAATTCCCGCAGGAACGGTCAAATTCAATTATTTTAAAAACATCTCCGTTTTTAAGATCGCTTAATCTAATCATTTTTAGGTTTGTGTATTTTTATGTGTAATTCTTTTAACTGGGCTGTTTCCACTTCATTAGGTGCTTCTGTCAGAAGACACTGGGCTTTTTGTGTTTTTGGAAACGCAATTACGTCTCTTATGTTATCAGTATGACGCATTAACATTATAACCCTGTCAAGTCCAAGTGCGAATCCGCCGTGAGGAGGTGCACCGAATTTAAGTGCGTCAAGTAAAAATCCAAATTTTTCCCTTGCTTCAATTTCATTGATACCCAGAAGCTTAAACACCTTTTTTTGGATTTCTTCTTTATGTATACGTATACTTCCTCCTCCGATTTCATAACCGTTTAAGACTAAATCATAAGCAACTGATTTTATATTTTCAAAATTTTTTTCATCCCAAGTTTGCATATTAGGCATGGTAAAAGGATGGTGAAGCGGAGTAGGATTTCCTTTTTCATCTTTTTCAAACATTGGAAAATCAGTAACCCAGACAAATTTAAAATCTTTTTCATCATATAAATTCATCTCTTTTGCTATTTTGGCACGTAGTCTGCCCATATAATCAAGTACCGTTTTTTTATCTCCTGCTCCGAAAAATATTATGTCTCCCAATTGGGGATTAAGTTTAGATATTAATCTTTCAAGTGATTTTTCACTTAAAAATTTTAAAATCGGGCCTTTTAAACCGTCTTCTTTTATTTGAATATATGCAAGTCCCGCTGCTCCGAATTTTCTGACGTAATTTTCAAGCTCTTTTAATTTTTTTCTTGAATAAAAATTATCCCCTCCAGGAATTTTAAGTGCTTTAAATCTGTTTTTGTTTTTATCTTTTGCAATATTGCTGAAAATTTCATTGTTTGAATCAACAAATTCATCTATTACATCAATCATTGCCAAATCGTATCTTAAATCCGGTTTGTCACTTCCGTATTTTTCCATGGCTTCATGATAAGTTATTCTTTCAATCGGCAGATTAACATCAATCCCGGCTACTGCAAAAGCTTTTTTTGTCATACCTTCAATTGTTTTAATTACATCTTCCTGTGTTACAAAACTCATTTCCACATCAACCTGTGTAAATTCCGGCTGTCTGTCGGCTCTGAGGTCTTCATCCCTGAAACATTTTGCAATCTGATAATATTTGTCAAATCCAGCTACCATTAAAATTTGTTTAAAAAGCTGAGGTGATTGGGGAAGTGCATAAAATTTCCCGGGGTGAACCCTGCTCGGTACTAAATAGTCCCTTGCACCTTCCGGAGTGGATTTGGTAAGAATAGGTGTTTCTACATCAATAAAGCCCACACTGTCAAAATAATCTCTCACGGCTTTTGTGACTTTGCTTCTTAAAACGAATGTTTCTAAATTGTCAGGGTCCCTTAAATCCAAATATCTGTATTTTAATTTAAGTTCCTCATTTACATTTTTATCCCCGATTTGAAAAGGCAAAACTTCGCATGTATTTTCGATTTCCAAAGAATCAGCTACAACTTCGATTTTTCCAGTTTTAAGTTTTGGATTTTCAAGACCTTCACCTCTTAATCTTACTCTACCTTTTGTTTTTATTACATATTCGTCTTTTACTTTTTCGGCAACTTTATGAGCTTCAACACTGTCAGCCGGATCTGCAACTATTTGTATTAGCCCGCTTCTGTCTCTGAGGTCTATAAAAATAACCCCTCCGTGGTCTCTGTGTGAATTTACCCATCCTGCCAGTTCCACCTCTTCTCCAATATTCAATTCATTAAGTTCTGCACAGTAGTGGCTTCTCATTAATATCCTTTTTTAAGCGCAATTATATCAAAATGTGCTATAATTTTTTCAAAGGATGCCAATGAACAGCATTTATCTTTTAATTTTTATTGTATTGTTCAATTTATTCTCAATTTTTTTTGTTAAATATATAAAATATTTTATATTTAAGCATAGAAGAAATATTTTTTTTAAACTTTTTTATTCAAGAATTTATAAAATTTCAATACCATTATTATTGTTGATTGACGGAAATTTTGTTTTTTATTTATTAAAAAATTATAAAATCAAAGAATGGGTTTTTTATTTTAATGTTTTGTTTATAGGCTGGCTGTTTTATGAAATAATCAAATATATTATTTATGTAATAATCGCAATTAATTTATCTCATAAAACCAATGTAAGAAAAGAAGTTTTTAATTTATCTATTCATTTTACAAAACTTTTTATAATTTTAATTATTTTTATTTCAATATTAATCCATTTGGGGGTGAATATTGCGGCTATTGTAACATCTTTGGGTGTGGGTGGTGCTATTATAGGTTTGGCGGCCAAAGGTACATTGGAGAATTTTTTTGATTCCATAAGGGTTATCAGTGAAGACGCTTTTCATCAGGGGGACTGGATAGAAACAAAGGATTTTGAAGGTCTGGTTGCCGACGTAGGCCTTACATCTACACAGGTCAGAACATTTGACAATGCTTTAATAACTGTTCCCAATTCTTTTTTGGCCAACAGCTGGATAAAAAATTATTCCAGAAGGTTCATAGGAAGAAGAATAAAATTTTGGGTAAAAATTAAATATTCCACCGATATCGAAGAGATTAAAAGGGTTATTAAAGAAATAAAAAAAATGCTCGAAAAACATCCCGGGATTGTAACAGATAAAAAAATAGAAAATAAACTGAGGCGTATTATGTATAAAAATGCACTTTTTTCCATAGAAGATAAATATGGGATAAGAAAAACACTTTTGGTTTATTTAGATGAATTTGATGAATATTCAATGAAGATATTAGTTTATGCCTATTCGATAAGTATAAACTGGGAAGAGTGGCTGAGAGTTAAACAGGATGTTTATCTTAGAATATTGAATATAATTGAAAATTCTAAATTAGAGTTAGCCTATCCCATTCAGGAAGTTTTTATTGATAAAAGGGATAAATTATGGAAATAAAAAAATTAATTGATAAATACAAAAAATCAGACAGCGCTAAGATTTTGCATAAATTAAGGGTGGAGGCGAGAAAAGCTCTTTCTAAATTACAAAAAGAAGGTAAAACCGATACGGGGCTTAAAAATTTACTTAAAAACTCTTCTAAATTAAGAGATACAGATGTATTGATTAAAATTTGCAAAGGTAAAAAAATTCAAAAATTTTTAAAAAGAAAACATGAAAAACTTAGAAAAAAATTTTTAGAATTTTTAGATAATTTTAAAAGTGAAATAAAACCTATTGAAAAAGAAAAAGAGATTTCAATTGAAAATTGTTTAAAAATTTTGAATGAAACTTTTTTAGATAAAGATGACAAAACTCTTCATAAAATAAGAATAGAAATTAAAAAATGCAGATACACTCATCCTGAATATGAAGATATTTTAAAATTAATTCAGGATAATTTAGGAAAAGCCCATGATTATTATAATTGCGAAAAATTAAGAAAAAAATTTAACAAAGACACTAAAAAAATAATTAAAAAGAAAAATAAATATATTAAAAAAGCGGAAAAGATAAGAAGTGTTTTTATAAACGATATTCTCAGCGCTTAGATTATTCTGCCGGCATTCCTTGTTTTTTACTTCTTTCCATTGCCTGCTGGGCAAGATATCTATCTCCAAATTTTTGAAGATTTTCAAATTCAGTCTCAAATGTGTCAAAATGTCTCTCTTCATCTGCAATGATACTTTCAAATAACTGTTTGGTTCCAGAATCTTTTGCATTCGCACATTCAATTGCAAAATCGTTATACATATCTATTGCATCTTCTTCACTTTTCATAGCCCATTTCAGCATCTCTTTTGGGTCTCTTATATGTTCTACCTCGTGGGCCGGTTTCATTTCAATTTCACCGCCTACAAATAAAATTCTCTCGGCATATCTTTCAGTATGCAGCATTTCTTCAATTGCAGTTTTTTTAAAAATACCGGCCAGTAAATCATATCCCAAGTCGTCCAGTATAAAATGAAAATACATATATTGGTGAATTGCACTGAGCTCTTCCCCCACTGCTTTATTTAATAATTCTATTGATTTGCTTCTGTCCATTTTTTCTCCTTTTGGTTTTGGATATTATAACATAAAATTTTAAAAAATAATATTTTTCTGTTAAAATAATTTATTATTATAAATGTTCATAACTTGCTATAATTATAAAAAAAGGTTTAAATTGAAAGCGGGATTTGTACTTAAACCAAAAGCGGATGAAAAAATAAAAAGTGATTTTTTAGAGATAAAAAAAATTTTTGAAAAAAACAATATAGAAGTTTTAATTGATACTGTTTGTGCAAAATTAATAGGACTTTTGGGGATGGATTTTAATAAAATGTGCGAAGAGGCTGATTTTCTTGTCGCACTCGGGGGAGACGGCACTTTAATATCACTTACAAGAAGAAGTTACAGGTATCATAAGCCTATACTTGGTATAAATGCAGGGAAACTAGGGTTTTTAACTGATATAAATCCTGAAAATATTAATGAATTTATTGAAAAATTTTTAAAAGGTGAATATAGAATAGATGAAAGAATGGTTATTGAAGTTGAATTTAACAATAATCTTTTGTATGCTTTTAATGATGTGGTTATCAGTAAGGATATTAATTCATCTATGATACATATAGATATAGATACAAATGAGGCCCATTTAAATACTTATCACGGAGACGGCCTTATAATTTCCACTCCAACAGGTTCGACCGCATATAATTTAAGCGCCGGCGGCCCTGTTGTGTATCCTTTGACGGAGAGTTTTATATTAACGCCTATCTGTCCGCATTCTCTTACACAAAGGCCTCTTGTTATTCCGAGTAAATTTAAAATAGAGGCAAAAGTGAAAGAAGATTTTGCAAAAATGATAATAGACGGTCAGGAAATATTTGATATAAATTCCGACATTAAACTGAGAAAAGCAAAATATCCTGCAAAACTGATACACAGGATGGAAAGAAATTATTTTGATGTGTTAAGGGAAAAACTTCATTGGGGAGAAGGGTAGTGATAGAAAGAGTCTATATAAAAGATTATGTTACATTTGAAGAAGTCGAGCTCGAATTTCAGAAAGTTGAGCTTGAATTTTCAAAAGGTCTGATTGTTTTTACGGGTCCCAGCGGGGCCGGGAAATCTGTTTTAATGAGGGGAATTTTGTCAATTTTTGGATATTTTGACGTAAATGCCGCTTTGTCGGAAGCCGTTGTTGATGCAAATATAGATTTGGAAAAATACGGAATCGAAAACGATGAAGTTCTTATTTTTAAACAGATTAAAAAAAACAAAAACAGGTATTTTATAAACAATCAGGCGGTTAGTAAAAAAACAATTAAAGAAATGTCTTCAAAATTTCTGGATTATCTCTCTTTAAGGGAAATAAAAGAGTTTGAAAATAAAAATATATTAAGTCTGCTTGATAAAATTATTCAGGAGAAAGATTATTATGTTAAATTAAATGAATATAAAAATCTATATAATAAATATAAAAAATTATTAAAAGAACTAGAATTAATAACAAAAAAACAAAAAGAATCTGCTGAAAAAAAAGAATTTTTAAAGTATGAAATAGAAAAAATAGAATCAATTTCCCCAAAAATAGGGGAGTTTGAAGAATTAATGAAAATAAAAAAAGATTTAAGTAAATTAGAAAAAATAAAAGATAAAATTCATGAAGTGGAAAGAATATTTGATTTAGAACATATTGTATATGAATTTTTGGAAATGACAGACGAAGATGGAGAATTTTTTTCAAATACTATGAATGAACTTAGAATTATGATTGATAAAGCTGTGGAAAAAGCGTCTTTTTTGGAGAATGTAAATATAGAAGAAGTGTTGGAAAGATTATCCAAACTTCAGGAATTAATCAGAAGGTTTGGGAGTATTGAAGAAGCACTTAAATATTATGAAGAAAAAAAAGAGGAATTAAACAGGTTTGAAAATATATCTTTTGAAAAAGAAAAACTTATTAATGATATTCAAAAACTTAAAAAAATCTTAAATGAAACAGCCCGGTTTATAACTGAAAAAAGAATCATTGCGGCAAAAAAGCTTGAAGAAAAGATTAATTATTTTTTAAAAAAACTTTATATGCCCGGAGCTAAAATACATTTTTCTGAAGACGGGTTAAACGAGTCTGGGAAAGATAAAGTCGAAATAGTCATCAATGATATAGATACTAATACACTCTCCACCGGTGAATTTAACAGACTTAGAGTAGCACTTTTGGCTAGTAAACTTGAATACGAAGATGAAGAAAAAAGTCTTTTTTTAGATGAAATAGATGCAAATTTGAGCGGCGAAGAAAGTATGAGTGTAGCCGAAGTATTAAAATATCTTTCCACTAAATATCAGATTTTTGCTATTTCCCACCAGCCTCAGCTTGCAAGTGTAGCCGATAAACATTTTTTGGTTACGAAAGAAAACAATAAAAGTTATGTAAAAGAACTGAGTGTTAATGAAAGAATAAATGAAATTGCCAGAATAATAGGCGGAAAAGAAAAAAGTAAAAAAGCTTATGAATATGCAAAAGAGCTTTTAAAAGGAAAATAATGTTTTGCCCACTTGATTGCTGGGACGCCTGCCAGTGTAAAATGGAAAACGGAAAACGGAAAATTAAAGCAGAGGGAATAACTCCTTATCTTTGCTGGAAATTAAACAATTATTTTAAATTTCCTATAGAATCTACTGCAAAATTTAATGGTAAAAATATTATGTTAAATGAAGTGTTACATAAATTTACAACTATATTAAAATCAACTCAGCCTAAAAAAGTTCTATTTATCAAGGGCTCAGGAAATATGGGATTAATGCAAAATGTTACGAAATTATTTTTTGAAAAATACGGAGCTACTTTTGCCGTTGGCAGCACATGTGACGGAATAGGGGAGAAAGGTATTAAAAAATCAAGAGGCAAAAGTTTAATTTTACCAATATGGATTGTAAAAAATGCTAAGAATGTTATTATTTGGGGAAGAAACCCATATGTTACTAATATTCATCTTTTGCCTTTAATAAAAGATAAATTCACTATTACTATTGATGCAATAAATACTAAAACAGCTAAAAATTCTGATTTTTTTATTCAGGTAAAACCAAATTCTGATTATTATTTAGCTGCATTGCTTTCCCAAATGGCAATGGAAAGGAATTTAGTTAAAAAAGATGACGGTTTGGATTTTGAAAAATTTAAAAAAATAGTTTTTTCTTATTCCAAAAACGAATTAATTGAAAAATCCGGAGTAAATGAAAAACAGGCTGAAAAACTGTTTGAAATAATAACCGAAGGTGCTGTTGTTTTAACCGGGCTTGGTATTTCTAAATGTAAAGAGTGTTATAAAACCGCATGGGCAATTGATTCACTTTTTTATATGCTGGATTATTTTGGGAAAAAAGACATGGGTGTTGCATATCTCGGAAGCAGCAGTTTTGGGATAAACAACCCTTTTAAAATAAATCATAAAAACAAAATAGCTCTGTTTGATGTTAATCTGGATAATTTTGATGTAGTTTTTATTCAGGGCGCAAATCCGCTTGTCAGTTTTGTAAATAGGGATAAATGGAAAAAATTAAAAGAAAAAAAGTTAATTGTATTTGGAAAATATTATGATGAAACGGCAAAAATTGCAAATCTTTTTATTCCTACAAAAGATTTTTATGAAAAAAAAGATGTAAGAGGAAGTTATTTTCATGAATATGTTTTAACAATGGAAAATGTAAAATGGAAAATGGAAAATGAGCTTTGCTCATCTGGCTGCTTGAAAAGCGGCCACGATGAAAGAATTAGTGAGTATGAGTTTACAAAATATTTATTTAATGAATTTGGATTTGGAGAATTGAAAAAAGAAGACGAATATATCAGGGAAATTTTAGATTCTAACTTAGAAAAAATAAATGACAATGTTTATAAAAAAAAGGTGTTTGATAAACCTCCTTACAGCGAAGGATTTTTTACAGAGGATAAAAAGTTTCATTTTTTAACTGAATTGTTTGAAAGAAATGAAAAAGAGTTTGAAATTATTACGGCAAAAGAAGCAAAAGCATTGAATTCACAGTTTAAAAAGGATGAAAATATTTATATAAATCCAGAGAGTAAAAATATTATGTTAAATTGGGTTAAAAAAAATATCAATCAAAAATTAATAAAATATGATAAAAACGTACCAAAAAATATCATATATACAAAAGGCGGAACTGTTATAAATGAAATATTAAAAGCAAAAGGGGAGAATGCATATTATGAAATTCAGTAAAAATTCTTTATGTCCATGCGGTAGCGGTAAAAAATATAAAGACTGCTGTTTCAAATGGCACAAAATAAATTCAGCTCCCGATGCACTGTTGCTTATGAAAAGCAGATTTTCTGCTTATGCCATGGGCAATGCCGAATATATTATAAAAACCACTCATAAAGATTCCCCTCATTTTGAAAAAGACAAAAAGGCTTGGATTGAATCTATAAAAGATTTTAGTAATAGTTATTTCAAAAAATTAGAAATTATTGAATTTATAAATGGTAAAAAAGAGGCGTTTGTTGAATTTAAAGCATATATTGATGATTATATTATGCACGAAAAAAGCCGATTTATAAAAGTTGATAAATGGTATTATATAGACGGAGTACAATATGAAATTTAGCGGATTTTACAAAATATGGCTTTGTAAAAAAGTTTCAAACTTTGTGTCTGAGTTTTATTGCTTTTGTGAGGGAATTAATATCAACATTTTCAAAATGTACCCCAGTTGGAATGCCTTGGGCAATTTGAGAAAATTCAATTTTCAAATCTTTTAATTTATCTTCTAAATATAAACTTCTTGCTTCACTTTCAACCGAAGGAGGGAATGCAAAAATAATTTCTTTTATTTTTTTATCTTTTATAAAATTTCTTAGTTTTTGAATTTTTTCATCATCTAAGTGATTTAAAACAAAATAGTATCCGTTGTAACTTCCGCTTTCTTCGATAATCATTATATCTTTTGGACTTTCCACAACTGCAAGTATTTTGTCTCTGTTTGGATTATCGCAAATTTCACATATTTCATATTCGCTGAAATTGCCGCAAATTGAACATTCTTTTATATTTGTTACTACATTTTCAATAGCATTAATCAGTTTCATTGCCCTGAATTTATCTTTTGCCAGAAATAAAGCAAGTCTTGTTGCACTTTTTTTGCCAATGCTCGGTAATTCTTCCAAAGCTTCAATTAATTCATTGATTGAATTCAAATCTTTCATTTTTCTCCTAATTTTAGTAAAATTTGTGAAATTATAACAAAGGTTGATAATTTGTGTAACTGTAAAAATAAATTAAACGATTTTGAAAAATATGTTATTTGTGATAAAGGCACCGAACCGGCTTTTGATAATGAATACTGGAATAATAAAAAACCAGGTATTTATGCATGTAAATGTTGTGAAAAAGAGCTTTTCAGCTCGGAGCATAAATTTGACAGCGGCACAGGATGGCCGAGTTTTTATATACCGGTTGGGAAAATTCTTGAAGCTCCTGATTTCAGCGGCGGAATGAACAGAGTGGAGGTAATGTGCGCAAACTGTGAGGCGCATCTCGGACATCTTTTTGGAGACGGACCTATGCCGACAGGTCTTAGATATTGTATAAATTCAGTTAGTCTTAAATTTATACCAAAGGTTTAATTTGGCTGTTAGAAATCTTGAGGTTGATGATAAAAAATTTAAAATTGCTTATGATATTATAAATCCGAATAAGGAAAAAAATATTATTTTTTTGCACGGTTGGGGCAGTAATAAAGAAATTATGAAAGTTTTTAGTGATAATTTTAATGATTTCAAACATATTTATATTGATATGCCAGGATTTGGAAAAAGCAGTAATGATTATGTTTTAAGTACTTTTGATTATGCAAAAATAATGGATAAATTTTTAAATGAACTAAATATAAAAAAAGATATTATAATAGGACACAGTTTTGGAGGAAAAGTTGCAACCCTTCTTAAACCGGATTTACTTGTACTTCTTGCAAGTGCCGGAATAGTTTTGCCAAAACCGATTAACATTAGACTTAAAATAAAATTTTATAAAACATTAAAATTTTTAGGGCTAAGTAAATTTAGAAAATATTTTGTAAGCAAAGATGCTAAAGGAATGAATGAAAATATGTATGAAACTTTCAAAAAAGTTGTGGATGAAGATTTCAGTGAAATTTTTAGAAATTATAAAGGAAAAGTACTGATTTTTGGAGGAGATGAAGATAGTGCAGTTCCGCCTGTTGCAGTAAAAAGACAAGGCGAATTATTAAATAGTAAAATTATTATGTTAAGTGGAAATCATTATCTATTTTTTAACTCACCCAATATGAACAATGCAAAAGAAAACAGAAAAATAATAGAAAAAACAATTAAAAAAGTAATATGAAAAAATTAATTTTATTTCTATCTGTTTTGCTGTTTGCTCATGATTCGCCTTATTCACTTGATAAATTTAAACCAATACTAAACAATGCAAAACTTCAGGCACCTACAAGTAAATACAATCCTTTATACAGTGTAAAATACGGTAAATTTAATGCATATGAAAATAAATATTTTTATCTGCAGGATAATGATTTAATGGTATTTTATATGTGCAAAAAACACAACAGAAGTGAGCTTAGATTCAAAAATAACTGGTATATAAATGATAATAAAGAAAAAATCCTCTATGCAAATTTAAAAATATTTCCTTTAAATTCTAATGAATTTACATTTTTACAGATTCATTCTGATAATAATTTATGTGATGTAAACAAACCTCTTTTAAGAGTAGCTTTTATTAAAAAAAGAAATAAAATAAAAAATTCAATATGGGCTATAATAAGAGTTTCACCATATGAAAATGGTTATAAAAAAATTTTCTTAGGTAAAAATGAAGGTTTTATGAAAATAAAAATTTTAAAAAACGCTAAAAACTACGATAATAAGGAGAATTTATGAGTATTTTGGTTGAATTTGCTATGTTTCCAACAGATAAAGGTGAAAGTGTTAGTGAATATGTAAGCAGAATTATAAAAATGTTTAAAGAAAGCGATATTAATTTTCAGTTAACACCGATGGGAACAATATATGAAGTGAATACCATTGAAGAAGCAACAGAAATTATAAATAAAGCCTATAAACTTTTAGAGCAAGACTGCAATAGGGTATATACAACAATAAAAATGGATATAAGGAAAAATAAAAGTAACAGAATGAAGCAAAAAATTGAATCAATTGAAAAGAAAATAGGAAAAGTAAATTGATAAAACTAAAAGGCGTTAAACATCATATTTTGGATATTGATAGTTTGGAAATAAACGACAATACAGTAATTTTAGGGCCAAACGGAAGTGGAAAAAGTATTCTTTTAAAAGTTATTACACATGAATTATATCCACAGCGTTTAAAAGAAAGACTGGTTTTTGGCAAAAAAATCACTTTAAGAGAAGCAAGGAAAATTTTCGGGATTGTAAATTCAGATTTGGAATATTTTTATAAAAACGAACATATAACCGTTTTTAATGCTATAATTTCTTCATTTAAAGAAGCTTTGGTGGTGTATAATTTTTTTAAATTTAATAATAATGAAATAGACAAAACTTATGAAATATGTGATAAATTTAATTTAAACCATAAGCAGGATGTTTCAACTCTTTCACTTGGTGAAATAAAAAAAGTATTGATTGCAAGAGCGGTTATTCATAATCCAAAAATTTTATGCCTTGATGAACCTACAAACGGGCTTGACATCAAAGTAAAATATGAATTTTGGGATTTTATAAAAACACTTAATAAAAAACTTATTTTAATAACCCATGATTTTTATGAAATAACTGATATATTTAGTAAAATAATTATGTTAAGAAATGGTAATATATTCAAATCAGGCAATTTAAATATATTAAACAAAAAAAATATAAATAAATTATTTAATTTAAATGAAAAACATTTAAAAAGATTTTTTAATGGATAGATTATATG
The DNA here is from genome assembly GCF_000523295.1 of Lebetimonas sp. JS085. NCBI lineage: Bacteria > Pseudomonadati > Campylobacterota > Epsilonproteobacteria > Nautiliales > Nautiliaceae > Lebetimonas > Lebetimonas sp. JS085. The sequence continues at coordinate 38,678 of NZ_ATHR01000004.1, forward strand.
CTCCATGGAGAAGGGAATATCATCTGAAAAAGCAAGACGGATGCGTATTTTGTAATATTGCAAAATCTCCAGAATATGATGATGAAAATGAGGTATTTTACAGAGATGAAATATGCTTCTTTGTAATGAACAGGTTTCCTTATAATCCGGGACATTTTATGATAATACCAAACAGACATGTTGGAGAATATGAAAATTTAAATGAATTAGAAGTAACACATATTGCAAAAAAAGCTCAAACCGGATGTAAAATTTTAAAGGATTTTGGAGCGGATGGAATAAATATGGGATGGAATTTGGGATTTGACGCAGGGGCCGGGATACCTGGGCATATACATCTGCATTTGGTCCCAAGGTTTAAAAGAGATACAAACATGATGACAACAGTTTTTGAAACCAGGGTTTACAGTGCAGATTTTGATAAAATATACAAAGAAATTAAAAAAATTTCTAAAAAATACCTTTAAGGAGAAAAAATGGATTTTTTTAAAATAGTTCAGACAATAGAAAGCATACAACATCCTGCAATTGCCACAAGTCTGGTAAATCTTGGTATGCTGGAAAATATTGATTTTGAAGGAAACACAGTTAAAGCCACATTTGTATGGCCGTTTGAAGGAATTCCTATAAAAGGGCAAATTATTAATTCTGTAAAAACACTCCTTGAAAATATGGGGTTAAAACTGGAATATAATGAAAGAATAATGAGTGAAGATGAAAAACAGAGATTTTTAGAACTTGAAAAAAAATACTGGAGAGGAGGAAATGCTGGTTGCGGAGTTTAAACTTTTCTTAAAAACTCGGCCCCATCAAAAAAACTGTGTAAATCCTAATATAGATGTTGAGAGATGATAAAATAAAAAAATAAAGTAAAGGATTTACACATGAGTATTTTAAACATTGAAGAATATAAAAGAAGATTAAAATCAGGAAATCCAGTGACAATTGAAGAGCTTGAAAATGAATTAAAAATTTAATCAAAGAGAT
>NZ_ATHR01000005.1:0-20360 GCF_000523295.1 Lebetimonas sp. JS085
CTCAGAGATGTGTATAAGAGACAGCCCCTGCTCTCTTCCCTGTATAATGCGGAATGGACCATTACTTCCGCAATCAGTAAAGAATTTAAAAACTCAAGTATCAAAGGCAGCTCCACATTGTTTTCCCTGTTTTTATTAATACAGCATATTCCAAGTTTCAGACCTCTTAAATAGGAAATATAATCATATGCCTTAAGAAGTGATTTTTCGCTTCTAAAAGGTCCCGCATTTATAAAAAGATTTTTTCCGAGATTTGTTTTTAACGAATTCACATTGTATAAACTCTCCCCTTTTAATATACGTTCAATTTCCTGTTCATCCTTTTCTATTTGAATAAAATCCACAGGTTTGAATTTTTCTTTTTTTGCATACGTCGTAGCTTCTTTTCCGGCAATTCTTCCAAAATATGACGATTCAAGCAAAGAATTTCCCCCAAGTCTGTTTGCCCCGTGAACACCGCTCATTGCACACTCCCCGCATGCATACACCCCGTCCATTGTGGTTGAAGCGTCGTCTCTTATCCATATTCCGCCGATGGTGTAATGGGCGGCTGGTGAAATTTCCAAGAGTTCTTTTTTTATATCAACCCCGGCACCCATCAAAGCTGTCTTATATGTTGATGGAAGTCTATTTTCTATCATTTCAACCGGCAGATGCCTGAAATCAAGATAAACTTTGTGGCCGTTTTGTATATGCTTTAAAATATCCCTTGTCAGAATATCCCTTGTGGCAAGTTCACTTGTAAAACGTTCATTGTTTTCATCAACCAGATAGGCGCCTTCCCCCCTTGCCGCCTCCGATATTAAAGAACCGCTGCCTTTTAGTGCCGTGGGATGAAACTGAACAAATTCCATATTCGAAATTTTTATACCGGCTCTGAATGCGGCCGCTATTAAATCTCCGGAGCTTTCCTGAGAATTAGTTGTAAAACCTTTAAAAATACCGGCATATCCCCCTCCTGCCAGTACCAAAGCTTTACATCCAAGCGCCGTAACCCTGGAATCGGCTTTTCTTAATAAAGAAATTCCGCAAATCTGATTTTTATGCGTTATCAAATTAAGTAAATAATGATTGGTAAAAAAATCCACTTCTTCTTTCCGGCAGGCCTGCAGCAGTGCCATTACAATAGCCGAACCCGTCCTGTCGGCCACATAACACGTTCTTTTTTTACTTCCCCCTCCAAACGCCCTTTGCGCTATTTTATTATCATCTGTTTTATTAAATTTTACCCCCAGACTGATAAGTTCGTTTATAATATTAGGCGCTTCTTCACACATTTTTTTAACGGTATTTTCTTTTGCAAGTTTTTCAGCCGCTTTTATAGTATCTTGAGCATGTAACTCGGGGGAATCCCCTTCATCGGAATAGAGTGCCGCATTTATCCCGCCCGAAGCGACTGCCGAGTTGGACCTTAAAAGCGAACTTTTGGTAACCACTGCAACTTTCAAACCTTCTTTTTTTGCATTAAGCGCCGCAGACAAACCCGCTATCCCGCTTCCTACCACAATAACATCGTATAACATTTATCCTCCAAATAGTAATTTATAGATATTTTCTTTTTTTGCCAATGGAATATAAGACAATAAAAGATTCTCTTTTACATGTTCAGGATTAATAGAGCCAAATACTGTACTTAAGGCGCCGTTTGACCTTGCAAACTGTAACGCCGTAATAATGTCACTGAAATCAAAAGTGTTTGTAAGTTCTTTTACATCTTTATTAAATTTTCCTTTAAAAAGATTCATCTGCAAAAGAGGTGATGAGTTTATTATATTTATTCCGTACGCTTTTGCACACTGATATAAAGTGTAATATTTTCCGTCTTCAAAAACCTGATTCACATAATTTAACATATGAGGCTTTGCAAGATTAAAGGGGGTTTGAATATATTTAAAATGATGTTTTTCTGTTATACTTTTTGCAATATCCACCATTTCTTTTAAACTCAGATACTCAGGATGGGTCTCTTCATATAAAAATGCGTTCCATGAGGCAATTCCGTAATATTTTATTTTGTTTTTTTCAACCATTTCTTCAAAAAATTCAAACGCTTTTTTAATTCTTTCAATTACGGTTTTTCTTTCAACATACCCCAGCTGTGCTTCAGGATTGTGCAAAAAGAAAATGTCAATACATTCAATATTTAAATTTTTTAATGAATTATTTAAACTCCATTTCAAAAATTTCGGGTTCATACAGTGCTGGTCTGTTACTATTTCCTCTTTTGCAGCAAGATTTGTTTTTATTATTTTTTCATCTATCCATTCATAAGGATTTTCCGGAAAAGGAAACTCCAACGGTATAAATCCCGCTTTTGAAGAGACAATAAAATTTTCTCTTAAAATCTCCCCTTTTTCCATCATATCATTTAAAGCCATTCCTATCTCTTTTTCACTTTCCTGATATCTGTATACGCTGGCGGTGTCTATAAAATTTATTCCGTTTTTTAATGCGGTTTTAGTGGATTCGTAAAAATTAACCTGTTTTAGATAATTTTCCTCCCTGTAAGGCTCTTTTCTAAAACTTCCGAGCCCCAATGAAGAAATAAAAAAATCACCGTTAAAGTTATAAAAATCTTTTGAATATTTAGGAAATTTTTTAATATATGAAAAAGTTCCTTCCACAGTTGCAAAATTCATTAATATAAACCTTTATTGAAATTGTTTAATTTTATATATGCAATTTATATTCTAAAAAATAAAAAAATATGATAAATGAAGATTTTTGAAGTTTATAAAAAGTAAAATTGGAGAAAAAAGAGGGATTAATCCTCTTCTATTTTAACATCTCTTTCTTTATGATAGAACATTCCGGTACCGACAGGCACAACTCTTCCCAGGACAATATTTTCTTTAAAGTCTTCAAGATAATCAAATTTACCCTGAATACTCGCTTCTGTAAGAACCCTTGTAGTTTCCTGGAATGAAGCGGCTGAAATGAAACTGTCTGACTGGATGGCTGCTCTTGTAATACCAACAAGCACCGGTTCTGCAATGGCAGGTTCACCGCCAAATTTTTTGATTCTTTCATTTTCTTCATTAAACATTTTTCTGCTTACCAAATCACGCTCGATAAATTTAGTGTCCCCGCTGTCAACAATTTTTACCTGTCTTAACATCTGATTTATAATAAGTTCTATATGTTTGTCGTTAATATTAACACCTTGGAGTCTGTAAACTTTTTGAACTTCGCTTACAATATATTGCTGAAGCGCTTTTTCTCCCAAAATATTTAAAATATCATAACTTGACACAATACCGTCTGTAAGTTTTTCTCCCGCATGCACAAAGTCTCCTTCATGCACTAAAATCTGTCTTTCAGCCGGCACCAAATATTCTTTAACGCTTGATTCACCCTCAACAATTAATCTCTGTTTTCCTCTGAGTGTTTTTCCAAATTTCACTGTTCCGTCTATTTCGCTGATAATTGCAGGTGATTTTGGTTTTCTTGCTTCAAATAGTTCATTTACCCTTGGAAGACCACCTGTAATATCTGCTGATTTTGCTATTGCTTTTGGAGTTTTTGCCAAAATATCACCTTGTTTTACTTCAACGCCTTCTTGAACATGAATAACCGTTTTAGGCTCAAGCACGTATTCATATACCCTGTCTTTGCCCGCAAGTAAAATTCTTGGCTGATAACCTTTTGGCAGATATTCTTTTACTATAATTCTGCTCTCACCTGTTAACTCATCAATCTGAGTAGTTACAGTAAATCCGTCAATTACATCTTCAAATTTAACCACACCGTCGGCTTCAGCCAATATCGGATTGGCAAAAGGATCCCATTCCGCAATAATTTTATTTTCGCCGCTGATAGGTTTGGCTATGATTTCTCCGGCTTTAATATGTTCATTATCACTCTTAAGAATTTTACTTCCCCTAACAATATAATATCTTCCGGCTTCTCTGTCATGCTTATCTACAATTACGGCAAAAAGACCTTTATATGCGTTATCAAATCCGATTTCTTCCCCGGCTTTAAGATCATATACTCTTTCTAAATGATCCCCTGATAATTTATAATATTTTATTATTCCCTCATTTTCGGCAATTACCTGCATTGGCACAGGTTCATTATCATCAACTTTAAGCTCTGCCCCGTAAGGAATCCTTTGAGGAATATACCAGGCTTCTTTTATAACTTCAACTATCGCCTCGTCTTTTTCAATTTTTTGATTTTTATGAGGAATGTATAACTTGCCTTCTGTTTTACCTGCAATTCCTGCAAGTTCTGTTCCTTTAACTATATCATTTTTTCTGAGTGAATATCTTTTGACACTTCCGTCGTCACACTTAACTTCAACAATCACTTCTTCATGCTGGGTTTCAATATTTACTATTCCGTCACATGGGGCTTTAAGTTTTGGTTCAACAAGTAATACAGCGGCATTTCTTCTGTTTGCAACAATTTTTTTACCGTTTCTATCATAGTTTGCTATATTATAATATCTGATATATCCGTATTTTTTGGCGACAATTTCTCTCTCTTCCTGGGTTGAGCCTGCAATACCGCCTGTATGAAATGTTCTAAGCGTTAGCTGTGTTCCAGGCTCACCAATTGATTGTGCCGCAAGAATTCCCACAGCCTCACCCACTTTAACTAATTTTCTCTCAGCCAGATTCATACCGTAACATTTTGAACAGATACCTTTACTTGATTTACAGGTAAGCGCACTTCTTATTTTGACGGATTTTACACCTTTTCTTACAATTTCTTTTGCCTCTTCTTCGGTAATTAATGTACCTTCTGTAAATAAAACTTCATTAGTAATTGGGTCATACACATCATCTGCTAAAACTCTTCCATAAATTCTCTCTTCCAAGCTTTCGACCAATGTTGCCCCGTCTGTAATATCTGTTACTTCAATTCCTTCGTGCGTTCCGCAGTCTTCCATAGTTACCCTGAAGTTTTGTGAAACATCAACAAGTTTTCTTGTTAAATATCCTGCACTTGCTGTTTTAAGAGCTGTATCCGCAAGACCTTTCCTTGCACCGTGGGTTGATAGGAAGAATTCAAGAACATTTAGACCTTCTTTAAAATTTGAAATAATAGGTGTTTCAATAATTTCTCCGTTAGGTTTAGCCATAAGACCCCTCATACCGGCTAACTGTTTAATTTGGCTTGCACTACCCCTTGCTCCTGAGTCGGCCATCATATAAATTGAATTAAATCCGTCTTTGTCTTTTTTCATAATTTCCATCAGTTTGTCGGCAATATCATTATTTGCTTTTGTCCAGATATCGATAATTTTATTGTATCTTTCCTGATCTGTAAGCAAACCTTTTCTATACTGTTCCTGAACCTCTCTTACTTTTACAAGTGCGGCCTGGACAATTTCTTGTTTTTCGTTAGGAACGACAATATCGGCCGCGGAAATAGATACCCCTACTTTTGCCGCATATTTAAATCCAAGATTTTTAAGATTGTCCAAAAATTCGGCTGTTGCTTTAAGTCCGCCTTTTTTGTAAACATAATCAACTAAGTTTGCAATATCTTTTTTCTTCATTATTTTGTTATACATTTCAACCGGCACAAAATCCGGGGCAATTGAATGCAATATCATTCTGCCCGGGGTTGTTTCCACGATAGTGTCCGCTTTTACTCTTACTTTTGCATGCAAATCCACTGCCCCTTCATCAAGTGCCATAAGAACTTCTTCAGGATTGGCAAATAATTTATGCTCTCCTTTTACTTTGTTTTTTATTAAAGACAGATAATAAATTCCAAGGACCATATCCTGAGATGGGACTGCTATAGCTTTACCGGAAGCAGGCAGCAAAATATTCATACTGCTTAGCATTAAAATTTTAGCTTCCGCTATCGCTTCCTGACTCAAAGGCACGTGCACAGCCATTTGGTCGCCGTCAAAGTCTGCGTTGAATGCGGCACAAACCAACGGATGCAGCTGAATTGCGTTTCCGTCAATTAATACCGGGTGAAACGCCTGGATTGAAAGTTTGTGAAGTGTAGGCGCCCTGTTAAGAAGTACTGGATATTGATCAACTACTTCTTGCAGACATTCCCACACTTCCGGTGTTTTTTCTTCTATATGTCTTTTTGCCTGTTTAATTGTTGTGGCATAACCCTTTTCTTCAAGTTTTCCTATAATATGCGGTTTAAAAAGCTCAAGCGCCATTTTTTTAGGAAGTCCGCATTGGTCCATTCTAAGATGAGGACCTACAACAATAACGCTTCTTCCTGAATAATCAACCCTTTTTCCAAGAAGATTTTGTCTGAATCTTCCTGTTTTCCCTTTAATAATATCACTGAGTGATTTAAGAGGCCTTTTATTTGCACCTTTTATTGTATTTCCTCTTCTTCCGTTATCAAACAAAGCATCAACCGCTTCTTGGAGCATTCTTTTTTCGTTTCTGATAATAATTTCCGGTGCGTCAAGTTCAAGCAGTCTTTTTAATCTCTGGTTTCTGTGAATCACCCTTCTGTATAAATCATTTACATCGGCAACGGCAAATTTCCCGCCGTCAAGTGCAACAAGCGGTCTAAGATCCGGCGGAAGAACAGGAATAACAGTCATAATCATCCATTCCGGTCTGTTGTCAGAATTTAAAAATCCTTCCACAATTTTAAGTTTTTTAACAATCTCTTTTTTTCTTGCTTCGCTTCTTGTAGTTTTTAATTCTTCTTTTAGTGAATAATACATATCAGGTAAATCAAGTTCTTCAAGCATTCTTCTTATTATTTCGGCTCCCATTTCAGCGTGAAAACCTGTATCCCCGTAAATTTCGACAAGTTTTCTGTATTCGTCCTCAACCAATACATCACCTTTTTTTACAGGAGCGTCGCCCGGTTCATATACCACATAGGCTTCATAATAAAGAACCCTTTCAAGGTCTTTCATTTTAATATCAAGCAGAGTTCCGATTCTGCTTGGAAGGTTGCTTACATACCAAATATGCGCTACAGGAGTTACAAGCTCAATATGACCGAACCTTTCACGTCTTACTTTAGATGAAGTTACTTTTACACCGCATTTTTCACAGACAATACCTTTATAGCGCATTTTTTTATATTTTCCACAAAGACATTCATAATCATTGATAGGACCGAAAATTTTTGCACAAAACAGACCGTCTCTTTCAGGTTTTAAGGTTCTGTAATTAATGGTTTCCGGTTTTTTAACTTCACCGAAAGACCATGAAAGAATCTCTTCAGGAGAAGCTATTTTTACCTGAACGGCATCAATATCTTTTGGTCTGTTTTCTTCGTCCCAGTCAAGTTTTATATATTTATATTTGCTCATTGTCTTCTTCCTTTTTATAAAACTCTAAATCAAGCCCGAGTGCACGAAGCTCTTTGCTCAAAACAAAAAATGTTTCACTAAGCCCTTCAATAGGCACATTTTCACCTTTTGTCAAAGCTCTGTATGCTTTATTTCTTCCTTCAACATCATCGGATTTAGTAGTCAGCATTTCTTTAAGGTTATAGGCTGCTCCATACGCTTCAAGCGCCCAAACTTCCATTTCCCCAAATCTTTGCCCGCCAAACAGGGCTTTACCTCCTACAGGCTGCTGTGTGATTAAGCTGTACGGACCTATGCTTCTTGCGTGGACTTTATCATCTACCAAATGATGCAACTTCATCATATACATATATCCGACATTAACCCTTTCTTTTATAGGATCACCGGTTCTTCCGTCAAATAACTGCATTTTTCCGTCATTTGGAATTCCAGCCATTTCAAACAGTTTTTTAAACTCTTCTTCGTTTACACCTTCAAATACAGGAGTTGAAAACTTAACGCCTTTAGCCCAGTCTTTTGCATATTTAAGAAGTTCTTCATCTGTTAAGGTATTAAGGAAATTTTTATAATGTTCGCCAAAATGGGCAACTTCAACTATTTTTATCATTTTTTCTCTTAACTTTTGAGCCATATCGGCTCTTTTTTCATCCAACAACTGTTGAAGCTGCTCACCGAGTTTTTTACCGGCAAGTCCCAAATGCACTTCCAAAATTTGACCTATGTTCATACGTGAAGGAACCCCGAGAGGGTTTAAAACCACGTCCACAGCCCTTCCGTCTTCCATATAAGGCATATCTTCCTGAGGAACTATTATACTCACAATACCTTTGTTACCATGACGTCCTGCCATTTTATCACCGACTTTAATTTTTCTTTTGTTGGCGATATAAACTTTTACCATTTTGGCAACGCCGTTTGGTAAAATATCGTCACGTTCTAAAATTTCGATTTTTTCATCATAGTCCTGTCTGATGTTGTCTTTTTCTTTTAAATATTTATTGGTAATTTTTTCAAATTCTTTAGAAGTATTTTCATCATAATTTTCAACAAGACTTAGTAATAAAAATTTATTAATGTTTATTAAATCTTCTTTTGGAATTTTATTTCCGGCTTTATATTTCTTGGAATTCAATTCAACATCTTTTACCAGTTTTTTCCCGCTTAAAAGATTGGCCAAAGCCAATACTTCTTCTTTATCGATAATTGAGAGTTTGTTTTTATAAATCTCTTCTATTTTTGCTTTTTCTTCTTCATGGGCCTTTCTAGCCCTTTCATCAAGCTCGTAGCCTTTTTTGGTATATACTTTTACATCTATTACCACACCTTCCATACTTGCAGGCGCATAAAGAGAAGAATTTACCACATGACCTGATTTGTCCCCGAAAATTGATTTAAGAAGTCTTTCTTCAGGAGTCGGTTTTACATCGCCTTTCGGGGATATTTTACCAACCAAAATCATTCCTGGTTTTACATAAGTTCCCACTTTAACAATTCCGCTCTCATCCAAATGGGTCAAATATTCCGGTTTAACCCCTGGAATATCGGTTGTCAGCTCTTCAAGTCCGTGTTTAAGTTCTCTTACTTCACAAACTTCTTCATAAATATGAACGGAAGTGTATGCATCATCTTTAATCAATTTTTCATTTAAAACAACGGCATCTTCATAATTGTAACCGTTCCAAGGCATAAATGCCACCATTACATTTTTACCAAGTGCTATTTCACCGTTATCCATATTCGGACCGTCTGCTATAACATCCCCGGCATTTACTATATCGCCTTCTTTTACAATAGGCCTTTGGTCAAAACAAGTATTTTGGTTAGTTCTTAAATATTTTTCAAGCCCGTAATGGTCTATGTATGCTCCGTTTTTATCTTCACCTAAAATATAAATATTGGTAGCATCAACTTTTATTACTTTTCCGCCTCTTTTTGCTTTTATTATCTGCCAGGCATCACGCGCCACATATTTTTCTATTCCTGTTCCCACAATCGGAGCTTCACTCCTTAGAAGCGGTACACCCTGACGCTGCATGTTTGAACCCATTAACGCCCTGTTGGCGTCGTCGTGTTCCAAAAACGGTATCAAGCTTGCCCCTACCCCGATAATCATTTTAGGATTAAGGTCATAAAGATCCACTTCTTTTTTATCCACCAAAATTATTTCACCGTCTTTTCTGGCTTCAACCAAATCTTCAATTATTTCTCCTGTTTTTTCATCTATTTTTACACTTGCGGGAGCTATTACTTTTTCTTCTTCCTGAGTGGCCGTTAAATAAACAATCTCATCGCTGACACGCCCGTTTTTTACCACTCTGTACGGTGCTTCAATAAATCCGTATTCATTTACTTTTGCATAAATAGAAAGTGTGTTAACAAGACCGATATTTTGTCCTTCAGGCGTTTCAATAGGACAAATTCTCCCGTAATGGCTCGGATGAACGTCACGGATTTCAAATCCGGCTCTCTCACGAGTTACACCGCCTTCACCAAGGGCTGAGAGTCTTCTTTTATGGGCAACTTCACTTAAAGGGTTTGTCTGATCCATAAACTGGGAAAGCTGACCTGTTGCAAAAAAATCCAAAATAGTGGTGGTAATAAGTTTTGTATTTACCAAATCCATTGGCATAACTTCATTTACATTGGTAACGGTTGTCATTTTGTCTTTAATTGTTTTTTGCATTTTGACAAGGCCTTCTTGAAGCCTTTTAGCGAGTAGTTCGCCTATACTTCTGATTCTTCTGTTACCCAAATGGTCTCTGTCGTCAATTTGTCCTATACCGTTTTTTACCCCTATTAAATATTGGATGGTTTTAATAATATCCTGGTATGTAAGCACTGTGATGTCATCAGGAATATTAAGACCCAATTTGTGGTTCATTTTCATACGGCCGACTTTGCTTAAATCGTATCTTTCCGGGTCAAAGAAAAGTTTATCAAAAAGTTCTTTTGCAGTCTGAGGCGTAGCAGGCTCTCCCGGTCTCATAACTTTATAAATTCTTATTCTTGCCAAATCATTTTCGTTTTCAATACCTTCTGTCTGTTTAAGAATTTTGAGTGTTTCAATATCCTGATGAAATGCTCTTAAAATTCCGTCATCAACACCGCTTGCCAAATCATTTACTATTTTAAATTCGGTTATTTGTGATTCAATAATTTTTTTAAGTTTAACATCGTTAATAATAGTTAATGTGTCAAAAAGCACTTCACCGGTTAACGGGTCGTAAATCGGCTCGGCTAAATGTCTGTCCATTAACTCTTCGAGAGGATATTCAACATATTTGTGCTCTTCAATTAATTTTTTAAGTTTTCGCTCAGTTAGTCTTTTACCTGCATTTAATAAAACATTACCGTCTTCGTCTTTTAAATCATAATCATATTTTCCGCTCTCCAACTGATTGGAAGGCATTAAAAATTTATTATCTTTTATTTTAATGTCTATTACAAGATAAAACATTCTTAAAATATCTTCTTTTGAATAATCCATGGCTCTTAGAAGTATTGTAACAGGTACTTTTCTTCTTTTATTTACTCTTACATATAAAACATCTTTTACATCATATTCAAAATAAACCCAGCTTCCCCTGTCCGGAATTATTTGGGCTGAATAAAGAAGTTTGTTTGAATTTTGTGCCTCTTCTTGTTTAAAGATAACACCCGGACTTCTGTGAAGCTGATTGACAATAACTCTTTCTACTCCATTAATAATAAAACTCGTTCTTTCTGTCATTAAAGGTATGTCCCTGATAAACAGAGTTTGTTCTTTAATGTCTTTTATACCTATTTTATCACCTGTTTTTTCATCTTTTTCATGAACAATAAGTCTGACTTTTATTCTTATCGGAATAGAATAAGTAAGACCTTTTTCCATACATTCTCTAACCGTATATTTGGGTTTTTTAAATTCAATACCCACATATTCAAGCGTGATTCTGTTTTGTGTGTCACTGATTGGAAACATCGATTTAAACACATTGTGAATACCGCTTTTTTCAGGTTCTTTTAAATTAATAAAGTCTCTAAAAGAATTTTGCTGTAAATGTAATAAATTCGGAATATCAACTATTTGAGGTATTTTTGAAAAATCTAATCTTAACCTGTTGGCTGATTTTAATTGGTTTAACATTGGCTCTCCTGCGCAGAATTTATGTAGAGGTTAACAAACTGTAAGTGTATCAAAAAAAAAGAAAAAAAGCAAGGATTATTTTACTTCTACTTCTGCTCCCGCTTCTTCTAATTGTTTTTTAATTTCTTCAGCTTCGTCTTTAGAAACACCTTCTTTGATAGTTGATGGAGTTTCATCGACCATAGCTTTTGCTTCTTTTAATCCGGCACCAGTAATTTGTCTTACAACTTTAATTACATTGATTTTTTTAGCACCCGGTGCTTTTAATATTACATCAAATTCAGTTTTTTCTTCAGCTGCTTCTCCTCCTGCTGCACCTGCTCCTGCAACTACTGTAGGTTGTGCGCTTACATCAAATTTTTCTTCAAATGCTTTTACTAATTCGTTTAATTCTTTAACTGTTAAATTTTCTATAGTTTCTAAAATTTGTTCAACTGTACAAGCCATTATCTCTCCTTTTAATTTTCTTCAGATTTTTTTTCTATTAATTTATTTAGTCCCCATGCAAATTTTGCAATAGGAGCTTTCATCATAAATGCAACCATACCAAGCAATTCGTCTTTTGTTGGAAGTTTGCTTACTTCTTCAACATATGCCGCATCTTTTACTTCACCTTCAATTACCGCACCTTTAATTTTAAAAGTGTCTTTATAATTTTTAGCATGTTTAGTTAATATTTTTGCTAATGTAATCTGGTCTTCACCCCAGATAAAAATATTATTTTCTTCGAAATCAACTTCAACACCGTTATTTGCAAAAGCTAATTTTGCCAACGTGTTTTTTACAACTTTGGCTTTTCCTTCAGCAGCTCTTAGTGCAATTCTTAGTTCTTCAAGGTTTTGTACACTCTGACCTTTATAGTCAGCATAAAAAACACTTACATCATTTTTAAATTCGTTGCTGAGTTCCTCAACGATTTGTTTTTTTAATTCTTTTTTCATAAAGCTCCTTTCACTTAGACTCGGCAGGGAATTAAGGTTACCCACCTGCTTTCTAAGTCATTTAGACTTAGGCCAATGCCTATTTATATTCCGCTAATTCATTTACATCCAGTTTTAAACTCGGACTCATTGTAAGTGAGAATGCGGCATTTTGAAGGTATCTTCCTTTTGCGCTTGCCGGTTTCATTTTATTGATTTTTTCAATAAATGTTTTTGCATTTTCGTAAAGTGCTTCTGGAGAGAAGCTGACTTTTCCAATACCAACGTGCATATTACCTTTTTTATCAACTCTGAAATTAACCTGACCGGCTTTTGCATTTTTTACCGCCTGGGCTATATCCATTGTAACTGTTCCAGTTTTTGGATTTGGCATAAGGCCTTTTGGTCCCAAAATTCTTCCGTATTTACCAAGTTTTCCCATCATATCAGGTGTTGCAATTAAAATATCGAAATCTAAATTTCCGTTTTCAATCATATCGAATACTTCGTCACCCACATAATCAGCACCCGCCTCTTTTGCTTCATCTATTTTAGCAGGATTTGCAACTACTGCTACTTTTACAGTTTTTCCTGTACCGTGAGGCAACACTACACTTCCTCTTATCATTTGATCTGCATGTCTTGGGTCTACGCCAAGTTTTAATGCAAGTTCGACTGTTTCATCGAATTTTGCAGATTTAAGTTCTTTTATTTTTTGGGCAGCTTCTTTTAAAGAATATACATCTTTATCTATTTTTTTCAGAAGCTCCAAATATCTTTTACCATGTTTTTTTGCCATATTCACTCCTCGTAAATTTCTTACTTCCACTCACAGTGGTATTAATTTTCTATTTCTATTCCCATACTTCTTGCACTGCCGGCAATAATTTTCATTGCCTCTTCTACATCGTCTGTGTTTAAATCAGGTAATTTTTTCTCGGCAATTTCTTTTAATTGCGCCTTGGTAAGTTTTCCGACTTTGTCTTTAAGCGGATTTGAACTACCCTTCGCTATACCTGCAGCTTTTTTTAAAAAGTCTGTTACAGGTGGTTGTTTTGTAATAAAAGTAAAGCTTCTGTCTGCATAAACAGTAATTACAACAGGAATATTATATCCCATCATATCTTTTGTTTTTTCATTAAAAGCTTTACAGAATTCCATAATATTAATACCTCTCTGACCCAAAGCCGGACCTACTGGAGGTGACGGATTTGCTTTACCTGCCGGGATTTGAAGTTTTAATACATCAATTACTTTTTTTGCCATCTTGTGTCCTTTTATACGATTTTTTCAACTTTTGTGTAATGAATTTCAACAGGAGTGCTTCTTCCAAAAATTGTAACGTTAAGTTTTAACATTCCTTTTTCATAATCAAAATCTTCTACTTCCCCTGTGAAATTCGCAAACGGACCTTCGTTTATTCTAACTATTTCACCTTCTTCAAAAGAAACTTTTGGTTTTGGTGCGCTTTTTTGTTTAGCTTTCTCTAAAATAAGCTCAACATCTTCTTTTTTAAGAGGAGTTGGTTTTTTAGATTCACCAATGAATCTACCAACTTTTGGAAGAGATTGTATTTTATGCCAAAGCGCTGTATCTAAATTGGCTTCCAAAAACACATAACCAGGATATATGCTTCTTTCATAAACTTTTTTTTGAGAATTTTTAACTTCCAATACTTCTTCTGTAGGAACAACTACCTGAGAAATATTTTCTAAATGTTCTTCGTTTTTTAAATTTTCAATTGCTTTTTTAACTGCCAATTCACTTCCAGAATAGACCTGTAATGCATACCAATCCATAATATTCCTTATAATACAGCTTTTAATATTCCGCTCATTATCAGATCAATTAGACCTAAAAATGCTGTAACGACCGTCACTACAGCAACCACTGAAATAAAAGACTGTTTAACTTCATTTGCACTTGGGAAAATTACTTTATCCAATTCAATTTTTGCTTCTTTTATATAATTGCTTAAGCTTCTAATATTAAATTTTTCATTTTTCATTTTTTATTCCCCATTTTTACTGTTCACTACTCACTATTTTATACCTCTTCCAAAAATTGGTAATGGCAGGGCAGGAGGGACTCGAACCCCCAACAAGCGGTTTTGGAGACCGCCGCTCTACCATTGGAGCTACTGCCCTGTGGAGCGGGCGACGGGACTCGAACCCGCGACCCTCAGCTTGGAAGGCTGACGCTCTAGCCAACTGAGCTACACCCGCTCACCAGGCCGCTATATCTAACAGCCTGGAAAGAGGGTGAACTTAATATTAAACCCCACAAAAATTTATATTTTTGCGGGGAGTGCCCAATTAAAGTTTTGATTCTTTATGAACAGTATGCTTATTGCACCATTTGCAATATTTTCTCATTTCAAATTTTTCAGGATGTTTTCTTTTTTCTTTTGTAGTATGATAATTAAATCTACCACACTCACTGCATTTTAGATGAATAATTTCTCTCATCATTATCCTTTAAAAATAAGGGGAAAACCCTTATTCAATAATTTTTGTAACAACTCCGGCACCTACAGTTCTACCACCTTCTCTGATAGCAAATCTTGTACCTTCTTCAAGTGCGATTGGAGCAATTAATTCTACTGTTAATTTTACGTTATCCCCAGGCATACACATTTCAACGCCTTCTGGTAATTGAATGCTTCCTGTTACGTCAGTTGTTCTGATGTAAAATTGTGGTCTATATCCGTTAAAGAATGGTTTATGTCTACCACCTTCTTCTTTAGTTAATACATAAACTTCTGATTCAAATTTATGATGAGGAGTAATACTTCCAGGTTTTGCAAGAACCATACCTCTTTCAACTTCATCTTTTCCGATACCTCTTAGAAGTACCCCTACATTATCACCGGCTTCACCTTCATCAAGTTCTTTTCTAAACATTTCAATACCAGTAACTTTTGTCGTTCTTGTTGGTTTAAATCCAACAATATCAACATCATCACCAAGTTTTACAACACCTCTTTCCACTCTACCTGTTACAACAGTACCTCTTCCTGAAATTGAGAATACGTCTTCAATCGGCATTAAGAAATCTTTATCAGTATCTCTTTCTGGTGTTGGAATATATTCGTCAACTGCATCCATAAGTTCCATAATTTTTTCTGACCATTCACCAAGCTGTCCGGCTTTTACTTCTTCAAGAGCTTTAAGAGCTGAACCAGCGATAACAGGTGCGTTGTCTCCGTCAAATTCATATTCGCTTAAAAGTTCTCTAACTTCCATTTCAACAAGTTCAAGAAGTTCTTCATCATCAACCATATCCATTTTGTTCAAGAATACAACAATTGCCGGAACACCAACTTGTCTTGAAAGCAATATATGTTCTCTTGTTTGTGGCATAGGACCGTCAGTTGCTGCAACAACTAAGATAGCTCCGTCCATTTGAGCGGCACCAGTAATCATGTTTTTAACGTAGTCTGCGTGTCCTGGACAGTCAACATGTGCATAGTGTCTTTTATCTGTTTCATATTCAACATGAGATGTATTAATAGTAATACCTCTTTGTCTTTCTTCAGGTGCGTTATCGATTTGATCGTAATCTTTAAGTTCAGCAAATCCTTTTTGTGCCAAAACACCTGAAATAGCTGCTGTTAAAGTAGTCTTACCATGGTCAACATGACCGATTGTACCAATATTTACGTGTGGTTTATTTCTTACGTATTTTTCTTTTGCCATTTCTTCCTCCATGTTTAAAATTTTATTTAGCTCATTTATGAACTCCAACAAGGCCTTGCTGGAGCCCATAGCCGGGATTGAACCGGCGACCTCTTCCTTACCAAGGAAGTGCTCTGCCACTGAGCTATATGGGCAAAAACACTGCTAGCAATGTTTTGTTTTACAAAACAATAGTATTTCGGGAGTTTATGAGCAGACAACCATACTCGTAGTTTGCTCAGCTCCCAGTTTGTCATGACTGGAGCGGGCGACGGGACTCGAACCCGCGACCCTCAGCTTGGAAGGCTGACGCTCTAGCCAACTGAGCTACACCCGCATATATTCCAAAAATGCCTGCACATTTTTGAAAACTCATGACTCAATGGTGGTGGGGGAAGGATTCGAACCTTCGAAGGCGAACGCCAACGGGTTTACAGCCCGTCCCCTTTGGCCACTCGGGAACCCCACCTTTTATTCTAACTGGTCAAACGCTGAATGGAGCCGGCGAAGGGACTCGAACCCCCGACCTGCTGATTACAAATCAGCTGCTCTAGCCAACTGAGCTACGCCGGCATCGTTTGTGGATTGAAATTATAAGTAAAAAACATTTTATTGTCAAGAGAAAAAAAGTTAATTTTTAAAAAATTTAATTTTAAATAACAATCATTTACATATTGAATAAAAACGTCTAAATTTTATTATAATATGTAAATCTTATTCAAAGGAATATATATGCCAAGTATTGCGCAAAGAGAGGAATTACACAGAAAAATCTGGCAAATAGCCAACGATGTGAGGGGTTCGGTTGACGGATGGGATTTTAAGCAGTATGTTTTGGGAAGCCTTTTTTATCGTTTTATAAGCGAACATTTCGCTTCTTATATGGAAGGCGGGGAAGATATAGATTATTCAAAATTTAATGATGATATGATTACACCGGAAATTAAAGACAACGCAATAAAGGAAAAAGGTTATTTCATCTATCCAAACGAGCTTTTTTGCAATATTGTGGCAAACTGCGACAATAATGAAAACCTAAATACGGATTTGGCAAAAATTTTCAGCAATATAGAAAATTCCGCCAGCGGATATCCAAGCGAAGACGATATAAAAGGGCTTTTTGCCGATTTTGACACCACAAGCAACAGGCTCGGAAACACCGTTGCTGAAAAAAACAAAAGACTTTGTGCTGTGTTAAAAGGGGTAAATGAACTTGATTTTAGAGATTTTAAAAACAGCCATATAGACCTTTTCGGAGATGCTTATGAATTTTTGATTTCCAAATATGCGGCAAACGCCGGAAAAAGCGGAGGTGAGTTTTTCACACCTCAGCAAGTATCCAAACTAATAGCAAAACTTGCCATACACAAACAAAAAAAAGTAAATAAAATTTACGACCCTGCCTGTGGTTCCGGATCACTGCTTCTTCAGGCAAAAAAACAGTTTGACGAGCATATTATAGAAGATGGATTTTCGGTCAGGAGATAAATCATACCACTTACAATCTTGCAAGAATGAATATGTTTTTACATAATATCAATTACGATAAATTTGATATTAAACTCGGGGACACTCTAACAGACCCCAAACACAACGACCAAAAGCCTTTTGATGCAATAGTTTCAAACCCTCCTTATTCTATTAAATGGATAGGAAGTGATGACCCGACACTTATAAATGACGACAGATTCACACCTGCTGGTGTTTTGCCTCCAAAATCAAAAGCTGATTTTGCTTTTATTTTGCATTCTTTAAGCTACCTTTCAGCCAAAGGAAGAGCCGCTATCGTTACATTTCCTGGGATTTTTTACAGAGGCGGTGCTGAGAAAAAAATTCGTCAATATCTAATAGACAACAACTATATAGAAACTATAATATCACTTGCACCAAATCTGTTTTACGGAACTTCAATTGCGGTAAATATTCTCGTGCTTTCCAAACATAAGCCAGACACCAAAACCCAGTTTATCGATGCAAGCAAACTTTTCAAAAAAGCAACAAACAATAATATTTTAGAAGATGAGCATATAGATAAGATTTTGAAAGTTTTCAAAAGCAAAGAAGAAATAAAACACTTTTCACATAATGCATCATTGGAAGAGATAAAAGAAAATGACTATAATCTATCAGTCGGCTCTTATGTAGAACCAGAAGATACCAGGGAAAAAATAGACATCAAAAAGTTAAATAAAGAGATAAAAACAACAGTGGCAAAAATAGACAGATTACGAGTGGAAATTGATAAAATCATTACCGAAATAGACGGAGAAATATAATGGAAAAATTTATTGAAAAATTAAAAAATGTTAAGGTTGAGTGGAGAAAGTTAGGAGAAATAGCTGAATTAAAAAGAGGAAAAGTCATTTCAAAAAGATATTTGAGAGATAATAAAGGAATATATCCGGTATATAGTTCTCAAACTGTAAATAATGGTGAAATTGGAAAAATAAACACTTATGATTTTGATGGTGAATTTGTTAATTGGACAACAGATGGAGCAAATGCTGGAACAGTATTTTATAGAAAAGGAAAATTTTCTATTACAAACGTTAGCGGATTAATAATAATAAATAATCAAATAAATCTAATATATAAGTTTTTATATTATTGGTTAACAATTGAAGCAAAAAAACATGTATATTCAGGTATGGGTAATCCAAAACTTATGAGTAATCAAATGGCTAAAATTCCAATCCCAATTCCTCCACTTGAAATACAAAAAGAGATAGTTAAAATCCTCGACACTTTTACAGAGCTTACAGCAGAGCTTACAGCAGAGCTTCATGCGCGAAAAAAACAATATGAATATTATCGTGATAAACTTTTAACTTTTGGTGATGAAGTTGAGTGGAAAAAGTTGGGAGAAGTGATAAAAATAGAAAAAGGGAAACAAATAAATAAAAGTCAACTTGCTAAAACGGGAAAGTATCCTGCTTATAATGGAGGAATAACTTATTCAGGTTTTACAGACAAATATAATTATTCTGAAAATACAATCATTATAAGTCAAGGTGGTGCTTCTGCCGGATTTGTAAATTTTGTCACTACTAAATTTTGGGCTAATGCTCATTGTTATGTAATTTTACCTAAAAAAGATATAGTAGAAAATAGATTTATTTTTCATTTTTTAAAACTAAATCAACATAAATTAATGAATAAACAACATGGAGCAGGTATCCCGGCATTAAAAACAAGTGAAATTTCAAATATAAAAATCCCAATCCCTCCACTTGAAATACAAAAAGAGATAGTTAAAATCCTCGATAAATTTGACACACTTGCAAACTCTATAAGCGAGGGTTTACCAAAAGAAATTGAGCTTAGAAAAAAACAGTATGAGTATTACAGAAATTTACTTTTGGATTTTAAAATGTAAAAGAAATTAAATATAAGCGAATAAATTCGCTTTTCCTGGAGAGGAGGTTTTAACCTCCTATATATAAGCGGTTAAAATCGTTTCTCCGAATATACTAAATTAAATCGGAGGTGAGACTTTAGTCTCACAAAATAATAAACGAAGTAAAAAAGGGAAAAATAATGCAAATAAAAAAAACTTTACCACACATTAATTTAAAAGGATATTATCAATTTGTAACTTTTAGGACACAAGATAGTTTAGATAGTTATATTAGAAAAATTAGAACTCAAAATATTGAAAATAAAAAACAGGAATATCTAATCGATAAATATTTAGACAATTCTTTAAAAGGTGCATATTTAAATGATGAAATATTTGAATTTTTGAAAGATTTTTTGATAAATTTAGATAAAATATTTTATGAATTAATTGCTTTTACCATTATGCCAAATCATATACATTTACTTTTTAAACAGATAAAAGATTTAGACATTATTATAAAAAAAATTAAGGGTGAAAGTGCTTATAGAATAAATAAAATGTTAAATAAAAGCGGTAAATTTTGGGAAAAAAATTATTATGACAAAGTTATAAGGAATGAGGAGCATTTTAATATTGTTTATAACTATATAAAGTTTAATGGTTTTAAAGCAGGACTTAAAGATTGGAAAGAGAGATTTTATGGGGTTTATGAGTAAAATATAATAAAAGGAGAGGAGGTTTTAACCTCCTATATATAAGCGGTTAAAATCGCTCCTCCGGAAATAAATATATAAGCGGTTAAAATCGCTTCTCCAAGGAGATGCAAATTTATTCGCACATAAAGGATAAAAAATGCAAACATACACAAAACCAATAGCAAATACAAACAACTTCATCGTGCTTGATAGATACGAAAAAACATGGGCGGTAAACGAAAATTATCAAAGCGAAGCGGCACTTGAGAGGGAATTTATAGAAGATTTGCAAAATCAGGGTTATTCTTACCGTCCTGATAGAGACCGTTCAAAATTCC